>NZ_JBSGOX010000002.1:0-981918 GCF_053592855.1 Bradyrhizobium sp. T-1 | reverse complement strand
CTTTCCAATCCAAAACGGTTTTTGCAGCTCAGACGGCGGATTACCGTCTGCAGACTCAACACGATTCCCGAGTCGGCGCAAGAATGAAAGGATTAACTTTGCGCGCTCGCTCCTCCAGACCCATTCATCGCCGACCCCCCGCCACCCACAGCCACCTTAGCCGTCGAGGCATTGTGCGCGGCAGCGCCAGCGATCAAGGTGTCACCGGCCGGCGTTGGCCGCATCCTGCCCCGCTTTGGATTAAGCCGCATACGGATCTGGAACTGGCGGGCCGGAGCGCCGCTCAGCCCGGCGGGGCTTCCGTACCGACGTTAGAGGCTTCGCCAGATTCTCAGTACCGGCTATCGCATCACTCATGATTCCCAAAAGGGGACAGCCGCGGCGCCAACCATGAGTTCATCCGCGTCGCGACGCGAAGCTTCGTGCCTGGCTTTTTCCCAAATCCGCCGTGACGAGGAAAGGTGCGGTGCCTTTCTCAACACGATGTCATCACCTACTTTTGCGGCCTCAACATCCGGCATGAGCGACAACGGCTTTGTTATCGCGCCAAGCCTTCGCCAAGGGAGAGAATGGCGGTCACTAGGCCCGGCCACAAAGAAACGGGAAAGACCGAGCGCATTGCAGGCTTCGCTACGCGAGCGGCCACGCGCCTAGGACCCGCTATAACATGGTACCGTCCGCACGCGGCCCGAGGCCAAACCACCCGCCATGACCACGGATGACCTCCTCACCGCCTTAACTCCGGAAGAGGTCCGAGCGGTGAATTAGTTGGCGGGTTTTCTGATGCTCGCCGTTGGTTCAGGGCTACCTGGGCCACCCCGGACTCCTCCTTGGTCGCTCGGGGCTTCTGAGCCTAGCGAAACGAGCGGCAGGTGAACGGACCCCACGCTCCACGGTTGCCACGGCACTGTTGTCAGCTGACAACATGCGGGACAACTAGCGGCAAGGGAAACGGATGACGCCTGGAGACGGCGAATGGCGCTAGCGTTCGCGTTGCGCTGTCCAATCCATCAAGCGGGCAATGGTGCGGCACGAGCGAGGAATGCGCCACCCGCTGCTTGCATGCCGGGCGGGGGGCTGGATGGGTACAGACCGGGCTGAGTGCTGACAGATTAGACCGGGTTGATTCCTGACAGGCAAGGCTCGTCTGATTCGAAGGAGGATCAGGCGATGCCTTTCAGGGAGAGCAGTCCTGTGGAGGAGCGTGTCGCGTTGTTTCGAGAGTACGAGACGGGGGCATTTTCGGTGACGGAGCTGTGCGCGCGGCACGGCGTCAGCCGAGAGACGTTCTACGTCTGGAAGCGGCGTCGGGAGAGCGGGGAGCGGCGCTGGTTCGAGGAGCGCAGCCACGCGGCGGCGAGTTGCCCGCATGCGACGGCGGGGCGGCTGGCCGATCGCATCGTCGCGACGCGGCAGCGGTTTCCGCATTTCGGCCCGAAGAAGATCAAGGCATGGCTTGAGCATGAGCGGCCGGAGGTCGACTGGCCGGCAGCCTCGACGATCGGCGACATCCTGAAGCGTGAGGGCCTGGTCGAGGCGCGTCGGCGCCGACGCCGGGCGATTGCGCAAGGCGAGGTGGCGGCGCCGGCAAGCGCACCCAACGAAGAATGGGCGATCGACTTCAAGGGCTGGTTCCGAACCCGCGACGGCAACCGCTGCGATCCGCTGACCATCACCGATGCGGCGAGCCGCTATCTTATCGAAGTGCGCATCGTCGATCCGACGGGGGCGGGCGTCAGGAGCGCCCTGGAACGTGTTTTCAAGGACATCGGCCTTCCCGCCGCGATCCGCTCCGACAATGGTGCACCGTTTGGATCGACGGGGGCGGGCGGCCTTTCGGCGCTCTCGGTATGGTGGCTCAAGCTCGGTATCGAACCGCGCTACATCCCCCCGGCGAGCCCGCAGGACAACGGCCGGCACGAGCGCATGCACCGCACGCTGAAGGCCCAGACCACGAAGCCGCCCGCGGCAACGGTCGCCGAGCAGCAACGCCGCTTCGATGCCTTCCGCCACCACTTCAACCAGGAGCGGCCACATGAGGCGCTCGACCAGATGCCGCCCGTCAAACTCTGGCAGTCGCCCTCGCGCACCTTGCCACGCCGTCTCGATGACCCTTGGTACGACGCCGATCACGAGGTTCGCCGGGTGCGTCCCACCGGCGATATCAAATGGCGCGGCGAGCACGTTTTCGTTGGCGAGGCGCTCGCAGGTGAGCTCGTCGGCCTCTGTGAGCACGACACTAGCGGCCACCTCGTGCGCTTCTGCGGTCGCGATCTCGGGCTGATCAATTGCGAGCGGCGTTTCCTGCGCTTTGCTCCGCCGCGCGCGCGGCTCCGCATCGCGCAGGAAACGCCGCAGACAGGAGAACAATGATCGAATATTGTCAGGCATCAGCCCGGTCCAAAATGTCAGGAATCAACCCGGTGGACCATGCAACCCGCGCGATTGAAGTACTCGCATACCACGCCACTGCCCCCGAAGGGGCCTCCAACTTTTGGTCGAGCCTCGACAGTCCCAGCGGGGACTAGACTGCACCCCAAACCGACACAGATGGACTGGTCGGGTAAGGCGCTTGAGGAAACTACATTGTTGATCCGGCAATTTACCGCTCGGATGGATCCATCCCGCTCGAGACGATCCCCGCTCGGAACCGGCTCAAGAGCCTTTGTCTCGTAGTCTGCGGTCGGCCCCCGTACTGTTGTCAGCTGACAACATCTTGTGCGATGTGGGGGAGGGCAAAAGAGGCGCGATGAGAAAGCAGGCGAGTCGGCGTTGTCAGCTGACAACACCTCCTAGGTGATCTGCAGAATTCCGACGGGTCGCCCATTCGAGCACTTGTAGCCCGCGCGTCCGGCGAAACATGGTTAATGCATTTTAATGGTGAATCCGACACCAACACTTCGCAGCAAAACGTTGTCAGCTGACAACACAGCCTAGCTCAATCTAGGCCTTTGATACAGGCGTTCTCACGACTGGCCAGAGCGAGTGAAGGCCCGCGAAGCTCCAAATCGAACTACGGTTGGCTAATCGTTCGAACCCTTCTTGAAGAAGTCTCGTAACCGTTCTTTGACCATCCGCCGATACGCCGTTAGCTGGTCGGAACTGAACTCTTCAAGACGACCGTTGCCACGCCTACTCGCCAAATCTGGCTGCTATCTCCGCGAGGGGTAGTTCTCGATATGACCTTCGCACCGCCGCTACAGACTGCCTAATCATGCGCCAGACTCATGCGGGGCCCAGTGGGGGGCCATCGCCGCTTGTAGATGAGCCGCCCAGCAACTGCCCCCGCCGGTAGTAATGATGCCAACCGGGTTGCTCTACAGCTCTACAGGCGGACGGCCGAGGAAGGAGAATAGAGGCTAGGACTCCGACATCGGTTTAAAGACCGATCGGCACTAACGCTTGCACGCTCATCATAGCAGTTGAAGCTATGTCGCTATGACGGAAATTAGCGACATGATAGCTTCCGTGTCGCCGATTCTCATCAAAGTTATCAAGGCGTTGTCTAGTAGCTACAAAATACCAGAACCGTTGCCCTGGTCGGCGATTGCACTTCCGCTCGCAGCCGCGGAAGATGCTTTAGCCCGTCTAGATGAGCGCCTTGCGAAAAGCCCAATCCGAGACGGTTGGATTAGTCGGACGCACTTCACCGACGCATGCGCCACTCTATGGCTGGAAGGCGAACTCGTCCACCTCGAAGATCTCGTTCTTCATGACGCTGGCATGGATGTTCGTGCGCCAACTCACGAGCTGAGCCGAGCTCGCGATGTACTCCGCGCCCGCCGGCGCATTCACCGCGAGGGCCCCGACTGGGCTCTCTCGTCCGTCGGGATCACCGATCTGCGCGGGTTAGCCGGCACAAATGGAATAGAAGAGGAGGACTGCGAACCGCCGAACATCGGAACTACGCATCATGAGGCGGAGCAGGACAGCCATGTGCCGAGAACCCACGACTACTCTTCTGTAACTCAGAGCAATGACGGACTCGCGCAGGCTTTCGCAGAAATCGACGCCGCGATCGCCAAGACCGACCAGATCTTAACCAGCGATCTCCGTCGAATGACCGAGCGGGATCCACTGGTCTACGACCCCGATTGGGACGAAGAAAAGCGTCTTGCCGTCTGGAGACGCGGCCTTCAGCAAAGCAGGAGCCTGCCTCCGACGCTCGCGGCGGCCATTGCCGCGGACAGCTGGCGCAGTCTCGAGCCCCTTCAGCACCGACCCTGGCTTGGCCAGCTGCTTACGTCTGCGCTGCTAGGTCATCGGAGAAAAGCACGCTCACACCTGGCTTGCCTGCATGAGGGGCTGAAGACGATCCCGCGTGAGCGACGCCGCTCGCGCGACCTTGCAACCCGTCTCGTCGCGGAGCTTGAGGCCATCACGGCCGCTGGTGAGATTGGCCTGAAGACGCACGACAGGTGGCTGAACGAACGCACTCTGATGCTTCGAAGGGTGGCCGGCCATCGATCGACGTCGAAATTGCCGGCGCTTATCGATTACGTCTTCAGCCGGCCAGTCGTTTCTGCCGGCATGATCGCAGAAGAGCTGGATATCACACCGCGTGCAGCATTGAGTCTCGTAAATGAGCTTGGTCTGCGCGAGACCACTGGACGAGGGCGTTACCGAGCCTGGGGTGTTCTCTAAAAAAGATAACCTACCCGAGTGCCAGCAGACGACCAATCTGCCGGTTCCTAATGCCCGCAGGATCAACCCCGCCATCGAGAATTCCCGAGACTCTTGAAAAATACAGCTTGCGCCCAAGCGGGCCTCCGCACCGATTGATCCCCTCCTCCATGACTCGGACTCAACAAGAGAGATGGACAAACGGCCGATCTGCCGCAGGCTTCGTTCTCGTGACCTTGGAACGGCCTAAAGTCCTGCTGCCCATGCCGTTGCGGCGCTTGAGCTCGGCGGCTCTCCTAAGCTCAGCCTGCCGCGAACGGACAGGGGACTCGATGCTCGTGACCACCCACAGGCGAAAACGATAGCGGGTGGTGGGCTTGTCGATGGGGCTAAGGCCCATGTATCATCTGCATCCTTTCCTTGGGCTCCGGCGCTACGAGAATGACAGGGTATCCCGACCGCGGCAATCGTATCCCGTTGCGTGGTGTCGCTGGCGGCGATCACCGCGATCGTAGGCAGGAGCCGGGCAGATCAGCTGGCGATTGCCGGAGGGCTGAAGGCTGAAGGCTGCATCATTCATTGGCAGCGGTTTACAGAGTCATGCAACAGCCGCGTTGGACGGCCCATTCATCATTATTTTGCTCGAGCGGGATCGCGCCGATCAGGCGTACGATGGCGTCTTCGTTCAGGAAGATGCCGACCACCTCGGTGCACCGCTTAATCTCGTCGTTAAGGTCCTCGATTGGGTGGTGGAGTGCTGCTTGGTCCGGGGCTGCGGCGAGAAGGTCACATAGGCCAGCACATCGGTCCAAGCCTCGCCAGCAAGCGCGCAAGCTTGGGCAATTTTGGCGGAGCTGGTCGGCGACCTTGCACCATTGCGCCTTTTCTGTCTCCGCATCGTCTGGGCAAACGCAGTAGCAATGAACGCTGAGACGACGCGGCGTCCACTTTTTTGCCGGCATGCGCCGGGGCGTTGTTAGAGGCAATGCCGGAGACGCCGATGTCAGCGTCCGCCGAACGCCCTGAAATAGTGTTCGATCAAAAATTGCTGCAGATCCTCGTCTGCCCGCTGACTAAGGACCCGCTGGAATTTGGCTCGGCCAAGCAGGAGCTGATCTCGCGATCGCGCAAGTTCGCTGACCCGCCCGTTTTCATAATCCGTTAGGCAAAGCGGCGATCTGGCACGGGATTTGATCTCAAGAGCCTGGGTGCTCGGGTAGTGAAACTTTACCGTCGTGGCGAACAAGTCGAGAAACGCCCGGCCACTTCCGGGCCGGGCCCAAGCGGGGATAGAACCCATGAAAATGGTTATGGCAATTATCAAGCCATTCAAGCTGGAAGACGTCCGTGACGCCCTGACCGACATTGGTGTTCACGGTCTCACGGTGACAGAAGTCAAGGGATATGGCCGTCAGAAGGGCCATACGGAAATCTATCGCGGCGCCGAATATGCCGTGAACTTCCTGCCCAAGATCAAGATCGAGGTCGCTGTCGCTTCTGATCAGGTCGACAAGACCATCGAGGCCATCACGTCCGCTGCGAAAACCGGGCAGATCGGCGACGGCAAGATCTTCGTCATCAATCTCGTCCACGCGGTCCGCATCCGCACCGGAGAGACCGACGCCGCGGCCCTTTGATTTCGCGGCCTGGATCTACCTTTCGATAACCCGAGCTTCGGTGTGGTGCCGTGCCAGTTCGCGCGCAGTTCTTCCGGATCGGAACCGTGTTTTTCGCGAGATGCACCGCGGCCTATCGACAGCGGCTCGGGTCGCTGTAGTCCGATCGCGCAAACCGGCGCCGCACTCGCTAGAGCTGGCCCTCGATCGCTTTCTCGGAACCGGAAGCATCGCGTCGGGAGCATTCCTTCAATGCGGCGGAGGAACTCGGGCCGATTGCTGAGCAGCACGTCGTGCTGTTCAGCAGATCGCCTATGCGCCGCATTGCGGACCGTGTCACTAAAGGTACCGTCGCGTTCGCCAACAGTTTGGCACGTTCCAGACAGTAGGCGCGTTTGCGTTCCGACGGAAACGGGGCGGCCGTGTGGCGGTCGGCGATGATGTTTTTGAGCGTTGGGCATTCTCGTGATGAGCGCCACATCTGACCGCTTCCCGCGACAATGAGGCGCGGGAGAAGAATGCTTCGACCATGAGATTGTACCCTCGCGAGCTCCCGGGCATGCATGTAGAGGAGAGTGCCAAGCTACGATGGTCAACTTCTTGCAAAGTCCTTCGAACAACGTCGGCGCGTTTCGACATTCAGTCCAGGCGCCAGAGCATCACGCGGCGAAGTTTTCACAACTTATGCCGTCCCGCTGCAGCGAGCCTCGGGCTTTGACAGCTCGTAGCCGCCGTACTGCCTGAGCTCTTAAGACCAAGCTGCGCATCTGCGTAATCTGTATGCACGGGCTCAAGTGCACTTGCTGCCTGGAGAGCTTTATGCGGATCATCGCAAACCGCCGCTTAAGGAAGCGGGGCTGTCGATGATCTCGCTCGGCGCGACGGGCTATCATGGCGGCCGCTGGAGGCCAACCCGAGGCAATCTTTCCGGCAAATGCGGGCCAAATGTAAGGGCCAAGTACCTCGCGGCTCAAGACAATCCACCGCATCCAGACAAGTGCTAACGTCGCGGGCATTTCGATGCCGGCCGGTTGGCCGAGAATGGACGACGAGCAGGCTAGCAAGGGCTATTGCCTCTACAAAATGGCTGCAAGGGGAAACCACCTAACGCTTGCTCGACCAGAGTGCGCAGCAATTCGGTATTGAGAACACCATGGCGACGTTCGTCCATGCGGCATGTGATGGGGCTGAAATGCCTTACGAGCAAGCGCGGAAGCGCCGCCCACGAATTCAGTCGAACTCAGAGAGTACAATGATGGGCATTCAGACGCCCAACCGATTCACGCTCGGTAACTCCAGCGAGGGCGATCTTGTCGATCCGCTGACCAGGATCGAATTCACCTGCTTATCGAGGTGAATGTCGATTCCGATAATGTGATCCGCAACGCGGTCTCAACGAGACGATGCGGCGTGGTATTGGGCGCGCGATGCCTTGGCGTTCACCGAGCGAATTTGCTGGGTCTGTACCGGCACGCACGCGCCGGCACCTGCGCGCAGTAGTGAACCGCTTGGCATCGTCATCCGGGAGATTCCCAGTTTAAACCTGTTACATCATGCAACTATGCATGACTATCTCGTGCATTTTTTGTCACGTGCATGCTCTGGATTGGGCTGGCTTCGGTCGGCGCGGTCTTCGCAGTCGAGGCTGACGCCAAGGCGGCCTCAGCACTTGCGCAATCGATCTCATTCGTCGCGTTACTGCTCACCAGGCTCACCAGGCTCGTGCAAACAAAGAAACTCGATCCATTCAAGAGCGCATTTTCGAGGCACCCAGCGTACAAGCTTTCGCCGTAGGCGAACCTAATGGCGGTGGCACATTGCCTGCAGGCGCTCGATCTCTAGAAGGACGTCGACAAACTCCACGTGCTGTTACGGCGGCAAGAACCCGCATGCGAACTGGCTAGTTGGAGTGCACCCAATGTCGAAAGAGGAATACAATGAACGGGTCGCAATTCGAGCGCGGAAACATCGTGGCAGAAGAGCTGTCGGCGACGGTCGCCTCGAAAACGACCGATCCGATTCAGGAACACAATTCCCGCCCCAAAGCCGAAGGCCTGTACGATCCGAGCCTGGAGAAGGATTCCTGTGGCGTCGGCTTCATCGCCAACATCAAGGGCCAGAAGTCGCATGAGATCGTCTCGGATGCGCTGAGCATCCTCTGCAATCTCGAGCATCGCGGCGCCGTCGGCGCCGACCCGCGCGCCGGTGACGGCGCCGGCATCCTGGTGCAGATCCCGCACGCCTTCTTCAGCCGCAAGGCCAAGGAGAACAAGTTCGAGCTACCCGCGCCGGGTGAATACGCCATCGGCGCGCTGTTCATGCCGCGCGACACCGCCTGGCGCAACGTCATCAAGAGCATCATCGCCGACCAGATCAAGGCGGAGGGCCTGACCCTGCTCGGCTGGCGCGACGTGCCGACCGACAATTCCTCGCTCGGCGTCACCGTGAAGCCGACCGAGCCTGCCTGCATGCAGGTGTTCATCGGCCGCAATGGCGTTGCCAAGACCGAGGACGAGTTCGAGCGCCGGCTCTACATCCTGCGCAAGTCGATCTCGCAGGCGATCTACCAGCGCCGCGACCGCGGCCTCGCCGGCTATTACCCCTGCTCGATGTCCTGCCGCACCGTGATCTACAAGGGCATGTTCCTCGCCGACCAGCTCGGCAAGTACTACCCTGATCTGCACGAGAAGGATTTCGAGAGCGCGCTGGCGCTGGTGCATCAGCGCTTCTCGACCAACACCTTCCCGGCCTGGTCGCTGGCGCACCCCTATCGCATGATCGCGCATAACGGCGAGATCAACACGTTGCGCGGCAACACCAACTGGATGGCGGCGCGCCAGGCTTCGGTGAGCTCCGAGCTGTACGGCAAGGACATCAGCCGGCTCTGGCCGATCTCCTACGAGGGACAGTCGGACACCGCCTGCTTCGACAACGCGCTGGAATTCCTGGTGCAGGGCGGCTACTCGCTGCCGCACGCCGTCATGATGATGATTCCGGAGGCGTGGGCCGGCAATCCGCTGATGGATGAGAAGCGCCGCGCCTTCTACGAATATCACGCCGCGCTGATGGAGCCGTGGGACGGCCCGGCCGCGATCGCCTTCACCGACGGCCGCCAGATCGGCGCCACGCTCGACCGCAACGGATTGCGGCCGGCGCGCTATCTCGTGACCAAGGACGACCGCATCGTGATGGCGTCCGAAATGGGCGTGCTGACCATCCCCGAGGACCAGATCATCACCAAGTGGCGCCTGCAGCCCGGCAAGATGCTGCTGGTCGACCTCGAACAGGGCCGCCTGATTCCCGACGACGAGATCAAGGCCGAGCTCGCCAAGAGCCATCCCTACAAGGAGTGGCTGGAGCGGACCCAGATCGTGCTGGAAGACCTGCCGAAGGTGCCGACCACGGGCGTGCGATCCAACCTCTCGCTGCTCGATCGCCAGCAGGCGTTCGGCTACAGCCAGGAAGACATCGCGATCCTGATGACGCCGATGGCGGCCACGGGGGAGGAAGCCGCGGGCTCGATGGGCAACGACACGCCGATCTCGGCGCTGTCGGACAAGGCCAAGCCGCTGTTCACCTATTTCAAGCAGAACTTCGCCCAGGTCACCAATCCGCCGATCGACCCCATCCGCGAGGAGCTGGTGATGAGCCTCGTCTCGATCATCGGGCCACTGCCGAACCTGTTCGACCTGCAGGGCATGGCCACCACCAAGCGCCTCGAAGTCCGTCAGCCGATCCTGACCGATGCGGACCTGGAAAAGATCCGCTCGATCCCGGAAGTGGCCGAGTCGCACTTCAAGCCGCGCACGCTGGACACCACGTTCCACGCCGGCCTCGGTGCGGCGGGTATGGACCAGGTGCTGGACGAGCTCTGCGCACGCGCGGAAGTCGCCGTGCGCGAAGGTGTCAACATCATCATCCTGTCCGACCGCATGGTCGGCACCGACCGGGTGCCGATCCCCTCGCTGCTGGCCTGCGCCTCCGTGCATCATCATTTGATCCGCACGGGCCTGCGCACCTCGGTTGGCCTCGTCGTCGAATCCGGCGAGCCGCGCGAAGTGCACCACTTCGCTTGCCTTGCCGGCTACGGCGCCGAAGCGATCAATCCTTACCTCGCGTTCGAAACCATCATCGCGATGAAGGACCGCCTGCCCGGCTCGCTCGACGACTACGAGATCGTCAAGCGCTACATCAAGTCGATCGGCAAGGGGCTGCTCAAGGTGATGTCCAAGATGGGCATCTCGACCTACCAGTCCTATTGCGGCGCGCAGATCTTCGACGCGGTCGGCCTCAAGGCGGATTTCGTCGGCAAGTTCTTTGCCGGCACGCATACCCGCGTCGAGGGTGTCGGTCTTGGCGAGATCGCGGAAGAGGCGGTGCGCCGCCATGCCGACGCGTTCGGCGAGGCTCAGGTCTACAAGACCGCGCTCGATGTCGGCGGCGAATATGCCTATCGCAGCCGCGGCGAGGACCATGCCTGGACCGCCGAGTCGGTCGGCCTGCTGCAGCATGCCGCGCGCGGCAATTCGCTGGAGCGCTATCGCGCCTTCGCCAAGATCCTCAACGAACAGTCGGAGCGTCTGCTGACGCTGCGCGGCCTGTTCCGGATCAAGAACGCGGAGGAAGAAAAGCGCAAGCCGGTGCCGCTCGACCAGGTCGAGCCGGCCAAGGACATCGTCAGACGTTTCGCCACCGGCGCGATGAGCTTCGGCTCGATCTCGCGCGAGGCGCACACCACGCTCGCGATCGCCATGAACCGGATCGGCGGCAAGTCGAACACCGGTGAAGGCGGCGAGGAAGCCGACCGCTTCAAGCCGATGCCGAACGGCGATTCCATGCGCTCGGCGATCAAGCAGGTCGCCTCGGGCCGCTTCGGCGTCACCACGGAGTATCTCGTCAACTCCGACATGATGCAGATCAAGATGGCGCAGGGTGCCAAGCCCGGCGAAGGCGGCCAGCTGCCCGGCCACAAGGTCGACGCCACCATCGCCAAGGTCCGGCACTCGACGCCGGGCGTCGGCCTGATCTCGCCGCCGCCGCACCACGACATCTACTCGATCGAGGATCTGGCGCAGCTCATCTACGACCTCAAGAACGTCAACCCGACGGGCGACGTCTCGGTCAAGCTGGTCTCCGAGATCGGCGTCGGCACGGTCGCCGCGGGCGTCGCCAAGGCGCGCGCCGACCATGTCACCATCGCGGGCTTCGAGGGCGGCACCGGCGCTTCGCCGCTGACCTCGATCAAGCACGCCGGCTCGCCGTGGGAGATCGGCCTTGCCGAGACCCATCAGACGCTGGTCCGCGAGCGGCTGCGCAGCCGCATCGTGGTCCAGGTCGACGGCGGCTTCCGCACCGGACGTGACGTCGTGATCGGTGCGCTGCTCGGGGCCGACGAGTTCGGCTTCGCCACCGCGCCCTTGATCGCGGCCGGCTGCATCATGATGCGCAAGTGCCATCTCAACACCTGCCCGGTCGGCGTCGCGACCCAGGACCCCGTCCTGCGCAAGCGCTTCACCGGCCAGCCCGAGCACGTCATCAACTACTTCTTCTTCGTCGCCGAGGAAGTGCGCGAGATCATGGCCTCGCTCGGCTTCCGCACCTTCAACGAGATGGTCGGCCAGGTTCAGCTGCTCGACCAGACCAGGCTGGTCGCGCACTGGAAGGCCAAGGGCCTCGACTTCTCCAAGCTGTTCGTCAAGCAGAAGGAAGAGAAGGGCCAGAAGATCTATCACTCCGAGCGCCAGAACCATCATCTGGAGGCTGTGCTCGACCGCACGCTGATCGAGAAGGCGACGCCTGCGCTCGACCGCGGCGCGCCGGTGAAGATCGAGGCCAAGATCAACAGCACCAACCGCTCTGCCGGCGCGATGTTGTCGGGCGTGGTCGCCAAGATCTACGGCCATGCCGGGCTGCCGCACGACACCATCCATGTCGGCCTCAAGGGCACTGCCGGCCAGGCCTTCGGCGCGTGGCTGGCGCAGGGCGTCACCTTCGAGCTCGAAGGTGAAGCCAACGACTATGTCGGCAAGGGGCTCTCGGGCGGCAAGATCATCGTCAGGCCGCCGGCCAACAGCGGCATCGTGCCGGAAGAGAGCATCATCGTCGGCAACACCGTGATGTACGGCGCCATTCAGGGCGAGTGCTACTTCCGCGGCATCGCCGGCGAACGCTTTGCCGTGCGCAATTCCGGCGCGGTGGCGGTGGTCGAGGGCGCGGGCGACCATTGCTGCGAATACATGACCGGCGGCATCGTGGTCGTGCTCGGCAAGACCGGGCGCAACTTCGCGGCCGGCATGTCCGGCGGCATCGCCTATGTGCTGGACGAGACCGGTGACTTCGACAAGCTGTGCAATCTGTCGATGGTCGAGCTCGAGCCGGTGCTGTCGGAAGAGCTGATCAACGCCGGCACCTACAACCACTCCGGTGACCTCGAGGCGCATGGCCGGGTCGACGTCTTCAAGAACCTGCTCGACTCCGACGTCGAGCGGCTTCACGTCCTGATCTCGCGCCACGCCAAGGCGACCGGCTCCAAGCGCGCCGCCGATATCCTTGCCAACTGGAAGGAATGGCTGCCTAAATTCCGCAAGGTGATGCCGGTCGAGTACCGGCGCGCGCTGCGCGAACTGGCCGCCAACGCGGACGCCGAGCCGAAAATCTAAATCGGGGCGTAAGAAAACGATCTCATGGTGAGTGGGGCGCGAAGACCGCCTCGTAAATACACAAGGCCGTCGCCGACAGCTTTAATTACCAAATCAAACTGATCGCGATGCAACATTGAGGCGTGTTAGGCCTCGCCAGACGGACCGTGTTTCTTGGCGGCGGATCGAGGTCAAGCGACTGAAGACGCTGGAGGAGGAGAATGCGAAGCTGAAGAAGCTTCTGGCCGAGCAGATTCGATGCGGCTGCCCTTCGCGAGCTCCTTTCAAAGAAGGGGAGGGGGCCCCCCCGCCACGCGCGCTGCCGTCTGCAGGCTGTCATGAGCCTGTCGGTGCGGAGCGCCTGCTCAATCATCAGCGCGGACCGGAAGATGATCCGCTATCAGTCCAGCCGCCCGCTGGATGCGGAGCTGCGCGGCCGGTTGCGCGATCTCGCCACCGGGCGGCGGCGGTCGTTCGGCTACCGCCGGGTGTTCGTCCTCTTACGACGGGAAGCAGAGCCATGGGGGATCAGCCGGATCTACCGGCATTATCGGGAAGAAGCACTCGCGTCCGCAAGCGGTGAGCTCGCCGCAAGGCCGTGGGGACCCGGCCCCGATTCTGGTGCAGGCCAGGCCCAATGCACGCTGGTCGCTGGACTTCGTTCATGACCAGTTCGGCATGGACGGCACTTCCGCATTCTCAACATCGTCGATGACGTGACCAAAAAGTGCCGGGGGGCTGTTCCGGATACGTCGGTCTCGGGCCAGCGCGTCGCCCGCGAGCTGACGTTCGTCGAGCGACGGGGCAAGCTACGGATGATCGTGTCCGACCATGGCACCGAGTTTCACCTCCAATGCCATGCTGCCTGGTGCAAAGGACACAATCATCGACTGGTACTTCATTGCGCCCAAAAAGCCGATGCAGAACGGCTTCATCGAAAGCTCCAACGGCTCGATGCGTGACGAACTCCTGAACAAGACCCCGTTTTCGATCTTGACGACACCCGCGCCAAGATCGTCCGCTGGGTCGCTGACTACGATATCCGGCGCCCTCACTCGTCGCTAAATACCTCACCCAGCGGCCTATGCCGTCCAACTCACCGCAAGGACGACCGGTTACGCAAACCCGACCAGCTCCGCCGATCGTCCGCTGCTACACACGCGCCGCTCAGCGTACAAAACCCTGAGCCTCTAACCGCTGCCGGATGAGTGGCAGGTCATGCCGATTATACAAGGATTGATCTGTCCAGGATCAACTTATCGCCCCGCCGCTCGGGGTACTGCGATGCGTCTCGTTTGGATGCCGAGCCACGAGATGCTTGCGGATTTCCAGGCTGTTATGGCTCAAGCCGAAGGTAAGAACTGCTGAATCGCGCGCTGTTGGCATGTGATCACCAAACAGTTGCGGGGAGACTTGATATGAATGGGCTGCTTCATCAGGTCTGACAGCTGTTTAACTGCATCGATGATCATCACTGGTCGACTCCCGGCGGACCTCCTGATGTGAGGCGGCCTAATGGGCACGTCACCTACGACTCGCTGGAGAGTTTGATTGATTGTCTCACTAGCGACGCGCCGATCAGACGAGTGACTCCTCGCCTTCCGTATTTGAAAGGAACAATCAGGCGTTGGTACGACAGCTGAACTTTGTCGTTCAAATGGGGGCGAAGAATCTTGGCATCGACCTCATCTAGGCGAGGTTGGTGCGTTTCTAGGACGGACTCGTACATACGATGCACCCATCGCCCATATTCATAATCCGGTTGTTCATCAACCGGAATGCCGGGCGCATTCTCCCGCCAGGTCTTGCTGAAGATTTCGAAGCCGGCTCCGAGATCGATAATGGTGAGGCGACCAGCCACGGCCTCAATTGCGGCGAACCTGACCGCGGCTGGGGAGCACAACGCCTTCTTCAGAGCTGTCAGATCGGCGGTTCGGTCCGAACAGTCCCAGTAGGACAAAAGCATGGATAGTGGACCTTGGCAGCCTACCAAAGTCTCAATCGGCATCTGCCTGTATCGAATGTTTGTCGCCGCTCGCTGGCAAGGCTCGCCTAGCCGCTGATTTATATATGTGACCGCTTGCGAACGAGTTGAAAACAACTTGTCGGCGAGGTCTACCGAATTTGAAATGACCATTCGCTCCACCCCAAGGTCGCTGACAAGATTGATCGCCGCAGCAACGCTGACTGGGGTGGCAGTCTCAAACCGGATTCGTATCTGTGCCGACCCGGGGCGGAACAGAGCAACTGTCACGAAACCCATATTATTGATGAGATAACTCAGGAAATCGAATTCGGTCACTGGGTAGTGTAGAAAACATTTACGCAGAGCTGAAGAACATGCGTCCCAAGCGTGGCCGCGATCGTCCAGTACGATTGTCCGCATGAGGGCCTCACGGCAAATCTGAGTGCCATTGTTTGCGCCAACTATGCGACTACAAAACATCGCGCCCGCGCGCTTGCACAGTACCGCCGGCAGCTGGCAGCTGCGAAACAAGATGCCAATCCAATGCAAGCATCAACCTGCCGAAGTTGGTAGCCCAGAATGGGCCCGCACGACGGGACCTCATTGGCTGCGGGACATTCCTACCAGGGCTGGTCATTGATCGTCTGTAGCGGTCGTGTATCAACTCGTGAATGATGAAAACGGTCGGGAAATGGTCGTCTGATACTGAAATCAGTCGCCGAACAACCCGCAGAGAGTTCTTATGCATTTCCAGTCAATATCGCTCATCCCCGACACTCACGACGATCTGATTCTAATCCCCAGGGTCGAGGCGGAGATCGCGCGATATGGCATGAATGAGAGGCTGAGTCGCGCCTATACCGTCCCTTCGACGATCAGCCCGATCCAAGGCCGCTACCGGAGACCAGGATCATTACCGGCGCTGTTGCAGACATGTTTGACGCGCTGGTTGCGTCATTGAGCGATACCCGGCTGGAGCCCGACCTCGATGATCTCCTCTGGCCGACGGTCAACCTGTTCCATCGCGCCGTCGAACGCATCGAGCGCCAGCTCGACGTCAACGAACAGGCGCAGCAGAAGAGCCAGCGCGAGCAGAACGGCTCGGAAGTGCGCTCGGTCGAGCTTGAGCGCCTAACCGCCGAGGGCATCTCGCTGATCGAGCGCCGCAACTGTCTCGAACTCTTCCGCGACCAGGCGATCGAGCGCTTCGAAGTCCACACGGGGTCTGCTTGGCGCCCACGGTCGGGATCACTGGTCAGCCATCGCACGCTCACCGCGGCGATAATCGATTCCCGCGACTTCATCGCAGCCAAGCGCCGCTCGGAAACCGAGATCATGGTGCCGCCGGGTCCGAAGATCGCCCTGACCGGTGGGCTCGACTTCAACGACTATAGCCTCGTCTGGGATCGGCTCGACAAGGTGCACGCCAAGCATCCCGACATGGTTCTGCTGCACAGCGCTTCACCGAAAGGCGCCGAGCTGATCGGCTCCAAATGGGCAACCAGCAAGTGCCACAGATCGCATTCAAACCGGATTGGACCAAACACGCCAAGGCAGCGCCCTTCAAGCGCAATGACGCGATGCTCGAACTGCTGCCGATCGGCGTCCTGCATTTCCCCGGCACGGGCATTCAGGACAACCTTGCCGATAAGGCAAAGCGGCTTGGCATTCCGGTCTGGAAGTTTGGCGGCGCGTGAGCGCCGTCTTGCCGTCAACCGACGAGTGGCGAGGCCGCACCCGCCGTAACTCCGCCTCGTTTTGTTTATACGTCGGCGGCTGGGCTGCGGTGGTGGTGGAAGGCGCGAGCGCTCACACGCGTGCCTTGGAGCCACCACCATGCTCGCCCTCGGGCTTCTTCTCAATATTGCTGGTATCGGCCTATTTGCTGGCTGATCGTTGTGCTAGCGGTCTATGCGCTGCGCTTTTTGTTGCGATCAATATCGGATTGATGGCGTTCAACAGCGGTGCGGGCATTGTCGGCGCACTGCTCGTCGGCACAGTTTGCGCTGTGCTCACACTCGCAGCCGGCCAGCTGGCCATTACCCTTAGCCGCCACGTGGCCCTGCGACTTGCAATTGCGGCCGTGTTCGTCGTTCCCGCGGCCGTTGCCGGCTATCACGTGGTGTTCGCGCTCTCACAGATCGGAGCGCCGTCGCTGGCTTGGCGCGAGGTCTTCGCATGGCTGGGCGCGGTTTGCATCGGCTCGTCAACATTCACGCGCTTGACGCTCATCTCGAAGACCCGCCCGATCGAGCCGGAAAGGACGGGCGGAGAGCCGTCCCGCCCCGTTCTCACGGCCGCGGCAAACGAGGGATGAACTTTCCGCGCTTTTGTCGTCGAACAGGTCGCAGAATAAGCACCCTCGACGATGGATGATGCTCACCAGAGCAGAGGAGGCGGACGGTCCTCTCAGAAACCTTCGAACACGTGCTGGAGATTTCCGATCCGGCACACATAGCTGCCACGGCTGGACCCGCCGCACCGCTTGACCGCTTTGCCGGGACGATGCCGCCCATTCCCGCAGATTGTTTCTCTTCCTTCCCGAACCGTTCCGACCTCTTGTGCAGAGGAACCGAAATTCGCCAAGCTTCTCCCCGGGTTTGAGGTTCAGCACGCGGACGCACGAGGCCTCTTTGATGGCTCGATCTGGCCGAAGACCGGCTGCGCCTCGATCGGCTGAGCCGCAACGCCGTTGCTGCGACTTTCTTCCCCTGGGCTCACGCCCATTCCTCGCGAGACAAGAAAGTCTCTTCAACGGCGTCCTCCGCTGCGCTTCAGCCCGCGAGCGGGTGCGTCGCCGATCGTCCTCGCCCTTGAGATCGCCATCGAGGCCGCGGTGGTCGCGGGCTCGAAACACAACGGAGAAGCAAGATGGCTAATATCGGAACTTTCAAGAAGGTCGGCAATGATTTCCAGGGCGAGATCGTCACGCTGAGCTTGCAGGCTAGGGGCGTCCGCATCGTCGCCGAGACCAACCGCTCCAACGAGAACGCGCCCAGCCACCGCATCTATGTGGGTCGGGCCGAGATCGGCGCAGCCTGGTCGAAGCGCTCCGAAGAGGGCCGCGACTACCTCTCGATCAAGCTTGACGATCCCTCCTTCAACGCGCCGATCTACGCGAGCCTGTTCGACGACGAAGGTGGCGAGGGCTACAACCTGCTCTGGTCCCGGCCGCGCAAGAACGGCGAGTGAGATCCTCCGCCAAGCCCCGCCCGGTTCGCCGGGCGGGGTAATATCTCCATCGGAGAAGCATCTCGCTAATACGCGACACTGCGGTCGCATCCGCCGGTTGTCCGCAACTGCGGGCGTCAAGCTATCCCCGAGCAAAACCCTCGATCGTGCGGCGGACACGCACTTTGCCGGGACCAACGTGGTAGTCTTTTATCACAGCGCCTTCCAGAGCTTGCTCGGCCATGGTGGAGCGGTTGCGCTGGCGCAGGTAGTCGTGCCAGGTGTGGAAGTGATAGCGCTCGATCCACGCTTCTGGGTCTGCCATGTTTTGTGCGATCGACCAACCGTAGGCGCCATTGCGCTGCCTGACGAGCCGAAGCTCTTGCATGGCCTCCCGAAAGTCCGGAGCGTTTTTCTGCTCCACCCGATATTCGATCTCGATCACCACAGGTCCGTCGCGCCCCCTGACCGGCAACCGCACCTGCGGATCTTCGAGGAGGCTTCCCTCTTCGGCACCCTCACCAACAGAAGGCATCCGCAATCGTAGGCCGACCAGAGGAGATGCCAGCATCAGCGAGGCTGCGACAAGCAGCGCTGTTTCAACGCCGGCGATGTCGGTGAGATGTCCCCACCCCCAGCTGCCTATGGCAAGACCGCCGGATGCGGCGGCCTGGTACGCCGCCAGAGACCTCGCGGCAACCCAGCGGGGTGCAGAAAGCTGTACGCCGATGTTCAAGAGCGTCCAAGACAACGTCCACCCTGTACCAGCCAGAACCAATCCGAACGCAGCCATCAACGGATTGTGGCTTAGTGCCAGAGTTGCAATACCCGCTGCCATGGACAGCGTGCAGCATCTCATGGCGGCTTCGCTACTTAAGCGCTCGCGCACCAGCGAGATATTGATCGCTCCCAAAATGGCTCCCAGGCCAAAGGCGCCCAGCATCACGCCGTAAGTTGGCGCGCCACCGAGAAGGCGATCACGTACGACCACTGGCAACAGCGCCAGGATAGCTCCGCTGACCAACCCGAATATGATCGTTCGGACCAACACGATCATAATAGGTGGCGAGTTCGTGATGTACCGGACGCCCAACAGGATGGCATGGCCGAGCCGTTCCGGTGGGAGACGCGACCGCTCACTTGCGCGCTTCCATAGATAGAGCGCGGCGATAAGTGGCACGAACGAGATCGTGTTGAATGTGAACGCGGCTACGGTCCCGGCGGAGGCCACAATGATACCCCCGACTGCCGGACCTACGCTCCGCGCGATGTTGTAGCTGATGCCATTCAACGCAACTGCGGCGGGCAGGGCTTGTGGAGGCACTTGCTCGCCCACTGCCGCCTGCCACGCGGGTCCCAACATCGCGGTGCCACAGCCTGCTGCAAAGCAGAGACCAAGCAAGAGGTCCGGCGTAAGCAATCCCAGCAAAGCGAGTACCGCCAGCGTAGCGCTGGCGGTCAGTGCAATACCGAGTGAAATCAATGCCACGATGCGCCGGTCATGCAGGTCAGCAATTGCGCCGGCCGGAATCGCAATGAGCATCACCGGCAATCCGAGAGCGGTTTGGACCAGCGCGACCTTGTCCGCTGACGATGACATTTCGGTCATAGCCCAGGCCACCCCGACTCCCTGTACCAAACTACCGAGATTTGACACCAGGCTGGCGGTCCAGATGCGGCGGAACGTGCGGTGCCGCAGAGGGGCGGTAATGCGATCGGCCTTGGCAGAGTGGAGGCGAGCTTCAAGGTCAGGCGAGGTTGGCTCAGCTTCCTCGGTCGTCGACCGCTCTTTCGGCTTGCCCGGAGCCAGGACAGGGCCGTTCAATGAGCGAAGCGAATTATCTGGACACACGAAGGTCTGCCTTTCGGCGGACCTTTTCGCGGTCCTACCGATCCCTTAGAATCACACATTATACCCATGCCCGCCGAAGAATTGCAGTGACGAAGTCCTACTTCGCGCCGGATTGCCGCACCGAGAACAAATGCCCGTGAGGCGGGATAAAACATATCTGACATGTGCAGTGGCTCGACGATGAGCTGAGGGCCGCGATATCTGGTTCTCGGCGTCCGGGGGCCGTACTGATCAGTTCTCGCAGATGTCCTGCGGTACGTGCACGCAGCACTGGCCTGGGTCATCACCTGAATGGCCTTAATCTGCAACGGTGAGGCAGCGTTCACATGGATGACGCTGCTAGGATAGACGTACTCGACTGGACGGCCGAGGCGGTGAACTACCGACTCACCCAGTTATTGCGGCCGCGATGCGCAAAGCCGGACCGTTAGGACGTTCCTCATCGTCATACAGATTTCTAAGATTGGTAGCCGACGAGGCATGATGTCGTGTGAGCAGCTTAACGGCTTGCCTATGAAGTGCTACGAACAAGCAGCACCGATTATCACGTCTCGCCCCACATAGCTCCGGCGCCGGGACGAAGCGCACCGCTTGACCGGCTTTGCGGGGACGATGCCGCCCATTCCCGCAGATTGTTTCTCTTCCTTCCCGAACCGTTCCGACCTCTTGTGCAGAGGAACCGAAATTCGCCAAGCTTCTCCCCGGGTTTGAGGTTCAGCACGCGGACGCACGAGGCCTCTTTGATGGCTCGATCTGGCCGAAGACCGGCTGCGCCTCGATCGGCTGAGCCGCAACGCCGTTGCTGCGACTTTCTTCCCCTGGGCTCACGCCCATTCCTCGCGAGACAAGAAAGTCTCTTCAACGGCGTCCTCCGCTGCGCTTCAGCCCGCGAGCGGGTGCGTCGCCGATCGTCCTCGCCCTTGAGATCGCCATCGAGGCCGCGGTGGTCGCGGGCTCGAAACACAACGGAGAAGCAAGATGGCTAATATCGGAACTTTCAAGAAGGTCGGCAATGATTTCCAGGGCGAGATCGTCACGCTGAGCTTGCAGGCTAGGGGCGTCCGCATCGTCGCCGAGACCAACCGCTCCAACGAGAACGCGCCCAGCCACCGCATCTATGTGGGTCGGGCCGAGATCGGCGCAGCCTGGTCGAAGCGCTCCGAAGAGGGCCGCGACTACCTCTCGATCAAGCTTGACGATCCCTCCTTCAACGCGCCGATCTACGCGAGCCTGTTCGACGACGAAGGTGGCGAGGGCTACAACCTGCTCTGGTCCCGGCCGCGCAAGAACGGCGAGTGAGATCCTCCGCCAAGCCCCGCCCGGTTCGCCGGGCGGGCTTTCCGCACATCGGCGCGAATTCCATGGGCTCGGAATGCGAATCTTAATTTTGCGATGGATTCAGCACTAGCCACAGGTCGGCGCCACTGAGATCGGCAAACCCCTTCGCACCGGCCTGTTACGATCAGGGCCATCTCGCTCCAAAGACGGCCCACGCGTTACACAAGCGACGTAGGCGTATATCCCGCGATTGTCGAAACAGAGGGTGTTATTTCTTCTTGCGGTCAAGTCGGGTCGATTTGCGCCCTTTAGGCAATGTTTTATGGATCGTAGCGCCCTTTGGTAATGGAAGGAATAACTCGTTGAGTTGGACACCGAGGGTGTCAGCCAACCGGTCAAGCAAATCAATCGTAGGATTTTCCAACTTCCGCTCAAGACCACTCATATACGAACGATCTATTCCCGCGTCATAAGCCAATTGCTCCTGCGGAATACCGCGATCGACGCGTATCCGGCGTATATTCCAGGCTACGAGTGCGCGAGCTTTCATTTGCGCAGGCAGCCATTTGGTGGCCCATTAAACCACTGGATATGGCCCGACTATTTAAGTAGGCTCTCGATAGAGAGACCGTTCAGCACGCCATCACCAGAACATCCCGTGTCTCCCAAGGAGGTTGCTGGCGCAGCTGAAACGGTAAGACTTTTGTAGGCCGTTGGAGCCGTCGACGTGCGAACAGTGCTGTCCGAACCATCGTCGCACCTGTGGGAAGCGTCCTACCCTCACTTGGGGCAGGTGCTTTGGCTTTTTCGGAAACAGTTACTTCCGCTTGGCCAGTTTTCCTTCGTTTCGCGCCTCCTCGTCCGGCGCGATGAGATCAACCGGAGTGACGCCCAACGCACTGGCGAGCTGGAACAGGCTTACGACGGTTGGATTGCGGCGGCCGCGTTCCAAGTCGCTGATGTATTGTTGAGTAAAGCCGGACAGGTCGGCGAACTTCTCCTGCGTAAAGCGCTTTTGCTTCCGCAGCTTTGCGAAATTCCGGCCGACCAACTTGCGCATGTCCATTCGCGCAAGTTGCGTCTTACATACTATGAGGTTTATCTCCTATAGTATGTATCTGCACCGACCCCGGAATACGACTAAAATGAGACCGCTCGTCAATCGCGCGTCCAGGAACCTTGCAATTATTCGATGTTTGTTGTCAGCCCATGACCAAGTTCAACTTAAATCCCGAAGTGGCCGATGCCCCTCCCGCTGGGGACGCCATGACCTCCTACGACGAACAGCATGTCGTAACCTACATGCGCCTTCTGCAGGCGGAGAGCGAGGGGGCCGATTGGTCCGAGGTCGCTCGGATCGTGTTGCACATCGACTCCGATCGCGAGCCGGAGCGTGCGCGTACTGCATACCAGACACATGTTCAGCGCGCGAAGTGGTTGACCGAACAGGGACGTCTGTTGCGCGGACCTAGATCAACCTAGAATAGTTTTCTAGACGGCTTTGGTTCTGACGACACCTTTTTCTCGGCACTCGGGCGTGGTGACTCACGTGCACCACGTGGTGACAAGCTGGCATCTTTTCCCAAAGGCCTGTTCGCAGCTATTGCGCCGTCATCGTTGTTAGCTCTTTGCAATGAGGCGGATGTTATGGCCCAAGTCGATTGGCGCTCCCCGGACTCCTACGACTACCTGAATAATGCTGACCCCACTGATATCGCTTGGGAGTTCGTGCGTCGCAATCCTGAATACCAACGTGACTACCAGGCTGTGATCGCCAAGAGCCCGACGGGTGAAGTCACCGAGGAATTCAGGAGGAAGTGGGGCATCTGCTTTCGCCCATGACCCGCAGCGGTCCTTTGATCAACAGACAATCTTTTGGGCGCCCGAGGCGCTGCCGGATGTCGTCCCGGTTGCGGTAACGACGTCAGGCGCTGACCCGAGTGCGCCAGATCTACCTCTATTCAACGTCTCGACGGCCGAAATGCGTCGCGCCGCTGATGGGTGGCACGCCGTGCTGCGCATCGGGACCGTGAACCACCGTGTCTGGTTGAAGGATGAACCTTCCATTGGTCATCGCTATGCCGCCAAACTTCCCTTCGATGAGAACTTGCCGCCGCGAGCGCATGCAGCTCGCAGATTGTGGCGCGCGCTCAACGGACGCGCGGCAGGCCCCGCTTTCCACGAACTTTCCAAACAGCGCCGGGATCGCCTAAGGCAAGTCGCGCGTGCGCTCGACGCACGTCATGCCGGTAGCAGCTATCGTGTGATCGCGTTGGCACTGCTTGGAAAGAAAAGCGTCCCAAAGCAAGCCTGGAAGACCCACGATTCCCGTAGCCTCATCATCCGTCTGGTACACGACGGCTTCTCCTTGATGCGGGGCGGCTATTGCAGGCTTCTGCGCTCCGGGCGCAGGAACAAATAGCCTCATCGCGGGGGTGTCGAAACATGCACCCCCGATCTTCGGCATCCCCCTCCGAAGCCCTGCTTCTCCAAGATGACCACACCCACGCCGGCGCCCTCATGGGTGGTGCGCCGCCATCTTGGAGCTCTCAAATGCCCGATCCGACCGCCGGACTTCCTCCGCGTTTCCTGCGCACTCCCGAGGCTGCACGCTACCTCGGCCTGTCTGGCCGCACGCTGGAAAAACATCGCACTTACGGTACCGGGCCGACCTACCGGAAGATCGGCGGCCGCGTCGTCTACGCCTTGGACGACCTGAAAGCGTGGGCCGATCTCGGCGCCAAAACGTCCACTTCTGACCCTGGCAAAGACACGGTGCTGCCGGCCAAAAAGCATTCGCAACTACGTCGTTATGCCGGCCAGGAACACCGCTGATGGTCGCTCTGAAGGCAATCATCATGCGACGCATTCAGCAAGCCGACCGCCATCAGCTTGAGCTTTTCCGCGCCCTGCCGGGAGATCTTGCTCCACGCGATGCGCAGGATCTGATGGCTTATCCATTCTTTTCGCTGGCTAAGACCAAAAGGATCGTGCCCATCGATTTCTGCGCCGGAACAACCTCAATCCGCGTCGAAGCTGTCCCGGAGCACGGCATGGCAACGATCTGGGACGCCGACGTCCTGATTTGGGCTGCCTCCCAGATCGTCGAAGCTCGCGATGCCGGTCTGAAAACATCACGCCTGATAGCCGCAACGCCATATGAGATTCTGACGTTCGTCGGCCGCGGCACCAGCGCACGCGACTACGACCGGCTGAAGGCAGGTCTTGACAGACTTCAGTCAACGACCGTGCTGACCTCGATCCGTCAACCCGCAGAACGGCGGCGGCACCGCTTCTCCTGGATTAACGAGTGGAAGGAAGCCGCTGATGCATATGGCAGACCATTTGGGATCGAACTGATCCTGCCAGATTGGTTCTATGCCGGCGTGATCGATGACGCTCTCGTTCTGACGATCGACCGCGCCTATTTCGACCTGACAGGTGGCCTTGAGCGCTGGCTTTACCGGCTGGTGCGCAAGCACGGCGGCCGGCAGCGCGGCGGCTGGAGCTTCGACCTTGCCCATCTTCATGCCAAGTCCGGCAGCCTCTCGCCGCTCAAGCATTTTGCCTACGACGTTCGACAGATTGTCCAGCGGCAGACATTGCCGGGCTATCGGCTCGTCCTCACGCGCGATCCAAACGGCCGCGAGCGGCTGAACTTCGCCTCGATCCCAAACCTTCCCGTTACGGCGCGCCTGTCGGCGCGTCGTTCGGGACCAATTTCAGGGGACAACCTGTGAATCAGCTCGTGCTATCGGGGACCGCAACCCTCGTGCCATCAGGGACCAGATCATCGTGCTATCGGGGACCGAAAGCGAACCTAAAGGCTTGTGAACGCGCGCTTTCCTGGCCCCCTAACTTTACTAACCAGAAATCCTTCGGATTTCTTCTAACGGAACTCGCTGTTGCCCACATTGTGGAAGAGCGGCAGTGGCACGGACGGTCGAGCTGCCTTCAGGTTCAAATCCCGCAATCGTCCGTCCTCATCACTAGCCGTTGGCTTTTCGAGCTTCCGGGAGAGACAGCATGAGCGATCTCACCGAGGTGGAAGTGCTGTGGCTGGAGAAGCGGATCGAGAACCGGGTTCGATTTGGCCGCAATGTCGAGGAACGGAAGCTCGATCGCCATCGTCGCGTCCTGGCATTTGCTCCAGGCAGCATCTTTGCGTTCGTTCGTTGGACGTCGAATGATTTCGGGACGGTGATTTCGCGCATTGATATCCTGCGTGCCGTCGCCGCGGGTCAGCGCTGCTCGACCGTGCCCTATGTGAAGCCAGGAGGCGACATTCTGCTTCGCCTTTCTGGCTGGCCGAAGGTCGAGCGCGTGCTGCAGATGATCGATGCCGTCGAGGCACTTGGTATCGATCCGGCTGATGTCGCCCCAGATCATTGGCAGCATGTCCACAACCGTCTTTCCGTCAATGAAAGCCCACGTCCCTACACGAAAGCTCGCCATCAGGCCTGGCTTCGCCGGCGGAGGATCATCCGATGAGAGGGCGGATGATGACGCTGCTTGCGATGTGCGGGGCTGCCGCAGCGATCGCCGTAACCATCGTGGAAGGGCGAACGCCGGCCTTCATCTGGAATGCATCGCCGAGCGTGCCCATCGGCCTTTACCGCCTGCGTTCCGCAGAGACTTTGTATGTCACGGAGCTGGTTGCGGTTCAGCCGCCTGAACCGCTGGCGAGCTTCCTCGACCTGAAGGGCTATTTGCCGCTCGGCCTTCCTATGCTCAAACGTATCCTCGCGCTCCCCGGGCAGACGGTTTGCAGAACAGGCCTCGCCATCTCGGTGGACAACATTGCTATGGGTGAGGCGCGTGAGCGTGACGGCCGCGGCCGTCCGCTGCCAGACTGGCAGGGCTGCCGCGTCGTCGGGCCGGCCGAGCTCTTTCTCATGAACTGGCAATCGGATGAGTCCTTCGACGGCCGGTATTTTGGCTTTCTTCCAGCCGCAGCCGTGATCGGCCGTGCGGACCCGGTGTGGACCTCGGAGGAGTGATGAGGTGTGTTCGTCATATTCATTTCACCATGCGCTTGTTCGATGGACCGCAAGGCCCTTTCTCCATTCCGGCTCCTCCATGCAAAGGCGATGTTAGGGAGGAACACCTCCCGCTGCTGAATGGCGCGCACAAAGGCTTTCTCCATCGGGAAGAGGCGCGCAGGAGGACGTACCTGGCACAGTTTGGCGCGCGCCTGTTCGCTGCACCCTTCCTGTTGCTCGTGCTCGCGCTTTGCAGTGCTTCGGTCGCCGAGGAGACAGCAACAGGGGCGGAGCACGAAGGGGCCCAGCCATTCGAAACCTTCATCATCGAAGCTTCACAGCGTTTTTCCATTCCAGTCTCCTGGATTGTCGAGGTGATGGCTGTCGAAAGCACTGGAGACGTTCGTGCCAGATCGCCCAAAGGCGCCATGGGGCTGATGCAGCTCATGCCCGACACCTGGGCCGAATTGCGCCGCCGGCACGCCCTCGGCAGCGATCCGTTCGACCCCCGTGACAACATCCTGGCAGGAACGGCGTATCTGCGTGAAATGCTCGACCGCTTCGGACCGAACGGCGTATTTGCTGCCTATCACGCAGGACCGCTGCGCTATCAGGAGCATCTTGCCGGGCGTCCATTGCCTGTCGAAACCCAAGCCTATGTGAAGAGGCTTGGGTCCGTGCTGGACGTCGATCAGCAACCGACCTGGAAGGCTGGCGTCACGTCATCAGCATCGTCGCTGCTCATTCCGCAGTCAACTCATAAGCCAACTGACATGCCGAGAACGGACGACCGGTCGATAAGGATTGTGCCTTCGGCAGACATCATGAACGCTATCTCCTCGCGAGATATTCTGCGGATCGTTCCAAGCTCGACTGGTCTATTCGTGGCGCGGACCGATTCTCGCACCATGCAATGATCAGAAGCGCGGTTGCGGAGCGGAACACATGTCAGCGAGCGATCGGCGAGAAGTGAGAGGGGCGGAGGTGAACGACCGTAAGCGTCCGGCATCTGCATACGGCATATGGGCGATGCCTTCGGCCCGCGCTCTACTCGTCGCTTCGCTCCTCACCGAGCCACCCTATGGGTGTCTCGGCCCTTCGGGTAACGATCGCTATCGCAAGCGCTCGCAAACAGTGTGCGCTTCGCAAACTAACTGCCACGTCGCGGCTGTTTTTTTCCCAATGAATCGGCCACCAGCCGACGTGTTTCTGCAGGCGCTGTTGGAGGATCCACCACAATGAATCCCAACTGCTCTTTGCCGTAAATCTCCCTCCTTTGCAGGCGAAAAGGCAGGAGATTTGTCTGCTGATCCGTGGACCAGCAGACGAAATGTTCGTCAACTAGAGGAAGGAAGAGCGAGTAACAAAGAACGACGGGCTAGGGCAAGATAAAAGCGGCTCGCCCGTCGAACGCCAAGCCATTGCCATGGCTTGGGTTCTGGCGTGCCGATCGGTCGTGGCGCGTGCCGCGCTTTGAACATTCACAAGCAAATTCAATGCATCTTTCGGTACTGACTAAGATTTACGAGGAAAGAACGACCGTGAATACCAAGGACAGCGAACTTCACATCCGGCCCGGCCGCATCCGCAGCACGCGCGCGCCCAAGGCCAAGAGCTTCTTCAATCAGGTACTGCAAGCGGCGCAGAAGGCGGGCCACACCTCCGCCTCCTCGATGAGCCGCGGAGGACGCGTCGGGCGCTCGACGTTCGGCCGCGGCCGGCTCCAGTTTGCCCGCAACCGTCTGTTTAGCGCTGCGCGCCGCGTGACCGTGAAGGCGCGGGTCGCGCGGCATAAGGGATTGGCATTCGGCTCGGCATCACTCGCGGCGCATATCTCGTACCTCCGGCGCGATGGCGTGACCCGCAGCGGCGAGAGAGCCTCGCTGTTTGACGCCGAACGCGAAGAGGTTGATGGCAGCGCCTTCGCCGAGCGTTGCAAGGGCGATCGGCATCATTTTCGATTCATCATCGCACCCGAGGACGGGGGCGAGATGAGCGATCTGAAAGCGTTCACGCGCGATCTCGCCAGGCAGATGAAGGCGGACCTCGGCACACGGCTCGACTGGGTCGCCGTCGATCACTGGAACACGGACAATCCACACATTCACCTGCTTGTTCGCGGGGTCAGCGACAACGTTGAGGACCTCGTGATCTCCCGCGACTATATCAGCCAGGGACTACGCTCTCGCGCGGAAGAGCTGGCATCCATCGAGCTCGGGCCCAAAGCCGAGCACGAGATCCGCAGGGCTCTCGAACGCGAAGTCTTCGCCGAAAGATGGACACGGCTCGACCGCGAGATCCGTCTGGCTGCCGACGAGACCGGCTATCTCGACCTGCGGCCCGATCGGGAAGGGATATCTGACCCCGAAATCCGCCGCCTTATGATCGGGCGCCTTCAGCATCTGCAAAAGATGGGCCTTGCCTCATCGGCGGTACCCGGTGAGTGGATGGTGGGTTTGGACGCAGAACCCCATCTCAGAGACCTTGCAATTCGGGGCGATATCATCAAGACCATGCATCAAGCGATGACAGAGCGGGGACAGGAACGAAGTCTCTCGGAATTCGCCGTTACGGGGGAAAGAACGACCGCACCGATTATCGGGCGATTATTGGCAACCGGGCTACACGACGAGCTCACCGGCGAAGCCTATGCGCTCATTGATGCGACCGACGGACGGCTCCATCACGTCCGCTTTCGTGGTCTTGAGGCATTCGAACAGGCGCCCCCCATTGGCGGCATTGTCGAAGTCAGGCAGTTCGGTGGGATGGACGAGCAGCGGCCGACGCGCGTGCTCGCCAATCGCTCGGATTTCGATCTTCCCGCGCAAATAGGTGCGCCGGGAGCAACCTGGCTCGACCACCGACTGGTCGAGCGCGATTCGATGCCGCTCGCCTTGGGCGGCTTCGGGCGGGAGGCTCGGCAAGCGATGCAGGCGCGAGCCGAACATCTTGCAGAAGCAGGGCTCGCACACCGAGCGGGAGGGCGCATCATCCTGCAACGCGATCTCCTCAATACGCTGCGGCGCCGGGAGCTAGAGGCGGCCGGTGCCGAAATCGCGGCCGAGACCGGCTTGCCTCACGCGCAAGCCGCAGTCGGTGAGCAGGTCGCAGGAACATACCGAAAGAGCCTGTCCCTCACGTCGGGCCGCTTTGCATTGATCGACAATGGGCTTGGCTTTCAACTCGTCCCCTGGACGCGCGAACTGGAAAAACGCCTCGGCCAGCATGTGACGGGAAGCGTTAGGGATGGCGGTGGGATCGAGTGGAGTTTCGGCCGCAAGCGCGACCTCGGTCTTTGATTTCCTTGGCCAGAGCGTCATTCAGCGAAGGAGAGCCTTGTCGATGTCCGGAACCAAGATCTTGTGGGGGCAGCTCGTGGCTGTCGGCGCGATCGTCCTGCTCACGATCTGGAGCGCGACGGAGTGGACGGCCTGGCGCTTGGCCTTCCAACCCGAGCTCGGTCTGCCCTGGTTCAAGATGTATGGATTTGCGGTCTATTACCCGCCCGAGTTCTTCTGGTGGTGGTTCGTGTTCGACGCCTATGCACCTGACGTATTCACCGAGGGCGCCTACATCGCCGCCTCTGGAAGCTTTCTCTCCATCGCCGTGGCCATCGCCATGTCTGTCTGGCGCGCCCGGGAGGCCAAGGACGTTGCCACCTATGGCTCGGCCCGATGGGCCAAGCTTGAGGAGGTGAGGGCGGGAGGTTTGCTGAGCGCGGACGGGGTTGTGCTTGGCCGACTGGAGAAGAACGACCTGCGTCACGATGGGCCCGAGCACGTCCTCTGCTTTGCTCCAACGAGGTCCGGCAAGGGCGTCGGGCTCGTCGTCCCCTCGCTGCTGACATGGCCGCACTCGGCCATCGTGCACGACATCAAGGGTGAGAACTGGCAGCTCACAGCCGGGTTTCGGTCGAAGCACGGCCGTGTGCTGCTGTTCGATCCGACCAATGCCAGATCATCAGCCTATAATCCGCTTCTGGAGGTCCGGCGCGGGGAGTGGGAGGTCAGGGACGTCCAGAACGTCGCAGATGTGCTCGTAGACCCCGAGGGCTCGCTCGACAAGCGGAACCATTGGGAGAAAACCAGTCATTCCCTGCTCGTCGGGGCAATCCTTCACGTCCTCTATGCCGAGCCCAATAAGACGCTCGCCGGCGTCGCCGCTTTTCTATCGGATCCCAAGCGGCCGATCGAAACGACGCTGAACGCGATGATGACGACAGCACACCTCAAGGACCAGGGGCCGCATCCGGTCGTCGCCTCTACGGCAAGAGAGCTGCTGAACAAATCCGAGAATGAACGCTCGGGTGTGCTTTCGACAGCGATGTCCTTCCTCGGACTTTATCGGGATCCCGTCGTCGCCGAAGTGACAAGCCGCTGCGATTGGCGGATCGCCGACCTTATCGCAGACAACTGCCCCACCACGCTCTACCTGGTCGTGCCGCCCTCGGATATTTCGCGAACCAAGCCACTAGTCCGCTTGATCCTCAACCAAATCGGGCGGCGGATCACCGAGGACCTTCAGGATAAGGATCGCCGTCACCGCGTGTTGCTGATGCTGGATGAATTTCCAGCTTTGGGACGACTTGATTTTTTCGAGTCGGCACTGGCTTTCATGGCCGGCTACGGCATCAAGGCGTTCCTCATTGCCCAGTCGCTCAACCAGATCGAGAAGGCCTACGGCCCGAATAACGCGATCCTAGACAACTGTCATGTCCGGGTAAGCTTTGCGACCAATGATGAGCGCACCGCAAGGCGCGTCTCCGATGCGCTAGGCACGGCAACCGAAATACGCTCCATGAAGAACTACGCCGGCCATCGGCTCAACCCATGGCTCGGCCATCTCATGGTCTCTCGCCAAGATACCGCGCGGCCGCTTCTGACCCCGGGAGAGGTCATGCAGCTGCCGCCGTCAGAGGAGATCGTGATGGTGGCAGGCACTCCTCCAATCCGTGCGAGAAAAGTGCGCTACTACGAGGATGAGCGATTTGCCGAGCGCGTACTTCCCCCGCCAGATCCCGTCAAGATCCGAAGGTCTTCTCGCGCCGACAGCTGGTCAGGGCTGAAGGCCGCTATTCCCGATAAGACGCCCGCGGACATTGGCGGTGGCGACGCTGACACGGCCAATGGCGGACTGCGGCGAGAGCCCGAGCTTCCGGATCACCTCGCCATCGTTAAGGAAACGACGGAGGTCGCGCCGGCCGAGGAATTCGCCGTGCTGGAAGACGACGAAGATGCCGCGCGCCAGTCGCGCCTGCTGCGGCAGAAGATGCGCGGCGTTGCGCGGCAAGCCGCACTCGACCCGAATGATGGCATTGAATTGTGAGAAGATCATGCGCAACCGCATGAACGTCTACTTCCCTCCAGAGCTGTTGGCACAGATCACGGAACTTGCCGATCGAAAAAACATCTCACGCTCTGCAATCGTCGAGGCGGCAGTCAGCTCGTTCCTGTCCCCAGATGGCTCGGACCGGCGGGAAGCCGCCTTTTCGCGTCGTCTCGACAGGATATCGCGCCAAATGCAACGCCTCGAACGCGACCTCGGACTTACCGCTGAAACTCTGGCTCTGTTCGTGCGGTTCTGGTTGACAGTCACGCCCCCGCTTCCCTCCGACGCCCAGGCTGCCGCCCAAGCCAAGGGGCGTGAGCGCTTCGAGGGTTTTGTCGAGACGCTCGGCCGTCGCCTGCAAAAGGGGCAGAGTTTTCTGCGCGAGATTCCCGAAGATATCGTTCGGCAGCCGGCGGACGGAGACAGCAACTGACATCGGTTGTTGAGGCTTTGCGCCAATGTTTCTCTTTCTACGCTAGCCTACGATCCGACGAGCCACGTTGTTGCGTCATCTTCCATCGTGGTTTTTCTAATCGTCCCCATCTGAGGCGCTCGTGGGGGGCGCTCTCAAGCGAATGGGGCTCTCGTGATAATCCAGTCGGCTCAAGCGGAGGCGATCTCGCGCGGCGCGCGCATGCTGCGCAGCGCGCTCGGGCCTGCGGTCGCGCGCTATCTCGAAGACGATGCCGTCATCGAAGTGATGCTCAATCCCGATGGGCGGCTCTGGATCGACCGCCTGTCCGGCGGTTTGGAGGATACCGGCCAGCAGCTGTCACCTGCGGACGGGGAGCGCATCATTCGGCTGGTCGCGCATCATGTCGGTGCAGAGGTCCATGGAGCTGCTCCCCGGATCTCGGCCGAGCTGCCGGAAACCGGAGAGCGGTTCGAGGGATTGTTGCCGCCGGTCGTGGCTCGGCCGACCTTTGCGATCCGAAAGCCAGCGGTCGCTGTCTTTACGCTCGACGATTACGTCGCCGCCGGGATCATGCGCGCCGGTCAAGCCGCGATGCTGCGGGACGCCGTTGCCGGGCGACAGAACATCCTCGTCGCGGGCGGCACGTCGACAGGCAAGACCACGCTGACCAATGCGCTGCTGGTGGAGGTTGCCAAGACCTCCGACCGGGTCGTTCTGATCGAAGATACCAGGGAGCTGCAATGCCTGGCAGCAAACCTCGTGTCTCTGCGAACCAAGGACGGCGTGGTCTCGCTGTCTGACCTCGTGCGCTCTTCACTTCGGCTGCGGCCGGATCGAATTCCAATCGGTGAGGTCCGAGGCGCGGAGGCGCTCGATCTCCTCAAGGCCTGGGGCACGGGGCATCCCGGCGGCATCGGCACGATCCACGCAGGTTCTGCGCTCGGGGCGCTACGTCGCCTGGAGCAGCTCATCCAGGAGGCGGTCGTCACCGTCCCGCGCGCGCTCATTGCCGAGACCATCAATGTCATCGCCGTCCTTTCGGGGCGCGGCGCCGATCGCCGCCTTGCCGAGCTCGCCCGCGTCGAGGGCATCAGTGCGGGCGGCGACTACAGTCTTTCACCAGCAGGAGATCTCAAGTGAACCATCGCCTCCAGACTTCGCAAGCTTTCACCCTGGCCTTGATTGCCATGACCACGACCGCTACCCCCGTCATGGCCGCCGGCTCCAACATGCCCTGGGAGCAGCCGCTCAACCAGATTCTGCAATCGGTCGAGGGGCCTGTCGCCAAGATCATCGCGGTCATCATCATCGTGGTCACAGGCTTGACGCTGGCCTTCGGCGATTCGTCCGGCGGCTTTCGCCGGCTGATCCAGATCGTCTTCGGCCTGTCGATTGCCTTTGCGGCTTCGAGTTTCTTCCTGTCGTTCTTCTCGTTTGGCGGCGGCGTGGTGATCTGATGCAGGAGGGCGTCGCAGGCTTCCTCGTGCCGGTGCATCGCGCATTGACCGAACCGATCCTGATGGGCGGAGCGCCGAGAGCTGTTGCGATCGTCAATGGCACGCTCGCAGCGGCACTTGGATTGGGATTGCGCCTGTGGATCGCGGGCCTGCTGCTCTGGGCGCTCGGCCACGCCGCAGCTGTATGGGCCGCAAAGCGCGATCCCGCTTTCGTCGAGGTCGTACACCGCCACCTGCGAATTCCCGCTCATTTCGATCTTTAGGAACCTTTCCCATGTTGAATCTTGCCGAATATCGCAAGTCGAACACCCGCCTTGCGGACTTCCTTCCCTGGGCCGCGTTGGTCGATGAGGGCATTGTCCTGAACAAGGATGGCTCGTTCCAACGCACGGCCAAATTTCGCGGGCCCGATCTCGACAGCGCGGTACCGGCGGAGCTCGTCGCAGTCGCCGGCCGGCTCAACAATGCGCTGCGCCGCCTTGGCTCGGGCTGGGCGGTCTTCGTCGAAGCCCAGCGTCACTCCGCGGGAGCATACCCGCCGAGCATGTTCCCGGACGTCGCCTCCGCGCTCGTTGACGCCGAGCGCAAGGCCCAGTTCGAGGAGGAGGGCGTCCACTACGAGTCGAGCTACTATCTTACGCTCCTTTATCTTCCGCCGCCGGAAGATGCCGCAAGGGCCGAGCGGCTTCTCTATGAGGGCTGCGCTCGCAACGAAGATGCCGATGCGCGGCAGGTGCTGGCTGGCTTCGTTGATCGGACGGCGCGCCTCCTGCAGTTGATCGAAGGCTTCATGCCCGAATGCCGCTGGCTCGATGACAGCGAAACACTGACCTATCTTCACGCGACGATCTCGACAAAGCGCCATCGTGTCCGCGTCCCGGAGATCCCGATGTACCTGGACGCTCTGCTGGCGGATCAGCCGCTCTCGGGAGGGCTGGAGCCGATGCTGGGAGCGGCGCATTTGCGGGTGCTCACGATCGTCGGCTTCCCGACCGCCACGACCCCTGGGATTCTTGATGACCTCAATCGGCTTGCCTTCTCCTATCGCTGGTCGAGCCGAGCCATCATGCTCGACAAGCTAGAAGCCACAAGGCTGCTAACCCGAATTCGCCGGCAGTGGTTCGCCAAGCGGAAGTCTATTGCCGCGATCCTGAAGGAGGTGATGACGAACGAAGCATCCTCGCTGCTGGATACCGATGCGCACAACAAGGCGATGGACGCGGACGCCGCGCTCCAGGAACTTGGATCCGACGAGATCGGAGAGGCCTTTGTCACCGCCACTGTCATCGTTTGGGATCTGAATGCAAGGGCGGCCGACGAAAAGCTACGCCAAGTGGAAAAGGTCATTCAGGGTCGCGATTTCACCTGCATGGTCGAGACGGTCAATGCCGTCGAGGCGTGGCTCGGCAGCCTCCCCGGCCATGTCTACGCCAATGTTCGGCAGCCTCCGATCTCCACCTTGAATCTCGCGCACATGATTCCTCTCTCTGCCGTCTGGGCAGGCGAGGCGAGGGACCAGCACTTCAACGCGCCGCCGCTGCTCTTTGGCAAGACGGAAGGCTCGACGCCATTCCGCTTCTCCCTTCACGTTGGCGACGTCGGGCATACTCTTGTTGTGGGACCGACCGGCGCCGGCAAATCGGTTCTGCTCGCGTTGATGGCCCTTCAGTTCCGCCGCTATCCCGGCTCGCAGGTGTTCGCGTTCGATTTTGGCGGCTCGATCCGGGCGGCCGCGATCGCCATGGGCGGCGATTGGCACGACCTTGGTGGCGCGTTGTCGGCCGATGATGGCGCACCGATCGCATTGCAGCCGCTGGCCTGGATCGACAATCCCGCCGAACGGGCCTGGGCGACTGACTGGGTGGCCGCTCTTCTTACACGAGAGAAGGTCGATCTTTCTCCAGAAGGCAAGGACCATCTGTGGTCGGCCCTGACCTCGCTTGCCTCGGCACCGGTACCCGAGCGGACGCTAACCGGGCTTTCTGTCCTTCTGCAGTCGAACGTCCTCAAGCGCGCTCTCCAGCCCTATTGTCTGGGTGGGCCCTATGGGCGGCTGCTGGATGCAGAATTCGAGCGGCTTGGGGAAGCCTCAGTCCAGGCATTTGAGACCGAAGGACTGATCGGAACGGGGGCTGCGCCGGCCGTACTCGCTTATCTTTTTCACCGGATCGGTGACCGGCTCGACGGCAGGCCTACATTGATCATCGTCGACGAGGGGTGGCTAGCGCTCGATGATGCCGATTTCGCAGGACAGTTGCGGGAGTGGCTGAAGACGCTCCGAAAAAAGAACGCCTCGGTGGTGTTTGCCACCCAGTCCCTTTCCGACATCGACGGCTCGGCAATCGCCCCCGCAATCATCGAGAGCTGCCCGACGCGGCTGCTCTTGCCAAACGAGCGCGCGATCGAGCCGCAGATCACAGCCATCTATCGCCGGTTCGGGCTCAATGATCGCCAAATCGAACTCCTGAGCAGGGCAACGCCGAAGCGCGACTATTATTGCCAGTCTCGCCGAGGCAACCGCATGTTCGAGCTTGGCCTCGGCGAGGTCGCACTCGCCTTTACAGCCGCATCAGCCAAGTCCGATCAACTCGCAATCGAGCACCTGGTCGCCGAGCACGGCGCCGAGGGGTTTCTAGCGGTCTGGCTTGAGCACCGCGGAGCAAGCTGGGCTATCGACCTCATCCCGAATCTGAAAAATCTGGAGTCATCACGATGAGCCTTCGACGCTTGCGTTTCGCCATCACGATCCTTGTTGCATCGGCTTTTTCTAGCGGCACAGCGCGTGCCCAGTGGATTGTGTTCGATCCCAACAATTACGTTCAGAACGTGTTGACCGCCGCTCGCGAGCTGCAGCAGATCAGCAACCAGATCACCTCGCTGCAAAACGAAGCGCAGATGCTGATCAACCAGGCAAAAAACCTGGCGAGCCTGCCCTATTCTTCGCTTCTGCAGCTTCAGACCTCCATCCAGCGCACCCAGCAGCTCCTTGGTCAGGCGCAGCACATCGCCTACGACGTCCAACAGATCGACCACGCCTTTGCCACAAGCTATGCGCCGGCAACAAGCAGCCAGTCCGATGCCGCGCTGTTTGCGGGAGCGCAGGCGCGCTGGCAGAACTCCGTCGGAGCGCTTCAGGACGCTCTTCGCCTCCAAGCCGGCGTTGTGGGCAACCTCGACACCAATCGCATTCAGCTGTCCGCCCTGGTGAGCTCGAGCCAGAGCGCCAGCGGCGCGCTCCAGGCAACCCAGGCCGGTAATCAGCTCCTCGCTCTTCAGGCCCAACAGCTCGCCGATCTCACCGCGACCGTCGCGGCCCACGGCCGGGCACAGGCTCTCGAAGCAGCCCAACGCGCAGCGGCCCAAGACCAGGGCCGCGAACAGCTGCAGCGCTTTCTGACTCCTGGGCCCGGCTATCAATCCTCCAACGTACAGATGTTTCACTGATGAGGGATCCGAAAACTATCAAGGCGGTGTCGATCGCAATCACCGTCTTTGGCGGCATAGTGGCGATCATCGCATGCACGCTCACGCTGCAGAATCATGCGGGTGAGCTCGAACACCAGCCGATGACCGCCCAAATACCGAGTGTGCACGAGGCTGACCTGATCCGTTGCCGTGCCGTGACATCCACGCAAACTGATGCCTATGAGACTTGCCGGAAGGTCTGGGCAGAAAGCCGCCGGAGCTTCCTTGGGCAGAAGACGGACTCGAAGGGTTCGTCAGTTGGCTCTTCGGCGGAAGAGGCTTTGGAAGCAAAGGATCAGAGCCGATTGCCTCAAGGCTATCTAGCCCGTCCTGCGGTAGGGGGCGACCAATGACCGGCACGGGCATCATCGACCAATTCCTGGAGACTTTTACACGCTACATCGACAGCGGCTTTGGTCTCGTGGGCGGGGAGGTCGGTTACCTCGCAACGACCCTCGCTGCGATCGACATCACGCTTGCAGCGTTGTTCTGGAGCTGGGGCGCGGACGACGACATCATCGCGCGGCTGGTCAAGAAGACGCTCTTCGTCGGGGTTTTTGCTTACCTGATCGGAAATTGGAACAGTCTCGCCCGTATCGTCTTCGAGAGCTTTGCGGGCCTTGGGCTGAAGGCCTCCGGCACCAGCTTGTCGGCCGGCGATTTCGTGCGGCCGGGCAAGATCGCGCAGGTGGGCCTCGATGCAGGCCGTCCGCTCCTGGACTCGATCTCCAGCCTGATTGGCTACATCAGCTTTTTCGAGAACTTCGTCCAGATCGTGGTTCTGTTGTTTGCCTGGGCAATCGTGCTTCTTGCCTTCTTCATTCTGGCCGTTCAGCTTTTCGTGACACTGATCGAGTTCAAACTCACTACATTGGCCGGATTTGTGCTGATTCCCTTCGGCCTGTTCGGCAAGACCGCCTTTGCGGCAGAGCGCGTCCTCGGCAACGTGGTCTCATCAGGCATCAAGGTGCTGGTGCTGGCTGTGATTGTCGGCATCGGCTCAACACTGTTTTCGCAATTTACGTCGGGCTTCAACGGCGCCCAACCGACCATCGAAGATGCCATGACATTGGTTCTTGCGGCGCTCTCGCTGTTGGCGTTGGGGATCTTCGGACCGAGCATCGCAAGCGGGCTGGTCTCCGGTGGGCCGCAACTCGGCGCAGGATCTGCGGTCGGTACAGCACTTGCCGCAGGCGGCGCCGCGGTGGCGACAGCCGGGCTTGCTGCAGGTGCGGCAGGTCTCGCCGGCGGAGCGCTCGTGGGCGCCGGCAGGATGGGCGCAAGCGCTGTCACGGGCACCGCAGCGGCATATCGCAGTGGCGGCCTCACGGGCGTCGCAAATGCGGCCGCCTCTGCAGCAGCAAGTCCACTTCGCAGGATGGCCTCGACGGTTGGCGGAGGCGGTCAATCGACGAGCACTTCAGCTCAGACCGCGAGCGGTAGCCCCACTTGGGCTCAGCGCATCAAGCAAGGTCAGGGCCTTGATCGGGGGGTATCGGCGGCAGTTCATGCAGTCAAATCCGGCGATCCCGGTGGCAGCGGCAGCTCGGTCGATCTCTCCCAGGAAGAGCGCCGATGAGAGGGATTTCCGAGAACGGCGCATGGCCGTCGAACTCCGCTCGGCCTGTTCCGATGATCAGCTGTTCTCGTGGGTCCTCTGCAGTGCGTCGGCTGGGTCGTCAATGCGTCATTCAAGCCTCTCGCATTCTGTCCTTGACGCTGACGCCAGCTCTGATCTGGCAAGCGATCCATGGCCAGATCCCGTCCGACACGTCGCTGCGCCAACGGCCCCTTCTTCTCGGTGTCGCGGGTGCGAAGGCAGGATTGGGCTCGGTTCTTTTGCCGCGCAATCCGGCGCAGCTCCCGGAAGTAAGGGGACTCAGTCGCAGCATTCGCCGCCGGCGGTGCAGAAGCTGCCACATCGTACGGTGCTTGTGCGTGTTCGCGCGCGTGATCCGCATCGAGCAGCCGACATGAGCAAAACGCCGTCTGCTGCCGGCTCGCTACGATGGATCAGGGATACTCAGGGGAAGTTCAATGTTTAAGAGATCAGCAACGCATTATGGCCGCGCGCCGGCGGCACTCACCCCTTATCAGAAGGCAGGTCAAGTCTGGGACGAGCGCATCGGCTCGGCCCGCCTGCAGGCGAAGAACTGGCGCTTGATGGCGTTCGGCTGCCTTGCTCTGTCTTGCAGCCTTGCCGGCGGGCTGATCTGGCAATCGACACAAGGAACGATAACGCCGTGGATCGTCGAGGTCGACCGGCTCGGTCAAGCTCAGCGGGTCTCGCCTGCAAGTTCCGACTACGACCCGACGGATCCACAAATTGCCTGGCACCTGGCGCGGTTCATCGAAGATGTGCGCGCCCTGCCATCCGATGCCATCGTGCTGCGGCAGAATTGGCTCCGGGCCTACGACTTCACGACCGATCGCGGGGCCGTCGCACTCAATGAATATGCCAGGGCAAACGACCCATTCGCCGGGCTCGGCAAGGCGCAGATCTCGGTGGAAGTCTCCAGCGTCATACGGGCCTCGCCCGACAGCTTTCGTGTCGCATGGATTCAGCGCGCTTACGAGAACGGCTCGCTCGCCTCGACCGAGCGATGGACAGCCATCCTGAGCATCGTCATCCGAACGCCGCGTGATGCCGATCGGCTGCGCAAAAATCCTCTCGGAATCTATGTGAATTCGATCAATTGGTCCAAGGAGTTGGGGCAGTGAAAGTATATCCTTGCGAGTTCAGGACAGCGCCAATGAAGAGGGGCATCACTTCCGCAGCCGTCATGCTTGGCTGCATGCTCAGCGGCTGCTCGACCTTCATTCCACCCGAAATCAGCTATGACACAGATGTGCCGCCGCTGCCTGTGGCGGCAGCGCCGGCGGATGATCGTCCGCGTCCCCTGCATGTGCCTCCATCCTGGAAGCCGTCGCTTGGCGGCAAGCCGGGCACCAAGGAGGATGTCGAGCCGGTCAACCGGATCGAAATCGCCAACAGTGCGGCGCGCGTCGAGCCGAGGCGGAGAGGCTATTTCAACGCCGCACAGATCTACAGCTATAGCCCGGGCGCGCTCTATCAGGTCTATGCCGCGCCGGGACAGATCACCGACATTGCTCTTGAGGAGGGGGAGCAGTTGACCGGCTCCGGCCCGCTCGCAGCCGGCGACACCGTGCGATGGGTCATCGGCGACACCGAAAGCGGCAGCGGCGAGGAGCGCAGGGTGCACGTGCTGGTCAAGCCGACGCGCGCCTCCATCGAAACCAACCTCGTGATCAATACTGATCGGCGCACCTATCTCCTCGAGCTCCGCTCGCGCGAGAAGCCCTACATGCCATCGGTCGCGTGGTACTATCCGCAAGATCGGATCAAGCGGCAGCAATTGACTCCTGTTCCGCTGCTCCCAGAGCTTGCACAACGGCGCTTTCGGTATGCGATCGAGGGGGACAATCCGCCGTGGCGCCCCCTTGCAGCCTACGACGACGGCCGAAAAGTCTACATCGAGTTCTCGCAAGGTATCGTCCAAGGCGAAATGCCGCCGCTGTTTGTGCTCGGGCCTGACGGTAAGAGCGAAATCGTCAATTATCGCACCTTTGGCAGCGTCCTGATCGTCGACCGCCTGTTTGCGGCTGCCGAACTGCGGCTTGGTGGAGAACATCAACAAAAGGTTAGGATCGTCCGCACCGACGGGAGGTTTTCGTCATGACGGAAGAACACCGCGAAGATGAGACCTCCCCGGACGGCGAACAGGAGACAGGTGAGCTCGAGGATGGGTTTCGGCTCCGGCCCGAATACCCGAGCGTCACCCGCTTGTCTCGCAAGGTGCTGCTGACCGGATCCGCGCTCTGCCTGGCGCTGGTCGCCGCGGCGGCGACGTGGGCGCTCCAGAAACAACGGCCGCGTGAGGCCGCTTCCGAGGAGCTCTATCTGGCTGAGCGTCACAATGTTGCTGAGAGCGTCACAGCGTTGCCGCCGGACTACTCGAAGGTCACCCCTCCTGTCCCCCAGCTTGGTCCACCTCTTCCCGGCGATCTCGGCAGACCAATCCTGGCCGCCAAAGGCCAGATCGCCGCGCCAGGCGCTGCGGCCGACCAGGAACAGCAACGCCGTGACCAGGAACAAGAGGCGGCTCGTGTAAGCCGACTGTTCGCCTCTACCAATGTGAGGGACACGGCAGCGTCGAGCGGAGCCCAAGCAGGTGGCGCCAATGCTCCCTCCCTGATCCCCAGCAGCGAGGATGGGTCACTGCAAAACGCTCAGGACCGGAAGCTCGCCTTCGTAAATGCGGCCACCGATCGACGAACGACCAGTCCAGACCGCCTCGTGAAGGCGCCATCACCTTACGTGGTGCAGGCCGGATCGGTTATCGCCGGGGCCCTGATCACCGGCATTCGCTCCGATCTGCCTGGAATGATCACAGCTCAGGTAAGCGAGAATGTTTATGATACGCCCACCGGGCGCTTTCTCCTCATCCCCCAGGGCGCCAGACTGACTGGCATCTATGACAGTCAGGTGAGCTTCGGCCAGAGCCGCGTGCTGCTCGTTTGGACCCGGTTGATCATGCCGAACGGCCGCTCGGTCGTCTTGGAGCGCCAACCGGGGACAGACACGCAAGGCTATGCCGGCCTTGAAGATCAGGTTGACAACCATTGGGGTGAGCTGTTCAAGGCGGCGGCGCTGTCGACCTTCCTGGCTGTTGGCTCGGAAGCGGGTGCAGGTTCCGATGCGAGCAATAGCAACAGCGCAATCATTGGTGCCCTCAGGCGCGGTGCATCAGATTCGCTGAACCAGGCCGGCCAACAAGTGGTCCGCCGTAGCCTCAATATCCAGCCGACCTTGACGATACGCCCGGGTTACCCGGTCCGCGTCCTGGTCAACCGTGATCTCATTCTTGAACCTTATAGAGGCTAGCCGCATGCCTAAATTGAAGATTGCAGCGCTTGTGGACGATCGGCCTGTCAAAATGACGGTCGAACTCGCGGCCCATGTTCACCGGGATTTGCACGTCTATGCCGATGTGCTGGCGAAGCAAACCGGACAGGCCGTCGAACCTGCCAAGCTCATTGGCCCGATGTTGGCGCGCTTCATGGCGACAGACCGGGCTTTTGCGAAATCAAAACGTCAAGCCCGCTCTTCCCCTCCTGAAGAATAACATTCTCTCAGAAGGGCTAGGAAGTGGGCGACAACAGATCTTTCATCGCCGGTTCTGACATGAGCTGACATTGTGATCCGACTGGGTCCCCTTGCGTCGTGCAGTTCGCGATACACCACCCCTGGGAATCCGGCGTGAGCTTCGGATGCCAATAACGGCGTGACGCCGCGGCCAATGCTGACGAGACTGGTCAGCTTGCTGCGGCTCACGTCGCAGGCTTCGATTAAGGCCCCGTTTCCATGAGCCGCCAGTTTGCAGACCAGAAGGTCTTCGACTTCTCTTGCGGGATCATCGCGGCTGACGAGAACGGTTCGACTGTGCAGATCGGCGCAGGAGACCGACTCGTTCTGAGCTAACTCATCATTCTTGGCGAGTGCGATGAGAATACCTTCACGCCATAGGGGAAAGGCCGCCGTGAGCAGCATGGAAGATAGACCGTCTGGCGCGATGGCGATATCGAGCGAGCCCGTCTGAAGCGCGATCAGGAGTTCCGGCATGACGCGTTCAAGGACGGCGACCTTGATTTCCGGATAACGGCTTTGAAACTCGGCGATCGCAGGTGTTATTCGTCCTGCGGAGACGAATGGGCAGAAGCCGATAGCCAGGTGATCCGCCCGCTTGGACAGGGTCAAGACTGTCGCCTTCGATAATGAATCGACCTGCTCGATGATAAGCTTTGCCGTCCTCAGGAATGTCGTACCAGAGGCTGTTGGATTCATCCCGTATCTCGATCGCTCGAACAAGCGGGTACCAACCAGGCATTCCAATCGTCCGATCGCCCGACTGATGGCCGAGTGTTCGACACCCAGCACCCTGGCTGCGCTCCGAATGCTGCCCGCTTCATTGACTGTCACAGCAACGCGCAGATGTTGTAAACTTATTGGATTGGATATTGGTCGCTGTGTCTGACAGGCAAGGTGGTCGATTGGAGGCATTTACAAATCAAGGTGCGGCGATTTAAGTCGGATGAGTTCTGCGGGCAGCGAGCCGGCAGTCAGGCGGCGTGCGACAGGACTGGAGTCCAGAGAACTGGGCCGGCGAGTCCACCGGCCGCACGTATCCTGTCCAAAGCATTGAGCGTGATTTCCAGGTGGCCGGCGACAGCAAGCGTGTTTCCAATTTCACAAGGCGATGCAATCCGGCGAAGCGGCCATCCTGCGCGCCTCAGAATTCGCTCCATCCGGACGTCGGTGACTGTGACGATGCTCGTGAGCTGTCGAGACAGACCAAACTCAATCATGCCCGCGAAGAGTTCGTAAGTTGCCCTCGCAAGCCCGTGTGCCGCCTTCGGAGCATCTGAAGGAAGATCAACTGCAAAGCGGCTGCTCTCCCACACATGAGGATCCGATGGGGCAGGGCACTTTCCCAGGAGCACAGAAAAGGTGTCGCGGATCATCGTCGGGCCGGTTGTCGGCAAAAGGCGAACCGACCCCTGCACCAGTCCCTCGACCGACGTTTGGACGAGATATACCGGACCTAGCGCGTCAAACTCGTCGGTCTCCATCTCGCCGGAACTGTGAACGCTCCAATCTAATCTTTGCTTGAAGACGCGATGCCGCAGCCTGTGCATGGCCGCTAGCGTTTGGGAGAACGCGCCGTGAAATGGTTCGGCAATCAGTTGAATCATGACCCCTCCTGTCCGGATTTCGACTATATGGGAGAGCCGGGTGCAAATGGCACCACGTACAACTAGAGGGGCGGCGCGGCCCTAATCTTGCCTAACTGCCTTAGCAGCGCCAAGTCGTGAAGTCGCTTCGGCCAATGTCCTCACGCCCAGCTTGTTCTTTGCATTATTCAAATAGGACTTCACGGTATTTGGCGATATCTGCAGGATCTGCCCAATCTCCCATGTGGTCTTGCCCTTTGCGACCCAGTCGAGGCACTCCATTTCGCGACGTGAGAGTTCAACGTTAGCGATCATCAGTTCATGAGAAAGCTTTTGCCGCACGCGCCGGTCGAAAGAAATGGCCATGAACTGGAGGACCTCCGAGCGGCGCTCTATGCTCAATTGAAATGCTCGGTCATTCTGGTCGGTGGCAAACGTCAAGGCGGCCATGGAGGCGCCGTTGTGGATTGGAACGGTGAATCCCAATCGGATCCCACACTGAGCAGCTTCGTCGAGCAAGCTTCGCTGCGCCCGAGAAATCAATCTATGAGGTTCCCTGTGGTCCCAGCTAAAGGGCTCCGTGGTCTCCAGCGCACGCTCGATAATGGGGTCGAGGCGCTCATAGTGACTGCGCACATAATGCGCAACCCAATTGGCGGGATACGTGGAAATCACGAGGGCGTTCTCACCCCGTCTCTTCGGCCAGGCCAGATAAGCCAAACATGGCAGCTCAAGTGCGCGTCCGGTGACCGCCAAGGCGTCGCTAAAGCCATCAGCGTGGTTCGCGTTGATCAGCAGATTGAGAAAATTTTGGAAGATACGGTGCGTGCTCATTCGCATACGATTCGGTAGAGAAGATGAGCGACGTTACGAGTCCCTTTGCTGCGTAAAGGCAAGTTGTTCGAAAGTCTCGCGACGTCACACTGTTAACCGACCAGCGATCGAGCTGCACCTATTCAGCTCACGTCCACTTTCGACACGGCGCAACCGACATCACTGTTCTGGGCGGTTCTGTAGGCGAGAACCGCCAAAGAGCGCAAGGACGACAAGCCCTGATAGTTTGGCGGTCATCTTCCACACACGCAACTACACTTAGAGGCCGCAGTCCTGCGCTCATCGCAGAATTTGGCAGGATAAATGCGCGTACGCCGGGATTCTTCGCGGATTTACTCCCAAAGTGGTCCTACGTTCTCTACGGCAGGCGAGGCGGGGCTGAGGAAAAGCTAAGAGATAATTTTTCGTAGGCAGACGGGGCCGTGCGCGTCAAGCGCCGCCCAGCGTTCTGCTCGCCGTCCAGTTGGAGACTTTTCTATGCGTCGTCGAAGCGGCCTTTCGAAAATGCCTACACTTTTGCGATCATTGCTCTCGATCGCCAACTAAGGGGACGACGGCAAGAGACGGGGTTCTGAAGTGCATGAATTGATCAGGCAGACCGCCTGCAGTGTTGTCGAAAAATTGCGGAATGGCGAAGTAAGCCCCCTGGAGCTGCTGGACGCGCTGGAGCAGCGGATCGGGCAAGTCGACGGCAAGCTTAACGCGCTGCCCATCCTTTGTTTTGATCGCGCGCGCACACATGCTCGTACGCTGATGGAGCGACCTACCGGCGCACGTGGGCTGCTGGCCGGTCTTCCCGTTCCCATCAAAGATCTGATTGACGTTGCCGGCACTCGCAACACACAGGGCTCCCCGATCTTCAGGAACAAAATAGCTGAGACGTCGGACATCTTGGTCGAGCGCATCGAGCAGAATGGTGGTGTTGTTTATGCAAGATCGAACACCCCCGAGTTCGGAGCGGGGGCCAACACGGTCAATGAACTCTTCGGAGCAACGCTCAATCCGTGGAATCCAGCTCGCTCTGCTGCTGGCTCGTCCGGAGGTGCCGCGGTTGCGATCGCCGCCGGCATGGCTTGGGTTGCGCATGGCTCTGACATGGGGGGCTCACTCCGAAATCCGGCGAGCTTTTGCGGTGTAGTGGGTCTTCGGCCGAGCTTGGGCCGAGTGGCCCGAACTCCCAAATCTAAAATCGACCGCAACCTCGGCATACACGGACCAATGGCGCGCAATGTCGAGGACGTTGCGCTCCTGTTGGACGCAATGAGTGGTGAGCATCCTGCCGATCCACTGTCCTTGCCGGCACCCGCAGAATCGTTCCTGACGACCACGCGCACGGCAAAGAGACCAAGACGGGTTGCCTATTCGGCCGATCTGGGCATTACACCCGTGGATCCTCAAATTGTGGAAATTACCCGCGGCGCTGCAGCGCGCTTCGTCGAACTTGGTGTAATCGTCGAAGAAGCTCACCCCGATCTTCGAGAAGCTCAAGAGTGCTTCCACGTTCTCCGCGCATTCGATTTCGCTATTAGCAAAGCTGCTCTACTTCGAAGCCATCGCGATCTGCTCAAGCCGGACGTCGTTTGGAACATCGAAGAAGGGCTGAAGCTTTCTATCGAGCAACTCGAACGCGCCGAGGAGCAGCGAGTTGCCATGGTGGTGCGCGTACTTAAGTTTTTCGAGAAGTACGATCTTCTCTTGACGCCGGCAACAATCGTAGAGCCTTTCCCCGTGGCCAACAGCCACGTCATGGAGTGCGACGGCAGACAATTTGAGAATTACGTGGATTGGGTTGCCATCGCTTTTGCAATCACCCTCGTCTGTTGCCCCGCGATGTCTCTGCCCTGCGGTTTCACGAGTTCCGGCCTTCCGGTAGGCTTGCAAATGGTCGCTCCCCCTCGAGCCGACGGGCAGTTATTGGCCGGTGCTAAACTGCTTGAAGATAGTTTGGGGCTACTCGGCAGTACGCCGATCGATCTGGGGCTCGCAACATGAATGGCACAATCGCGGTTCTCGGCTGCGGGCTTATAGGCCAAAGCTGGTCGGCGCTATTCACTGCCTATGGTTATGACGTCGTCGGCTGGGATCCAGCGCCAAAATCGCAGTCCCTGTTGCAAGAAGCGATTTCTCGATGTCAGAAGCAGGTTTTTCGTCCCTCGGAACTTGAATCAGGCCTTGGTTCCTTTCGCCTTGTCGAGACACCGGAACAGGCGGTTTCCGACGCCTTTTGGGTTCAGGAAAACGCACCCGAAGTGCTCGAGTTAAAAGGAGAGCTCTACGGCCGCGTTGAGGCGGCAGCCCATCCCGATACGGTACTCGCAAGCAGTACATCCTCTCTAACTTGGTCACAGCTTGCCACCAGCCTAAAACGAACCTCGCGATTCATTACTGCTCATCCCTTCAATCCTCCACACATCATGCCGCTAGTGGAGATTTATGGGGCCGATGCTGATCTTCGGACGACGGCTGTGTCGTTCTTTCGCGGGCTCGGCCGCGAGCCAGTTCTTTTAGCCCGCGACGTAGTAGGGCACATCGCCAACCGGCTTGCTTCAGCACTCTGGCGTGAAGCGGTCAACTTAGTCGCCGAGAATATTGCTGATGTCGCCGCTGTCGACGCGGCGCTCGTGCATGGACCTGGGCTGCGCTGGTCAGTGGTCGGTGCACATATGGCCTACCACCTTGGTGGGGGTCCTGGGGGAATTGAGCATTACCTGCGACATCTCGGGCCTAGCCAGGAACGCCGATGGGCCACGCTAGGTCAGCCACAGCTTACTCCCGATGTCTGTACCCGTCTGGTCGCTGGCGTCCATGCAGAGGCGGATGGCAGATCGATTTCCGAATTAGAAGGTGAACGTGATCGCGCACTCTTGAGACTCCTTGCCGCGCGGAGTTCAATTTAAGCATATGGACAAGCTCAGCGTGGGTTGACTTCAGCGACAATTGGAAGACAACCTGTACATCCGAGCCGGCGCTCGCAGGACTGACGCGCCGTTGACATTGGCCAAAGCTGTTGCCTGACGGCGCTATCAAGCGTGAATTGCACCAAACAATCATCATTGCCAAGCCGCCGACGGCGCGTGGCACGCTCCCTCAGTCTGAGCTGCTGCCGGTTTGATGGACACCGAGATTAGGTGTTTCATGAAGCCGGAGGTGGGCGATGAAGAGACGGAAGTTTAGTCGCAAGTTCAAGATCTAGGCGGTCAAGCTGGTCCGGAAACGCGGGGTGTCGGTGGCACAAGCCGGCCGCGACCTGGACGTTCATGAGAACGTTCTGCGCAAATGGGTCAAGGAGTTCGGCTGCTGATTCCGCTTGATGTCGCCCACCATTCCGGGATGATGTCGCCCGGGGTATCGCAAGAGCGAACCCGGGGTGACGAGGCCTCTTCTGGCTCCGATACGGTCCCGCCTTTCGTTGCGAAGGGGGACCTGGATGCCGACGGAGAGGCTTGCGATGCGCCATGTGCGCGATGTGATCAGATTGAAGTCGGCTGGGATGCCGACCCGCGAGATTGCGCGGCGGTTGGGGACGGTGCCTTCGACGGTGCGGTTGACGATCCGCCGGTTTGAAGCGGCGGGGCTGACCTGGCCATTGCCCGACGGCATCACCGACGCTGTGCTGGAAGCCCGGTTGTTCGCCAGCGCGGGAGCCGGTCTCGGCACCCGGCGTGGCCATCGCCGGCAGGCGGAGCCGGACTGGGCGGCGGTGCACCGCGAGCTCCGGCGCACGCACGTGACGCTGTCGATCCTGTGGGAGGAGTACATCGCGGGCGAACCCGGCGGGTATCGCTATTCGCGGTTCTGCGAGCTCTACCGGGCCTGGGAAGGCCGGCTGTCGGCGACGATGCGCCAGTCGCATGCAGCCGGCGACAAGCTGTTCGTCGATTATGCGGGCGACGGCGTGCCGGTGGTGATCGACCGGTTTACCGGCGAGCGGCGCACCGCGCAGATCTTCGTCGCGGTGCTCGGCGCATCGAGCTTCACCTGCGCGCAGGCGACCTGGACGCAGGGGCTCGCCGACTGGATCGATGGCCACGTCGGCGCCTTCGAGGCGATCGGCGGCGTGCCGGCACTGCTGGTGCCGGACAACACCAAGGTCGCCGTGATCAAGGCCTGCCTGTACGATCCGCAGATCAACCGCAGCTACGCCGACATGGCGGCGCAATACGGCACCGCCATTCTGCCGGCCAGGCCCACGGCGGCCACGGGACAAGGCCAAGGTCGAGCAGGCGGTCCTCATGGTCGAGCGCTGGCTGCTCGGACGGCTGCGCCATCGGACCTTCCACAGCCTCGCCGAGGTCAACGCGGCGATCGCCGAGTTAATGACCCGGCTCAACGAGGAGCGACCGATCCGGCGGCTCGGCGTGACCCGCCGCAAGCTGCTGGAGGAGATCGACCGGCCGGCACTCAGGGTCTTGCCGGAGAGCCCTTACGTGTTCGCCGAGTGGCGGATCTGCCGGGCCAGCATCGACTACCACGTCGAGGTCGAGGCGCATTACTACAGCGTCCCGCATCGCTTCGTCCGCGCCGAGGTCGAGGTGCGCTTCACCGCCCGCACCGTGGAGATATTCCACAAGGGCGAGCGGATCGCCGCGCATCAGCGCATGAGCGGCAACCACAAGCACACCACCGTGCCGGAACACATGGCGTCCAGTCATCGGCGCTACGCCGGCTGGACCATCGAGCGCATCCGCAAGGAGGCCGCCGCGATCGGGCCGGCCACCGCCGCGCTGTGCGACCTGATCCTCGATGAACGCACGCACCCCGAGCAGGGCTTTCGCACATCGGCGCGCACCTACGGCTCAGTCAAATCGATCCTCGCCAACAATCTCGATCGGCGGCCTTCACCCAAGCGGCCCGCGGACGACGCGCCGATCCTCCATCCCAACAACCGCGGGCCGCGCTACTACAACTAGGAGATCACGCCTTGCTCACGCATCCGCCCCTCGATCAACTCTACACGCTCGGCCTGCATGGCATGGCGAAGGCGCCTTCGCCGACATCGAAGCCGGCGGCGAGGCCGCAAGCCTCGGCCACGCCGAATGGCTCGCGCTCCTGCTCGAACGCGAAGCGTCGCTGCGACGCGACAAGCGGCTGTCGAAGCGGCTGCAATACGCCAAGCTGCGCCAGGAGGCCTGCGTCGAGGACATCGACTATCGCACCCCGCGCGGCCTCGACCGCAGCCTGCTGACGATGCTGGTCGAAGGGCAATGGATCGACGACCACGCCACCTTTTGATCTGCGGGCCCTCCGGCGTCGGTAAGAGCTGGCTCGCCTCAGCGCTCGGCAACAAGGCCTGCCGCGACAATCGCTCCGTGCTTTATCAGCGCGTCCCACGGCTGTTTAGCGATCTCGCTTTGGCGCGCGGCGACGGCCGCCACTCCCGCCTGCTGCGCGCGCTTGGCCGCGTCGATCTCCTCATCTTTGATGGTGTGGACGGCCTCACCTCAACGGCATCATAGTGCCAAGGCGTGGTCGCCAGAGCGCCACAAAGAAGGGGGACCGTCCGAGATGAAGTTTATTAGAATAGGCGTTGATCTCGCCAAGAACTATTTTCAGATTAATGCGCTGTCTAGTGAGGATGCACCAGCCGTAAAGCGCAAGCTGACGCGCCGGACGATGCGCGAGTTCTTCTCGAGGATCGAGCCGTGCCGCGTTGGCATGGAGGCTTGCGGCTCAGCCCACTATAGGGCGCGCGAACTGAAGGCCATGGGACACGATGTGTCTCTGATGCCGCCGGCCTACACAAAACCCTATGTCAAGCGAGGTAAGAACGATGCCGTCGATGCGGAAGCCATCTGTGAAGCGGTCTCGCGCCCTGCCATGCGTTTTGTGCCGATCAAGAGCGCTGATCAGCAAGCGACCCTGATGTGGCACAAGACGCGCGAGCTGCTGGTCAAACAGCGAACGATGAGCGTGAACGCTCTACGCGGCCATTTGGCCGAATTCGGTCTTGTCGTCGCCAAGGGCACCGGCCGCGTCGACGAGCCTTTAGGCCTCGCAGAAGGCGATGCGACTCTTCCCGACGCCGCTGTCCTGGCCGCGAGGGTTCTCGGTCAGCAAATTGATGCGCTCGGAGGCGCACTCGATGATTTGGAGAGGGAGATCGCCAAGGCTCACGCGCTCAGCGAGACGAGCCGTTCGCTCGGAGAAATTTCCGGCGTTGGCAAGCTTGTTGCCTCGGTAATTACAGCCAGTGTACCAGACCCAAGCGTATTCAATTCGGGACGGGATTTTGCTGCCTGGCTGGGTCTGACGCCCAGGCAAATTTCAAGCGGGGGTAAACCAACTCTCGGAACCATCACCAAGGCGGGTAATCGATATATAAGGAAGTTACTCGTTCTCGGAGCAACATCGCTTCTAAACGTTGTGGAAAAACGCCGCGGCGGCTTGCGCGACTGGATTGTCGGGCTTTTGGCTAAAAAAGCCGGCGCGGCTTGTGACCGTCGCCCTCGCCAACAAGCTTGCTCGGATCATCTGGGCAATGATGAAAACCGGAGAATGCTTCCGCACCGAGATGTTCGCCAAACTTTGAGTGTCGGACAGCCGCATCGAAGAGTTATAAGCTTGGTAAGTGCAAGAAAGGCATGATGAAAGACAACGGTCGCCACCGAAAACCAGGAAAACCCGACCAGTCGTGTGAGCCTCAAAGCTCGCATCCTTGATGTGACCCCTTGGTTGTCGGACTTCATCAGGGCCAGCGGAGATATGATCCGCGCTAAACGCCGGACATACGATCGCAGCCGTCCAAGTCGTTCGAAGTGCCAAATTGTGCTTGCCATCAGAGGCCGTCCACATACGACGACTGGGGCCTCGAGCCGCTTGACGCCGCGGCCCGCCACGACCTCCTGGAGATCCTCGAGGACCGCTACGGCCGCGGCTCCACCATCGTCACCAGCCAGCTCCCGATCGATCAATGGCACGCGCTGATCGGCGAGCCGATGACTTCATGATGCCTCCTCCTTCGAACGCTTGGTGTGTTGTACTCGATTGCGAAGCTGACTGATTTGTTCGTCTGAGAGCTCGATCTGCCATGGCTGGCCTTTGGTTAACTGACGACCTGCCAGCATTCCGCGCGCGAGATAGTCGAATACCGTCTGCGGGGTTACTCCAAGCTCAGCCGCTGCGCCCTGAATCGAGAAGCTGCCGTCGGGCCAGCGCATCGGATTCTTGTCTACGCCGTTGATTTTGACCGTGGGAATGCCCCAGCGGGTGCGCAACAGCCGGACGTTCTCGCCTTTGAAAGCGCAGCCTCGGGCCGCGACAAAGCCTTCCTGATTGAGGATTGCCGCGATCTCGGCATCCATTTTATGTTCAGCATTCAACTCGACGATCCGTCGCCGCAACCGATCAATGTCAATGTAGTTGCGGTAGGTATGAACGCGCCGTTGTACGTGATGCTCGCTGGTTGTGGCGGTCTGCCAGACGACGGGCCAAGCGAGAAGCGTCGAGGCTCACCACAAGGCCGGCGTTGCCAAGGCCGATCTCGGCAATGAGCTTCTGGAAACCATGACGATCCACAGCGCCAGCTCCGGACTTGCCCAGATCCTCGTCAATGACCTGGACGCGCTCCGGCGGCCAGCCCAGACCGATGGCCCGATCGACGAGGCGGTACTGCAGCTCGGTGCTCTCCTGGTGCTGGCGCACCTGGTTCACGGATGACTGCCGCACGTAGACGTAGGCCAACTTGGCTCGGTGTGCGGTCGTGAGCCGCTCGTCAGCGACGGTCGAGCTGATCAGCACGACCCAGTCTCCTTCCGGCCGTGCCGGGAACCGCTTGCATTCGCCGCAGCAGCGTGGCGAGGATTTGAGCGATCTGGGTTTGCGTCGCGGTCGACAGATTCGGCCACAGGCGCGGAATGTCGGCCGTCGGACGGCGGGGTGGATTTGCCAATATCGGCAGGGGTCGATACGCAACGCGACCTGGAAGCGGTCGGTGGGTCATCGCGAATCACCTTCTCGTCGAGAAGGCTCAGACTCGCGCTCAAATGTTGCATCAATGGGATCAGCGTACGGGCACTGATGCGCGGCAGATCGGCGGCGTTCGGGCGAGGCGTGATCGGCGTCTCGACAAGATCCGTCGACGCGATCCGAACTGCCCGCGGCCGGCCGTCCGGCAGCGCGACAACGACGTAGGCGGGACCGCCCCCGACCGCTCCTTCAGCACCTCAAGCCGGTGCCCAAAAAGAAAATGATGCGGGTCAGTGATCGTGACGTGAGACACGACCCGTTCCAAAATAGGGGCACTCTGTTGTGTTTGGTGATCCCACCTACGCCGACGCCGTCCTCGACCGCCTGGTCCATAACGCCCACCGGATCGATCTGAACGGCGAAAGCATGCGGCGAACCCGCAAACCTGACCGAAAGGCCTGAGCCTGTGGCGCTGTGGACATGCCGCTACGCTTGGACAACGCAAGAGCGTTGCCCACATGCCCACAGCAGGAACAACAGAAAAACCCGCCCGTCGAGCCGCGATTCAAGATTGACCACGCGGCTTCGCCGATGCCAGAAACCAGACAGCCAGAACGCCTCGCGCCCCGGGCGACATCAAATCGGAATGGTGGGCGAGATCATCTCGGAATACTGGAGGGTTCAAATAGGTCCCGCGTCGCAGATCTCGCCGCAAGTCCAGCGCGGGACCTATTTGAAGCTGGATTGAACGAAGCCGCGTCTTGTGAGCGAGGACCTATGGGGGCTCGATCTAGGCGCCGGTAGGCGCGATTGACCCGATGTCGGGCCCGCGAGCGAGTGTGGCCGCAGATTGCCGTTGATATTGGCAGCAGAGGATGCCGGCGTCGATAGCGTCGAACGGCGCGTCAAGCCCAAGCGGCTGACTATCGCCCGTTCGCCGCGCGTTGTGAGCGTGCTTGATCGTTCCGACGGAGAACGTCGGCATGGCGATGCCTGCAGTGGGAGCGAACAAGTCGAGGTAGTCGGTCATGATGTATCGCAGCGAGGTGCTGCGCGTCGCGGCGTTTGCGCACGCGGCACAGGCCCAATCTCGACCATGCGGCCTCCGCAGATGGGGCACAAGTCGAGGCGGTGACCAATGAGGATGGCGCAGCGCTCACGATAGTCGACAGCTTCGGCAGGCGGAGGCGGCTCTGGCGCCTTTAGCGCCGCTCGGATGCGCGCGAGTTTGGCGACGCGGCAGGCGTTCGCCAGGAAGCCAAAATGACGGATGCGGCGAAACCCCTTCGGCAATACGTGGAGCAGAAAGCGACGAAGGAACTCCTCAGTGTCGAGCGTCATCACTTTGGATCTGTTGCCAGCGCGATAATCCTTCCACCGGAAGCGGACGTGGCCCTGGTCACAGGTAAGGAGCCGGCCGTTGGCGATTGCAACGCGATGGGTGTAGCGCCCGAGATAGGCCAGAACCTGTTCTGGTCCGCCGAAGGGACGCTTGGCGTAGACGACCCACTCGACCTTGCGGAGGGCGGTTAGATGGCGGGCGAATGCCGCTGGCTCGACGAGGTGCGCGAGATGGCCGAAGAACTGGAGCTTGGTGCCATTGAACGCCGCCTGCAGGCGCTCCAGGAACAGCCGACGATACAATCGTGACAGGACGCGAACGGGAAGGAAGAAGCCGGGGCGACAATGAACCCAGCTTCCATCAGGGGCGATCCCGCCGCCTGGCACGAGGCAATGGGCATGCGGATGATGCGTCAGGGTCTGGCCCCAGGTATGGAGAATGGCGATCATCCCGGTCTCGGCACCGAGATGCTTCGGGTCGGCGCTGATGAGACGGATCGTCTCGGCTGCTGCCTTGAGCAGGATGTCGTAGACCGCCGTCTTGTTCTGCAGCGCGATGGCGGCCACCGGCGCCGGCACGGTGAAGACGACATGGAAATAGGGGACCGGCAGCAGGTCGGCCTGGCGCTCGGCGAGCCATTGGGCGCGCGCGAGCGCTTGGCACTTTGGACAGTGCCGATCGCGACAGCTGTTATAGGCGACGCGGACCAGGCCGCAGTCGTCGCACCGCTCGACGTGGCCGCCGAGCGTCGCTGTGCGACACGCCTCGATGGCCGCCATCACACGGCGCTGATCGGAGGACAGCCGAGGACCCTGCGCGGCACGGAAGGCGCCGCCGTGGCGGCGGAGGATGTCCGCCACCTCGAGCACGGGGCGCATATGCGCAGCTCAGTCGGGTGGGATCACCCTGACGGAGAGTCCATCGAATGGGCTGGTCGTGCGGGCGAGCAGGTTGGTCGCAACCTGAGCGTAGCGCGCGGTCGATCCCAGGTCGGCATGTCCGAGCAGAACTTGAATGATGCGAATGTCGATCCCGCTTTCCAGGAGATGGGTCGCAAACGAGTGCCGGAGCGTATGGACAGTAATCGGCTTGGCAAGCCGAGCGCGGCGGCGGGCGGCGCGGCAGGCCGCCTGGACGCAGCGGACGCTGACATGTTCACTTGGGTCTTGGCCTGGAAATAGCCACAGCCCCGGTCGGGCTCGCATCCAGTACGTACGCAGAATCTCCAGCAGTCGCGGAGAAAGCATCGCGTAACGATCCCTGCCGCCCTTACCGTTCTCGATGTGGATCAACATTCGCTTGCTGTCGATCGAGCTCACCTTCAGGCGGACGACTTCACTAACCCGTAAGCCAGCCGCATAAGCCGTCGCCAGCACGACGCGATTGCGCACCCCTGTAACCGCGTCCAGGAAGCGCTCGATCTCTTCGGCACTAAGCACGAGCGGGAGCTTGTCGGGCTTCTGGCCACCAATGATCCGCTCGAATGCCTCCGTCTGCCCGAGTGTGACGCCGTAGAAGAACCGCAGCGCGCAGGCCACCTGATTGATGTGGGACCACGAGCGCTTTTGGCCGATGAGATGTAGTTGGTAGGCGCGGACCTGCTCGAAACTCAACCGGTCCGGGGCATAGCCGAAATGGCGGCTAAACTTTGCGATCGCATAGATATAGGATTGTTGAGTCGACGGCGACAGATTGCGGACCGTCATGTCCTCGATCATGCGCTGCCGAAGAGGGCTCATCGTAGCCATCTGGGTCTCCTGTCTTGAGAGGGGTGGTGCGAAGACCAACATCCTCTCAGACAGGACACCTCAGTTCAGCAGGTTTGCCCCCTACTGCCGCGTAGCGGGTTCGTTCAATCCTGGGCGAGATCAAATCGGTACACCCCGGCGAGATCATTGGAATCAGCAAGTTCGGCTCCGACCCGGTGCAGGCCTTTCCCGGTCACGGGCAGATGAAGCCGGAGCAGCAGGAGATCGAGCGGCTGCGCCGTGAGGTCGCCAAGCTGAAGGCCGAGCGGGATATCCTAAATAACTGTCCAGCGTCGTGGCGCGCCTGCGCGGGATAGAAACAGCCTTGTGCTATCCTTTAGCTCGGAGGGTAGCGGCCGTCAGCTTATTGGAGGCACTGTCCCCGTTAAAAAACGTGGTCCATGGGCGCATGCGGACTTGAGAGTGGTGACGCCGTTTCGACGGCGATCCCGATTAGGAAGATGACAAATTGGCATAGCCCTGACCCTCCAGCCCATCATCGGACGGAGGAGTTGCGATGCCTAACAGGACAACCGACCGCGGCCCGGACCTAAAGCTGGTCAACCTCAGCCCGGCCGCTATCGATATCGGATCAAAGATGCACATGGCCGCGGTAAACCCGGCCTGCACCGACAAGCCAGTGCGTGCATTCGGCACATTCACGCAAGACCTGCATGAACTGGCGGACTGGTTCAAGATGTGCGGCGTGACCAGTGTCGCGATGGAATCCACTGGGGTCTATTGGATCCCAGTCTACGAGATCCTAGAACAGCGCGGGTTTGAGGTCATTCTGGTCAACGCGCGGTACGCCAAGAATGTACCTGGCCGTAAAACCGATCTCAGCGATGCCGCTTGGTTACGCCAGCTCCACTCCTATGGCCTGTTACGGGGCAGCTTCCGACCGATGCCGAGATCGCAACGTTGCGAGCCTATCTACGCCAGCGCGAGCGGCTCGTGGAATATGCTGCCGCCCATATCCAACATATGCAAAAGGCTCTGATGGAGATGAACCTGCAGCTCCATCATGTTGTGTCGGATATCACCGGCGCGACCGGCATGCGGATTATCCGAGCCATTGTTGCAGGCGAACGCAATCCCGACGTCCCGGCAACCTATCGGGACGTGCGCTGCCACTCATCGATCGAGACGATCCGCGCAGCGCTCGTAGGCAATGACCGCCACGAACATGTTTTCGCGTTAGCTCAATCACTGGAGCTCTACGACGTTTATCAGGCAAAGATGCTCGACTGTGATCGCAAGCTCGAAGTCCTGATCAGTGCATTGAACACCAAAGGAGCAAGACCGGTCGGAAACCTAGCCAAGCCGCGCGTAAAGACCAAGCAGGTCAACACCCCCACCTTCGATGTCAGGACCGCACTGTACAGAGTGCGGGGCGTCGATTTGACTGAGATCCACGGGTTGGGTCCGTCGCTCGCATTGAAGCTCATTGGCGAGTGCGGTATCGATCTAACGGCATGGCCGAGCGCCAAACACTTCACTTCCTGGCTCTGCCTCGCACCCGGCAACAAGATCTCCGGCGGCAAGGTGCTGTCTTCGCGCACACGGAGATCTTCAAGTCGCGCAGCTGCGTTGTTGCGTTTGGCAGCCACAACCGTGGGGCGGAGCGAGACAGCGCTGGGAGCATTCTATCGCCGGTTGTCAGCACGTGCGGGTAAATCGAAGGCGGTGACGGCGACGGCTCGCAAGATTGCGGTTTTATTCTACAACACACTCCGGCACGGCATGAGCTACAAGGATCCTGGCGCCGACCAATATGAGCAGCAATATCGTAGCCGCGTCCTCGCCAACCTACAGCGCCGGGCGAAATCGCTAGGCTTCGTGTTGCAGGCCATCCCGGGCGACGCCAATCCGGCTGTTTCTTAGGAAGGCCGCAGCCTACTTCGCGAAGGAAGCGACATGAAGTTCCCCTTCGTTGCGAAGCACCGGACGATCTGGCCGGTGGCATGGCTATGCGATGCGCTGGGGGTGTCGCGGTCGGGCTTCCATGCTTGGCTGAATCGTTCGCCCAGCGCCAGATCCCGCAGCGACGAGGAGCTCGGCGGCAAGGTCAAGGCCAGCTTCGCCGCCAGCGACCGCACCTATGGCGCACGCCGAGTGTGGCGCGACCTGCTCGCCGAAGGGGCGGATTGTGGCCTGCACCGGATTGAGCGGCTGATGCGGCTGCAAGGCTTGCGGGCGCGGCCGCGACGTCGGCGCTTGCCGAAGGACAGCGGCGATCGACAGCTCGAGACCGTACCGGCGAACCTCCTTGACCGGCAGTTCGCCGCCGAGCGTCCCAACCAGAAATGGATCGCCGACTTCATCTATCTCTGGACGGCCGAAGGCTGGCTCTATGTCGCAGCGGTGATCGACCTGTTCTCGCGCCGCGTGGTGGGCTGGTCGATGAGTGCCGCCATGACCGCACAGCTCGTGACGGACGCATTGTTGATGGTCGTCTGGCGACGCGGCAAGCCGGATGCGCTGTTGCATCACTCCGACCGGGGCAGCCAAGGCGGATTCAAGCGGTCGTCGCAATACCAATTGTGTTCACTCACGATAGCAACTCGTCAAGGGCCTCTGCCGGCGTTTTCCAACCCAGGGTTTTTCTCGGTCGAGCATTGAGGGCCGCGGCCACAGCGGCGATCTCGTCGGCGCCGTGGACGATAAGGTCGGTGCCTTTCGGGAAGTACTGACGCAGCAGCCCATTTGTGTTCTCGTTGGTGCCACGCTGCCATGGGCTGTGCGGATCGCAGAAGTAGATTTGGACACCCGCGTCGATCTTAAGACGATCGTGCTGAGCCATTTCAGCTCCCTGATCCCAGGTCAGCGAACGACGCAGCTCTTCGGGCAAGCTGATGATGGTGCGCGTAATCGCGTCGCGCACCGCTTCAGCTCCGTGCCCTGCGAGAGTAGGCCCATTCTTCATGCGCGGAGCTTCGCCATGCCCCGCAAGCCGGGGAAGATGCAGCAACATCGTGAAGCGCGTCGTACGCTCAACCAGCGTGCCGATCGCCGAGCTGCCAAGACCAAGGATGAGGTCTCCCTCCCAGTGACCCGGCACCGCGCGATCGGCCGCTTCGGCGGGGCGTTGACTGATCATGATCTCCGGCGAGACAGAGCTCCTGTCTCGCCTGCGTACGCGCGCCCTGGGTACCCGCAACACGCGCCCCGTTCGCAAGCAGGCCGACAGTTCGCGGCGTAGCGCTCCCCGCCCCTGAACGAAGAGGGCTTGATAGATGGCTTCGTGGCTGATGCGCATCGTCTTGTCGTCCGGGAAGTCGATCGGCAAGCGTCGGGCAATCTGCTCTGGGCTCCAAGCCCTGGCCCATCGCCGATCCTTGCGCGGGCGGGCGGCCCTTCCACGGAACGGCGGGACCAGGAACGGCAGCGCCACTCAGGGTCGTGACGACGCCAGCCAGCGCTGCTCCCCATAAGTGCGCAAGGTTGTGTTGAGCGCAAGCTTGCTCGGTTTGGGTCGACGGGCCGATCGCTCGGCGTGCCATTGGGCTGTCGACGCACGATACTCCAGGCCGCCGCTGCTCGTCGCGGCATTGCGTCGTAGCTCACGGGAGATAGTCGAGACGGATCGGCTAAGTCGGCGCCCGATCTCGCGGCTCGAAAGGCCCTGAACGCGAAGAAGTGCAATCTCCTCACGTTCCGCAAACGAGAGGTACCGCCCGGACGGCGGCTTGGTCGAAGTACTGAACATCGCTGGTGCCATGCCGCCCGCGTCGGAACAATCTGGTTCCGACAGGCTGCGACATACCAGCCGCCAATGCAGCATCCTCGCTGGTCATCCCCTGCGCGATCCCCAACCAAAATCGCTGGAGTGCAGATCGCCCCGCTACCGGCGGTCGTCCCCGTGACGGCAACGGCGCCCGTCCAGAACGGTGTGATCGTCGCTTTCGAATCCCATCGCAACCTCCTTCGTTCAGGTGTTGCGACGACCGCTTGAATCCGCCCAGTACACAAGCGAGCAGTTCCAGCGCCTGATGGCCGACAACGGCATCGTTTGCAGCATGAGCCGCTCCGGCAACGTCTGGGACAACGCGGCGATGGAAAGCTTCTTCTCCTCGCGCAAGACCGAGCGTACGGCCAACAAGATTTATCGAACCAGAGACGAGGCACGCGCCGATGTGTTCGACTACATCGAACGATTTTACAACACGACGCGCAGGCACTCGACCATCGGCTATCTCAGCCCGGTTGAGTTCGGGCGTAAGGTGGGATTAGCTTGACCGGGTGTCCATCAAACCGGCAGCAGCTCAGTCACGTGTTTCTGTTTAGAATGCACGAGCCGCTCAACAGACACGCCAGATTGTTCATCCATGCGACGCCTTCGGAGCCACTTGATCTAGGACTGACAAAGCCTATAGCGCGCCAATCAGGATGAGAGCGCGTATTGCCTCATGTACTGATGCTCCCGGGTGCGATCGGTTGCCTCATTTATTTTGCTCCTGGCTTGAGTTGAGGAGGAGACCGGGTGCGGAGATGGCCGGGGTTTCGGAGCGCCCGGCCTCCTCCGCTGGTACCTCGCACGTCATTGGAGTGTTGTGACCTCGTACCCTGGCGGCATTTTCTCGCTAGGAGCGAACAGCAGCGCGTTCGCTTGCTCGCTGCGCCAGGATTTCAGCCGACGTTGAAGCGTTCGAAGAAGCTTGTTCGGATAGGCTCCAGGATATTCCTCCTGCAAGCGCGAGAGCAGTTCGCTGCCAGTCCGCCAAGGCTCGGTTTCAAACCATTTTCGCAACTCTGGCGTTGCTCGGATGTGCGGGTCGGGACGACGTCGGCCTCTCTCCGCCTTCACGAGTGGCCGATCCGTCGGTCGCATAGCTCCGTCCTTCCAGGCCGTGCGCAGGCTTGCCAGGAAGCGATCGATCGATTGCGATGCCGCAGCAGGATGGCCGATTGGTTGGGTGTCCCCGAGGACCGCGAGGCGCTCCTGCACGTCGCGGATGTCGCGCAACAACGCGACTGGATCGAGGGCGGCATAGATTTCTTGGAGATGATGGCGGACAGCGTCAGGCGTGCGGGCGTCCGCTGCCAGGCGCTGGTGTGGTGTAGCCGGCGCGCTGTATGTCTTGCGTACACGGGCACCGTCGCGCTGCTTGGCTATCAATTTGAACGAGGGTTGGAAGAAGTTCACGAACAGCCGCGCCGATCGATAGAGTTCAGCCAGCAGCTTGGCCGCTTCCAGGCGCCCTCGAACCGACGATAGCCGACTATCCTGCGCACGACGGCGCCGTTCTTCTGCTCGACGAACGCCTGGTCATTTTTTCGGTAGGGCCGGCAACGCGTGAAGACGATGTTGGCCGCCTCGCAGTAGGCTTTCAGCGTCTCGTTCATGAACACGGTATCATTGTCAGTATCGAAGCCGAGCAGCGCAAAAGGCAATTGTTTGCGCAATTCCGTCAGCACCGTGCTCAACAGCGTTTGTTCGCGCACGATCAGAGGAGCGCACTCCGTCCAGCCGGTAGCAATGCCGGTGAGCACGAGGGTCTGGATGAAGCTGCCGCGCGCAGATGGACCGCTATGCGCGACAAGGTCGGCCTCGACGAATCCGGGCGCCGGATCATTCCAATCTGCCGACGTCCTTATTGGAGCCCTGCGACGCAGGGAATGCGTCGCGTGCCGCTGTCGGGCGACATGGAAAATTGACCCCCTGACGACACGAGGAATTGCCCCCCTCGCGACACGGTCAGAACGGGGGTTTTTATGCAGCGACTCAGTTCAGGTCCTCTGCGGTTCAAAGATCCGCGGAGGGAGGCCATGCTGGAGCCGGACGAGGTTTCGGCGATACTCCGGCTCAACGAGCTGGGGTGGGGTAGCAAACGGATTGCCCGGGAGCTCGGGATTAGTCGCAACACGGTGAAGGACTACGTGGCGGCCGGCGGCTGGACACCCTATCGGCAGCCGCAGCGCAAAAAGGCGCTCGATGGCCAGGAGACCTGGCTCAAGGAGCGCCTGCGGCAGCACCACGGCAATGCCGATGTGATTCGCCAGGAGCTGGCAGCCGAGAAAGGCATCATCGTCAGCCTGCGCACGGTCGAGCGGGCGGTACAGCGCTATCGCCAGGAGCTTGCGGCCGAGGCGCGCGCGACGGTGCGGTTCGAGACACCGCCCGGCAAACAGCTGCAGATCGATTTTGGCGAGCGGCTGGTCGAGATCGGTGGCAGCAAGGTTCGCGCCTACCTGTTCGTCGCCACGTTGGGCTACTCGCGCCGGCACCATGTCAGAGCATTCCGCAACGAACGGCAAGAGAGCTGGTTCGATGGCCTGGAAAGCTCCTTCGTGAAGTTCGGTGGCGTGCCCGAGGAGGTACTGTTCGATAATGCGCGTGCGTTGGTCGTGGAGCACGATGCCGCGATGCGCACCGTCGTGTTCAATGACAAGCTGACCGCGTTTGCCAAGCACTGGGGGTTCCGGCCACGGGCCTGCGCGCCATATCGAGCCCGCACCAAGGGTAAGACCGAGAATGGCGTCGGCTACGTCAAACGGAACGCGGTCGCCGGCCGCACCTTCCCGAGCTGGGAAGCCTTTGAGGCGCATCTTGAAGCTTGGACGCGGGAGATCGCCGACCTACGCCAGCATGGCACGACTGGCGAAGCACCAATTGAGCGCTTCAGGCGCGCTGAGGCGCACGCGCTGAAGCCCATCGCTGGGAGGCCGCCCTTCCAGGCCGCACGTGAACTGATCCGGCGCGTGCAGGCCGACTGCGCGGTCGAGATCGATGGCAACGCCTACTCTGTGCCATGGCGGCTGATCGGCGAGACGGTGAGAGCGACGATCGCCGATGGCGTGGTGCGCATCCACCACGGGATCCATGAGGTGGCCGCTCATCCGATCTGTGTCGGTCGGCGCCGTCGCGTCGTTGACCCTAAACACTTTGAGGGCCTGACTGGCTTTAAACCGAGCCGTGCTGGCGAGCTCGCGTTATCGCCTGTCGCGCCGCCGTCGCCGACGCTGCTGCGGCCACTCGGCGAGTACGAAGCGATTGTGGGAGGGGGCTTCTGATGCGAGCCATTGTCCCCGACCGCCTGAGCGATATGCTGACGCGCCTGAAGCTGACGGCTGTCCGCGACCAACTGGATGGGTTGTTGGATGAGGCCGGTCGACAAGAGCTGAGCCTACGCGAGACTCTGGTGCTGCTGTGCGAGCGCGAGATCGCCCGCAAGGATGAGCGGCGCATCGAGATGACGCTCAAACTTGCTCGCTTCCCGTTCGTTCGCGATCTGTCGGGCTTCGACTTCTCGGCCCAGCCCTCGCTGGATCCGAAGCAGATACGCGAGCTTGCGAGCGCCCGCTGGATCGCCAATGGCGAGAACGTGCTGCTCCTTGGGCCACCTGGCGTTGGCAAGACGCACCTTGCGGTCGCGCTTGGGCGCGAAGCGATCCTGGCTGGGCATTCCGTTCAGTTCGTCGCAGCCACGACTGTCGTTGCGCAGCTTGCCAAAGGTCACAGCGAAGGCCGGCTCGAGGAGCGACTCGCGCAATTTGCCAAGCCAAAGCTCCTGATCATCGACGAGCTCGGGTATCTGCCCTTTGAACCCGATGCCGCGCATCTGTTCTTCCAGCTCGTTAGCCGTCGTTACGAGAGAGGCGCGATCCTGCTGACCAGCAACCGCAGCGTCGGCGAGTGGGGCTCGGTCTTCAGCGACCCCGTGGTCGCCACCGCGATCCTTGATCGTCTGCTGCACCACAGTCACGTAATCACGATCCGCGGCGACAGCTATCGCTTGAAGGAGAAGCGCCGCAGCGGACTTCTGCAGAAGCCCGCTGTACCAGAAGCCAAATCGGAGAAGAAGTCGTGACGCAAGCCGCTCGCTCGCTACAGCGCTATGAAGGGCGCGCTTCGCGAGCGGCTTGCTTCAGTCCTGCAAACAACAAGGGGGTCGCTTCCTCATGTCGTTGCGGGGTCAAATCCGGACGTCGCTTGACAGCCGCCGACGCTTGCGACCTAATCCTTCTCGGACCCCCACCAATGCGCGGTCGATCGTCGCAGCGCTCATTGCCAAAAGTTTGTCGCGGATCTCGGGGGTAAGGTCGAGGTGGCCATGCCGTTCCATCGCCTCAATCAACGCAGGCATTAACGCCTTCAGCCGCTTCCCGCAGATCCGGTCTGACGCCTCCCAAAGGAGCACGAGCGCGTTGTGTTCTACCTCATTATACATTCGACGTCGCGCCCTTCGGCTTGGGCGCGCGTCTTCCTCACCTCGAAGTAGTCGCATCGCCTGCTTGCGATGGAATCCGGTGATGTCGACGAACTCGTCCAATATCCGCGTCTTCTTCGCGCGATCCGAACGCCGATAGCGCGCGCCTGCTGCCGCCGTCAGTTCCTTCCGCGTTGCCATGCTTAGCCACCCCATCTTCGCCCCCGCTCGCTCCCGATCCAAGGGAGCAATTTACGTGAGGCAACGGCTCAGCATTTGGTAACAATTAGGGCGAGACAATGCGGAGTCTCACCCTGATCGCCGCCGCGCAAAAGCCAACCGATCGGAGGACGAGGCAAGGCTTAGGCAGTTTATTTTTGCTGTGCGAAGAGCCTTGGCCTCACACGTCTGCAAATGAAGGAGGCCGGCGCTCACACCACGCTTTTAGGCCCTCTCGGGCATCAGGTGATGTTAGGCTTTCGAAAAACTTCGCATTGATCTCGACCGGGTCAGCAGTGCCTCGACGAATTGAATTGAGCGACGTCTTCAGGCCCCGGAGAGAAGCCGGCGAACGCTGGGCGAGCATCCCGGCAAAATGCTCTAATCGCGCTTCAAGCGCATCCGAAGTACACACCTCGGTAAGATAACCCATCTGTAACAACGTGATGCTGTCAACTTGCTCGCCTGTTAGAAAAAGGCGTTTCGTTTGCGACAGGCCAAGCCGCTCCACGTAACGTCGTAAACCAGAATAGTAGTACTGAATACCGAGGCGAGAAGGAGACATTTGCAAGAGACATCCCCGCGTTCCGATACGAAAATCACATGCAAGCGCGAGGTCAGTAGCGCCTCCGTAAATGTTTCCATTCAGGCCGCATATAGTAGGAAAGGGGCATTCTTCGACAAGATCGCACATCGCGGCGAACAGGGCTGTACATGCCGCCGCACGATCACTCGACAATGTATCCAGGTCAAATCCTGAACTAAAACTTGGACCTTGAGCCGTTATCATTAGTACTCGCACGCTCGACTGCCGAGCCAAAGTCGCGACGATTTCAGAGAAAGTCTCGATGTCTGTTGGCTCGAACCGATTGTGCTGCCGAGACCGGTTCAATTGAATTCTCGCGATCCCTTTTGACACATGCAAGGTCGGCAAGTTCCCGAGCTCAGATGCTTCTTCATTCCTTTGTTTCCCTGCTGCGACCTCACTTCCAAATTTATTCATTCGATTCCCTCGACTGGCGAAACCTGCGCTGCAGGGACGGGTAGGTGAGGCGCGGTTGTCAACGATGAAGCACAGAAGCTTCGGCCCTATGCCCTCAGCCCCTCCGTATTCTTTTTACGTTGACAGATATTTTTTTTACATTCAATAGAATATCTCGGAAACTGGCCCTGCCGGCAGCGCGGCGAGGAGAGGCGTAAGTCATGTCCAACCGCAATTTCTATGTCCTGGTTGAGGGGAGGGCCGAGGCAAACCCGACAGACGTGCTCCTAGAGCTTGAGAGCGGCGAAACGCTATCCGCTCAGTGGCTGCACAAGCTCTGTGGTAGCTATGCCAGCGTCTTCCGGCGGCTCGGATGTGCGGTCGGTGATCGCGTGGCCGTCCAGGTCGAGAAGTCCGCACATGCTTTCGCGCTCTATCTTGCCTGCCTCCGTGCTGGGCTCTGCTATTTGCCCATCAACACAGCTTATCGCTCAGCTGAGTTGGCCTACCTTCTAAAGGACGCGCAGCCTTCCTTCCTTCTCAGAGGACCAAATACGGAAGCTCTTCCCGACATGACGGTGCCTCGGTCAACCAAGGTCTTAACGTTTGGCATCCGGGGTGAAGGAACATTCGCATCACTTGTCAAAGCAGGAGAGACCTCGTTTAGCACCGTCGAACTCAATGGTGCGGCTCCCGCAGCTCTCCTCTACACCTCAGGCACAACCGGCCGGCCCAAGGGTGCTCTGATCAGCCATGCTGCGCTCTCGTACACCGCTCAAACGCTGAGTCGATTGTGGGGCTTCTCGTCTTCGGATGTTCTGCTACATGCGCTGCCGATCTTCCACAGCCATGGTCTATTCATCTCATTCAACGTCGCGCTGGCAGGCGGAGCGCGAATTCTCCTGCAAAATAAATTCGATGTAAGTCCAGTGCTCGACGCAATTCCTCGCTCAACCGTTTTTATGGGAGTGCCAACTTACTATCATCGTCTATTGACCTGCCCTTCGCTGGCCAGCTCTCTTTGCCGAAACATGCGACTGTTCATATCCGGTTCGGCACCACTATCGGCTCCGATGCATCGCGATTTTGAAACTCGGACAGGGCACCGTATCCTGGAGCGTTATGGTTTGACCGAGGCAATGATTCTCTGCTCGAACCCCCTGGAAGGTGATCGTCGACCAGGTTCGGTAGGGCTACCGATTCCCGGTGTTGATTTGCGTATTGCAGGCGAGCGAGATGAAGCTCTGCCTGTCGGACAAGTAGGTATCATTCAAGCGCGAGGACCGGGGCTTTTCTCCGGTTACTGGAACAATGCTGAGCAAACCAAAGCCGAGCTCACAGCAGACGGGTTCTTCCGTACCGGCGACATGGGTCTCGTCGACGAGAAGGGATACGTCTCGATTACAGGCCGCGCCAAGGATCTCATCATCAGCGGCGGATACAACGTCTATCCCGCAGAAGTTGAGGCTGTAATCGATGAACTGACTTCCGTTAAGGAGTCAGCCGTTGTCGGAGCAACTCACGCGGATTTCGGAGAGTGCGTCGTTGCCTTCGTAATTGCTAGCGATAAGAGCGACCCACCGAGCGAAAGCGAGGTGATTCAGCAGGTCAAGCGAAACATGGCAAGTTACAAAACCCCCAAGAAGGTCATCGTAGTCGATGATTTTCCACGGAATGCTATGGGAAAAGTCTTGAAGAAGGAGCTCCGGACGACACTAGCGGACTTTCCCACGCTTGGCTCGGATAACGCCAATAGATAATCGGCCTCCCTAGGCTAACTGGAGATTGCACACTTGTGCGCATACCATCCCGCTGAATTTCAAGCGCTGACATTTCATGATGCGGTACCCGCCTTCAGAGAAGGACGAGATAGCCCGCGCAAATACCTTGAGCGCTGTCTCGAAACGATCGACGCTCGCGAGCCCACCGTGCGAGCTTGGGTCGAAATGAACGTGCGAGAGGCGAGGTCCGTGGCTGATCGATCCACAGCGCGTTACCTCGCGGGACGAGAGCTTTCGACCATCGATGGCATGCCGGTCGGGATCAAAGACCTCTTTATGACAAAGGATATGCCCACGCGTATGGGATCTCCCTTGTTCAGAGACAATCACACTCATCAAGATACGGCTTGCGTCCAGGCATTGAGAGCCGCGGGCGCCATCGTGCTCGGTAAGACAGTGACGACGGAACTCGGCATGTCCTACCCTGGACCGACTACCAACCCGTTCAGCCATCGCCATACCCCCGGCGGATCGTCGAGCGGATCGGCAGCGGCCGTCGGCGCGCGGATGATACCTGCGGCAATCGGAACGCAAGTGGCTGGCTCGGTGATTCGACCAGCGAGCTTTTGCGCGAACTATGCGATCAAGCCGACAATGGGCGCCATCCATCGTGGGGAGCGTCTGGCACTTAGCCAAAGCCACGTGGGGATCCATGCTGGCGACCTTCGTGACATGTGGCATGTGTCGATTGAAGTCGCAAAGAGATCAGGCGGCGATCCCGGCTATCCCGGCCTTTACGGTGAGACAACTCTTCATCCGGCAACCCGGCCACTACGAGTGATTGTGATGGAGGCCCAAGGTGCGGCAGAATTGGACGACGATTCCAGAGACGCATTTGAACGGTTCCTCACTCAGCTTCGCCACGCCGGCGTCCACACCATCGACAGAACCAACCACTCGCTGGTCGACTCGTTCGAACGTGCCATCGACGAAAGTCTTGAAATTACTCGTGACGTTTGTGCCTACGAGATGCGCTGGTCACTGGAGAACCTTGTAGAAAGGTTTGGCGGAGGGCTGAGTGACAGCTTGACCTCTCGTCTGGAACTCGCGAGAAAGATGAGCATAGATGACTATCGTCAACTACTCGCCCAGCGCGATAAGGCAAGAGCAGCCCACGCCGCAATTGCTCATATCGCCGACGCTATCGTTGCTCCGTCCTCCGTTGGACCAGCTCCAAAATTAGACAATCAAGGACTTGACTCGGGCATCTCACATACAACAGGCCTGCCGAGTTACAATGCTGTTACCTCCGTCTTAGGGGCGCCAACTATCACGCTTCCGCTTCTTGCGGTGAGGGGAATGCCTCTCGGAATTCAGGTTATTGGCCAGCAGCATACCGATCAGCACCTTGTAGGTTTAGGGCGTTGGATCAGCGAGACTATTCCGGCGCGATCGGTCTAATCTCTGCTGGCTCATTCTGAGTTCGACCGGCATGGGCCCTTGGCGAGGTAAATTCGGCAGCATCTGATCTCGGGCCCGTATGTTCGTCGATCGTCTCACCATAGGTAGGGGAAGTAGCGCCTAGGTTGAGCGCCGGGCCGGCAAATCGCGTGCTCCTTCGAGTATTGTTGGGCTAAAGGTTCGAGCCTTTGAGCTACCGGTTGACGAACCGGTCCGCCTCTCGTCGCGATACAATTGCGAAACTTTTCGCTATCTACTCGCGGATCGTGGTATGAACTCCCATACCCGCGGGCAGGACCGTGCTCAAATTCAACCGAACTAGCGAAATCGCCAACTGGATCAAGACCGAAATTGATTCCGGTGCTTTGCAGCCAGGATCCAAGCTTGATGAAAAGCAACTCTCCGACAGGTTTAACGTTTCGAAGACCCCTGTCCGGGAAGCCCTGATACAGCTGGCATCGCGTGGCTTGGTAGATCTGAAGCAGCGGAGGGGTGCGACCGTCTCGGTTCTGAGTGCGGAGCAAATTGTCGCTATGTTCGAAGTTATGACGGAGCTTGAGGGAATGTCTGCAAGGCTGGCCGCGGCGCGAATGCCGACGGACCTACAGGCGCGCCTCCGCGACATACACTCTCGCAGCGAAAGCGCGCTTCACAATGCGCAGCTGTACGATGCAATTAATAAAGAGCTCCATGAAACTATCTACGAGGGTGCGCAAAACTCATATTTGGAACAGTCGATAAAAGAGACCCGCGCTCGCCTGCGTCTCTATCGTCGGTACCCATTCCAAAAACCAGGTCGCATTCAACAGTCCTATCAAGATCATTGCTCAATTGTGGCAGCGATCACCCGAGGAGATGCCATGGCGGCTGCTCAGGCTATGCACGATCATCTCACGACTGGCGGACGCGTTTTCGCAGATCTCGTGGCGGAAGCCGCTCGTTTTGCGAATACACCTGATAAGGCGGCGGGATAACCCCGCCCAATTGCCTCCACCTACTCGGCAACTCTTCTCGTCTTCTAACCCGCGTGGCGCGATATGGCGCGAGCAGCAATGTGGAGCACGAACTATCACCGGTCACATAAAACCTACTGATCAACTCAACCGACGAATTGATGATTTTCTCGCTTGCCGATGACACATCGATCGGATCGTATTACATCATCTGCTTCACCTTCCAGGCGCCATCCCTCGCAAATCCCACAAGGGCTGCAGGAATTCTTCAAGTCGGCAAGAAAATGCGACGCAAATCTCTGTACGATACTAGTATCCTAAGCGCATGGAATATATCGGAGACGACCTCGCGGGGACCGACAAATGACGCTCCAATCGAACAGTCACAACAGCCCGCAAGCGATTGGCGCTACTCCAGTACACGAGCATCTCTACCATTTCCATCGCCGCGATTTTCGTGCCGGGCGGCTCTTCTTGTTGGCCCGTAGGAAGCGGGCACGCACAGAGACGGGCCAACCGCCGATGTTGCTCGCCGTAGCGCCGGCGACACAAAGGCGGCAATCACCGCGGCTGAGCGCTCATTTCCGGTCCGCCGAATTCTTGCCTGCAAAAGCGCAGCAATTCTGAGGTCGTGGGCCGGACTAATGCGGAAGAGCTGGCGCTTCTGGTCGCGAGCGAACAGGGCCAGTTATGGATGAACCCGCGATAAGAAAACACTCTTGTGAACGAGCAACAGGCAGCCCGCTCTTGATCAAGGCTTTCCAACGAAACTTGGCTCATAGGCCGACCGAAGGTCGGTCTCAAGAAGCGCGAGTCGCCGTCACATGATAGGCCCAGGCCCGATGGAACGATCCTTGCTAGATTGATCGGAAGGGTAGATCAAACCCAGGAGCGATACATGAAGAATTATGACGGCCCCATTGACCCTCAAAAAACAGCATTGCTAGTTGTCGACCTGCAGAACCACGAGATTTCTGAGGAAGAACAGCGCAAATATCCGGAGTACGTGGACCGCGTGAAACATCAGATCGTGCCGAACGTCCAGCGGCTACTGCAAGCCGCGAGGTCGTGCGGCGTGGAAGTGATGTACACGGTAATCGAAAGCCTCACCAAGGATGGGCGCGATCGTTCGCTTTGCCACCGTAAGCTAGTCATCCCAAAGGGGTCATGGGGAGCTCAGGTAATTCCCGAGATAGCGCCTGGCGAAGACGACATCGTCTTACCAAAGACAGCTTCTGGGGTATTCAGTTCGACCATCCTGGAGCGGGTTCTTCGTAACATGGGCATTGAGGAGGTAATTGTTGTTGGCGTTTTAACGGATCAATGCATCGATATGGCGCTGCGCGACGGTGTAGATCGCAGCTTCCATATGATTTGCGTCACCGACTGCTGCGCCGCCTATACTGAAGAGAGACACAATTACTCTCTTCGTATGCAATATGGCGCTGTCCGGAAAGTGACGACGGAGGAGATTGTATCGGAACTCTCAGGCAAGTTATTCGCCCGAAACAGCTGAGATTTCCCTTCTTGAGATTCCCTCAGTAAGCCGAGCGGTTTGTTTTCTGTCTCTTTTCCGCTGAGCAAGAGATGCAAAACGAGATCCTAACGTCTTACCCCTGAGAGGGAATCTCGAAGAGCTGCGTTGAAGCGTATGACACGCGCGTCAACGTTAACACCTGTGGCGCTTGTGCATTGCGGAGACTTCGGATGCGAAAGAGCCTGGTTTGCGTGCTGCGCAGACTATAAACCGTAGATCAAAAGCCATGCGACGAGGAGATGCAAGCCGTGCCGCGTAAACTTCCCAACACGCCTGTTGATGTCTGGCGCACAACTCCGGAAACGTTGGACCTGGCGGAAAACGCCAAGCGATTTGGCTGGTGGGATTTTCCGCTCGAAAGCGCTGCAACAGATTCGGCAGAAATGGATGGAATTGACCGCGCGTACTGGTTCTATAAAAGCGCGCGCCCAATTACGAGAACATCACGGGATGTTTCTGATGCGTTGTTCTTGAACGACAAGTCTATTGTGGAATTACCGACTGCATTTCGAAAGCAGCAGACTGCGACTCTGAGTGCACTGGGGGATCTGATCCAGGCGCGCGGGCTAGAACACTCTAAGGATCTTTTGTTCGAGAGCATCGAAGCCGCTGTCTTCAATGCCGATATCTCTTTCGCGAATTATGAATCTGTGGTGGCAGACGATCATGTCGTGAGCGAGGCTATAGGCGACGGCCGCTCTTCGATGATGTGTTGCTCATCGGCCCAATATTCCGCATTAACAGAACACCAGGGTAGACGTTTCACGATTCTTAACCTCGCGAACAATCACTCATTGGACTTGGGCGTTCAGGGTCTTCGAACCACTCAAGAGCTCTGCAGAGCGAATGGGATCATTGAAATCGGCGCCCCTCGATGCGCCGAGGAGTACGGCCGGGGCACGGTTTTCACGAAGAGGGGCATCAGGTTCGGGTTCGTGTCGGTCACATTCGGTCTCAATGGGCGACCCCTACCCGACGGTGAACATTATTGTGTGCACGCGTCACCGCTCATGTCCAAACGTGTCGTGGCCGATCTTGAGCTACTCAAATCGCAAATAAGGAGCTGTAAACATCAGAATGCCGATGTCATCATCGCCTCAATCCATTGGGGCTTCGAATTCGAGTTTTTTCCAAGACGAAAGCAAATTGAGCTCGCTCATGCGCTTGTGGAGGAAGGCGCCGACATAATTTTGGGCCATCATCCTCACGTAGTTCAGCCGATCGAGTACTACCGCACTACACGTGATCCCAACCGAGTTGCGGTCATCGCTTACTCCTTGGGTAGCCTAACTTGGGACTGGTATACGGCTCCACATTTAATTTTGAGCTTGATGCTGAACTTTCAGTTCGCAAAAGGTGATACAAGTGCAGGAAGCCGTACTTACATCGAAAGTGTCACCGCTACTCCTTTGTTTAGAAATATCTTCTACAGGGGCGATAACAAAGTGATGCGCATTGAACAACTTAGAGACCACCTGGATGCGAAAAATGCCGACTTCGGTCACTTAGAACAAATGCAACAATACGTAGACTTGATTTCGGGCCGCGGAGCCCCGGTTTGACGAGCTCGCGACAGCCTCTCATCCAAATGCTCTCCGCCATCAGGTGCGACCGTGAATGTGTAAGCGGAGTGACCTGCCACTGAATGTTCATCCAGCGGCAGTTAGAGTCTCGGAGTTTTGTGCAGCGAGACCGAACTTTGGACCACCCGGAACTAGAGTTTTGCGCCTCTGATCACGTTGGCGGGCTGGTGTCGCCGACGTGATTTTGCAGCAAAATCGGCGGCCGATTGCCGATCGCCCCGTGGGGCCGTTCTTCGTTATAGTATCTTCGCCAAGTCTCCACCTTTTGCCGGGCATCCGCAAGGGACAGGAACCAATGGGTGTTGAGGCATTCGGCCCGGAAGCGGCCGTTGAAGGCTTCGATGAAGGCGTTGTCGGTCGGCTTGCCGGGTCGTGAGAAGTCCAGCGTGACGCCGCGCTGGTAGGCCCAGAGGTCAAGATCGCGCGACACGAACTCGCTGCCTTGATCGACCCGGATCGTCGCCGGGAGTCCCACTTCATTGCAAACCCTTTCCAGTACCTCCACGACATCGGTGCCGCGGAAGGTGAGCCGCGGCTCCAGTGCGGGCGAGAAGCGGGAGAAGATATCGACGATCGTGAGCACCCGGAGATTGCCGCCGGTGGCCAGCTGGTCATGAACGAAGTCCATCGCCCAGATCTCGTTGACCCGCGTCGCGGGCCGTCGGTCGTCGCGCAACTTGGCCTTGACCCGGCGCTTGGGCGATTTGTTGCGCAATTGCAGGCCCAATTCGCGATAGATGCGACGGGTCTTGTTCTGGCCGTGACGCCATCCCTCGCGGCGCAACAGCACATGGACGCGGCGATAGCCGTAGCGGATGCGAACATGGCAGATCTCCTTGATCCGAGCTTCGAGGGCCGCCTGGCCGGAGCGACGAGATTTGTAGTGATAGGTCGATCGATCGAACTCGAGGGCCTTACAAGCCTTGCGGATCGAGACCTGCCACTCCCCGCAAACCTCATCGACGAGCTTGCGCTTCCGACCAGGCTTCACAGCTTTCGGCGGATCACGTCCTGCAGCATCTCCTTGTCGAGCGATAGGTCCGCCACCAGCTTCTTCAGCTTGGCGTTCTCGTCCTCGAGCTGCTTCAACCGGCGCATCTCGGTCGGCAGCAGTCCGTCGTACTTTTTCTTCCAGTTGAAATAGGTCGCCTGGCTGATCCCGGATTTGCGGCAGATCTCCGCAACCGGGACCCCGTCGTTGCCCTGCTTCAGGATAAACGCCTTCTGGGCGTCCGAAAACTTCGAGGCCTTCATCGTCGTCCGCTCCTCCCAGCCGAGGGGATTCGGCAGCGCAAGACTCTAGCCAAAATTGGTCCAGTTTGCCGGCCTCAGGTCAGCGGTAGCTGAAGCGCCGCCGCTCGTTGGCGAAATCGCGCAATCGGCCACGCAGAATTGCGTCCGGCGGGCGGCTGGAGCGATAGCGGATCATCTGTAAGCGCGATTTTCTCCGCACGCCGGCGGTTTTGATGGACTGCCTTGAATCGGGCGATGCGGGGCCGTTCAGGCGGTGGCGGCTTTGTGGAAGTTGAAGGGCAGCAGGTCTGCAATATCGGCGTCGCCGGCGCGCTGAGGCGATTCGGTGAGGACGTGGCGCAACCACGCTAACGGCACGACACGTGAGGCGCGGCAGGTCAGCATCAGGCTATAGACGACGGCGCTGGCCTCGGCTCCGTCCACGGTATCACTGAACAACCGTAAGCGGTACGAGCAGACCACGGACCTGGCGTGGACGGCCTACGCGCGCCGCTGGAAGCGCATAGGCATCCAGAACTGCCGCAGGGCCTCAACGGCTATTGGAATGTCGCGCCAGGCGTTTTGAGCGACGGGCAGCGTTGCCAGCGTATGGCGGGCCGGGGGTAGCAAGGGTCGACCGGCGTCATCGATGCAATGGACCAGGATCGGCCGCAGCATAAGGTGTTCGGTTCCGTTCGGGGAGAGAAGCCGCGACCAGACGAGAAGCCGAAGCTTCATGACGGCGTGGAAGCCCATGCACCAGGGCTGCGGGTCGACGTCGCCGTCCGGCGATCGCAGGAACAGCGGCTCGAAGCTCTCCGGTCTCGTCGACAGCGTCTCGCTGATCGCGTTGTGGCGCATCAGCGTGGCAGCGATCGCCGAGAACTCCTCGGTGTCGTGATTGAAGGCGTCGGGATCTACGCCAAGGAGCGGGCACACCCATTCCTCGGAGGCCATCGAGACCGGCCCGGCGACGACAGCGGCCACTGCGCCGTCGAGCATGGAGAGCGACGTCGCCCGCGGATGCCGAAGCGTCGGCGACCTGGCGCGCTCGCTCATCCATTGCCCGAGCCGCTCGAATGACATGGCATAGTTCGCCATCGTCGTCTTGCGTGCTTTTCGCGTTCCCCGCCGTTGCTTCGGCTTCGTCATGCCACGGCTCGCTTTTCGGCTTCGCGTGCGGCCTTCCAGTTCCAGGCCAGAAGTTCGTGCAGCTGGTTGGCCTTCGCGGCGCCGCTCACCATGCGCTCGAGAACGTCGACGAGATAGGCCTCGGGGTCGAGGCCATTCAATTTGGCCGTGTTAAGAAGCGAAGAAAGTATCGACCAAGTCTCGCCTCCGCCTTCGTCACCACTGAACAACGAGTTCTTTTTTCCGATCGCAATCGGCCTGATTGATCGTTCGACCGTGTTGGTGTCCGCCTCGAGCCGCCCGTCGTCCAGGAATGCCGTCAGGCCCTGCCAGCGTTCGAGCATATAATCGATCGCCTTGATGAGCGTCGAGCGGCGGGAGATCCCGTCCTTCACCGCGATCAGTCGAGCCTTCAACGCCTCCATGAGCGGCTTCGTCTCGGCCTGTCGCGCCGCGCGGCGTTCCCCGGCGCCGAGACCGCGGATCCTCTCCTCGATCGCGTAGACGGCTGCGATGCGCTCGATGACCTCCGCGGCGAAGGGTGAGTTCGTCGTCTTGTGCACCCTCACGAAGTTGCGGCGCGCGTGAACGAGACAATACGCCAGCTGGATCTGCCCGGCACCTTCGCATCGCCCACCAGCGAGGCGTAGGCGGCATAGCCGTCGACTTGCAGCACGCCTTCGAAGCCGGCCAACTGCGCCACGATCTCCTTCTTGCCGCGACCGTCTGCGAACACGTAGGCGACCGCCGGCGGCGCCGGACCCTTCCACGCCCGATCGTCCGTCGCATGCGCCCAGAACTGGCAGATCCTCGTGCGGCCGCGTACCGGGTCGAGCACCGGCATCGGCGTCTCATCGCAGAACAACCGCTCAAAGCCGTGCATGGTCTTCAGTTGCAGGTCGTAGAGGCCCCTGACCAGCCACGCCGCGCTGCCCATCCAGCGCGCCAGCGTCTGACGATCGACGACAACACCTTGGCCCGCCAGGATCTGCGTCTGGCGGTAGAGCGTCGATTGCCAGGCATATTTGGCCGCGGCGATATGCGCGATCAGCGCCGTCGTCGCCATGCCGCCCTCGACGAGCCGCGCTGGTGCCGAGGCCTGGACGATCGGGCCCTCACAGGCGCGGCAGGCATATTTGGGAGGGATCGTGCGGAGTACACGCAACCACCCGGGAAACCGAACCGCAGAGTCGGAGATCGCCCCTTCATCCGGTAGGTGGCCGCTGAACAGCGCCTACGATTCACGTGACTAGTGCGCCAAACAGCTTGCTAAGACGTTCCCGTTCAGAAGCGGAAGCCGGCCGCGGACGGTATCCCCAAAGGGCCGGCCATCAGACACTCGCTTGCTCAAAGCTCGATCCCAAACCGGAAACTCACGCCAGACGTAAACCGGCTGTCGGCACATGATGAGATAATGTGATAAAAGGCCCGCAGTTCAGTGGGATCGGACGTTCCTAACCCAACGGTCACAGGACCTATAACGAGACCTAGACCAGGAGCAGGGAATATTCAGCCGACTGTCGCAATCCTGCGCAATCGCTGGGAATACGCGTAATTGCTGCAGAGGACGCCCTGAATTCGCAGCCCACGGCAGCCCTCGGCCGGCAAACTGCAGCAAAAAACGGCCGAAGCCTGTCCGATGTGATAGCCCACATCTAGCGGCGCAGTTTACCCTGCGATCAAGAGAGGAATGTCCCAAATGCCGAAATCCACTGCGCGCTGTTTCATTCACAGACCAGCCCGTCTCAAGCGGCGTTTTGCCGCCATAGCAAGCGTGGCGGCACTACTAATGACCGTCTCACCCGGGGGCGCGGAAACGCTGAAATGGGCTCGGAGCTTGGACGTTCAGACTCTAGACCCTCACGCCTATAATGAGAACGTGACCTTTGCGTTCAATCGGCAGATGTACGAAGGCCTTGTGGAGCGCTCCGACGACGGAAAGCTCATTGGAGTACTAGCGACCGAATGGCGGATGTTGCCTGATCACCCCGACGTTTGGGAGTTCAAGCTTCGCCGGAACGTTACGTTCCACGACGGCGCACCATTTAAGGCCGACGACGCCGCATTTTCAATCCAGCGAGCTATGGCACCAACCTCGAATGTGCGGACCTATCTGGCTGCCGCCGCGGTTGAGGAAGCCATCGCGAAGGACGACTACACCGTGCAGGTCAAGACAAAGGGACCCAGCCCTCTTCTGCCCGAAAACTTGGCAAGCATCTTCATAATGAATAGAGCATGGGCCGAGAAGAACGACTCCGTTGTTCCGCAGGATTTTAAAGGCGGGAAAGAAAACTATGCTGCTCGCCATGAGAACGGCACTGGCGCCTATCGCCTTGTAAGCCGAGAATCGGATCGCCGTTCGGAGTTGGAAGCTTACGATAAATACTGGGGTATCGGCCAGTTCCCAATCGATATCGATCGGATCATCTATACCCCTATCCAGTCGGCCGCGACGCGTGTATCCGCATTGATCAGCGGAGAAGTTAATTTTCTCCAAGACGTCCCCCCCCAAGACATTTCACGGTTGGAGCAGAATGAAAGCCTTCGGGTGGTTCGCGGCCCAGAGATTCGCACGGTTTTTTTAGGCGTCAATACAAGCGCGAACACACTTGCCAGCGGGGAAGCAAAGGGAAATCCTTTCGCCGACAAGCGGGTGCGCCACGCAATGAACATGTCCATTGATCGTCTAGCGATCAAGTCGGCAATCATGCGAGGGGAGTCGGTTCCGCTCGGTACAATCATTTCGCCGATCGCCGACGGCTATACGGAAGAATTGGGTAAGTTCCCAAAGCTCAATATTGACCAAGCCAAGCAGCTTATGGCCGAGGCAGGTTACCCCAACGGATTTTCGGTCACTCTAAACTGTCCAAATGACGGCATGGTGAACGACGAGCGCATCTGTCAGGCCGTGGTGGCAATGCTCGCCAAGATCGGTGTCACCGTGCATCTCGATGTCCAACCCAGCGCAGTCGTCTGGCCTCTAGTTCTCAATAGGAAGACCGACTTTTACCTGATGACGTGGGGCTCATACGATTCTCAATTAATCTTCGATAATCTCGTCCACTCTCGGGGCGCCTGGGCTGCAGCGAATTACAAAAACCCGGAGATTGATGCCAAAATTGAATTACTCCGGTCGGAAGCCGATCCTCAAAGACGTAAAACCATAATCGCCGAAATTTGGAAGACCGTTCAGGACGAGTGTTTCTATCTACCGATTCACGCGCAGGTGTTGGCGCGTGCAACGCAGAAGAAGATTCACGTTACGCCAAACGTTGGTAATCAGATCTCCGTGAAAACCATCAAGGTGGACAAGTGACAGGTTTCTTTCTGCGCAGATTGCTGTCCGTGTTGCCGGTGATGCTGATGACGGCGTTTCTGTCGTTCGCCGCCTTTCATTTTATCGGCGATCCGCTCCAGAATATGGTCGGACCGGAGGCGACCGCGCAGGACCGCGCGCGGCTAGCGGCGGAACTCGGGTTCGACCGCCCCTTTTACATCCAGTTCTTTCGTTTTATCAGTTCGGCACTCCATGGGGACTTCGGCATTTCCACTCGCGTTGGAAGGCCGGTGTTGGATTTGATCCTGGAGCGGCTGCCTGCGACTCTGGAACTAGCTATATTATCGTTTATATTTGCAATGATAGCGGGAGTCGCCCTTGGCGTCGTGACAGCATTGCGGCCGCGCTCCATATTATCGGGCTTCAGCTTGACGGTCTCGCTGATCGCAGTATCCCTGCCTAACTTCTTAATCGGCATCGGCCTCATCTACGTGTTCGCGGTCAAACTTGGCTGGTTGCCGTCCTTCGGACGGGGCGACACGGTGAAGATCGGCTGGTGGACCACCGGGTTACTGACTAAGACCGGCTGGCAGGCTATCATCCTTCCCGCGATTTCACTGGCCACCTATCAACTCACGCTGATCTTGCGTTTAGTCCGCACTGAAATGCTTGAGGTCATGCATTCCGATCATATCCGGTTCGCACGCGCGCGAGGGCTGCCAGACCGGCTCATCTATTTTTCTTACGCTTTGAAGAACACGATGATTCCGGTCGTCACGGTTGCAGGTTTGCAGTTGGGATCCATCATCGCATTCGCCGTCGTTACTGAGACAGTATTCCAATGGCCAGGCGTTGGGCTGCTCTTTATTAATTCCATTAGATTTTCCGACGTCCCAATCATGGCCGCATACCTTCTCATCGTGTCGATCATTTTCGTTACCATCAACATGGTCGTGGATTGCGTCTACTACCTTCTAGATCCTCGCCTGCGGACGGGAGGAGTAGTCAGATGACCATTCACAAGCTTTCCGCATTGTTTAACTCTGATATCGGGCACTCTTACATCCGTTCCCCCAGAGCAGTTCTGTCTACGCTCGCACTGCTAACTCTCATTGTCGCGGCCCTGGGAGCTCCTTTATGGGCACCACAGAACACTCTCGACGCCAGCACGTTCGATCTGCTTTCGTCAAATACACCGGCCTGGAGCATCAATGAGTTCACGAACCGCTTCTACGCTTTCGGCACAGACGATCAGGGACGTGACGTGCTTTCAGCGACCCTTTATGGAACACGGGTTTCACTCCTAGTGGGCCTTGCCTCTGTTTTGGTTTCAATGTCGATCGGCGTCAGCTTAGGCCTGATATCCGGTTATTTCGGGGGACACATTGACGCAGCGATCATGCGTATCGCAGACATCCAGTTGTCCATCCCCGCCATTTTTATTGCGCTCCTTATTTCCGGCTTAACGCGGTCGCTACTGCCACCGAGCGCGCGCGAAGCCCTTGCTGTCTACATGGTAATATTGGCGATTGGAATTTCCGGATGGGTCACATATGCCCGCACGGTGCGCGGCGCCGTGATGGGGGAGAAACAGCGAGAGTATGTGCAGGCAGCCCTAATGATAGGCCTTCCGACGGGCACAGTGCTGGTACGGCACATATTGCCAAACGTGCGTCGACCGATCCTCGTGATCGCGACAATCTCACTTGCGCTTTCAATTATTACCGAAGCCACGCTGTCCTACTTGGGCGCAGGTCTGCCCCCCACCCAACCATCTCTTGGAACATTGATCCGCAGTGGGCAAGACTTTCTTTTTGCTGGGCAGTGGTGGATCCTGCTGTTTCCTGCCGCCACCCTTCTTACACTCGCGCTGGCCATTAACGTCTTGGGCGACTGGTTCCGGGATGTAATCAACCCAAGGGGCATCTGATGACAACAACTGCCCAGCCTTGCGTTCTTTCCATTCGGGGACTTAGCGTCGACTTTCCTAGCCGGCATGGCGCCTTGCAAGCCGTATGCAACGTCAGCCTAGACATCGCGCCAGGCGAAATACTCGGCATCGTCGGCGAATCGGGCGCGGGCAAATCGACCGTTGGAGCTGCCATCACGGGCTTACTACAGGCTCCCGGCCATATTAGTGCGGGCGAAGTTCGGCTTTCCGGAGATATCATCGATGCGCGCGACGTTAAGGCGATGCGGGCGTTACGCGGCAAACGCGTCTCGACTATTTTCCAAGATCCACTGACCAGCTTAAATCCACTTTTCACAATTGAGAGACAACTGGTCGACACGATCCGAACTCATCTCGCCTTATCACGCAGCGACGCAAGGATCGAGGCGGTGCGTCAGTTGGAGGCGGTAGGGATTCCAGAGCCAGCCCGGCGCGTGAAGAACTGGCCACATGAATTCTCGGGTGGCATGCGACAGCGCGCAGTTATCGCGCTTGCTCTCTGCTCACAACCCGAACTCATTGTCGCGGACGAACCAACAACTGCGCTCGACGTGACCGTTCAGGCACAGATCTTGAAGCTAATCAAGAACTTGGCTCGTGAACGTCAAGTGGGTGTGATGCTCATCACCCACAACATGGGCGTGATTTCCCAGGTCACTGATCGCGTCGCGGTGATGAGGGCAGGCGAAATCGTCGAACTAAACGACACTGCGGCTGTTCTTGGAAATCCATGCCACGAGTACAGCCAAGCATTGATTTCGGTTGTGCCGCGCGGCGACATTAAGCTGCATCGCTTTCCCGTGTCTGGCGCCGCTCGAAATATCGATGCGGCCATGCAGTGGCTGCTGGAAAGAGACATGCCGCAAAGTTCAAGCCAGCCGGAGGCACTTGTAGAACTCCGGGGTGTGGAGCGCGTATATGGGGCGACAGGCATGTTCGGTGGTTCCGCTCGGCGAGCCTTTAAGGCCCTGCACGATGTGAACCTGAGTATCCGCCCCGGAGAAGTCATGGGCCTTGTTGGCGAATCCGGCTCTGGAAAAAGCACGATCGCAAGAGTCGTTGCTGGGCTTGCCCGCCCGAGCAGCGGCCAACTGATTTATGGCGGAAAAGATGTTTATGCAGCCAGCCTTGAAGATCGTCAAGATATTCGGCGTCAAACTCAAATGGTGTTTCAAGACCCGTACTCGTCTCTGAATCCACAGATGCGCGTGGGCGAGATTATCATGGAGCCAATGATTCACTTTGGACTAGTAAAGGATAAGCGAGAGGCCGAACCGATAATGTTAGAGCTGCTGAAGGCCGTTGGTCTGGAGCCCACCGTCGCCCGCCGTTATCCGCACGCCTTCTCAGGCGGTCAGCGACAACGTATTTCAATCGCACGAACCTTGGCAAGTCGCCCGCGGTTCCTCATCTGCGATGAACCTACCTCGGCACTCGATGTCTCGATCCAGGCGCAGATCCTAAATCTTCTGAAAGACCTTCAAGAGAATCTATCGCTGACGATGTTATTTATCAGTCACGATCTCCCTGTCGTGCGTCAGATTTGCGACAGAGTTACAGTACTACAGAATGGGCAAATTTGCGAAAGCAGCGAGACGGAACAGTTGTTCAAAGCGCCGAAGCACTCTTACACAGCATCGCTCTTGTCCATGATACCGAAGATGCAGACCCCAGAGTGGATCGTCAAGCCGTCTGAGATCCCATCACAGTCCATCTGCTAGCCCCGGACGCGTCCGCCCGGGTTGTCAGATATCTGATGGTCATGCGGCAGCAGCCGATGGCTTTATACGCCCGCCGTACGCTCATCCCGTGGGCAACCATGAGATACGCGACAGCTTTCCGCTTGCCCGCGGGCAAAAAGCGGGCTTCGTGCCCGAACCATTTATCGCGAACGGCGTGCGCGGATCTCGTCATGGCCTGGCTGCAACAGCAGTCCACTCGCGAGAGGCCGGATACATTTATGCAATTGGAAGCGTCATTTTTGCTGTTACGAACCCTTGCACGGACCGGGGCGGACCATACATTCTTTCCCACGAGATCCTTGGGCGCCGCATTGTCCAGCACGGCATCAGCCACCAACCGCTTCAGCCGTGTGTTCTCGTCCTCCAGCGTCTTCAGCCGCTTGGCCTCCGACACTCCAGTGGCCTTCCATTTGTAGATGCTGGGGTCGCTGACGCCGCGCTTGCGGCACAGATCGGCAACCGAAACCCCGGCCTCATGCTCCTTCAAAATCCCGATGATCTGCTCTGCCGAAAAGCGGCTACGCTTCATGCTCTGGTCCTTGTTTGGGCCAGCGCGAACTTCAATCTGGATTAAGCCTGTGGGGCAAGGTCATTCACGTCCTTGAGGGTTATCCTGATCCGGACGGCGGTCGTGTTCAGGCTCATGCTGCCAGCCTCGGATCGTGCGCATGCATCCTGTAGGTCGATGCCCAGGGAGGCAGTTTGTCCAGTCGCGCCGCAGGCCAGCCATTGATGAGTTTTGCGAGCACGCCGGAGAGCCAGGGCTAGGCGCTGACGACATTGAGCCTACACGTTTCAATGAGCGAGGCCAGCAATGCCCAATTATCGGCACCCTCGTCGCACCCAGCGAACAGGGCATTCTTGGCATCGAGTTTGATTGGCCGCATCGCACGCTCGACCGCATTCGTGTCCATCTCGATGCGCCCGTCATCAAGGTAGAGCGTCAGGCCGTCCCAATGGCGCAGCGAATAGCGCAGAGCCTTCGCCGTGTCGCTCTTCCCCGCAAGATGATCAAGAGTTGCCTCAAACCACTGCTTCAAGGCTGCTGCCAGAGGTCTGGCATGAGCTTGTCGACCCGCGCAGCGCTCGGCAGCAGAGTGGCCCCGAAGTGCCTTCTCGACCGCGTTGAGCTGGGCGATGCGCTTAAGGGCCTCGCGGCAAACTGGAGCTGGCGCCGGAGCAGCCTCACGCGCGATCTTCACAAACTAGCGCCGTAGATGCGATCAGCAGAAGGCGAGCGGCCCAGACAGGGCGCCCGCACGCGTCTCCCGGGTCATGGTCTTGTAGGCCTGATAGCCTTCGCAATAGATGATACCGCGATAGCCCCAATCAGCGATGGCTTTGGGTGTCGCGTGCGAGGTCGGCCGTCCCGGACCGCGTTTTCCGTCGAGCGCGGTGCGCCTGCGATAGCTCTCGACTGTAGCGCGGCGATCTGGGAGAGAGGTGCGCGACAATCTGGATGAGAATCTGGTGTCGCGGCGGATGTGATGATCCGCGGGTTTGATTGACGCGCGCAAGTGCTTTGTCAGGTTGATTGTCGCGGCGCGTCAATCAGGGGCGATATTGGCGGGTGTGGCGTATGACGCTGGGCGTCCAGGTCCCTTTTTGCGCTCAGCGGCCTCGCGGCGTCGGTAGCTTTCGACATTCATCTCGAAGATGGTGGCGTGATGAACGAGCCGGTCGACCGCGGCGAGCGTCATAGCGGGGTCCGGGAAGATCTTCCCCCACTCGCCAAAGGGTTGGTTGGCTGTGATCAGCATGGAGCGCCGTTCGTAACGGGCGCTGATCAGCTCGAAGAGCACACTGGTCTCGGCCTGGTCCTTGGTGACGTATGCGAGATCATCGAGGATGAGCAGGTCGAACTTGTCGAGCTTGGCCAGCACGCTCTCGAGGACGAGGTCGCGGCGGGCCTGCTGCAGCTTCTGGACGAGATCTGTGGTGCGGGTGAACAGCACCCTGTAGCCGTTCTCGATGAGGGCGAGACCGATCGCCGAGGCGAGATGGCTCTTGCCGGTGCCGGGCGGGCCGAACAGGAGCAGGTTTGCGCCTTTCTCCAACCAGGTGTCGCCGGCGACGATGGCCATGACCTGAGCTTTGGAGACCATCGGCACGGCGTCGAACTCGAAGCTCTCGAGGGTCTTTCCGGGCAGAAGGCGGCCCTCTGTGAGGTGCCGCTCGATGCGGCGGCGATCGCGCTCGGCCAGTTCGTGCTCGGCGAGCACAGTGAGGAAGCGCGCGGCGGGCCAGCCCTCCTTGTCGGCCTGCTCGGCGAACTGTGGCCAGATCACCTTGCTGGCGGGCAGTCGCAGCTCGTTAAGGAGCAGGCTGAGCTTGGCGGGGTCAATCGAGGCGCTCTTCATGCTGCGTCTCCCAGGCTGGCGCCGATGAGCGCTTCGTAGGCCTGAAGCGGCGCCAGGCGGACGACTACGTTGGGTAGGCGCGCGGGATCGGGCGCGAAGCGGGCACGCAGCGCGGCCATGTCGGGGAGCCGGTGATTGTCGAGGCAGATGGACAGCTCCTCGGCCAGTTCGCTCTCGCAGCCGCGCTCGTGGGCGAGGCCAAGAAGCTCGACCATGATGCGGCAGGCCTGGCGCTCGGGCAGACGCTCGACGAGGAGATCGAAAGTCCGCCGGTAGGCCTCGCGCGGGAAGAGCCGATCGCGATAGACCAGATTGAGCAATGCCATCGGCTTCCTTCTGAGCGAATGGATGACGTGCCGGTAGTTGACGACCTGGTCATGCTTGCCGGACGGGGAAGCACGCCCGCGCGGCAGCGTCATGAGATGCGTGCCGCCGATGAAGACATCGAGCCGATCGTCGTAGAGGCGCACGCGCAAGCGATGGCCGATCAGGCGCGAGGGCACCGTATAGAAGACCTTGCGCAGCGTGAAGCCGCCTGAGGAAGTGACGCGCACGCTGAGTTCCTCATAGTCGGTGGTGCGCCGCTCAGGTAGCTCCCGAAGCTGGGCGCGCTCGGCATCGATGCGCTTGGCGTTGCGGGCATTGCGGCGGCCGACGATCTCGTCGACGAAGCGGCGATAGGAGGCGAGATCATCGAAGTCGACGGTGCCACGCAGCAACAGTGCATCCTCGATCGCCCGCTTGAGATGGCCGTGCGGCCCCTCGATCGAGCCGTTCTCGTGGGCGATGCCGGCATTGTTGCGTGACGGTGTCATGCCGTAATGGCTGCACAGCTCGTTATAGCGGCGGGTCAGGTCCTCGCGCGCGTCCTTGTCCAGGTTGCGGAAGGCGGCGGACAGGCTGTCCGAGCGGTGCTCGCGCGGCACCCCACCGAGGGACCAGAGTGCGTTCTGTAGGCCTTCCGCCAGCGCCACGAAGCTCTCGCCGCCGAGCACGACATGGGCGTGCTCGAAGCCGGAATAGGCGAGCCGGAAATGATAGAGTCGGTGGTCGAGCGGCTGACCGGCGATGGTGATGCCGAACGAGGCCACCTCGGTGAAGTCCGACAGACCGAGCCTGCCGGGTTCGTGCGCCTGGCGGAAGATGACCTCCTGCTCCTCACCGTGGATGGCACGCCAGCCTCGGATGCGCCGCTCCAGCGTCCGGCGCACGCCCTCGCCCAACTCGGAATGGCGCAGCATCATCTCCTCGAAAATGGCCACGGGCCGGATGCCGGGCGCTGCCCGCAGCAGCGGCACGACTTCAGAGTCGAAAATGTCGGCGATTGGATCGGGACGCCGTCGTGCGCGCGGCTCCTTCTTCTGCGAAGGTAGTACTGGATCCTTCTCGATGCGGTAGGCCGTTGCCACGCTGATCGACGCCTTCGCCGCGGCGACAGGCGTCGGATGGGTCTTCCTGAGCTTCATGTAGAGCCTTCTGTGGTTGCCGCCCGCAATGCAAGAAGTTTCTGACCCTTTGGCGTGTGATCGAGTGCGGTCTTCTGTCAGGCCTTCCTTTACGGCATTTTCAGAAGCCGCTGGCCGGTATGGTGATCCGCGGACCAGGTCCAATTCTCATCTCCGAGCACGTCGGCTCTTTGGCTCTAGCTGGTTTCCTGATCCAGATCTGTTCGATCGTTGCGCCCATTCGGGTCGTCGCCTTCTCACACCCCCTTCGCCAACGTCAGGCTATTTCGTGCTGCATGCAGTCATGCCGTCACTGCCTGCGCTGGGTTCCGATAATCCTCCTTCCGGGTGAGCATGGCCCAAATCGTCCGAGCCATCTTGTTCGCCAAGGCGATCGCCACAAGCATGCGCGGCTTCCTCGCCAGCATCTGCGCCAGCCAGGATCCGCTAGGGATCGACTTGCGCCCGAGCCAGTTCAGCCGCGACATCGCCCCAACGATGAGCAACTGGCGAATGTCCGCCTGTCCTTCCTTCGAAACGCGTCCGAGCCTTTCCTTTCCCCCTGAGGAATGTTGCCGTGGGACCAAGCCGAGCCAAGCCGCGAAGTCTCGGCCACGTCGAAAGGCCGCCATGTCGGGCGCGAAAGCCTCGATCGCGAGTGCGGTCAGCGGGCCGACCCCCGGCATTGTCTGCAGCCGCTGCGCCGTGACCGTCCGCGTCGCCAACTTCTTGAGCTGCTCTGCCTTGGCATCGATCCGCTCCGTCTTGTAGGCGATCTGATCAATGAGACTCCGACATTCCTCGCGGACCAGTTCTGGTAGATCGCTGTTCGGATCTTCGAGGATTGCGTCAATGCGTTTAAGTTGTTCGATTCCTTGCGGGATGATATGGCCGAATTCGTAGAGAACAGAACGCAGCGCATTCACCAGATCGGTGCGCTGATGAACAAGGCGCTTCCGAGCCCGAAAGAGCACTGCCCTGGCCTGCTGTTCTTCCGATTTCGGCTCGACGAAGCGCATCTCGGGGCGCTGTGCCGCGATCACGATTGCTTCGGCATCAGCCGCGTCGTTCTTTTGGCGTTTCACAAAAGGCTTCACATATTGCGGAGCGATCAGTTTCACTTCATGGCCGAGCTTGACCATCTCCCGTGCCCAATAGTGGGCGCTGCCACAGGCTTCCATCACCACCACTGCCGATGGGTGGCCCGCCATGAACTTCCGAAACTGAAGCCGCGACAGTTTCTTTCGAAATTTCAAGTGTCCCGCCATTGACGCCCCGTGGAGCTGAAACACATTCTTGGCTAGATCCACTCCGATCACCGTATCCATCAATTTGCCGTCCTCTTCGCTTCGGGGTTCAAACACTGCGTTCTTGGCACATTACGATGCCGTCTGGGGAGGGCGGCAACCATCCCATCTCAATTGATGGACGGTTATGTGGCGGCCGGGCACAAAAGTGATTCCTCCGAATCGGAAAAACCACCGGCATACCGGCCGACCGCGACCACCTGAGGCCTCGAAAAGGCCGCCGCCGCTGGACGGAAACTCCGGTCGGGCTACGCCCTCCCGACGTTCCCGTCCAGTGGCGGCATTCTCATCTGGATTGACGCTGCACTCTCACTTTGATCGCCGCGCCGCACTTATAGCGCGACAATCAGGATGAGAGCGCGTATTGCCTCATGTATTGATGCTCCCGGGTGCGATCGGTTGCCTCATTTATTTTGCTCCCGGCTTGGGTTGAGGAGGAGGCCGGGTGCGGAGATGGCCGGGGTTTCGGAGCGCCCGGCCTCCTCCGCTGGCGTCTGCCACATCATTGGGTTGTTGTGACCTCATGCCCCAGCAGCGTTTCCTCCGTAGGAACGAACAACAACGCGTTCGCTTGCTCGCTGCGCCAGGATTTAAGCCTACGCTGAAGCGTTCGAAGAAGCTTGTTCGGATAGGCTCCAGGATATTCCGCCTGCAACCGGGAGAGCAGTTCGCTACCAGTCCGCCAAGGCTCGGCTTCAAACCATTTTCGCAAATCTAGCGTTGCCCGGATGAGCGGGTCGGGACGCCGCCGGCCTCTTTTCGCTTTCACGATTGGCCGATCCGTCGGTCGCATAGCTCCGTCTTTCCAGGCGGTTCGTAGGCTTGCCAGGAAGAGATCGATCGGTTGCGATGCCGCAGCAGGATGGGCGATTGGCTGCGTATCAGCGAGCGCCGCGAGGCGTTCCTGCGCGCCGCGGATGTCGCGCAACAACGCGACCGGGTCGAGAGCGGCATAGATTTCTTGGAGATGGTGACGAATCGCATCGGGCGTGCGGGCGTCGGCGGCCAAGCGCTGGTGTGGCGTTGCCGGTGCGCTGTATGTCTTACGCACACGAGCACCGTCGCGCTGCTTGGCCATCAGTTTGAATGAGGGTTGGAAGAAGTTCACGAACAGCCGCGCCGATCGATAGAGTTCAGCCAGCAGCTTGGCCGCTTCCAGGCCCTCGAGCCGACGATAGCCGACCATCCTGCGCACGACGGCACCGTTCTTCTGCTCGACGAACGCCTGGTCGTTCTTCCGGTAGGGCCGGCAACGCGTGAAGACGATGTTGGCCGCATCGCAGTAGGCTTTCAGCGTCTCATTCATGAACACCGTATCATTGTCCGTATCGAGGCCGACCAGCGCAAAAGGCAATTGTTTGCGCAATTCCGTCAACACCGTGCTCAACAGTGTTTGTTCGCGCACGATCAGAGGAGCGCACTCCGTCCAGCCGGTAGCAATGTCGGTGAGCACGAGGGTCTGGATGAAGCTGCCGCGCGCCGATAGACCGCTATGCGCTACAAGGTCAGCCTCGACGAACCCCGGCGCCGGATCGTTCCAATCTGCCGACGTCCGTATTGGAATACTGCGACGCAACGAGTGCGTCGCGTGCCGTCGGCGCTTGCGACCTAATCCTTCTCGGACCCGTGCCAACGCGCGGTCGATCGTCGCAGCACTCATTGCCAAAAGTTTGTCGCGGATCTCGGGAGCAAGGTCGAGGTGGCCGTGCCGTTCCATCGCTTCAATCAGCGCAGGCATTAACGCCTTCAGCCGCTTCCCGCAGATCCGGTCTGACGCCTCCCAAAGCAGCACGAGCGCGTTGTGTTCCGCCTCATTATAGATCCGACGTCGCGCCCGTCGGCCTGCGCTTACGTCTTCCTGGCCTCGAAGTAGACGCATCGCATGTTTGCGATGGAATCCGGTGATGTCGACGAACTCGCCTGGAAGCGGCCGAGCTGCTGGCCGCACTCTGTCGATCAGCGCGGCTGTTCGTAAACTTCTTCCAACCCTCGTTCAAACTGTTAGCCAAGCAGCGCGACAGTGCTCGTGTACGCAAGACATACAGCGCGCCGGCAACGCCTCACCAGCGCCTGGCAGCGGACGTCCGCACGCCTGAAGGGTCAGATCGCCGCGGAAAGCCTTGAGCCGGGTGCGATTGCAATCGATATCGCCCGCCGCCATGGCTGCCGGACACAGCAGGTACATGACTGGCGACGCCGGGCGCGTTCAACAACTGGTGCTGCCGGCTTCGGCAGATGCAATATCGTTCGTGCCTTTGGTGTCGGAATCGTCGCCACCGGCGGCTGCGGAGCCTCCGCCAGCATACACTTCGATACGCGGCGACAATGGTCCTCTTATGTCGTCCGAATGGTCTCCACTATGAGCACCCTTGCCGCCAATCCCAATTCGTGCGCGCTGCGCGACGTCGTCGATGCCGAGCAAATCCTCACTGCAATGCGTCGACTCATAAGTCAGCACCGCCACCTTTGCAGACGGGGGAGCTGGCGCAGCCGTTGCGAGCATCGATGCAGACGTCGCTAAGTGCTTGAGCGCCTGCGCTCGGCGTGCGAGAAATCGCTGTGATCCTACTCGAGTGGGCTAAATTTCCATTGTCGCACCCGCAATCCGCCGAATGAGCAAACTTCCGGTTTTTGACATCGTGGTCCTGTACCGGGGTCGTGGTCGAGTAACTCAGCCATTCGGCTTCGCCCTCACAGATCCGGGCGGGCAGACTTCCCGCACCCGGCTCTTCCCGAGCGTAACCCGCGTCATATGCGCGCCTGCGCCCTCGAGTGATGCGTGGAACGGAAAGACGGAAGCGAGCCGTCAGGGTCTCGAACTCCGGCCATCTCTTGCGCGAGATGATCGGCTTTGCTGCCCAGCGGCTGATGGAGCTGGAAGTCGAAGGCCAGGTCGGTGCAGCCTACGGCGAGAAGAACCCCGAGCGTCTGGCCCAGCGCAACGGTGAGCTTCGACCGGACCTGGGAGACCTGGCCGGCACGGTCGAGCTTCGCATCCCAAGCTGCGCAAGGGCTCCTACTTCCCGGGTTTCCTGGAGCCGCGCCGGATGGCCGAGAAGGCGCTCACCGCCGTGGTCTGTCGATTCCGAGGTCATCGCGCGCACCGTACCGATTTGATGGCGCGCGGAGTTCCGAAATGATCGCGCGCTTCGTTGCGGTCATGGGCGCATCCAGCTTGTCATTCCCGCTAGCGACGTGGACCGAGCAGCTCGGCGACTGGATCGCGGGAAACGACGCGGCCTACAGCTTTTTTGGTGACGCGACGCAACTGCTGGTGCCCACAACGCCAAGATCGCGGTGATCGAGGCCTGCCTCTGTGACCCCATAGTCGACCGCAGCTACAGCGATATGGCGCAGCATTCCGGCACGGCCGCCTCGCCCGAGAGATAAGGCAAAGGTCGAGGCCTGCGGTGGGAATCATCGAGCGTTGGCTGCTGCGGCGGTTGCGCAACCGAACTTTTTACAGCCTGGCCGAACTCAACCGCGCGATCGCCTAGTGGCTGGCCAAGCTCAATGACGAACGGGTACTGCGTCAGTATGGCCGCATACGGCGCCAGCTTTCGAGGAAATTGATGCGCCAATTCTCAAACCGCTTCCGGGCCAGCCGTGGGTCCATGCCGAATGGCGGGTCGGGCTCGACTATCACGTCGAGATCGAACAACACCATATTCGGTGCCCTATCGCTTCGCCCGCCGCTGAGTTAGACTAGAAGCGCGGATCAGCGCACGAACGATTGAACCCTCCTTGGAGGCGAGCGTGCATATGCGTGGCAGTGGCAACGGGCGGCACACGACGATCAGCGCCACATGCCCTCCAGCCACCGGCGCTATGCGAGTGGACGCCGGCAAAGATCTGCAGGGAGGGAGGCCGGTCCGGCCCGATACTGCGCTAGTCGACCGGATCATCGAGGACCTGAAGCGAAAGATCTTAACCATGCCCGCCAACAGTTATACTGGCTGACTCGTTCTGCTCGCTACGAATTCATGAGAATCTCCGCAGCCAGCTCGCCGAGCGCCACGTCAGTCGTGGGCCGTAGCGGAGCGCTTTTGGTACAGCCAGCATACCCTGAGCGGAAAGCAGCGGATCGATGTAGGCTAGCGCACCTCCTATTGCGACATCCCGCACGATGAGGGTAAACGAGGTCACCGCGTAGATGCCCTCGCACGCGACGACCGTTCCAATGGCGTCCCGGATTTCCGCGCCTCATGTGCTCGGCTGTCCACAATACCGGCCGATGCCTCGCCTTGCGTGAAAGCCTGGAGCTGGGGTACGGAGCTGCGACGTGTCGCAATGATATTGTCATTTGCAGCCGCAATTATTTTGAAGGCCGGCGCCATATTTGCCCAAAGACCCACCATTTCCTTCGGCAGAGGCGCGAACGAGCAGCGCTGGAGCGGCCGATCGACTGGAGAGCATTCAGGGAGCAGGGCGCAGGCCTCGGATAGAGGATGACCAAAGAGCTGAGAAGCTGACGGCTCCGGGGCCGTGATGGTAGTCCCGATCGACAGGCGCGCCGTTAGCTTGTTTTGGTTGTGCAGGGCCTCTTCCGAGGCCCTGCGATCCGGCGCCCGCCAGGATCAGATGCTCTCAGATTGTGCGCATCGGACGACAACCTTGCAGCATTGCTGCGCGATAGCCACGCTAGTCGCTGCTCCCCGCCTACCCGACCTGCTACATTGACTCAAGCGTCAACTGGAAGGCCGCGAAGATGAAGAGGACTACAAACACAAGCGCAAACAATCTGCTTTCCAGTTCCGAAAAGGACGTGGTGATCGAAATGCGGCATGCTATGCATCGCGAGCCGGAGCTTTCCAACAACGAGTGGAAAACTCAACAGCGGATCCGCGAAACGCTTGAACGGTTTGGGCTGTTCGATGCGAAGACCTTTCACAAAACCGGCCTTTACGTCGACATCCACGGTTTAGCCTCCGGGCCGCAGCGCTCCGTCGCCATACGGGGCGACATCGATGCCTTGCCGATCCAGGAAACCCGGGACGACTTGTCCTATCAGTCCCGGGTCCCAGGTCATATGCATGCGTGCGGTCATGACCTGCATGCGTCGATCGCTATGGGTACCGCACTTGCGTTTCATCGGATGCGAGAGAGCTTTTCTGGCAAGCTTCGCGTGTTTTTCCAGCCCGCCGAGGAGGCGGAGCCACTCGGCGGACGATCAGTGGCTGAGCAGGGCCTGCTTAGCGGCTTCCACGCTGCTGTTGGGTTCCACGTCAAAACTGATTTGCCCGCGGGGATGTTCGGCGCACGCCCAGGCGCTGTGACACAATCCGCCGATCAGTTCGCGATCACACTTATCGGGACCATGGCCCACGGCGCGAGGCCGCATGCGGGCGTGGATGCAATTGCGATGGCCGGGGCATTCATCAATGAGGTCCAAAAGGTCGTGTCGCGGGAAATGCCCTTCGATGACGGGGCGATCGTCACAATCGGGACGATTGCAGGTGGCGAAGCCACAAATATCATTTGCCCGTCAGTTACGATGACCGGAACTATCAGAACAAGCCGTTGTGAGCGGAGAGAGCTCCTGGTTCAGCGCGTGCGAGAAATAGCTGAAGGGGTCGCGACGATGCACCGCGGGAAAGCGGAGTTCTCCCACAAATTCGGTGAACCGCCGGTCATTAACAACGACGTGATGGTTGACAGGTTTCGGCGGCTGGTGGTCGAGACCGTGGGCAAAGACAAGTTTTCCGACCTGAAGTCGTCGAGCGCAGGCGGCGGCAGCGACGATTTCGGATTCTACTCCGCGTGCGTGCCCTCGATCTACTTCTGGTTTGGCAGCAAGGAGCAAGGCAACGAGTCCGGCGTGCACACGCCAACTTTCGGAGCCTCGGACGATCTGCTCGTTCCGACAGCTGAGCTCGCGATCAGGTACTGCTTGGAGATGCTGAATTCGTAGCGGCGCCGATGTACGATCCCGCCACAAATGACACGAAAAGATCCGCCGGCCCGCCCTCGATCCACGCGAGAGAACGACCCACTCTTTCCAGAAGGAGTTTGCACATGGCAATGCCTAAGGCTTCGCAAGCATTCGCCCGCGGCGGGTATCTGCGGAGATTATCCGCCGTCAAGTCGGAGATAGAGCGGCGAAGGTCGAAGCGGTGGTCACGGCTCCGGCTAACATCATATATCTCTCCGGATACACTTCGAGGTCGGGCTATGTTCCGCGGGGGCTGGTCGTGACTTTAACGGATGAGTAGCCGACCTTCCTGACGCGCAGAATGGTCTGGCCGGCGGCGATCCATCAGATGTTTGTCGATCGCAGTCGTGTCACTGGTTATTCGGAGGCGCTCATCGCTACCCCGAACGGGAGGAGACCATCGACTTCATCTTGGACGATGGCGTCGGCCGCAAATGGACCGGTCTGGAAGAACGGCTCTTGCCCGCTGACAGTTAAGAAGTTCAAATCTCGCTCGACAGGCGCGAACATCGTCTACTGCACTAACGCCGTGACCCGGATCCGCGGCGTGAAATCGGACTCGGAATTCGCGATGATGCGGGAAGCTACCGCTATTTCCGACGCCGGCATGCTCAAAGCGAGAGACGTTATCCGCTCAGGCGCGCGCGAGGCCAATGAATCCGCCGAGGTCATTGCAACATTGGTGCGCAGCGCTAACGGCAAGCCCAGCACGGATTTTGCGGGCCTCTTCTTTGCGCTGCGCACGCATCTCCACGTGTCACATTCGCTGGACCGAAGACGTCTTCCAGACGGGCTCGCAGAGCAATTTCGAGTTCAGCGGCGGGCGTCATGGCTAGACCTCTCCGCTGATGCGCACGATGTCGCGATCGGTAAGCCGTCGGATCACATACGCCGGTTGCATGAAGGGAACGTTGCCAGGTTGGAAGCTGCACTTGCCGCCGCCAAACCCGGCAGGACCTGCAGCGACGTCGCCATAGCTTTCAACTCCAACTTGAAAACGCGATGGCTTGGTGAAGGAGTCTCGGTGCGGCTACGCCGTCGCGATAGATTGGACGGAACCTACAGCTAGCTTGAAGGACGGCGATAACACGGTCCTCAAGCCGAATACGACATTTCACCTCATGCTTGAAAACTGGATCGATGAAGACGTGGTTATGTGATCAGCGAAACCTTCCGCATACCGACGTTGCAGGTGAACCATTCACGAAGTTGCCGCGCGAGCTATTCGAACTCTGACGCGCAATCCGCTGCGGCCTCAGCGATTCCAGGCCTGCCGCTAGTGCGTTAAGGTCTCTCAAAGGAGAACAATGGGCCACTCTCGCTCGCAGCACTCGCCTTCTTGCACGAGGACACCGGTTTTCAACACTAGGCGTCCGCAGATAGGTGGCCCGGTCGCGGTGCTGATTGCGCCGAGCCGTAGTCCATCGCAATATCCCGGGCTCGCGCCTGCGCTCGTCATCACCAAGACCGAAGGTGGACGCGATCGTCACAATCGGAAAGGCCGCTTTCGAGCGATCATTGACAGCCGCTCCATGATGCTCACAATCTCTGAGCGTATCGTTGCCATTCGATCGGCGAGCCCTGGCGGCATGCGCGCGTTGCTGGGCAACTGTTCCGCCATAAATATCCGCCGGGATTCATGCAGCTTTTGCGTGGAGCGGGACAGAGGGGATGTTTCGCCCAGAGCCCCGTGGAGGAACCGAAGGCCGTTAAATACGTGAAAATCGCTGTGCGAAACTTCCTTTGGATCGATGTGTCGGCTGCCACTGTGCCGATTGCGGCGCCAGGAATAGCAAACCATCACCATCTCGCGCACTCTGCTGGAATTGTGCGCAAGAACGCCGAGGTTGCTGAATTTCTGCGTCGTTCGCCGGTCCCTTCTCAATTTCACCGCGTGGTTCCGATTAGAAGTGGTTCAGCAAAAGCGGAGATTGCAAGATGCAAGTCGGTGTTCCCAAGGAAATCAAAACACACGAATATCGCGTGGGCCTGACCCCTGGAGCTGTCCGGGAATATGTGGCTGCCGGCCACCAAGTATTGGTGGAGGCCAATGCCGGCGCTGGCATCGGGGCAAGCGACGAGGAATACCGGAAGGCCGGTGCAACAATCGCCGCGGCTGCTCGGGAGGTGTTTGCATCGAGCGAGATGGTAGTCAAGGTCAAGGAGCCGCAGCCGTCCGAATGGGTCCAGCTCCGAGAGAATCAGATCCTCTTCACCTATCTGCATCTGGCGCCCGATCCGGAGCAGGCAAAAGGACTGCTGAAATCGGGTTGCACAGCGATCGCCTATGAAACCGTCACCGACTCGAACGGGGGCTTGCCGTTGCTTGCGCCAATGAGCGAAGTCGCGGGCCGGCTCACGATCGAGGCTGCCGGCGCGGCCCTAAAACGGTACAGCGGCGGGCGGGGGTTATTGATCGGCGGCGTGCCTGGCGTTCAGCCCGCTCGTATCGTTGTCATCGGTGGCGGTGTCGTCGGTACGCATGCCGCCCGAATGGCAGCCGGTTTGGGTGCGGAAGTCACCGTCATCGACCGTTCGATCAACCGCCTTCGCGAACTGGACGAGCTATTCGAGGGCCGCGTCCGCACCAGGTACTCGACCATCGACAGCGTTGAAGAGGAAGTCTCTGCCGCAGACGTCGTTATTGGCGCCGTGCTCGTCCCAGGAGCCAGTGCACCGAAGCTGGTGTCGCGCAAGATGCTGAGCTCGATGAAGCAAGGCTCTGTGGTCGTTGACGTCGCGATCGATCAAGGCGGTTGCTTTGAGACGTCGCGTGCCACCACCCATGCTGATCCAACCTACGAAGTCGACGGCGTGATCCACTATTGCGTTGCCAACATGCCCGGTGCAGTCCCGCTTACCTCAAGTCAGGCCCTCAACAACGCAACTTTGCCTTTTGGCTTGGCTTTGGCAAACAAGGGCTTTGCGGCCGTGCTTGAAAATCCGCACTTGCGCGCTGGCCTGAACGTCTATCGGGGCCGGTTGACCTACAAGGCAGTGGCAGAGAGTCTCGGCCTACCATTTTCACCGATCGAACAGGCTGCGGCCTGATCTCCCAGGCCCCCTAGGGGCGTTTCCTCCCTAACTTGAAGGGGCCACCCTTGGAGTGGCCCCTCCTTTTTTTGCTTTCAAGCACCATTCTGGCACGTAATTCGACCAAGCCCACTGGGGCGAGTTCGTTAGGCCTGTTTTGGGTTGAAGAGGATTGTGAGAAGTCAGAATTGTCAGAGCTTTCGGTATGGTTCTCATTCTTTCACGAGTGCTCAAAACAGCTGGACCGTCGGGACGTCGCGATCAAAGATCGCTTATCTGTCCGGTGGCATTTCGATTGGAACTGCAAACCCCGATTTTACGCGGTCCATGATGACCATGGTTTTGAACCCCTTAATATCGGGGTTCTCGTAAAAGAAGCGTCTGGTGAAAAGCTCGTAGTCCTCCATCGTGCGAGCCGTTATGTACAGAACGAAGTCTGCATCGCCCGTGACATAGAAGCCATTTACGACTTCACTCGACGTTTTGATGGCCTTCTTGAATTTGTCGATGATATCGGAGCGCTCCCGCTCGAGATTCACGAGGACAAGCATCTGAATCGGCCTTCCCACTGCTCTTGCCGAGACGATGGACACATCCGACTCAATGATTCCTTCCGAACGGAGCCTCTTCAACCTTCTCTGACACGCCGTGGGGGAAAGCCCCGCCATTTCGCCAATGACCTCGGACGTGAGGCGATTGTTTTTTTGCACGATCTCCAGGATGCGTGCATCTATCCGATCGTAACGCATAGCGGTTGTCTCCAGCCCTAAGCTGCGTTTCGTCGCAAGGCATCAATGCTTTGCAGGAATTCATCCCGCGCACCGAAAATGCGACGCAAATCTGTTTGCGTCACTAGTATCCTGATTACTCCAGCAATTTCAATAAGTGACGGCGCGGGAGTTTCAAAATGGGTGTTCAAGGCTTTCGGCACAGACGCCCGGAGTGGGGTGGCCTCGCTATGCGGCACCTTCGAACTCTCAGACGACGAGACTTTTTAGCGGGGGCAGCGTTCATCGACGGCAAGTGGACGGACGGCGGGCAGAAGGACGCGGTTGTCGACCCCGCGACGGGGGAGGAAATCGCGGAAGCTGCCCGTTGCTCGGCGGCCGACATGGAGCTGGCAATCGGAGCAGCAGAGAAGTCGTTTGTTGCATGGAGGCGTCTGCTGCCCACCGAGCGAGGAGTGATCCTCAAATCTTGGGCGTCCCTGATCCGCGGCCATTCAGAGGATCTCGCCGTTCTTATGACCAGCGAGCAAGGAAAGCCTCTGGCGGAGGCACGCTACGAGATCACATATGGCGCGGGCTTTCTGGAATGGTTTGCCGCTGAAGGCGAGCGCACCTATGGCGAGACCATTCCGAGTCACAAAGCGGGAAGCCTGCTTCATGTGCGAATGCAGCCAATCGGTGTTGCGGCGGCGATCACGCCATGGAATTTTCCAATCGCGATGATCACGAGAAAGGCGGGAGCTGCTCTTGCCGCGGGCTGCCCGATCGTCGTGAAGCCGGCTCCCGAGACGCCATTGTCGGCCCTTGCCCTGGCTAGGTTGGCCGAAGAAGCTGGTATTCCGCGTGGCGTATTTCAGGTGCTTGTCGGTGATTCAATCGAGCTTTCGAAACCACTGTTGCGCGATACGAGGGTGCGAGCTCTTTCGTTTACTGGTTCTACCGAAGTTGGGCGCCTGCTTCTGGCAGAGGCGGCACAAACCGTGAAGAAAGTGTCGCTTGAGCTGGGGGGCCACGCTCCGTGCATCATCTTTGACGACGTCGATGTCGACAAGGCGGTTAAGGGAGCGATGGACGCAAAGTTCACCACTTCGGGCCAGGACTGTCTCGCCGCCAATCGCATCTACGTGCATAGAAAGATCTACCGCGCCTTCGTCGAGGCGTTTGCCACCCCTATTTCTCAGCTCAGAGTCGGGCACGGCCTGGAAACGACAACTGATATAGGGCCGATGACAAAGCTGTCGGTTGCCAACAAATGCAGGGCCCACATCGACGACGCCGCAAAAAAGGGGGCGCGGGTGTTTTGCGCCGACAAGGGCGCAAGTTTGGGTGCAAACTTCGTTCCTCCGACGTTGCTCAGCGATGTCACCGACCACATGCTGATCACGCATGAAGAAACCTTCGGGCCGGTTGCTGCCGTGCTCCCGTTCGATTCTGAGGCGGAGGTTGTATCCAGGGCGAACGCCAGCGAAATGGGGCTGGCTGGATACATCTACACAAACAACCTTCGCCGGGCGCTCCGCCTTTCTGAGCAGATCGAGTGCGGCATGCTCGGAATCAATACAGCTTCCTTTACTGGACCGCCCATTCCGTTCGGAGGCTGGAAGCAGTCCGGACTCGGACGAGAAGGGTCGAAGCACGGTTTAGCAGAGTACATGGAACACAAATACGTCTGTTTCGGCGATTTGGCGGCATAGGAGAACTATATGATTGATATCAAGACCATCGCTGAGCGAGATCGTTCCAGTGTTCTGCATCCCTTCACGCAGCTGAAGGATTTCGCGAGCGGCAAGCTTGGCGATCCCACAATCGTCACAGGTGGTAAAGGGATATCCATTCGGGATGCGGAGGGCCGAACATACATCGATGGCTTTGCCGGTCTCTACTGTGTCAATATCGGCTATGGGCGTACCGAAGTTGCCGAGGCCATCGCAAGGCAGGCCTATCAGCTCGCATATTACCACACGTACGCTGCTCACACGACCGAAGAGCTCGCAAAGCTTTCGCATCGCCTCGTGCAAATGGCACCGGGAAACGCCAGCAAAGTCTTCTACGGACTTTCCGGATCGGATGCCAACGAAACTCAGGCCAAGCTCGTCTGGTATTACAACAATCTGCGTGGTCAGCCGAAGAAGAAGAAGATCATCTCTCGCGAGCGCGGTTATCACGGGTGCTCGGTCATTTCTGGATCAATGACGGGAATGTCGTTCTATCACGATCAAATGGACCTTCCGTTTCCGGGTATTCTGCACACAGGCACTCCCCACCATTATTGGGGCGCTGAGCACGGGGAATCGGAGGAGGCCTTTTCTCGTCGGCGTGCGGCCGAACTCGAAGAGCTAATTGTGCGGGAGGGCGCGGAAACGGTCGGCGCGTTTATTGCCGAGCCTGTCCTTGGTACCGGAGGCATCACACCGCCGCCCAGCGGGTATTGGCGGGAGATTCAGGCCGTACTCAGGCGGTATGACGTTCTTCTCATCGCCGATGAGGTGATCTGTGGATTCGGGCGAACCGGGGCCGACTTTGGCAGTACTCTATACGGGATGGAGCCGGATCTCGTAACGGTCGCCAAGGGGCTCACCTCGGGCTACATGCCGCTCTCGGCAGCCATCGTGGGGGAGAAGGTTTACTCTGTTATGGAGGGGGCCGCCGATCGCGTTGGCGCATTCTCACACGGTTACACCTACTCGGGTCATCCGATCGCTGCCGCCGCCGCCAACGCAGTGCTCGATATCGTTGAAAAGGAGCAGCTCAGCAATCGCGCCAGGGTGGTCGGCGCGCACTTTCAAAAGCGGCTTAAGGAAAGGTTCGCTCAATTGGAGATCGCTGGCGAAGTTCGCGGCGTCGGCTTGCTCGGCGCTATCGAGTTTGTCGCGGACCGTCACACGAAGCGACGGTTCGACGCCCAGCTCAAAGTCGGCGCCCGCATCTCGAAGGCTGCTCGCGAGCGGGGACTTATTGCTCGGGCAATGCCGCATGGCGATATTCTGGGTTTTGCTCCGCCTCTTGTCGTCTCGGAAGGCGAGATTGATGAGATTGTCGAGCTTGCCTATCAGGCAACCAGGCAAGTCATTGACGAACTCGCCAGGGAGCCCGCAAGCGTTTAGAAACTCCGCATTCCACGCCCGGCACGTGTCGCACATCGGGCGCGCTTCATGAGTGAAGGTCATCCTCACCGTGAGGCGACCCGATCCGTTCTGAGCTAACTCAAGTAGCACCGGGCCGCCGCGGCAAATGCCCAGTTACACGGACTTTGTCAATCCTAGGAACTACGTCCGAATGGGGCAGGTCGCGCGCCCTAACGACCCAATGGTGGTGCGGAAGGTGCTGGCAAACGCGAGCGGAGAGATCTTCTCGCCCTTCGACTGGGCGCAAGCCATTTATCGCACCTCTGGCGGCGGTGGCCCTTCAGTTCATCTGAAGAAGGAGAGCAGGTGACTCTGTGGTATTCCTCCGTTGCGGGCCGTCTTGTTTGACGGACGCGAACGCTGCAGGTCCTACGGGTAATCCTGGGAGAAGCACTATGCCGATTTCGAGGGGCGGAGGTGATCACATCGGCCGAGCGGCGGCGCCGGTGGTCGCAGGATGAGAAGGAACGGCTTGTTGCAGCACTGGGCGAGGATGTGACCGAGACGTTGGGAGATCCCGCGCCGGTTCAAGGTCATCGAGACCGTGCGAGAGAAGTTCACTTGCCGCGATTGCGAGAAGATCAGCCAGCCGCCGGCACCGTTCCATGCCACGCCGCGCGGCTTCATCGGTCCGCAATTGCTGGCGACGATCCTGTTCGACAGTGGGGTCGAGGACTGGCGCGCCGCTTAACCAGTTTTCCCGGTCATGCACGTTTCCAGCCCCCGCCACATCGCACGCAGCATGCAGATTTCCCGCACTACGCGCTCCCATTTGCTTCATGACAAGGCTTATGGACCTATCATGTTGGAGCAGCTTTTACTTCGGCGGCACTCGCCCGGTAGCCGTTGAACAGCTTCAAGGTGTCGTACAGCCACGAGTTACTCCACTGCTTCCAGCCGAAGCCCTTTTGTTTCCGTGCCTTCGCCAGATGGCGTCTGACCTTCCTCTCTACCCAGTCTCTGATGTAGGGAAGCATTTACTGGAATCGCCTATCCGGAAGTAGTTTACCCATCCTCGGAGCTTTGGATTGATCAGGCTTATCACCCGACTAATCGGTTGCGACCGATAGCTGCCAAACACTTCCTTGAGCCCCCGCAGAAGCGCCGTCCGCTTTTTGAGCTTGGGCGTGTAATACGGCCGCATCACTCCGCGCAGACTGCGGAGATAGCGGAAGTCGATTCCCAGGAAGCCGAAGCTCTCGCCTCGGGCCAGGTCAACTATGCGACTCTTCTCATCATTCACCTCAACCTGTAACTTGGCGAACTCCTCCCGCAAGCGCTTGTTTATAGCGCCGAGCAGCCAGTCATGTCGCTGGTGGGCATAGATCAAGACAACCATATCGTCAGCAAAACGTGCATATTCGATATTGGTGTACTTGCCGCGACGTGTAACTTCACGTGCTCGCTCCAGCATCTTGTCCACCTCATTGAGGTAGAGGTTACTGAGCAAGGGTGAAAATTACGCCGCCTTGCGGAACGCCTTTCTTGCCAGAAGCTTTCAGCACAAGCCGCAGAAGATGCATGACGTCCCCATCATCAACCCGCAGGGCTACCTTCTCCAGAATCCGATCATGCCGGACGTTGTCGAAGTAGGCCCGCAAATCAAGATCGAGAACCCGCGTCTTCCGCTCAGCTATTGCTTTAGCAACTCGCTTGATCGCTTCATGTGTTGTCCGCTTGGGAACGATCCCGGTTGGAAATCCGCCTCGAATACAGGTTCGAGTATGAGCTTGAGCGCCCCTGTACCTCTCTGTCGCGGATAGCCGGAATCGACAGAACGCGGACCTTGGAGCCCCCGTCCTTCGGTATTTCCCGCTTCCTTGATGGAAGTGGCTTATAAGTGCGCTCGATCAGTTCGTCTCGTAATTGCTCGAGCAGAGACTCCACGCCTCGCGCTTCGATGGCTTCGAACGTCACCCCGTTATAGCGCGACAATCAGGATGAGAGCGCGCATTGCCTCGCCTTAATTGTTACCGGATGCTGAGCCGTTGCCTCACGTAAATTGCTCCCCTGGATCGGGAACAAGCGGGGGCGCAGATGGGGTGGCTGAGCATGGCAACGCGGAAGGAACTGACGGCGGCGGCGGGCGCGCGCTATCGGCGTTCGGATCGTGCGAAGAAGGCGCGGATATTAGACGAGTTCGTCGACATCACCGGATTCCATCGCAAACATGCGATGCGTCTACTTCGAGGCCAGGAAGACGTAAGCGCAGGCCGACGGGCGCGACGTCGGATCTATAATGAGGCGGAACACAACGCGCTCTTGCTGCTTTGGGAGGCGTCAGACCGGATCTGCGGGAAGCGGCTGAAGGCGTTAATGCCTGCGCTGATTGAAGCGATGGAACGGCACGGCCACCTCGACCTTGCTCCCGAGATCCGCGACAAACTTTTGGCAATGAGTGCTGCGACGATCGACCGCGCGTTGGCACGGGTCCGAGAAGGATTAGGTCGCAAGCGCCGACGGCACGCGACGCACTCGTTGCGTCGCAGTATTCCAATACGGACGTCGGCAGATTGGAACGATCCGGCGCCGGGGTTCGTCGAGGCTGACCTTGTAGCGCATAGCGGTCTATCGGCGCGCGGCAGCTTCATCCAGACCCTCGTGCTCACCGACATTGCTACCGGCTGGACGGAGTGCGCTCCTCTGATCGTGCGCGAACAAACACTGTTGAGCACGGTGTTGACGGAATTGCGCAAACAATTGCCTTTTGCGCTGATCGGCCTCGATACGGACAATGATACGGTGTTCATGAATGAGACGCTGAAAGCCTACTGCGATGCGGCCAACATCGTCTTCACGCGTTGCCGGCCCTACCGGAAGAACGACCAGGCGTTCGTCGAGCAGAAGAACGGTGCCGTCGTGCGCAGGATGGTCGGCTATCGTCGGCTCGAGGGCCTGGAAGCGGCCAAGCTGCTGGCTGAACTCTATCGATCGGCGCGGCTGTTCGTGAACTTCTTCCAACCCTCATTCAAACTGATGGCCAAGCAGCGCGACGGTGCTCGTGTGCGTAAGACATACAGCGCACCGGCAACGCCACACCAGCGCTTGGCCGCCGACGCCCGCACGCCCGATGCGATTCGTCACCATCTCCAAGAAATCTATGCCGCTCTCGACCCGGTCGCGTTGTTGCGCGACATCCGCGGCGCGCAGGAACGCCTCGCGGCGCTCGCTGATACGCAGCCAATCGCCCATCCTGCTGCGGCATCGCAACCGATCGATCTCTTCCTGGCAAGCCTACGAACCGCCTGGAAAGACGGAGCTATGCGACCGACGGATCGGCCAATCGTGAAAGCGAAAAGAGGCCGGCGGCGTCCCGACCCGCTCATCCGGGCAACGCTAGATTTGCGAAAATGGTTTGAAGCCGAGCCTTGGCGGACTGGTAGCGAACTGCTCTCCCGGTTGCAGGCGGAATATCCTGGAGCCTATCCGAACAAGCTTCTTCGAACGCTTCAGCGTAGGCTTAAATCCTGGCGCAGCGAGCAAGCGAACGCGTTGTTGTTCGTTCCTACGGAGGAAACGCTGCTGGGGCATGAGGTCACAACAACCCAATGATGTGGCAGACGCCAGCGGAGGAGGCCGGGCGCTCCGAAACCCCGGCCATCTCCGCACCCGGCCTCCTCCTCAACCCAAGCCGGGAGCAAAATAAATGAGGCAACCGATCGCACTCGGGAGCATCGATAGGTGAGGCAATACGGAGTCTCACCCTGATCGCCGCCGCGCACCCCGTCTATTCCCGGTGCGCCGTCGTTTTCTTTCGCCATCTCATACGCTGCGCGCAGGGTCTCCATCTTGCACACGTGGACGTATAGACCCCAGAAACGCCAGGACGGTTCAGCCTTCGCCTTGACGTATAGTCTCCGCCTCAGGTCTTGCAAATCGATGGACGCCTTTATCATCTCGTCCTTGCCTTCCTTACGTTAGAGACATCACAAATGGCAGGGACCCTTTGCTCCACGGGAGTTACTCCGCTTCATCGCTACTCCAGTCCCGGCCGCCACCTTCTCATCTTCGGTCGATTTCCCGGGATCTCCGGTTATACGACCTACCTTCTTCCGGCGATTTCTCTCCGGGATGAAGGCTTCTCCAGTTGCTCGGCATGTCCTTGTCACCGTGCTGTCGCTTTCACCCCGCCGAAATGACCCGTCGTGTCAGTTAGCATTCGATGGATCATGCTGCCTTCGCCCCTAAACTGCAGGCTCGACTTTCGGTTTTCAGCATTTTCGAGGCCACAACGCGTTCTCTTTTGATACGGCCCGATGACTCGTGGTCTCCCCAAGGGAGTTTTGTCGATAGGCTTCAAAGGTTCTATTTCTATCTCCTCTGCTACCCACACTACGGGGAGCTAACTTTTTCCCCGGCAGGACTTACTCCTGCTGAACATGCCAGCCTTCGCTGGACGCACAGTTCGGCATGCATATCCCGCTCAACCAAGTGCGAGAGGATCGACCTGCCATTGTCGACGCTCGCTGACCAGGTCGGCCACGGAACCTTCGCCATCATGCCGCTCTTCCAGCTGATCGAGCGTCATGTACTCGCAGTCGAGCGCCTTCATGGCGACGACACCACCATCCGCGTCCTGGCGAAGGGCAAGTGCACGACCCGCCGGAGCTGGAGTTATGGGCGGGATGACCGGCCCTTCGGTGGGCCGGCGCCGCCGGCTGCGGTCTATTACGCCTCACCCGACCGGCGAGGCCAGCATCCCCAGAGGCATCTGGCCGCCTTCGCCGGCATCCTGCAAGCCGATTGCTATAGCGGCTTCGAGCCGTTGTTCGACCCGCAAAGGAAAGCGATGCCGATCACGCCGGCATTCTGCTTCGCGCATGCGCGGCGGGGCTTCTTCGAGTTGGCCGATATCGAGAAGAACGCCAGGGTAGGCAGCAAGGGTAAACCAGCTCCCCGATCGCGCTAAGCCGCTGCTCGACGACATGCACGCCTGGCTGCTGCGCGAGCGAGAAACCCTCTCGCGCTCCTCCGAGGTCCTGAAGCCCACGAATTACATGCCAGGCGCTGAGCCGACTTTGCCCGCTTCCTCGACGATGGCAGGATCTGCCTCAGCAACAACGCCGCCAAAAGAGCGTTGCGCGGCATCGCCTTGGGAAGGCGCAATTGGACCTTCGCCGGCAGCCTGCGCGGCGCCGAACGCGCCGCCATCATGCTGACGATGATCACCACCTGTCGTCTTAACGATGTCGATCCCAAAGCCCGGCTCTCCGACGTCCTCGCCCGGATCGCCGATCTTCCCGCTTCGCGTCTGCGCGAACTGCTGCCTGGGAATGGAAGCTCCCGCGCCAAGCCGACTAACTGTAACCGGCATGAGCTCCCACGACCGCAGTGATCATTGAGCGCGGGCGTAGCGGATCGGCATCCAGTATTGCCGCAAGGCTTCGACCGCCGCGGGAATATCGGCGTGGGCGTTACGCAGAAATTTCTTGGTCTCGCGGCCGCTTCGTGGTGGTCCAAGCAGCGGTCGGCCCTGATCGTCGCGACAGTGCAGCAGGATAGGTAGAAGTAGGCCGTGATTGACGTTGCCGGTGTCCAGCAACGGTGCCCACGCCAATAGCTTGAGCCGCATCGCGGCGTAGAAGCCTTGGCACCATGGTCGCGGATCCACGTCTCCACTGGGTTTACGCCGGTGCATCGGCGCGAACCTGTCGGGTGCGGTCGAGAGGGTGTTGCTGATGTCGTTGTGACGCAGGGCGACAGCCGATATGGCTGCAAACTCCGGGGTGCCGCTGTGGTTGAAGGCATCGGCATCGATGGCGAGCAGCGGGCAGATCCAGTCGAGTGGGCTCATCGACACCGGTCCGGCCACGATTGCGGCGACGTAGCCGTCGAGCATGGGGAGATTGGTGGCGGCAGGTTGCTGATCGACCCGAGCCTGCAGCCATCGCTCGAGCTCCTCAAGTGGCATCTCGGCTGCGGCCATTGACGACGCTGCTTTATGACGACGCGGGCTCATGCCGCGGCCTGTGCGGTGCGCTGGCGCGCCGCCTTCCAGTGCCAGGCGAGCAGTTCGTGCAGTTGATGGCTCTTGGTTCCACCGGAGACGATGCGCTCCAGCACGTCGGTCAGATAGGCTTGCGGATCGAGCTCATGGAGCTTTGCGGTGTTCACGAGCGACGCGAGGATGGCCCAGCTCTCGGCACCACCTTCGCTACCGCTGAACAAGGCGTTGCGTCTTCCCATGGCAATCGGGCGCATGGAACGCTCGACCGTGTTGGAATCGACCTCGACGCGGCCGTCGCTGAGAAACAGCGTCAGTCCGTCCCAGTGATTGAGCGCATAGTTGATCGCCTCTGTCAGCTTCGATTGGGAAAACAGCTGACCTACCATCTCAATCAGTCGCGCATTGAGCGCCACCATCAACGGGGCGCTCCTGGTGCGGCGGGCGGCCAGCCGCTGCTCCGCACTGCTGCCGCGGATCTCTGCCTCGATCGCATAGACCGCCTGCAGCCGTTCAATCACGTCGCGCGCGAATGGCGACTGCGTGGACTTGTACACCTCGACGAATTTGCGTCGAGCATGGGCGAGACAAAAGGCGAGCTGGATCGCGCCGCCATGACGGCGGGCCAGCGCCTTGTAGGCGGCATAACCGTCCACCTGCAGAACGCCGCAAAAGCCCATCAACTGTCCGGCGATCTCCTCGGTGCCGCGGCCGTCGGCGAATACGTAGGTAACCGCCGGCGGCGAGGGGCCACCCCATGGCCGGTCATCCATAGCATGCGCCCAGAACTGGCAGATGCGGGGACGATGTCGTCCTGGATCAAGCACCGGCATCGGCGTCTCGTCGCAGAACACGCGCGGCGCAGCCTGAATGATCCGCAGCTGCAGCTCATAAAGGCTCCTGAGCCACAAGGCGGTACGTTTGACCCAACCGCGAGTGTCGCGCGGTCAAGATGGATGCCGTGGCCGGCCAGGATCTGAACTTGCCGGTACAGCGGCAAATACCGGGCGAACTTCGAGACCACCACATGGCTCACGAGGGCCGTCGACGCCATGCCGCCCTCAATCAGGCGCGGCAGCACTTTGGCTTGGACCACGCCATCGGTGCAGCCGCGGCAGCCGTATTTGGGACGGATCGTGCGCAGCACGCGCAGGAGCGCCGGGATCACTCCAACACCTCGCTGACGTCCTCGCCGATCTTGTGAAGCTGGCCCTGGCAGCACGGGCAGGCCGTCACCTCCGGCTCCAGGACCTGCTCACAGCGCGGCAGATGCTTGGGCAACGCGCCGATGTTGCGGCGCGCCTTCTTACGTAGCTTATCGGACGGCTTCACCGCAGGTGCATCGTCGTTGGCAGCTGCCGGCGGCGTGACACTGGTCTCAAGATCGTCAAGCTCAAGCTCAAGCTGCTCGGCCACGAGCGTGGCAAGCCGTTCCGAGCGCTTCCCGAAGATCATCTCCTTGAGCGTCTGCATCGCAACACGCAGCTTCTCGTTCTCGGCGTCGAGCGCGAGCACCATCTCTGTTAGAGCGGCGGGATCAGTCGAGAGGACGTCCGGGCGAATCGCCATAAATGGACCATACATCCGCGCGGCGCAGGCTCCAGCGAAATCCTCTCCTCTCAGCCGACAACGGCCGGCTGCTTCACCGGCTTGGGCGAGACGCGCGTCCACTCGAGTCCGTCGAGCAGCATCGCGAGCTGTGTCGCAGTCAGATGCACCACGCCTTCGCGGATCGGCGGCCAGGTGAAGTGCCCCTGGTGCAACCACTTCGTCATCAGCACCATGCCGCTGCCGTCCCACGCCAGAAGCTTCACTCTGTCCGTGCGTTTGCTGCGGAACACGAAGACGTCCCCACAACACGGATTCGCACGCAGCGCTTCGCTCACCAGTGCCGACAGCGTATGCACCGACTTGCGGAAATCGACCGGCTGTGTCGCCAGCACCACCTTGAGGTCAGAGCGTAGCGCAATCACCGGATACCCCGAAGCGCCGCCAGCACGGTCGACAGCGTCGCCAGCTCAACGTCCGGCTCGACCCGGATGCGCGCCCCGTTCACCTCGATCTCGACAACTCCGCAAACCTTGGCCGGCGGCGCGGCGATCTCCAAAGGCCTCGTCTGTAGCCCGGAAATACGTTCATGCTCGCCCGCTGTCCCGCGATCGATCCCCGGACCAATTTGGATTGGCACGAAGTTCGGTGCCTTGCCCCCCACCGCCGCCGCAACTTGGCGGCGCCACACCGTAAGCAGCCCGCGCGAAACGCCATTGCGCCGCGCAACCTCGGAGATGTTCGCACCCTCCTCAAAGCTCTCCGCCACGATCCGGGCCTTCTCCTCGCTCGTCCACCGACGCCGTCGGCGCTCCCCGGTGATCACTGAGCGTGCTGCCGGTTTGATGGACACCCCGTTAAGCTAATCCCACCTTGCGCTCCATCTCGACCGAGCTGATATAGCCGATGGCCGAGTGTCCGCGGTGTTCGTTGTACAACAACGTTTGAGAACGGCCACAGGACCGTTCTTCGCGAGGTTCTTTATCGGCATCATCCATGGTTTGGGCGCCGAGTTTGCGTTCATGGAGCCGTCGACAAGGCTTTGATGTTGTTTTTCGCTGCACCTTGGACGGATCGCAAGGAGATCGTTGGCTGGAAGTGCCAGCAGGGATGTTCGACCGGACGGCATGCCCTGACGCCGAGCTTTTGACAGCTCAACCGTTTGTCAGCATCGATGCGCTTGCGGCGCTTTCTGCGCTTCTCGATCTGGCGTTGAAGGATCGAACGCCATCAGCTGCCCTGCTTTCTGGCGCATCCAGAGGCTCTCACGGTCAGAATCGGGGAGCGACTCATGTCACGCCAGACGGCAATGCCAGGGAGCGGATACCGACACAATCAACAACCGCGGCCGCAGCAGATGGATCTGTTCGGGAGCGGCCTGTCGAGCGGCGCCACCGGTGCGCCCACATGGTCGGAGCTTCCGGCGGAAGCGCAGGCGGCCCTTACGAGTCTGATGACGCAGTTGATCCTCGACCATGCCGCGACGACAGCGACGCCGCGCGCGAAGGAGGTCGGTCATGATCTCTGACAAGGTCAGGCCTCATCATCTGGAGAAGGGGATACTTTACGTGCGTCAATCCTCAGCACATCAGGTGCTACACAATCGCGAGAGCGGCGCGTTGCAATACGCCATGCGGGACCGACTGACGGCACTCGGATGGTCAGAGGTTGAAGTGATCGATGATGATCTCGGTCGCTCAGCCGCCGGCGGCGTACAACGCGCCGGCTTCGAGCGGATGGTAGCGGAGGTTTGCCTCGGTAAAGTTGGTGCGGTTTGCGCCCGCGAAGTCTCGCGCTTCGCTCGCAACAGACGGGATTGGCAGCAACTCATCGAGATGTGCCGCGTGGTCGATACCGTTCTGATCGATCAGGAGACGATCTACGCGCCAAGGCACGGTAACGATCGCCTGTTGCTCGGGCTCAAGGGCAGCCTCAACGAGTACGAGCTGGATCTGTTGCGCCAGCGCTCGCTCTCGGCCCGCTACGAGAAGGCGCGCCGGGGCGAGTTGGTTGTGGCAGCGCCCGTCGGCTTCGTGAAGGCCGGCGACCGTTATGAGAAAGATCCGGATCGGCGTGTCCAGGAGCGATCAAGCTGGTGTTCGACAAGGTCGAGGAACTCGGCAGCGCGCGACCGTTCTGCTGGCTCCACGAGTACAATCTCGATCTGCCGGTGAAGCGGACCAACGGCGCAACGGCCTGGCGGCGACCGAGCTACTCCGCCATCCACCGGATCATTGAGAACCCGGTCTACGGCGGCGCCTATGCCTATGGTAAGACGGCTGTCGCGGCGGGATACAGCGCCGTGGGTGTGAGCGTGAAGATCCGCCGCAGGCGCGGAGCGAATGGCTGGCGCTGAAGCCCAACACCCACGACGGGTATGTGAGCTGGGAGAGGTTCGAGGCGATCCGCACCATGGTCAGCAGCAACGCTCCCACCGGTCGGCATCACGGCGCGCCCAAGCATGGTGACGCGCTGCTGGCCGGTCTGATCCGGTGCAAGCGCTGCGGTCGCAAGCTCACACTCCGGTACTCCGGCATGAACCACCATATCCCGCGCTATAGCTGTAGCCGCGCCTGGATGGACAATGGCGGCCCTCACTGCATCGGCTTCGGCGGACTGCCCGTCGATGATGCAATCGAGGAAGCACTGCTTGGCGTCATCGGTCCGGGCGCTATCGCCGCCGCAACCGCTGCCGCCAAGGAAGCCAGGGGAACGGCGCGATCAGGTGCGCGATGCTCTCAGTCGCGATCTCGAAGCGGCGCGCTATGCCGCCGACCAGGCTTTTCCGGCAATACGATGCCGCTGACCCCGCGAGCCGGCTGGTGGCGGGCGAGCTTGGAGCGCGCTGGAACAGGACGCTCGCTCACGCAGCGGAGGTCGAGGGCAAAATCGCCACGCATAATGCGGCGATGCCTGCCCCCATTGCTGATCCAGCCTCGCTCGGCGTTCTGGCCTCGAACCTCAGAACGGTCTGGGATGCGCCGACGACGGATGCTCGCCTCAAGAAGCGCATTGTGCGCACCCTCATCCATGAGGTCGTAGCCGATATCGATGATGCGGCCTCCGAGATCGTCCTCGTCGTCCACTGGGTTGGCGGCGTTCACAGCGAGATACGCCTGCCCAAGCGTGAGCAAGCGCGCTATGAGGCCACTCGGGCTCGTCGGCGATATGAGGCTGTCGATCCCGACAATCGCCTGGTCGCCGGCGAGCTGGAGCGACGTTGGAATGAACGTCTGCTGGCCGTCCGCGCGCTCGAGGAAGAGCGCGGTGCACTGTTGGCCAAGCCGGAGAGTCCTCTGAGCGAGGCGGATCGCGAGCGGCTGCTTGCGCTTGGCTCCGATTTGGAGCGGGCCTGGAACAGTCCTGGGGCGACGCCTGCCACGCGCAAGGGGATCATCCGAACCTTAATCCACGAAATCGTTGTATGCGTCGGCGATGCGGCAATTGAGCTTGTGATCCACTGGCAGGGCGGCGATCACACAGCGCTAGAGACCAGAAAGAACCGCACGGGCCAACACCGCTGGAGCACATCCGCAGATGTCATCGATCTCCTGCGTGTTCTGGCACGCCAGATGCCCGACGGCACGATCGCGGCGGTCCTCGACCGAGCGGCAAGTCGACGGGGCACGGTAACAGCTGGACCCGCGCCCGCGTTCGTCACTTGCGCAACCAGCAAGCTATCGCACCCTACCGGGAAGGCGAACGCATGGAGAGAGGAGAAATTACTCTGGATGAAGCCGCCGCTGCGTTGACGGTCAGCCCATCGACGGTTCGCCGTCTGATCGCGGAGCGAAGCTTGCCCGCGCACCAGCTGTGCAAGGGCGCACCCTGGGTGATCAAGGCGCCTGATCTGGAGCACCCCGAGGTCAGGAACGCCGCGCAGGCGCGGCGCTTCCGGCGCCCGTCGTCTGGCGATCTCCGCCAAAGAGAGCTTGAACTATAATGGCATAACGAGGTGGGCAGTATGAATCGGACTCGGGCGGCCCGAACAGGAGCAAATTGGCACCCTTACCCAACCAGCTGTCACCGGCGGCGAGCGCCATCACCTGCGCCTTGGAGATCATCGGCACGGCCTCGAAGTCGAAGCCGCCGAAGGTCTTCCCAGCAGACAGCCGCGCCTCGACGAGATGGCGCTCGGTGAGCCGGCGACCGCGTTCGGCGATCTCGTGCTCGGCAATGGTGGCGAGGAAGCGGGCCGCTGGCCAACCTTCCTTGTCGGACTGCTCGGCAAATTGCGCCCACAGCACCTTGATGGCCGGGAGGCGGAGCTCGTTGAGCAACAGATTGAGGCGCGCGGTATCAACGGTATTGGCTACGCTCATGCGGCACCTCCGATCTCGGCAGTACCGATGAGGCATTCGTAGGTGGCAAGGGGGTGCGAGCTGCACCACGACGTTCGGCAGGTGGGCGGGTCAGGAGCGAAGTGAGCGCGCAGCCGGTTAGGTTCAGGCAGTCGGCCGGCCTCGAGGTCGGCGGTGAGCTGATCGGCGAGTTCGGTCTCGCAGCCGCGTTCATGAGCGAGCGCGAGGAGATCGACCATGATCCGGCAGGCTTTTTTGTCCGGCAAGCGTTCGCGCAACCGATCGAAGGTCTTCCAATAGGCATCGCGCGGGAACAGCCGATCTCGGTAGACCAGATTGAGAAGCGCCATCGGCTTGCGCCGCAGGGAATGGATCACGTGCCGATAATCTCGAGACGATCATCGTAAAGGCGCACCCGCAGCCGGTGACCGATCAGGCGCGATGGCACCGTGTAGAACACCTTGCGCAGGGTGAAGCCGCCGGACGATGTCACGCGGACGATCACCTCTTCGTAGTCGGAGGTGCGCCGATCGGGCAGCTCCTGCAACACCACGCGCTCGCTATCGATCCGCTTGGCGTTGCGGGCATTGCGGCGGCTGACGATCTCGTCGATGAAGCCGCGATAGGTGGCAAGATCGTCGAAGTCGACAGTTCCGCGCAGCAGCAAGGCATCCGCGATTGCTCGCTTCAGATGACCGTGGGGCCCTTCGATCGAATCATTCTCGTGAGCAACGCCTCGATTGTTGCGGGAATGCCCCATGCCGTAATGGGCACAAAGGGCCTCGTATCGCTGCGTCAGATCATCCCGAGCATGGCAATCGAGATTGCGGAATGCGGCCGACAGGCTGTCGGTCCGATGCTCCCGCGGCGCCCCACCGAGCGACCAGAGGGCATTCTGCAGGCCTTCGGCCAGGGCAACGAAGCTCTCACCGCCAAGCACGACGTGGGCGTGCGCGAACCCGCAATAGGCCAAACGGACGTGATAGAGACGATGATCCAGCGGTGCGCCGATTTGTCGCCAGTGATGCGTCGCCTGGTGGGCGCTCGCTTCGCCGATCTCCGCCGCCTCGAAGAACGGATCCGCGAATTGACACAGGAGATCGAAGCGGTTGCCGATCGAGAGGACGTCACCCGCCGGCTGATGACAATTCCTGGTATCGGCGCATTGGGTGCGACCGCCGTACTTGCCGCGATCGGTGATGGGCTGCAGTTTCGCAAGGCCCGCGACCTTGCTGCCTGGCTGGGGTTAGTGCCCAGGCAATACTCGAGCGGCGGAAAACAGACGTTGCTTGGCGTCAGCAAACGCGGCAACCGTTATCTGAGAAAGCTTTTGGTGCAGGGCGCGCGATCCTGCTTCCGGCATTTGGACCGGACGCGCGATCGCCTAGGAAGCTGGCTCGACGGGCTCCAGGCTCGGATGCATCCGAACAAGGCCGTTGTCGCTCTAGCCGCCAAGATGGCCCGCATTGTGTGGGTGGTCTTGAACAAGCCCGGAGCACTCTACGAACGCAGAGATCCTGCCTTGCCTGACGCTTCTGGCTTCGATTGCAAGGCTCGGGAACAGTGATGACGAAACAGTGGATCAACATGCCGTAAGCCCTGTGCAAAAAAGCGGGCTTCCTGCCCGAACTATTTATTGGGAACGGCGTGCGCGGATCTCATCATGGCGTGGCTGCAACAGCAGTCCACTCGCGAGAGGCCGGATACATTTATGCAACTGGAAGCGCTGCATCGCGAATCCGTGCCAGATGGTCGGCTCGAGGACACGCCTGATCAATCAGACGCGGGCTTTCTGCCTCGAGTACGGTGTACCTTTGCGTCAGGGTGCCGGAATATTCAATCTCGAGTTGCCGCGCGTTTGAATGACGAAGGAAACGCGCTTGAAGATCCACTTGGTCCTCCTCCTTCACGGCAACGAAGCGCATTGTCGGTCGCGTAGCGGCCTCAGCGATCGCCTCGGCGTCGATGATATCGTTCTTGTTTGACTTCACGTAGGGCTTCACGAATTGCACGGGGATCAGGCGCACCTTGTGACCAAGTGCCTGTATCTTCCGGGCGAGCCACTGTGGACCGACGCAGGATTCCATGCCAACTATGCTTGGTTGTGCGCGCGCAAAGAACTGAAGAAGGGTGTCCCCTCGAAAGCGAAATTTCTGAACAGGTGTGCCGTCGCAGCTCAGGCCAACGACGTGGAATAGGTTCTTGCCAATGTCGATTCCATAGACAGCCGCGGGTCGCGGCAAATTGCGATCGGCCATGATACTCTCCTCTTTAGTCTGCCCTTCCTATGATGAGGGAGGAGGACGGGGCGGTCCATCCCATTAATGGTGACGCCCGCGGGCAAGCGGAAAGCTGTCGCGTATCTCATGGTTGCCCACGGGATGAGCGAACGGCGGGCGTGTAAAGCCATCGGCTGCTGCCGCATGACCATCAGATATCTGACAATCCGGGCGGACGATGCCGTCCTACGGCAGCGCATGCGGGCGATCGCCCACGAACGCCGTCGTTTTTGTTTGTCGGCGCCTGCACGTGCTGCTCAACCGGGAGGGCTACCTGGTCAAACCACAAGAAGCTGTTCCGGGGAAGAGAGGCTTGCGGTACGCCGCCGCGGCGGCCGCAAGCGGGCCGCCCTTGGGACCCGGGCGCCAATGACGGTGCCGATGGCCCGCAACGATCGCTGGTTGCTCGACTTCGTGTCGGATCAGCTGACCTGCGGCCGCCGCTTCAGCGTCCTCACCGTGGTCGATGACTGCACCCGCGAGTGCTTGGCGCTAGTCGCCGATACCTCGCTCTCCGGCATCCGCGTGGCGCGGGAACTGGACCGGCTGATGTTCGAGCGCGGCGAGCCCAGGATGGTGGTCAGCGACAACGGCACCGAGCTCACCAGCAACGCCATCCTGACATGGGCCGATCAAAGCCCCGTCGGTTGGCATTACATCGCGCCGGGCAAGCCCATGCAGAATGCGTTCATCGAGCGCTTCAATGGCCGGCTGCGGGACGAACTGCTCAACGAGACGCTGTTCACGTCACTGGCGCAGGCCCTCGTCGCGCTCGGATGCGGGCGGGCCCACTACAACGACGCACGACCACACTCTCAGCTCGGATGGAAAACGCCGTCCGAGTTCGCCGACACCTGCCATCCGCGACGGGATCTGGCGCTGTGCGTTATGCCGAAGGCTCTGCGCCAGCTCCCGTCGCTCCCCCAACTGGGCAAATCCAACGACCGGGGCGAACTCAGGGCTGGATAAAACTTGGGGCAAGGTCAGCACGTGCGGATGCAGGTCAATGTGTTGGGTGCCGAGCGTCGGCGGCGATGGAGTTACGACGAGAAGGTCCGTCTGTCGAGGAGACGTTTGCAGGCCGGCGAGACGGTCTGCGGCGTCGCGCGCCGGCATGGGGTGGCTCACGACTTCCAGCTCTTCGAACGTCAGCGCCAACTGCGCTTGCGGGTAAATCCGCGCACCGTCGTCGGTTTGCCACAGCCTCTTCCGCCGCCAGCTCGTCCCCGGTGGCGTCAGATCTGACGCTTTAGCTTGGCGATCTGCAACTTCTGCTGCGCAATCAGTGCCTCGCATAGCTTGCTGTTCCGGCAGGCGCGCCAAGCCGCCTGGGCGGTGATGCGGTGCCAGCTCTGGTTCCTGTCGAGATCACACGTGCACCGGCATCGATCAGCACGTCGCAACTGGCGTCTTCGCCTCCTAAGCAACGCGCAACGGCTGGAATCATCGAGATCGAGCTTAGCGGCGGCTGTCGTGTTCGCGTTGATCGCGACGAGCTGCAGCGGGTTTTTGAGCTTCTGCGACGACGATGATCCCGCTCCCGAGCGGCGTCAGGGTATGGATCGCGACTGGCCACACCGACATGCGTCGGGCCATGCAAAGTTTGGCGCTTGCGGTTCAGGAAAGCTTGGAGCGCGATCCCCATGCCGGCGATCTCTATATCTTATGGGGCCGCCGCGGCCTTCTGGTCAAGATTCTCTCGCATGACGGCTTGGGCATGTCGCTCTATGCCAAGCGCCTGGATCACGGCAGGTTCATCTGGCCGTCGACGTCGGTCGGCGCGGTGTCGATCTCGGCAGCGCAAATGGCTTACATGCTCGAGGGCATCGACTGGTGGACTCCCCAACTGAGCTGGCGGCCGCAGAGCGGGGGCTAATCCAGGAAAATCCTCATATTGCCGACATTTGGGAGTCCCAATGCATTCAATCTGTGATTCACTGCGTCGCATGAATGCGGATCGCGACGCCGCTCCGGATGACGTTGCCGCCCTGAAGGCGGCGCCGGCAGCCGAGCGCGCTAAGGGTACGGAGATCGCCGCCGAGCTCGCGGTCGCCCGTGCGAAAGCGTCGGAAGACGCGCCGAGTGGCCAGACCTTCCCGGAGCACCTGAACTCAGGACTGGATAACACTTGGGGGCGAGGTCACGATAAATGTCAGTGGCTAGTTTGATGATGTTGTCGCAGCCGCTACCGCCGGGAATGTCCGAAGTTTTGTGTAAGCGATTTCTGTGAAGGTGGGTTTTGCGTTTGAGACATTGAAAGCTGGCATCGACGGCATGGCCGATAATTCTGCTTGGCCGGACCGAGCGGTCAAGCCCCGAAGCCGCGCAGCGGCGCGCCGCAGGCGCGGGGCTTGACGGCGAAGGTTCGGTCCAAACGATCATGGTCGGCGCCGTGATGTCGGTTGTGATCATCAGCGCGCTGTTCCGGGAAACCGCGCGCCGAAGTGGATGGCGAACTGCCCCATCGCGGCAGTCCATTCAACCGGTCGCCGCCAATAAACGCCAGCGTTCCTGAGGGCGAGATACAACAGCTTGAGCGCCGCCTCGTCGGTCGGGAAGCTGCCGCGGGTCTTGATGATCTTGCGCAGCGAACGATGTAGCGCCTCGACCCCGTTTGTCGTGTAGATCATCTTTCGGATGCCAGGCGCGAAGGCGAAGAACGGCACTACGTGCTCCCACGCTTTGCGCCAGATCTGGCCAATGGCGGGATAGCGCTTGCCCCATTCGGCCTCGAACTCGGCAAGCCTCAGCGCCGCCGCGTCGGCACTCTCAGCCCGATAGATCGCCTTTCGAGGGCAGGATCGCCTTGCGGTCCTTCCAGGAGACGAAGGCAAGGCTGTTACGGATCAGGTGCACGATGCAGGTCTGCACCAGCGTCTGCGGGTAGACCGATGTGATCGCCTCGGGAAACCCCTTCAGCTCGTCGACGACGGCAATCAGGATATCGTTGACGCCGCGCGCCTTGAGTTCGTTGACGACCCGCAGCCAGAATTTGGCGCCCTCGGTCTGCTCGATCCAGAGCCCGAGCGTCCTTCTCGCCATCGGCATTGTAGGCGAGCGCAACGTAGACCGCCTTGTTCTTGACCAGCCCTTCGTCGCGTATCTTGACCCGCAGCGCGTCAAAAAAGACGATTGGGTACACGGCGTCGAGCGGCCGGCTCTGGCATTCCCGGACCTCATCGAGGACGGCGTCGGCCACCCGGCTAATGAGATCGGGCGAGACCTCGGCGCCTTAGAGCTCGGCCAGGTGGCCCTGGATCTCCCGCACCGTCATGCCGCGGGCATAGAGGCTCAGGATCTTGTCGTCGAAACCATCGAACCGGGTCTGCCCCTTGGCGGTCAACTGCGGCTCGAAGCTGCCGGCCCGATCGCGAGGCACGGTAATCTCGATCTCGCCATCCTCCGTCAGGATCGTCTTCGAGCTTGTCCCGTTGCGGCTGTTGCCTGAGCCCCGGCCGGCAGGATCACCCTTCTCGTAGCCCAAATGCTCGGTCAGCTCGGCTCCAAGTGCGCGCTCGATCAAGGCCTTCTTGAGCTGCTTGAACAGCCCATTCTCGCCGGTCAGGTTTTCGGGCTTGCTGTAGTTCGCAAGAAGCTGGTCCAGCAGTTCAGGGGTAATCGTCGTATCGGTGGTCATGTGAGTCTCCAATTAAGGTAAACTCACAGAAACCTCCTTACACATCGTTCCGGACACCCTCCTACCGCCCCGCTCGCAGAGGAGGTCCGTAACGCACAGAGCCGTGGCACGAGCCACTATCGGTCGCAGCTATTTTATCAGACAAGACTCTGCATAAGAGTCGTTGAGGTCCGCGATCGCCTTGCGGATGGCCCCGTTGAGTTCGTCAAGCGAGAAGAAGCGCCGGTTCCGCAGCCGCGCCAGCACAAACCGCTGGACGATCTGCACCGCCACTTCCACCTTCGCCTTGTCGCGTGGTTTGCGCGGACGCGTGGGCAGGATCGCGGTGCCGTAGTGCTCGGCCAGCTCCTGGTAGGTGCGGTTGATGCCCGGCTCATAGCGACAGGTGGCGGTGACGCCGGCCTTCAGATTGTCGCAGACGATCGCCTTCGGCACGCCGCCGATCGCGCGCAACGTATTGGCGTGCAGCCCGATCCAGTCGGCCAGCCCTTCCGACCAACGCGCCTCGGCAAAGGTGTAGTTGGATGCTCCTAGCACCGCGACGAAGACATGGGCCAGCCGCTGCGCGCCGGTCGCGGCGTCGAACACCGGCACCGTGTCGCCCGCGAAGTCGACGAACAGCTTCTCTCCAGGCCCATGCGTCTGCCGCATGGTCGGCGAGATCGCCTCGCTCCATTCCCGGTAGAGATCGCAAAACCGGCTGTAGCCATAGCCGTCGGCGTGCTCCGCGCGATATTCCTCCCACAACAGGAGCAACGTCACGCTGCGCCGCTTCAGCTCCCGGTGCACCGCCTTCCAGTCGGGCAACGGCCGCGCCGGCTTCTCCTCGAATGTCGGCGGCGTGAACAGCCGGCGCTCGAGTTCGCCGTCGTCCATCCCTTCCGGCACCGGCCAGGTGATGCCGATCACGGCAGCCCGCCGCAGATACTCGCCAACCGTCGATCGGCTGATGCCGACCGTGACGGCGATCTGCCGCTCGCTCACGCCAAGGGCGTGCCGCAGTCTCAAAACTTCTCGAACCTTCCGCATCGGCGCTCTCTCGGCGGGCATCAGACCTTCCCTTGCTTGGTCGCAAAGGTGGGCTGGTCCGCGATTCGATCGCCGTCTTCGAGAGCGTCAGGCGGTCTCAACAGGGTGGCCGGCTTCGATCGGAATGGGTGGCCGACTTCCGTCGGAATCGGTGGCCGGATTGCGTCGGAATACTGGAGGGTTCAAATAGGTCCCGCGTCGCAGATCTCGCCGCAAGTCCAGCGCGGGACCTATTTGAAGCTGGATTGAACGAAGCCGCGTCTTGTGAGCGAGGACCTATGGGGGCTCGATCTAGGCGCCGGTAGGCGCGATTGACCCGATGTCGGGCCCGCGAGCGAGTGTGGCCGCAGATTGCCGTTGATATTGGCAGCAGAGGATGCCGGCGTCGATAGCGTCGAACGGCGCGTCAAGCCCAAGCGGCTGACTATCGCCCGTTCGCCGCGCGTTGTGAGCGTGCTTGATCGTTCCGACGGAGAACGTCGGCATGGCGATGCCTGCAGTGGGAGCGAACAAGTCGAGGTAGTCGGTCATGATGTATCGCAGCGAGGTGCTGCGCGTCGCGGCGTTTGCGCACGCGGCACAGGCCCAATCTCGACCATGCGGCCTCCGCAGATGGGGCACAAGTCGAGGCGGTGACCAATGAGGATGGCGCAGCGCTCACGATAGTCGACAGCTTCGGCAGGCGGAGGCGGCTCTGGCGCCTTTAGCGCCGCTCGGATGCGCGCGAGTTTGGCGACGCGGCAGGCGTTCGCCAGGAAGCCAAAATGACGGATGCGGCGAAACCCCTTCGGCAATACGTGGAGCAGAAAGCGACGAAGGAACTCCTCAGTGTCGAGCGTCATCACTTTGGATCTGTTGCCAGCGCGATAATCCTTCCACCGGAAGCGGACGTGGCCCTGGTCACAGGTAAGGAGCCGGCCGTTGGCGATTGCAACGCGATGGGTGTAGCGCCCGAGATAGGCCAGAACCTGTTCTGGTCCGCCGAAGGGACGCTTGGCGTAGACGACCCACTCGACCTTGCGGAGGGCGGTTAGATGGCGGGCGAATGCCGCTGGCTCGACGAGGTGCGCGAGATGGCCGAAGAACTGGAGCTTGGTGCCATTGAACGCCGCCTGCAGGCGCTCCAGGAACAGCCGACGATACAATCGTGACAGGACGCGAACGGGAAGGAAGAAGCCGGGGCGACAATGAACCCAGCTTCCATCAGGGGCGATCCCGCCGCCTGGCACGAGGCAATGGGCATGCGGATGATGCGTCAGGGTCTGGCCCCAGGTATGGAGAATGGCGATCATCCCGGTCTCGGCACCGAGATGCTTCGGGTCGGCGCTGATGAGACGGATCGTCTCGGCTGCTGCCTTGAGCAGGATGTCGTAGACCGCCGTCTTGTTCTGCAGCGCGATGGCGGCCACCGGCGCCGGCACGGTGAAGACGACATGGAAATAGGGGACCGGCAGCAGGTCGGCCTGGCGCTCGGCGAGCCATTGGGCGCGCGCGAGCGCTTGGCACTTTGGACAGTGCCGATCGCGACAGCTGTTATAGGCGACGCGGACCAGGCCGCAGTCGTCGCACCGCTCGACGTGGCCGCCGAGCGTCGCTGTGCGACACGCCTCGATGGCCGCCATCACACGGCGCTGATCGGAGGACAGCCGAGGACCCTGCGCGGCACGGAAGGCGCCGCCGTGGCGGCGGAGGATGTCCGCCACCTCGAGCACGGGGCGCATATGCGCAGCTCAGTCGGGTGGGATCACCCTGACGGAGAGTCCATCGAATGGGCTGGTCGTGCGGGCGAGCAGGTTGGTCGCAACCTGAGCGTAGCGCGCGGTCGATCCCAGGTCGGCATGTCCGAGCAGAACTTGAATGATGCGAATGTCGATCCCGCTTTCCAGGAGATGGGTCGCAAACGAGTGCCGGAGCGTATGGACAGTAATCGGCTTGGCAAGCCGAGCGCGGCGGCGGGCGGCGCGGCAGGCCGCCTGGACGCAGCGGACGCTGACATGTTCACTTGGGTCTTGGCCTGGAAATAGCCACAGCCCCGGTCGGGCTCGCATCCAGTACGTACGCAGAATCTCCAGCAGTCGCGGAGAAAGCATCGCGTAACGATCCCTGCCGCCCTTACCGTTCTCGATGTGGATCAACATTCGCTTGCTGTCGATCGAGCTCACCTTCAGGCGGACGACTTCACTAACCCGTAAGCCAGCCGCATAAGCCGTCGCCAGCACGACGCGATTGCGCACCCCTGTAACCGCGTCCAGGAAGCGCTCGATCTCTTCGGCACTAAGCACGAGCGGGAGCTTGTCGGGCTTCTGGCCACCAATGATCCGCTCGAATGCCTCCGTCTGCCCGAGTGTGACGCCGTAGAAGAACCGCAGCGCGCAGGCCACCTGATTGATGTGGGACCACGAGCGCTTTTGGCCGATGAGATGTAGTTGGTAGGCGCGGACCTGCTCGAAACTCAACCGGTCCGGGGCATAGCCGAAATGGCGGCTAAACTTTGCGATCGCATAGATATAGGATTGTTGAGTCGACGGCGACAGATTGCGGACCGTCATGTCCTCGATCATGCGCTGCCGAAGAGGGCTCATCGTAGCCATCTGGGTCTCCTGTCTTGAGAGGGGTGGTGCGAAGACCAACATCCTCTCAGACAGGACACCTCAGTTCAGCAGGTTTGCCCCCTACTGCCGCGTAGCGGGTTCGTTCAATCAGTGGCCGGCTTGCATCGGATTACGCATGCTGGGGCCGGCAGCCATGGCGACGGGCGACGTCTGTGACAACCGCCCCCAGCTCGAGGCTTTCCGCGGCAATCTGTGCCTTCAATTCATCCGGCCACCGCTTGCGACCTGCGCCAGCGAACACTTCAATACGCGGTGACAACGGTCGTCTTATGGTAAGCGCGAATTTCTCCGCACCTTTTGCTTTTGAGTGCCGTGATGCATGAGGTGTCCACCAAAATAGGTGGACACTGAACCTCCTCCGAATGAGTGGACACCTGTAGTAGGCTCGTTGAGCCCGGAGGTGTCGAATGGAACGTCAACGTCGGTCGTTTACCGAGGATTACAAGCGTCGGGCCGCCGAACTGGTCGCGTCGAGCGGTCGCTCGATCGGGTCGGTTGCTAAGGAGCTCGGTCTGCGGGATTCGGTGCTGCGACGGTGGGTAGATAAGCTCCGGCAGGAGCCGGGATCGGCGGCGTGGCGACCCACCACGCAGGCGACGCCGATGCCGGCGGACCAGGCTTCGGAGATCGCCCGCCTACGTCAGGAGAACGAACGGCTGCGCATGGAGCGCGACATTTTAAAAAACTGTCCAGCGTCGTGGCGCGCCTGCGCGGAATAGAAACAGCCTTGTGCTATCCTTTAGCTCGGAGGGTAGCGGCCGTCAGCTTATTGGAGGCGCTGTCCCCGTTAAAAAACGTGGTCCATGGGCGCATGCGGACTTGAGAGTGGTGACGCCGTTTCGACGGCGATCCCGATTAGGAAGATGACAAATTGGCATAGCCCTGACCCTCCAGCCCATCATCGGACGGAGGAGTTGCGATGCCTAACAGGACAACCGACCGCGGCCCGGACCTAAAGCTGGTCAACCTCGGCGCGGCCCTATCGATATCGGATCAAAGATGCACATGGCCGCGGTAAACCCGGCCTGCACCGACAAGCCAGTGCGTGCATTCGGCACATTCACGCAAGACCTGCATGAACTGGCGGACTGGTTCAAGATGTGCGGCGTGACCAGTGTCGCGATGGAATCCACTGGGGTCTATTGGATCCCAGTCTACGAGATCTTAGAACAGCGCGGGTTTGAGGTCATTCTGGTCAACGCGCGGTACGCCAAGAATGTACCTGGCCGTAAAACCGATCTCAGCGATGCCGCTTGGTTACGCCAGCTCCACTCCTATGGCCTGTTACGGGGCAGCTTCCGACCCGATGCCGAGATCGCAACGTTGCGAGCCTATCTACGCCAGCGCGAGCGGCTCGTGGAATATGCTGCCGCCCATATCCAACATATGCAAAAGGCTCTGATGGAGATGAACCTGCAGCTCCATCATGTTGTGTCGGATATCACCGGCGCGACCGGCATGCGGATTATCCGAGCCATTGTTGCAGGCGAACGCAATCCCGACGTCCCGGCAACCTATCGGGACGTGCGCTGCCACTCATCGATCGAGACGATCCGCGCAGCGCTCGTAGGCAATGACCGCCACGAACATGTTTTCGCGTTAGCTCAATCACTGGAGCTCTACGACGTTTATCAGGCAAAGATGCTCGACTGTGATCGCAAGCTCGAAGTCCTGATCAGTGCATTGAACACCAAAGGAGCAAGACCGGTCGGAAACCTAGCCAAGCCGCGCGTAAAGACCAAGCAGGTCAACACCCCCACCTTCGATGTCAGGACCGCACTGTACAGAGTGCGGGGCGTCGATTTGACTGAGATCCACGGGTTGGGTCCGTCGCTCGCATTGAAGCTCATTGGCGAGTGCGGTATCGATCTAACGGCATGGCCGAGCGCCAAACACTTCACTTCCTGGCTCTGCCTCGCACCCGGCAACAAGATCTCCGGCGGCAAGGTGCTGTCTTCGCGCACACGGAGATCTTCAAGTCGCGCAGCTGCGTTGTTGCGTTTGGCAGCCACAACCGTGGGGCGGAGCGAGACAGCGCTGGGAGCATTCTATCGCCGGTTGTCAGCACGTGCGGGTAAATCGAAGGCGGTGACGGCGACGGCTCGCAAGATTGCGGTTTTATTCTACAACACACTCCGGCACGGCATGAGCTACAAGGATCCTGGCGCCGACCAATATGAGCAGCAATATCGTAGCCGCGTCCTCGCCAACCTACAGCGCCGGGCGAAATCGCTAGGCTTCGTGTTGCAGGCCATCCCGGGCGACGCCAATCCGGCTGTTTCTTAGGAAGTCGATCGCGATCTTCGTCGGAACCCGGACATGAGCTTCCGCTTCATCGAAGACCATCGCGAGACCTATCCGGTCCGCCTGATGTGCGCCGTGCTCGAGGTCTCGCCGGCCGGCTATTACGCCCGGCGCGAGCGCCCGGTGAGCGAGCGGGCAAAATCAAATGCCACGCTCCGGGCAGCGATCCGGCTGGTCCATCAAGACAGCAGCGGACGCTACGGCAGCCCCCGCGTCCATGCCGCCCTGCGGGCGCAGGGCCGTGGTCCCAGTCGCGGTCGAATTGAACGGATGATGCGTCGGTACGGTATTCGCGCCATCATGGCACCGCCGCGCCGTGTGCGCACCACCGACAGCCGCCACGGTCTGCCGATCGCACCGAACCTGATCGCGCGGGACTTCACCGCGGAAGACCCGAACCGGGTCTGGCTCGCCGATATCACCTATATTCCGACCGCTGAAGGTTGGCTGTATCTGGCGGCCGTCATGGACCTGTTCAGCCGAAAGATCGTCGGCTGGGCCATGCGGGATCATATGCAGGTCGAACTTGCATCTGCCGCCCTGACGATGGCGATCCAGCAGCAACTCGCGCTCAAGTCCAGAGCGATATCTTCGCCTTCATCGAGGGCTTCTACAACCGAACCAGGCTCCATTCCGCCATCGGATATATCCCCCCGATCGAAATGGAGCTAAAAGCCGCTTAACCCGTCCACTTTTTCGAGGGAAGATCAGGATCGCTTATTATGGGCAATACACCCGCTCAGCGCTTTATCCGTTGGCGCGCTACATCAACCAGACGTTAGGTATTTGGTTGAAGCGAAAGTACAAGCGCTTCCATCACCGTTTAGGACGCGCGCGTCTCTTCCTGGAGAAGATCGTGCGTGAGAACCGCAGGCTCTTTGTGCATTGGCAACTCGGCGGTGGCGGCAAGCTTGCCTGATGGGAGCCGGGTGAGGCGAGAGTCTCACGCCCGGTTCTGCGAGAGGCTGGAGGTGAAATCCCTCCGGCCTACTCACCCCACCATCCGGATCCTGGCGAAGGGCAAATGCACGACCGGCCGGATCTGGACGTATGTGCGGGATGACCGGCCGTTCGCCGGGCCTGCGCCGCCGGCGGCGGTCTATTATGCCTCGGGCAACCGACGGGGCGAACATCCTCAGATGCATCTGGCCGCCTTCGCCGGCATTCTGCAGGCGGATTGCTATGGCGGCTTCGAGCCGTTGTTCGATCCAAAAAGGAAAGCAATGCCGATCACTCCGGCATTTTGCCTGGCCCATGCGCGGCGGGGATTCTTCGAGCTGGCTGACATCGAGAAAGCCGCCCGGGAAGGCAAGGGCAAACCGGTCTCCCCGATCGCGCTGGAGGCGGTCAGGCGTCTTGACGCCCTGTTCGAGATCGAGCGCGCCATCAACGGCCGTGGTGCCGACGAGCGGCGTGCTGTGCGCCAGGAGCGGAGCAAGCCGCTGCTCGACGACATGCACGCCTGGCTGCTCCGCGAGCGAGAAAGCCTCTCCCGCTCCGCCGAGGTCCTGAAGCCCATGAACTACATGCTCAAGCGCTGGGACGGCTTCGTCCGCTTCCTCGACGATGGCAGGATCTGCTTGATCAACAATTGCGCTGAGCGTGCATTGAGAGGCATTGCCTTGGGAAGGCGCAACTGGACCTTCGCTGGCAGCCAACGTGGCGCCGACCGTGCCGCTATCATGCTGACGATGATCACGACCTGTCGCCTCAACGACGTCGATCCCAAGGCTTGGCTCGCCGACGTCCTCGCCCGGATCGCCGATCTTCCCACCTCGCGTCTGCGCGAACTGCTGCCCTGGGAATGGAAGCTCCTTCACCAAGCCGGCAAGTCCGCCGATCAGCAAGCCGCCTGACCTTCACGCAACGCCATCGTAGAACTCGCCGTGCTCGCGCGCATGCGTCAATCAGGCGGCCTTCGTCGTATGCGTACGCTCCTCAAGCGGTGGAATTGGTGAAAGCTCCTGTCGCGGCTTAGCCCCGGCGGATACCGACAGGCTTGGCACCACGATCGATGATTTCGGCGCGAAAGCCGTCGCCGTCGTACCCTTTGTCACCAATGAGGGCAGACATCGGTGGCGCGAGTTCCAAAAGGGCCGGCGCTGCGGCTATATCTGCATCCTGGCCTGGAGTGAGATGAAATGCGCAAGGTCTGCAGTCAGGGTCGCTCAGCGCATGGATTTTCGTGGTCCGCCCACCGCGCGAGTGGCCGATCGCTTGTTCATGCTCCCCCCCTTTTCCGCCGCTCGCCGAGCGATGCGCTTGATCGAGGTGGAGTCGATGGATAAAGTCACGCCGTCCTTGCCACAGCGGGCGAGCGCTTCAAAGATCGCCTGCCAATGTCCACGCTTGGCCGAGCGATTGAACCGATTGTAGATCGTTGTGTAAGGACCGTAGTCGGGCGGACAATCGCGCCAGCGTGCGCCGCACTGAAGCATGTGAATGATACCGCTGATGATGCGCCGATCGTCATCGCGCGCCGGGCCGGTCTGGTTCATCGGCAGATGCGGCTCTATCTGAGCCCACTGCTTGTCGTTAAGCCAAAACAGCCCTTTGCGCATCGAAGTCCCCCGTGCCGAATCAACTCGGTGCGAGGGAATCAGAACCGGCTAATTAGGTACAGACCCTAAATCCAAAGATCAAATCGCTCAAGCGGCGCGCTGCACGGGGGTCCGTCAGTGGCGAACAAAACACGCTTGCTTAGATCCATAATGATGGCGGAAAGGGTACTATTCGGATACTGCGTATCCTGGTTCGGGTGACAGCAAATGGATGCCGGGTAAGAGAAATGGTCTTTGAGGCCCAACAAAATATGATCCACATCCACCTGCCCGAGCCTTGAGCGCAGATGTCGACCAAAGCGACGGGACCGAAACGGACTGTCGGGCACAAAGCGCTCCCATTCTGAAGGTATTCGTGTTCCCGGCTCAAAATGATTTGCGTGTGAAATTACCCCATCCTCAGGATAAATGTACCGTTTGTCATTGGGGGAGCTCTCAATGTTGATAATCTCGCCATCAGCATGGCCAATCAGGTAGTTCATAGAGATGTTTCGATCAGCGCGGATAATCGCGCTTATCGCGCGGTCGAATGTCGGCGCCTGAAGGATGGACCGGCACCTCAGCTTAAACGGGGCGGTCATGAGTGCCGAGCCATCAATAGGCGAAACCAAGCTGTTGCAGACTAGCCCGATCCCAGCTTCATTCAGTCCCGCTATGGGGCCGGCGCAGCCTGCTTCGAAGATGCCCAGCCATTGCGGGTTAGCGGGCGTCACTACTTTGCCTACAAAAAGGGTGCCCCGAACTGCCGCTTGCCCATCGATCGTTTGCGCCAGCATTGTTGTATTTTGCGCGGTTACCTCGGGCATTAATCCGGCAGACGTGCAGCCATCCAAAATCCCATACGATAGATCGGCGGCTCGACGTGCCATCAGGCGTAGCCAAATCTCATGCCGGACGTTAAGCATCACAACCGTATAGAGGGGCATAAAGGCAGCGTCGGCAATTCCCCTCAGCTCTTCAACGTAGTCGGGTCGTAGATCTTCAAGGAAGCGCAACCAACCAGTTGCTTCAGCTTGAATTTGCGCAAGATTAGTTCCGTTAGCGCAAAAGCGTTTTAAATAAAAGTCAGCATTGGCCGCGATTTCCGATCGCATCAGCTCTCCTTGCTGCTGTCCCCTTTCGCGGGGTATCGCAGTAAAGACGGTAAGCTTAAGACTCATTGAAAGATCTCCTTGCATTGGTATGTCCGCTTCTACGCGGTGGGCGGAGCGACGCGATAACTCGGATCGAAGTCGTGAGCCTTGTACGGTGACCCGGATGGTGTATAGAGATCCGATGGAGAGGCTGCTGGTAGCTGAAGTGCTTGGCACGCTCATTAACTCACAAGCGTATGGCATCTAGTCTAGAGAGCGGCAATCGGTGGGGCGTTAGCTCAAGACCTTCGTCGCCGGTATTGTTCCGGCCCGCAGCCCGCAAATGCAACGACGTTAGACGATCAGTTCAGGTCCGGCGTTACGTCTAACAATTGCTTAAGTTCATAGCCTGTCATCCAGAACAGCCAATCGTTAGCGACGATATTCTCTTGCACCAGGTGAATGTCTGCTCCGCCTGGTTCATTGTGAACCGGATCATAGACGTTCTTATCCAACGACCACCGCCCAGCTAGGCCACAGAGAAAGTCGGGAGCCCACATCGCAAGACTGACGCCACGCATAGTCCCCGTCATGATCTTGAGCAGGCCCGAGCCCCTGAAGTCGGGGCGGATCCAGATATCCCCGTGGTACACCACTTTACCTGTAATGCTGCGCGCCATCTGAGCAGTACAAACGCAGCGATCTTCAGGATGTGCATCTATCGTCGGATTCGCATAGAAGAACTTCAGCGTTTCGAGGTGTGCTGCAAGGGTGGTTTGCGACAGGTCATAGAAGCGCGCGGCCTCGACGAGCGCCACTTTGTTTTCCTTATCAAAACCCACAAGCCAATACCCTTCGCCCGTTCGAATCGGTGAGCGGTCTGGCCGAAAGATGGGATAAGTATTGGGTTTGTCTGCTAGCGAGGCTGTGATCGCGATGTACTCGTTGAAATCACACCCAATGGAAAGCCTGATGCCCATTTTCGCGGCCGCGTCATCGTAAACCTGGAGAAAGCGCAGCAAGGGATTCAAGGTGTATGTCATATTTGTTAGTCCTCTGTGTGAGGCTGGTTGTATCCTTTTATCGATCCTCACTGCTCGGCCGCAAGAGATTCCTGCCTATCTACTCTTGTAGGGTGAGTGATCTAGGCCGACCGCTCGTAGCTAGGAAACGTTCTCTTCCTGGATTGCCTAAGGAAAACCATGCTGTGAAAGCGACGGCCGTGCGGACGGCATGTCCTATCGTTAGGAGCAATAGGATTGAGGCGACGCCGATCCTATGCCAGGATCATGCGTAAACTCGGCGTGAGCCGCAACGAGCTGTTCGCACAGATCGACAAGCCGGCGCTCAACGCCCTGCCGCCGATGCCATATCAGTATGCCGAGTGGAAGAAGTGCCGAGTCGCGCCCGACTATCACGTCGAGATCGCCGGTCACTACTACTCGGTGCCCTCGCGTCTGATCCGCGAAGAGCTCGAGGCGCGCGTCACCGACAGGACGGTCGAGATCCTGCACAAGGGCAGCCGGGTTGCCAGCCACGCCCGCTCTGACGTACCCCAATGCCACACCACGATCCCGGAGCACATGCCGAGCGCGCACCGGCGTTATGCCGAATGGACCCCGGCGCGGATCAAGCGAGAAGCCGCCAAGATCGGCCCTGCCACGATCGCTCTCGTCGAAGCAATCATGAAAGCCAAACCACACCCCGAGCAGGGCTTCCGGGCTTGTCTCGGCATTTTGCGGCTCGCGCGCAGCTACGGCTCGGCCCGCATCGAGGCCGCCTGCCAGCGTGGCAACGACATCGGCGCGACCACCTACGGCTCGATCAAGTCGATCCTGCAGCACGGGCTCGATCGCGCCTACGCCAACGAGAGACCGCCAGACGGCCCACCGATCCGACACGGCAATATCCGCGGCACCGATTACTACCAGTGAAGAAAGGAGAGACGATGTTGACACATCCCACCCACGACCGCCTCGTCGCGCTCGGGCTTACCGGCATGGCGAAGGCCCTCGACGAACAGCAGCGACAACCCGACATTGCCGCGCTGGCCTTCGAGGAGCGCCTCGCACTGCTCGTCGACCGTGAAGCGACCGAGCGCGAGAACAAGCGGCTGGTTGCTCGGTTGCGGTTCGCAAGTCTCCGGCAGAACGCCGTCGTCGAGGATATCGACATGAAGGCGCCGCGCGGGCTCGACAAGCCGCTGTTCCAAAAGCTCGTCGCTGGCGAGTGGATCGACCGGCATCAGAACCTGCTCATCATCGACCCGACCGGCGTCGGCAAGAGCTGGATTGCTTGCGCCTTGGGCCACAAGGCCTGCCGGGACAACCGCTCCGTGCTTTATCAACGGCTGCCGCGGCTGTTCGAGGCGCTCACTCTCGCGCGGGGCGACGGCCGCCACGCTCGCCTGCTCAGGACCCTGGCGCGCGTCGAGCTTCTGGTCCTCGACGACTGGGGACTTGCCCCGATGACTGCCGAGCAGCAACGCGACCTGTTGGAGATGATGGAGGATCGCCATGGCCGCGGCTCGACCTTGGTGACAAGCCAGCTCCCGGTCGAGCATTGGCACGAGCTCATCGGCAACCCAACCATTGCCGACGCTATCCTCGATCGCCTCGTACACAACGCCCACAGGCTCAATCTCAAGGGCGAGAGCCTGCGCAAAGCCGCCGCCAAGCGTCAGACGCTTGACGACGAGCCCGCCAACTGACCTGATGACGACGTCGTCGCGAGACCCCGCCTCGGCAGGCGGCCGGGATCATCGGAATCCACGGCCGGCTTCAATCGGTACAGGCGGCCGGCTTCGCCCGGAATCCGCGGCCGACTTCGTCGGAATACGCACCCAGCAGGTGCACGACTGGCGACGCCGGGCACGTTTGGGCCAGTTGGTGCTGCCGACTTCGGAGACGCTGTCGTTCGTGCCGGTGGTATCGGAATCGGCGCTACCGGCGGCCGCAGAGCCGACCAGGTCGCCGGAAGCAGCCATTGTGACGGTTGAGCTCCAGGGAGCACGCGTGGAGGTGCGGGGGGCGCCTGGCCTTGCTGTGTTGAGCGACGTGTTCTTAGCGCTTCGACGGACACGTTCATGCTGACGCCGCCCGCGAGCCTCATGCTTTACGTGGCGACGCAACCTGTAGACTTCAGAAAAGGTGCGGAGGGCTTGGCGCTGTTGGCGAAGGAGACGCTGGGCCATGACCCGATGAAGGGTGTGCCGGTGGTGTTCCGTGCGATGCGCTCTAACCGGGTGAAGATCGTCGTCTGGGATGGCAGCGGCCTTGTGATGTACTGGAAGCGGCTCGATGGCAGCGGCTTCAAATGGCCTCACATTGTGGCCGGCGTGATGCGGATGAATGCCGCCCAGCTGTCGGTGCTTCTGGCTGGCATGGATTGGACGCGCATGCATGCGCCTCGCGACGCACCGCCGAAAGCACTTGCGTAAAGATACAAATCTTCGCTGCATCGGGGCGCGAAGCATGGCAGACTCGGGGCAATGAGTGATTTGCCTGATGAACTGCCGAGCGATCCGGCCGAGTTGCGGGTCTTTGCCGCGGCTCTGCTGGATCGCTGCGCCAGGCTCGAGCGGTTGCTCAAGCTTGCAAAAGATGCGCAGTTCGGTCGGTCCTCGGAAAAGCTGGACGCTGATCAGCTGCAGTTTGTTCTGGAGGATATCGATCAGGCCGTCGCCGCCCTCGAAGCAGCCGAAGATCGCCCCAATCCCAGAGTTTGCGAGAAGAGAGCTGCCGCGCGCAGAGCCAACAGGGTTTAACTTCCGTGGCATTTGCCGCGCATCGTCGAAATCCTGATGCCAGCGGAGACCAGTTGCCCGTGTTGTAACGGCGACCTCTTCGAGATCAGTCACGATGAGAGTCAGAGGCTCGATGTCGTTCCGGCGCAGTATCGCGTCATCGTAACCCGCCGGCCCAAGCTGGCCTGCCGCGCCTGTCACGGCGTCGTCCTCCAGCAGGCTGCGCCCGAGCGACTGATCAGGGGAGGATTGCCCACCGAGCGGCTGGTCGCGCATGTGATCGACGCCAAGTATCATTGGCATTTGCCGCTTTACCGCCAGGCGCAGATGTTGGCGACCCACGGAATAGCGCTGGATCGTTCCACGCTCGCCTTCTGGGTCGGCTATGCGGCCCAGGAATTGAAGGCATCGTCTGCGCCAGCTTCTGCTCGCCTCCTCGAAGCTCTGTGTCGATGAGACTCCCGCACCGGTGTTAGATCCGGGGCGCGGCAGGACGAAAACTGGCTACTTCTGGGCGCTGTCACGCGATGACAGGCCCTGGGCCGGACCTGACCCACCTGGGTGGTTTACGCTTATGCACCGGGCCGTGGAGCCGTCCGGCTTGAGGCTGCTCGAAGGCTATCGCGGCATCATCCACTGCGACGGAGCTTACAAGACGATGATCCGAGAGAGGCGTGCGGACGCCCTGTCCGGGACGCTCGCCTTCTGGTCGCATCTGCGGCGCCAGTTTGTGAAGATCGAGCGCGAGGCTTCGCCGGCGCCAGCTCCGGTTGCCCGCCAGGCTCTTGAACGCATCGCCCAGCTTTACGCAGTCGAGAAGGCCCTCCGCGGCCGATCGGATGCGGAGGGCTGTGCCGGCAGGCAGGCGCATGCTCGGCCTCTCGCTACAGCCTTGAAGCAGTGGGTTGAGGCCAAGCTTGATCACCTTGCACCGAAGAGCGACACGGCGAAGGCCTTGCGTTACGCGCTCCGTCATTGGAGCGGCCTGACACTCTACCTTGATGACGGGCGCATCGAGATGGACACGAATGCTGTCGAGCGTGCGATGCGGCCGATCAAGCTCAACGCCAAGAACTCTCTTTTTGCCGGGTGCGACGAGGGCGCCGAGGATTGGGCAGTCCTGGCTTCGTTCATTGAGACAGCCCTATGCCGCGCGCGGCATAGGGCTGTTTATGCCGCCCGCCGAACTATGCCGAGTCGGGTCGTTTTCCCCAGATTTCTGGCTGACCGGCGTTTGGTCGGTTCGGCATAGTTCGTTCTGTGCCTCCGCTTTCAACAGCGGAGAACAGGAAGATGGAAGTTGAAAAGTACTTGGGCAGAAGCCGGCTGTACCGGCGTCTCAGAAGCGGGCCGCACGGACAACTCGTCGAGCGCTACGCCGCTCGTCTCATCGAAGAGAGGCTCGTTCGGCACGGCACGTGGCGTTGCCTCAACGTGGTTGGCGGGCTCCTGAGTTGGATGGCGGGCCGTCGCTACAAGCTGGTCGATCTCGATGAGCAGGTCGTTGAGCGGTACCTCCGGCATCGAGGCGGAAGGCAGTCTATCCAACCCGGTGACCGGGCCGCGCTCAAGCGATGGCTGTCGGTGCTGCGCGAGGAAGGCGTGATCGCGCCGTCGGTGCTGCCGCCTCTCACCCCGCACGAACGGATCTTCAAGGAGTTCGATGCCTACCTGCGATCAGAGCGCGGCTTGGCCCCGAGGTCCATCGTCCGCCATCTCCCGGTCATCCGCAGGTTCCTGCACGAGGTGTGCTCCGGCGGCGCCGCCCTGGGCAAGATCAGCCAAGAGGACGTGATCCGCTACATTGAGCGCCACGCCCAGGATTGGAGCCCGGGAACAGGCAAGGCGATGTGCTGGTCGTTGCGCGCCTTTCTCCGTTACCTCCACCATCGGGGGCTGAACGCGCGCCCGTTGGCGGATTGCGTTCCATCGATGCGGCGATGGAAGCTCGCAACTCTGCCGACCTATCTGCCTGCGGCACAGGTGCGGAAGGCTCTCGACGGTTGCGACCGAGAGACAGTGATGGGACGGCGGGACTACGCCATTCTGTTGTTGCTAGCCAAGCTCGGCCTGCGGGCCGACGAGGTCGCGACGCTCACCCTTGATGATATCGACTGGCGCGCCAGCGAGATACTCGTTCGCGCCAAGGGCCGACAGCGTGCACGGATGCCGATACCGCCAGACGTTGGCGCGGCCATCGTTGCATATCTCCGCAATGGCCGCCCAAAGTCGTCGTGCCGACGATTGTTCGTCCGTACGCTCGCGCCACACGTCGGCTTTGCTTCCGGATGTGCGATCACCATGATCGCCAAGGCCGCTCTCGATCGCGTTGGAATCGAAGGTTGCGCACATCGCGGCGCCCATATCTTCCGACACAGTCTCGCTACCGAGCTTCTCCGATCTGGCGCCACCTTGTCGGAGATCGGACAGTTGCTGCGGCACGAGAACCACGACACTACCCGGATTTACTCGAAGGTCGACATCGATGCGCTGAGAACATTGAGCCTGCCCTGGCCGGGAGGCGTGCAATGACCAATCTGCGCGCCGCACTCGATAAGTACCTGAGCATGCGCAAGGGTTTGGATACAAGTACGAGCACCAGACCCGTCGGCTCGCCGACTTCGTCGCCTTCATGGAGAAGCGCAAGGCGAGGATCATCACGACGAAGCTGGCCATGGAATGGGCAACGCTGCCGCCCGATCGTCATGCATCCTGGGCGCTGCGATTGAGCGACGTGCGCGGGTTCGCGCGCCATGTCGCCAACTTCGACCCGAGAACGGAGGTGCCGCCCGTCGGCATGCTGCCCGGATGGAAGCGCGCCAAGCCCTATGTTTACAGCGACGCGGAGATCGATGCGTTGCTGACGGCAGCGCTGGCTCTGCCACCAGCGGACGGGCTGCGCCGATGGACCTACCATGCCTTGTTCGGGCTGATCGCGGTGACGGGCATGCGTATATCCGAGGCGATGGGCCTGGAGCGTGATGACGTCGACCTCGACGCCGGCGTGCTGACGGTCCGGCTGACCAAGTTCGGCAAGTCGCGGCTCGTGCCATTGCATCCGACGACGAGAACCGCGCTGCGCGACTACGCCCACCGGCGCGATGCGCTGCTCGGGTCACGCTGCGGCTCGACCTTCTTCGTTGCCGAACAGGGAGGCCGCTTGCTGCACCAGTACGTTCATCGCGTCTTCTGGCGATTGTCCAGAGAGATCGGGCTGCGGCGCCCAGGTGATCGTACCGGGCCACGCGTGCATGACTTCCGTCATCGCTTCGCCATCCGGACGCTGCTCAACTGGTATCGCGAAGGCAAGAACGTCGAGCAACAACTCCCAGTGCTCTCCACTTACCTCGGCCACGTCTGCGTGCGCGACACTTACTGGTATCTCTCGGCCTGCCCCGAGTTGATGGAGGAAGCCGCGCGGCGTCTCGATCGGCGATGGGAGGTGACGCCATGAAGCCCGCTTGCAATGTCGCCACGTTGATCGAGCGCTTCTTCACCGAGCGCCTCATGCGCCAGCGCAATGTTAGCGGCAACACGATCGCCTCCTACAGAGACACGTTCCGGCTGCTGTTCATGTTCGCTCGGGTGCAGCTGCGCAAGTCCCCATCGGCCCTGACGCTCGCCGATCTGGATGCAACGTTCATCGGCGCGTTCCTCACCGATCTCGAGGTAACGCGCGGCGCCAGTGCGAAGACGCGTAACCTGCGTCTGACGGCCATCCGATCCTTCTTCAGGTTCGTGTCCTTCGAGGAACCGGCACACAGTGCGCTGATCCAGCGCGTGCTCGCCATACCGAGCAAGCGTCACGACAAGCGAAAGGTGCACTTCCTGACGCGCCCCGAGATCGAGGCGGTTCTCGCAGCGCCCGATCGAACGACGTGGCTTGGCCGCCGCGATCACACCTTGCTGTTAGTCGCGGCCCAGACAGGCTTACGCCTCTCAGAGCTGACTGGCCTTGACCGGGATGCCGTCCACCTCGGGTCTGGCGCACACGTGCGATGCGTCGGTAAAGGGCGGAAGGAGCGGACCACTCCGCTGACCACACTCGCTCGGTGTGCGCTCCAGGCATGGCTCAAGGAACCGTTGCGGAAAGGAGCAACAGCGTTGTTCCCGAACGTGCACGGGGGCCGGCTCAGTGCCGACAGCGTCCAGTCCCTGCTGGGAAAGCATGTTCGTGTCGCTCACAAGAGTTGCCCGTCTTTGAAGGCCAAGAGCGTGTCGCCGCACGTGCTGAGGCACAGCGCTGCGATGGAACTGCTGCAAGCCGGCGTCGACTGTTCTGTGATCGCGCTGTGGCTCGGTCATGAATCGGTCGAGACGACGCAGACGTACCTGCACGCCCACCTCGCCCTCAAGGAAGCTGCCCTGGCGAAGCTCAAGCCGTACGAGCGCGGCAAGCTAACCCGCTTCCAGCCGAACGACCGCCTGCTCGCCTTTCTGGAGGCGCTCTGAACGACCAGACTATGCCGAATGGAATGGGGCTGCCCTGCACGCGATCGGCGGTGCCAGCGTGACAACGGCGTGCCATACCAACTCCGTTCGGCATAGTTCGGCGGGCGGCATAAACCTGTAAGCTCAATGGCGTCAGTGCCGAGCACTGGCTCGCTGATGTTCTCGCCAATCTCGTCAATGGTTGGCCTGCGGCGCGACTGGACGAACTGCTCCCTTGGGCATCGATCTACACGATGCTTCCATACGATCCGAGGCTGGCGGCATGAGCCTGAACACGACCGCGGTCCGGATCAAGGTGACCTCAAGGACGTGAAACCGGAGGTGATGCGTCGCCTCGTCGTACCCGTCACCCTGCGCTTGGATCGGCTGCATCTGTCGCTTCAGGCGGCATTTGGCTGGACGAACAGCCACCTCTTCGAGTTCTTCGCTGGTGAGGTCCGTTGGGGGATTCCAGATCCTCACAACGATTACGCCCACCAGCCCATGGATGCCAGCAAAGCGCGGCCTTGCGATGTCGTTCGCGAGACTGGCGCCAAGACGATCCATTATCTCTATGACTTCGGCGACAGCTGGGACCATGTGATCAAGCTCGAAAAATGGTTCGAGAACACCACGACGGAGGGACTTCCCTTCTTGCTCGAAGCCGCCGGTCGTTGTCCTCCGGAAGACGTCGGCGGTGCGCCGGGTTATGCCGAATACCTTGAAGCCATCAGAGACCCTGCCCATCCGGACCACGAACATATGCGCCTCTGGGGTCCGGCGCGGTTCGATCCCAACATCGTCGACCGGAAGGCGCTCGAAGCCGCCGTCAACGCGCTGTCCGACACATGGAAACCGCGGCGACGCGCGACGCGAACAAAATAGGCGTCAAGGGCCAGTCAAAAGCCGCAGAACTGCGCTTACGGTTAAGGCAACGCAGCCGCGGATAAAATGTCCTCCAAATTTCGTAGTCCGATTCGCGGCGCATTGATCAGAACAGCCATGTTTCCGGGCCTGTGCTGATTCTTCCACATCTTCGTATGCGCTCGCGCAACTTCCTCCCACGGCAGGACCTCGCTCATACTCGGGTCGATTCGGCGATCGAGCACAAAACGGTTCGCAGCATTTGCCTGTTTGAGATTCGCGAAATGAGAACCTTGAATTCGCTTCTGGCGCATCCAGATATAACGGGCATCGAAGGTAAGATTGAAACCTGTTGTGCTGCCGCAAACGACTACCATGCCACCGCGCTTTACGACGATCGTCGAGACGGGGAATGTTTGCTCACCTGGATGCTCGAACACAATATCGATATCGCGCTTTCCAGTAACATCCCAAATTGCCCTTCCAAACCGCCGCACCTCCTTGAGCCAAGGCCCGTATTGAGGTGAATTTACTGCCGGCATAGGGCCCCAGCAATTGAATTCAGTGCGGACTATAACACCCTTTGCACCAAGCGATCTTACATAATCGGCCTTAGTCCGATCGGAAACGACTCCGATTGCATTGGCGCCGCATGCTGTTGCAAGCTGCACTGCAGATACCCCGAGCCCGCCCGTAGCACCCCAAATCAGCACGTAGTCGCCAGCCTTTAGAATGTGCGGCGGGTGTCCGAACAACATCCGGTAAGCCGTTGCAAGCGTTAGCGTGTAGCAACAGGCCTGCTCCCAGCTGAGGTGAGCTGGCTTCGGCATCAATTGCCGTGGCTGCACGCGGCAGAACTGGGCGTAAGAACCATCAGGCGTCTCGTATCCCCAGATCCTCTGGGAAGGTGAGAGGAGCGGTTCGCCACCATTGCAATCCTCATCATCCCCGTCGTCCTGATTGCAGTGGATGACCACCTCGTCCCCAACCCTCCACCGGCGCACCCTTGCTCCTACCGCCCAAACCACTCCAGCCGCATCCGATCCGGCCACATGATAGGAGCATAGGTGCACATCAAAGGGGGACATCGGCGCCCCTAACGCCGCCCACACTCCGTTATAGTTGATGCCTGCAGCAGCGACCATGACCAATACTTCATCCTCGCCGATCGGCCAAGTCGGCACCACTTCTACCAGCATCGAACTCTCTGGCGGCCCGTGGCGCTCGCGCCGTATGGTCCACGCGTACATACGTTCGGGAACGTGTCCGAGGGGCGGCACTTCGCCGACCTTGTACAAATCCTTCTGGCGGGAGGCCTGTCGTGATGTATTGGGGTCCAACTTCAACTCCTCTGCGCTGTGATGTGGTGCGCGGGCAGAGTGCTCTCCGCCTTAGTACAGTCGTCGGCCTGCGCAGCCTCTCCAAGCAAGCAGCAATTAACGTGCCGCCACAGTGAGAGGAGTAGACGGAGGCAAACGCTTAACGTGGACACGATGCAAACGGGACAGCTTCACCTTGCACCAGGATCGTCGACCGCGCCTGTCGAGGCTGCACGAAACGCTTCCATTGGAGACTTCGACTTCTAAGTCTATCTGCCACCATCCTAGCACTACGACGTCGGTAAGTCGGAGTGGACACCTCATCGAACGGTAGACCCATCCAGCCGCTTCGTCGCGGCCACAGTCAGCGTAGAGAGGACCAATCAACCCTTCTGTCATCGCGCATCCCGAACTGACGACCTTGCGACAGAGGAGATCCATGACGGCAACCAATTGTAGCTAGCGACCCTCAAGCCGAGGGCCCACGGGCAGAACAGTGCCTTTTCAGATGCGGGGTTTTGTTCCGTCTCGAGTCCTCTCAAATCCTGCGTCCTGACTTCTCCCAATAAGGATCTTTCAGCAGCCTCTTGAATAACTTGCCAGACTCTTCACGCGGAAGGCTGGTCCGGATCTCGATTATTTTCGGAATCTTGTAGTCCGCCAACACCGTCTTCAACTTCTCGCGGATGTCATGGACTCTAAGCACCTCCCGTCGGCGCGGTTCGATCACCGCCATCAGTGCCTCGCCAAAGTCCGCGTCCGGAACGCCAAACACAGCACAGTCTTGAACGCCCGGTATCATATGGAGAGCCGCTTCGATCTCCGCGGGATAAATGTTGACACCGCCTGAGATTACAACCTCCCGTTTTCGGTCACAAAGAAATACATATCCATCAGCGTCGATATAACCGAGGTCACCGGAAGCAGTGAAACCGTCGTCATCGGCCTCGGCAGAGCTCCCAGGTCGATTGTGGTACTTGAACTGTGGGTACCATACGTTGCGTGAACAGATTTCTCCTATTTGTCCGGCCGACAATTCTCTTCCGTCTGCACCAATCACACGCAGCTGAACGTGCTCTAGCGGCTTGCCGACCGTTCCCGGCTTTGCAAGTGATTCTCGCGAACTCGCAAATGTTACCGCACCGGCCTCCGTCGAGCCGTAGAACTCGCATATAATGGGGCCCCACCAATTTATCATGGCATTCTTCACGATCGGGGGGCAGGGCGCAGCCCCGTGGACTACGTGTCGCAAGGACGCGAGATCATAGCTTCGTCGAATACTGTCGGGCAGCTGCAGAAGGCGAATAAACATAGTCGGCACCATCAAGATGGTGTCGATCCTCTCCGCCTCTATCAGCCGCAACAACTCTTCAGGCTCGAACCGCGGCATCAGCACAAGCGCACCACCGCGGCGGCTGAACCACATTCCAAATAAATTCGGCGCTGAATGATAAAGCGGGCCTGGGAGTAGCGCGCGAGTGCCAGATCCATAGACTATGGCTCGCATTTCCTCCAATCCGATCGCCTGCTCGCTGGTTGGTGGGCTACGACGCACGCCTTTAGGACAACCAGTCGTTCCTGAGGTGTAGATCATCGTCATCGGCTGCCGCGCGGGCGCTCCTGCAAAGAGCGGCTGATCCGCTATCCACTCTTCAAAATCCCGCGCGAAGTGCGGCACTTTGAGGCGCGTCCCTTCAATCTTGTACGCCTCTGCTACTTCGGGCGGCGTCGGAACGCTTAGAATTGGCAATCTGCTAGCGAGATCGGCATCCAACAAATGCAAGAGGTCCGCGTGGCCTATTAGCAAACGTGCTCCACAGTCGGCCAGAATGTACCCGATCTCCTGTCGCTTGAAATGCCAGTTTACAGGTACTGCAAGGGCTTCGGCTCTCATGATCCCATCGGTAACTTCGACGAATGCGATATCATTCCGCATTAAGATGCATACACTGTCCCCTTTCCCAATGCCGAAGCGCTTGAGCCCCCCAGCAACGCGAATTGCGCGATCTGAAACCTCAGAATGACGGCGGCGCCTCTTACCTGAGATAATACCCCGAAATCGTTTAGACGGCTGATACATCGCTCTTCCTTTAGTGGAGAAGGGCGACGTCGACGATCCGGCCGTTGGCTGGACATGCCCGAGACACGTGCCCTGCCTTGCCTCAGAGCAAAGCGCGTGCCGATTTCATACAAATTGGGACAGTGTAGAAACGCAAGAGACACCTCAGCTGCTCTGACAACTACTATGCTTTTTCTGACACTCGTGTTTGTCCGCCGCACGCGGGTACCTTTTCATCCGGCTTCACCACTCTGGAGCCCGCGTCGACATTATGGCAAGGCGCGTCGGCCCCCTTTTCCTGCAACACAAGCTCGCAATCGGAGAACTAAACTCAATCCCATTCGATGTGTTGGAATCGGCTTACTGACCGGCGACGACTTATCTGATGTCGGTCCACAGACTTGGTTGTCCCAATATCGCGATCATGATGATGATGGAGATCGACCTGAAGTCGCTGACGAGGGTCGAAATACAGTGCAGGCTAGCTGCGAACCCGGGTCGTGTTGGCTTTCTTGCAGAGGGCAGAACCAGAAGGAGACGACCACATGGACCTGAAGTCCGAAATGGGAGAAGTGGCGGCGCCCGATTCCCGCATCGAAGCCGGTGATCGCGCGAGGGAAACTGCCCCAAGACGACCAACCATCGGAGTTTTCGCGGCACGGTAAAGGCCAGCGGCGGCCGGTATCGACATGCACCGCATTCGCCGGCCTTCCGGCTCCCCGCGCCTCGGATCAGAGAGATTCAGGCTCGACCGATCCGTACGTCTTGATCGACATTCGCGATGCCGTCGGATTTTAGGGCTCCCCAAGGATCGTTTCGTGTGCGGACACACAGTAGTAGCCTCAAGTCATGCTTTGGGCCGCAGCGCGCCGATGTTGCCGATGCGTCCTGGCCACCCAGCCGCAAGGAGCCATGACTACAAGCTGCATGGCGCCAAATCGCTATTCACGTTTAACATTGCGAGGCAAACGCCGAACTGGCACTGCGAATAACCCGAAAGAAACACCTAGATACTACTCAGTAACTGGTTTCAAGTTATTATTACAGCCGCCTCAGGCTTTGAACCGCAGGAGGTCATGGCCCGAAGCTGACTTGAGGCTTTAATCGTTAGGTTGTTTGGACCACAAAGAGTTGACCGTGACACTCTGCGCGGCTGGTTGGATTGACCGCAAGTGCCAGCCCTGAGTGACCCAGCAGCCCCGCTCTTCCCAACGGGGACTGTCGCAGATGCGACAGCTGTCCGCCTCATGGCGCCTTCCCTTCGGCAAATTCACTCAGACTTTCATTGTGGCACAGGTTTTGAAAGGACTTGCTCATCTGCCGGGACGGTAGAAAACGCCCCAATGACAGAGCACTACCTTACGGCACTTCGGCGCATCCTACACTGCGCACTTAACCTCAAGACTAGCTGGACAGCGTTAGCGATACTTTCTTGGAGAGAGAGACGCACCAGCGCGCGGCGCTCACTATGGCGGCTTCCGTACGTTCATCATGTCTTCTTCCAAACCAACATGCACCTTAGCACGTTGATCGCGTTTTCGTTGTCAACGGACACAGGCTCGCTTGGGCCTACCAATGACGGCACTAGCATCGAACCGGGGCACCGTATCCTGAGGGCTGCGACGCACCTGGTTCTACCTTCTTTACAGAATCAACACCTTTTGCACTCGACGCCCAACATCGCGGGACCGTGGGCTCGAGGCGGGCAGGCGTCTTCACCGAGCACGAAATACACCAAATGAAGCAGCTTTCTGCCTTGCGTCGCAATCCAAGGACACGAACGGTTTTGAGTAGATTCGCTGTCGAGCTCCGTGCGACCGCGGTGTTGGCTTGGCCAATGGCACTGGCGCAGCTTGCTCAGGTCGCAATGATGGCGACGGATCTTGCCTTTGTTGGTCGTCTTGGGCCCCGGGAGCTCGCGGCCGCAGCATTGGCCACCACCCTGTATGTCATAAGCTTCACGTTCGGCGCCGGGTTACTGACGCCGATCGCACCTTTGACGGCACAATCTCTTGCCGGCAAGGGTGCGGCCGATGTGCCGCGTGCACTGCGCATGGGGCTTTGGCTGGCCCTGCTTTTCTCGTTGCCTATTATGGCTGTTTGTACGGCAGGCGAACAAGTTCTGCTCGCCCTCGGTCAGGAACATTGCGCAGCACGGCTATCTCAGCAGTACCTGCTTGGACTCGCGTGGGGCGTGACGCCAGCGCTGTGGTTTCAGGCCATTCGACATTTCATGGGCGCAGTGGGACGGCCGCAACCGATCTTCCGAATTACCCTGGCCGCTATCCCGGTCAACGCGGCCATTGTTTATCTTCTGGGCTTCGGAAAGCTCGGGCTGCCACCACTAGATCTTCTTGGCGTCGGCATTGCGACCGCCCTCGTAAATTGGGGCATGTTCGTAGCAGCTCTATGGCCCGCAATAGCTTGCCGCCCGTTCCGCGACTACCAGGTGCTTGCGCACCTGTGGCACTTCGACTGGCCGCTCCTACGAGCGATCATTTTGATCGGAGCGCCGATCTCGGTAGCAGTCATCATGCAATACGGCGTGTTCGCCGCCGCCGCACTCCTTGTAGGTAGGATCAGCCCGAGCGCGCTTGCCGCTCATCAGATTACGATGCAGATCGCCACAATCGCCTACACGGTGCCCTTCGGCATCAGCATGGCGGCCGCAGTGCGGGTCAGTCATGCGGTCGGGCACAATGACGCCTCCGGTATCAAGCGCGCAGGCCTGGCTGCGATCCTGCTCGGTGTTTTGGCCTCTGCGCTTGTGACGGTTGGGGTCATTGCGACGCGTTTTCGGATCGCCGCGTTTTTCTTAAACAAGTCACTGAACGACACGGACACGGCAATCGGACTGACGTCATCCCTCCTTATGGTTGCCTCAAGCTTTTTCGTAGCTGATGCAGCGCAGGTCATTGCGGGTGGCGGGCTCCGTGGGCTGAAAGACACGGCAAAACCGCTTCTGTTCGCAATCTTTGCGTACTGGCTAATCGGCTTCCCGGTCAGTTTCGCCTTGAGCTGGGTCTTTGGTGCAATTGGAGTCTGGATCGGGTTATCCGCCGGCGCAATTACCTATGCAGGTTTCCTCGTCACCCGTTTTCTGTTGCTGGCAAGTCGCTTTACTGTATAGGCCGCTCCTATGCCTCTTAAACCCAAGGAGAAGATTCCGTGCTCGCGCGTGCCTCCGGGGTGAACTTCATGTTCGGCCTTTAAGCAATGAAACGCTGACTGCAGCAGCATTTTTAGCGTTTCGACGGGAGATACTCTCATTACGAAGGCCGCCTTACGAATCGGAGGAGGCCGCCGGCCACGAAAACAGTCATACAAAAACGGGGTTGCACACCGTCCTCACCATGAGCTTACCATCGGGGCTCCCAGTGACTGAATACATCCGTCACAATCTGAGCCCCGATGGTAAGCTCACGGTGCGGGCGTCGAAACTAGCGGCCGGGATGACGCAGCCGGAACACCAGGACGAATTCCTGTGCGAAGTCCCGGAGGGTGCGAAGTTCGTATGGGATCAGTAAATCGAGGGTGTGAGTGACGCTCGATGTAGATGTGATCTGTACTGCGGCCATATTCCATAGCTCGTGTGGCAGCGAGCGAACGGGGCCTTCGTTCAGAACCGTCGCTCATATAAGAGCGCGTATTCCGCTTTTAAATGACAACGGGCAAATATCCCGGCCTCCTCGGTTGTTGATTTACTCAGCGCAGCGGCAGGGCGCTATTTTCGCGCCGTTGGCGCACGCGCAACAATAGTCCCCTTCCTACAAGGAAAGAGCGATCATGGCTAAAGTCCCTCCATTCCATTCGATCAAACCCTATTCAACGAATGTCTATCATGACAACGACAAGTGCACTGAAGGCAACAACATCGAATGGCAGTATCGCCTTCTGGCGCAGCCGGTCGGCCCCGTTGCGAGCCACTGCATCCGGCTTGCCTGACTTCAACGGTGGTCGTGGTGTACGGCGCAAGCAGTCCCACGCTTCGTGATTATCCAATGCGGCACCGAACAACCTTGTTGGGGAGCACGTCCGCTTCCATCACCATCGGAAGCAATATTCGCGCTTTGGCGGCCTTCTTTCCGGCGATAGTTAGCGCAAAACGCCGACAAGTCGCATCCGATATGGATTCTAGCCTGCCCGAGCCGCCCCTGTCTTCAAAGGCTCGGGTCCTGTCGCAAACGCAACACTATAGCGACCGTATCGCACCACGCTCCTCGGCGGCAGGTATTCTAATAAGTTGGGCAGTTCCGAGGTCTGTTTGGGCGAGCTACGAGATCGGTTTGCCCTTAGCAAGTCGGCACATGCAAGACAACTGTGGGTCCACGCTGCTTCAGGCCAGCCTTTGGCAAGGATTTCGCAGGAGATCCCAGCAGATATTGCCGGATTCGCCAAGAGAGCCGATGCCCATCAATGATGAATTGGCTGCCATGCGTAGTCATCGTAACCGCATTCACCGCTACAGCCAGCTCCTGGAACGCGAGCTGCCAGAGCACGATCGCAGCTATTTGGAAGGACGCTTGTCTGAAGAATGCCGCGCGCTTAGACGCCTGACAGACGCCGTTTTTCCCATCGCGCTTGGACTCCCGCGCAGAATTACTCTTTCCGTACGGTCAGCCGAGTAGAGTAGGCGGCTAGCACGTGGCTAAAATCCAGGTCACGCTGCCCGACTGTGCCATACCGTAAACCCAACGGCTCGCCACTCGTAAGCTAGTCCCCCGTGAAGTAACGCGAACAGCCTGAAGTTACGGGCTAGTTCGAGGAATGCCGGCGATTGATTTTGCCGGCAATCGCGATGGCGAGGCCGATTTCCTTGCAAGATCGAATGAGGTATTCCGTCGAATTCAATCGTGATCCTCTGCTCGTCGGAGTGCATGAGCGGAGGTTTTGATGCGGCCACGGGAGCGGCGCGAGACCGGCGAGCAGGATCTGTTTCGCTCCCTGCTCGATCAGATCATCGATAGAAAGCATTCGCTGGCGACGCTGGCGCGCACGGTGGATTGGGGCTTCCTGGAGCAGGCGTTCGGAATGGTCTACACGGACGGTCCTAGCCAGTCGCCGCTGCCGACGCGCTTGATCGCAGGGCTCGGGATCCTTAAGCACACCTATGACCTGTCCGACGAGGTCCTGTGCGAGCGCTGGGTGGAGAACCCCTATTACCAGTTCTTCTGCGGCGAGGAGTTCTTCCAGCACCGGCTACTGGTGTTCGATCACTCGTCGTTGAGGCGCTAGCGCAACCGTATGGGCGAGGAGCGGCTTCAGGCCCTGCTAAGAGAGCCTGTCGGTTGCCGTCAGGACCAAGGCGATCGAACCGTCGGAGTTCTCCCGGGTGATGGTCGACACGACGGTGCAGCCCAAGAATGTGATGTTTCGGACTGATGCCAAGCTTCTGAACCGAGCGCGCGAGAAGCTGGTGCGGCTGGCGCAGCTCACCCGGGTGCGTTTACTCCAGTCCTATGCGAGGGTGGGCAAGTTCGCCCAGATAAAACATTAGCGCTACGCCCATGCCAAGCGGTTCAAGCGTGCCAGGCGGGCGCTGAGACGATGCGTACCTATTTCGGCCGGGTAATGTGTCATTGTCAAGCTCACATTTTTGAACTCTCCAACGGCAAGGTGGTAGCGCTCGTGCCGTCGCAGCTGGTCAGGGTTGCGGAGACGGCACGGGCGCGGGTGATACATGGTTTGCCGGCCAGGCTTGGGATCGCTCGGACCGGTTGACGTCGTCGCTGGGGTCATGGTCCTTTCCGAGGTCGCGCAGCGCCTCATGATGATGTCCGGGTCGGGTGCCTCAACGTCTGCAGCGGAGTACGGTCAAGCCGCCACCAGCCGAATGAACGAGGTCGCCACAACACCGTCCCAGCTGGACATCGCCAGTCCGGCGGACCGGACCAGGAACTTCACAAATCGGATCAGGCTTCCTTCGCCTGGCCCCAGTCGAACGATGTGCCGTCTACCCAGATACAGTGAAGAACTAGGGCGATCTTCCGCGCGATAGCAACCTTTGCCTTTCTCATGCCAATCCGCTTGGCAAGCTTCATTCCCCAAGCCTTGAGAGAAGACCATTTCTTCGTCCGATAAAGCAGAACTGTCGCCGCTTCGAACAGGTAAGTTCGGAGAAGACGGTCGCCCCATCGGGATATCTTGCCATTGATATCCGTTTCGCCAGACTGACTGCGCCGCGGTGTAAGACCCAGATAGGCGCCGACGCTCGATGCTGATCGGAATCGCGATGGGTCATCGATCGTATGCCGGAACGTCAAGGCAGTCACCACACCAACACCAGGAACCGTCATTAAGCGACGCGTCGTCTCATCCGACCTCGCAAGCTGTCGGACTTCATCGTCGAACTTGCTTTGCTGCTTGCAGATCTGCTCATGGATCGACAGAAGCGGCGCGATCACACCGAGGAGCTGATGACCGTCAGCCAACAGGTCACGGACCAGATTGCGGAACTGCAGGCCTATCGCGCGTGGAAACAGCAGCCCGGATTCTTTGATCAGGCTGCGGACCTGGTTTTCGATATCTCGACGAATGGCCACGAGCCGGGATCTCGCGACGAGTATCGCGCGAATCTTCTGACTTTCCTCGCTCTTGACTTTGACTTCTCGATACCAGCCAACTCGCACCAGTTCGGCCAGACCTCGAGCATCATTCTGATCGCTCTTGTTCATGCGTACCGACAAGGCCGCGTGGGCATGCCGAGCGTCGATGCAAACCACCGGAAGATCGACCCTGCGAAGTTCATGCCACAGCCAACTCGCCATCGCGCCGGTCTCAAAGCCGATGCGCTCCGCCTGTGGCGCCCGCTTGCGAAGCAGTGCCGTGAGCGCCCCCGGGTCGGACTTGGCCTTCCCCTCGAACAAGACCTCGCCCTCTTCATTGACCACGCACATCGAAGTTTCTTTTTGCGATACATCGAGTCCGACATATTGCTTCATGACAGGTTCTCCGAATCGGTTGATTGCGAGAGCTCGATTCTAATGGAGCTTTTCGTGCCCACGAGCGCTGACCGCAATTACGTCATCGTTTGCAATATTGACCCCCCGTATTGCCTCACCTGAGGATGTTACTTTCGCTTGACGGATGTAGACCCCACTGTCAGCCGGTCCGAGGTTGCGTCATTGCTCGCAGGATCGGAGGGACTGGGGGACGTCGCGGAATGCCCATCACACGCAGCGGCGGCCCCAGTCCCGGGATCACCGGCCAGTGCCGCACCCTCAGCCGTGCGCGGGATGATCGTCTCGGCTGCTTTGCGTCTGAGCGATCGCAACAATCGCTGCACGATGGTGTGCTGCGGCGGACCGAATTGTTCGGGGCGTTGTTCAGCGAGGCGACCGAGAATTGCCAGCGCGGTTAGACGGGGCTCGGCCGCCAGCCAGCGCTCGATGTCGGCGAGGTGCGGATCGAGCATTGATGGCATTCTCATGCGCTTTTTGTATGGCTTGTGCAGACGCCGATGGATGATGCGCTGCTCCCCCAAATGCACATCATTGCCGAGCCTCTTCGCGAACGCTGCTGCGTTCGTTGTCGGTACCGGTGGGCTGGCTGCTGCCACGAGCTTGCCCGCTCGGGCGTCGACGCGCGTGCCGAGCTCCGCCTGGGCGTCTCTCATCTCGGCCAGCAGGGCCACAGGATCGAGCGTGCGATAAAGCTCTCGAAGACGCCGTTTGACGACCTTGCTCAACCTCGGATGCGCCAGTGCGCGTTCATAGGGCGTGGCTGGAACATGATAGCGCTTGATCACTTTGGCGCCCTCGCGTCGCTTGTCCTTCAGCTTGGGGAATGTCCGAAGTTTTGTGTAAGCGATCGACGACGGCAATCAGGATAGAAGGCAAAGGTAGCCGTTGCCCGGAAGATCGCCGTAATCCTGCACTGTATCTGGGTCGACGGCACATCGTTCGACTGGGCCAGGCGAAGGAGGCCTAACCCTATTTTTTAAGTTCCTGGTCCGGCCTGCCGGACTGGCGATGTCCGCTGGGACGGTGGTCGTGGCGACGGCTCCAGCATCTGCTGGTGGGCTTCGATCGGAATGCTGCTGTATGTTGGAGGGCTCTCGAAAAGATCCCCCTGACGACGCAGTTGCCCAGTGTCGCCCGATCAAGCCGCAGGCCCTGGCGCGCATAGATCTCGGACTGGCGGTAGAACGGCGTATGGTCGCCAAACTTGGAGACGATGTAGCGCGGCAATCTGGGTAGGAGGTGCGCGGCGATCAGGATGGCGAGGCAGTGTCGCGGCCTGATGATGATTGCCGCGATGATTGTCGCGCGCAAGAGTTTTGTTGAACTCTGATTGTCGCGCAGCGTCAATCAGCGACGGTTTTAGGTGTCGCGTGCGATGGCGGCCGTCCTGGACCGCGTTTTCGTTCGAGGGCGGTCCGTCTGCGATAGCTCTCGACGTTCATCTCGACGATGGTTGCGTGGTGAACGAGGCGATCGATAGGCGAGGGTCATGGCGGGATCCGGGAAGACCCTGTTCCATTCGCCGAATGGCTGATTGGCGGTGATCAGCATCGAGCGGCGCTCGTAGCGTGCACTGATGAGCTCGAACAGCACGCTGGTCTCGGCCTGATCCTTGGTGACGTAAGCGAGATCATCAAGGATCAGGAGATCGAAGCGATCGAGACGATTGATGGCCGCCTCGAGGGTGAGCTCGCGTCGCGCCAGCTGGAGCTTCTGCACGAGATCGGTGGTGCGGGTGAAGAGGACGCGCCATCCGTTCTCGATGAGGGCCAGGCCAATCGCTGCCGCCAAGTGGCTCTTTCCGCCGCCGGGCGGGCCGAACAACAGCAAATTGGCGCCCTTGCCCAGCCAGCTGTCACCGGCGGCGAGCGCCATCACTTGCGCCTTCGAGATCATCGGCACGGCTTCGAAGTCGAAGCTATCGAAGGTCTTTCCGGCGGGCAAACGTGCTTCGACAAGGTGTCGTTCGATCCGACGGCGTCCGCGTTCGGCGATCTCGTGCTCGGCGATGGTCGCGAGGAAGCGGCCGGCCGGCCAGCCTTCCTTGTCGGACTGTTCGGCAAATTGCGCCCACAGCACCTTGATGGCAGGCAGACGGAGCTCATTGAGCAACAGATTGAGGCGCGCGGCATCAACCGTGTTCGTTACGCTCATGCGGCACCTCCGGTCTCGGCGGTACCGATGAGGCATTTGTAGGTCGCAAGCGGCACGAGCTGCACCACGACGTTCGGCAGGTTGGCGGGATCGGGGGCGAAGTGAGCACCTAGCCGGTTGAGGTCGGGCAGTCGGCCGGCCTCGAGGTCGGCGGTGAGCTGACCGGCGAGTTCGGTCTCGCAGCCGCGTTCATGAGCGAGCGCGAGGAGATCGACCATGATCCGGCAGGCTTTTTTGTCCGGCAAGCGTTCGCGCAACCGATCGAAGGTCTTCCGATAGGCATCGCGCGGGAACAGCCGATCTCGGTAGACCAGATTGAGAAGCGCCATCGGCTTGCGCCGCAGGGAATGGATCACGTGCCGATAATCGACGACCTGGTCGTACTTGCCATTGGGATGCGGCCGCCCACGCGGCAGGGTGACGAGATGGGTGCCGCCGACGAACACGTCGAGACGATCATCGTAAAGGCGCACCCGCAGCCGGTGACCGATCAGGCGCGATGGCACCGTGTAGAACACCTTGCGCAGGGTGAAGCCGCCGGACGATGTCACGCGGACGATCACCTCTTCGTAGTCGGAGGTGCGGCGATCGGGCAGCTCCTGCAACACCATGCGCTCGCTATCGATCCGCTTGGCGTTGCGGGCATTGCGGCGGCTGACGATCTCGTCGATGAAGCCGCGATAGGTGGCAAGATCGTCGAAGTCGACAGTTCCGCGCAGCAGCAAGGCGTCCGCGATTGCTCGCTTGAGATGACCGTGGGGCCCTTCGATCGAGCCATTCTCGTGGGCGACGCCTCGATTGTTGCGGGAAGGCCTCATGCCGTAGTGGGCACAAAGGGCCTCGTATCGCTGCGTCAGATCGTCCCGTGCATCACGATCGAGATTGCAGAATGCGGCCGACAGACTGTCGGTCCGATGCTCCCGCGGCGCCCCACCGAGCGACCAGAGGGCATTCTGCAGGCCTTCGGCCAAGGCAACGAAGCTCTCACCGCCAAGCACGACGTGGGCGTGCTCGAACCCGCAATAGGCCAAACGGAAGTGACAGAGACGATGATCGAGCGGGACCCCCGCGATCGTCACACCCAACTCGCCCATGTCTGTGAAGTCGGAGAGCCCTAGTTGGCCAGGCTCGTGGGTTTGGCGGAAGATCACCTGCTGCTCCTCGCCGTGGATCGCCCGCCAGGCACGGATACGGCGTTCCAGGGTACGACGGATACCGCTGCCGAGATCCGGATGACGTCGGAGCATCTCCTTGAACACCGCCACCGGGCGTAAGCCAGGGGCCGCCTTCAGGATCGGGACGATCTCGGTCTCGAACACCTCGCTCAACGGGTCCGGTCGTCGCCGGCCGCGGGGCGCCTTCCTTTGCGATGGAAGTCGGGGGTCTCTCTCGATCCGATAGGCGGTCGACGTACTGAATGACGCCTTGGCCGCCGCCACTGGCGGGCTATCGGTCTGACGGTACTTCATGTAGAGCCTTCTGTGGTTGCCGCCCGCAATGCAAGAAGTTTCTGACCCTTTGGCGTGTGATCGAGTGCGGTCTTCTGTCAGGCCTTCCTTTACGGCATTTTCAGAAGCCGCTGGCCGGTATGGTGATCCGCGGACCAGGTCCAATTCTCATCTCCGAGCACGTCGGCTCTTTGGCTCTAGCTGGTTTCCTGATCCAGATCTGTTCGATCGTTGCGCCCATTCGGGTCGTCGCCTTCTCACACCCCCTTCGCCAACGTCAGGCTATTTCGTGCTGCATGCAGTCATGCCGTCACTGCCTGCGCTGGGTTCCGATAATCCTCCTTCCGGGTGAGCATGGCCCAAATCGTCCGAGCCATCTTGTTCGCCAAGGCGATCGCCACAAGCATGCGCGGCTTCCTCGCCAGCATCTGCGCCAGCCAGGATCCGCTAGGGATCGACTTGCGCCCGAGCCAGTTCAGCCGCGACATCGCCCCAACGATGAGCAACTGGCGAATGTCCGCCTGTCCTTCCTTCGAAACGCGTCCGAGCCTTTCCTTTCCCCCTGAGGAATGTTGCCGTGGGACCAAGCCGAGCCAAGCCGCGAAGTCTCGGCCACGTCGAAAGGCCGCCATGTCGGGCGCGAAAGCCTCGATCGCGAGTGCGGTCAGCGGGCCGACCCCCGGCATTGTCTGCAGCCGCTGCGCCGTGACCGTCCGCGTCGCCAACTTCTTGAGCTGCTCTGCCTTGGCATCGATCCGCTCCGTCTTGTAGGCGATCTGATCAATGAGACTCCGACATTCCTCGCGGACCAGTTCTGGTAGATCGCTGTTCGGATCTTCGAGGATTGCGTCAATGCGTTTAAGTTGTTCGATTCCTTGCGGGATGATATGGCCGAATTCGTAGAGAACAGAACGCAGCGCATTCACCAGATCGGTGCGCTGATGAACAAGGCGCTTCCGAGCCCGAAAGAGCACTGCCCTGGCCTGCTGTTCTTCCGATTTCGGCTCGACGAAGCGCATCTCGGGGCGCTGTGCCGCGATCACGATTGCTTCGGCATCAGCCGCGTCGTTCTTTTGGCGTTTCACAAAAGGCTTCACATATTGCGGAGCGATCAGTTTCACTTCATGGCCGAGCTTGACCATCTCCCGTGCCCAATAGTGGGCGCTGCCACAGGCTTCCATCACCACCACTGCCGATGGGTGGCCCGCCATGAACTTCCGAAACTGAAGCCGCGACAGTTTCTTTCGAAATTTCAAGTGTCCCGCCATTGACGCCCCGTGGAGCTGAAACACATTCTTGGCTAGATCCACTCCGATCACCGTATCCATCAATTTGCCGTCCTCTTCGCTTCGGGGTTCAAACACTGCGTTCTTGGCACATTACGATGCCGTCTGGGGAGGGCGGCAACCATCCCATCTCATCTGGTGATCTGTGATGTGTCGGCCGGGCACGCGAGTGATTCCTCTTGGCGGAAGAACCACTTGCATAATCCCGACCGGCCGCGATCACCAGTCGGCGCGGTCCTCCTAGGGATCGCGCCGACGCTGGGCTCGTAACTCCGGTCGGGCTACGCCCTCCCTACGTCACGAGCCCAGCGAAACTCTCTCACCTTGATTGACGCTGCCTTCCATCCTGATCGCCGCGCGACAAGACGATCACGTGCGCAATGGCCGCTTCGGTCGGCGGCCCGCTGAGTACGACGTGCTCCGGCGCATGCGCCTGCACGACAGTGCCGGAGTAGCGGCGGCAGATGTATTTCGGGCGGCGTGTGACCAGCACGCGCCATTGCGCCGGGATCACGTCAAGGCGCTTGCTGACGTCCTCGCCGATCTTCGTCATGGTCCGCAACCGCACGGGCAGAGCGTGCTCGCAGGCTCGATGATCCGTTCCACGCGCGGCAAATGGGCAGGCAAGCAGCCGCGATTGCGATGAGAACCTTGATCCGGTACGCTCCGCGATCGGCCCTTGATCACAGCCTCGGCTCTCTCCTGCGCCGCGTCCAGGATGCCTTGCGCGATCTCCACGTCTTCCAACGGTAAATGATACTGATCTGGCCGCAGCTTCTCGGATTTCGCGCCGAACCTGTCGCGCCGCAATTCGCCGAGGATGACCTCCAGCCGACGCTGCGCTTCCTCCGACGCCGCCAGCGCCCCCTGATGCTCGCTCAAGGCCGCCCGCGTTTGCGCCAAAAGGGCTTTCAGTTGTTCATTTTCGTCGCGCAGCGCCGCGATGCTCATGCGCTATTTCGAGCACATCGCCGCCGCGCGTGCCACGCTCAAAATAGCTGCCGAGTCATTCTGCCGCAGTTATCCCGCCGCCTGGGGGCGCCGTGCTTCTTCCGGGCGGACCAACCTCCAATCCAGCCCCTCGAACAGTGCCGCGAACATCGCCGGTGATATCCGCATCACGCCGTCTGCGATCGTTGGCCAAACGAACTTGCAACCTTCAAGACGCTTGTGCACCAACACCAGGCCCGTTCGATCCCAGACAAAAGTCTTGATCCGGTCCGCTCGTTTCGATCGGAACGCGAAGGCGCCTCCGCTGAATGGATCAAGACGAAGTATCTCCTGCACTTCGCCGTAAGCCCATCGTGGCGACAGTGGAAGTCGATCGGCCGGTTGCAATGTAACTCTTATCAGCAGCGGCCGCGATCATCGTGACGCTCGCACCTTGCGGATCACCCCGGACAGCTGCTCGCCATCTGTCGCCGTATCCGTCTGCAACACGACATCGTCGATTGCGGCGTCTCAAGCTTGATCGCGGAACTTGACACTCCTCCGACGCATCTCCCACGATCAGCGGCGCGAATGTCGGATGCGACTCGGATAAGTCGCCGAGAGTCTGTTATCCCGTGTCGCGGTGGCCGAGGGGCGCGCAAGCACGGAGCGACGCGCTAGCAGATCTACGATTGGCGACGGCAGTTTCGGGAGCGAGGCGTGTTGCCGCCGTGCGAGGCGGCTCTCAGCCTCCGAACGCACGCGGCGCCCCGAAGGTCCTCCAAGAACCTCCAGCCGGCTCACCGACCTCGCCGATGAGACGTCCAAATGGACATCCTTTTTGCCGTCTAATCCCATCTAAACCTCGATCCAAGCCGGACGCTTCTTCGCACAGCTATCCGCTCTCGCTAAGCGCTTACGCGCTCTCGTTCCGCATTCAACAAAAGCCTATAACGGCGTATACATCCGGGCCGCAGCCGGCACGCACTGTCAGCTATCATTTGCTACACGAGCCAACACGCAACATCGAGCGCCGCAGGCGCCTTCGTTCGCCTCGAATTCCGACGCCTGCGCGCCATGCTCGCACTATCTCTTCACAACCTGACACTACGTCAGGTTCGGCTCTGCTATCGTCGAGCTCTGTTGCACTTCAGGTACAGCAATTCGCGTAAGCGCTGATACAACGGCCACACTGGGGGCCATTAAAGAGAGTAACAACCGAAATGAAAAAGCAGTCACTCGTTTGCGCGAGCATTCTTGCGATGGCCGCTGCGACGTCCGCGTCTGCCGCAGATCTCGCCGCGCGTCCCGCATTTCCGAATACGCCGACGCCCAGCCCGGCTGTCATCGCGCTCTACGACTGGAGCGGCTTCTATGCCGGCGTCAATGGCGGCTGGGGCTCGAGCCATAACTCCTGGGATTTTCTCGGCTCTATCCCCGAGGGCTCTCACGACGCAACCGGCGGCACAGTAGGGGGCCAGATTGGATATCGTTGGCAATTCGGCAATACCGTGCTCGGACTCGAAGGGCTGGGCAACTGGGCCGATCTCAGCGGCTCAAACGTTAGCATTGCCAACCCGGGCACCACCAATCACACAAACATCGACGGTTTCGGCTTGCTGACCGGCCAGATTGGCTATTCGGCCGGCAACGTACTGCTCTACGCCAAAGCGGGCGCGGCTGTGGTAGGGAGCACTTATCGGATCACTAATTCGGCTGGCTTTCTGGGCGACGCGGATACCACACGTTGGGGAGGTACGGCCGGTGCCGGTCTTGAGATTAGCCTAACACCGAACTGGTCAGCTGGCATCGAGTACGACCACGTGTTCATGCCGGCTAGTGACGTTAGCTTCGCAACAGGACTAGGAAACGACCGCATTCGTCAGGACTTTGATCTCGTCACCGCCCGCCTCAACTACAAGTTTGGCTGGCCACTCGCGAGCAAATAAGGATCTCAGTTTCTCAATCAATGATCGAGGGCCCCGGCGCCTGCCGGGGCTCTTTGTCCAGGGTCATCGTCCTGTATCGCCGTCGGCCTTTCAATAGGTGTTATCAGCTCTCTTGATCCATGAGGGCTGCGTATAATTAGGCTCGCTTCGCCCGGCGATCACGGTCTGGCCTCCGACGAGTCCCTATATCGCCGCCTCAAGCTCGATGTTGGAAGCTTGATATTGCCACGGCGAGCCGTCCGGCATCGGCAACAGTGCGCATGCCAGCCGTATTCAAGCCGCGCTTAGTGAATGGCCTCCTGACCAAACCGCAACAGCGTCGCACCGGCTCGACGATTCTCCCTCGCTCGACGAGGGACTACCAACGCTGAGAGGTTTAATATTCCGCATGGTGGAGTATGTCACGTGCACCAGCCATATTCATGGACAAAGTGAAGGTGCGATCATGAATAACTCTGCCGACCCCTCACGTACTCTTCGAACGTTAGAAACGTTGGAATCCAACGTTCGCCTGTACTCGCGTCTCTTCCCAGCGTGCTTTAGTCATGCGCGCGGGCCCTTTCTGCTAAGCGAGACGGGCGAACGGTTCATCGACTTCTTTTCCGGGGCTGGAGCGCTCAATTACGGCCACAACAATCATCAGCTAAAGGCAGCTATTACAGAATATCTGGGATCTGATGCTGTCGTTCACGGCCTCGATATGGCCACTCCGGCCAAGGTCGACTTTATGGAGACTTTCAACTCAGTTATTCTTCGTGAGCGGGGCTTGGATTATCGATTTCAATTTACTGGACCTACAGGTGCCAATGGCGTTGAGGCGGCATTGAAGCTGGCGCGTAAAGTAACCGGGCGCCACAACATCATTTCATTCACACGTGGTTATCATGGCCTCAGTCTCGGCGCCGCGGCTGCGACCAGCAGTCGCTTTCTTCGCGAAGCCAGTGGAGTCCCCCTGTCCGGCGTCACGATAATGCCCTATGATGGTTATCTTGGAGATGAGATTGATACGGCGGAGCACCTGCGGAACATATTGCTGGACTCTAGCAGCGGCATCGATGCGCCAGCCGCCATTCTCCTTGAAACAGTACAGGGGGAGGGCGGCATCAACGTCGCTCAAAAGGAATGGCTACGATCCGTACAAGCCCTAGCGGCAGAGATTGGAGCCATATTTATCGTCGACGATATTCAGATGGGTTGCGGCCGTACTGGCGATTTCTTCAGCTTTGAGTTCGCCGAGTTGTCACCAGATGTCGTAATATTGTCGAAGTCCTTAAGTGGATATGGTCTGCCGTTATCCATGTTGTTGATCAAAGAGGCAATTGATATATGGGAACCGGGAGAGCACACGGGCACCTTTCGAGGAAATAACCTAGCGCTTGTCTCTGCAACTGCAGCTTTGAATATCTACTGGCGCACTGAGATCTTTTCGCAAAGCATTTATCGACTGGGAACGCTGATGCGTCACCGGCTTAATGCTATTGCGCGCGCGCATGGAGACCACTTCACTGTCCGCGGCCGCGGAATGGCGCTCGGCTTTGATTGCCGAAATACTCACCTCGCTGAGACTGCAGCACGCAAGGCGTACGATAGGGGCCTCATCATTGAACGATGCGGCCCGGCGGACGAGGTCATCAAATTCTTTCCTCCGCTAACGATCGACCCGGAGACGCTGACTAAGGGTTTGGACATCTTTGAAGATAGCTTAGCGGAAGCAGCCCCGCTCTGACATGACATCTGCATCGGGCCTCGCTGCCTCGGCGAGGCCTCACGCCAGACGCTTGATCACCGCGGCAGGCTAGCACCTGTTCCGCATCTCGCTGGTGCTACACTTCGAGTACCACGACCGTCTAACTCTTGTTTCTCCCTGAACATGTTCCAGCTTCAGTCGACTAGCTCCCTGGGGACGGGCCTAGTCGTCGGGCAGGTCGCCTACCCGCATCACACTGCGGCCCAGGTCAACCTGGACTCGGATACGGATACGCTAACCGCCCGCACTCACGGTGAGCCCGGCTACAGAACCAGTAGGCTAACGAAGGCCGTTTGCATGTTGGGCGCGCGGTAATTGGTTGCGCATCACTTGCCTGGCAGGCACCTGGCAGATCGTGCGTTCTGGCGTTGCGTAACTCAACTGCCCAGTAGCGGAATGCACTTATCGAAGGATCGGTCCGCTCGGCGATGGTCATCGTGACAAGCCATCTCAAGACTTCTACAAGGGAGGTGAAGTTGCCGCTGACGACTCATTTCCGCGGTGAGTAGCCGGCTCTCCCGACCTGCAGCGCGGTATATCGCCAATCAGGAGGTGATGGCTAGTGAGGTGCTTCCACCCCACTAGTGCGGAGCTCTGCATGGACCCTCTGAGCACAGTAAGAAGCGGCCTCAAGATCTCGCAATTCGTATGTCTTTGGCTTGGACCCGGTGAGCGCTAAAACAACAATCTTCTGCGCACTCCTCACGGGGTGGATGCCTTCCCGATGCAGAGCGGTAAGCGCGGCCTCCGCGTCATGCGTCAAATACCCCTCGGGGCTTTCATCCTGCTCGAGATCGATCCACATGATACCAAGCCTTCGTAAAACGTCTTCAGCATTACGTTTTTCGAAGACGCTTTGAAATGCAACCCGTGTTGCTGACGGGTTGATGACCACGCAAACCCCGCCTCCTGCGTCAGTCACCAAAGTACCGGCCATCTCATTCGGCAGTAACGATTTGCAGGAGATGGCTATTCTCCGGCCGGCAGCATAGTCGATTGCGCCATGGTGAAGCACTTTCGCCCCGCAGCGTGCTATCCGACTTGCGTTGGCATAGGAGACTGTCGGGAGCAGCCTTGCTTGCCTCACAATCCTCGGATCGGCGGAGTAGATGCCACAGACATCCGAGTAGACTTCGCAAACGCCACTTCCCACCATATCGGCGGCTATTACCGCAGTCAAATCCGAGCTATTGCGGCCGAGCATTGAGACCCGTCCACCTTCATCCAGACCCTGCGCTCCGGCAAGGATTACCACGCGGCCATAATCGAGCGCCTTTAGCAGCGGTTTGTTGTCGACCTCCTCGATGACCGTCCTACCTAGAACCAAGGATGTCTTGATTCCAATCGAATAGCCAAAGAGCGATGATGTCGGCACCGAGTGTCTTTGCAATGCTGCCTCAAGAAGTCCAGCGGAAATCATTTCTCCCGCTGTCAGGACGGTGTCCAAGGCAACGGTGCTGCAGATTTCATTCACAGAGAGCGCTAGAGACTTCAGTACGTCCGTCTGGCCGTGCATCGCGCTAACGACGACCACGACTTGCCGCGCGTCATTTGCAAGCCTATCTACTATATGTCTGGAGACAGCGCGGTACGCCTCCGCATCACGAAAGCTCGATCCCCCACACTTCATTACTTTGATTGACATGCGCCGTGGCCCAACGTGCGAGATCACTTGCTTTAACTCACCCGGCGCCGCATTAGATCAGACGACGAGCCGCTTCGCGCGCTCGACATCCGGCTGCTTCTTGAGAGCTGCTCCTCGCGCTAGGCTTGTCATCGTCGCAGCAATAGCTGTACCACGAGATAGCTCACGATTAGCGCCGCCCGGCATCTCGCTGGCGGCTTGGGCGTGTTGCGGCAGCACAGGACGATGCACCTAAACAATGGCGCGCTAGTTGCCTGAGACCTCCATCCCGCGTTGTTCGATGTCGCCCATCTTGATTGTTGCGGTTGCCACAAAGGTCGATCGGGCCGCTAGTTCACACACCGCAGCGAGCTCCGTCGTACTGCATCACTACCTGAGATCATCAACAAGGGACATGAGCGGCATCCGGCGTACTGGCTTGGCACACCTCTTGCTGATGCTTCCACTGAACAGATCTCGGGAGGCCTCTTGCTCAGTCCGTTGAATGATGTCCGGCACGCCGCGTTGTTGCTGCCCGGTCTCCGGCACTTGCCGCCCCAGACCTGCGATGGAGCGACGTGTTTCGCCCGGTTCACTCGAACGGGCGACCCACTGCGCCGAGCCAGAATTTGGCCAAATACGGCCTTGCACGGAAGAGCTCGCCTCTGGGAACGCGTTCCCAAGATGGTGCTGCGACCGCAGCGGCAAGCGGAGCGTTGCAAAAAGCGCTCCGGACCCTATGCCACCCTCGGCGGGGACAGCACCAAGCGATTATATGCGCTCTACCTCAGCCCGGGCCCCGCCGGGACACAAAGCCCTCGCTTTTTTTCAGCTGGAGCGACCACCGCCGGTAAGCAGTCCGGTCCTGCGCCTGTTAACAATCGAGGCGCGCCAATCGTGTCAGGCCAAGAACGTATTGTGTGGAAAGGCCGGACGATGACACACGCCTGCGGCGTAGGTCGCCGCGACAACTTCGATGCGAAACCCGGCAAAAACTATGGCCTCTGGCAATCAGAACGCAGATTCTATTTGCCAACTGGACAGTTCATTGTCGTGGCGCCCTCGTCTCGGTTCACCAGAACCAGACTATCAACAGCAGGCCGCATCCTTGGCCTCCCCACAGGCGGCCATCAAACATTCTATGAAGATAGAGCGAGAGGGGACTCTGCGCCTGTAGGGCGGGAGATCGCCTTGCGCTTCCATATCCACAACCGTCTGCGTGCCGAACATCAATTGGTAACTCGCATACAGACGCCGTACATCAGCCGGGGAGAGACCTTACAATGAGCCTGGGATATCAGCAGAATGTTCGGCAATCGCAATCAGCCGTACTATCGCCGCGCCTGGCGAAGGCGATAAAGCTGCTGAAATTGTCTAATCTCGATCTGGCTGATTTCGTGGAGGAGGAGCTCGAGTGCAATCCATTGCTGGAGCGCGACATAGACATGCTGACGCAAGAGGATGCCGGAACAACGACCGACCTCTTCAGCGAAGCCAGCGGTCCGGACGACGCTAGTGATCTTGACAGCGACGCGTTCGACAATAGCCAACAAGACGGCTTGAGCGTAGACCCTGGCACTCGCCCCGAGCTCGACGCGGCGCCCAGCCCGGAGCTTGACGATCTTCATTCCGAGCCATTTGATGAGGACATTCCTCAGAATTCGGACCAAGATCGGCTGGACGTCGGCACAGAGGCGTCCCGCAGCCGATCTTGTCAGGAAGACTATAATCTAGAGGCGTGCGTACCGAAAGAGATCACCCTCCGCGATCATTTGACCGAGCAGCTCGGACTCGCGCTGACGTCGCCCACAAAGCGACTCATCGGACGCTATCTAATCGACCTCGTCGATGACGCCGGATACTTGCCGCAAGACCTAGGAAATGCCGCCAAACGGCTGGGGGCCTCGCAAACAGATGTTGATCTCGTTCTGGCAACATTGCAGACGTTTGACCCTCCTGGCGTCTTCGCTCGTTCTTTGAAAGAATGTTTCGCGATCCAGCTGCGCGAGCGCAACCGCTATGACCCAGCGATGCAGGCACTGGTTGAGAACCTCGCTCTTGTACCTGAGGGGGTTCCTGCCCTGCGCAGCGTTTGCGGAGAGAGCGATGAGGACATCGCCGATATGATTGCGGAACTTCGGTCACTCGACTCGAAGCCGGGACATAAGTTTGGTTCGGTGCGCCTGGAACTTTTGATCCCAGATGTCTTTGTTCGCCGGGGTCATCACCACAATTGGGTAGTCGAGCTGAACAGTGAAGCGTTTCCCAGCATTTCGCTGAATCAGGTTTATTATCGCGATTTCAAGGGCAAAATGCGCAACCGTAATGACAAGGCCTACCTGGCCAATAAGTGGTCTGATGCACGCTGGCTGGTAAGTTCACTTGAGAGACGTGCGAACACAATCTTGAAAGTTGCGAGCGAAATTGTGCGTCAGCAACATGACTTTTTCTCCTACGGCGTAGAGCATCTACGACCCCTCAATCTGAAAGCAGTGGCCGACGCCGCGGGGGTGCATGAGTCCACCGTTTCACGCGTAACGAACAACAAGTACATGGCCTCCAATCGTGGACGGTTCGAGCTCAAATACTTCTTCAAACCATCCATTGCTTCAGCCGTCGGCGAGACGGCTCACTCGGCAGAGGCTGTTCGCCACCGCATTAAGAGGCTCATCGACTCCGAGGCCCAAGCATCAGTGCTCTCAGATGACGCAATCGTCGAGCTATTGCGTTCCTCTGGGATCGATATAGCGCGCCGGACGGTCGCAAAATACCGTGGCAAAATGGGCATCCCTCCGTCCGTGGAGCGACGGCGCCAGAAGCAAGCTGCTCTCGGCTATGTTTCCTCAACGACTCCGCTCAATTCCCCAGACCGTACGGAGGCGGCTTGATCCTATTGAAGGATTTCGTTCACAGCGGCGGAGAAACGCATAGTTGAGCTGTCAGGCAGGACCATCAAGCTTGCTAGGCGCCGGGGATTGCCCCCAACCGCCTAAAGCCCTTAGATTGAAGACGGCCAATTGGGGCGTTAAGTCGCCCCGACGGCCGTTCTGCTAGGCTCAGGGGCAACGGCTGCATCCTTTCGCAGCCCCGATGGCCCCGCGTGAGCGTGATCCTCTCTCAGGCTGCTACGCGATTTTCATAAGCAAGAAATGGGTTGACTGGTTTAAGCAGGGCATCCGAAGCATCGATTGGAGCTCTGCCGCTAAATTGCTTGGTCAACCCTGCACTGATGAACCATAAGATGCCATCGGCGAGCATCCTGTGGGACGCTTGAACACTTCGTCTCACAAGATCGCCGTGTTGATGCCTAGGCCGCTCCTCGACGGGTAGATACCGCGCCTCAAATGCTGAGAAACGAAGAGACGTTCGATCCAATTGACGCAAGCTCCGCTGCCAGCACCCTGCCGGGGCATGGTGTAGCTGACGGTAGGTTACCTGCGATTTTCCGGCAGGCGGGTCGGAAGGCATCAGCCTGCCACGTCGGGCAGACCGACGATGAATTCATCGCTTAATGGCGCGATGCTTTCCGGCGTCATGTAGCGGGCGCCTGGACCGCACATTCGTCGTTCTGCTCGACAGGGTCGCATCGATTAGGTCGGCGATTGCGTCTCCGTTAGGGAAGATGCCGACGACCTCGGATCGCCGCTTGATCTTGCCGTTGAGGCGCTCGATCGGATTGGTAACCGGTATTTGAGTTTCTCGGTGCCGATGTCCCGCTGCGATATTCAAGATAGTGGCGTATGGTGCAACCATCGGGAGAGAGGCACCGGGAGCACCAAGGTGCGGGCAGGCCGATGCATACGATCAGCCACGAGCTCGGGTTAGTAGCTGGCCGCCTCTGCGACCAGCCCGGTTGCGCTGAGAGCGCGCATCCGTAGTTGTCGTGTCGCCCGTAGCTCCCGTCATGTGGTCTGATTTGGCAGGAGGTGCAAGTGCGACGGGTGATTGACATCGACGTCCGAACCTCGGAGAGGTGGTGGTTTGGGAGGATGGCAGCCTCCGACATGCGGGCCGTATTGATATAGACGCGGACTGCGTTGGACGGTTTTGGCAAGACCCTGCTGGCCAGTGATGCGGTGGTGGTCGAAGCGACCGCGAACAGAGTGGCGGTGTCGCCGGTTCTGGCGTCGTTCGTGGCACGCGTGATTGTCGCCAATTCGCATCAGGTGAAGGCGATCGCCCAGGCTCAAGTCGAGACCGACAAGATCGATGCCGGCACACTCGCGTGTCTGCAGGCGCCCGCGGCACCTGCCGCAGATCCGGACGCCTGACGCAGAGACGGAACGCAAGCGTCGGCTAGCGGCGCGGCGCTACCAGGTCGTGCGGCATCGCGCGGCTCAAGAACGAGGTGCAATCGATCCTGCACGCGCACCTGATCCCGAAGTGCTCCAGGCCTGCTCGCGGTCCCCGAGATCGTCCGCGCCACTTGTCGGGCCAAGCGCGCGTCCGCCGGGTTTCAGCAACGGTGCGCTTGATCTAACACCAGGCAGTACGATTATTGTTAGTTTTGCGCCAGCTGCCCATGTTAGATGTCCAACGATGGCAGCATGGGCGCTGCAACTGCTGCCGCGCATACCGTCATGGACCGCCTACATGCGGCAAGAGCCTCTCCCTCATAGCGCCAGGACCTATCTCAGGAGATTGAGCGTCACTCTCAAGCTTCTGGGCAACGGCCCAAATGTTCTGCGGCCGAGGCAATGCTGCGAGCAGGAGCATAGTCTCTCCCACACTCCTACATCACCAGAACCAAAACGGCAGAGCAACCTAGTCGGCAGTTGGTCCCGTTGTCATAAGGCGCGGCACGCTACTTGCTTAACGGCCAATGAGAATAGATGCATTGGTCTCTCGCGAGAACAGGTGCTCGATGACTTTTGTCAGGATACTTCTGCCAACACTTTGGCGCCGAGGCGCTGCAATCGCAAGCGGCGGTGCATCTTATATCCGAAGTAGCGACATGAGCTCTCGCTTGGATTCCATGCGAGCGGCCACAGCTGCCCCCACTAGCGCCGTGTCCGCTTTCACCGCCGTAGATCTCATCCAAACCGACCGGCGCACTTGCTCGACCGCTTTGCGCCGAGCGGTGCGCCTGACGGCGAATGACGGTCACCACCACCTTTCACTCTTCTTCCAACCTGCGTCGCTCGGACATGCGATAATGACGCCTTGCGTTGAGCAACGGCAAGCTGACAGTGCACCAAAGTCCGCAATCTTGTCGCGCCGCGATCGCACTTTTCATGGAGCACAAGCGAGCGCATCAAGTGAGATACGCAATTGTATGGCATACCGACGGCTTTTTACCTTCTTTCGCAATCTTACATTGTTCTACAGCGCCCTTGCGTGCGGCATGAGCTTCGCTGGCTGAGTGCGTACTTTTTGTTAGCTTTTGAAGACGCCGGAGTTCGACACATGGCAACAGGTATCGTGAAATGGTTCAACGCAAGAAAGGGATATGGCTTCATCAGACCGGATGACGGAGGTCCGGACGTATTCGTACACGCCAGCGCGGTCGCAAAAGCCGGAAGAAGCGACTTAGCCGAAGGCATACGAATTTGCTACGAGCTCAGGACCAGTGCGGCAGGCCGAACCTTTGCAGAGGACCTCAGCATCCCCTAGACCCTTTGTCCGCCCTGTGAGGTGACGGGCGGCCCCGCGGCAAGCTCCTATCGAGGGTTGCGCCGGATGGTCCGGCGCCGAACCCCAAGCATGGGGAGCGGGCCTGATGAACCATAGCATTTTCGTAGGGCTGGATGTACACAAGGCAACGATTTCGGTTGCGATGGCCCAAGGAGTGCGCGGCGAGGAAGTTCGCAACTTAGGGATCATCCTAATCGCGCCGACCAATCAACAAGCGGGCAAAGAGCCCAGGTCAAGCTGTGCATCCTCTATCACCCCTTGTCGGCGGCCAGCAAAGCCGGGGTGATCGTCACCACCGCCATTGCACGCGAGATGGTCGGCTGCCTGTGGGCGACGCTCTTCAAGTAAGAACTCGGCCCGGCCGCGTGTGAAGAGCGCTGGTCGAGCGTATCGGTGCCAGGGCGGGAGGCAGGGCGCGGTGGGGACTCCTCGTATGAGCCGGCATTGTCGACGCTCGCTCGCAGATCTCGCCGCAAGTCCAGCACGGGACCTATTTGACGCTGGATCGAACGAAGCCACGTCTTGTGAGCGTGTAACTATGGGGGCTTGATCTAGGCTGTAGCGCGGCAATCTGGGTAGGAAGTGCGCGGCAATCAGGATGGCGAGGCGTGTCGCGGCCTGATGATGATTGCCGCGATGATTGTCGCGCGCAAGAGTTTTGTTGAACTCTGATTGTCGCGCAGCGTCAATCAGCGACGGTTTTGGGTGTCGCGTGCGATGGCGGCCGTCCGGGACCGCGTTTTCGTTCGAGGGCGGTCCGTCTGCGATAGCTCTCGACGTTCATCTCGACGATGGTGGCGTGATGAACGAGGCGATCGATAGCGGCCAGGGTCATGGCGGGGTCCGGGAAGACCCTGTTCCATTCGCCGAATGGCTGATTGGCGGTGATCAGCATCGAGCGGCGCTCGTAGCGTGCACTGATGAGCTCGAACAGCACGCTGGTCTCGGCCTGATCCTTGGTGACGTAAGCGAGATCATCAAGAATCAGGAGATCGAAGCGATCGAGACGATTGATGGCCGCCTCGAGGTTAAGCTCGCGTCGCGCTAGCTGGAGCTTCTGCACGAGATCGGTGGTCCGGGTGAAGAGGACGCGCCATCCGTTCTCGATGAGGGCCAGGCCGATCGCTGCCGCCAAGTGGCTCTTTCCGCCGCCGGGCGGGCCGAACAACAGCAAATTGGCGCCCTTGCCCAGCCAGCTGTCACCGGCGGCGAGCGCCATCACCTGCGCCTTTGAGATCATCGGCACGGCTTCGAAGTCGAAGCTGTCGAAGGTCTTTCCGGTGGGCAAACGTGCTTCGACAAGGTGTCGTTCGGTCCGACGGCGGCCGCGTTCGGCAATCTCGTGCTCGGCGATGGTCGCGAGGAAGCGGCCGGCCGGCCAGCCTTCCTTGTCGGACTGTTCGGCAAATTGCGCCCACAGCACCTTGATGGCAGGCAGACGGAGCTCATTGAGCAGCAGATTGAGGCGCGCGGCATCAACCGTGTTCGTTACGCTCATGCGGCACCTCCGGTCTCGGCGGCACCGATGAGGCATTCGTAGGTCGCAAGCGGCACGAGCTGCACCACGACGTTCGGCAGGTTGGCGGGATCGGGGGCGAAGTAAGCACGTAGCCGGTTGAGGTCGGGCAGTTGGCCGGCCTCGAGATCGGCGGTGAGCTGATCGGCGAGTTCGGCCTCGCAGCCGCGTTCATGAGCGAGCGCGAGGAGATCGACCATGATCCGGCTGGCTTTTTTGTCCGGCAAGCGTTCGCGCAAGCGATCGAAGGTCTTCCGATAGGCATCCCGCGGGAACAGCTGATCTCGGTAGACCAGATTGAGAAGTGCCATCGGCTTGCGCCGCAGGGAATGGATCACGTGCCGATAATCGACGACCTGGTCGTACTTGCCATTGGGATGCGGCCGCCCACGCGGCAAGGTGACGAGATGGGTGCCCCCGACGAACACGTCGAGACGATCGTCGTAAAGGCGCACCCGCAGTCGGTGACCGATCAGGCGCGATGGCACCGTGTAGAACACCTTGCGCAGGGTGAAGCCGCCGGACGAGGTCACGCGGACGATCACCTCTTCGTAGTCGGAGGTGCGCCGATCGGGCAGCTCCTGCAACACCACGCGCTCGCTATCGATCCGCTTGGCGTTGCGGGCATTGCGGCGGCTGACGATCTCGTCGATGAAGCCGCGATAGGTGGCAAGATCGTCGAAGTCGATAGTTCCGCGCAGCAGCAAGGCATCCGCGATTGCTCGCTTGAGATGACCGTGGGGCCCTTCGATCGAACCATTCTCGTGAGCAACGCCTCGATTGTTGCGGGAAGGCCGCATGCCGTAATGGGCACAAAGGGCCTCGTATCGCTGCGTCAGATCGTCCCGTGCATCACGATTGAGATTGCAGAATGCGGCCGACAGACTGTCGGTCCGATGCTCCCGCGGCGCCCCACCGAGCGACCAGAGGGCATTCTGCAGGCCTTCCGCCAGGGCGACGAAGCTCTCGCCGCCAAGCACGACGTGGGCGTGCTCGAACCCGCAATAGGCCAAACGGAAGTGATAGAGACGATGATCCAACGGAGCACCCGCGATCGTAACACCCAACTCGTCCATGTCTGTGAAGTCGGAGAGGCCGAGTTGGCCAGGCTCGTGGGTTTGGCGGAAGATCACCTCCTGCTCCTCGCCGTGGACCGCCCGCCATGCACGGATCCGACGTTCCAGGGTACGACGGATACCGATGCCGAGATCCGGATGACGCCGTAGCATCTCCTCGAACACCGCCACCGGGCGTAAGCCAGGTGCCGCCTTCAGGATCGGGACGATCTCGGTCTCGAACACCTCGCTCAACGGGTCCGGTCGTTGCCGGCCGCGGGGCGCCTTCCTTTGCGATGGAAATCGGGGATCTCTCTCGATCCGATAGGCGGTCGACGCACTGAATGACGCCTTGGCCGCCGCCACTGGCGGGCTATCGGTCTGACGGTACTTCATGTAGAGCCTTCTGTGGTTGCCGCCCGCAATGCAAGAAGTTTCTGACCCTTTGGCGTGTGATCGAGTGCGGTCTTCTGTCAGGCCTTCCTTTACGGCATTTTCAGAAGCCGCTGGCCGGTATGGTGATCCGCGGACCAGGTCCAATTCTCATCTCCGAGCACGTCGGCTCTTTGGCTCTAGCTGGTTTCCTGATCCAGATCTGTTCGATCGTTGCGCCCATTCGGGTCGTCGCCTTCTCACACCCCCTTCGCCAACGTCAGGCTATTTCGTGCTGCATGCAGTCATGCCGTCACTGCCTGCGCTGGGTTCCGATAATCCTCCTTCCGGGTGAGCATGGCCCAAATCGTCCGAGCCATCTTGTTCGCCAAGGCGATCGCCACAAGCATGCGCGGCTTCCTCGCCAGCATCTGCGCCAGCCAGGATCCGCTAGGGATCGACTTGCGCCCGAGCCAGTTCAGCCGCGACATCGCCCCAACGATGAGCAACTGGCGAATGTCCGCCTGTCCTTCCTTCGAAACGCGTCCGAGCCTTTCCTTTCCCCCTGAGGAATGTTGCCGTGGGACCAAGCCGAGCCAAGCCGCGAAGTCTCGGCCACGTCGAAAGGCCGCCATGTCGGGCGCGAAAGCCTCGATCGCGAGTGCGGTCAGCGGGCCGACCCCCGGCATTGTCTGCAGCCGCTGCGCCGTGACCGTCCGCGTCGCCAACTTCTTGAGCTGCTCTGCCTTGGCATCGATCCGCTCCGTCTTGTAGGCGATCTGATCAATGAGACTCCGACATTCCTCGCGGACCAGTTCTGGTAGATCGCTGTTCGGATCTTCGAGGATTGCGTCAATGCGTTTAAGTTGTTCGATTCCTTGCGGGATGATATGGCCGAATTCGTAGAGAACAGAACGCAGCGCATTCACCAGATCGGTGCGCTGATGAACAAGGCGCTTCCGAGCCCGAAAGAGCACTGCCCTGGCCTGCTGTTCTTCCGATTTCGGCTCGACGAAGCGCATCTCGGGGCGCTGTGCCGCGATCACGATTGCTTCGGCATCAGCCGCGTCGTTCTTTTGGCGTTTCACAAAAGGCTTCACATATTGCGGAGCGATCAGTTTCACTTCATGGCCGAGCTTGACCATCTCCCGTGCCCAATAGTGGGCGCTGCCACAGGCTTCCATCACCACCACTGCCGATGGGTGGCCCGCCATGAACTTCCGAAACTGAAGCCGCGACAGTTTCTTTCGAAATTTCAAGTGTCCCGCCATTGACGCCCCGTGGAGCTGAAACACATTCTTGGCTAGATCCACTCCGATCACCGTATCCATCAATTTGCCGTCCTCTTCGCTTCGGGGTTCAAACACTGCGTTCTTGGCACATTACGATGCCGTCTGGGGAGGGCGGCAACCATCCCATCTCATCTGGTGATCTGTGATGTGTCGGCCGGGCAAGCGAGTGATTCCTCTTGGCGGAAGAACCACTTGCATAACCCCGCCGGCCGCGATCACCAGTCGGCGCGGTCCTCCTCGGGATCGCGCCGACGCTGGGCTCGTAACTCCGGTCGGGCTACGCCCTCCCTCCGTCACGAGCCCAGCGAAACTCTCTCACCTTGATTGACGCTGCCTTCCATCCTGATCGTCGCGCGACACTAGGCGCCCGTCGGCGCGATTGACTCGATGTCCGCGAGCGAGTGTGGCCGCCGGTTGTCGCTGAACTGGCAGCAAAGAACGCTGCCTATACCGGGACGCGACTTGCACGAGCGGCTCAGGCGCCACAGTTTGCTCGTTTTGACCGATGGCGGCGACGGTGCGAGGAACGCGATGCTCCAGCTGAAGCGGCAGGCCTGCTGTAGAGTGAGGGCAGCTGTGCTACGTCTGATTATGGGATCAACACCAGAACGCAACTGACGTCCCCGTCTGTCAGACTCGGGACAGTTGTCGCACTAACATGGCGTCGCGACGCTCTCGCAATGGTGCTCAGAATCCCCTAACTCATTTATACGTGTCAGAACTGTCATGCTCCCGCCGATGGCATCGGACTTGCTGATCCTCTCCTTGAGAGGCTTGCCCGGAGCTACTCCGGGGAGGTTTATTTGGCCCTGGAGGGGAATTGTAAATGGCGGAGAAGGCGTGCTCGAGATGCGGTCGATATCAATAAGATCAGGCTACGCGCTGACCAATACGTCCATTATCCAAGATACTGTTCGACCGATCCCACCTTCGGGCGCTCACGACCGCCTAAAACGGTAAAGCATGGAGCGCGCGGTGATCTTGGCACTCTGCGTGGCCGCTCTCGCAGCCGGTGGAGTGCTGCTTTCGTTCGCCAAGCAAGCGCTATACGTCTTGGCATTGGGGTAGGAAAGTAGCGTAGCGATCATGTGGCTGTGGCACTTGATTGGCGGCAGCCAATATTTGGATCAGCAGCACTGGCTGCGCAGGCCGCCAGGCGGGAGCTTTTTGACGACATCTTGGAGCCGACTGTCGAAACGACCGTGATAAGGAGTCGAACGATGAGCAGCTGGAAGTCCCTATTGAGCTGTACGGTGGTGGGAGTCCTGATGGTTGTCCAGTTGGAGCTGGCGACGGCAGCGCCGATGCCGAGGAGTGTCGGAGTCGTGCAGGCCTTTCCTGGAGGCACGACCACGATGTCCCCTGTCTCTCACTGCAACTGCGAACGGAGGATCTCCAGTCTTGCAAGAGCCGAACTCTTCCGTGGCGCAAGTACGAGCGGCGGCTGTTATGGCCCTTATTGCGTATATGCGGAGCCGCCTTATGGATACCCTCCGGTCAGTTATGGCTGCAGTCCGTACCATACCGGCCCGCGGTCGTACCCGTTCCGCGCATATCCCTGCCACGGTTATAGGCACGGTTGTTACGGACGCCACTGTTGTTATCGCCAGTACGACTGCCCGGATTTGTGACCGACCGGCGAGACGAAACTGTCGGCTACTGGTGAAGCGGATCTATAGCAAGGAGCAATATAAATGACCCCGATGTATGGTCCGGCCGTGCGTTGCAAGTGGTTTCGCCGAGCTGGCGGTGAGCGGTCTTGCATCAATGTATCCGGCCTTTGATTGGAGCATTTGCTCCGGCCACCATGGATATCAGCGCGCGTGCGTTCTCGTTAGCGGACAGGCCTCGATTGGACCATTCGGGTCACCAGTGTTCGCATGCGCCGGGAAGACCGAACCTCCATCTCGTCTCATCCTCTCGCAGACCTCGGCTGGAAATTATTGATAGGGGCTTACGTCATCGCTTGCTCCTCATTTTGCTCAGTTCCTTTGTTCGAGCCAAGGGCCGTTCCTTCGTCCCGGCCCGCAGAACGTCGATCGCGTCGCGCGCAGGGGCGGTCAAGGCCAGCCGTCGCGCTTGGCTTGCGGCTGGCTCCGGCGTTGCCAGGCTGCGCCTTGACCGCGCCCAGCACGGCGCGAGGATCAAGCGGGTCGGACGCCTGCATCGTCAGTCCTCGTCAGCTCGAAGGCGCGTCCTTTGGCCAGCACCGCCCAGGCGATGCGGGCAAGCTTGTTGGCGAGCGCGATCGCGAGCACGTTGTGGTGCAACCGCCTTTTGGCGGCTTCGATCCAGGACTTGAGCCCATAACTTTCCCAGTTCTTTATCCTGACCAGCACAACGCACGCCGCCTGCACGAACAGAACGCGCAGGTAGCGATTGCCGCGCCTCGAGATTTTGCCGAGGATCGTGCGGTCTCCCGTCGAGATCTGCTTGGGCAAGCCAAGCGCCGAAGTCGCGGCCTTTGGAGAATACGTCTCCGGTGCCGATCGCGGCCACCATGGCGCTCGAAATGATCGGCCCGATGCCAGGCACCGTCATTAGGCGCGAGCATGCCTGATCTTGACGGGCCAATGCTTCAATCTCGCCGGAGAGGCCATCGATGCGCTGATCCAGCCGGTGCCAGTCGCCTGCCAGCTCCTCGATGACACGCAACATGCGTGGCGACAGGGCATCGGCGCGCGTCGCAAGGATGGTGGGCAGTTCGGTGCGCAAGAAGCCGATACCTTGGCGCACGGCGATCCCGCGCTCCAACATGAAGGCGCGAATCTGGTTGATGATGCCGGTGCGTTGCGATACCAGCCGCTCGCGCACCCGGTGCAGCGCCTGCAGATCCAGTTGCTCCGCGGTCTTGGTCGCCACGAACTTCATCGTCGGGCGCTGCACGGCTTCGGCAATCGCTTCGGCGTCATTGAAGTCGTTCTCCTGTCCCCTGCTATAGGGGCGGACATATTTGGCCGGCATCAACCTCGCATCGTGACCAAGCGATGCGAGTTTGCGGCTCAGGTGATGTGCGCCGACGCAGGCTTCCATACCGATCAGGCAACGCGGCAGATTTGCGAGCCGCGCCTCCACTTGCCCACGCGGTCACTTTTGACGCAGAACGATGGCGCCGCGCGCATCGTGGCCGACGACGTTGAACGAGTTCTTGCCGATATCGATGCCGATCACGGCGATCGCGGTATTGGGTGTCTGAGACATGGTGTGCTCCTTGTCTTTGCCGCCCCTTACCAGCTTCGCTTGCTGGCGGGGGCAGGAGGCCCATTAGCGGAGCTCGGAAGAGGAGGCGAACATGCCGTCGATATCGGGAGAATCAGGCTCCGCGATGACCAATATGTCCGTGAGTTTATTCGAACCTGATAACGACGTTCCAGGCGGCAAGCAATTGTAAAAGAGAACGCATGGAACACGTGGCGTCTAGGCACTCCGGGGCGTCGCTCTGTCGAGGAATGTCTTGGCCATCTCGCTGTCAGTCATGCAGGTATACGTCGGCATTCATCTCCAGTGCCGGATCGAGGTCTGCATCCAGGTGCATCTCCGGCGCCGACATGCTCCGGCAACACTATCCATGCCTGTTGCGAGTGACTGTCGAGTTACGAAGAACTCATGACCGCACATGGACGCATGGAGCACGCAGAGCATGCTTTGCTGATCGCCGTGCTGGCGCTATTCCGGTATCCTGGGCGATCTCGGACAAGCTCGGTAAGAGTGCACAAACCGAAGCGATCAGCAAACCTGTGGACGCCGTCATCGACTGGGCCTTGTTCATGGCCAAGACCAGCCGCCGCACAATGGTGGAGATGGTAGCTGAGCTGGAATCTCCTGCGGCGTCTATGTCACGCGTTCGCCGAGCTTCGACAAGCCAGGCCGATCGCCAGGACGGGCACTACGTTGGGGCCGGCAGCAATCACGCCCTCCCGCTCGATGCCGTCGGGAGCGCTGACCTAAGCGATGTCAGGTTGATACTTTGTGCCTCCGTTATGAAAAGGCTTGAATCGCACCTAGCGTCACATTGTACGATCCTGGAATGAAGTCGAGACCTCTGGTGAACCAACGCCGGCTACTCCTTAGCACCTGGGATGGCATACTTGGCTGTGGAGTTCTCGTATCTGTTCTAGTGGAAACCGGATGAAACGCGCGCTTTTGACTACGGCCGCACTGCTTTTGTTGGTAGGCACTGCTTCAGCCCGCACGCAAGAGGGCCCACCGGAAGGCGCGCAGGAGCCCCCCGCCCGGGAGACTCCCTGGGACCCTGATGACCCGGGTGCGGCGTGCCGCCGGGTGCCGGTTCCTTGTTCTGAGGAAGAGAGAATTAAACATCCAGGCCGGCTGATTTGCGGCCATCAACGGCGCGGCAACTGCCGCACCTGACAAAGAGAGCCCGCCGACGACCGTGCAACTTGATCGATCGGCCGCTATTTGGACTTGTGTTAGTTACCGCCGTCCACATCGAGCCTCGACGTCAGCACACCGAGGCCTACTCACCGCGCCGCAACCTAATCTCGGCAGAGGCTACACTTATCGATGCGGAGATTCCGTTCCGGACAGCAGGGACCATAAGAGCCCGTCGATGGGGATAGTGCTCTAGGGTTGGGTGATGGCTCCGCGACAGCTGCAATGTCGCGGTCGATCTCTTGCGCAAGCGAGGCCAGTTCGCTCCTCGCAGTATCCACGATCCATTGATCGAGACCGAAAGCATCTTTGCCCCCATAACAAAGCCGTGAGCCGTCGAGCGAGCTCGCCGGCGGTGACGAACTTGCATTCCAGATGACTACTGTCCTGACTCACAAGTTCGCAATCGTAAAATCGCATTGGATTCGCTTGGTTGTGCCAGAGCTGGGTGCTGGAATAGCGACGAAGGATTTGATGTCGGTCCAGCTACTTGCGCCCCTGATATTGAGCGATGATGAGCGTGCCGCACTGACGTCACTGACGAAGCGGCGGAACACGGCGCAGGCGCTGGCTCTGAAAGCCCGGATTGTGTTGACCTGCGCGGAGGGAGGACAGAACAAGAAAGTGGCGGCCAAGCTGCGCCTGGAGCGGCGGGACGGTAGGCAAGTCGCGCCACCGTTTTTGTAGAGCAGCGCGTGGCCGGGCTTCACGACGAGCCGCGTTCCGGGGCTCCGCGCACGGTTGATGATGTCCGAATCGAAGTCGTGACCGTGCGAACGCTGGAGAACTGCCCCGCCACGCATTGGAGCTCCCGCAGCATGGCAAAGGCGAGCGGTCTGTTGGTGTCGACGGTTCAACGCATCTGGCGGGCCTTCGGGCCAGCCGCATCGGATGGAGACGTTCAAGCTCTCGACAGACCCGTACCTACTGGCCAAGGTCCGCGACGTCGTCGGCTTTACGTCTCGCCGCCGCAGCACGCCATCGTCCCGTGTGTGAGCGACAAATCCCAAATCCAGGCTCTGGATCGCAGCCAGCCGATGTGGCCGATGCGACCTGGCCAGCCGGCCCGAAGGAGCCATGACTACAAAAGGCATGGCACCACCTCGCTGGTCGCGCCCTCGATATTGCGACCGGACGGGTCATCGGCAAGTGCTACCGACTTCACCGCGCCGCCGAATTTTGCAAGCTCCTCGACGAGACCCAGCCCGCGCCGGCTCGACGTCCATCTCGTCATGGACAACTACGCCACGCACACGACCCCGCTGATCCGGCGATGGCTAGTTAAAAGGCCGCGTTGGCATGTGCACCTGACCCCGACCAGCTCGTCATGGCTCAATCAGGAGCGCTTCTTCGAGCTCCTGACCGACAAGAACATCAGGCGCAGCGTCTATCGGAGCATTGCCGCCGTCAGGGCCGACATCGCTTCATTCATCGAACGGCACAACGCCGATCCAAAACCATTTCCATGGACCAATTCAATCGAGCGCTTCTGCCGATCCAATGCTCTGGTTCAGGACACTAGACTTGCAGCAGCACCCAGTGTGGGGCTCTGCGCATTTGGCCATAACGTTAATCATGGGCATGTACTCGAAGAGCGACCAAACACAGTTCGGCCCGCCGAACGGAATCGAGGCAAGAATGTGTCGACCCACGATCACGAGGATAAGTCTGGCCAGACCGCCCAACTGCTCGCAACGGCCAGGCCACTGAATGCCGAAGTGATACTTCATTGAAAACAAGAACGCCGCGGCATTGCTTGGTCGATTTCGGACAAGTCTGTCGAATTAGCCACACATCGGTGTCGCAACGGGTGAATACATAAGCCTTCCCTTCACCAGCCACGTGACTGCCGCCGGTCAGGATCGCGGTCGCTATACGGACCTCGTTTGCGATGGCACAACTATTGCTACCCCTTTACTCTGACACTCCATCTAACAATCGAGGAAGTACATGAAAGAGGCCTTCTCCGTAAACGAGAACAAGGACGAGTGCGTGGACGAGTGCGTCGACGAGTGCGTGGACCAGTACATGGATCACGAATTCCATCTTAATGCTGCGCTGTGGGCGCGGAGCGGCACGACCTTCCTCCCAGTCTCTGACGCTTCCTTGGAATTGCCAGCAGGTGCTTATCGCTGCCGCGAAAATAGTTGCACCGTTTTTTTCGAAAAGGTGCCGACTGTAACTGACACGCTCTTGAACTTGCCGGACACCGCCGCGGAGAGGCTTTTGGTCGAGTTCGACAAGTTCTGGGCTCTGCGCGAGGAGTACGTCGAGTACGGCTTCACGCACAAGCGCGGCATGCTCCTGTGGGGCCCTCCCGGTAGTGGCAAGACCTGCGCAATCGGACAAATGACACAGGTCGTTGTCCGAGATCATAATGGCGTAGTTGTCTTTATCGATCGCCCGCAACTGGCTAGCGCGTGTGTCGGTCTGCTGCGTCGCATTGAGCCCGAGCGGCCCGTGGTCATGGTTATGGAGGATCTGGACGAGCTCGTGGAAAGATGGGGCGCTGAGCACTTTCTTGCGTTGCTCGATGGCAACGCGCAAACTGCGAACGTGCTGCACGTTGCGACCACCAACCACCCTGACCGTCTGGACAGGCGCTTTGTCGATCGCCCTTCTCGCTTTGACACCATCATGGAAGTTGGTATGTCGTCCGCCCAGACCCGCCGCGCCTACTTCAAAGCCAAGGAGCCATCGCTTGACGATGCTACGCTCGACCGCTGGGTCGAGCAAACCAAACGCTACAATATAGCACATCTGCGAGAAGTCATCATTGGCATTAAGCTCTATGGCCAGAATGAGCGATCAGTGTTCGAAAGGTTGAATAGCATGCGTCAGAATCGCTTCGACTGCGAGAGCGAGGACAAAGAATGATGTCTTACTCCTAAGCTATGGCGACGCTGATCCTGTTTTAGGACCCGAATAGCTCGGCCGGAAGGTGGTGGCTCGGCACGCGTCATCCGGGTGTCAACTCGGGGGACGGACAATGGAGCCCTGCCGCCTGAGGCAAACGTACGCTACGCTCCATTGATCCTGACGAACCTCTGGCGGGGGTACGGTCACCCTGCGGCACGTTTCGTCGGGCCTTCCGCTGGCGCTACCGAAGCACGGACGCGTCGATCAAAACAGCGGTCTTCGAGCTTTGAATACCCGGGAAGGAGTACGTAGCTTGATCGTTCCCGTCATTAGTGTGACCGTCGCACTTCAAACATGATGCGGAGCCGAACCATGGCGGATGAGCAGCGAGCTTCTGTCCAAACTGCACGCAGGATACTCTATTTTACAAGGTCCTACTAACCCTTCAGCGTCGCCTTAACTCTTCGCGAAACGAGCAGGCGAACGCGCTGCTGCTTGCATCGGCCGTCAGCACAGCACGAACTGACGACGTCGCAAATGCCTAGTAACGAAAGGAGCCGGTCATTGCGCAACCCCGGCCAGCTCCACGGCCGGCCTTCTCCTCCGTTCCCCCCGGGGGCGAATTTGCACGGGGCAACCACCGCACGTTCGGGAGCCTCCACATACGCTCTCACCCTGACCGTCGCGCTAGGTCGTTCTCGATCCGATCATGAGAGACCGTGAGATATCGTATGGAAGAGTTCACTCCTGCGCGCCTTTTGCTTCGTGGTCTCAATCCAGGAGTGTATAACGATGCCTGCCCTGCGGGCCAGCCGAGAGGCCTCAATCAAAACCACGGCGCCAACTCGCCCTTCGCAAATGCGGCGAGCAGCTTCTCGAACCCGCGACGCGCGGTGCCACCACCAAAGCGACCGAGATCATGGTCGATCACGCTCACCTCGCTCCAGCCAAGCTGCCGCGCACCGTCACCTAAGCCTTACTGCCGGCGCGGTCCACTCGGTTGTTGATAACCTGGTCGTCCGCCGACTGACGAACGTGCACGATGGCCCGGCGAGGAGCGTGCTCAGGCGTGTTCTTGCTCACCGCTGTCCTCCTCATGTCGTTTGCGTCGGTCACCCCGTCGGTGAGCGATTCGGTAGGAAGCTCCTTCAACAGCTCCAGCGTTGCTGGCAAGTTTCAATCGGAATGCTGCTGCATCTTGGAGGGCTCTCGAACCGATCTCCCTGTGAGGTGACGCGCTCGCCACGACGACGTCCCCACAAATGGGACGAATAACCCTAAGAGGAGGATAAAACCGCGTCGACAAGAGCGCGCACCTCCAGCGACCGTCCACCGCAAGCCGCGGAGCAGGGATCAATCGGAAGGACGCGGTGGTGCACCGTCCATGCCGGCAGGAGCGTTAACATCCCATCAGGTTGCCTGATAACTAAATCGGTCTCACCCTCAAGCCGCTTGCAAGGTGACAACGACGACTAACGCTGCGCATTGCGGATGGAACGGGGAGGATCTCAATCGGGCTCCTAGACATCGGCCAACGCTGGTTGCCCCGGGGACTGGCAAGACTAACCTCGCGATCGCAATTGCCCGCAGCTGTGTCCGCGCTGGCGCCCGTGGCCGCTTCTACAAGGACGTCCACCTCCTCAACAGGCTAGGAGCCGAGGTCCGCGATGGCCGCCAAAGACGGCTCGCCGATCACCTGACCCGGTTGGACTTCGTTGTTCTCGACGAGCTCGGCAATCTGCCATTCGCCCAATCCGGTAATCAGCTCCCTGTTCCACCTCATCGGTCGCCTACGAGCGCACTCGTGCTGGTGACCACCAATCTGGTAGTCGGGAATGGCCGAGCGTCCTTGCGGACACACCAAGATGACCACCGCGCCGCTCGACCACCTGAACCTTCATTAGGATATTATCGAAAGCGGAATCGACAGTTGGCGCTTCAACAGTCGGGAAGAAGATCACGCCCGAACGCGCGCTCCCCGCGTCTCCGCAACCCCGAAATTGTGAACGTTAATCGACATTCCGACATTCCGAACTTGACGGCCACTTCTCGCCTTAGGGGGAAAACCATCGCATTCGCGTTCAAGACGCACCGCCCACCGAATCTCCCTTATTCGGCAATAGTCAGGAAGCGGACGCCGGAAGCGTACGACTCGCCCACGCTCAGCCTTTAGGGACCAGGGCCGAGAGTTAAACCCGCCGAAGATGTTCGGCGACCGCTTCATGATCAACGATGTGCGACTTCGCCCGAGCGCCTCAACTGGAAACAGCTTTCACTTGAAACTGCGCAGTAAGATGAGCGCGTCGGCAGGATTTGGCCGCCAAGATTAACTGCACTGAACATCAAGGAGCCTCCGTCAACGCACGCGTGCATCGCAATTGCAAGAGTTCCGATTAGGACGTAACGTGTACCGCGAGTGCAGGCGATTATCTCAGACTCACCAATTCCGTTGAGGTGCTTTCCGCAAAGAGTGGTCGCTTTCATTTCCTTGTGTCGTCAAGTCCTTCGAGCGCTGCAATGAGGCAGTTGATCAATGTCATTGTGGTAAATGGTTTAGCGAGAAGGCAAATACCGCCAGCTTCGATTGCGCGGGCGCGAACTGATCTCTCTGCATTGGCCGTAATGAAGATAAACGGCGTTTGACGACCGTCGTTTCGCATTTGCCGTAGCAGCTCAAGCCCGTTCATGAAAGGCATCTGGATGTCGGCGATTACACACGACGTGGCAGCCAGCACCTCCGAGCGTAGAAACTCTGGGGCGGATGCAAACACTTGAACGTCGTAGCCGCGAGAGGACAGAAGGTTGTTCGTGGCGGCACGAACGGACGGATCATCGTCAATGATCGAGATGAGATGAGGCATTATAAGCGGAAAGCCTTTAGCTGCAGCGCTATCCAACCGAGAGCCGCCGCTCGTACTCAGGTTTGCACGTTTCCATTTGAGCGGGACAGGCCCAGCAACTCAATCATTCTTATGAGATCGGCGAGCGACTTAGCGCCGACTTTGCGCATGGCTTGGCCACGGTGGACTTTGACGGTGATCTCGGCGAGGCCGAGCTCACCCGCTACTTGCTTGTTCAAGAGCCCTGACGCAACCAGCGTCAGAATATCACGCTCTCGCTGCGTCAGACCTTCAAAGCGTGAGCGCACGCCGGCTCGCATCTTCTCAAGCTCTCGCCTTTGTCGATCTCTTTCGATTGCAATCTGGACTGCGCGAAGCAAATCCCGATCGCGGAAAGGCTTTGTCAGGAAATCAACCGCCCCCCCTTTCATTGCCTGTACCGTCATTGGAACATCCGCATGACCCGTTATGAAAACAATTGGCGTATGCATATTCGCGCTAGCGAGACCGGATTGCAGCTCGAGACCGCTCAATCCAGGCAACCGAACATCGAGCACAAGGCAGCTCGGCCCCTCGGGGCGGTCCGCTTTTAATATCTCCGCGGCGGAGGCAAAGTCCTTCACTTTCAAACCCGCCGATTGGAAAAGGTTCGTAAGAGCCTTCCGTATCGAGGCATCGTCGTCGACAATCAGCACCACTGCTTCGTTGTGATCCGGCACCAATTGCGATGCTTGCAAGCGCTCGTTCACGTGCCATCCTTTCAAACAGAACCATGGCAAATCCAAAAAACCTAGATTCTCGGCCTTATAACGGCTCTGCTTGGTCCGGGATGAGGGCCGATTACTGCTCTCGCCCAAAACCTACGGACTTCCGATTATAGGCCCGCTCCGGTATACACAAGTATGACCCGGGCCCTCACTGCTTTCTTCTCGAGCTACCCCTCCGAATTCGGCAATTCAACCTGACGTAGAGAACAAAGCCGCAAACGAGCGCGACCAGCCCAGACTTCCCGCTCAGGACTTCGCCTGCCCGAAGATCACCGTGCTCCGATATTCCTGGCACACCTCGATCGACAGTACCACGTTCCAACATACCAGCAAAATCAACAACCTGAATCCTTGCCGCATGAGGTGGCAAGGTACCTTGCAGCCGCCACTTGGGTTGTACAGGTCGAGGCAACTTGTTTCAGCTGAAACGGCCTGATTGAGGCAGATAGGGCAAGCCGGCGCTCCTGCGACTACCCGCTGAGAGGCGAGCATTTACACCATCTTTGCTTGCATTGCGCATACGTCACACCTTTTGGCGTTGGATTCCGACGCGGTACTCGCAACTGGCTTACCTCCTTAATCTCGGAGTGACGAGAGTGGGGTCGTGTCCCAGGGAGTGGTGTAGCTCATTAGCAAAGCCGCTCGCGACGCGCGCTCCCCCATAGCGCTGTAGCGAGCGAGCGGCTTTGCGAGTGGTCACCGATGATTCGTCGGTAAGGTTTGGATTGCGACAGCCAACCTGACTCGAGGAACCACCGATGACCGACGACATGATGAACCTGCGCACGCTCGTAGAGAAGATCCCCGATGCTGATCTGTTGCGCGAGATGATCGGCTTTGCTGCCCACCGGCTGATGGAGCTGGAGGTCGAGGGCCTGACCGGAGCCGCGTACGGCGAGAAGAGCCAAGAGCGGCAGGTCCAGCGTAACGGCTACCGCGATCGGAGCTGGGAGACCCGCGCCGGCACCGTCGAGCTGCGCATTCCCAAGCTGCGCAAAGGCTCCTACTTCCCCGGCTTCCTGGAGCCGCGGCGGATGGCCGAGAAGGCGCTCACCGCGGTGGTGCAGGAGGCCTATGTCCACGGCGTCTCGACTCGCTCGGTCGACGACCAGATGCAGGCGAAGGGCATGAGCGGCATCTCCAAGAGCCAGGTGTCGCGGCTGTGCGGTGAGATCGACGACAAGGTGAAGGCCTTCCTCAACCGCCCGATCGAGGGCAATTGGCCCTATCTGTGGATCGACGCCACCTATGTGAAGGTGCGCCAGAACGGGCGCATCATCTCGGTCGCGGTGATCATCGCGGTCGGCGTCAACAGCGACGGAAGGCGCGAGGTGCTCGGCATGGACATCGGCCCGTCCGAGGCCGAGACGTTCTGGACCGCGTTCCTGCACAAGCTGGCGCGGCGGGGATTGCGCGGCGTCAAGCTGGTGGTCTCCGACGCCCACGAGGGGATCAAGGCGACCGTGGCCAAGGTGCTCAACGCCTCCTGGCAGCGCTGCCGCGTGGGGTCGTTGAAGAAGTGGCCCATAGATTCGCGCGATGCAGCGACCGGCCTATCATGGCCCTCGCGTCAAAGCCCGCGCTACGGCGCGATCTGAAGCCGCAAACGCATTTTGAGGGACAATCCAAGACAGAATAAGCGCAAGGAGAGCGGTTGCCAGCCGCTTGAGGTTGATGGCGGCGGCCGTCAGGTAGGCCTGGATCTTCATATTCGGTAGACCGCGCCGTACGGCGCGCGCCAGCCCATGCCAAGTTTTGGCTTCGCCGTGGAATCCCTCTGAGCGCCAGCGATGGCGTTGATAGAGATGTCGATCCTGCTTACTCCATCGCTCGCGACGGCGGCGGGCGCGCAGCAGTGCCGGATAATGGTCACCGACAACGACCGCTTTGTTAACCCGCCCTTTGGATAGGCAATCCCGCTTGAGCGGACACCGGGTGCAATCCTTCGCCTTCGCGTAAAAGAAACGGCCGTGCTTGATGGGCCGCGCGGGGCGCAAGATACGTCCTCGCGGGCACTTCAAGATGTCGTTCTTGGCATCGTACCGGAAGCGTCTGAGCGGTACGCGACTCTTGATTGGTTCGGCTTTAGCTGGGATGAGGGCATCAATGCCGCGCCGCTCGAGCGCGCCGTAGACTTTAGCGTAGGCATAGCCCGCATCGGCGGTGACGACCTTGATGTCGATGCCCGTAATCGCTTCGATCTCATCGACTTGCGGCTCGATCATCTCTCCTTCGTTCGTTTGTTCAGTCGTGACCGCGACATCCAGAATGACACCGACCTTGTCATCGACGGCAGTGTGCTGCTTGTAAGCGGGTTCCAGCCGCCGGTTTCGGGCATTCGTAGCCATTGTCGCATCGGGATCAGTCGTGCAGACCTTTTTGTACTTCCCGCTTTGCCGGCCCTTTCTCTCATCCTCGCTTTCATCTTCGCTTTGATTTTCGCTCAGCACATCCACCGCATGCTGCTCGGTGAGGCTATCCCAACTCACGTTGGCGCGGATTAGCGACGCATCGATGTGAACCACTTCGGCTGTTGCGATCTTGGCCTTCAGACAGGCCTGGACCGTGCGTTTAAAGATCCTACGGAATCGCTCTTCGCCCCAGCGCTGGCGGATGCGCGTCAGGCTGGAATGGTGCGGTAGCCGCTCATGCAGGCCATAACCAGCAAACCAGCGAATGGCGATGTTAACCTGAGCCTCTCGGATCAGCTTGCGATCGTGTACGATGCCGGTGAGCAGACCCGCGAGCATCAGGCGGACCGCGGCCTCCGGATCGACGCCCGGCCGACCGTCGTTCGCGCTATAGCGGTCGGAGACCTCTTCCCTTAGCCAAGATAGGTCGAGCACACGATCGACCCGTGCCAGCACGTGCTCATCTGGGACGAGCTGTCTGAGCGAGCCAGTGATGAAGAGCTCCAACTGATCCCGCTCCTTGCGCCCCAGCATCTCGTTTGCTCCGCCAATCGCGAATCGCCGACGAGAACGGAATCAGCCAATTGCAGCTTTTTCAACGACCCCCGCGTGCACTTCATGCGCAACGCGCTGGCGCATGCCGGCAAGAGCGGCCGGCGCGTCGTCTCCTCCTTCATCGCCACCGCCTTTGCCCAGGACCATGCCGAGGAGGCGCGGGCGCAATGGCGGCGCATCACCGACCAGCTCCGCCCCAAGCTCCCGAAGCTCGCCGCCTTCCTCGACGAGGCCGAAACCGACGTGCTCGCCTACATGAGCTTCCCAGCCGCGCATCGCGCCAAGCTGCACTCGACGGATGAGATGGACAAGCGATTTCTTCAGACCGAGACGACGACTGCGAAAATCGCTGTAAGTCCATTCTTTTGTTCGGTCGCGCGGGTCATTCTTCCGTCCCGGCCACCGATCACGCAGCCGCCGCGCGCAGGGGCGGTCAAGGCTGGCCGCATTTGCGGCTACCGCAAGGCTTGGCCATGATCCGCCCGAGCACGGCGGCTGCGTGGAACGGGACTGGCCCGGCTGGAAGTTGCCGTCAGCTGCGATTATGATTGTTGGGCGCGGGCGACCTCGTGGCGAAGCGTGACGCGTCGGCTGCAAGCGTCACCGGACTGCCCTATTTTGTCTTGCCGAACTGAGGCGCCCGCGCGCCGGTTTTTGGCCGCCGCGCTTTCCATTGCGACATGAACCGTTCGTAGCTTCGCTCCGCCTGGGCGGCAATCGACATCTCGCCATCGCGCAGCGCCTTGATGTTGCAGGTATAGGCTGGTCCACGCCGGTTGCCTTTCTGTTGCGGATGTCCGGCTTGAAGTTGCATCGCGCGGGTCTTATTGGCGACCATCGCTGGGCGGGCCCACAGGTAATCTTCGCCCCTTGTCAACAAATGCCAGCAGAGCACAGTGAGCTTCCGAGCCACGGCGACCGCGGCGATCTGGTGGCCACGCCGCGCACGGATGCGCACGAAAAACGCATGCAGTGGACCGGGCGCCTTGGCCGCTGCCCAGGCCGCCTCAACCAGTATGGCGCATGCGTGACTGCGGCCGATCTTGCTGATTCGACCGTGATGGGCGGCTCCCAGTCCCGACTGCCGCACCCTCGGGTTCAGCCCGAAATAGCTCACCAGCTTCTGCGGGCTGCTGAACCGGCTGATGTCGCCGATCGCCGCCACGATCCCGGTAGCGACTGTCACATTCACGCTGGTGATCGTCATCACTCTGTTGACCGCGGAATCGTCGATGGCGTCCTGCGCGATCTCGCGGTCGAGCAGGGCCAAGTCCTCCGCCAGCCGGTCGAGCTCACGAACGTGCCGATCGATCGCCGCGCGCTCATCGTCCGGAAACTGTTGAGCGGCCAGCCACGCCCGGCCGCGGGCATTGAAAAGATCGGCATGCGAGCACTTTGGGATCAGGTGCGCATTCAGGATCGAATGCACTTCGTTCTTGAGCCGCGTGCGATGCCGCACGACCTGGTAGCGCCGCGCCACCAGCCTGCGCTTGCGTTCGGTCTCCGCATCAGGCGTCCAGATCTGCGGCAGGGAGCCCGCCGCCTGCAGGCTGGCGAGTGTACCGGCGTCGATCTTGTCAGTCTTGACGTGCGCCTGAGCGATCGCCTTCACCTGCAACGGATTGGCGATAGTCACCCGCGCCACGAATGGCGTCAGCACCCGCGACACCGCCATGCTATTTCCAGTCGCCTCGATCACCACTTCGTCGGTCGACCGCAGACTCTTGCCCATCCTTCAAGGGCGGCCCGGGTCATGTCGACCCGGCCCGCATGTCGAAGGATGCCGTCTTTCCAGATTACCACCTCGCCGAAGGTTCGGTGAACATCGATACCAATCACGCGTCGCATCTGCGCGTCCTCCCTTCCGTTGATTATTGCGGGAGCGGCGGGCGACACGACAACTACGGACTCGCGCTCACGGCGCAACCGGGCAAGTCGCAGAGGCGGCCAGCTACTAACACGAGCTCTCGGCTCATCGTGTGTATCGGCCTGCCCGCACCTTCGTGCTCCCGGTGCCTCTGTCCCGATGGTCGCACCATACGCCACGATGTCGAACACCGCAGCGGAACGTTGGCACCGAGAACTCTCATACCGGTTACCAATCCGCTCGAACGGGTCAATGGCGAGATCAAGCGCCGCACCGAAGTGGTCGGCATCTTCCCCAATGAAGACGCCATCGACGCCTCGTCGGTGCGATCCTGCTCGACCAGAACGACGAGTGGGCGGTCCAGCGCGGCCGCTACATGACACTGGAAACCATCGCCCCGTTGGGCGATGATCCCGCCGTCAGCTTCCCGGCAATCGCCAGCGACCGATCCGGCCCATGCCGGCGAACGCGGTGACCCGCACTCAGCTACACCACGCCACGGAACACGATCTCGAATTGGTCGCAAATCATAAGAGTTTGTCGCTGATCTCGTAGCTGCAGAACTCCAAGGCCGGCCCCAATTAGACTCGAGCCAGGCTGAGTGTCAGCGCTTTTGGGTTGAGGCGCAAGGGAGAGCATCAATTTTGCCCCACGCATCGTCGCGCGGCTCTGGGCTCTTACATCATCACGCGCCCAATCGAGACCGTAACTCCACGTCCCACTGATTGGGCCGCACGAACGAGTACGGTCCATCAGGAACTTGCTGCGAGGTCCTCGAAGCAGCACAGTTCTTCGAGTAACAGAACGTAACAGCTACTCGTTGCACTACAAGCTTCTACTCTGTTGAAGCGAACCAGCGGACACTTCGCTTCTGATCGAGGCAATCAAAGGCAGCCGCGAGGATGAGCGACGGCATGCCACAATACCCATGCTCCTACCTAACACAACGGCAGACAGCGCTTCGAGATCGCCGAGAGAACAAGTCGATTCGGCTCCATCAACGAGCCCTCGTTTGAGACCCGACAAGCGGTCCTTTGGCACCCCTGCAAAGCGAGCTCGCGAACCAGCCCCTTGCGCGCGGATTAACGGCTCGATCATCCACCGCTAAACGCGCCATCTTCTCGCAGATCACAAGACGTTCGGCGTCACGGAGCATGGAGCGAACTGCGACCATGCAGCAAGGACACAGCGCTTTGCACGGCACGTGCCGCGAATCACAAATAGGTTGGCCTAAGGCCCACTCTCATCTGTTATCGTCTACGATCGTCGGGGCGGTCCGGCAGCAGCTGGTCGTGCCGAACCCGCCCCTAACATCACCACAAGGGAGGCGGGATGGTGATGCTTCTTTGTAGGCAGCAAGAGCCGTGCCTCGACTAACCAAGAGAGAAGAGGGGGACACGCTGAGAGGCGACAAGATGAACTCACTGCCCTGCATGCCGTCGCATAGAAGTAAGTTGCCAAATGAGCGTCGAGTTCTGGCCAAGACTAGATAAATTCCATGCGATGGACAGGCAGCCCGACCACGGAACGCTCTTCTGGCATTTCCTTCGAAGCGAGCCCACCGGCCATGACCACCGTTCCGCAACCATCCTTGTATTTCCCGGGGAGCGAGGCCAGCCGAGGTACGGTTGCGATGGCATTCGCGCAAGCGGTAGTCACCGCTGAGATCAGGAGCGAAACGAGCGGCCGAGGACGGTGGGCCGGCCGAGCCGGGTCCCTTTTCGTACAGAGGCGTTGGATAGCGCGCATGCGACGTTTTTTTGGGGGCACACCTCTGTGCTCCTCGTCTGAAACGAAACACCTCACCGCGCCAGCCGTGCTCGGCTGACTTGAATGAGCTAAAGCGAGAGCCCCTTGGGTCCCAACAACTGTTTGTTTTAGATCGCTCCATAACTAGCGTTGATCTCTCACAATTTGTCTTGGCTCAGCAGAGTGACTGACAAGACGCTTACCTCCCAATATTCCGCTAAAGCAAGGCCTCGCTAGACGGCGTAAATCGCCGCATCTGAGCACCGTATACGCTGGTGTTATTAGCCGCTTGACGGTGCCTTCGATACCGCTGAGAGCGGGCACCACGCTTAGCCCGGGCATGCGGCGGCCAAGAGATCTCACGATAGAACATTGCAGCGCGCCCGACTGTCATGCCCGAAGATCGGCGATCGTCTTTTGAGAACGGAACCCAAATCAACACACCTGATTCAAACGTGCCGCTTAGGTCAGGGTCTCTCGGCCAGAGCCGCTCCTAAGCGATAACGGATTTCCTCAGGAAGTTAGCGAGCTCTGGGCAACTGCGCTCGCGTGGCATCCGATCGATACCCCTTGGGCCATTTCGGCTGACCCATAGTCCCTGTTTCATTGTGATCGCCTGCTCGCGATCACAAGCGAAGACTTCCATCTTCAAGAACAGAAGTCACCGCTCTCGCCCATCAGCTGTGCATTACCCGCTAGTTCTATTGTGCTCCTAAGCACGCGCATCACCACGGCATTCTTAACAACAATCGTAACATGGCGCCTGCATGCAGCTGGTCGACCCAGCGGCACGCAACTTGCTCACCGAGCATAAAAGCGTTGGAGATCCACATGAGCAATGGCTTCGTAGCTTGTCCCCACTCAGACACCGAACAGCGGCGCATACGCAATAGGAACACCGCAAGAAAGCGCGTCAAACCCGGTCATAGAGTTGTGAATGCTCACGACAACCGCGCGACGCTGACCTCGCGATTACCTAAAAAGTTACGTCTTTGCGTTCATCCGAGCCTATGTGGACGCCGCACGCGCCTTAAACAAAGCAGGGCCTTTAGGCAGCACGTCGTTAGTTTTGCTCGCCGGCTTCCGCAGCGCCGGTCCGCCGGATACATCCCGCTCGTCCTGCACGAGTCGGAACAAGCGGCGCATCACACCGTAGGAGCGACGCCACCGCCCGCACCCAGTCTTATGCCAAAGCGCCAAGAAAGGCAGTCGCTACTACCGTCTCGGAGTGAGGACCTACAACCAAGCCCGCTGGTCCTCATCTCGGCGGCCACCGGGAGACGGATGACAGTCGATATCAGTCGGACCGCTCGTCTACCCCGCAATCAACTCCCCAAGCATGAACCCATCGCGTGGCAGCTATGAACTACGACTTGATCAATTGCGCAGCCAACACGCAGTCGCTTTCACCTCTGTTCCAAATGCTGGTAAGCAAAGCAGGAAAGCTGGGCTTCGGTTCAGTAGCATATGCGGCAGTAACATACGCCCCGCCCAAACGCCTTCGTGAAAGTCCTGCCCCCATGATCGCCTCGAACTTTCCATCCCACTGGAGTAAGCCCTACGCAGAACACGAATACGGCAATATAGACCCCGCAATTCATCGATCACGGCGTTTTTCACGCCCAATATGCTGGGAGGAGCTGTCTGCACGATGTCGATTGCTGCCAGAAGAGCAACGCGCACTGGATTTCTACAAAATAGCGGGCTTTAAGCGCGGCATAAGCGTTCCCCTTTTCGCAGCGCAGGGCCATGTATCCGTGGCGCTGTTTGCCTCCGAAAGCGATCGGGCTGATCCGAAAGGCTCCTTACTTCACCTCGCCGCACTGGCCTCTCAATTCCACATCGGTTATGGCCTTATCGCGCCCCTACCAGATGAGAACCGATATCTGAATGTTACTTTCACTCCACGTGAAAAAGAGATCCTCTTGCACGCGGCGGAAGGCAGGTCTTCCTGGCATATCGGCCGGCTCCTCCACATCAGCGGGAATTCAGTCGACTTCCACATGAAGAACATTATGCGAAAGATGGGTACAAGTACGCGCACTGTGGCAATCAGAGAAGCCTACCGCGCCGGCCTTATTCACTACGCTTCCCCAACGAACGAGGAGTGCCGCTTCTCAAAGGGACATACAGTGAAATCGAAGAACCGTACTTTGGCAAGGCAATGAAGCATGGCCGCTGCCGGGTGCCCACAAGTTCAGACGATCCCCTGAGCTTTTCTGGTCCTGATCCGACGGATGCCCGGCGCGCGAACTGCTCAGAGAATAATTCCGGTGCTACCGATCCAACGCTGCGCTTGGTCACGTCCGGCTAAGTGAGAACAACCATAGCTTGCACCCGAAGTGATGGATAGTTCGCTTACAATGCTCGACACTGCGCCGCCTAACTTGCGTGGGAGATCAACACGTTCGCTGCGCCCCGATTTCTCAGGCTCATGCCGCGCGGCAATTAGGGTGGAAGCTCCCCACCCAGATTGTCGCGCTATACAGGCTCACTTGCTTTCAAGCGAGAGGAACGGTTGATGCGACTGCGAACAGATACTCCCGATCCATCATGCGCTCGCAAGTCCCGACTGTTCGCGGATCAATCCTTGCTGATGATGCAAATGCGACGCTGGCACATTCAGGCGCTTCCCCCGGGGTGGCGATAAAAGATGCCGCCGAAGACATGCCGCTCTTCACGAATGAGGCTGGCACGGCCGCCGACTAGCGAATGCATCCCAGAAGTGCTTGTAAGCCTTGGCAAGACCGGTGCCTTCCTGATATTGTTCGCGTAAATAGGACACCGGAGCAAGTATGGCAAAACAGGTAAAAAAGAAGATTGCGCGACGCGAGTACAGTAGAGCGGACGTGAAGGAACTCCGCGCCCATTCAAGGGCCAAAACACCGGTCATTCAAATTGCAAAGCTTACAAAGCGTACCGTTGGGTCGCTGCGTCAGAAGGCGCGAAAACTTGGCTTGCCTCTCGGTCACCGGCGCTAATCAGGGTCCTAACTCGATGGCTCTCTATTATTATCCCTCTCGTAACCACGCCATTGATGATGGCATTAGCTAGTGATCCGCCCTTCAGGGGGCCTGCGCCCGAAGCAGCAGTCGTGGGCAACGACAAACCTTCGCTATCGGGCCAGTGCAATTCTCTCGTGTTCCATGTGGATTGGAACGTGCGGGGTCGTTCCCGTATTCCACAACATCTCGGTAAATTCGTCGCCCCCCGGGCAGGATGCTGCATCTCGTTCACCCTTGAAGGGAAGGGCGCAAATAGAGCTTGAGCCCCCCTAACCCGATTTGGCGGTTTCGCGATCGCATTTGATGTCTGTATCTCGTCTGGCTTGCCCAATCACAAGCGTCACATTATGCAACTCTCAAAGCATGGTGCCCCGCGGACCACACGAGCTCTGCGCCTGCCGTCACGACATCGCGTTTTGACGAGTTGAGTCTGGATTAGTGCGCTGCATCGCTCGGCTCTCACGAGCTTATCGTGGTGCGGTGATCCATTCATGTGTGTCTACCTTACAGCGATCAGGCGCGAGCATCTCCTGCAAATGGGACGCTATTTAACTTGCTCAGCCGCGAATTCGTCTCTCTTATCTTTCTGATATCCCCTGGAGCTCGCGTACGGTTTTCGATTTAATCCACCAGGTGTGTGCGGCTACCAAGTGGGTTTCAGATAGGTCGGGTAAGAGTGGATGATCGCGCTAGCTCCTGTCACCATGCGCACGGCTCTGCGGGGCTGGTTGAGCGATCCACGAGCCGAATAGCCGGCACTAGCCGAGCCGCGGCAGCGAGGGAGAGCCCCGGCAACTAACCGGATCTAGTGACTTTTATCGCGGGAAAGGCCCCCCGTCCGCCAGCGGCGGGCTCGCCACAAAGCCGTGGGACCGTGCCACGACCCTTGTCGAGGCGTGGCCCAACGCGAGCCGTCGCTGGACTTTGTGCAAGACAGGTTCTCCAGTGGATCTCAGGATGGCGCGTCGCCCGCGAACTGACGGCGATCGTCGAGCGACGCGACAAGCCAGGAATGATCGTGTCCAACCACGGCACAAGTGTAAGCGGCAGGGTGAGGCCGTCAGATGGCGTGGTTCCATGGCATAAGGGCGTGGATTTCGCTGCTCAGCCAGCCGTTGGCGATACGCTGAAGCGTGAGAGCAAGCCAGCGAGCGGATCGACGTTGTTCTTCTTCGCTGTCTGCAACAGTGTCGCGATGGTCGCCCAGGTTCGTCTGCCGCCGTCGCTGCCGGCAAACAGACTATTCTTTCTCGTAATTGTTTGTGGCCTGATGGCGCGCTCGACGATGTTGGAGTCGAGCTCGATGCGACCATCGGTCAGGAAGCGTTCGAAGATGGCACATCTGGCGTCACGACGCTAAACGCTTCTGTCCCAAACGGAGGCCACACGGCCAATAGCGATCCGAGTAGCGCTCCGGCGACACTCCCAGATCCTTCGAAGGCCGCGCACAATCCACTGAATCGCTGCGGCGATGACAACAATTCCCGCCCCTAGCGCCGCAGCGATTGCGATTCTAACTGATAGCTCGAAAGGTCTTTCAAACGAAATAAAGTCCATCAAGCGGAACACGGCGCCCTGGATCAGATAAAGGACCAGCGTACGCTGCCCAAGACCTACCGCAACGAAGAGAACCACGCGACTAGAACAGCCAAAGCGCCAGACCTGCAGCAACACTTCCATTGCAATTGCCGAGGCAGATGCAGAGCCAAGAAACATAAGCAACACTTGCTTTGTATCGTGAACCAGTACTAGGTTGTTGTAGGCGTAGGTTGTTTTGTTCCAGTTGAAATAGCACGCACAAGCCATTCCACTAAGCAAGACCATCAAGAGCGATTTGTATCGTGAGATTATGGCCGTCCGCCATTCCTTCGAATGAGCGAACACGACTCCAAGGCAAAAGAATGGGTAAGTGTATCGCGCCAATGGCACTATCGAAACTGTCAACGGAGTGAGGGCAACAAAGATCGCTGACGTGCCAATCACCCAGGCCGATACCCGGCCGCACAACGCGAAAAGACTCCTCATGACGAGGAATGAGGCAAATGTGGTCCAAATGAACCAATATGAGCCTACTAGCTCCTTCGCAAGGTCAAACAGTACATCACGCAGGCTTGTTGGCACTGACCCCGTAGCTAGCTTGAACGCCCCCAACTTGATTGCTTCGAGAAGCGTGCCGCAAAATAGCGCCGGCAGCAACAATTGCTTCACACGATCAGCGACGCTGCGCGACAGCGACTTGTAAACTAGCGCTCCGTGGGACAAATAGCCGCTTATCGCCATGAAGAGCGGCATGTGAAACATGTAGATGAACTTGAAGTAAGGCGAATGCCAATATTCGTTATTTCTACAAATAACGTATTGTATCAAATGTCCGATGATCACCAAGATGATGAGCATGCCTTTAGCAAAATCAAGGCTTAGGTCTCGCGGCGCTCCTTTGAGCGCCTGCGAACTACACTCGGTTGATTGTGCTGAGCAATGAAACATGATGCCTCGGCATGCGATTTACGACCCGCGGAGCGCCAGTTGGGCTGACCCGATCGGGCTCGAAGGCTTCCCGACCGATTGGTGCACCCTCCGACGAAACTGACGTAATCATTGCAACGAATGCGACAATTCCGCCGTTCCGTTCCTCGTCTTTGCTCATCTTTCCAGATTGGTACAATCGGTTGTATTGATGCGACACATCCAGATGGTGAATGATGTGAGACGATCGCCGCCCGGCCACCGTTACCAGAGCTCTTGCACAATTAGTCGTCTTGCTACCCGCAATCAATCGGCTGCGTTTACGCACCCCATGGTCTCCGCAATAATAAGGCTCTCCTTGAACAGTAACACTCGTGGCACGCAGTTTGCTCTTTTAGGGCAAAGCTCACGAGAATAGGGGAGGTCCGCATGCACACTTCGTCTGCATGATCCAGATGCCCGGGAATAACCAGATTCCTCATCCCGTTACTATCATGCGCCACGCAGCCTGATCGATCTCGAAGAAGAACGCAGTCTTCTCTAGCGAGGCGCCCTTAGACATTGGATGCAGGAACGTGAAATAGTGAAGTACCTGCGCTTACGCCCACAGACCCTCTTGGCGGAACGCTGCGACTGGGAGATGAAGGTCGTGATTTTGGATCACCTAGACTGGGAGCGTGTAAGGCAGCTATTGCCCGCTGACCGGTGGCGACGAGGCTGCGCAAAAACAGCTCAATCGCTGGCTCTTTTTGGTTTGATCCACGACAGCCTAAAAATACTCGAATGAACTCGGGATCGGCCTGAGGCGAAACCGCTTAAGCCGCCTTCCTGAGCACGCCCACATGCCCCAATAACATGCCGGCCACTATGCCTCACTGGCGCTGCCAACGCCAAAGCTCGTTCTGCACACTGGGAGCCGATCGCCAGGAAGGATGGAGACATGACCAAACCCATTGGAGGCGTCGGGCGCGCCGAGCAGCCGCGTGCCGGAGCCCGCTCACATAAAATGCTATATGTCCAGGTTTTGGCGGCAATTGCTCTCGGCGGCATCGTCGGCTGGCGCTGGCCGCACCTGGCCACTAATGACTGGATCAAGGCGCTGGGCGAGGGCTTCATCAAGTTGATCAAGATGGTGATCGCTCCGATCGTCTTCTGCACCGTCGTCTCCGGCATCGCCCATATCCATGATGCCAAGAAGGTCGGACGCATCGGCGTGAAGGCGTTGGTCTATTTCGAGGTCGTCTCCACCTTCGCGCTCATCATCGGCCTCATCATCGGCAATGTCGTGAGGCCGGGCGCGGGCTTCGGCAGTGCGGCGGCCAACGCGCAGGCGGTCGCCAACTACGCCAAGCAGGCCGAAGGCCAGAAGTCGGTCGACTTCATCCTGCACATCATTCCCGACACCGTGGTCGGCGCCTTCGCGCAAGGCGAGATCCTGCAAGTGCTGCTGTTCTCCGTCCTGTTCGGCTTCGCTATCCTGGGGCTCGGCGAACGCGGCCATTTGATCCGCAGCTTCATCGATGATGCCGCGCATGCGGTGTTCGGCGTGATCTCGATCGTAATGCGCGCGGCGCCGGTCGGCGCCTTCGGCGCGATGGCCTACACGATCGGCAAGTTCGGGACCGGCGCGATCCTCAATTTGATGGGCCTGATCGCGACCTTCTACGTCACTGCGGCCCTATTCGTGCTCCTGGTGCTCGGCATTATCGCGCGCCTTGCCGGCTTCTCGATCTTCAAGTTCCTCGCCTACATCAAGGACGAGCTGCTGATCGTGCTCGGCACCTCGTCCTCGGAGAGCGCGCTGCCGTCCTTGATGGAGAAGCTGGAACGTCTCGGCTGCTCAAAATCGGTGGTCGGCCTCGTGGTGCCCACGGGTTATTCGTTCAATCTCGACGGCACCAACATCTACATGACGCTAGCGACGCTCTTTATCTCGCAGGCGCTCGGCTACGATCTGACGTTCAGCCAGCAACTCACGATCCTGCTCGTGGCGATGCTGACCTCGAAGGGGGCCTCTGGCATCGCCGGTGCAGGCTTCATCACGCTGGCGGCGACGCTCGCGGTCGTAGATCCACGGCTCGTGCCGGGCATGGCCATCGTGCTGGGCATAGACAAGTTCATGAGCGAATGCCGCGCGTTGACCAACCTCTGTGGCAACGGCGTGGCCTGCGTGATCGTTGCCTCGTCCGAGGGCGAGCTCGACCGAGAGACCTTTAATGCGGCTCTGAGCTATTAGTTGCAGCCGTTATGGCCGTCATCTCGCACCCTGTCATGGCGCGGCGGCCTGCACGGTGCACAAGTTGGTATGAACATAGGTCTTGAAACCGAGCACCGGAGCCGTTCACTCGGCAGTATGTCAACGGCCATTGATGCCATCTTTGTAAGTGACGTGCCATCGTGGTGTCGCACATCAACTTAGAGAGGGCAGGGCATCGGGTCCCCACCTAAGTTTGAATGACCATAATCATCGCGAGTGCGGGTGGCCCCGTACGCCCGGCAGCACGCGGCCAGACCCCAGGCGCCACCATCGGACGGTGATTGCGCGTGTGTTGTATTTAAATGACCTTTTCGCTGGCCTCTGGAGGCCAACTATCCATTAGCCAAATATAGCCCATCATTGAAATCGATTGTACAGCCGAGGGTGGGCCGCGCAATAGTAAGCAGCAGCTCGGTGCGAGCTCGCAAATAGAGATCCCTCAATGAATATTAGGGCGCAGAACGCTACCGGAAACACGATTGTTGATACGCTCCTATTTGCCTACTGCTTGGCCAGATCTCACCGATTGTGGACGCTCTATCCAACCATAGGGTTGCCTGTCTCGCCTCCGATCGCGTGCTCTCGGGTAGCCGCACCGTTTCCTCGACCTCGCAATTTCCACTTGTGAACGCGGCTCTGAGCCAAAGGCTACTTACCCCGGTCAATGATCCGCCAGAGCCTCGCAACAGAGCTGCCATTGCCCTCTCAACGTTGTTACTCGTTACTCGACGAGTGCCCTTATTGAGCAACCCGCCAGCACCTCCCAGGCTCCTGGTTCCACCGGTTAACACACATCGCAACGAAAAGGATAAGGACAGATGCTAGAGTCGTTACCTACACTGGAAATACACCAGAAGATCGTTTCTCATCTTCGGGTCACATGCCCGGTTATCTTGGACATTGGATGCAATGATGGTAGCGACACACAGCGATTTCTTGAGCTGTGTCCAGACGCCAGCGTATACTGCTTTGAACCTGACCCTCGCGCAATAGCTCGCTTCAAGGAGAATAAGCGTCTGGCTCGACCCAACGTGGCGCTCATGCAGCTCGCCATCAGTGATCGAAACGGTACCATCGAGTTTCATCCGAGCAATGGGGACGGAGATGCGAGGGGGTGGGACTTATCGGGCTCCATACGTAGACCCAAAAATCACCTTTCAGAATATGATTGGGTTCGCTTTGATGACTCGATTCTGGTCGAGACCCAGCGACTGGATGACTGGAGCGGCGAAGCTGGTCTCAGCGGCCCTGTTGATCTAATCTGGATGGATGTTCAAGGAGCTGAGTCGGACGTAATCGCTGGCGGTCAGAAAACCCTGGGCAGAACACGGTTCATCTACACCGAGTATAGTGACCGCGAACTGTACGAAGGCCAGCTTTCACTGCGCTCCATCCTTGACCTCCTTCCCGCGTTCGAAGTGGTTACTCTGTATCCGCGAGAGATTGAGGGCGACGTTCTGCTTAGAAACAAGGTGCTCCGGTCTGTTTGAGGAAAGCCACGCTCGGCAGAGTGGATGACCGACATGCGCGGTTCGCGGGCTTGTTTGTACCGCAGCACTCCTATCGCGGGGCCGACGATGAAGTGGCAAGTTGCCGAAGCTTTGTTTGCATACCGCCTAGGGTGGCTCGTTGGCTATCCAAAGCGCGCCAGGATACGGCTCAGACAATTCCCAGCCCGGAGGCATGCATGGGCAGATCGCAGGTGGCGCATAGATCGATGCGTTCCCGTGGGAGATGCTCCGCCAGTGGCCGGCGGGCTGGCTTGCGGCGCTCGAACGATGGCACCGCCATCTTGTCCGCAGCCACCTGAGACCGGTCTGGACTGCCCAGCTTTTTCCTCCAGGCCAGCGAGCTGCAGCTCGAGCCAGTCCAGCAATGCGCCTCGCTCCGGAGGACTGTCCGAACTGCTCGTGCTGGAGCTTCTTGAGCGTGAGCTTCTCGATCTCTCGATCAGCTAGGTCCCCGCTTGCCTTCCGCCCCGCCGGCGAACCGGACTTACGTCCGCCGCGCAGGCTGTCTGCAGCGTCCGAACCGCTGATCGCGCAACCGATTTAACTCCATTGAGCGCGGCAACTCCAAGATGGTGGTCAACGACAACAGCGAGGCCGACAGCAATGGCATCATGTCGTGGGCTGATCAGAGCCGCCTAGCCTGGCACTAAATGGGGCCCGGCAAGCCTATGCAGAATGCGCATCGAAGACTTCAATGGCCAGCTGCGGGGCGAGCCGCTGTTTACGTCCCTGCCCAGGCCCGTGTCGTGCCTGGGTGCCGGCGGGCCGATTACAACGACGCGCGACCACACTCCCAGCTCGGATGGAAGACCCCGTTCGGGTTCGTCTTCACCTGCCGGGATCTGGCACTGCGCTATGCGAAGGCTCCGCGTCAGCTTGTCGCGCGGCGATCAGGATGGAAGGCAGCGTCAATCAAGGTGAGAGAGTTTCGCTGGGCTCGTGACGTAGGGAGGGCGTAGCCCGACCGGAGTTACGAGCCCAGCGTCGGCGCGATCCCGAGGAGGACCGCGCCGACTGGTGATCGCGGCCGGCGGGGTTATGCAAGTGGTTCTTCCGCCAAGAGGAATCACTCGCGTGCCCGGCCGACACATCACAGATCACCAGATGAGATGGGATGGTTGCCGCCCTCCCCAGACGGCATCGTAATGTGCCAAGAACGCAGTGTTTGAACCCCGAAGCGAAGAGGACGGCAAATTGATGGATACGGTGATCGGAGTGGATCTAGCCAAGAATGTGTTTCAGCTCCACGGGGCGTCAATGGCGGGACACTTGAAATTTCGAAAGAAACTGTCGCGGCTTCAGTTTCGGAAGTTCATGGCGGGCCACCCATCGGCAGTGGTGGTGATGGAAGCCTGTGGCAGCGCCCACTATTGGGCACGGGAGATGGTCAAGCTCGGCCATGAAGTGAAACTGATCGCTCCGCAATATGTGAAGCCTTTTGTGAAACGCCAAAAGAACGACGCGGCTGATGCCGAAGCAATCGTGATCGCGGCACAGCGCCCCGAGATGCGCTTCGTCGAGCCGAAATCGGAAGAACAGCAGGCCAGGGCAGTGCTCTTTCGGGCTCGGAAGCGCCTTGTTCATCAGCGCACCGATCTGGTGAATGCGCTGCGTTCTGTTCTCTACGAATTCGGCCATATCATCCCGCAAGGAATCGAACAACTTAAACGCATTGACGCAATCCTCGAAGATCCGAACAGCGATCTACCAGAACTGGTCCGCGAGGAATGTCGGAGTCTCATTGATCAGATCGCCTACAAGACGGAGCGGATCGATGCCAAGGCAGAGCAGCTCAAGAAGTTGGCGACGCGGACGGTCACGGCGCAGCGGCTGCAGACAATGCCGGGGGTCGGCCCGCTGACCGCACTCGCGATCGAGGCTTTCGCGCCCGACATGGCGGCCTTTCGACGTGGCCGAGACTTCGCGGCTTGGCTCGGCTTGGTCCCACGGCAACATTCCTCAGGGGGAAAGGAAAGGCTCGGACGCGTTTCGAAGGAAGGACAGGCGGACATTCGCCAGTTGCTCATCGTTGGGGCGATGTCGCGGCTGAACTGGCTCGGGCGCAAGTCGATCCCTAGCGGATCCTGGCTGGCGCAGATGCTGGCGAGGAAGCCGCGCATGCTTGTGGCGATCGCCTTGGCGAACAAGATGGCTCGGACGATTTGGGCCATGCTCACCCGGAAGGAGGATTATCGGAACCCAGCGCAGGCAGTGACGGCATGACTGCATGCAGCACGAAATAGCCTGACGTTGGCGAAGGGGGTGTGAGAAGGCGACGACCCGAATGGGCGCAACGATCGAACAGATCTGGATCAGGAAACCAGCTAGAGCCAAAGAGCCGACGTGCTCGGAGATGAGAATTGGACCTGGTCCGCGGATCACCATACCGGCCAGCGGCTTCTGAAAATGCCGTAAAGGAAGGCCTGACAGAAGACCGCACTCGATCACACGCCAAAGGGTCAGAAACTTCTTGCATTGCGGGCGGCAACCACAGAAGGCTCTACATGAAGTACCGTCAGACCGATAGCCCGCCAGTGGCGGCGGCCAAGGCGTCATTCAGTGCGTCGACCGCCTATCGGATCGAGAGAGATCCCCGATTTCCATCGCAAAGGAAGGCGCCCCGCGGCCGGCGACGACCGGACCCGTTGAGCGAGGTGTTCGAGACCGAGATCGTCCCGATCCTGAAGGCGGCACCTGGCTTACGCCCGGTGGCGGTGTTCGAGGAGATGCTACGGCGTCATCCGGATCTCGGCATCGGTATCCGTCGTACCCTGGAACGTCGGATCCGTGCATAGCGGGCGGTCCACGGCGAGGAGCAGGAGGTGATCTTCCGCCAAACCCACGAGCCTGGCCAACTCGGCCTCTCCGACTTCACAGACATGGACGAGTTGGGTGTGACGATCGCGGGTGCTCCGTTGGATCATCGTCTCTATCACTTCCGTTTGGCCTATTGCGGGTTCGAGCACGCCCACGTCGTGCTTGGCGGCGAGAGCTTCGTCGCCCTGGCGGAAGGCCTGCAGAATGCCCTCTGGTCGCTCGGTGGGGCGCCGCGGGAGCATCGGACCGACAGTCTGTCGGCCGCATTCTGCAATCTCAATCGTGATGCACGGGACGATCTGACGCAGCGATACGAGGCCCTTTGTGCCCATTACGGCATGCGGCCTTCCCGCAACAATCGAGGCGTCGCCCACGAGAATGGCTCGATCGAAGGGCCTCACGGTCATCTCAAGCGAGCAATCGCGGACGCCTTGCTGCTGCGCGGAACTGTCGACTTCGACGATCTTGCCACCTATCGCGGCTTCATCGACGAGATCGTCAGCCGCCGCAATGCCCGCAACGCCAAGCGGATCGATAGCGAGCGCGTGGTGTTGCAGGAGCTGCCCGATCGGCGCACCTCCGACTACGAAGAGGTGATCGTCCGCGTGACCTCGTCCGGCGGCTTCACCCTGCGCAAGGTGTTCTACACGGTGCCATCGCGCCTGATCGGTCACCGGCTGCGGGTGCGCCTTTACGACGATCGTCTCGACGTGTTCGTCGGGGGCACCCATCTCGTCACCTTGCCGCGTGGGCGGCCGCATCCCAATGGCAAGTACGACCAGGTCGTCGATTATCGGCACGTGATCCATTCCCTGCGGCGCAAGCCGATGGCACTTCTCAATCTGGTCTACCGGGATCGGCTGTTCCCGCGCGATGCCTACCGGAAGACCTTCGATCGCTTGCGCGAACGCTTGCCGGACAAAAAAGCCTGCCGGATCATGGTCGATCTCCTCGCGCTCGCTCATGAACGCGGCTGCGAGACCGAACTCGCCGATCAGCTCACCGCCGACCTCGAGGCCGGCCAACTGCCCGACATCAACCGGCTACGTGCTTACTTCGCCCCCGATCCCGCCAACCTGCCGAACGTCGTGGTGCAGCTCGTGCCGCTTGCGACCTACGAATGCCTCATCGGTACCGCCGAGACCGGAGGTGCCGCATGAGCGTAACGAACACGGTTGATGCCGCGCGCCTCAATCTGTTGCTCAATGAGCTCCGTCTGCCTGCCATCAAGGTGCTGTGGGCGCAATTTGCCGAACAGTCCGACAAGGAAGGCTGGCCGGCCGGCCGCTTCCTCGCGACCATCGCCGAGCACGAGATTGCCGAACGCGGCCGCCGTCGGACCGAACGACACCTTGTCGAAGCACGTTTGCCCACCGGAAAGACCTTCGACAGCTTCGACTTCGAAGCTGTGCCGATGATCTCAAAGGCGCAGGTGATGGCGCTCGCCGGTGACAGCTGGCTGGGCAAGGGCGCCAATTTGCTGTTGTTCGGCCCGCCCGGCGGCGGAAAGAGCCACTTGGCGGCAGCGATCGGCCTGGCCCTCATCGAGAACGGATGGCGCGTCCTCTTCACCCGGACCACCGATCTCGTGCAGAAGCTCCAGCTAGCGCGACGCGAGCTTAACCTCGAGGCGGCCATCAATCGTCTCGATCGCTTCGATCTCCTGATTCTTGATGATCTCGCTTACGTCACCAAGGATCAGGCCGAGACCAGCGTGCTGTTCGAGCTCATCAGCGCACGCTACGAGCGCCGCTCGATGCTGATCACCGCCAATCAGCCATTCGGCGAATGGAACAGGGTCTTCCCGGACCCCGCCATGACCTGGCCGCTATCGATCGCCTCGTTCATCACGCCACCATCGTCGAGATGAACGTCGAGAGCTATCGCAGACGGACCGCCCTCGAACGAAAACGCGGTCCCGGACGGCCGCCATCGCACGCGACATCCAAAACCGTCGCTGATTGACGCTGCGCGACAATCAGAGTTCAACAAAACTCTTGCGCGCGACAATCATCGCGGCAATCATCATCAGGCCGCGACACGCCTCGCCATCCTGATTGCCGCGCACTTCCTACCCAGATTGCCGCGCTACATCAGCTCCCGTCGCTACGACCCCAATCGGGAATCCAACAGCCAGAGTGTACTCAGGGCTGGATAATCGTTGGGGGTCAGTCAAAGTCTACGGCTGCTGATGTAGTTCCAGAAGTTCCAAATGGGAGTCGCCAAGTTCCATGCCTTTGTCGGAACGAGCCGCCCGTCCAACAGTCAAGCACGGATGACGCCAGACTGGGGACAGACGCCGGCACTGTCGTCCCCGGAATGTCTACTGAAGGAGCAACAACGGCTCACATCTAGGGCCAAGTAATCTCACCCCACGCGCCAAATTGCTACCTCTCGGTAACATGGCATGATCCAATCCGTCGGGCAGGAATGACAAATTGGGGTTCGCTTGCTGGCTGTGGGCCCATCCGGTTTGGACCGTGCAAACCACAGCCACGGCAATCGAGGACGACGAACCGTCCGTGATGACGACTACCGCATCCTGCTCGCATCTCGACAAAAGCTCGACAAGTTCACAAACCTTCATCTTCCTAACCAACTTCTCGCCATCTAACCTCCTACTACAACAGCTTCTGTCTCTCTTTGACATTTCGCATTGCTCGGCTGACTGATCCGCCCTCAGTCGGTCGTCACTCTCCTGTTAAATACAGAGCCCACCTCGAGGTCATCGGACCTCGCCACCTTGCGAGGCACCACCACTCGCTCGTTCAGCGCCCGGAAAGCCCGCCGAATGAGCAGACCTGGAGTACTCACCCGCGCCGCCTGGGACAACCATGCTTCGAACACTTGATGTGCCCGCTCGACTGCACTAGGTGCAGCCGAGCGGGCATCCGCTTCACAGGCGCTCGACCTGGCGCCGCAGCGCCTGTCCAGAGAGGATCATGGGCTTCAGCCCACCGAAAGGTTTATCACTCTTATCCTAAGAGGTTCATGGGCCGCCTCCCGCCATAAGTTCGGACCGGAGAATAGTCGCCGTGTTCAAGGCCGCAACAAGCGGGAGATCGCCAAAGGCCACTTGGCAGAGAAGATAGTTAGCTCCCGCTTGCTCCAGGTGATCAATAAGGACACTTCGCACAGAAGCGGCGGTTCCGACAACGCACAATTCACTTTCAATTGCTGCTTCGAAGGTTGGCGGAAGGTTCGGAGGGGCAGGTACCCCGCTGAGATCATAAAGGACCCTAAAGCTCGTGAGCCATCTGTCGTAAGCCGCTGCAGCTAGCGAATACGCATGAGCTTCCGAAGTGTCTGCTACAATCATGCGAAGCAAACCGACAAGCGGAGCCCCTCCGCGCCAATTGCACGCGCGGTACGCGTCAGTCGATTTCCGAACCATAGAGGCCGGGCCAATGCTCGCGATATTGGCACCGATCTCAGCGGCCGCTCGCGCAGAGCCGGGCTGGCTCACGGGAATCCAGGTCGGTGGATGGGGACGCTGATAAGGCGTAATTGCTAACGGCACTTCGTGGAGGCGATAATGCTGACCTTCGTAGGACAAGGTCCCGCCTCGCATCGCTCTGGTCAAGATCTCCATTCCTTCGGAATACAGCTCGCGAGCGCTCTCTGCGCTAACCCCGAAGTACCCCAATTCAATCGGTAGAGAGCCCCACCCGATACCGAGCTCAAGACGACCGCCGCTCAAATGATCCAGCATGCATGCCTCTTCATAGGCCCGAAGGGGGTGCTGAAGGCTTAGCAGCATGACCATCGGCCCGATGCGGAGCTGCTTCGTACGCTGCGCAACGCTCGACAGAAATACGTTAGGCGAGGGCGATCGCCCGTGCGGTGTGCAATGGTGCTCGGCAAGATGGTACGCGTGGTATCCCAACCGGTCACACGCTTCGGCCAACACCAGTCGATCGTTATACTGCTGCGATAAGTCGAGACCGTCTTCGTCCAAGTGGTCAAAGATTCCAAGCCGTATTCGACGTGATACATTTGTCACGTTAGTCCTCCCGATTTGACGAAATCGTTCTCATTAATCAGATCAGCCCCCCAGCAATGCCACTGACCACAGATAAACAGGTGTCCATCTGCTCCGCCGCACCTATTGAGATTCTTATGAAGCCCCCAAGGTCCCCCTCGGGAAACACCGCAACGTTCACATTCTTCCTCTCTAAGGCTTGCTGCCACCATCTACCGTCGTACCCAAGCGGTACGCGAGCCAATACAAAGTTTGCATGTGATGGCAGGACATAGAATCCAAGCGCCGACAGCGCCACCATAGTTCTCTCCCTTTCCTGAACAATGCATTCAATGCACTGATCGTAGGCATTACGATGCTCGAGGATGCTGACGCCAACGGACTGGCTAATCACGCTCATGTTGAAAGGGTTCTGTATGCTACGCAGTCTTGCAATCACCCGCGGGTTACCGAGGCCAAAGCCGATGCGAAGGCCCGCTGCAGCGTAACTCTTCGAAAACGTCCTTAGCAGCAGAAGATTCTGATATCGGTCGATCAGACCCAGTGCATTGTCTGGAGCAAAGTCGACATACGCCTCATCGAGCACGATAAGCTGATCCGTTTCAGCGACCAGTCGCTCAATTTCCGCGATCTGAACGAATGTCCCTGTTGGGTTATTTGGGTTGGCGAGCACGATGAACTTTGCGTCTCCTGCCGCCTGCCGAACACTTTGGCTCGCCGGCAGAGCATTGTGATCGGCCCAATCAACTTCAAGCAAGCGCGCTCCGTTCACCGCCGCCAATTTATGATTGAACGAAAAGCCGGGCGACAACATTCCGACAGTATCGCCAGCGGCAAGAAACCCCCGGTAAATAAGTGCGAGAATCTCCGATGAGCCATTTCCTGCGATCACCTGCTCGACAGAGACCCCATAGGCTCGCGCGGCCGCTGATCGTAAGCCGCCGCTGTCCTCCTCCGGATACCTATTGTGGGTTCCAATCGCGGCAAACGCAGCCCGCATGACTACGTCAGGCATCGGGAACGGGTTTTCGTTCCTGTTGAGGTTCACGCATGGCAGCGAGTACGCAGCGATCCCGGCGGATCTGCCTTCCGCGAGACTCCTGTCTGCCATAGCATGTCGATGAAGGTATTCCTCGTCACCTGACATCCAGATCCTCCTCTATGCAGCCCGACATCCGCCTGCTGCCGCAGGTCGCGCTGCTTTCCCTATCTCTGTTGCGGACCAGCCGCACCTCACCTCTTGGTTTGTTCAAAGCCGGTCACAGTGCCCCACATTGGGCTCTATGGGTTCGGTTGAAGACACTCGAGGCTGTCACACAGCAAGGCGTCAAAATGCAGCCCTAACCGACAGCATCTAGCGCGATCGCCATAGCCATTGCTTACCAATCGAGCTCACTCGGCACGCCTGTGCGCTTCCACCTTTTCCGTGTACAACCTGACCCTGCGGTCGATTCAAGTGGTTTATCCCAAGGCCGCTCCTGCAGACCGACATTAATCAGCTGGAAGCACACACAATCCGAACCAATAATGCCGCCGTTCACAGATCACTCCTTTCGCCACAGGGCCGCCAAAAGCAAACCGCCTGCCCCCCGGCCTGTTCAAATGACCTGTTGAGCCTCTGCCGCTGAATGCCGCACCGATCAGAAACAGCCCGGTGCCACACCGCACATTGGCTCCGGATATTACCGATCTCCCTTGTTGCACCCGTGAACCTCCTCCGAATTGATGGACACCTGTAGTAGGCTCGAAGAGCCAGGAGGTGTCGGATGGAAGGACGTCAGCGTCGGTCGCTTACGGACGACTACAAGCGGCAAGCGGTTGATCTCGTAACATCGAGTTGGCGCTCGATCGGATCTGTTGCCAAGGAGCTTGGCTTGCGAGAGTCCGTGCTGCGGCGGTGGGTGGAGCAGCGAGGGGTTCGGCTGCAGCCGACGGCGGCGGCGCGGCGCCCCACGACGCGGGCGACGCTGCCGTCGGCGGACCACGCGGCAGAGATCGCGCGTTTGCAGCGAGAGAACGAGCGGCTGCGCATTATGCCTGGCGCTCGCGCCCGGGGAGCCGACGATCTGCTGCCAATCGTGACCTCGTCGACGACATCAGGCGGGTCCACCGCGACACCCGCGGGCGTTATGGCAGCCCGCGTATCCATGCCGAGTTGAAGGATCAGGGCCGCGGGGCGAGCCGTGGTCGCATCGAGCGGTTGATGCGGCGTCACGGCAGCAGGGCCATCATGGCGCGGCCACGTCGGGTGCGGACCACCGACAGCCGCCACGACCTGCCGATCGCCCCCAATCTGCTCGACCGCAACTTCATCGCCACTGCGCCGAACCGGATCTGGCTGGCCGATATCACCTACATCGAGACCGATCAGGGCTGGCTCTATCTGGCTGCCGTCATGGATCTGTACAGCCGCAGGATTGTCGGCTAGGCGATGGCGGATCATTTGCGCGCCGAGCTGGCCTTGGCGGCGTTGCGGATGGCGATCGCGGCGCGGCGGCCAAGTGCCGGCCTGATCCACCATTCCGATCGCGGCGTTCAAGGCGGATTCAAGCGGTCGTCGCAACACAGATTGTGTTCACTCACGATAGCAACTCGTCAAGGGCCTCTGCCGGCGTTTTCTAACCCAGGGTTTTTCTCGGTCGAGCATTGAGGGCCGCGGCCACAGCGGCGATCTCGTCGGCGCTGTGGCCGCTCAGGTCGGTGCCTTTCGGGAAGTACTGACGCAGCAGCCCATTTGTGTTCTCGTTGGTGCCACGCTGCCATGGGCTTTGCGGATCGCAGAAGTAGATTTGGACACCCGCGTCGATCTTAAGACGATCGTGCTGAGCCATTTCAGCTCCCTGATCCCAGGTCAGCGAACGACGCAGCTCTTCGGGCAAGCTGATGATGGTGCGCGTAATCGCGCCGCGCACCGCTTCAGCTCCGTGCCCTGCGAGAGCAGGCCCATTCTTCATGCGCGGAGCTTCGCCATGCCCCGCAACCCGGGGAAGATGCAGCAGCATCGTGAAGCGCGTCGTACGCTCAACCAGCGTGCCGATCACCGAGCTGCCAAGACCAAGGATGAGGTCTCCCTCCCAGTGACCGGCACCGCGCGATCGGCCGCTTCGGCGGGGCGTTGTCGCTTAAACTCGCTCCTCTAGGCGGGGGCACCTGAGAGCTTCTCCGTGCCCGGGCCGAGGAGCCTGCGTTTTTTCAAGTCTCCGGTCCTACGCGCCCCAGGTCCGTCTCCGTTCTGCCTCATAGCAGCCAAACCCCTTTGTAAGGAGCCGCGCCGACGTGACGGATTTGAATACAAGCTAAGGGACCACGTTGCATATGCCAGGCCGCATCTATACTCCCGAAGACCTCTTAATGCTCGGACGTCTTCTTGATGAGGCCGTCGTTGCGCTCCCCGATTGCATGCGAACTCCTGCGAATCGCACAGCACTCGCGACGCTCATTCTTGAACGCACGTCCGCCGCGGACGATCTGCGTTCATTTGTCAGGCTGATGCAGCTTGTAGCGCCCTCAACGTAGTTCAGGCCGGATGCGCTATTAGCGCAATATTGCGCTACATGGCCTGCCGCAACACCCGCGTATCGCAAGCTTCGTTCGATCTACGACACGCCGCCGCCCTGCCAGGCAAGCGGTCCGAAAGCGCTTGAACCTCCCCTGGCGTCAGGTTGTACAGGTCCGGCTATGAACAGGCCTTCATTCTATAAGCGTCGGTGGCGGCGCATTGGTGAACTTGCAGATGCCACCGGCGTCACGGTGCGGGCATTGCGTCACTATGAGCAGACAGGACTGCTCACTGCTTCTCAGCGTACGTGCGGCGGCCATCGCATGTACGACGCCGACAGTTTGACACGCGTTTACCACATAGTCGCACTTCGCCGGCTCGGCCTTTCGCTTCAGGAAATCCGGAGCGCTCTTGAAGGACGCTCGTCTCTTTCGCGTTTGTTGAGCGAGCAGCTGGAACGTGCAGAGCGCGAAGTGATGCGCGCAACCGCCGTCCGCGATCTGCTGCGCCGCCTCGCTCAGAATGTCGACGCAGATGTCCGGCTAGACGAGCTACCCAACCATCTGAACCGACCTCCGGGTAAAGTCGACATGTGAGTACCTCTGCTCGAACGGCGCGCTCGGCGGCAATCAGAGTGGGGCCGTCGCCTGTCTGGACGCCGCTGCGCGACACCGTTTCCGACGACCAACAAGGGCATGCGGGTCATTTGCTGCGGCCAACCCGTGTCACGTGGAGGCCAGTAATTGAAGGCTTAGCGCGACATGCTCCGCCGCGTCTGAACGGCCCCAATTGGGGGACGCGCTACTCAGGAGCCAGGCTTGGTTCCTCCTGTGACGAACCGAGGCGAGCGGCTTCCTCAAGCAAGACCTGGCGCATCCACTTGCTTGCAGGCTCATTGTTGTGCAGTGCAGGCCATTGCAGCGTCTCCGTAAAGCCAGGCAACGGCAGGGGAAGCTTTGCAACGCGCAAGGGTAGCGATTTTGCGAAATGCCGCACCAACGTTGCCGGCATGGTCGCTACCCGGTTCGTCCCGACGAGCATGTGGGGCATCATGCTGAAGCCCTGAACCACGACCTCCACGCGCCGCTTAACTCGATGCTCCTGCATGAACCATTCGTCGATTGACGGGACGCGAGAACGGCCGAACCGGACAGCAACGTGCCCCATGGACATGTAGCTTGAGAACGTCAGCGGTCGCGCCAATCGCTTGTTGGAACGGCAGCCCACGCAAACCAGCGTCTCATCAAATAGCGTGGCCTTCGGATGCTCATCCGTCGTGTACACGTCGGGAAGAATGATAAAGTCGACCGCACCCCGCTGAAGGGGGTGGTCGAATGGATCGGCCAGTGGCATCAGCTCGAATTTGATGCCGGGCGCCTCTCGCGCGACGCGCTCAATCACCTTGCGAATAAGCACGATAGCCGCGAAATCGGACATGCAAAGGCGAAAACGGCGATTTGATTCGTCCGGCCTAAAGGGCTCGCGAGACGTGATGGAAAGCTGAATGTGCAGTAACGCTTCGCGAGTAGGTGAGGCGAGAGCCTCTGCGCGTGGGGTCAGGACAAGTTCACGGCCGCTCATCGTGAACAACTCGTCCTTGAAATACGCACGCAGGCGGGCGACCGCCGCACTCATTGCGGGCTGGCTCAAGTTGATGCTGCGTGCTGCTGCCGTCAAGTTACGCTCTGCTATCAGGGCATCAAGAGCGACGAGCAGATTTAGATCTAGGCCACGAAACCGCATTGTTCATTCATCCGCAGTGTAGATGTAACTCATCTAAACAATCGATTTTACCCGCGCGCGCCACGATGGAATAAAAGTGACGTGTCCGACGCAACACGTTAGATTTTGGAGACCACGATCGTGGCGCTGCGCATTGAACATAGTGAACCGCGAATCATAGCGACACCGCCCCAGGCATTTCTTGAAGCTCACATATGGTCTCAGCCCTGCAGACCCCTTGGTCTCGCGACCCAGTTATCAAGCGGCAATGGGCTCTTTACAACGATCAATCGGACAGCGCGCCCCATCCAATCGACACCACCATGCGTGCCCCTTGCAAACAGCAACAGGCGCTATCCCAGTTCGAGCGCGCCATGTCTTACATTAGTAGCCCGTACCAGTTCACACATTCAAACCACCTCGATCACCCCATCAAACATCTTTAAGGCGAGTAATACATCAGAGGTGCTTTGTCTCGCAACTCGCAGGACGCCGATATGTCCGCGAAAGGACGCCGATATACCATCGTATATTGTACAACCTGACCGCACCCACCTTCTTTCTAGCAGGATTCCTGTAGGGCTCCCGCGGCCTGCTACGCATTGCGCCGCATTCCCAAGTCGTTCTTCGCCGAACCGCAGGAGAGCGCCTGCAGCAGCCCCGTGCGCTCGATTCCGTGCGCACCCTGCTGTAGCGCCTCACCTCATGCATACACGGCAATGAAGCCAAACGTAGGAGATGGGTCGATGCGCCCCCCAATACAGTGGCGGACGTGCTGGGAGAATGAGTTGGAGCTATCGGATCATATCCAGCTCTCGGCATTCTTACGAGCGGCTTACGGACCGACCGGAACGTTCAATGCACGTCCCTTTGAGGGCTATCGGAGCTGGGCGGGTGCGAGGCCCGAGCTCCGATGTGTCGGCTACGACAGCAGGGGCGTTGCGGCTCATCTTGGCGCGCTGCGACGGTTCATCAAGGTCGGCGATGCCGACGTGTTGGTGGCCGAACTCGGATTGTACGCGGTACGCCCCGACCTAGAGGGTCTGGGAGTGCCACACTCTGTACGCGCAATGTATCCTACACTACACCTGATGGGCGTTCCTTTCGGATTTGGCACAGTCCGTCATGCGCTCAAAACGCACATCACGAGGTTGCTCGATCGCCCAGGGCTGGCCTCGATCATTCCGGGTATACGCGTCCGTTCTACGCTGGCGGAGGTCTATCCTGCTTTGCCGCCCACGCGAACAGACGACGCTCTTCTCGTCGTTTTGCCTGTCGGAAAGCCGTTGAGCGAATGGCCGCCCGGAACGACAATTGAGCGAAACGGGCCCGAACTGTGACAGGCCTCTCTATGCACTTAACAAGCGTTGGCGATGGCAGGCAGTATGCTGACTCACCAAGCGTCCACTTGACGTTCGACGACGGGCCGCACTCTTTTTATACCCCGCACATCTTAGACATCCTCTCCCAACATAACGTGCCGGCGACGTTCTGCGTCATCGGCAGATATGCAGCAGAACATCCGCACATTACGCGCAGGATAGTTTCCGACGGACACGAACTCGCAAACCACACCATGAACCATCCCGATCTCTCGAAATGCGAGCCAACGAAAGTCGCGTCGGAGATTGCACACGCGAACTGTGCCATTAAGTCGGCTTGCCCGGAGGCTCGGCTCCGACATGTGCGTGCGCCATATGGGCTCTGGACCGAACATGTGCTCTCCTGCGCCGCGAGCGCTGGGCTCGGCGCACTTCACTGGTCTGTAGACCCTCGCGACTGGTCTCGGCCTGGTGCGGATGCGATCGTCAGCGCGGTACTGAGCTCCATCCAACCTGGAGCCATTGTTCTTTTGCACGATGGCTGCCCTCCCGATGAACGCAATTGGGGTCATGATCAAAGGCTGCGCGATCAGACAGTATGCGCCGTCAGCCAGCTAATTCCCGCATTGCACAGTCGCGGCTTTGCAATTCGTCCCATTCCTCACTTTCACTGAGACCAGAATGAGCCTGCTTGTGACCGCCAGCACTGCCGCGATTGGATCATACACAATCCTTTCAGCGTTTTATAAGAGCGCTCAAATGATCTATGCAATAAAGAGCCGGGCCTCATCGCCGCCACTCACGGACGTCGATCACGAAACGATGCCCAGTGTCGACGTTATCGTTCCTTGCTACAATGAAACGCCAGACACCCTGTCGGCGTGCTTAGGCTCGATTGCCGCCCAGGATTTTACTGGACGACTGCGCGTCTATGTCGTTGACGATGGCTCTCAAAACCTCGCTGCTGTCAAAGCTGTCCACGACGCTTACGCGCAAGATACACGATTTCGCTTTATCATTCTGCGAAAGAACGTAGGCAAGAGGAAGGCGCAGATTTGTGCCATCCGGCAGTCATCTGGAGACCTGGTTCTCAACGTCGACTCTGATACGACGCTCGCAGTCGATGTCGTCACAAAACTAGCAGCTAGCATGCACGAGCCGGAAGTTGGTGCCGCTATGGGCCATCTGGTCGCGACCAATCGGGATCGCACTTGGCTCACGCGGCTCATCGACATGGAGTACTGGCTTGCTTGTAACGAAGAACGCGCTGCACAAGCCAGCTTCGGTGCTGTTATGTGCTGCTGCGGACCCTGCGCCATGTATCGCCGTTCGGCTCTTACATCGCTGCTCGACAAGTATGAAACGCAATATTTCCGCGGGAAGCCCAGTGATTTCGGCGAGGATCGTCACCTCACAATACTTATGCTGCAGGCAGGGTTTCGAACTGAATACGTTCCAGATGCGATAGCCGCAACCGTCGTTCCCGACAGGCTCGGACCTTATTTGCGTCAACAACTACGCTGGGCACGCAGTACGTTCCGCGACACGCTGCTAGCACTGCGGCTGCTGCCTCATCTTAATGGCTATCTCACATTAGATGTTATCGGACAGAACCTTGGCCCTCTTCTTTTGGCTCTGTCCATAATGACCGGGCTCGCTCAGCTTGCGACCACGCACACCATACCATGGTTGACGATCGTTGCTATTTCATCGCTAACGCTGATGCGGTGCACCACAGCGGCGATTCGTGCTCGTGAGGTGCGATTTCTTGGCTTCGCGTTGCACACGCCAATCAATCTGTTCCTAGTGCTTCCCTTGAAAGCCTATGCATTGTGTACATTGGATAACAGTAACTGGCTCTCCCGTACGACGCCTCCGGCATCACTCTGCGGGGCTCCGGAAACGATCCACGAACGTGACGCCTGTCACCATGATGCCGCTCGGCGACAGCCGGCAGCGCTGGCGGTCACCGGGGAGGGGACCACCCGTTAAGGCGCTCCAACGCTCGGCCTGTGATCTAGGACCGCGCTCAAACGCGGCGAAAACAAGCGCACTAAAGTAAGGAAGGGTGAATGACATTCGATAAGGTACTGCGCTTGCTCGAGCGGGAGATGGAGGCGGACGACCCGTGGCGGCTCAACGCGAACCCATTCGAGCAAGAGCGCCACGCGCACTTGCTCCGTCTGTGCCTCGCGGAAGGCGCGGTCGGTAACGCGCTTGAGGTGGGTTGCGCAGCGGGCGTCTTCACGGCAAAGCTGGCGCCCCACTGCCAGCAACTCGTAGCAATCGACGTTCTGCCGCGTGCGATCACTCGAGCAAGGGAGCAAGCTCAATGGCCTCATATCGCCTGGCACATCTCTGACGTGCGGGACCTCAACGCAACTAATCCATTCGACCTGATCGTGGTGGCGGAAGTGCTTTATTATCTTGAAGATACCGGCCAGATGGGTGACGCCATCGAGAAGCTCACGCGAATGCTGGCGCCCAGCGGACGGCTCGTTTTCGGATCAGCGCGTGACGCCTCTTGTCAGCGTTGGGGGCATCCTGCGGGTGCCGAAACAATGCTTGATGTTTTGAATGAACATCTGGTCGAGACTGAGCGCGTACAATGCCGTGGCGCGAGCATCGACGAAGATTGTTTGATTGCGTCTTTTCGCACTAAGTCGAACTTGCCAGACTAGTGCATTCGCTGCGGCGAACACGGAGTGACTATGCGAATCTGTGGAATCAAGCTGACACATGACGGAGCGGTTGCCGTTGTGGAAGATGGGCGCTTGCTCTTCTGCATAGAGCAAGAAAAGAGAGCCAATAATCCACGCTATCAAGCCATCACCGACCTCTGCGCAGTCACTCTCGCGCTGGCCGAACACGGCTTAAGGCCCACGGATGTTGACCGATTTGTCATCGACGGCTGGGACGGGCTGACGCACTCGCAATTTGATGTCCTAAGTGAAGGGGTGCCGCTCACCATTAAGGGAGCGCCATATATCGAGTCCCACGAAAACACGCTCCTCACGCCCTATGCCGGGTCGGGCCTCGTCCTCGATCGGGTGCCTTTACGTTATCATAGCTATGCTCACGTAGCCGGCCACGTGGCCGGCGCTTACTGTACCAGTGCTTTCGCCAAAGCCCGAGCCCCTGCATTGTGCTTAGTGTGGGACGGCTGCATCTTTCCGCGCCTGTATCATGTAGATCCGACCGGAGCCCGCTTCCTCGACACTCTTTTCCCTTTCATCGGCCATGCCTATGCTATCGCTGGGCAGCACTTCGGGCCCTATCGTCAAGCCAGCAGGGCAGGCTGGGATCTTGGTGTCGCAGGTAAGCTTATGGCGTATATCGGGCTAGGCGCTCTCGATGAGGGCATTCTGGCAGTCTTTCAAGAGATGTATGAAGCGTGTCTAGCCGGTCCTTCCGAGCGTGCTCGCGCTTACCGTGCCAGCATAAACGATCCTGAAGCCTTACTTGCCGCCACTGACTGGTTTTTCGAGGCATGCGGTCGTCGGCTCACCGGTACGCCTTCCGAAGATGTACTCGCATCTTTTCACGTTTTTCTGGAGCGGCTGCTGGAGCAAGAAATAGGACTTGCTCTGCTACGGCACTCAGGTCTTCCGGGCTTACGGCACCTGTGCATCGCTGGAGGGTGTGGACTTAATATAAAGTGGAATAGTGCTCTGCGCGCGACGGGATTGTTTGATTCAGTTTGGGTACCCCCGTTTCCAAATGATAGCGGCTCAGCAATTGGCGCGGCTTGCGCCGCCATGGCCGAGCCAAACGCTTTGACTCCTTTGGAGTGGTCAGTTCACAGCGGACCGGCCTTGACCGGAAGCAACCCATCAGGCCAATGGGAGGCTTTGCCCTGTACCATCGTAGAGCTTGCGGCTCTCATCGCTACAGGCAAGCCCGTAGTGTTCCTCACCGGCCTCGCGGAGCTCGGACCCAGAGCACTCGGCGGCCGCAGTATTATTGCGGCTGCAACCTCCAAGGAGATGAAAGACCTTCTGAACGATATCAAGCTACGGGAACGATTTCGTCCCGTCGCTCCTATTTGCCTCGAGGACCGGGCTGCTGAAATTTTCGATCCCGGCAGCCCAGATCCTTACATGCTCTTCGACCATCAAACCCGTCGCGAATGGCGGACAAAAGTTCCCGCTATCGTGCACCTGGATGGTTCTGCCCGATTGCAAACAATCTCCCGAACGTCTCCGCAAAAGATCGCTGCTCTTCTGGTCGAGTATGAGAAACTTACAGGAATTCCGCTGCTCTGCAACACGAGCGCCAACCATCCTGGCCGGGGGTTTTTTCCTGATGTTGCTAGCGCTTGTGACTGGGGTCGCGTCGACCATGTTTGGTGCGACGGCTTTCTCTGGCAACGATCCGTCGAAGCTGGTCTGACATTATCCAATTCCGCTCTGGTCACTGACTAAGACAGCCTATGTCCAATCCAGCGATTCAACTGACTGACGTCCAAAAGACTTATCATGATCGAGGCGTCGTACGGGGTCTGACCTTTAGCGTCGCTAAGGGAGAGTGTTTCGGGCTACTCGGTCCAAATGGGGCGGGTAAAAGCACGATCGTTCGGATGATCCTCGGCCTCATATCGCCCGATGCCGGCCGGATCACTGTTTTGGGTGAGCAGGTGCCGGCACGCGCCCGTTTGGCGCGCGCGGGCATCGGCGTCGTCCCACAAGTTGATAATCTCGAGGATGCGTTCACTGTGCGCGAAAATCTCCTCATATTTGGACGGTACTTTGGACTGAATACGCGCGAAAGTGAGGAGGCTGTGCCTTCGCTGCTCGAATTTGCGCGACTTGAGGGTAGAGCAGAGTCACGGGTCGCGGATCTGTCCGGCGGCATGAAGCGACGTCTCGTGCTGGCCCGTGCCCTGATCAACGATCCACAACTGCTCATCATGGATGAACCCACGACCAGCCTCGATCCCCACGCCCGCCACTTGATTTGGGAACGCCTGCGTCTTCTGCTCGCTCGAGGAAAGACTATCCTGCTGACGACCCACTTCATGGAAGAGGCTGAACGACTTTGCGATCGCCTCTGCGTGCTAGAGAATGGACGTAAGATCGCCGAGGGTGCGCCCAATGCTCTGATCGACTCTCAGATTGGCTGTGATGTCCTCGAGGTCTACGGCGGAAACCCACTCGAGCTCCGTGCGATAATAGAGCCTCACGCTTCGCGCATCGAGGTGAGGGGAGAGACGCTGTTTTGCTACGCGCCGGATCAGGCGGCGGTGCGGCTTCGGCTTCGTGGATGCACCGGTCTGCGCCTTCTGGAGCGGCCGCCTAACCTGGAAGACGTCTTCCTGCGGTTGACGGGACACAGGATAGACGCATGAAGACGATATCCAAAGCAGCCTTGCCATCGGACGCACTCAGTTGGATCAGCGTGTGGCGCCGCAACTATCTGGCATGGAGGAAGGCCGCCGCTGCTTCGCTGCTTGGCAACTTGGCCGACCCGTTGACCAACCTCTTGGGTCTCGGCTTTGGGCTCGGCCTGATTGTCGGCAATGTAGACGGTCACTCATATGTCGATTTCTTGGTCGGCGGAATGGTGGCAACCAGCGCTATGACCGCGGCAAGCTTCGAAACTCTGTACGGAACGTTCGCTCGCATGCGCAGCCAACGAACCTGGGACGCAATGATGTGCACTCCGCTCACGCTGGGTGATATCCTCCTCGGTGAATTGGTTTGGGCAGCAAGCAAGGCCACTTTGGCGGGCACCGGAATCGCGCTTGTTGCTACGGGGCTTGGCTATGGCACCTTATTATCCACGTTCTATTGTTTCCCCGCTCTCGCCCTCACCGGCCTTGCGTTCGCGAGCGCGGCGCTCGTCGTTGTCGCGATTGCCCCAAGCTACGACTATTTTGTGTTCTACCAGACTCTCATCTCGACCCCTATGGTGTTCCTATCCGGGGCAGTCTTTCCCGTTGCGCACCTTCCGCCCGCTCTCCAGTTGGCTGCAGCCGCGTTACCTTTGGAACATTCGATTGCGCTAATACGGCCTGCAATGCTCGGGCTACCACTCGATAGCATCGGCGCGCATGTTGGTGTCCTTTTCGCTTACGCAGTACTGCTCTTCTTACTGTCGGCAAAGCTATTTCGGCGACGCTTATCACACTGACGATGCCCAGCCGCTTAATGAACGCACACCCTGTTTCTCGGCCTGCGCTTGCCGGCCTATTCGCGTTCAACGTCGCGGACGTTTCATTACCCGGCCGCCCTAAAGATCATGATTACTACCACACTTGCTGGAGGATAGAATGCTGTGTCTTGGATTGAGCGGCGGATTGGATAAGGTCCATGAATATCGACCTGCACTCTCGCACACATTCTTGCATGATGGCGCAGCTGTCATGGTGCGTGACGGGCGTGTGTTAGCCGCGGTTGAAGAAGAACGCCTAAACCGAATTAAGCATTCCAACAAATTTCCCGCCCAGGCCATCCGCTACTGCCTGGCTGCTGCGGGAGCGCAATTAAAGGACATCGATCGCATCGCATTCTATGCAACCGAGTCCTATTGCAACGCGATGCTTCGGCTTTTGTTTGGTTCGGAGACGCAGAGTGGCATCCCTCTCGACGCCAGAACCCTTCTACAGCTTATGCTATCGCAGGAGTTTGATACAGAGATCGAGCCATCGCGCTTGTCATTCGTCAGTCACCATCATGCGCATGCAACAAGTGCTTTTGCTGTGTCCGGCTATGACGAAGGTCTAGTCTTGGCAATCGACGGCGGCGGTGATTTCCTCTCCGGGATGGTGGCCATTGGATCGGGAAGTCGTCTTACTCAACTACATACCTTCCCAGAGGACGGTTCCCTCGGATTGTTTTACTTAGAGGCAATCAAGTGCCTCGGTTATGGCTTGTTCGACGAGTACAAGGTTATGGGCCTTGCTCCGTACGGGGACTCCTCGCGTTTCCGAGAACTATTTCAGCAATTCTACGAATTAAAGGAGAACGGTGGCTACAAGATACATTTGAACGACATCGCTCCGGCGTTAGAGCACGACATACACGTTCGCGGCAAGGGAATGCCGTTCACCCAAGAGCATAAAGATGTTAGTGCAGCCTTGCAGGAGGCCTTGGAACGTATTGTTTTTCATGTTCTCAGGCATTACCGTGAGGTGACCGGCATGAAGCGGCTATGCTTGGCTGGTGGTGTCGCCCACAACTGCACCATGACCGGTAAGTTGCTCTATACAGGACTATTTGATGATATCTTCGTGCAGCCCGCGGCGCACGATGCTGGATGCGCACTCGGCGCTGCTCTCATGGTTTCCGAAGAACAAGGACGTCCCGCACCCCGTGAGCGGCTTCAGCATGTCTATTGGGGCCCGGCACTTGGGGATGACCATGCTGTAGAGCGAGAGGTTGCTGCATGGCGCGGGCATATCGACGTGCAAAGAAGCGCGAACGTGGCGAGCGTGGTAGCTGAATGGATAGCCAACGGTTCGGTTGTTGGCTGGGTCCAAGGCCGCTCCGAATTTGGACCGCGCGCCCTCGGTAACCGCAGCATTGTTGCTGACCCCAGACCAGCAAAGAATAAGGACCGCATAAACGCCATCGTTAAAAAACGCGAGGGCTACCGGCCGTTTGCACCTTCCGTATTGGAGGAACATGCCGCTGAGTTTTTCGATCTTCCTAAGACCGCGGGAGCTTTTCCGTTCATGAACTTTGTCGTTCAAGTTCGTGATTGCAAGCGAAGTGTGCTTGGTGCGGTTACGCACGTCGATGGTACAGCACGGCTGCAGACGGTGTCACGTAGATCGAACCCGCGGTACTGGGAGCTGATTAATCAATTCCACAAGCGGACGGGCGTCCCTGTCCTCCTCAATACATCTTTCAACAACAATGTCGAACCGATCGTGCAGTCGGTTACCGACGCAATGGTCACGTTCCTTACGACAGATCTTGACGCCCTCGTGATCGGATCGCTTCTCATCACGAAGCGCGTCGCCACGCCGGAGGACTGGGCTGCGCTCCGCGTTTCCTTACCGGCCTACACTTCACTTCGCCGTACCCCGGATCACGTCACCGCAGAGTGTCGGGAGATCGTCTGCGAGACTTATACCACCTTCTCCGATGGCGGCGCTGTGCGCATCTCGCCCGATCTATTCGAGTTGCTGCATGGAATCAAAGGGGACGCCGCCCTCGGCGAGCTTCTCGCTCACGTAAAGGGCGAGCGGCGCGACGCAATCATCCTTGAACTTCGGCAGTTGTGGGAAAAGCGCCGCATCTGCTTGCGTCCCGCCGCCAACAATCTGGGAGATCTGCGCGATCAGGCGCATGCGACTTGATAGGTATCTCTTTGTCTAGCTAGCGAACGGCAATCCATAACCGACCTCTTGGTCGCGAAGCGGACAAGCTCTCGCAACCTAACATACGGCTCGCGACGGCCTGGCGGACGATAACACTGCCGGTACTTTCCTGCCGTCCAGGGTGAGCAACTTATTCAACTGCCGGAGCAATGGATTCAAGATGACTCATCAACAGCGCTTCGTCATTTCCAGGCGTCGCACCGGTTTCGGCGATTGCTTATGGTCGCTCGCGTCAGCCTGGCAATACTCCAAGCGAACAGGGCGCACTTTGGTCATTGACTGGCGCGGATCTTGCTATCTCTCTGACCCCTTTACAAACGCCTTCAGCGTGTTCTTTGAGCCGCTCGACAACATCTCGGGCGTACCCGTTATCTGCGACGATAAGATCAATCAACTCTGCTTTCCTGGGCCGTTTTTTCCACATTGGTGGAACAGGCCTGCAATTGACGGCGTTTACCGGTCGGATGACCAAATTTTCCACGAGCGTGATGAGCTGCGCAGGTTGTTGGTAACGTCAAGGGATATCCAGGCGAATACTATCGTTTGTGACGCTTGCTTAATGTGGGGCTGTGATCAGGAGGCCGAGCGCAACATATTCCAAAGCATCACACCACGCCAGGAGATCAGGCGTCGCATCGACGATGTTTACCATCGAGCGTTTGAGGGGCACGATGTAATCGGGATACACGTTCGGCACGGGAACGGTGAAGATACTATGGGTCATAGGCCTTATTGGACCGACCCACGAGTCGCTATGGAGCAGGTATGCGCTGCAGTTGAACGGGCAAAAGCATTGCATCATACACGACCGACAAGGCTCTTTTTGTGCACTGACAGTCCCAGCGTCGCTGATCACCTTTCGGCTGTCTATTCTGAGCTCTTCAGCATTCCCAAACGCTTCCGAGCGAACGATGCTGGCCCGCTGCACACTGCAGATCTTGGAGTCGAGGGCGGATTCGCTGCTCTCGTGGAAATGTACCTCCTGGCCTACTGCCATACCGTTATCCGATTTCCGTCGACAAGTGCTTTCTCGCGCTACGCAAGCCTAGTCGTCCCCCAAGTAATCGAATTTAGCTTGGACGATCCAAGCCACTTGATCTTAGCCGAAAGGTCATCCGCCGAGCACGCGCCAGATGCGCGCTCTCTCGCCGGTCCTCACGAGCGGCGGCCAGCGAAGCCGGCCTTTTGATGCTTGCCACAGGACGTCAAGCCCCACCAGCGCCAAGAAAGGCTTAAATGAGCCTAGCACTTACTTCAGCAGTCACCAGGTACAACGCCTCGGTGCCATATCTGGACATCGGTTCGAAGCCATCCAATGGACTCCGCGCGAAGCGAGGGTGCGACACTGCTGTCGTAATGTCTCACCGACCTATGCCGTTCTCCGACGGAGCCGGCTCGGTTCGTATCCCAAGCACCTTGTTTGGTGAAGGCGAGTGCTGCGGATGAAGGTGCGGCGGGAGTAGATTTCTCAAATGAGTTACCGATGCCCATACCTGGAGATAAGGTGGTCACACATTGTGCTGGACCTCTCTATGCACACGAGGGAAGGGCGCCGAGCTCACCTCGCGCGGGTTGATGCCGGATGCAGGCCTCCCAGGATCGTTAATTCAGGCCCCAACGTACTTGGTATTCCTTGCTGCTTTCACCACACAGCGCCTTGCCAACTTCTCCACGGCTGAGAGATGGTGGAGCCAGGGCGCGCCGCCACACTTCCCCGGAATATGAGCACTAGCGCCATAGTAGGTTGACCACGCCGGACGATATGTCAGAGGGACAGGCTTCGGCCGTTGCTGGAAGTCGGTAGGCCCCTGAGGCATTTGGGAGCATTTGTGAATATGGCTGAGCGCGTCGCTCTCATCACCGGCGTAACCGGGCAAGACGGGGCTTATCTCGCCGACTATCTACTGTCGCTCGGCTATGTTGTGCACGGCATCAAGCGCCGCTCGTCCTCGTTCAACACAGCGCGCGTCGATCACCTTTACCAGGATCCGCATGTCGGCAAGGTCCCGTTCCTGATGCATTACGGCGACATGACGGATTCGACCAATCTGATCCGCCTGATACAGCAAATCCGGCCGACTGAGATCTACAATCTCGCCGCCCAAAGCCATGTTGCCGTCAGCTTCGAGAGCCCGGAATATACCGCTAATGCGGACGCAATCGGGGTGCTGCGCCTCCTGGAAGCAGTCCGCATTCTTGGAATGGAGAGGCACACGCGGTTCTATCAGGCTTCGACCTCGGAGCTTTATGGCCTGGTGCAGGAGATTCCGCAGAAGGAGACGACCGCATTCTATCCACGCTCGCCTTATGGCGTCGCAAAGCTGTATGGCTACTGGATTACGGTAAACTACCGCGAAGCCTATGGCATGTTCGCCTCCAACGGTATTCTGTTCAACCATGAGAGCCCGATCCGTGGCGAGACCTTCGTGACCCGCAAGATCACGCGTGCCGTCGCGCGCATCGAGGTCGGCCTGGAAGATGCGCTCTATCTTGGCAATCTCGAAGCCAAGCGGGATTGGGGCCATGCCCGCGACTATGTGGCGGGCATGCATTTGATCCTGCAGGCCGATAAGCCAGACGACTTCGTGCTTGCCACCGGAGAGATGCATTCCGTGCGGGAGATGGTCGAGCTGGCCTTCGCGCAGGTCGGCCGCCGCATCGAATGGCGGGGCGTGGGCGTCGAGGAAACCGGCCTCGACGCTAGAAGCGGCAAGACCGTGGTCCGCATCGATCCGACCTATTTTCGCCCCACCGAGGTTGATCTTTTGGTCGGCGATGCCAGCAAGGCGCGCACCAAGCTCGGGTGGAAGCCAAAGCGGAGCTTTGTCCAACTGGTTCAGGAAATGATGGCGAGTGATCTGGCCGAAGCAAAACGGGACGCCGACAATGGCAGCCACTTCCTTTGAGCTGAAGGTCACACGCGTCTACGTCGCCGGTCATCGCGGCATGGTCGGCAGCGTGCTGGCGCGCCGGCTCGCGCAGGAGGAGGTTGAACTTGTGACTGTCGACCGGCACGGTCGACCTCTGCAACCAGGCCGCCGTATTCGACTGGTTCGCAAAGAAGACGCCGCAAGTCGTTTTTCCTTGCCGCGGCCAAAGTCAGCGGTATCCTCGCCAACAATACGCGGCGCGCTGAGTTCATCTACGATAATATTGCCATCGCGCCGAACGTGACCCATGGCGCGCATCTGAATAGCGCCGAGAAGCTGATGTTTCTTGGCTCCTCCTGCATCTATCCGAAGCTGGCGCCACAGCCGCTTCGCGAGGACTCACAGGCCAGCTGGAGCCGACCAATGAGCCCTACGCCATGCAAAGATCGCCGGGATCAAGATGGCCGAGGCCTATCGCAGCCAGTATGGCAGCGACTTCGTCAGTGTAATGCCGACTACTCTGTACGGCCTTGGCAACAATTGTCATCCAGAATACAGCCACGTCGTAGCCGCGCTGATCCGGCGCTTTCACGAAGCGACGCTTGCCGGCGCGAAAAACGTTGTGGTCAGGGACACCGGCTTGCCACGCGCAAATTCCTTTATGTCGACGACATGGCGAATGCCTGCCTCCGTTTGATGAAGCGCTATTCTGAGTCCGAGCTCGTCAATATCGGGAGCGGCGAGGACATCATCATCGCCGAGTTCTCCCGCCTCGTCGCCGAGGTCATCGGTTATCGAGGCGAGATCAGCTTCGACACCTCGCGTCCCGGCGGCATGCCACGCAAGCTGCTCGATCTCCGCCGCCTTGACAAGCTCGGCTAGCGGGCGACGACGTCGCTTCGCGACGGCTTGATGCGCGCCTATGAATCCTATCAGGCGTTCACTCGGCTCCCGCCGCAAACCTAGATACGATTACCACAAGCAGGAGTTAGCCGCAGGGAGCAGGAACGACATGCCACACGAGGCTGCCACGCGGTCGTGGCGATGATGCTCACGATCATCTAGGCGCTCATTCTATCGCGTGATGCCTGGGTCTCGGTGTCGTTCGACTCGTCCTGCTGTCCCATGACGCACCCCCTCAGGGTGGAACCGCGGACGAGCTCTATCCTGAGACGCCGCTCTGCGATTCGCTTCTTGGCAACGGTAGTAGCAATGAGAGGCGCTCCGTGGTTGCGGACCAACGCGCACCATCGCCTTACACTCCCTCGTTTGACCTTCTCGCCATTGCGACGTGCCGGTTCCAGACTCAACCGCCCTGACGGCCCTCGTCAGCGGACGTTTCGTAATCGGCCATGCTGACATACCGGGCGCCCTCCAGTGGAGACACGGGATCAGTCGCATCAAGCCGTTGAGCGAACACGCGGAGGACCGCGTCACCGGCCGCGCAAAGCGCCTTTGCCCGACCGCCTCACTCTGCCATTTTGCATGCAGCCTGTCAGTAAATCACTCTAGGTCGACGGCACCAATGCTTCGTCAATAGGCCTCCGACCGTGAAACCACCGCTTACGGGCGCGGTGTTGACGGCTCGAGGCGACCGAGTCAGCCGGCCATTGCGAATGCTTCGTCAGCGTCCTGCGAATCCGGCACAGCTTTAAGCGTCGGAGCGACGCGCTGCGGCCAAAGGAGGTCAAGGAGCACGACGACCTCGCAAACCAGTCTGGTGCCTGATTACGTGTCTCGAGCGAAACGTCCCGGCTCCTACAGCTGCCTCTACAGCTGTTACGGCCATTGTTCTCGCGTAAATCACAGTACCCGGACCTCGTCCGAACGCACTTTTGCCCGACTACGGCTGAGCTCGCATGCCGCGCCTCTCGCAGCCCTCCCAATGGGCAGCAGCGCGCTGAAAGCGATTTGCGGTGGCACCTTCATCGGTACACCAGTCCAGGACGAGCGGAGCGAGCTGCATGACCACGACTTTGAAAGAAGTCCGATTGTCACCAATCGGAAATGGCGGCCCTCGCAGCTTCGCCGAACCTGTTCACCTGAGCCTAGATGCTGCCCGCAGTAGGGACCGGCATGGACGACAGACGACCTGCTATCTCTGAAAGCACTCGAGGATCATTTGCATAAGATGCGCCAATATGGCGCACTCCTTGCGTTAAAGGACCTCACATATTCAAACTGGCGACGCTGCACCGGAGCAAATCTCTCGTCCAGGGCTGACTCTTTAATCATGGTTGGCCTTGTCGTCGCTGCACGAAACGTTGTTAGGTCCGCGACAGCGCAGGCGCCACGGCCGGCGTAACAACGATCGGCGGAAACCGGACAATATGACTAGCGACATTTTGTCTTCAACATCACAGTTCAAGTCACCGGGAGCGGAGGCCTCTCGCAGCGACGCTCAATGGGCACACCCGAAAGTGCCTGAGATCCTGCTGCGCATAGCGGAACAACTCGCCGCGCCCTTTCGGCTCGAGCTTCGGCTGGAGGCCGTCGTCGCGTTAATACAGTCTCAGCTTCAGATGCAACATTGTGTGGTCTGTCTGCATGCCGGTCACAACGCTCCGGCGATTGCCGTGGGCGCGGGCTGGACTGAAGGGAGCGATCAGCGTTTTCGACTCCGCCTGCCGCAAGGAGCTGTCGAGCGCGTGCTCAATACGGCCACACCCCTTATAATAACCCCTACGCAACCGAACAATTCCCAGACCACAAGCGATTCAGGTTCATCTGACGCCACGGCACATAGTCGATTGTCGTTCATCGCCGTTCCAATCGCTGTCGAGAGCACGACCGTCGGGGTGCTCTCGGCCGAGCTGTTCCGGGACGGGTCCCCATCGTTAGATCCCAATTCACACGTGACCCTTCTCCTCGCTATCGCGAACATGCTCGGCCACTTTCTGAGGTCATACCTCTCCACGGCCCACGATGACAGCGAGCCGCCTCTTGCGACCGATGGCAACCAGACAACGTTGCCGCAGGATGATCAAGCCGAAGCGGACCGCAACCTAACGCTACCTGGCGTAGTTGGTCGCAGCCCGGCCCTGCGCAAGCTCCTCCGCAAGATCAATGTGGTCGCTAAATCAAATGCAACGATACTCTTGCGAGGCGAGTCCGGTAGCGGAAAAGAGGTTGCTGCACAAGCGATCCACGACCTATCGCCCCGAGCCAACCGCCCATTCGTCAAACTAAACTGTGCGGCATTATCGGAGACTATTTTGGAATCTGAGCTGTTTGGACACGAGAAGGGCGCCTTTACCGGAGCCATCAATTCGCGCAAAGGGCGCTTCGAGCTGGCTGACAAAGGCACGCTGTTTCTCGACGAGATTGGTGAAATCTCACCTTCTTTTCAAGCGAAGCTGCTGCGAGTGCTACAACAGCAGGAATTTGAGAGAGTCGGCGGTACACACACGATAAGAGTTGACGTTCGACTCATAGCAGCGACTAACAAGGATCTAGAGGTCGCCGTTTCGCAGACACAATTTCGCGCGGATCTCTACTACCGTCTGAGCGTCATCCCTTTGCTTGTCCCACCATTGTGTGAGCGCCGCGACGATATTCCGTTGCTCGCTACTGAATTTCTTCGCACGTTCAACTCCGAAAACGAGCGCTCGTTGACTTTCGAACCAAGCGCGTTCGACGTATTGAAAAGTTGCGAATTTCCCGGCAATATTAGGGAGCTTCACAATTGCGTTCAGCGGACTGCCACCATGGCGGCCGGTCCAGCGATTAACAGTCGCGATTTCGCCTGCAAATCCGATGGTTGCTTCTCCGCTCGACTTTGGAAGAGTAAGCAGCCGCTATCGATGCCGTCACAACCGCTGCCGCATACGGGGCCATGCGATGCTTCATCCGAACCCGCTCACGGAACCACGCTCTCGCACCTGCAGGTTACGAGAGGTGAGCGAATAATTGATCGCGAGCACCTTATCGCGGCCATGGAAAGGGCGGGCTGGGTACAGGCGAAAGCAGCACGGCTACTCAAACTGACGTCGCGCCAAATAGGCTACGCACTCAAAAAACACGGAGTCGAGCTAAAGCACTTATAATCACCCTTGACTGCAACCGGGGGATCGTTTGAAAGCACAGGTTCACGCTTCAGCTTACCGGGCCACTAAGGCACGAGCAAATCACACGCAGACTCCGCCGGATGCTTCTCGTAAGATAGACCGCTTTCAAGGCAGAGGCGCAGTTCAACCGATCATCTACACCACGGTGCGCCAGCGACAGCTCACACCGTTGCTCATCTGATGCTTTCGTGTGGCGGCCCACCTTGACTAACCACTTAGCGACTCTGCTCATCTAGCACCCGACCACACTGGTTCAATGAATTCGCTCCGCCAGGCGCCTTTACTTCGACGATACATCAGGCCCCTTAGGCTGGATACTCGCTTGCAATCCGACGCCACGTACATCTCCTGGACACGCTGCTCACCGTGCGTCGAACGCCGGACGTAACCGACCGCGCTACTTAGTGTCAGCCAGCGCCAACACCGTACGACAATCTATATGATCGCCGGCTCACTTTGATACACCACTCGGCCGCTCGCGGGTTGACAGAACCAAGCGGCATTCCGCACTCACACCGGCCACGTTTGACTTCAGACACGAAGTGATTGCGTTCGCATCAGGTATGGCCGCGCTACAGAGCCGAAAGACGTCGGCGATACACGCCTGCTTTTCCTGTTCCGTGGGTAGAGGCCCGCCGGCTTTGGCGTACATGAATGACAACGAGTTTAGCGCGGCAACAATACTAACCGTTAGCATATAGTACTTGAATCTGTCGCTCCAGCAAGATGAGTTGAGCTGCCTTCGACGCATGATATCCTCTCAAGGTAGGTCGGCTTAGGTGGACACGGTGTGCTATAACGTTTGTAGGTCGCAAGTCGACGACTTCGAGTGCTACCGAGAGGGTATGGCTCGAACGGTTGCTTAGTGGGCCATCGTAACCTGATTGAATCCATCTGCACGGACGATGACCATCAATTCATTGATCCCGGTTTATCGACCGCACGGCCAATCCAAACCACGAGCAGCGCCCCTGTTTGTGGAGCCGCCCGATCTGGCTCACGATGCCCGGTACATCGCCCAAAGATAACACCATTGCGGCCTCGCGCGTCTCGTCTCGAACTGCTCATTTGCTTCACATCGTACAATCTCTCGCTGCGTCCGATTCAACCCCTCTCTTAACCAACTGAGCACATTTGTAAGCAGCCGTGCCCGCGCCCCACACTCGCCGCCCCGGTTCAACGAGCCGGCACCTCAGAGAGTTCTCAACGGCCACCATCATTGCCTCGGGAGCTGTATCTCGCAATCAACAGCCAGCACCGGCCACGTTGGCCTGACTATAGCGCCCGCTTTTCGCAATGCCCTTTCGCTCGGACCTACACTTAGATCGGCGCGGGTCGTGGACAGAGCGCACAGCTGATCCGTTGGATCTGCGCAGGATCTTCTTGATTCTCTCGTTACGTCACGTTGTACGCATCATTCGCCGAATTGCGAAAGGGACACTTCGATGCTTCAGCAGAAATTCACGTTCATCGGGAGCACGCGATCGCGTCAACTTCCATCGCCACTCTCCATTGATCGGCGTGCTTACAACTCAGGTGGGCACGAGCCACGTTCTGACAGTGTGCGCGAGGAGGCGCAGTACGTCTGGCAATTGTGCCTTTCCCCTCAAGAGCGGATAACGTACATTCGAAACAATCGCTCGTATTTTGCTTTTGACAGCTATCGAGAGATGATCGAGGTTGTCCGCGGCCGTCGCTTCAGCGGTTGCGCGCCGCAACTTGTGAATTGGCGCCGCCGATTCAGAGCGGGAGTATGGCGCTTCGCCGCACTGTACTGCCTTGCGACATGGATATTTATTTTTTTTGCTCTCCGCTTGCTTCTCTCCTGATGGCAATACTGCGAGGTTTCCGATCCATAGACCATGAGCGGGCGTACGGCCGTCCGCTCTGAAGCGATTCTCCAGAGAGCCAGGGAGGAGGCGGCGATCCAACATGCGCAGCACCGGAGCGCAGAAAGGTTGTCTGCCCGCTACGACACTATGCGATTGCAACCCGCCCTGCCCAGTCGACTAACAGAAAACGTCAAAGCCGAGCACATCGGCATCTCCTCACAACGCGAGCAATCGCGGCTGCGCTACTTCGGAAACGATGTTAGGTACAGTCACATCTCTTCGGCGGCGGCAGCAATCGCAGCGACGCACTTGATGAAACGATTAAACTCGACTTTGGTTTCAGATGTCCGGCCGAGGATAAGTTTAGCTATATCTGTTCTATGGCATTGCGTCCGCAAACTCGGAGTTAACGCCGATACCGCTTTGTCAAAAAGATGGCCCAATCTCAAGAGCCTTTCCGGCTCATAGATGTCGCTCATTTCTACCGGAGCACGGTTAGCGAAGCGATCCGTCGCCTCAGTAGTGACGCATTTGACTTTGGAAACAATCCCGAGCTGCGCGAGTATGAGTTGATTTGTCAACTCAGTGAGATGGCGGGTTGCTTCGCCTGGCGCTTCACCTCCGCCCACTAACCTGCCAATCTCCGCAACTTGCGCTTCGATATTTTGCCTGAGACGTTCCTGAGAATCGCTCGGGTCAGCCGCATCAGGCGGGTCAGCAAGCGATTCGAGGTGGGGCCGCCGGGAAGGTAAGGGGCTTGTAAACAGTCGCCACCACGACAGATAGTGCCTCAGTTTCGGCAACCACAACGTTAAGGCCTGATCTCCCATGCTGATTTGTTCCGCCGAGGTCGAGTTTCTGGTACTGTTCATCATCATCATCACGTCCACCCGTTATATGGTTCTGTACCAGGACGCGCGCCGTGAGTGAAACGGCTAGTCAGCGTATAACGCACGCCATGCGGCCCCTGCGACCTGAGTACCAGGCTTGATCGACATCAGTGAAATCGATTGTTCTGATAGAGCGCATTCATATTCTGAATTGGTCGGCCGCACTGACATCGAGGCCATGCAGCGAACGCCTCCTCCCACCCGCTCGCGTCTGCCTTTCCCCCAAGACACGCTTTTTGCAAATATGGCAGAACAAATGGTGGTGCAGCATTGCGAGCATGGCCAGCGCTATGCAGTGTTTGGTCCAAGGCGCTCTACGGACGCAGGGAGCGGCGCTGGCCGTAGCTCTGATCCGCCGCAATCGCATTCGAGCGATTAGGGCCGTAACCTCCTGTCCGCGCCAACGTAACTCGTCACGATCTCTCGATCGCTCCGAACCTGATCGCGCTCGACTTCACCACCACAGCTCCACACCGGCTCTGGCTGGCTGACATCACCTATATCCCGCCTGTCGAGTGCCGGCTGTATCGCGCCGCCATCACCGACCGGTTCGGCCGCAAGATGGTCGATCGGCCCATGTGCTATCACATGCGGGCTAACTCCCCTGTGCTGTGATAACGACGATCCGCCAGCAGCCTCTGACGGACTGATCCATGATTGAGGTCGGAGCGAGCAGTACGTTCCACATATCGCGTGCGGAGCCCTGCGGCTGCGGGCTGTACCCGATCGACGCGCCACAAGGGCGACTGCTTCTACAATGCTTTGATGGAGAGCTTGTCCACCACCCTGCCGAGCTCGTTCACGATCGTCAGGAGGAGACTCGTGCCGATGCACCGCGTGTATATCTCCGCGTTCGTTCGTGACTGCTACATTCCCGCCCGGCTCCATTCCACCATCGGATCGCCCCTCCGATCATCGCCTCAAAAGCCAAAGTGGCTACGATCCATCATTTAAATGGGCCCCATCCAAACACTCAATTTTACTAAGCTCGGACAAACGCGCATACGCGAGACGGGCATTCGACAAGCTGCGCGGGGCGCGACCCAGCTGTTTTCTGATCGGTCACTTGAGGGACTTCGATGCAAGCCAATTGCGTAAATAGGTCGTACCCTCCGGGTGACTGCGACGGGCAGACCGGAAGACAAAGGCAAATACGGTCATAGTATGCGGACGTAGCAGTACATTCGGATGGCTAAATGACCCGCCAGCGATTTCGTTCGACTCCGGGAATAGGGAGACGTCTGCGGTCGTCGCTTTCCACCAGCGCACTTCCGCCGGATGGCCATCCGTTTCACCACGCGGCAATTGCACCCGCATCTACAGGTTACGAGACTTGCACAGCCGTAGCGACCGCCCGCACTTGCCTGCCTATGAAACCAATGGAGTGGCAATGGCCGCCCGTTTCCGCTACCTAGCCGCAGTTTTCATACTTGCGGTCGGGCTGCTTTCCGCCGCGTCTCAGGCAAAGGATCGCCGCAATGTTCGCGAACCGGCCGCGCCTAAAGGGGTATGCGCGCGCCTAGACCCGTCAGGTGGAAATGACACTGCCAGATTGCAAGCCGCCATAGACCATTGCGTCCCAAGCGCCGCCGTATATCTAGGCCCAGGGCCGTTCCTTTCGGGTCCAATCGAAATGAAGTCCGGCACAACACTGTGGCTCGCTGGGGGCGCGATACTGACGGCTGTAGCCGACCCAAAAGCATACCAAAAGAGCTCGGGAAGCTGTGGCCACATCGATCGGAGCGGTGATGGCTGTCGGCCCCTCATCAGTTTCACGAAGACTAAAGGCGGCGGTCTCTATGGATACGGTACAATAGACGGCGGAGGCGGGACCTTGATGGCGGGCACGGCTGAGACTTGGTGGCAACTGGCCCGTCGTGCACAAAGTGAGGGCGCAAAACAAAACGCGCCTCGATTGATCCAAATGGACCGTGCTGAGGACGTCTCTGTTCATGGCATCACCTTGCGCAACGCAGCAAACTTTCACATTGCGATGAGCCACGTGGAACGTGCTACCATCTGGGCGGTCATCATTGATACACCCGCTGATGCCCGCAATACCGACGGAATAGACCCAGCCGCAAGCGAGGATGTGACGATAATCCACTCCTTTATCCGCACCGGAGACGACAATATCGCGATCAAGGCTGGCACAAGCGGCCCTGCACGCCACATTTCCATTTTAGACAACCAATTCGGCTGGGGGCACGGCATGTCGATTGGTAGCGAACTGAATTCCGGTGTCAGTGACGTGCTGGTTCGCAACCTGACCTTGGACGGCACGACATTTGGTCTGCGCATTAAAAGCGATCCCAGCCGAGGCGGCTTAGTTGAGCGGGTTAATTACGAGAATATATGTATGAGAAATAACAAATGGCCCATACACTTCGACACGCGCTACGGCCCCTTCGCTGGCAATAACTTGCCACTTTATCAACAGATCGTCCTAAGGCACGTCTATGGGACTGATGGTACGCTCGTAATGCGAGGCTTTGATCAACAGCATCCGCTCGATATTGCGATGGAAGATGTGCGCTTTTCTCCCCGCGCAACTTGGCAAGTGGAGAATGCAACAGTGACCGCGGTCAATGTATTTCCATCTCCGCCAGGTGCCGCCGCTACTCCACATTACGGCGCATCGAACCCGTGCGTAGTTGCCTTCCGCCCGTTCCCTGAAGCCACCAGTAGCAAAAACGGTGGCATTGAGCGCGACCCTCGGGCCGCAGCTCCAATCGATCGCTGACGATCACAAAGGATTGGCCGGTGTAAAAGCCGGATTGCATGGTTGCGGTCAGCTTCGTACCCGCCGTGCTTGGTACGCAACTCGCACCAGTGCTTCCTGATACTCACGCTCCCACACAGATGGTCCCAATTCGGGCCCGCCAAGACAGCCCGTCTGCAGGCCTGTCGCTAATCGGCACCGGCGCGCTGCTATTGCGGGCACTCCCGCTGCGTTCTATCGCGCTTGCGGGATCCAGCTCGTATCGTGCGAGAAGAATGTCTGGAGCGACCATTGCATTGCCTCCCGATCGCTTAGCTGGCGCGCATATCTTTCTCTTCCTCTAGGATCGGCACCAGTACCGGAGGATCTGTATTCAGCATAGTAGGCGTTCATTAAGCGGCGGCTCTTGCCCGGGTCCCATTCCACCCACCCCTCAGCCATGACCGGCGCATTAATCTGCGACGATAAGAAGATCACCGCAGCATAGGGACGCCATGGACGCCCAAGAGCAATGTCGCGCGCGCCCTTGTCGGCTGTCAGCGTGCAATGATCAAACACAAAGGCGCTGTCTTCGTCCGGGAAGGCTCTGCTTTGTGCGGTATAGACGACTGCGTGGTTTGCAACACCGTGTAGCTCACATTGCCTAAAGTAGGCCTTGGCGTTACCAAATATAAAATCGATATGGCCTTCGACGTAGCAGTTTACGAAGAACTGACGACTGGCGTTCCTGTTCGGCCCCTTGTTGACAAACAATGTGTCTTGCGCACCAAGTATTCTGACGTTTGCAAAAACATCCTTGTCGCCGGTGACAGAAAGTGCCACTGCCTGAGATGCTGGATTGCCCGAATTGGCAGAATAGTCGTTCCAAACAGTCAGATTTTCGAGCCGGAAGTTATCGCCCGACGCATCTAAGGTCGCGGAACGGACAGTCCCACCCGCAGTGACGGCGCTATCACCGTAGACAATCACCGCTTCATCCGGCCCACCACCGGCGCCCTTGATATTGACATTGGGTTTCGTCACTCTAACCTTTCCGCGATAGGTACCCGGCGCGACTACTATACTTCCACCAGCCTGAGGTAGCGCGTCTACCGCGTCTTGTATTGACCTATACGCGCCCTTTTCAGATAACGATACCTTCAGTTGCTCGGCATCGCCTGAGCGAACACTCGCAATCGTTGCCATTAATGCGACGACGCACAACACCATCTTCAACTCGATCTCCTCCTGTTTTGGCTTGCGGTGGGGCTTGATTATCCGCTTGCCTGGAATAGCGCAATGACACTGCTCGCGACCACTCTCCCAACCGGCTGAGCTACTCGTCGAACATGGCCGCGCGTATGTGGCGCACTTTAGATTCACGTGACTAGCTAGTCATCTGGAACGCAAGTTCGTCACATTAGTTGATAGCTGAACTTCCTCCCGAATGAGTGGACACCTGTAGTAGGCTCGTTGAGCCTGGAGGTGTTGAATGGAACGTGCACGACGGTCGTTTACTGAAGAGTACAAGCGCGAGGCGGCAGGATTGGTGGTGTCGAGCGGCCGCTCGATCGGGTCGGTCGCCAAGGAGCTCGGTCTGCGCGACTCAGTGCTGCGGCGCTGGGTCGATAAGCTCCGGCGCGAGCCGGCATCGGCGGCGTGGCGCCCCACCACGCAGGCGACGCCGATGTCGGCGGACCAGGCTTCGGAACTCGCCTTGCTGCGCCAGGAGAACGAGCGGCTGCGGATGGAACGCGACATTTTAAAAAACTGTCCAGCGTCGTGGCGCGCCTGCGCGGGATAGAAACAGCCTTGTGCTATCATTTAGCTCGGAGGGTAGCGGCCGGAGAGTGGTGACGCCGTTTCGACGGCGATCCCGATTAGGAAGATGACAAATTGGCATAGCCCAGACCCTCCAGCCCATCATCGGACGGAGGAGTTGCGATGCCTAACAGGACAACCGACCGCGGCCCGGACCTAAAGCTGGTCAACCTCGGCGCGGCCGCTATCGATATCGGATCAAAGATGCACATGGCCGCGGTAAACCCGGCCTGCACCGACAAGCCAGTGCGTGCATTCGGCACATTCACGCAAGACCTGCATGAACTGGCGGACTGGTTCAAGATGTGCGGCGTGACCAGTGTCGCGATGGAATCCACTGGGGTCTATTGGATCCCAGTCTACGAGATCCTAGAACAGCGCGGGTTTGAGGTCATTCTGGTCAACGCGCGGTACGCCAAGATTGTACCTGGCCGTAAAACCGATCTCAGCGATGCCGCTTGGTTACGCCAGCTCCACTCCTATGGCCTGTTACGGGGCAGCTTCCGACCCGATGCCGAGATCGCAACGTTGCGAGCCTATCTACGCCAGCGCGAGCGGCTCGTGGAATATGCTGCCGCCCATATCCAACATATGCAAAAGGCTCTGATGGAGATGAACCTGCAGCTCCATCATGTTGTGTCGGATATCACCGGCGCGACCGGCATGCGGATTATCCGAGCCATTGTTGCAGGCGAACGCAATCCCGACCTCCTGGCAACCTATCGGGACGTGCGCTGCCACTCATCGATCGAGACGATCCGCGCAGCGCTCGTAGGCAATGACCGCCACGAACATGTTTTCGCGTTAGCTCAATCACTGGAGCTCTACGACGTTTATCAGGCAAAGATGCTCGACTGTGATCGCAAGCTCGAAGTCCTGATCAGTGCATTGAACACCAAAGGAGCAAGACCGGTCGGAAACCTAGCCAAGCCGCGCGTAAAGACCAAGCAGGTCAACATCCCCACCTTCGATGTCAGGACCGCACTGTACGGAGTGCTGGGCGTCGATTGAGGCGGTGACGGCGACGGCTCGCAAGATTGCGGTTTTATTCTACAACACACTCCGGCACGGCATGAGCTACAAGGATCCTGGCGCCGACCAATATGAGCAGCAATATCGTAGCCGCGTCCTCGCCAACCTACAGCGCCGGGCGAAATCGCTAGGCTTCGTGTTGCAGGCCCTCCCGGGCGACGCCAATCCGGCTGTTTCTTAGGAAGTCGATCGCGATCTTTGCCGGAACCCGGACATGAGCTTTCGCTTCATCGAGGACCATCGCGACACCTATCCGGTGCGGCTGATGTGCGCCGTGCTCGAGGTCTCGCCGGCCGGCTACTACGCTTGGCGCGACCGCCCCGTGAGTGAGCGGACAAAATCCCATGCCGCGCTGCTGGCCGAGATACGGCAGGTCCATCAGGACAGCAGCGGCCGCTACGGCAGTCCGCGCGTCCATGCCGCCCTGCGCAGGCAGGGACGCAGCGCCAGCCGCGGCCGGATCGAGCGGACGATGCGCCGGCATGGCATCCGCGCCATCACCGCAAAGCCACGCCGTGTGCGCACCACCGACAGCCATCACGACCTGCCGGTCGCACCGAACCTGATCGCGCGCGACTTCACGGCGGAAGCCCCGAACCGGGTCTGGCTCGGCGACATCACCTACATCCCGACCGCCGAGGGATGGCTTTATCTGGCCGCCGTCATGGATCTGTTCAGCCGAAAGATCGTCCGCTGGGCCATGCGCGATCACATGCACGTCGAGCTCGCCTCCGCAGCCCTGACGATGGCAATCCGGGAGCGGCGGCCGCAGGCCGGATTGATCTGCCACACCGACCGGGGTGTGCAGTACGCTTCGCACGCTTATCGCAGCACCCTTATGGAGGCCGGCATGACGGCATCAATGAGCCGCAGGGCCGATTGCTACGACAACGCCCCGATGGAAAGCTTCTTCCATACCCTGAAGACCGAGCTCGTCCATCATCGCAACTACAAGACCCGCGCCGAAGCTCAACGCGATATCTTCGCCTTCATCGAGGGATTCTATAACCGGACAAGGCTCCATTCCGCACTCGGATATATCCCCCCGATCGAGATGGAGCTAAAAGCCGCTTAACCCGTCCACTTTATCGGGGGAAGATCAGATCCAGGTCAATGTGTTGGGCGCCGAACGTCGGCGGGATAGAGTTACTTCGAGTAGGTCTGCCCGGTCGAGGAAATCTTGCAGGCCGGGGAGAGGGTCTGCGGCATCATGCGGCTGGGATGGCTCATAGGTTCTGTTCACATGGTGTCGGATAACGCCCTATCGATCAGGACGGCGCAAATGACTTACATGCTAGCAGGCATCGGCTGGCGGAGTTCCACATTGAGTTAGCAGCCGCAGAGCGCAGGCTGAGCGCGGACTCTGTCGCTTCTTGCATTTTGGTGAATCCCACCGCGTCCAATTGCTTATTCACTGCGTCGCACAAATGTAGATCGCGACGCTGTTCGGGATCCCGTTCCCACCCCGAAAGCGGCGCTGGCAGCCGAGCGTGCGAAGGTTTGGCGATCGGCGCTGAGCCGTTCGCTGTGGCCTACGCCCAACAGCTACCTTACGGAAGAATGTCGGAACCAAAAGAACTCGAGCCATTTTCTGCGGCCACCACAATGTCTGAAGATCCTCGGCATTCATTCAGTTCCCGAGAACTGCCGGGCGCCGGGCCGGCCTTAGCGAGGCACCTATGTTGTATGCCGCATGAGAGCTCAAGCCCGCCGAACTCCCTGGGAAGCAGCGATCATCACTGCAGGATCGATGCGCCTTTGAAGACTGCTCAGAGACGTTCGGCGGATTTTGCCGGCGCGACGATCACGATGTTCGCGCGCCGGGGACCTTCAGATTGCCGATTGCAAGACACAATCGGTGGCTTGATCGGCGCAATAGCAAAATGGCAGCTCCTGGCTCGACGAACCCACGGCTTGACATCTGTACTACTAGCGCCACTCTTTCCGCTCGCTGGCCTCCGGCCCAAAGCAGCTTTTTTAATAGACAACTGTGAGACCTTCTCACTTATGATCAAAACGCCGATTGGCCATTCCACGCCCACGCGTCGAGCCTATCTAGCCGTCACTTGCACATGAACTTCGCCTCCAGCCGAGCTCTCAATGATTGCGCTTCAAAAGCACAAGGCCATAGCGGTCGGCCGGCTTGTCCGCAAGTCAGCGGCAACAACATCTTTGTGCAGCAGGAGACGGCCGTGATGCCAAGACATACACAACTACCAGGAACGAAGGCGGACACCCGATGGCATCGATGACGGTGCGTCGGGACGCTGCGGAGAAACTCTCTCGCTCGTGTCCTCGGGCGTCCTGTAGCGACCGCTGCGGCGCCGGGTACGCCAGCGTGACCCGAATCGGCGCTTACCAGTAAGCTGACAGGATCATACCCAATGAGCGCCGGTTTTCAGTTTCATGTAGCGGCCGTGCCGTGCCGTCTAGACGCCGTTCTGTTCAAGCGGGATCTGTCGACGAGCCTCGCTTGTTGGAGTGTGATGACGCGGCACGCCACGCTCCGAATCAAAGCGGCCCGCCTCGTCCTACACTCTACATGTCGCGTAAGCGACATCGAGCCGCGCACATCGCGACTACCGGCCAGGAGACGCGTGGCCCGGGTCCTGCAGGGCCACCTGCTAGCATCATTAGAGTGCGCCCGCCGAGGCGCTATCAGGAGCTTCGCGTGACCCTCAATCTGCTGGACCGCCAAAATGTAACAGATGGCGCGCCAGCGCCCGCCGCGTGCCCATCTAGCAATAAGCGGCGCACTCAAAATGCCGAGGGGAAGACGCTCGTATTGACTGGTGCTTCCCGCGGTATAGGCCACGCGACCGGCAAATTGTTTTCGGCAGCTGGATGGCGGATCATCACGTGTTCTCGGCAGCCATTCGAGGGTAGCCGTTGTCCTTGGGAAGCAGGATTGGACAACCATATTCAAGCCGAACTTAGCGACTCTCGAGCGTTGCAGCACGCGATCGCGGAGATCAAGGAGCGGCTCAATGGCGGCCCTCTGCATGCGCTTATCAACAATGCGGGCATTTCCCCGAAGGCCGCTGACGGCACCCGATTAAATTCGCTGAACACTCCGGTCGACACCTGGAAGAGCGTGTTCCATGTCAATTTGCTCGCACCCATCATGTTCTCGCAGGGGCTCTTCCATCAGCTAACGCTCGCTTCTGGTGCAATCGTGAACGTCACCTCGATCGCCGGATCGAGAGTGCATCCGTATGCCGGTACTGCCTATGCGACATCAAAGGCGGCACTTTCGTGCTTGACCCGCGAGATGGCGCATGACTATGCGCCTTACGGGATTCGCGTCAATGCTATTGCACCAGGCGAGATCAAGACAGACATTCTGTCGCCGGAGACAGAAACCAATTTGATCCCAACTATCCCGATGCACCGGGTCGGAACACCGGACGAGGTCGCGAAGGTTATCTTCTTCCTTTGCTCGGAGGCTGCCAGCTATGTCACAGGTGCCGAAGTGCCTGCAAATGGAGGGCAGCATGTGTGATCAGACACCAAGAAGAGTTACTCACGCGCGATCGATTAATTGGCAGCTCCCGCATGGAGCGTTGAGCGCTCGCGTTACTCCCGACTAGCAATTCCTGATTCCGCAGTTTCGATCCAACGGCCACGCCGTACGAGCCAGGATAGCGCCGTTGCTCGCACGCCGCGGCGCGACCGCGATGGCACGCCTCTCGCCTGAGAGATACCACGTTTTGGCCCACGTTCCATTCCGGCCGCAGGAACATTTTTTATGAGCTGCCACATAGACGCTAGCCCCGATGCCCAAGGGGCGGCGGCCAGAAGGTGAAATTTATTAAGCGCGGCCTTTATAAAACAAGTCCCGCTAATATGGCTCGACGGGGCATGTCACATTTCGAACAATGCTACGAGTAAGAACATATCAGCACGCGGCTACGTCCACTTTGCGACAATCGGGTGCATCGACGCTGTCTGCCTCCGACCTTTTTCCTTCCTATCCGTCGGCACACTTGTTGCAAACGCCTTCTAATGCAGCCTCGCGTTAATAGATCGCCAGAAGCGCGCGCCGCGCAAGGCGCCCGATCGTTCAAGCACCGCATCCGAGGAATTCGTATGAGCATAGTCACTACCCAGAGCGCCGCGGAGATGAAGGCCCGCAACAAGCAACTGATCGATGAGGCCTTAAAAATCTACCCGGAAAAGACCGCCAAGCGCCGCGCCAAACACCTGAACGTACACGAGGCGGGTAAGCACGATTGCGGGGTTAAGTCGAACCTGAAGTCGATCCCCGGAGTAATGACGACTCGCGGCTGTGCATACGCTGGCTCCAAGGGGGTCGTGTGGGGCCCGATCAAGGACATGATTAACATCAGCCACGGTCCGGTCGGCTGCGGCCAATATTCCTGGGCTGCACGCCGCAATTACTACATAGGCAAGACCGGAATCGACAGCTTCGTCACCATGCAGTTCACCTCCGACTTCCAGGAGAAAGACATCGTGTTTGGCGGCGACAAGAAGCTCGGTAAGGTCATTGACGAACTTCAGGAGCTCTTTCCGCTCAACCACGGCATTACGATTCAGTCCGAGTGCCCGATCGGCCTTATCGGCGACGACATCGAGGCTGTGTCGAAGGCGAAGTCAAAGGAACACAATGGCAAGACCATTGTACCGGTTCGCTGCGAAGGGTTTCGCGGCGTCTCGCAGTCGCTTGGCCACCACATCGCCAACGATGCGCTGCGGGACTGGATCCTGGACAGAGTGTCGCCGGAAGCGACACCCGCGTTCGAGTCAACGCCCTACGATGTCACGATCATCGGCGACTACAATATCGGTGGGGACGCTTGGTCATCGCGTATCCTGCTCGAAGAGATGGGCCTGCGTGTGATTGCGCAATGGTCCGGCGACGGCAGCCTCGCCGAACTGGAAGCAACGCCCAGGGCGAAGCTCAACCTATTGCACTGCTACCGTTCGATGAACTACATCTCCCGACACATGGAGGAAAAGTTCGGCATTCCATGGTGCGAGTACAACTTCTTTGGCCCTTCCAAGATCGCCGATTCGCTGCGCAAAATTGCCAGCTTCTTCGACGAACGCATCAAGGAAGGTGCCGAGCGTGTGATCGCCAAGTACCAGCCGCTGATGGCCTCGGTAATTGAGAAGTACCGCCCCCGCCTCCAGGGCAAGACAGTGATGCTGTTCGTCGGCGGCTTGCGTCCCCGCCACGTAATCGGCGCCTATGAGGACCTTGGTATGGAGGTCGTAGGAACGGGCTACGAATTCGGCCATCATGACGACTACCAGCGCACTGCTCAGCACTACTTAAAGGACGGCACACTGATCTATGACGACGTCACGGGCTACGAGTTTGAGCGTTTCGTCGAGACCATTCAGCCAGATCTCGTCGGCTCCGGCATAAAGGAGAAGTACGTCTTCCAGAAAATGGGCATTCCATTCCGTCAAATGCACTCCTGGGACTATTCCGGTCCTTATCACGGCTATGACGGCTTCGCGATCTTCGCTCGTGACATGGACATGGCAATAAACTCGCCCGTCTGGAAGAAACTCAAGGCACCTTGGAAGGATACTCCAGCGCCAGGCCTAATGGCCGCGGAATAAAGGAATGCACAGATCTGGCTCCGCCTATGCGAGAAGGCGGGCCAACCTAGTCGATAAACCAATCGCCGAAAAGGAGAGTGCCGCGTTGACACAGAATGCCGAACACGTCCTCGATCACTTGGATCTATTCCGAGGTCCGGAATATCAGCAAATGCTCGCCAAAAAGAAGGCGCTGTTCGAGAACCCGCATGACCAAAGGGAAGTCGAGCGGATCAGCGAATGGTCAAAGACGCGAGAATACCGCGAGAAGAACTTCGCGCGTGAAGCATTGACTGTGAACCCCGCCAAGGCCTGCCAGCCACTCGGTGCGGTGTTCGCTGCCTCCGGTTTTGAGGGCACGCTGCCCTTCGTTCACGGCTCACAGGGTTGCGTCGCATACTACCGAAGTCATCTTTCGAGACACTTTAAGGAGCCAAGCTCCTGCGTCTCTTCCTCGATGACTGAGGACGCCGGGGTGTTCGGTGGTCTAAACAACATGATTGACGGGCTCGCTAACGCTTACAACATATACAAGCCCAAGATGATCGCGGTTTCCACCACGTGCATGGCCGAAGTGATCGGGGATGACCTGAACGCCTTCATCAAGACAGCGAAGGAGAAGGGGTCAGTCCCGGCACAATATGATGTTCCCTTCGCTCATACACCTGCCTTTGTCGGCAGCCACGTGACCGGGTATGACAATGCGCTGAAGAGCATCCTTGAGCACTTCTGGGATGGCAAGGCAGGCACCGCCTCCAAACTAGAGCGCAAGGTGAACGGCAAGATTAATTTCATCGGTGGGTTCGACGGGTACACGGTCGGGAACATCCGGGAAATTAAGCGCGTCTTCGAGTTGATGGGAATCGAATATACTATACTCGCCGACAACAGCGATGTCTTCGATACTCCGACCGACGGCGAGTTCCGCATGTATGATGGCGGCACCACGCTGGAGGACGCGGCTAACGCGATCCATGCCAAAGCCACGATCTCCATGCAGCAACACTGCACCGAGAAGACACTGTCCTTCGTCGAGGGGCACGGTCATGAGGTTGCCGCCTTCAACTACCCCATCGGTGTCAGCGCGACGGACGAATTCCTAATGACTGTGTCCCGCATGACCGGCAAGCCGATCGCGAAGGCATTGGAGCGGGAGCGCGGCCGTCTCGTGGACGCCATGGCAGACTCCAGTGCGTATCTGCACGGCAAGAAGTTCGCGATCTACGGCGATCCGGATCTCTGCTACGGGCTCTCTTCATTCCTCCTGGAGCTCGGTGCAGAGCCGGCTCATGTGCTGTCTACGAATGGTGGCAAGGCTTGGGCAGAGAAAATGGAGGAACTGTTTGTTAGTTCACTGTTTGGCAAGAACTGCTCTGCATATCCCGGCAAAGATCTCTGGCACATGCGCTCCCTATTATGCACTGAGCCGGTCGATTACCTGATTGGCAACACCTACGGGAAGTACCTCGAGCGCGATACCGGGACGCCACTGATCCGCATCGGTTTCCCTGTGTTCGATCGGCACCATCAACATCGGTATCCCGTCTGGGGTTATCAGGGCGGCATAAACGTTCTTGTCAAGATACTGGACAAGGTCCTGGACCAGATGGACAGGACTGGAGCGGACTATAGCTTTGATATCATCCGCTGACGTAAATGATTTGGTCTAGCGCCGGCCAGAGCAGGGTCGACGGCCGGTGTCTAGCCAGAAAGATCCACGTCGCGGCACAAGGCTCGCGCGGCGGGTCGAAGAAAATAGGAGATACGTATGAGCGTCGACACGTCCGCCATCGAGGACGTCTTCAACGAGCCGGGTTGTGGCAGAAACGACAACAAGACGGCGGCCGAACGTACTATGGGGTGCACTAGGCAGTTGAAGCCAGGAGAGGCGGGCGGCGGATGCGCATTCGACGGCGCCAAAATCGCGCTACAGCCGTTCACCGACGTTGCGCATCTGGTCCACGGCCCAATCGCCTGCGAGGGCAATTCCTGGGACAACCGAGGCAGCGCCTCCTCAGGCTCCGATCTCTGGCGCCGAAGCTTCACGACCGACATGAACGAAACCGATGTAATCTTTGGCGGCGAAAAGCGCCTTTATCAAGCGATCGGGGAGGTGATCGGCAAGTTCGATCCGCCGGCTGTCTTTGTTTACCAAACCTGCGTGCCAGCCGCGATTGGCGACGACATCAAGGCCGTGTGCAAGGCTGCCGTGGCCAAGTTCGGTAAGCCTATCATTCCTGTAAATTCGCCGGGGTTCGTCGGGTCCAAGAACCTCGGAAACAAGCTTGCCGGCGAGGCGCTGCTTGAGCATGTGATCGGCACTGAGGAACCGGACTATACCACTCCCTACGACATCAATATCATCGGCGAATACAACTTGTCCGGCGAGTTCTGGCAGATCAAACCGCTGCTCGATGAACTTGGCATCCGCATCCTTTCTTGTATCTCCGGCGATGGGAAATATCACGAGCTGGCCTGTTCGCATCGCGCAAAGGCTGCGATGCTAGTGTGTTCCAAGGCGATGATAAACGTCGCCCGTAAGATGGAGGAACGCTACGGCATTCCCTACTTCGAGGGCTCGTTCTACGGCGTGCAGGATTCCAGCAACTCCTTGCGGACGATCGCGCGCATGCTGATCGAGCGCGGCGCGCCGCTGGAGCTTGGAGGGCGTACCGAGGCTGTCATCATGCGTGAGGAAGCAAGGGTACGCGCGGCGATCGAGCGCTTCAAACCACGATTCAAGGGTAAGAAGGTTCTGTTGATCACCGGCGGTGTTAAGTCGTGGTCGGTGGTCGCGGCGCTGCAGGAGGCCGGTCTAGAGATCGCCGGCACCTCCGTGAAGAAGTCCACCAAAGAGGACAAAGACCGCATCAAGGAGCTGATGGGCCGGCACGCCCTTATGATCGAGGAAGCGGCGCCGCGCGACATCTACAAAATGTTGATGAACTCCCGGGCTGATATGATGCTCTCCGGCGGCAAGTCGCAGTTCGTCGCGCTGAAGGCGATGATACCTTGGCTTGACATCAACCAGGAGCGTTCTCAGGCGTACATGGGGTATATTGGCATGGTCAAGCTGATGGAGGAGATTGATAAGGCGCTCTACAATCCAATATGGACCCAACTACGCCGTCCCGCGCCTTGGGACGAAGCGGAGGTCAATCGGCAGACCAACATCCCGCACACGGATTCGCACGCCGCAGAGAATTCCACCGCCGTGCGAGGTCATTCCAGCGCCGCCGGATTCAAGGAACGCGCCAATGCCTCGGGCAGGTGGGTCGTTGGGCACATTTCCGCTGCGCAGGCAACATGCGCCGTCCAGGCGTCGGAATAGGGCGTCTGCCAATGGCCATCGTCTCCACCTCCGAGAAATCCTGCACGGTCAATCCGCTCAAGATGAGCCAGCCGATCGGCGGCTCTTTCGCCTTTATGGGCCTTCGCGGCGCGATGCCGCTGCTACACGGCTCCCAGGGCTGCACCTCGTTCGGCCTGACCCTGTTCGTGCGGCACTTCAGGGAGGCAGTGCCGATGCAGACCACCGCAATGAGTGAAGTCGAGGCCGTGTTCGGCGGTCAGGAAAATGTCGAACAGGCGATACTTAACATCTACAATGGTGCGAAACCGGAAATCATCGGGATCAATTCGACCGGCCTGACCGAGATAAAGGGAGAGGACGTCGAACGATTCATTTACCTGATTCAGCAAAAGCACCCACAGCTCGAAAGGCTTCCGCTGGTTTACGTCTCGACCCCGGATTTCAAGGGCGCGTTCCAGGACGGCTGGGACAAGACGGTCGCACGAATGGTGGAAGTCCTGGTCCATCCCGTCGAGACGGGTCGGGCGCGGGATCCCGCTCGCATCAATGTTCTGCCGGGCTGCCACCTCACGCCAGGCGATCTCAATGAGCTGCGGACGATCCTGGAGGATTTCGGACTGAAACCATCCTTCCTGCCGGACCTGGCCGGTTCGCTCGACGGTCAAATTCCCGATGAGTTCACGCCCACCACGATCGGCGGCATCGGGGTCGACGAGATTGCGACAATGGGGCAGGCGGCATGGACGATCGCGATCGGCGCGCAGATGCAACGTGCGGCGGAGGCCATGTATGCGAAAACAGGCGTACGATTTCGCTTGTTCGAACGCCTCTGCGGCCTCGTTCCCAACGACGAGTTCATCGCGTTTCTGAGCAAGATCAGTGACCGGCCAGTTCCGCTAAAGTACCGCCGGCAGCGCGGCCAACTCGCGGATGCTATGTTGGATGCGCATTTCTACATCGGGGGCCGTAAGCTGGCGATCGGCGCCGAGCCGGACTTGCTCTTCGATCTCTCCAGCATGCTGTACGACATGGGTGCCAATATCGCAGTCGCCGTGACCACAACAGCCTCCCCCGTGTTGCAGCGTATCAGGACGGAGGAGGTCCTGATCGGAGATCTCGAAGATCTCGAGGAACTTGCCAAGACCCACGGCTGCAATCTCCTCATCACCCATTCGCACGGCCGCCAGGCGGCCTCGCGCCTTAACATCCCGTTTTTTCGCGCTGGCTTCCCGATGTTCGATCGTCTTGGCGCCGGCCACCAGCTCTCAGTCGGCTACCGCGGCACGCGCGATCTCATCTTCGGCCTCGCCAATCTTGTCATTGCCGATCGCGAGGCGAAGCACCAGCCGACGCCCGATACTTGGCGAAGCGTTGACCGCGACTTCAAGACCGTCCCGTCCTACCCGCAATAACCCAATAAGGAGAATAGATCTTGAAAGTCGCTTTTGCCACCCAGGATCTGAAGTGCGTGGATGCGCATTTCGGTTGGGCCAAGAACATCGCTATCTACGACGTCACTCCGGACGCTCACCGCATCCTTCAGGTCATCGAGTTCGGTGACGATCTCACGGAAGATGGCCGCAAGGATAAGCTGACGCGGAAAATCGACGCCATCAAGGACTGCACGATCCTTTATGTCGCTGCGATCGGCGGCTCGGCCGCGGCACGCGTCGTTGCCAACAAAATCCATCCGTTAACGGTGATCAAGCGCGAGGCGATCGAGACCCTCTGCATCAAGCTCGAAGATGCGCTGAAGGGCTCCCCACCACCCTGGTTGCGCAAGGCGCTCGGAGGTACGAGCAAAGCCCCCCTCCATTTTGACGACTGCAGGACGCTTCCATGACAGACGCTGCTTAACCCGCTTTCTCCCGCACTGCGACTCGAGTCGGCCGCGCTCGCAATCGAGAAAGCGACTGGCGTCATGATCTTGACGATACTTAGAGATGCACCTCGAAGAATTTGAGCGCATGGACCTGCTCGGCGGCCGGTTCATCGTCATCAACAAACAACCGCGCGACGTGAACCGCTTAGACTTCGACGATTTCGGCACGCTCGCAGCCACGGTTAATATGTCTGTCGGCCGAGCGGCGTAGGCCAATCGGACCTGCACGATCTATCGACGGCGCTTACGCCGAACTTGGCCTCGATCCTGAGCGTCGCGCAGAAGGCTCATGATGCCTTCACCAAGCTTGATCGCAAGCGCAAACAGAAGAGACAGAAAACAGCGCAAAATGATCGCAATCATGTCCTACGTAACCCGCGACGGACGCGCCTGGATACCGGACTATCTGGTATCAATCGATACCCAGAAGTGCATCGGCTGCGGCCGCTGCTATAAGGTTTGCGGCCGGCAAGTCATGACGCTGAAGGGCATCAACGAGGATGGCGAGGTCATCGGCCTCGATGATGATGATGGTGACTTAGAGAGGAAGGCCATGGTGATGCAAGACGCCGGTGCATGCATCGGCTGCGGCGCCTGTTCGCGGATCTGTCCTGCGAACTGCCAGACTCACACCCGGCCGCTTGAACTCGGGCCGGAGTGGACGAACCCGCAAGTCGATCCGCCGCCGTTTTAGGCAGCGTTCTTGGCCTCCGCAAGCCATCTGTCGGCCCGTGGGCGGCTCGGCGCCGGACATCACTGCGACGAACCCGATCGCACCCGTTCCCCCGCGTAACTTTTCTACTTGGAACTGTGAACACACCGAGCCCGGTGAACCTGACGACGGTCTGCTCTCTCGTGCGACCGTGCTCTGAGCCTCGAGGGCTTGTCCTTGAACAGACCGAACCCGCTAGCCGGCGTTGTGCGCCTGTACCACCATGCTCCGGTGCAAGTTGTTTTGCCGCAACCAGTGGGCAGCTCCTGAGCACGTTGTTCTTAGTGCTATGGAGCTTAGGTTAGCGCGGATGTGCTTAATGCCTAAGGCTCGGCAAACGCATCGCCGACAGCGAACTATTCGTCACCACGCCGATCATCGCTTACGACGCCCTGACCGTGACGCCCTAGCTTTGGGGTACGCCACGGCAGCGTTGAGACAACGAAAAAGAGCCGTTCGTGTCTGGTCCGATCGACCTCCAAGAAGGCGACGCGGGATGGGATGATAGTACACATCTATGGACGAGTCCGCCGACAGCGCCAGAGTTAGCGCCGCCGACCTGTCACAGGCGCGATGGTTTTCGGCCGCCTTAGTCCGCCGGCGTCGACGAACGTTTCCATACATGGGATTCCGGACTGCTGTGTGCGGTACGCCCGGTACAGCTGTGCCATTCCGCTTCTCGTGCGCCACCGAGGCCGGTTGTCGCAGATCCGACACGCGAGGCGGAGCAACGGGCGGTGGCGGCGAAATGCCAGTGATTTCCGTCTTCTGTGTGCTCTGGCACGAGAGTTGCGATCTGTTGAACGATCCATAACAGCGGGACGTGCGATGATTGATTTGACGGAGAGCGCGGTGAATGCGGTGAAGGCAGCGATCTCGATGGCGCCGCAACAAACGAGCGGTTTGCGCATCATAGTCGAAACCGGCGGCTGCGCCGGGTTCAAGTACGTGATGGCCCTCGCCGTGGAAGCCAATCCGGACGATACTGTTATCGAGCGTCACGGCGTCAAGCTGTTCGTCGATCGCAAGAGCCTGACGCACCTCAACGGCACCACCATGGACTTCGTCGTGGGTCTAGATGGCTCCGGTTTCACGTTTGATAACCCCAATGTGAACTCACACAACGACTAACGAAGTAGCGATGTGATGCACGCACTGCCCGAGTCCCTATGGAATCAGAGAGCATCGCATCCGCCGTGCGAAGAGCGCACGAGCAGCGGCTCCCGCAACCAGAAGTTCAGATCATGAAAGTCACGATCCGCCGCTCAACGGAGACCGGTCTGTCGATTTACGTGCCGAAGAAGGATCTCGAGGAGCCAATCGTCGAAGCCGAGCACGAGACGCTGTGGGGCGGGTGGATCAAGATCGCCAATGGCTGGGTGCTCGACCTGCCGCACATGGCCTCCGACACCCAGTTGCCCATCACGATCAGCGCCAGGAAGCGGGGCGGAGAGGGATAGGAGTGATGAATGCGCTCGCCCCATACACGAATTCGCCGGCCCCACCCCGGCGCTGAAGCACATCAGAAGACCTCACCAAGTCCGCCCATGCCCCGTGAGAAGGCACCCCTGCAAGCGCCTTCGCCAAGCCACATTCGTTTTCGCCGCTTAAGTTGCCGCCAATCAGAAGAGGCTAGTAAAATTGCGCAACGGGAAGCCCTCTTCGCCGGGCGCTGCCATTTGACCCCGCCCACCTGGCGTAGCCCGCACCGATCTCGGCGATGATCGCTGGTACGGTTTTTTTTATGGCAAGCCGCGAAAGAAGGATGGACCACAGTCATAAGGCGTGCTGCATCGGCTACGGTCTTCACGTTTTTCGCCTGCAGCAGAAAACGGGCAACTCCTGCGCACCTACCGGGCTGTTGAAGAACTCAGCCGCGTCTACAGCGAACGCAAAGTCGTCGCCAATGTGGATCTAGAAGTGGCTCATCGCCGACACATGACAACTCGGTGCGGGGCGATCCGTGGCGGGTGACTTGGCAGCCATCAAGGAAGCCCTTCAGGGCAGCGAAGGCACATTTGTTGTCGGGCTTGTCCTCGAAGGTGAGATGCGCCTCTTCGACAAGATCGAGAAACTCTCTGTCCCGGTTGTCCATCTTGACAATGTTCGTCAGCGACCGGCCAAGCCCCAGCCGAAGCCGTGCACCTTAGCCTTCAGCCCGGTCCCGCGATAAGATTCGGCAATCGCACCAGCTTGTAGGCGGTGGCAACGAAGATAGAGGCCCATTTGGCGCGCTCACCACCATGAAACCTGTCTCTTGCCCGGCAACCGTATTGATCCCGCCGAATGCCTCCCGACCCGCTTGCAGATGCGCTGGCTTACGGCTAGTGACCGACCCAAACTCAGAGCTACGGCCGCTGGTATTCTGTGAAACATGCGCGTCACGTTCATCGAGCGCGGCTCATTGACGAACTCTTCCGCATCGTGGGCCGGCCATTCAGCACGCGGCTCCATCATGTGCAGCGCTGCGATGCATTCGGCATGCCCGCCAGCATGAGGCAGGCGTCGGCCAGCCGGTCGTGGCGGTTCTGCATCAGCCCGTGTCCACAGTGGCGTCCTCTTGCCTTTGCCCTTCCTGCAGCGCGGTAGCGCCTAGCATCGGGACTGGTGGTCGACGCATGGAGGTCCTTCCAGCGTGTTTTGGCTATGGAAGTCGGGCCGGCGGCTCGCCAGAGTCGTCCTTCGGACTGCCGATTGAGCACCCGGCCGCCGTTTTTCGAGAACATCGAACATCCCGGACCACGTCGTCACCCCCGATTGCGACAAACCAGCGGACAGCGGGCGGGTATTCCAGCCGCTCTTCACAAGCCGTTCCGCGCGGATCAAATAAAACGCCTGCAACAGCGTCGCCCGCAGCAGCTTCACTCTGCGAGATCGCAGCCCGTCCAATCGTCGAATAGAGCGCAGCGCAGTCCCGCTCCAACGCCGACAGCGCCTCGTTCACAATCGTTAGAATCGCGGCGGATGATCACGCCGCACCCGCGTCTCCAGATCAAGCTAGCTATACAGCTCGCCCATTCGATTATCGCCGCGACCCAGGCACCATCTCCGAAGTTTGTCGGAGCCGCCAATGGATCACGGTACCACCATCAGCGGCGAGCGACTTTTTTTCAACGGCCTGCTAGAACGCGACGGACGCCCCTACGCTTGGCGGGCGTCCCCCTTCGGCGCGCGACCAAACGCTGTCTTTAGAGCGAACTCCTCTTTGCGCCCTGGGCTTCAATTCGATTCATTTTAATTTGCGCGCGCGGCCAGGTTCGGGCTGACGCTCTGGCTCATGATAGCCAGATACGATCGGTCGAACCGGGGATGCGCAGACCATTTTCGTAAAAGCGCTCTCTGGTAACGCCAAATTCGTCCATTTTCCAACGTGCGTCGGCTACCCGACATACTCGACTTCTGTAACGACCAATCTTGCAGGCGCAAACCAGCGCATGGACCCAACGCTGGCATAGAGGTTGCTGAAGGCCGTTCTAGAACGACGCATCAGACGCTTGGCAAGATCCGAGCTTCCAATCTATTCGGTCTCCAGGGAGAATGACCAAATGTACGCTTCAGCTCAACACGGCGCTAGCAGGAGCGATATCCTCACCGCTCTCGGCGATACCAAGCAGGTCGGGCGCAAGAGCTGCAGCACCTCAGGTTGTTGCGGTCAAGGAAAGTGCGGATCGCAAAAAGGGCAGGGAGATCTGCCGTCCGGACTCTGGGACAAAGTGAAGACCCATCCATGCTATAGCGAGGAGGCGCATCATCACTACGCGCGCATGCATGTCGCGGTGGCACCCGCTTGCAATATTCAGTGTAACTACTGTAATCGCAAATACGACTGCGCAAACGAGTCGCGCCCTGGCGTGGTCAGCGAGAGGCTGTCGCCCGAACAAGCTGTCAAGAAAGTACTGGCGGTCGCCTCGGCCGTCCCGCAGATGACGGTGCTCGGCATTGCTGGCCCGGGCGATCCGCTGGCGAACCCCAAAAGGACGTTCAAAACCTTCGAGCTAGTCAAGACCGCGGCCCCCGACATAAAGCTGTGCCTGTCCACAAATGGGCTTATGCTGCCGGATTACATCGACGCCATTTCCAATTTCAACGTCGACCATGTCACGATCACCATCAACACGGTCGATCCTGAGATCGGCACTCGGATCTATCCTTGGATCTTCTATAAGCACAAGCGTTACACCGGCCATGAAGCGGCTAAGATTTTGACTGAACGCCAGCTTCAGGGGCTTCAGATGCTCACCGAGCGCGGTGTCCTCACCAAAGTCAACTCTGTAATGATACCGGGGATTAACGACCATCACCTTGCGGAGGTCAACAAGGTAGTGAAATCGCGCGGCGGTTTTTTGCACAACATCATGCCGCTTATCTCCTCACCGGAGCACGGCACTGCTTTCGGCGCCAGCGGTCAGCGTGGCCCGAGCCCTCAGGAGTTGAAAGCCGTTCAAGACTCCTGCGAAGGCGAGATGATTATGATGCGGCACTGCCGTCAGTGCCGCGCTGACGCTGTCGGTCTGCTTGGCGAGAGCCGCACCGCCGAGTTCACCATCGAGAGGATCATGTCAATGGAGCTGAACTACGATATGGACACCCGTAAGGCTTACCGAGCCAAGGTCGAGAAGGAGCGCGCCGCTATGATTGTGGCAGGGCATGACGCGCTTGTCGGACTGGCGGATGTGTCAAGCGACATCAAGGTGCTGGCTGCGGTCGCGACTAAGGGCTCTGGTCTGATCAATGAGCACTTTGGCCACGCTGCGGAGTTCCAGGTTTACGAGCTCTCGAAGGCAGGGGCGAAATTCGTAGGCCACCGCCGCGTCGATGTCTATTGCCAGGGCGGCTACGGCGAGGAGGGCAGCTTGGCTTCGATTATCAGCGCAATCAATGATTGCCACGCAGTGTTCGTGGCTAAGATCGGCGCCTGCCCGAGGGAGGCCCTGATCAAGGCAGGCATCACGCCAGTCGATCAATTCGCCCATGACTTCATCGTCAAGTCGGCGATCGTGTGGTTCACAGCCTATCTGAAGAAAGTCAACAGCGGCGAGATTGCACACGTGCAGCGCATTCAGGCCGGCAGTCGCAACGCCACGGTTATTTCTGCAGCTTGAGGAGACATCAATGCCATTCAAGATCGTTTCTTCGCAATGTACGGGCTGCTCCGCCTGCGAGCTGGAATGTCCGAATGCAGCAATCTTTGAGAGGGATGGCTCTTTCGTAATCGATTCAAAGAAGTGCACTGAGTGCATCGGGCACTTCGACGAGCCGCAATGTGTGGCCGTTTGTCCTGTGGACAGAACCTGCGTCATCGATACCTCGCTACCGCGCTACCAAGCGCCTGCTAGAGGGGAAACAGCATGACCTTCATGGTCATACCGACAACGCGCCAATCGACGTCAAGAATGCCCCGCAGCGACCGCGGCATTGGAGGCAGCTTTCTGCTCGGGCGACTGCTCCCAGCCTGGCAGCCGCCCGAGCGTAACCGCTGAGCCCCGACCGGCGGGCCGGGTCGCCGAGCGGCGGCTCGAGATCCAGGAGCTACTGGAGCTCGACCCCAGCGATACAATCGACGCCAAGGTTTTGCTGAACGTGTTCGAGAGGACAGACACTATGATGAGTTATGGCGGCGTCGAGGCTCTCGACCGGAACGCCAGGTCGACGCAATCGTTGTCTGAATTGGCGGTCCATGGCGCGGGCGCCTACCAGATCAGTCGCGCTTAGGTGTACCATTGCTAGCACCGCACCGCCTTTTCCTCGCCCAGCGCCTCGACGAGGCCCACCCGCCATATTCGCGTATCGTCGCTGCGCAATCGCAGTAGGGCTCTCATTCTGGTCTTGCGTCACCTCTGCTGGGCGATCTCGTCAACAGATCCGCGGGCATCCCCTCAACGCCTGGCCGAGCAATTTGGTGTGCCGTCGCGAAACGCTCCGCATCGCGCGACGAAGATGCGAGTTCGAAAGCCGATCGAGAATGGCAGCCTGCAGCCGATCGTTGCCGGCGAGGCCGGCGAAAACTCAGATGCTAGCATGTACCGGCTAACACCGGAGCTCCCTGGAGGGATAATCAAGACGAGGCCAATGTCCACCCGGTCGTGGCCCAAGGCATTTTACGCATGGCTACCCGGCATGCTTACCTAACGCCACGCTGCAGTGCACTTGACGGCCCGCCATCCGACATCCATTTCAGCGTTACGGCTCGTGCCGTGGCTGGCGAGCTCATGGTGCGGGGCGAAAGCCATGATAGCCTCGTGCAAAACGCGCGCGGCCGCCGGCCACCCCTCCGCTGGAGCGAGGAAATGCGAGTATGAGCGACCACGTGAACGACGACGACTTTATCGAGCTAACGGCCCAGCCGTTTTTCAGCTATGGAGAGAAAGTGCGGGCAACGCGCACCATTCGAAATGATGGGACGTATGCTGGCAAGGAGATCGGCGAGGTTCTCGCTGTGAAGGGCGAGATCGGCTATGTCGTCTCGATTGGCACCTTCCTCCAGCGATTCTACATTTATGGCGTCGATTTCATCGAAAGCGGTCGCCGCGTCGGGATGAAGCGCAAGGAGCTTGATCGCGTTGCGCCGCGCGACGGCATCAGGCACGTCCAGTTACCGGACGAGTGCTGATAGTCGCGCTGGATTGACAATTGTTAGTCGCCGGCACGTAAGGGGCAGTCGATCGGCACCACGACCGCGTCTTTTCCAAGAATCGACCGACGATGTCTAGGCGCGCGCCGACCAACTAGGCGCATTATGTTGCTGACCGACACTATGCAGACCTGTCGATCCAAATCGTTGATTCCGCGGGTGGCGGTCGGTCGCCTCCCAGGCGAGAAAGCGGGCGGTACGCATGCGCTTGCGGCACGAAGGCATCACCGGATGCACATCGAAACATGAGAGGGCACACGAGCGACGCATCTACGTACGATTATTCCAGTGAGAACGTGCTTTTATGGAAGATCGCACACACGGCGGTGCTTCTGCACGGCAGGACAACGGCGGCCGGTGCACACTTCCGGCTCTTCGCTGGCCAATGGCCGGCCTGAGGCCTCGCGATCGACGCTCGCTTCAGCGCTCGTCAGCCAGGGGTAAGACCAGAATATCCCAGAGCATTGGCGTAACTAGGCGCCGCCGCATCCGACCCGGCTCGCTCTATCTCGGCTCTCGGGTTTCCCTGCCGCGGCCAGTCCAGCCATAACGTGACAGGCGTCTTCCTAAGGAAGCCGCACCATCGCTGTGCGGTCCATTGCTCGCGCCAGAAGCTCCTTCTTATCGCGCTTTGGCGAGGCGCCTGCAGTTCAGGTTGCCCGAACGTCTTCAAGCACCTGCATGATTGCAACAGCCGTTAGCGCCAGTATTCATCGCTTATCCGTGGCTTCGTCGCACTTGTCGACGACAGCGAGATGTTCGCGCCGGGAGCGCGCTTCCTGCCTTAGGCGATCGGTTTAACGCTGCGCTCCATCAAGAAGGCGCCGAACAGCAGCCGAGCAGGGTTCAGCCAGCCCACGCCCCTTTCGGGAGAGTCGGCCTCCGCCCGAGGCGAGGCTGTCGCTCTCGATTCCCGCATGCGACAGGCTCTGGGCGGCATAGCTGATCCACTTTCGTCCGTCACAGACATTGGACAATGGCTCCTTAACTGTCGCAATACCGATCTGCACCGACGCGTCTAAACGCTAGCGCCCAACCTGAAGCAACCTTTCCCCCGCCTATGGCGGCGCAGATACGCTGTGATCTTACCATGGCGGCGCTCCTTTGTCTGGATCCTCACACTGGCCTGACTTTCGTAGAGGCGACATCCCTTCCAACTTCGGCTCCGGGCGAACCACTTTGCGAGCGTACTCAGCGCCTTAGTCCGCGCGGAGCCAACGGCACACCAGTTGCACTTCGCATACAGCAACACGGTGGGAGCTGAGAGCTCGGCTGGCGGCTCCAAACTCTCCCTACCGAATCCTCGGGTCGCCGCTTCTGACGGTGGCTCAATGCGACGCGAGACTGCGCGGTGCTTTTGGCACCCGCTTAATGGAGATGAACATGTCGTCACTGAGGCAAATCGCATTTTACGGCAAAGGTGGTATCGGAAAGTCGACTACGTCCCAGAACACGCTCGCAGCGCTTGCTGAGATGGGCCACAGAATCCTTATCGTGGGATGCGATCCTAAGGCGGACTCTACGCGCTTGATCCTGCACGCTAAGGCGCAAGACACCATTCTCAGCCTCGCCGCCAGTGTCGGCAGCGTCGAAGACCTTGAGATCGAGGACGTCATGAAAATCGGATATAAGGACATCCGCTGCGTGGAGTCCGGTGGTCCAGAGCCTGGCGTCGGTTGTGCTGGGCGGGGGGTCATCACCTCCATCAATTTTCTAGAACACAACGGTGCCTATGAGGACATCGACTACGTATCCTACGACGTGCTCGGCGACGTCGTCTGCGGCGGCTTCGCAATGCCGATCCGCGAGAACAAGGCGCAGGAAATCTACATTGTGATGTCCGGCGAGATGATGGCCATGTACGCCGCCAATAACATCTCCAAAGGCATTCTGAAATACGCCCATTCAGGCGGCGTCCGTCTTGGGGGGCTTGTCTGCAACGAGCGTCAGACCGACAAGGAGCTGGAGCTAGCGGACGCGCTGGCGAAGAAGCTGGGAACTCAGCTCATCTACTTCGTGCCGCGAGACAACATCGTGCAGCATGCTGAGCTGCGCCGCATGACGGTGCTGGAGTATGCGCCGGACTCCAAGCAGGCGGATCATTATCGCAACCTTGCATCCAAGATACACAACAACGGCGGGAAGGGCGTTGTTCCGACCCCGATCAGCATGGACGAGCTGGAGGATATGCTGATGGAACACGGGATCATGAAGGCGGTAGACGAGAGCCAGATCGGCAAAACCGCGGCCCAGCCCGCGACGCCATAAGGATCCTGCCGGTCTCCTCGTCTCATGGGGCCGGCTATCCAGCGGTCTTTCCAATAGCGGCGGGGCATTTCTTGGCTGAGGTGCAAGCGAGTAACATGGAAGTGTCGAACTCTCGATCGGCTGAGCCGAGCGCCGTTGTGCAACAGGTCGGAATCGCGCTCTATCGACTGCTCACGGGCAGCAACCCAGCGGAAGCCGAAATCAGCGCCGACGATGATTTCGATCGTCATGCACTGGCCTCAATCCTGGTCGCTGCCGCGTTGGATGGCGGCTCGATCGTAGAACGCGTTGGAATTCCAGAGCATGCCCTGAGAAAACTGCTCGCCGGCTTTTTCCCGGCGGCCGCGGCCCGCGCCTTCACATGGATACCAAACTCATCCTCCGACGTCCATGACGAAACCGCTGTCCTGCGCGAGCTCCTGCTCGCGCAGCGTTCGACTGCCGGCGACGTCGGCCATTGGCTCGCGGCAATGGTAGCGCGACGTGCAATGGAGCCTCACCACCTCTGGCAGGATCTCGGGCTGCGCGGGCGTACGGAGCTGTCCCGTCTCCTGACGCGCCATTTCGCGCCACTGGCCCGCCGGAACACCGGGAATATGCGTTGGAAGCGCTTCTTCTATCGCGTGCTCTGCGAACGCGATAGTTTAGGTATGTGCAGGGCGCCAGTCTGCACCCAATGCGCCGATTTTGGTCGTTGCTTTGGCGAAGAGAGCGGTGAGAGCCGCCTGGTCGAACGCAAGCTGTAGCTGAGGTGGCACGTGCATTGCTCACTTCGATGATTGGAATGAATATGGAAAGACCCAGATGACGGCACCCCGCCCGACACCATCAGACCTTGATCAGTCCCGATCTCTCGTCGACCAACAACATCATCTCGACCGATGGCACACCAAGCGCCAACCTCCAGAAAGCAAGACGGTGCCGATCGCATCAGCGCTAATTTCCGCAAGCATCAACAACGCCACAGCTTCATGGGGAAGTGACGGCCTTGCGCGAACACCGGTCCGTCGTGCCAGCCAACTCGTCCGACGACGGTCGGCTCCGGACTACCAGCATCGGCCACTGTTGCCGACGCCCGGAGTGAGCGCGCCGATGCGGACTCGCGGCGTGCAGATCGCCACCAATTAGATCGCACCGGGCCGGACGTTGAGGCGCAACGCTCGCTCGGCATATCAGCGCACCCGCGAAGCAGACCCGGCCGGTAGAGACCGCAGAGTATGAAGGAACTTGAATGTCTGATGGAATTATCGCGCGCCTCAGCAAAGCCGCTTCTGCCGAAGAGTTCTTCGCTCTGTTAGGCGTCGACTACGATCCTAAAGTGGTCAACGTTGCGCGGCTGCACATTCTCAGGCGCATGGGCGAATATCTTGCTAAGGAGAGCCTTAGCGATCTGGCGGACGACAGCGTTGCTAAACGGTGCAAACTCGTGCTTGAGCGCGCATATTCAGATTTCGTCACGTCACCGCCGATTGAACAGCGCGTGTTCAAGGTCTTAAAGGACGCCGCGCCCGACACCAAGCCTGTACCCGTACTAGTGCAGATTGGTAACGAAATTGAACTGCCCTCTGTCGGACTGGCTACGCCTAGTCGCAGCGGCGTACTGCCCTCCGGGCGCCTAGCGGTTACACCCGAAACCTCCGCCGACTGAAACGTTCTCGTTCTCGTTGGTGTGATTGCCATTCCACTCTGAACTGTTTTGGGGAGATTAGTCTTGGAGAAGATCATGCACTTGCTCGTTTGCATCAAGCAGGTTCCAGACTCCGGACAGATCCGCGTGCATCCCGTGACAAATACCATCATGCGTCAGGGCGTGCCGACCATCATCAACCCGTACGATCTCTTTGCATTGGAAGCTGCCCTTGAGCTACGCGATCAGTTCGGCGGCGAAGTCACGGTGTTGACTATGGGCCCCCCTTCTGCCGAGGACAGTCTTCGCAAGGCGCTCACCTTCGGCGCGGATCGTGCGGTGCTCCTGACCGATCGCTTTTTCGCGGGCGCGGACACCCTAGCCACAACCTACGCTTTGGCGACAGCGATCCGTAGGATCTCGAGCGAGTTCGGCGCCCCTGACATTGTCTTCACAGGAAAGCAGACCATCGATGGAGACACCGCACAGGTCGGCCCTGGCATCGCAAAACGGCTTGGCCTGTTTCAGCTCACCTATGTTGGCAAGATCAGCGCACTGGACTTGCATGCCCGCACCATCGACGTCGAGCGACGCTCTGAGGGTGGCGTCCAGTTGCTTCGGACACGGCTCCCCTGCCTGGTCACGATGCTCGAAGCGACGAACCAGATCCGCCGCGGTGCGATGGCTGATGCGCTGCGCGCTGCCCGCGCGACGATCCTGAAATGGAGCGCGCAACAGGCGGGGGTTGATGACATTTCACAATGCGGCTTGCGGGGCTCGCCCACCGTCGTCAAGCGCGTTTTCGCACCAGCCGCCCGCAACGAGAAGGCCACGATGATAGAGCCTGACGAGCAGCCCGCGGAGGCATTGATCAACGCTATTTTCAGGTGCCGGCCGGCCCTCGAGATCGAGCTCGCGGCACTGGCGCGCGGCTATTGAGCTAAAGAAAGGCGCAACATGAATACCGCATCTGAAATCGGCGCTTCCCCTTCGAGTCGCGCCGCGGCTAAGAAGCAGCTGTCTGACCGCTTCAAGACCTACAAACATGTGTGGGTCTTCATCGAGCAAGAACGCGGCCAGGTCCACTCTGTATCCTGGGAGCTAATGGGCGTTGGCCGCAAGCTTGCTGACAAGCTCAAAGTTGATCTCGCCGCAGTGGTGATCGGGCAAGAGGGCGAGGCATCGCAGGCCGCCGCTACCGAGTCGTTCTGCTACGGAGCCGACCTTGTCTATATGGTCGCCGATGATCTGCTCAAGGACTATCGCAACGAATCCTATATCAAGGCGCTCACCAAGCTCGTCAATAGCTACAAGCCCGAGATCTTGCTCCTAGGCGCGACCACTCTAGGCCGCGACCTAGCAGGTTCAGTCGCAACGACATTGCGCACTGGTCTGACTGCCGATTGCACAGAGCTCGACGTCGATGCCGACGGTTCCCTCGCCGCGACGCGTCCGACCTTTGGCGGCTCGCTGCTATGCACGATCTATACGCTGAACTACCGTCCGCAGATGGCTACAGTCCGGCCGCGCGTGATGCCTGTGCCAGAACGCTGCGCGCGCCCGATCGGCCGCATCATCACCCTCCCGCTTGGACTTGTCGAGGACGATATCGTAACGAAGGTGCTGTCGTTCCTACCGGATCGCGATTCCGCACGATCCAATCTCGCTTATGCCGATGTTGTCGTTGCCGGAGGCCTCGGCCTTGGTTCGTCTGAAAACTTCCGGCTCGTGCGCCGGCTCGCCGACGTGCTAGGTGCCGAGTTTGGCTGCTCGCGCCCCCTGGTGCAAAAGGGTTGGGTCACATCCGACCGGCAAATTGGCCAAACCGGCAAAACCATCAGGCCAAAGCTCTACATCGCCGCCGGAATCTCCGGAGCCATTCAGCACCGCGTCGGTGTCGACGGCGCCGACCTTATCGTCGCCATCAACACCGAAAGGAACGCGCCTATCTTCGAGTTCTCGCATTTAGGCATTGTCGAGGACGCGATCCGGTTGCTGCCAATCCTGACCGAGGCGTTTCGCGCCCGGCTGTCGCCGCATTCGCGCGACCGGATCGCAGGATAGGACAAGGAGAGACCTCGTGACCGCGGAAACATTTGACATCATCGTCGTCGGGGCAGGTATGGCCGGCAATGCAGCGGCGCTCACGCTTGCCAAGCACGGCCTGAAGGTTCTTCAGCTCGAGCGTGGCGAATATCCCGGGTCGAAGAACGTGCAGGGTGCGATCCTCTATGCCGATATGCTGGAGGCGCTTGTCGCTAACTTTCGACAAGACGCGCCGCTTGAGCGGCATCTGGTCGAACAGCGCTTCTGGATGATGGATGACCGCTCTCACACCGGCCTGCACTACCGCTCCGACGACTTCAACGAAGAAAGGCCGAACCGCTATACTATCATCCGCGCTCAGTTCGATAGGTGGTTCTCGCAGAAAGTTCGCGAAGCTGGCGCCACGGTGCTATGCGAGACAACGGCAACCGAACTAATGCAAGATGCTAACGGCAAGGTGGTGGGTGTGCGGACTGACCGCGCCGATGGCGAGATCCATGCTGGCGCGGTGGTCCTCGCGGAAGGCGTCAACGGCCTTCTTGGCACGCGGGCCGGCGTACGCAAGCGGCCTACGCCGGACACGGTCGCACTCGCCGTGAAGGAGATGCACTTCCTACCGCGCGAAGTTATCGAGGCCCGCTTCAATCTTAAGGGCGATGAAGGGCTCGTCATTGAGGCTGCGGGCACCATCTCCCGCGGCATGACAGGCATGGGCTTCATCTACACCAATAAGGAATGCATCTCCCTTGGCATCGGATGCCTGGTCGCGCACTTCACAAGCACCGGGGAAACACCGTATGGTCTGCTCGATCGCTTCAAGCGGCATCCTTCGGTCGCTCCGCTGATCGAGGGATCGGAAGTCAAGGAATATGCCGCTCACCTCATTCCCGAGGGTGGCTTCAAGGCCATTCCGCAGCTATATGGCGAGGGCTGGGTCGTCGTAGGCGACGCCGCTCAACTCAACAACGCTATGCATCGCGAGGGCTCAAACCTCGCAATGACATCGGGGCGACTCGCGGCCGAAGCGATCATCCAAGTCAAGTCGCGCGGCGCCCCAATGACAGCGACGAATCTGTCAATTTACAAGACGATGTTGGACCATTCGTTTGTCATTAGGGACCTAAGGAAGTACAAAGACATGCCCGCGCTGATGCACACCTACTCCCGGAACTTTTTTCTGACATATCCGGAGCTCGTCTCGGAATCGATGCAGAATTTCTTGCGGGTCGACGGGACACCAAAGGCCGAAAAGGAAAAGCAATCACTAAACTCCTTCGTCAAGAGCCGTTCGTGGAGCGGCCTGCTCGGTGATGCCGTTCGCCTCGCGCGCGCTTGGCGGTAACGCTTCTCTCACACCCCCATGAGGGCTAACCATGTCGACCGACCGATCCGCGCGCGTCGAGGACAGGCTATTCTACAACCGCTACCTGCTTGATCCTGGGCACCCTCACATCAAGGTGCGGCCACACACGATGCCATCCTCGGAGCTCGTGAGCATGCTGACAACCTGCCCGGCTCACTGCTATGTAGCTAACGACAAGCACCAGATAGAAGTCGCCGTGGACGGCTGCATCGAGTGCGGCACTTGCCGCGTGATCTGCGAGGAGAGAGGTGACATCGAGTGGAGCTATCCGCGAGGTGGTTACGGCGTACTGTTCAAGTTTGGCTAATAATTCGGCTCAACGTAGCTGTGATCTTTCAGGAAGTGCCCATCCGTTCTGAACCGAGAAAGCTGAGTTTCCGAAGCTGCAGTGTTCTGGGAGAGACCGGATGAACACCCACAAGAATGCGCCGTTGATGCCCAAAGGTCGATAGGCGATGCTGCGGAGGAGTAGGCTGCCGCAAGCCGATGGCTGACCTGTGAAACATCTTGCCGAAGACGATTGAAAATAGGTCAAGCGGTTCCGCGCGGAAGGTGTTGCTTGGTTGCGCAATCGCTCCTCCAGACCCTTTCGTCGCCAAGTCCCGCCAGCCACATGTGCAGGCTTCGACGCATTGCGCCGACATCTACACCGGCACGCAGATCGCCGACCAGGTCGAAGTGTCGACGGCCGCCGTCAGCCATCCTCGTCGCTTAGAATTGAACCGGATCGCGAGGAGCTGACTGAGCGGGGAAGGCCGATATGAGCGTGAAAGCCCAGGCGAGATCATTCACATCGACATCATAACGCTGTGGCGTTTTTGGAGGGATCGGAGACGGCATTACCCGGCGCTCCCAGCCCGTCTACATTGACGACCACTCCCGTGTCGCCTTTTCCGAGATCAAGCCATTGGCGCCCAAGGGACGCTGCTGCCTTTCGGACGTCCCTAAGACCCGCGCGGCATTTTTGGTTCGGCGTGCAATAGACGTGTTTCTGTTGCCTAACCTCGTCTGCAATGTCCCCGGCCGCGCGCCGCAAGCCGTCCATCACCGGAACAGTTGCGCCCCTCCACGTGCTCAACGCCGCGGGATTTGGTTACGCGAAGAAGTACTCACACCATGATCGCGCAATCATCAAAACCTCCGGCCTGCTGATGTTGCCATTCAGAGAGACATTTTCTCTTTCTTAAATTGACCATTGACCCATTTCTGTCGTCTCCCCTAAGAAGCGCAGCTGCAACGAATGCGGATTGAACACAACCGGGGATCGCAGATGAGCCACATATCTCAAGCGCCCAGTGCGCGAGTGACGATTCCGCTCCTTCAACAATGGAAGGAGGAACGGCGGCGCATAACGATGACCACCGCCTATGACGCCGTGACAGCGCGGATTGCCGATTCCATCGTCGATATCCTCCTCGTGGGCGACAGCGTCGGCAATGTCTGTCTCGGCTACGACAATACCCTTCCGGTCAGCATGCCGATGATGAACTATCATCTGGAGGCTGTCGCGCGCACAAGACCTCGTGCGCTGCTCGTGGCTGATATGCCGTTTCTCAGCTTCCATGTCAGCCCGCAGGAAACTATCCGCAACGCAGGTGGCTTCCTGCAACGGGGAGCAGATGCCGTCAAGCTGGAAGGGGGCGCCAAGCGCATCGACATGATACGCGCGCTGGTCCAATGCGAAATCCCGGTGATGGGACACCTCGGCCTCACCCCGCAAAGCGTCAACGTCATGGGCGGCTTCAGGGTGCAGGGTCGCACGAGCGAGGCTGCATTGCAACTGCTCGAGGACGCGCACCGGTTAGAGCAAGCGGGATGCTTTGCGCTCGTGCTCGAGGGCATTCCGGCCGAGCTTGCAGCGCGTGTGACCGAGATCCTGAAGATTCCGACCATTGGGATCGGCGCGGGAGCGAAATGTTCGGGCCAGGTACTCGTGTTCCACGACGTGGTCGGATTGACGGAGGGGCACCGGCCGAAATTCGTGCGCCCCTATTCGAACGGATTTCAGGTCTTGCAGGATGCCCTCGCAAGCTGGGCGACCGATGTCCGGGAGGGCACATTTCCGGACGCTCAGGAGTCCTACCGTTTGCCGGAATCCCTGGCGGAGGTCGTCGCAAACTGGACGCCAGGCGAGCGGGACGGAATTTAGCGTCGTGCGCACCATAAAAACCGTCCGCGAGCTGCGCCGCGCCCTCGCTGGTCACAAACCGAATGGTCGCGTCGGATTTGTGCCCACAATGGGATACCTGCACGATGGTCATCTCGCGCTTGTTAAAGCGAGCCGGGCACGCTGCAACACCACGGTCGTCAGCATCTTCGTCAACCCGGCCCAGTTTGGCCCGAAGGAAGATCTCAGCGTGTATCCACGGGACTTCCCCCGAGACGAACGACTGTGCCGCGAGGCTGACGTCGATATTATCTTTGCTCCCGGGGCGGAGGAAGTGTATCGGTCGGGGTTCGACACCTTTGTCGAACCGGGTGCACCGGCACAGCCCCTCTGTGGCCCGTTCAGGCCCGGCCACTTTCGGGGTGTTACGACCGTCGTCTGCAAGCTGTTCAACATGGTGCAGCCTGATCTGGCGTTCTTCGGACAAAAGGACTTTCAGCAATGTGCCGTAGTGCGGCGGATGGTCACCGATCTCAATCTCCCGATCGAAATCGTCACCGTCCCGACGGTTCGCGATCCGGACGGGCTCGCCATGAGCAGCCGGAACCGCTATCTCAGCGCTCCTGAACGCAGCAGCGCCCTTTCCATCAGCCGCGGCCTTTTCGCAGCAAAGGCTGTCTTTCAGGCAGGCGAGCGCGATTCCATCCGGCTGTTGTCACTCGCCAGGCAGACTATAGAGATCGACGAGCTGCAATACCTGGAAATCGTCGATGCCGAAACGCTCACGCCAGCTACAAGCGAGCTGACGCGTCCTGCTGCGATTTGTGTCGCAGGTTATGTTGGCTCAACCCGGCTGATCGACAACATCCTGCTCGATACCACGGAGGCTCGCAGGCTGACCGCGCGGTGATAAGCGAGCACGATCTCCGTCGCGCCAGGAGGCAGGGCGGTGCTCCAGCGCGCGTGCTGATCCCAGCCGCGCTCACTGCGATGATGTTGCAGCTCGTTCGACCTTTTGCACCTTGAGTGCACGACGCTTCATTGTCGCCGTCAGCTTTTTTGCTTTTGCCGGGCGAGGTTTCTTTGGAAAAACGATGCCGGCTTGAGATAGCTCCTTCGGTCCGCGCTTCGTCATCATCATTCTCCGAACATATCTGGTTGATTTCGGGACGGCGCCGCAGCAGCTAACGCCGCACACCTGGCCGCTCGCCAGCTCGCGGCGGTGAAGCTGGATGTCGCGCGCCGCCTGGCGCGCTGAGCAGCAAAAACAAAGCCCTGTTAGCCTCATACCGGGCGGCCAGCCGGCTACGTTTTGAACCTGCCATGACCAGCATCCCTTCATCCGTCGAGAGCGACCAGAACCAGCCGCGGCCACGGCGAGTGAGCAAAATCTCATAATAGGGAAAACGGTCGGACATCGAATCCATTGTTCGTCTGCGCGCGGCGAGTTCCGGACCACCCGCTCGGCCGCGCCTGCCTAGCGGATGGGTTCACATCCAACCGTTGGGGGGCGTGCTGAACAGCTGGATCGGCCTGTTGCAATCCCGCTGCGGTGAAAATCATCAACAAATCCCAGTTCAACGCCGAATTCCGCCAGGACAGCCGGGTCCGTTCTTGCCCCTAGTTGCGCAATGTCGTCCGTGTTCGTTGACACCCGGCCTGGGTGCGTCATCCGGGCTAACAGTTTATATTGTCCTACTTTCAGACGAAAGATCAAATTTGCAACGTGCCTGCTCGTGCCCTTATTTTCCTTCACGTTTTCGGAGTCGCCCGTGTTGGACCCAGCGACGAGTGTCCTTCTCCGCGCCGTGCTTGATGAGGTCTGCCAGGAGATCTCCCGCAGTGAAACTGGCCTTCGTGCCCATGTCGCCTCCAAGTTGATCGAAGCCGCAACCAAGGGTGAGACAACAGCGGAGCGCCTAAGGCAGGTCGCGCTTGAGGCACTTCGCTCGACGCCGACGATGTGGCGCTAGGGAAGGGCGTGGCTGTGACTTTCAAGGTTCGTGTTGAACATCCTGGCCACCGGCAAAGACGGCCTCGCACAGATGCCGGATCTCAAGCAAATATACCAGGTTTAGCTACGGTGGATCCGATTAGGCCAAGCGCTCGAGAAGAATGATCGCATACTTGAGCTAGCCTTTTCTCAGAAGTTGATCGAGCGCATCGATCGAGATAGCGCGTCACCGAACAGAGCCCCGTGCCCTGGAGGCGATGGAAGTAAAGTCGCCTGCTGTCAGCGAGGGCACCAATATCAACAGCGCTTTTCTCGATGCGATTGTAGCTGGCGAGCCGCAGCGCATGACAACAAGCAAGCCGGTGTTCTAGCGACGCCTTTGGCTGCACGCGGATGGAGCCGGTCGCCAAGGCGGCCGGCAGCGGCCCGCACGTCTGCATCTAAACGCATCATACGCTCGTGAAGGTAAGATCGTGCTGAGGGGAAATTTAGCTAGGCCTTCCGGCCTTCTGAGGTTGGAGCGCGCTAATTTTGCTCGGGCGCATCTCATGCCTCGCCCTGGTTATTGGAACATGCTGGCTTCTGGGCGGTTCAATGAAAGGGCCCTTGTGCCCCCACGGTCCTGCCGCATACCCCCAAAGCCCCCCAAAGGCGGGACCGTGCCCCCGCGGAGTCCGCCATGGCATTCCCGACCGAAGAGCAGATCAAAAACAAGGCCCACGAGCTCTGGGAGAAAGCAGGCAGGCCGGAAGGGCGCGAACTCGAATTCTGGCATCAAGCCGAACGCGAGCTGCAGGAGCAGGCAGAGCGCGGCGCTCCGGAAAATGGCTCGCCTGACGCGATTTAGCCGCCGCCGTTTGGCACTCTCTACACGGGATCATGTTGTGCGTGCCCGCAAGACCGCCCGAGCGGAGTGAGCGACGAGCAGACGGGTGGAAACGGTTCGGCCGGGTTATTCGTCAACGTCAACTCTCATCTCGCGTGAGCTCTGCACGTCTGATTGGACGGGCCTCAAACCGCTGGCCATTCAGATCCACGTCCGTCTTCCTCTTCTTCAATGCCGGTCGTTGTCGATGGCGTCGTTCGTTCCGCGCTCGCTCGGCATGTTTTCTGGCTTGGAGCGCGGATCAATCGCTCACGCGCACATTAAAGCGCGATGAGAATGAGATGAATCCTCGTCGCGCTTTAGGTTATTGTTTGAGCCTCCGAAAACCGCTGCACACTTCTCGGGATCATGCTCTAGAAGTTTTCAGTGTTTTGGCAGTGGTGAGGATAACCCGAGCAGCCCCAGAATTTGAAATGGGTTGTGTGATTCTCCCGGATTTTCATAGAGCGACCGCAGGCGGGGCAGGTCTTGCGAGCAAATACCCGCTGGTCCTTCGCCAGCGTCATGATCCTGACTTCGCCGGCGCCGCTGGCGGCGAGTGTCCGGACACATTCCCCGGTGGTCTCCCCGGTCGTGTAGACATCGTCGATCAGCAAGATCTTGTTATTGTTCCATCTGAAATTAGAATGGAAAGCGCCTTTGATTGCTTCGGCGCGCTCCAGCGAATTCATCTGCTTGTAGCCCTCGATTTCCTTGACGACACGCAGGCCCTTCAGCTCCAGTTCGATGTCCTCATCGAAATGATCTGCTGCCTCATTGAGCAGCAATTCAAAGCGATTGCGCTGTTGAGAAGGCTTCATCGGAACCGGCACAACATAGTCCGGTGCCCAGTCGAGGGTTGCGATGGCTCGACCTACGGCCTCACCGAGAATCTTGGCGTGGGTATCATCACTCTTCAGCGACAACACGGCTGCGCTCACGCTTCGCCAATATAGCCGCGGCCAGGAATGTTCGCGTCTCAGCAAGGTGGATGCCTTCGACATGAAGACGTCCGGTGCACTGGAGGAAAGCTCGAAGATTGACGTAGGCCCCCATCGGACCGCAACAGAAGTCACCCCGGCATGGTAACTGGCTTCGATGTCACCGACATCATCACCGATGTAGAGCGTTTCCGTCGTCGCAGCCACGCCGACACGACGTAGCGCTTCCAGGATCGGCTCGGGGTCGGGTTTGTGGTTCTGGGTATTGCCGTAGCTGACCAGCACGTCGTAAGGGATGCGGAATTGCTGGAGGACTGAAGTCGCGTACCATTCAGGCGAAGAGGTGACGATGCCGATCCTCTGTCCGTCCGCCCTGAGAAGGGCGGGAAGCTCATGAGGCGCCGCGCGGCCTTGCGCGGGGAACGGCCGGATCAGATGCATATTCTGCCGGACATTGTCCCACATCTGAAAGCGACGTTGCTGCGCAATGGCCGAGCTATCGAAAAGCGTCATGTCGAGGTCAAACAGGAACATCCCAGCCGTTAGAGCATCGACATCTGCGTGGGTGACGACGGCGGAGCGACTGTTTGGGTTTCGCCACCAGCCAAGCGGCTTTCCAATAAGCCAAGCATGGAGGCGTAGTCTTCCTTGCTGGCTAGCGGCACAGCCACCGGGCGGTTGCCATACCTCTCGGCGAGTATGCGTCGGTAGTCACCTTCAGCCCGCACAGCTTCGGCGAAGCGGCTCGCGGGCAACTGCGTCATGGCCAAGATGCCCTGGCTCTTAGGCTCTGTGGCATGACGGCCCTGCGGCACTGGCGCAAACAGCACGCGGTCCTGTTGGATCGTGAAGCGCACCGTGTGCATCGAGCCGCCCTTGATGTCTGTCTGCATGACAAAGGTTGCTATCGAAAGCCCGCTTTGCAGGCGATCGCGCTGCACAAGATTGCGCGGGGATGGCGGCACGCCGAAAGGCTGCTCGCTGATCAGCGCGCCATCCTTTTCCAGAATCTCTTCGGCGAGCTTGCTATTCTGCTTCGGGTAAATGCCCTCAAGACCACCCGCCATCACAGCGACGGTCCGCCCGCCGTGATGCAATGCGCTTTGGTGGCTCAACGTATCGACGCCGATCGCAAGGCCACTCACGATCGCCCAATTGGCGCCGACCAGTGTCTCCACGATCCTATCGCTGACGATTTCGCCGAATTCGGACGGCTCGCGCGTGCCGATGCAAGCGACGCTGCGGCGCGGCGGAAGCTGGCCCTTCACAAACAGGATGGGCGGGCGATCGGCAAGAGAGCGCAGAGCCACTGGATAATCCGTATCGAAGATCGACAGAACACGCACCCCACGCCGATCCGCCTCGTCGAGCACTCGCTGTGCCTTCTCGCTGGCTTTAACAATGGCGGCGGGCTCCTGAAGGCATTCAGCCACCGCGGCCGAAACGACCGATCGAAGCTTCGCAGGCTCGGCGCCCAAAATCGCTTCAAGAAGCGAGAATCGTTCAGCGAGACGCTCGGCCGTAGCAGGGCCGATACCGCGCAAAGCGGTGAGTGTGAGAATGCCGGCTGCAGTTCGTGTCTCGGTGCCAATCATCGCATTCAACGCCTTTCAAATTGCCCTACTTCGGCGTTCTAGAACGACAGTCTCTCTTAAGGACGAGGATGAACGAGTCCGAGGTTAACGCAGTAAATGGCGAGCACCCTAGGAGATCGGCGGCGGCGAAGGATCAAGATTGCCGTGAACACGAACTTGCGCTTGGCATCCGCACATCGATGGACATCTGCACAATAGGTCATCACAGCGTAAGCAGGCAAGCCGGCCTACTCGATCAGCAGGTTGATAGAGCCGATCACCCGTGTTGAGGAAGCCTCAGCAACGAGAGTTCTTGTCTCGACGAATTAACGACGTCGATGTTGCGGTTAAGTTGCGTTGAGAGGATCTTCTCAAATGCTTCTTCCTCCTCATCCTTCCCGTTCCGCCATCAGCTGTGTGTGTCAACGAGCGAGTAGCTGGTGCTTCTGCCCCCGGCGGCATCTTTCTTAAGGATGCCATGTTCGATCAATTCCTCAATGTCCCTTGCCGCCGTCGCCTGGGAGACCTTCGTTAGCTTTGCCCACTTTGAGGACGTTAGCTTGCCCTCAAATCCATCGAACAGGCAATTAAGCACAGTTCGTTGACGTTCATTGAGCTGGCGAGCCGCATGACGATCCCAGAAGTCCGCTTTCTGGAGAATTCTCCCGAGAATGGCATCCGCGTTGTCAAAGGCGCGATCTAAGCAATCCAGGAACCACGCCATCCAATCGGTGATGTCGAGGTTTCCTTTCTGGATCCGCTCGAGAATTGAGTAGTAGTCGTTCCGCTCGCGCCGAATCTGCGCGGACATACTGTAAAACCTTTGCGGGCTCCGCTCTGATCTTGCCAGCGCAAGGTCAGCGATCGCACGCGCAATACGACCGTTGCCGTCTTCAAATGGATGGATGGTCACGAACCAAAGATGAGCGAGAGCGGCCTTCAACACGGGATCGATGCTAACGATATTACGGTTAAACCACTCCAAGAAGGTCTGCATCTGCGCATCGAGACGCTCGGCCGATGGAGCTTCATAGTGTACGCGCTCGCGACCCATCGGGCCCGAGACAACTTGCATGGGTCCAGTCTCGACCGTCCGCCACGCGCCGACGACTATCTTGGTCATACCGCTGCGCCCAGTGGGGAAGAGCGCGGCATGCCAGCCGAAGAGGCGTTCGGCAGTTAGCTCCTCGGCATAGTGTTCGGTGGCGTCGAGGATCATCTCGACCACGCCTTCGACGTACCGGTCGGCAGGGATAAGGCCCCCAATGTCCATACCAAGATGACGAGCGATGGAGGACCGAACCTGCGCATGATCGAGGATCTCACCCTCGATCTCACTCGACTTCACCACTTCTTCAGTGAGGGTCTGAAGAGTAGCCTCAGTTTTGAGGGGGAATCCGAGCCGCTCCATCCGGCCGAGCAGGCGGCCCTGCTTATGACGGACCGCCGCCAATCGGTCTGCAATCCGCTGCATATCCCAAGTGAATGTGGGCCAAGCAGGCAGTTCATGAATGTAGGCCATAATCTCATCATCTCTTGCAGAGATTATGCAAGCTAATCATTGCGCTGACAAGCTATTCTCTGCAACAAATGATGAGAAAATTGCCATAATCTCAGCAAGAGAATTCGGGGACCTGCGTAATGAGAGTCCGGAGAAGATAACCGTCTCGGGCGGGCGGTAATCGCTTCGAAGGGTTGGATCACACTTCGCCAGCGCCGGAGAAGAGCACCGTCGGCGGCGTTGCGCGGGGCGGCGGGAGGGACCGAACGCCTGGCGATCCCGGTCTGCTCTTCAGATCGTAACGCTGGGCGAGGTCGAGAAGCCGCCGCTTGGTGAATGGGTCGGCTTTCTCTGCTAGATCGCGCGCCCGCTGCGCAAAGCCACTATAGAACTCTTCCACGACGCCCCCCCGCAACATCACTGATAACCCGAATATCATTGCCGGATGCGCGTTCCGTCAAGGGCCTGCTGATGCGTCGGACGGATTTAAAGGATCTGCTTGAGCTCACGGCGCCAGAGAAACTAAGCTCACAGCGGAGGTGTAGCGCGGCAATCTGGGTAGGAAGCGCCTTCCATCCTGATCGCCGCGCGACACGGGGGGAAATCCGATCACAAGGCTCTACGCAAGCCGAAACCCTGTGCCCGACCTGCGGCAAGCCGATGACGGCCGTGCCTGACGACGAGGCGCCCGGCCGGCCGGGCTACGTCTGCCTCGCCTGCGGAGGCGATCCCCTGCACGATCCAGCTGCGCGGAAGTGGGCGGATAGCCCGCTGTGGCCGCCGTCCAAATAGCGCAACAACGAAACCGTCCCCGAGAGCTGGAGCCGACGGTCCTCTCATCTCGTCCAAATGCTTCGTCGTCGACTGCATTTCCAGCCTTGGTTTCATCAAACGAGCTGGCGGTGCTGTAGCAGCCGACGCCACCTCTAGGACGCAAATAAGGGCGCAGAAATATCAAATCAACGGCGGCGTTTCGCGTTGCCTTCGAGAGATGAACAAAGTTGTGATCGGACGCGTCTGTTGGTCAACGCTCGCCTCACATCACGAATCTCCAAGTGCATCCTCAAGGATGGCTTTCAATCGCGCAGCTCCCTTTGCCAGCTCGCCATCAAGATCTGATTTGACGGCAGCGGCATACTCCGCTCCGAGCTCAATGGGATGACCAGCGTCGTTCTGCTCCGGCGCACCTTGAGGCAGAAGCTGATAGGCCCTTATCCCGAGCGCATGGGTGTCATTGGCCCAAGCAGCGATGCGTGCCTCATCATAGGGAGCGGGCTCAACCGCCGGCAACGATGCACCGTCGATTGCGTCCGCATAGCTTCCCCACGAATAGGCCTGAAGGTCGATCAGAGAATCATCCCACATGCTGTGAAACGTCGATGCGCGCGTGTATGACGTTCCATCCGAGCGTTTGGCACGCAATATGACGTGCAACTTGTTACCACCCTGGTCGCCATCCCGTTCACTTGCGTGAAGCGGTTGCTCAAGATCACCCGCAAGATGAACCACCAGCTTGAGCGCACGCAGCCTGTCGTCCTTACTGCGCGAAGTGTCCTTTAACACCGCAATCGCCTCAGGCAGGCCCCGCACGATGCAAGTGCCCTGATTGTTTGCCTCATTGCAGTCCAGCGCGGAATCATAAGTGGCGCGGGCGACATCGATGTCGACGAAGTGCCAGCGATACGTGTTCTTCCCTTCTGCCGTGAACTTGTAGTCGTCAGCCCAGTTCGAGATCGACGCCAACGAGGTCTCTCCGATCAGGTCCTTGAGCTTGGTCGTGGCAGCCGGGGTGAGATGTCGCTGCGCGAGCTCAGCAATCACGGAATGCCCGAGCTGTCCCCACGCGAGCGCAGTCGACGTGCTGCCCGCCAGGATGGTAATGCAGGCGGGAAGTAGAACTCTAAGCTTTGTCACGGCAACCTCCAAAAAACGCATCGCATGTCAAACAGATGGTTGTGTCGGCTCTCGCCGCATCTCGCGGGCACGGCGGAACGTTTCCGCGGATTGGGCTGTCTCAACGCTTCCGATAGCGCTGCTCACCGCGCTCTGCCCTCGACCGGCGCCGGCGGATAGTTCTTCGAATCTGACTGACGAGATAAACGCCCCAAATGATCAGCATCTTGCCAACGCATTCCTTGCTCCCGCCAAGCCTTAAGGTACGTTGACAGGCGGCATGGCTTCCGTCGGACGCAACGCGACACTCTCACGCTGGTGTCCGCGCACGGCCAAGATAATTGCAAAGATGGCAAGGACAATCAGAGACCCACGCATGTCGAAAGGATACTCCCGAACTCTTATCGCAATTATGAAGCCGCTCACATCTACCTGGACGGAGGTTCTGGACCATCTTGTACGGCCAACGTCCAAGCAGCTTAAGTCGTATGCCAAGCCTTAAACGAGGCCTGCTGCTGCAACACGCCTCAGTCGTCTCGAGCAGTGTCCAAAAAATGCATTTTCAACGCGCAATAGCCGAAAAAGTGCGAGCAAGCGGGCTAACAACAGCCGCTCCAAACCTGCTCTGATTCGAAGCTGGCAGAGACAGCTGAGGCACTCATGCGCGAACATGATCTCATCTCAGGAAGCTTCCTGGGCCTGACTGGAGCGGGATTTGTCCTCCTGTGCGCAAGCCTGTTTGCATTCACCTTTTTATAGAGAACCGCTAGATCGGAGCCGGCGCGGATCAAGCCACAGTTACTTTGATGTTTCGGTCTGGGCAGAGACGTGCGCTGGCCTTCTGCTCTTCGACTTCTAATTGCAATGATTTTGTTTGAAGGCGCCGTCAGGCGGAGTCTTGATGCTCCCGACCAAGAGAGGAACCCGATTCGTCCGTTTTGAACATGAACATCGGATGACCCTCCTGGCAGCGGACGGGCGATGGTGGCGCAACTGTATACTAATCGAGGCGTCCGAAACTGGCGCCCGCGTTCTTATCGACGGATCGCCAGACGTGCTGCGATCACGGCATTTTTTCTTGCTGCTTTCAACGACTGGCTTGGCGTTTCGGCGCTGCGAATTGGTCAGGCTGGACGGTTCTGAGGCGGACATTCTGTTCAAAACCGGCAACGCACCTTGCTGAAGAGACGACGTGCGCACGGCCCGACTGGTTTTCCACCCTCACGCAATGGCCCGCACGGCGCCCGAGAACAGGCTGGCCGGGCGGCTCAAACCGTAGTGATCGCGCAGACTGCTGCCCGCATAATCACGGCGGAAGAGGCCGCGCTTGCGCAAGATCGGCACGACCTGTTCGGCGAACAGGTCGAACCCGCCCGGCAGCCACGGAGGCATGACGTTGAAACCGTCGGCTGCGCCGTTCTCGAACCAGGTCTGGATGTTGTCGGCGATCTTTTCCGGGGGGCCGGCGATGACCCAATGCCCGCGCGCACCGGCGAGGCGCTGCACCAGCTGGCGGATCGTGGGCTTTTCGCGATCGATGATGTCGACGATCAGCTTGAAGCGGCTGGCAACGCCATGCGCACCGTCGGTATCGATCAGGTGACGTGGGAAGGGGCCATCGAGATCAAAGCCGGCGAGGTCGAGCCCGGTCATCTGGCGGAGCTGGGCGAGCGAGAACTCCGGCTGGATCAGCGCGTTGAACTCGTCCTGAAGCCGGTCGGCCTCCGCTTGTGTGCTGGCGATGAACGGCGAGATGCCGGGCAGGATCTTGATCTGGTCAGGGCTGCGATCGAACGCACGCGCCTGCCGTTTGATGTCGGCATAGAACTCCTGCGCGCTCGCCAACGTCTGGTGCGCCGTGAAGATGGCCTCGGCAAAGCGCGCTGCGAAGGCGCGTCCGTCCTCGGAAGAGCCGGCCTGGACATAGACGGGCCGGCCCTGCGGCGTCCGTGAGACGTTGAGCGGGCCGCGCACGCGGAAGTATTTCCCTATATGGTCGATCGCGTGGATCTTGCTGGTATCAGCGAAAATGCCGGAGACGGGGTCATTGACGAGCGCATCGTCCTCCCAGCTGTCCCATAGCGCGGTGACGACATCGAGATATTCGCGCGCCCGCTCGTACCGCTCGTGATGCGGAGGATGCTCAGGCAGGCCGAAGTTCTGCGCTGCCTGTGGCGAGCTTGTCGTCACGATGTTCCATCCTGCACGCCCGCGGCTGAGGTGATCGAGCGACGCGAACAGCCGAGCGAGATTGTAGGGTTCGGTGTAGGTGGTTGAAGCGGTCGCGATCAGGCCGATGTGCGTGGTAGCCGACGCGATCGCGGCGAGAAGCGTGATCGGCTCGAGCCGGAAGCGCTGCGCGTAGCGGACGTTATCCGAGAGCACCGGCCCGTCGGCGAAGAAGACCGCGTCGAACTTGTGCGCTTCGGCGCGTTGCGCCAGTTCCTGATAGTAGGTGACGTCGAGAATGCGGTCCGTCGTCGAGGCCTTGTGCCGCCACGCGGCCTCGTGATGACCGTCCGGATAGATGAAGAAGTTGAGGGAAAGCTGGCGTTTGCTCATCATCTGGCTCGCAATGGTTGGTTATCTCCGGATCGCGGCGTCACCGCGCGCGTTGCAGTTGACTCTATGTCGATGCTCGCAAAGCTGTCGATGTAATGAATTTGCGTTGTTGTCGGCGAAGCGAGCATGAACGATACGAGCGCGTCGCTAGCGGGAGATGAGTGCGTTCGTGCTGGTGATCAAGGCAAATGAACCGCGTCGTTTCGTGCGTCCGTTGGCTCGATTTTGCTCGTCTTCGCGCATGTGAGGCGCTCGCATGGGCCGTCATGATCGCAAATCTTTCCGTGCTCGCCGTCCCAACGAAGCGATCATTGCGCGGCGCCGAAAACAACGCTGGTTTCGTTTCATTGACTGGAGCGCCATCGCTTTTACCATCGGCAACGTCCAAGCGAGGTCGTTCACCATGCGGCAATCCGATCCAAACATCGTTCGCAATGTGGCCCGGCTAATGGTGCTGTGCGCATCGCTTCGCACTGCGGCGATGGCGGAGAGCTGTACCGCCGGGATCCGCCTGCTGCCGACTGTCTAGCCGCCGACGTGATCCCCTAGGGCCAACCAGGAAACCACCCGTCACTGTCCGCCGCCGCCGGCATGACCGGCGTATGGCGGAGCTTTGTCCACGAATTCAATGAGAGATACGATCATGAGCAACCCGATCACCATCGACAACGTCATTCCGCGCGCCGATATCGTCAAACGTGCGGCCCGGCTCGGTGCCGAAATCCGGAACGTCAAATTATCAGGCGATTTGTCCGACGACGTCATTCGCGCCATCAATCATGTGCTGCTGGAGCACAAGGTCACCTTCTTCCGCAACCAGGGGCATCTCGACGATGCCGAGCAGGAGCGCTTTGCTATCAGGCTCGGTAAGCTCGTGCCGCATCCGACGGTCGGTGCGACCAAGGGCACTTCATCGATCCTGGAGCTCGATTCAGGTCGTGGCGGCGGTCGTGCAGACCAGTGGCACACGGACGTCACCTTCGTCGATGCCTATCCGAAAATCTCGGTGCTGCGTGGCGTTGTGATCCCGCCATACGGCGGCGATACCGTGTGGTCGAACACGGCGGCGGCCTATCTCGACCTGCCGGCGCCGCTGCGCAAGCTTGCCGACGAGCTCTGGGCGGTCCACAGCAACGCTTACGACTACGCGGTGAAGACGCCCGCGAGCGAAGCGGATCGCAAGCATTTCGACGAGGTTTTTACCGGCACGATCTATGAGACGGAGCATCCGGTCGTGCGGGTTCATCCCGAAACCGGCGAACGCACCCTGGTGCTCGGCAACTTCGTGCAGCGCTTCGTCGGCTTGCCGAAATATGATGGCCAGAAGCTGTTCGAGCTTTTCCAGTCCCACATCACCGCGCCCGAGAACACCGTACGCTGGACCTGGCAGGCCGGTGACCTCGCGATCTGGGACAACCGGGCAACCCAGCACTACGCCGTCAACGATTATGGCGATCAGCACCGCGTCGTCCGCCGCGCCACCATCGATGGGGAAGTGCCTGTCAGCGTCGACGGTCGTCACAGCGTGACGCGCGTCAAGGCGCCGAAGGCGCAGGCGCCCAAGGCCGCTTGATCTCCAACACTTGACCGGGTTTGACACATGAACTCTCTGTTTCAATTTTTTCAAGCGCGGCATCGTGCTGCACGGAGCGCCGCACGGCGGCTGCTTGTCAGCGCGCTGGCATTGGGCCTTGCCGCTCCCGCCTTCGCCGAGCCGCCGCTCGACAAGAGCGAGATCCGGTATCAGGGCTGGGCGGGGCAGGTGACCTTCATCGAGCTCGCCGACGACCTCGGCTATCTGGCGCCCCTGAAGCTGAAATGGGTCGGCAACACCATCAGCGGCCCACAGGACATCCAGACCGTGGTGACCGGGGATATCGACATCGGCGGGGCTTTCTACGGCGCGATCCTCAAGCTGATCGCGGCAAAGGCGCCCATCAAGGCCGTGGTCGGCTATTACGGCTCGGACGCCAACACCTATAACGGCTACTTCGTCAGGGACGACAGCCCAATCAAGACCGCGCGCGACCTGATCGGCAAGAAGGTCGCCGTCAATACGCTCGGTGCCCATCTGGAATTTGTGCTCCGCGAATATCTCGCCCGCAACGGCTTGACATCAGCGGAAGCCAAGCAGGTGACGCTGGTCGCGATCCCGCCGGTCAGCGGTGAACAGGCCTTACGCCAGGGCCAGGTCGAAGTGAGCACCCTTAGCGGCGTGCTGCGCGACAAGGCACTGGAGCGTGGCGGCATCCACTCGCTGTTCAACGACACCGGTCTGTTCGGCAATTTCACCGGCGGCTCCTACGTCCTGCGCGACAAGTTCATCAAGGACAATCCGGAGGCCTCACGCAAGCTGATCGAGGGCATTTCGCGCGCCATCGCTTGGGCGCAGTCGACGCCGCCCGAGGAGGTGCGCGCGCGCTTCGGGCGCATCATCGCGGAGCGCAAACGTAATGAGGACGCGACGCCGATCAAATACTGGAAGAGCACGGGCGTCGCGAGCAAAGGCGGGGTGATCTCGGATGCCGAGATCCAGGTGTGGATCGACTGGCTGGAGAAGGACGGTCTGTTCAAGCCGGGCCAGGTCAAGGCCTCCGAGACCTACACCAACGCCTTCAACTATTTCCGTCCCGGCAAGACGGCGGAGGCCCAGTGACCCAAGCGAGCCCGATCAAAATCAGCTTCGAACACGTCCGCAAGGAATTCGTGACGCGCGGCGAGGGAGGCGGCCCGTTGGGCCGTTTCACCGCCCTCGAGGACATCACGCTCGATGTTCGCACTGGTGAGTTCCTGGCCCTGGTCGGTCCCAGCGGCTGCGGGAAATCGACCCTGCTCGATCTGTTGGGTGGGCTGACGACGCCGACCAGCGGCCGCATCCTGCTCGACGGGCGGCAGATCAAAGGGCCCGGCCGCGACCGCGGCATCGTGTTCCAGCAATACGCGCTGTTTCCCTGGCGCACCGCCCTGGAGAATGTCGAGTTCGGGCTCGACATCGCCGGGCTGAAGGCCGCGCAGCGACGCGAGATCGCGCGGCATTTCCTCGACCTCGTTGGCCTGTCCGGATTTGCCAGCCGCTATCCGCACGAGCTCTCCGGCGGCATGAAGCAGCGCGTCGCGATTGCCCGCAGTCTTGCTTACGATCCCGAGGTGCTGCTGATGGACGAGCCGTTTGCCGCGTTGGATGCCCAGACGCGCGAGACGCTCCAGACCGAGCTGCTGCGGATCTGGCGCGCCACCGGCAAGACCATCGTCTTTATCACCCATGGCATAGACGAGGCCGTAGCGCTTGGCCAACGCGTGGCCGTGATGACCTCGCGCCCGGGCCGGATCAAGCAAATCTTCGACATTCCGGCCTCGCTGCGCAGCGAAGATGAGGACGTGCGTTCGCTGCCGGAGTTCGGTCAGGTCAGGCACGAGATATGGAGCCTGCTCCGGGAAGAGGTGCAGAAGGCGCAGCAGGGACAATCGAGCCGCCCCGCCGATGTCCGTCGCGGCAACAGTGACGTGAAGGAGATCGCGCATGTCTAGCCTTGAAACGCTGACGCTGCTGGAGCTCGCGCATGGGCGTCCGAACGCGTTGTCAGGCGGAGATCGCGCATCCCCACGGATCGCCGGCCGGCTTCATGCTGCCCTGCGCGCGCTCGGCGCATTGGGGCATCGCTCGCTGCTGCTCATCGTGCTGCTGTCGGTGTGGGAGGTTGCCCCGCGACTTGGGGTGGTCGATCCGGTATTCCTGCCGCCGTTCTCCGAGGTGATTGCCGCCGGCTGGCAGCTCGCACAGAGCGGCGAGCTCTATGACGACGTGTCAGCAAGCCTGCTGCGTGCCTTGAGCGGGTTTCTGATCTCGGTTGCCTTGATCGTTCCGCTTGGCCTTCTCGTCGGCTGGTACGCGCGGCTCGGCAATCTCCTGAACCAGTTCATCGAAATCTGCCGTAACACCGCGCCGCTGGCGCTGCTGCCGGTCTTCATCCTGCTGCTCGGCATCGGCGAGATGTCGAAGATCACGATGGTAATCTACAGTTGCGCCTGGCCGCTGCTGCTCAACACGATCGCCGCCGTCAAGCAGGTCGATCCGCTCCTGATCAAGTCGGCGCGCACCATGGGCGCGAGCCCGCAGCAATTGTTCCGCAAGGTCATTCTTCCGGCAGCGCTTCCGACCATCTTCGTCGGCATTCGCCTCGCCAGCGCCTCTGCCATGCTGGTGCTGGTCGCCTCCGAGATGGTCGGGGCGAAGGCGGGGCTCGGCTATCTCATCATCAACAGCCAGTACAGCTTCCTGATCCCGCAGATGTATTTCGGCATCCTGGGCATCACTGTGATCGGGCTGGCGTTCAACGCTGTGCTCGAGGTGATCGAGCGGCGCTTCATGCGCTGGAAGGCGCCGGTTTCGGCGTGAGCGCGCCAATTGTAATGGTTCGAACTTGGGGACGTGTTCAATGACCAACCAAATCCATCGCGCCGAGCGTAGGTCCGCACCTTCAGGATCGGTCGAATATGATGCAGACGTGCTGGTGCTGGGTGGCGGGCCCGCGGGCACCTGGGCAGCGGTAAGCGCGGCCGAACGCGGCGCGCGTGTTGTTCTCGCCGATAAGGGCTTTTGCGGCACCTCGGGCTCGACCGCGGCGGCGGGAACCGGCGTCTGGTACGTCGATCCCACGCCGACTGACCGCGAGGCGTCGATGGCGAGCCGCGAGAAGCTCGGCGGATATCTTCAGGACCGCCGCTGGATGGTCCGCACGCTCGATCTCACTTTTCAGCAGAGCAATCGCCTCGCCGAATGGGGCTATCCCTATCCCGTGGATGACCACGGCAAGTCGCAGCGCAACTCGCTGCAAGGCCCCGAATATATGCGCTTGATGCGCAAGCGGACCAAGCAGGCCGGCGTCACCGTCCTCGATCACAGCCCGGCGCTGGAATTATTGCTCGACGAGGCCGGGGCGGTTGCGGGCGCGAGCGGCCTGCGTCGCCAGAAGCAGGATCGCTGGACCGTGCGCGCCAAAGCGGTGGTGATTGCGACCGGCGGCTGTGCGTTTCTGAGCAAGACGCTAGGTTCGAACGTGCTCACCGGTGACGGCTATCTCATGGCCGCCGAAGCCGGCGCCGAATTCAGCAGCATGGAGTTTTCCAATCCCTACGCGATCTCGCCGGCGTTCGGCTCGGTCACCAAGACGCTGTTCTATGGCTGGGCCAACTTCACCTATGAAGACGGCAGCTGGTGCTGCATCCAAAGGCGGTCGTTCCGCGATTGCCCGAGCCCTGCTTCGGGGGGCCGGTCTATGCGCGGCTCGACAAGGCCGACGCGGACGTCCAGCTGCACATGCGGGCCTCGCAACCGAATTTCTTCCTGCCCTTCGACCGCACCGGAATCGATCCGTTCAAGGATCGTTTTCCGGTTACGCTGCGACTGGAAGGCACCGTGCGTGGCACCGGCGGCCTTCGCATCGTCGACGAGACCTGCGCAACCACCGTCCCCGGGCTCTATGCCGCCGGAGATGCGGCGACGCGCGAATTGATCTGCGGTGGCTTCACCGGCGGCGGCAGCCACAACGCCGCCTGGGCGATGACGTCGGGGACGCTGGCCGGGCAGGGCGCCGCGGACTACGCGCGGCAAGCCGCTGACGGTCGAGAGCTGTCCTCGGCTGGAACGGTCGGCCTCCGGAGCCGGTCGCGGCGCGCATTCGAGCCGGCCGCGCTGGCGCGAGCCGTCCAGGACGAGGTCTTCCCCTATGAGCTGAATTATTTCCGCGAGGCCTCACGGCTCGGTGGTGCGCTGGCGCGCCTCGATGCCGCCTGGCGCGATGTCTCGGAAGCAGGCGCTGCCGGCGCGGCCGAATTGCTCCGCACGCGTGAAAGCGCGGCGATGCTGGCCACAGCGCGATGGATGTACCGCAGCGCACTGGCGCGTCAGGAAAGCCGCGGCATGCATCGTCGTGACGATTTCCCCGAGCAGGACCATCGGCAGCGCCACTACCTGACATCGGGCGGCCTTGACGAAGTCTGGACCGCCGTCCGGCCCCATGCCGAGGCGGCTTACGCGGAGGCTGCGGAATGATCGAGGTCATCGATAGCGAGCGCTGCACCTCTTGCGACATTTGTGTCGCGGTATGTCCGACCAACGTATTCGACAAAACGGACGGGCTTCCGGTGATCGCGCGGCAGAGCGATTGCCAGACCTGCTTCCTCTGCGAGCTCTATTGTCCTGAGGACGCGCTCTACGTCTCCCCTTTTGCCGATGAGACAGAGCGGGTCGATCTTGTCACCGTCAAGGAGGCCGGGGTGATGGGCAGCTATCGCCGTGCCGTCGGCTGGACCGACGAGACGAGCAATCGGCGCAACGCTGATCGCAGCTACCTCCTCTTTGTGCATTGAGGACAGTGCATGCATTCGCTCCCGCTCCGCCATCAATGCGACTAACGTTGCGGCGTAGGTGCGTAACGCGATGGAGGCAACTTCGCTGGGATCGACGCATAGATCTGATAGAAACCGTCAATGACGGTCTACTCGCAACTCAAGAATTTCATATCCAGCGCCGGGCGAGGCTCGCCTGACCCCACAGTCCGCGCGCAGGGACTTCATCGAATTCAAATAACCAGTGGGAAGGAAGCGTCTCTCACTCTATTCTGTCAGAAACCCCGGCTATTCAAGCCTTAGAGCTCCTTGTAGATCGGGATCGTCTCGGTATGTGCATCGATGACTTCGATGACTTGTCGTTGCAGCGGGAGTTCTGTCTTGCGCTCCTTCCAAAGTTTCTTGAAGCGCTGCACCGTTTCCGCAGCCGTTTCGAGCGCAAGCGTCTCCGACATCTTCGCCTTGGCAGCCAGATGCGCCAGCTCGTCCTTTGAGAATTCGGCCATCTTCTTCGTGCGCGAATAGTTCAACGCCATCTTGTCGTCCGGGATGTACGCAATAGTCGAGAGCAGATCGTAGGCGGGCGACAGGACGGGTGTCCGCCCATCAGGGTAGATCAATGACCAGTTCTTCAGGTGCATGTCGGCGTTGCCGATCAGTGTGCTGAATACGAGTCGTCGGACGAACTCGGCGAGGTCGGCCTCACCAGTCTCAATGCCGAGGACACGCGCGATGCTTCGGTAATTCGCCTTGTCGTATTTTTCATCCGGAAAGACGCCGAATACCTGAGCGAAATCCTCCATGTGGACCGGAGCATCAGCCGTGCGGTCGAACCGCTTCACGGCAAACGCCCGCCCCTCGAGTTCGCCGATTCCGTCCGGAAGACCTTTGATTGCCTCGACGTCGATCAGTTGAAGCTCGGGCACATCCATGCCGATGTCCTTCGCCAGGGTCATCATGGAGTATTCGTTCTCAGGCACGCCGATATACTGATGTGACGGTAGCTTGACGATCCATGAACCGCCGACACCTTCGACCGGAATAGTGAGTCCGCCCTTCTTGGGATCATTCTTGAGCGCGGAGAACTTCAGCTGCACGCCCGCAAGCGAGAAGCGCATCATGTTCTGCCGTTTATCGGGCGTAAGATTCTCCTCGACCTGGGGGGGCAGCGCGTCTCCATCGGCCGGGTGGACCGACAGGGCACCCGGAAGGTCTCGGCCCAGCATCCACAGGAGGAAGAACTCGCGCCGTTCCTTCACGCCCGCCCGTTCCGCAAGATAGCGACGAAGCGGCCCTTCCGGCAGAAGATTGGAGAAGAATGGCGCGAGAACTTGTTGATACGGTTTGAACGAGGTGAGCAGATTCCCGAACGAGTCCTTGAAAGACAGGCTCAAGGTGGAACGGTGGGCGTCATCGATGTAGGTCTGATTGAAGGCGAGCAGCGAACGATCGCCCTGCACGAGTGTGAGAGTCGCGATCGGGGTATCGTGCAGGTGGACATTTAGAACGGATACGTCAGGCATCGTCGTCCTCATCGTCGAGAGCGTAGGCGGGGCGAGGGGCTTCTTCGGGATGAGCGACCCTGTTGCGTACACCCTGTAACGCGCCTGCAGAATCTTCCAGCAGAGCCCTGGGTATAGGTTCGACGCTATAGGGACGCAGGCTCTCGACGATATCTGAGACAAGTGCCAGGTCGGTTTTTGAAAGATGGACCTGTTTCAGAAAGCGAAAATATTCGGCGATGCGGTCGAGGGTGGCTGAACTGCCATAGCGTTTCCTTTGACCAGAGACGATGCGTTCGGCCTTGCTGAAGACATCCGACGATCCTTGTTCGGACGAGAATTCGGCAGCGTTTGATCGCAGTAAGCCCTCTATCGCGGGAAGAAGTTTCTTCGGCACAAGGACGAGCTCCAGGTCGAGCGCCCGCGCCATCTGCATGAAGCTCGACAGGCCCGGTTCGAGGCGACTGGTCTCGATTTGCGAGATGTGCGCCTGGGTCATACCCGCGCGGGCCGCCAGCGCGCGTTGGCTCATGCCCGCCTTTGCGCGCTGAGCGGAGGCGGCTTTGATGAGCTCTTCACTTTGGTAAGTCACAATATATTATCCTGATCAAATAAGTCATTCGATCTGTATTATATATCGAAACGCCGACATGTCTCAAGCTGACCGATCAGTATTGTTATCAAGCAGCCATCATGATAAGTAAAATTATCGATGAAGCGCGGACGAATTTCGCTTGCGCGCGGCCTTCGCCGGGCCGGCTCTTGACTAGGCCGCCCGGCCCAGGCCCTGCGGCGTTCCCGCCCGCGCAAGAAACTGCGAAAAACCTAGCTGCCTAGACGATCATCGCTGCCATAGCCGAGAGGCGAACGGATCCATCGTGGACCGATAACGAAAGAGACTTTGAGAGCCTCAGATCCATCAACCCGCTTTGCAAAGGCCGGAACTCATAAACACGAGGGAATTGCTTCCTTGCGAACCAAAATAAAGCCTCAGCGATCGCGGTGTGTTATGGTTTTTTGCAACAACCCAAAATATAACTAGCAAAATTAGCCTCTTAGTTTGGGTTCCATGAAGCGTAGCGATCTCAGCCGCACCATCCGGGAAACCCTAAAACGGCTTCCGCCACCCTACGATTCCCACTACGGGATCGTTCCACCGGCACCTCCAGAGGACGGCGTATTCGCCCCCGGTGCAGCGAAAGCCCTGGAAGCGGCACAAGCGGCATTCGGGACGGTCAACGCCATCCTTACCAGGCGCGAGGCGGTCAGTTCCTCGTCGATCGAAGGCACCCAGAGCACTCTCGACGAACTGCTTTCCGTCGAAGAGACGGGCGATGACGGCGCCCGCAACGAGGCACGCCAGGTCTGCAGCTACGCCGTCGCCCTCGATAGGTTTGTCCCGCGGGCCACCGAGCTTGGCTACGGCGTCTTCACTATTGATCGATCAAGGATCTCCATCGCGCGTGATGAAGGACGACCCGGATTATCAGGACGATCCCGGCGACTTCCGAACGCGCGTAGTCTGGATCGGCGGGAACAAAGACATCGCATATTCAAGTATAAATCCTCCACCCCCACCCGACGTGCCAGATTGCCTCGCTCAGGCGGTCGACTACCTCCGGAACGAGGGCATGCAGCAGATGACTCAAGGGTTCATCACGCGCATGGCCATTGCGCACGCCCATTTCGAAGCGGTACACCCCTTTCGCGCCGGCAACGGTCGCGTGGGTCGTCTCCTCCTCCCGCTCATGATGGCGGCGGAGAAGCGTGTACCGCTGTACCTTTCTCCCTACATCGAAAGCAAGAAGGGCACGTACTACGCATCCCTCAAGAACGCCCAGCAGCGGCTCGACTGGGAGCCGATCATCACGTTCATGGCCGACGCCGTGACCGCCACCGTTGAAGAGCTCATCCGCACCCGGCAGGCGCTGTCGGAGTTGTCCGAACGCTGGAGGGGTCGCCGGAAATTCCGTAAGGGTTTCTGCGGCTCTTCGGGCGCTGGACGAGCTTCACAACTATCCGGTCGTGACGGCGAAACGGCTCCGCGAACTTCTCGACATCTCTACCGCCCAGATCAACCAGGGCATCGCGCAGCTGGAAGAGGTGGGCATCCTACGGGAGCGGACCGGCTACGCGCGCAACCGCGTACGCCGCCTCGGAGGCGCTTGCCATCATCAACCGCCCGTTCGGCGAAGAGCCGGTTCTCGCAAACGTCAGTCCCGAGGTCGGTCCTGACAAGATCTCGGTCGGCCCCAAGGGGCCATAGAGCGAATTCCGGAAGATGGCTGCGGCTCAGAATCGAAGAGGCGCTCCGGCTGCTTCATCGAAATAAATCCGTTCTCTTATGCCGGTATTGGCGGATGAAAAATTTAGAACTGGCAAATTTGGAACTATGGGCAGGCAAACTATGCCGCGAGAGCTAAGCGGATCGTCCAGGTGGTCCACGGCCATGGATGCTCGCGTCATGTTCAACCGCGGCCTTCTTCGCATCCGTCGCAACTGGCCGACCACTGTCCACGCCGCCGGCCTTTATTCGGTATTGGCTATCCGTTGAGCCTACGGCTGGCCGTCTGACAACGAAATCGGCCCCCGCAACCGAATTGCTGCCGGAGCCGGAATTCACCTCGTCCAAATGCTTTCGCCATCAAACTGCAATCCCACGCCTCGTTCCATCGAACGTGGCTCACGGTGCTGTCGACGCAGATCAAGGCGCGCAGGCTCGGAGTGCCGAGGAGTCCGGGGGTGCAACGTAACAGTGCCGGGGACCACGCTCGTGCCGATCGGCAGAATTCAACCTGCGTCTCGGCATGTCGCTTTGAACAGCGTCAACATCGCATCGGCCCACATAGCGGTGCCCATTCCGCAATGCGTCCGTCTGATCGTATTGCGGTCTTTTTCGAATGAACTCAGAGCCTTGATTTAGGCTGCTTCTCCTATGAGTCTCTTCGCGGCCTGAGTTAGGAGGCCCGATCTCGTAAAGCCGTGCGCTTCAGCATATTTGTCGATCTGATTCAGAACGTCCTCAGGAAGGGTGACATTCACACGTATAGCCTTTGGTTGTTCGGGTTTGACCGACACCAAAATAGCTACCCCAGTTCGATGATCAGGATCTGCCATAACATCCTCTAGAGTAGAGGGCTCCGGAATGGCTTCTCCATCTTCAGCAAGACCCTCGATATGAAGGGTGAGGGCTTCCTCTGCCATAGCACGAGCGTCATCAAGGCTTTTGCCTGCCGTGATCACTCCGGGGAAGTCTGGAAATGAGACGCCGAAATCGCTGTCGGCATCCTTATGGATAAGACCAATATAGTTACGCATGGCGCTTACCTCAGTTTGAGACCTGACTGCTTTTCAATACTCTTCAGTGTCCCGAGTGGGACATCCCGTTCGGGGTGCGGAACAATTACGCGACCCTTCTTGAATGGATGTTTGAACTGCACATGGCTGCCTTTCCGGCCCACCTCAAACCATCCATCCCCTTGAAGGATCGAGATAATTTCCCGGCTTTTCATAGTGTGTATTTATACACACTATGTGTAGACTGTCAACCCAATGGTAACCGGTATGAGCTCCCACGTCTGCAGTGATCAGCCTGTGCGAGCGTAGCGGGTCGGCATCCAGTACTGACGCATGGCCTCGACGACGTCCGGAATGTCGGCATGGGCGTTGCGCAGGAATTCCTCGGTCTCGCGGCCTTTCCTTGGTGGTCCAAGCAGTGGACGCCCTTGATCGTCGACGCAATGCAGCAGGATGGGCAGGAGCAAGCCGTGGTGTATGTTGCTGACGTCGAGCAGTGGGCCCCAGGCTGATAGTCGCAACCGCATGGCGGCATGGAATCCCTGACACCACGGCCGCGCATCAACGTCGCCATTCGGCTTGCGGCCATGGACCGGTGCGAACCGATGTGGTGCGGTGGAAAGAACATTACTGATGTCGTTGTGGCGCAGCGCGACGGCCGAAATCGCGGCGAACTCCGGCGTGCCGCCATGGTTGAATGCGTCGGCGTCGATGGCGAGCAGCGGACAGATCCAGTCGAGCGGACTCATCGACACCGGCCCGGCCACGATCGCGGCGACATAGCCGTCGAGCATGGGAAGACTGGTGGCGACGGGATGCTGCTCGGCACGAGCCTGTAGCCAAGGCTCAAGTTCGTCGAGCGGCATCGCGGCTGCCGCCATCGATGATGAAGATGATGAACGGCGGCGGCGGGTCATGCGGCCACCCGTGCGCTGAGCTCGCGGGTCGCCTTCCAGTTCCAGGGGAGAAGTTCGTGCAGCTGGTGGCTCTTGGTCTGACCGGAGACGATGCGCTCCAGCACATCGGCCAGATAGGCCTGCGGATCGAGTTCGTGGAGCTTTGCCGTATTGACCAGCGACGCAAGGATTGCCCAGCTCTCGGCGCCGCCCTCGCTGCCGCTGAACAATGAGTTACGGCGCCCCATCGCAATCGGGCGCATTGAACGCTCGACGGTGTTGCTGTCGACCTCGACGCGGCCATCGCGGAGAAATAGCGTCAGTCCGTCCCAGTGATTGAGCGTATAGTTGATGGCCTCCACTAGCTTCGATTGGGAGAACAGGTGGTCGAGCATCGAGGTCAGTCGCGCCTTCAGCACCTCCATCAGCGGTGCGGACCTGGTGCGGCGGGCGGCAAGCCGCTGTTCGGCGCTCAAGCCACGGATCTCGGCCTCGATGGCGTAGACCGCTTGCAGGCGCTCGATCACTTCGTGAGCGAACGGCGACTGCATCGTCTTGTACACCTCGACGAATTTGCGTCGGGCATGCGCGAGACAAAAAGCCAGCTGGATCGCCCCGCCTTGACCGCGGGCAAGCGCTTTGTAGGCGGCATAGCCATCCACCTGCAGAATGCCGGAGAAGCCGGCCAATTGCCCGGCGATCTCCTCGGTGCCGCGGCCATCCGCAAACACATAGGCGACCGCCGGCGGCGATGGGCCACCCCATGGGCGATCATCCATCGCATGCGCCCAGAACTGGCAGATACGAGTGCGATGTCGTCCGGGATCGAGCACCGGCATCGGCGTCTCGTCGCAGAACAGCCGCGGCGAAGCCTGGATCGTCCGCAGCTGAAGCTCATAAAGACTCTTAAGCCACCATGCCGCACGCTTCACCCAGCCGGCGAGCGTCGCGCGGTCGAGATGAAGGCCCTGACCGGCCAGGATCTGCACCTGGCGGTACAGCGGCAGATACCAGGCGAACTTCGAGATCACCACGTGAGCCACGAGTGCCGTCGATGCCATGCCGCTGTCGATCAGACGCGGCAGCACCTTCGCCTGCACCACGCCGTCGGTGCAGCCGCGGCAGGCGTATTTGGGACGAATCGTGCGCAGTACCCGCAGGATCGCCGGGATCACGTCCAGTACCTCGCTCACATCCTCGCCGATCCGGTGCAGAAGGCCCTGGCAGCACGGGCACGCTGTCGTGTCTGGCTCGAGCACCTGCTCGCAGCGAGGCAAATGCTTGGGTAGCGCGCCGATGTTGCGCCTCGCCTTCTTGCGCGGCTTCCCAGCCGGCTTCGTCGCAGGCAAATCGTCGTTGGCTGGCGCAGGTGATGTGACGCCAGTCGCGAGATCGTCCAGTTCGAGCGCGAGCTGCTCGGCCACGATCGCCGCCAGCCGCTCTGAGCGCTTGCCGAAGATCATCTCCTTCAGCGTCTGCATCGCCACACGTAGCTTCTCGTTCTCGGCGTCAAGCGCGAGCACCATCTCGGCCAGAGCCGCTGCATCGGTCGGAAGAGCTTCGGGACGAATCGCCATGATCGAACGATATATCCGCCCATCACAGGCTCCAGCAAAATCTTCGCCTCTCAGCCGACAACGGCCGGCTGCTTCACAGGCTTGTGTGAAACACGCGTCCACTCAAGTCCGTCGAGCAGCATCGCGAGTTGTGTCGCACTCAGATGCACCACGCCGTCGCGGACCGGCGGCCAGGTGAAGTGTCCCTGGTGCAGCCACTTCGTCACCAGCACCATGCCGCTACCATCCCATGCCAGAAGCTTCACTCTGTCCGCGCGCTTGCTGCGGAACACGAAGATGTCGCCGCAATACGAGGTTCGCGTGCAACGCTTCGCTCACCAGCGCCGACAGCGTGTGCACCGACTTGCGAAAGTCGACTGGCTGTGCCGCCAGCACCACCTTGAGGTCAGACCGTAATGCAATCAACGGATGCCCCGAAGCGCCGATAGCACTGTCGAAAGCGTCGCCAGCTCCACTCCGGGCTCGACCCGGATGCGTGCCCCGCCCAGCTCGATCTCGATCATTCCGCCAAGCTTGCCTGGAGCCGATGCCATCTGCGGCGGCACCTTATGCGCGCACGCTAACCGGTCCGACTCGTCTGCCGTCGCCGGACCGCTCTCGGAAGCGATCCGGACCGGCACGAAGCCTGGCGCCTGAAAGCTCACTGCCGTCGCGAACTTGCGCCGCCACACCGTCAGCAACCCACGGACAACGCCATGGCGCCGAGCGACCTCGGAAATATTGGCCCCTTCCTCGAAGCTCTCGGCCACGATCCGAGCCTTCTCTTCAGCCGTCCAGCGCCGTCGTCGACGCTGCCCTGTGATCACCTCGATCCGACGATAGGAGCCGCTTTCCTGCCTGGCATCAAGCCTGGCTTCATGCATGGCATCTGCCATAGCCCACCTCCAAAAAACAGTTCATGCCAGGCTGTATCGCAGCTCATTCGCGCGATGCCCAGGTGGGGGGCTCATGCCGGTTACACCCAATGTTGACCCCAGGGTTCCGCCTTCGATACCGGAATTTCTGAGGCGGCGGTAACAGGACCGAATCTGCAGCGGGCTGGCGTGTGGCTCTAAGCGGTTGGCTGATACAGTGTTGGAAACCAACGATCGACAACCGCAGTTGGGAAGCCGAGCTTCACCGGCGAGCGTGTTGTGGACGAGACGAGGTAACCCTTTTCAATAAGGGAGTTGAGCACCGCCCGCGCCTGGCGCTCTTTGTAGCCGGTGAGGCCGCGCGCAGGGCCCCGAGCATATTCGCCCGCCATGACCGCTTCGCGCAGCAAAGGCCATGAACCCTTTGGAAGGCGCTTTGCACGCGTCTCCTCCTCGGTCCAAATCTCCATCCGCCTCAGTAATTCTTCCGGCTCCAAAAGCCCGGCCATGAAGTTGACCTGGTCAACACAGGTGGCCAGGAAGAATTTGCAGAAATCAAGAAGCCCTGCCATCGTAAGATTGCCTCGGCTATCGAGGTCGCCGCGACGCGGCTCGTCAGCAGCCTGCAGATAGGCGTGGTATTCCTCGTGAAGCCAAGTCAGTCGATTACCTCCACGCTTTCCTATTCGATCGCATCAAAGTCGATCGCCCCTTCGTCGCGGAGCTTGGAACCAACCAGCGCTCCGACGCGATCATGCGTGCCATCGTGAGCAGGACCAGGAGTCTTGGAATACCGCTGCTGGCCGAGGGTATCGAAACGGAGCAGCAATGGTCGTGGTTGCCCAAACTCGGCTGCAACGCAGCACAAGGCTATTTGATCGGTAGGCTAAAACTGCCACACGCCGTTTTGTCCCACATGATGAGTGGCAGGTCACGTCGACGAAAGATGGGGCTTGGGCACTCCGTGTAATGCACATTGTAGCATACCGTTCGGGACCGTGAAGATCATGAAGTCTGCTTGATTTGCCGATGACAGCAGATCTTTCTGGTCGCTTTCCGTGACGCGCCTTTTCTTATCATTTTTCGAAATAATTTCGATCGGGAAGTGGGCATTGCGACGACGGCGCCGGAAGGCGCGCGACCAAAAAATTCGACGGTTGCGGGCGAGGGGGCCAGACGGCTTGGCCGGCAGGTCACTACACCCCGAAACACGCCAGTTGGCTCATCATGGTCGAGTGCGAGATCAGCGTGTTTCAGCGCCAGTGTCTTGGCCGCCGCATCGACGACCCCAAAAGGTCCCGAAACGAGATCGCAGCATGGCAAAGCCGGCGAAGCAAAACTCGAGCTCGCATCAAGTGGATGTTCGCAACCTGACAAAGCACGCGCCAAACTCGGCCGCGCCTATCCAGCCACCGCAAAGAGTCAAAATCACTGAGCTGAACCACTAGGTGCTCGCGCATTTTAGTCGTTCCAAAAAACGTTAGGGTGATCCCGCTCAAATTTCGGAGTTTCAGTCGTTTCCGACACCGATAAGCCGGGCTAGTAAGAGCAATAACCAGAAGGCACCGTTCATTCGAACACTCCCTTCTTCTCTACGCCGAAACGACGCACTCCATCCTGCTTCGATCCGTCGCGGAACGAGGAGCGGAGCTCCTCGCCGGGGGCGCTCGGGAACGGCATGCATGCCTATCTGTAGGTTCAATCCTAATTCGGACTCCGTAACGATGAATTAGGACACCGCGGTTAGGCGGAGATCGTCGGGTGCTTCCTCAGTCCCACCCGACACAGCTTAAATGCGTATATCGGAAAAGGGAGGTCCCGGCGGCAAACCGGGGCTTTTTCGTTTGGCTCAAGGCGGTAAACACAAAAAGGCAAAAACGCCGCCCGCTTGAAAAACCGATGCGAGCGGCGTTTAGCCAGCCAAGGGAAGGTGATGCAAAATCCCAGCGAGCACTAGTATGCACAGACTGTAACACGATTTTGTGTCGGGGAAAGGGACACCCGCCAGACGAGTACCTGCTATCTCGCAGCAGGGTATTGTGTGTGAGCAGACTTGGTGGAGACGCACGCATTGCTAAGCGCTCATGTCACGGCATGCACAACGTCATATTCTGGCCGCCGCCAAAGCTCCCGCGTAAATACCCGCTCGATCACCTCGATTGCTCTCATCACTTCGGCCTTGCCGATATAAAGCGGGGTGATACCGAACCGCATGATGTCGGGCGCCCGAAAGTCGCCGATCACGCCATGGGCAATCAGGGCTTGCATCGCTGCGTAGCCCCTTTCAAATGCGAACGAAACCTGTGAGCCTCGCTCTTCATGCGAGCGCGGCGTCACCAGCCTGAGCTGCGGGCAGAGACGCTCGACTTCGCCAATCAGCAGATCGGCGAGCTCGAGCGAGCGAGCGCGGACTTCATGCATGTCGATGCGGTCCCAGATATCGAGCGAGGCTTCCAGCGCTGCCATAGCGAGCACGGGCGGAGTGCCGATCCTCATGCGCTCAATGCCAACTGCTGGTGCATAGCCGAGATCGAAGGCGAAGGGCTTGGCGTGGCCCATCCAGCCCGACAGAGCAGGCCGCGCGTGATCAGCATGGCGCGGCGCAATGTAGAGAAACGCCGGCGCCCCAGGGCCGCCGTTGAGATACTTGTAGGTGCATCCGGCCGCGAAGTCGGCGCCAACGCGTGCGAGATCGACGGGCAACGCGCCGGTAGAATGTGCGAGGTCCCAGACAGTGACGATGCCCAGTGCGTGGGCTCTTGCGGTGAGCTCGGCCATGTTATGACGCCGCCCCGTGCGATAGTCCACCTCCGTGATATAGAGCACCGCGATTTCCTCGGACAGCGATTCCTCTATCTCCTCAGGCCGAACGAGCCGCAATTGGTGCCCGCGTCCCAAGGTCGCGATCAAGCCTTCGGCCATATAAAGATCGGTCGGGAAATTGCCGGTATCCGACAACACGATTTTGCGATCACGATTCATCTCGAGCGCGGCGGAGAGCGCCTGATAGACCTTCAACGACAGCGTATCGCCAACGGTGACAGACCCAGTTTCAGCGCCAATAAGCCGTGCAATCCGATCACCCAGCTTGCGCGGCTGCACATACCAGCCGGCAGTATTCCAGGCGCGGATCAGCTCGACGCCCCACTGCTGCTGGATGACGCGGCCCATTCGATCAGCCGTGCTAAGCGGCAGCGGACCAAGCGAATTGCCATCCAGATATGTCACACCGTCCGGAATGTTGAACAGCGGCTTTGTCTGTTCGTAAACGCGCAATCTGTTTTCTGTAGTGCTCATAGGACCGTTCGGACGCGCCAGAGTTCCGGGAATAGTTCGACCTCCAGCATTCGCTTGAGATAGCTGACGCCGCCGGTGCCTCCCGTACCTCGTTTGAAGCCGATGATGCGCTCCACGGTGGTCACATGGTTAAAGCGCCAACGGCGGAAATAGTCCTCGAAGTCGACGAGCTTCTCAGCAAGCTCGTAGAGCAGCCAATGCGTTTCCGGCGCCTCATAGACACAGCGCCAGGCCTCGACCACTGCATCGTTGAGGCGATGCGTTTCACGGACATCACGTTCCAGTACGGAGCGCGGAATCGCAAGCCCCTTGCGGTTGCCGAGGCGCAGCACCTCGTCGTACAGGCTTGGGATTGTGAGCTCCCTCTCAAGAAGCCGTGTCGCCTCCGCATCATGCGCGTGCGGCTTCAGCATGGCTGGATTGCGATTGCCCAAAACATATTCGATGAGGCGGTACTGACGGGATTGGAAGCCGGACGACTGTCCGAGCTTCGCCCGGAAATGCGTATACTCGCTTGGCGTCATCGTGCGCAGCACGTCCCATGCGCTGTTCAACTGTTCGAAGATACGTGAGACGCGCGCCAGCATTTTCATTGCCGGCGCGACGGCGTCGCGTGCAATCGCGTCGCGGGCCGCACCCAATTCATGAATGGCAAGTCGCATCCAGAGCTCCGAGGCCTGATGCTGCACAATGAACAGCATCTCATCGTGCGCATCCGACAGCGGATGCTGCGCGCTGAGAATGGTCTCCAATCGCAGATAATCGCTATAGGACATCCGCGCAGCGAAATTCGTTTCTGCGCCTTCTGCTGTTGGATCGTAGTCATTGTTGGCCATCGCGGGCGTCCTTAGTCAGACCGATCAGACAAGGGGTGAGCTCTGACCAGGGATCTCTTAGTGGGACGACTGCGCCTGCAGGGGTTGCGATTTGGCTCGACGACGAGACGACTCGGAACCTCCCGCCTGATCCGGACATCCCCCATCAGCTCGGCTTGGCAACTTAAGCTGAGACGTTCACCGCCGCCCACCCGCGCTGCGAGCGTGCCAAATTGCGCATTCATCGTCGCTGTTCCATCATCTGCCGGTCGACGATTTATGCAGATCTTTCGAACTGCGGCTGCCAACGCAAGAGGTATGATTGCAAATATTGTACAAGCAGCGCCAGCATGGTTCCGACGATCATCATTATAAAGATCGCGACCATCATTTCGCTGGCATTGGCGCGTGCCTCTGCCTCAATGATGAGCTTGCCGAGGCCACGTTCAGCGCCGATAAACTCTCCGACGATCACGCCGACAAGTGCAAACGACACTGCAGGGAGCAGAGACGCGAACACCCAGGCCAGCGCAGACGGAATGACAACGGTACGCAAGATGGTCAGCTCGCTCGCGCCCAATAGGCGGGCGGCGGCAATTTGATCTCTGTCGACCGCCCGCGTGCCTTCGAACGTATTAAAGAACACGATGAAGAACACGACGAGTGCGGCGGTCACCACCTTCGACACATCGCCAAGGCCAAACATGAGAATGATCAGTGGCACGAGCGCGATGCGTGGGATCGAATTGAACGCCAGAATGAACGGTCCAAATATGCGCGCAAGAACGTCCGAGCGTCCGAGGAGGAGGCCAACGACGATGCCGGCGGCCGAGCCGAACAGAAATCCCCACCAAGTATTCTTCAGCGTGACAAGCGTCGCTATCCAAAGATTGTTATCGGCATTCCTGAAGCAGACCAGAAAATCCGATGGGTCGTTGAGGCAGCTAAGCCGCAAGAAGCTCTGCCAGATCAATGACGGCTTCGCCACGAAATACGGGTCGAGAATCTTGGGAACATAGGCTCTTGGCAGAACTGCTTTGCTCCATTCAAAGCCCCATTGCCAAATCACAAGCAGAAAAGCGAAAATTGCGATCTGCCAGAGCACGATCACCTGACGACGGGTAGCCATGATCAATCGGCCTTGGTACGGCGAAACTCTTCGCCAAGCGAATGCCAGATGTGAGAATACAGGCGGCCGAATTCGGCCGTTTCGCGCAACCCGACTGGATCTCGCGGACGAGGAAAGGGCACCTGGAAGTCATCCTTCAGCCGTCCGGGCCTTGCGGACAGGACGATGATGCGGCTGGCCAGTGTAAGCGCCTCGCCGAGGTCGTGAGTTACGAACAGCACAGTCTGCCGTTCGCGCTCCCAGATATCGAGCAATGTCTTGTGCATTTCCAGCTTGGTATGAGTATCAAGCGCGCCGAAAGGCTCATCCATCAGGAGAATTTCAGGTTCGAGGATGAGGGTGCGCATTAAGGCCACCCGCTGACGCATCCCGCCCGAAAGCATCCGAGGAAAGCTCTGGCCGAAGCCAGTCAACCCGGCCTTTCCAATCGCATCGGCAACCCGCGCGGAACGCTCCGTCTTCGTGATACCGGAGATTTCGAGCCCGTAGCCGATATTCTGCTCGACCGTTCGCCAAGGAAATAGTGTGTCGCGCTGAAACACGTAACCGACGTTGGAATTTACCTTGCCGGTATCAACTAAGTCGCCGTCGACGAGAATTCGGCCGCCTGAATGTGGCAAGAGCCCGGCCACCATGTTGAGGATCGTGCTCTTTCCGCAGCCGGAGGGGCCGAGCAAGGCAACGAATTCGCCTTGGCGAACCTCGAATGATACATTGTCGACGGCAGCAAAATCGCCTCGACCGGCGCTGAAGCGCTTAACTAGTCCTTGCACAGCAATCCGAGTGCGACCAGCGTCCGCATTCGTCGTTTCTCGGGCAACGGCGAGGCTGGGGCCAGGCGCGGACATCACTTGTATTTTGCCTTCGCTACATTGAGAAAGCTCATATCGACAACGTCCTCGTATGCAGTCTCCGGAATTTCTGTACCCTTGCGGGACCGAATTCTGCTGCCCCGATCATAGGCGGCTTTGTCGATGTTTCCGTCATATGCCCAAGTCAATTTGTCAAAGCCAAGCTCTGCGCTAACGGCGGTGGGATCGATTCCAGAAAACCACTTGGGCGCAACCAGTGCCTGGACTTCGGCGAGCGGCGTCGTTTTGACCCACTTCATCGCCCGATAAATCGCGTTCACGAAGGCCTGTACCGTCGGCTTGTCCTGCTCGATCGTGTCCGCCAGCGTGTAGACGACCAGCACCGGAACCGTGCCCCCGAAATCTTTCTCAAACATCCCCGGTTGGGAGGTATCGTAGATCAGAGTGCCAAAGCCCTTTTTCTTGATTTCGATGATCCAACTTGGCGGTGCCATGATGGCATCAAACTGCTTGGTTTCGAGAGACGGAAACATGATCTCCTGCCCGCCGCCAGCGACCCAATTCACTTTTCCGCCAAGCCCTCGTGCTTCAAACAGATAAGTGCCATAGACCCAACTGCCCGATCCGATGGCCGTGGCCGCGATGATCGGCTTGGCCCCGTCTGGGCGCTTGTAGGCCGCTAGCTTCTCGAGCGACGTGATGCCGCTTTCATAGAGGTCTTGCCGCACAACAACATTGGCGTACGAGCACGCCATTTCAGTTGCGAGCAGAATTTTGCATGCCTTGCCGCGCGCCGTGAGTTGAAGGGGGTGACTGGCGTCACCGTGGGCGAACATCGCTTGGTCCGAAGCGAGCATCTGGCGACCGAAACTGCCCGAGTTGCCTGTAATCAGTTTCGAATTGAGTCCTTCATCCCTGAAATAGTTCTTGAGCTCGGCGATCATGCCGATGGCATAGATTGGCGTTGTGGGGCCGAAGGCGAGGGTGACCGGCTTGCCTTGAGCGCGCGACTGGCTCGGCAGCAACGAGGTGCCCGCAAATGCGGAGCCCGAAACAAGGACTCGGCGCCGTGTGATGGTCATGCATTACTCCCCTGCTGCTTGTTGCGAACCAGGCGCTTAAGATCCGTCATACGGCCGACGAGGCGATTGTCCCCGCTTTTTCTAACGCAGCGATTTCGTTTGTCGAAAACCCGATATCGCCGAGGATGTCGTGTGTATGTTCGCCGACCTGAGGCGGGTCATTGCCATTTGCGAGGCGGCGGCCGTCGAGCGATATCGGCAGCAAGGGGGTTTTGGTGTTACGGCCATCGGGCAAGCGGATCTCGGTCAAACCACCCGATTTATTGAGGTGGGGATCGCTGAACAAATCACCCGGTTTGTTCACGGGCGCATAGGGCAGCTCAAGTTCTTCCAGCTTCGCGGCAAGTTCGGCCTTGTTCCAGCCGCCAAATATCTTGGCGACTTCCGGGATCAGCCAGTCGCGATGATCAACTCGACCTTGAGCCGTGATGAAACGCGGATCGCTCAGCCAGGCAGCCCGATCAAACGCGAGGCAGAACGCCTGCCATTGCTCCTCCCCAACGACAGTGACGAAAAGCTTTGATCCGTCCTTTGTATCGAACAGGTCATAGATCGGCCAAGGACTGTCCTTCACCGAGTACGGAATTGAAGGGCGTCCGGTGACGACCTCGCACATCATCGCCTGTGCCATTAGAAAGACGTTGTTCTCGAAGAGGGCGCTTTGGATGTAACGACCGCGGCCGGTGCGCTGTCGTTCGGCGAGCGCGGCTTGGATCGCGATCACCCCAAACATGCCACCCATGACGTCATTCACTGAGGCGCCCGCGCGCATTGGCTGGCCCGGCAGGCCGGTCATGTAGGCGAGCCCGCCCATCATCTGAACGACTTCATCGAGCGCAAGACGGTTCTCGTAGGGTCCGGGGAGATATCCCTTGAGTGAGCAATAAATCAGCCGCGGCGCGAATGCGGCCACTGAATTGTAGTCGAGACCGACCCTCTTCATCAAACCCGGTCGGAAGTTTTCGATCAAAACATCGCTGCGCTCAGTGAGCCGGCGCGCCACCTGTTTGCCTCCCGGGCTCGACGTGTCGAGCGCGATGCTGCGTTTGTTCCTGCTGTATGTCGCAAAAAAACCCGCGGCAGGCCCCTTGAAATAGCGAGTGCGATCGCCCTTGAGCGGCTCGACTTTGACCACATCGGCGCCCAGGTCGGCGAGGATGAGCCCACAGGTAGGGCCCATGACCATCTGACTGAATTCAACGACGCGCACGCCTTCGAGGGGGCGGGGAATTGTCGGCCCTGATGTGGGATTGCCGCCCATCATGCCACCCTCCGCAACACCCTTGGAATTCCAGCCTCGTGCAGATGACCTGTCAGGTGCTTCTGCTCAACGTGCCGGGCGAGAATTTCGCGTGTCGCCATCAACCGATCCAGATCGATCCCAGTGGAGAGGCCCATCCGTTCGAGCATGAACACGAGATCCTCAGTCACAATATTGCCCCGTGCGCCCGGTGCGAAGGGACAGCCGCCAAGCCCCGAAACAGCAGCATCGAAGCGCCGGACATCCGCTTCGAGCCCCGCGACGACGTTGGCAAGACCGGCGCCAAGCGTGTCATGCAGATGTAGCCTGAGCATCATTTTTGGGCCGGTCTCGTTGCGAACCGCGCGTACGATCCGCTTAACCTGCGTTGGGGTGCCGTAGCCGACGGTATCTGCTAGTCCGATCTCGTCCGCACCCGCCTCGGCGAAACCCTGCACAAGGCGACACACCGCGGCCTCACTGACGTCGCCTTCCATTGAGCAGCCAAAAGCTGTCGCTACAGCGCCCACAAGATGCGGCCGCTCAGGAGCTTTTTGCGCGTTGATCCTCGCACGAACTACACGGAATGCTTCGAGCTGTTCCTCAATCGTGCGGCGCACATTCGCCCGGTTGTGCGTTTCGCTCGCCGAGATCACGAAATACATGCTGTTGACTCCGGCCGCGAGCGCGCGCTCAGCACCTTTAACGTTCGGTACGACCGCGCCGATGGTCGTAGACTTATGGGTCAACGCGTGCGCAACAACTGCTCCAACGTCGCCGAATTGCGGCACGACCGTAGCCGGTACAAATGAGCCCGCATCGACCTCGCTCACCCCCGCGGCGACGATCGCACTGATCAGCTCGCATTTTGCGCCTGTTGGCACAATGACATCCAAGTTTTGAAGGCCATCGCGCGGTGCAACTTCGCAGATGTGCACATCCGGTGAATTGTCCATTGGCGCCCTATTGTATATTCTTGCATTAAAGAACAATATGTGACATCATCTGTCAATGAAGATTCCGAACCGCTTCGGGGGCCCCGGAACGAGGCTCTGCCGGTGGGCGGCCAGGACATGATCCGCTCGCATTCCGCGGAATTCTATTTTCGGGTGAGGTTTGCATGGATTATCCTGTTGGCTGAACTGCCTGGCGCTGCCTGTTCGCGCGCCGCGCGGCGATATTCATCGGGCGTCCGCTTCAGGGGTGCATCCCGACGGAATCCTTTCGCCCTGCGGTTCTGGCGTAAGCCAAATAGCGTTCTTGGTGAAACGGAAGCGCCGCACCAAGAATGCCTTTCGTCCACGAAGCCACGCCCGTGCCCGATTGAAGAGGCGCGCCAACTCCAGCCCTCATTGCATAGAGCCAATGAGCCGCACAAACGATCGTTCAGTAAGGAGAAGCTATGTTTCAAGCCCTGCCTGATCTGCCGGCCGACGCCGTGTTGGCGTTAGCCGAGGCATGCCGCAACGATCCTCGGCGGGACAAGATCGACCTGAGTGTGGGGGTCTATCGAAACGATAACGGCGTTACGCCCGTCCTGTCCGCGGTGAAGGCCGCCGAACATCTCTTGGTCGAGGGACAGGACACCAAATCATACGTAAGCCCACTCGGTGACACAAAGTTCGTCAGCCTTATCCGCGAGCTCGCGATCGGAAACATCGAGGTGGATCGACTAGGTGGCGTTCAGACACCTGGCGGCGGCGGTGCGGTCCGGTTAGCTTGCGAGGTCATAAAGCTGGCGGCACCCTTTAGCCGGATATTTGTGGGCCTGCCGACATGGGGCAACCACATTCCAATCTTTGAGGCCGTGGGATTGGAAATAGGTACGTACACCTATTACGACGTCATTTCTCAAACGCTTCGCTTCGACGAAATGCTCTCATCGCTCAAGAGCGCAAGGAGAGGGGATATCGTGCTGCTTCACGCGACTTGCCACAATCCATCGGGCACGGATCTTAGCCTTGATCAATGGCGGGCGATCGCGCAACTTGTGGAGGAGAGAGGCCTCATTCCTCTCATCGACTTTGCCTATCAGGGATTCGGTGATGGTTTAGAGCAGGATAGAGAAGGACTAGAAATAGTGCTGTCCAGCGTGAGCGAAGCGTTCGTCGCTTATTCTTGTAGCAAAAACTTCGGACTGTATCGGGAGCGGACCGGAGCGCTCTTCGTCTATGGCACGAACCCGGTCTCAGTAGGGCGGACTGTTCAAGCCATGGCTGCCCTAGCGAGAGTTAACTGGTCCATGCCGCCCGACCATGGTGCTGCGGTCGTCGGCACTATCCTGTCGAACACCGCCCTTCGTCAGGATTGGCTTCGCGAGCTCACGACGATGCGGGAAAGAATTTTAAAAATTCGTGCGGCCGTCGGACGGGGTATGCCCGAATTTTCTCAGCTCGGGGCGCAAAAGGGAATGTTCTCCACCTTACCCTTGCATTCTGCCACGATCGACCGTCTCCGCAAGGATGATGCGATCTATATCGTTGGAAACGGCAGGATCAATCTGGCCGGCCTTACAACTGACGACGTGCCACGCTTTGTCGACAGTGTCCGGCGAGCAGTTTAAGCTGTCGAAATGCAACTCGGAAACGGATCCGCCTGTGGCACCTATCTGAAGACGTACACCTTAAGCGGGCGTCGAATATGACGCATCATCAGAGCCGATGCATCAGCATACCGGCGGGCCTCCAGGACGTCGAGCAGCCTCAGGTGTTCCTTCACGTGCCGGCGCATGCCGTCGCGATCAGCGAAGCTTCGGTATGCAAACAAGCGACGAATCGAATTTACGCGCTTAAGTGACTCGACGAAGAAGGGATTCTTGGCACCGCGCGCGATCTCCTCATGGAAATCACATCCCCATTGAAACACTTCACCTATCGTGAATTTTTCCAGCTCGCCATCAAAAATGCGCAGCTGGCGCTCGCGAAGTCGCTCGATGACCTCTGGCGCCAGAGCGTAACCAGGTTGAGCAATTGCTGCTGGTTCGATCACCGCGCGGAACGCCATAACTTGTGTCTGCGCTTCGGGACTTGATACAGTTTCAGCAAAACGCCACCCGTAGCCCGGTGAGCGCGCGATCCACCCTTCCGCTGCGATCCGATCCAGCAGTCGTTGTAATTCGGTGCGTGTTAGATCGTAACGGCGCAGCAATTCGGCTTCCGTGACATCGGCGGGAAGGCGCTTTGCGACCACGTCCGTTGCAATCGTCGCGTAGGCCTCTTCCGCGCGGCTTACCGCCGCCAGTGTGGATTGTGCGGCTACGCTCGTAGGGTCTCTTGTCAAGACAAAGCCGCGGTGCAATTCACCGCGCGCGAACCCCGCCTCTTCTAGAGCCTTTAAGCCTAGGCGAATTGGCGCGCGCGACAGGCCAAGCGCATCGGCAAGCTTTTGCTCGATGAGGCGATCGCCGGTCTTCATCCCATCGCGACGGACAACGGACAAAATGAGCCCAGCCAAGTGCTCGGCACGACCGAGCGGGCTCTTTTTCTTGGGCCGTCGTGAGATGGGCGACAACGGCCGAGCATCTCGATTCAAAGGTCTTTCTTTCCCGTTTGCCAGCATGTGGATGTAACTCGTGGCCAAGAGCGAAGTCAACTTGGAGCTATTGTACTAAGGATGCGAACATTGCCGCTGTGGCAAGGCTCCAAGTCCGCCGCCTTCCAACTTAAGGAGGCGCAACGCGAAGTTTGGCGAAGCCAGTTGCGGCTTTCGGATGGACGCGTCTGATTTCGCGCTCAATCTCGTCGAGGCGCACTTCGATCCGGCGTACTCCTGGTTCGCGTCCTCCTTTCTACGTAGATGCATCGACAAACTCGGTAACAATCTTATGCGCGAGATGCTGGCATAGCCCTCCTAATCTTGAACGCCTCAAGCCCATCGAGGTAGATTGCGCGACCGTCAACACAAGCCTTCGTCCATGGATCGAGATGAAGCGTCGGCAGATAGAACAGCCGGCGTTCCAGTTCGATGTCCTCTGATGCGGTACTTCCGGCTGCGCTCATGGCACCCCTCAACGTAACCTAATTTTTTGCGAGCAGCGTCAGCTATTTCCCGGAAGGGTATTGCTGCGGCAAGATCGCCAAGAAAGTGCCAGATCCCGAGCTGTCGTTCCAGGAAAGCGGACTTGAGGATGTCAACCATCTGGTTCGGCTGCACCCGTCCTCGGAGCTTGGGTTGCGTCTATGGACTTCTGGCCTGGGCTGCCATTCTTAATGCCGCCCGACCCGCGGGCGCGTCTCACCGCGCCCCAAATACAACCCTCCGCGGACGCACACGCCTGAAGGGGCGGTCGGCTCGGCGAGCCACGGTGAGGAGCAGCCGAATAGTCGCCACTGGTCTGCTGATCTTTCACCGGGAAAATACGGGACCGACGGCATTCATCTCCTGCTGAAATGGCCAAGATTCTGGAGAGGGTAAGATCAAACCGGAAATCAAACGGAATATTTACGCTTCGCCGAAGTGGTCCGGTAACGCATAGAAACTATACTGCCGCTTGTCCGAGTGGCAGGTTGGAATGAACGAGATCGCAGTAACATTAGCTTCCGTCGACGCCTGCGTGAACGGGCGACGGACGCGATCGATCAGATTCCCCCCGGACATCGAACGGCAATTTGAAGCCGACATGCACGACAAGCGGTGTAAGCGCTTGACGATCGGACTGCTCGTTTCGGCTCCCCTCTATAACCTTTTTCTGCTCGGAGATTGGCTGCTGGTCCCGGACGTCGTGCGGCTGGCCATGTGGGTACATTTCTCAATAGTGACTCCGTGGATGCTATTGGTCGCCTGGCTCGTATCGCGCAAACCGAGGCCCTTCGTACGGGAGCTCCTAGCAGCCAGTGTTCCGCTACTCATCATCTTGCAGATCGACCTCGGTTTTGCCCTGACGGCGAGCGAGAGCGCTGCGCACTACCAGTACGTGGTGATTCCAACTTTGCTCTACACCAATGTCTCACTGCACAGACTCGAATTCCGCTTCGCTCGTGTCGTGACTGCCGCGATCCTGTTGCTTCACACCGCGTTCGTCATATCCGCAAGCTACATCTCCGCCCCGATAGCGGTGACCATCATCGTTCAGCTCCTCATCTGCGGTTACATCACTCTGATCGCAAACTATACAATGGAGCGCGATCTCCGTAGAGCCTACCTCTATTCGCTGAGAGATCGGCTCAGGCACGCCGATGCGGACGCCGCTTCACGCCGCGATCCATTGACGGGGTTAGCAAACCGGCTGCATCTTGATGATGAACTGTCGCGAGTTTGGTCTCGCCCCGAGTGCCGAGCATCGCCCGTTTCAGCTGTCATGATCGATATCGACCATTTCAAGCACTTGAACGATCGCTACGGACATGCTGCAGGCGACCTCTGCCTGAAACGAGTCGCCGCCATACTTCAGGCAGAGATACGAAGGACGGGTGACCTCGTCGCCCGATATGGAGGCGAAGAATTCCTGATAATCCTGCCGGATATGGCGATGATGGATGCCGTGCGGCTGGCCGAACGCATTCGCCGATCGATCGAAATTGCTGCGATCCCCAATGAAGGCCGGAGCCTCTTAGGCATCGTCACCGCCAGTTTTGGCGTCGCAGCTTGTTCGCCGTCGGATTTGTCTCCTCTGGAATTAATTGCTGCGGCCGATCACGCCCTGTATGCCGCCAAAGGCAAAGGACGTAATCAGGTCTGGCCTCCACTTGTGGCCGACGCCACCGTTCGCTCGTTGACTGAACCATTGACGTTTATGGCGTCGTCCTCAGAAGCAGCACGAGGGGTTTGATTTTCCTGCTTGGGCAAACCCGTGGGAAGCTGCGTAAGCCAGGGACATACGCTAAGCTCTCGATTGCTTCCGTGCCTCCCCCGATCCGGGCTGGGGTAGCCGATCTCGCGTCGAGTCTGATCCACTTGAGCAGTCATATTCAGATTCCAGGATCTGAAAAAGCGATACTCGCTCGCTGCACGGCAGAGACTTGGCTACGGCTCTGCTTTGCCAAATGAACCTGCGTATAACTGTTCAATCCTCTCGACTTCCTCTTGGGTCAGCGCCGCGAACTCATTGGCTCGTGCGCGGTTTGATAGCTTACCTTGATTTTGCCGAAGAAAGCCGAAGAGGTTATTCAGCGTCCTCTCGGGCATATCGACTAAACGCTCGACGCCGGCGCAGAACGTGTCGAACCCTTGAAGAACTCTGGCTTCATTCGGAAGATCTTTCTCAGTTCAGCTCTCGACCGAGCAGCCACTCATACAGGAACCAGATGCGACGCCTGTAAAGACCGGTCAGCTTCTGTTTGACCAGCTCGACGATTTCGCCTTCGGCCACAGCAAGAAAAAGCCGCTTCAGGACGGCAAGATCCACGCCCTCGTATTTCAGCGCAATGTTAGATGCGCCTCAAGGGAAGCTTCTGGGGCGTGCCGAGGTGTGTAAAGGCGCCAGCCATCCTGCTCTAGGATACGATGCTTGGTCCCGATCGCCGAGAGCGTCCGTGGAATTGGAGCGGAGAGGTGATAAGCGTCGATGAGGGCGGCATAGCCGGCCGGAGCACCGGCTTCGGGCAAACGCCGGTCATGAAAAATCGTCCCTGCTCCTGAAAACTGTGCGCTCAACGACATATTCCCGAAAGTTCAGCGGCATTAGAGGAGGCGGACGTCGCCGATCTTACGAGATGAGATTCTTCAAGGCCGGATAGCTCGCGCCGAACACGAAACCGTCCACGCTGCGGGAATCGAAGGCGAGCAACCAGAGACCTTGGGCTTCATTGCCTGAGAACCTGAGAATTTCAAAGGTGCAAAAGCTGCGCCGTTTGGCCCGGGATTTCAACCTCTTGGATTGATGCGGCACCTCCGGGCACCTTAGGCAGGCCCATCGCTGGTGAGATCCGTCTTTCAAAGGTCGAGCACAATCGAGCTAGCGGACCGGAACGGCAATGGGCGGCGCAATCCGCGCTCGAGCCTCATTGTAGACCTCAATGATGCCTGGCATGGCTACGGTTACAGCAACGCCGAACGGAACTTGCTCGTCTATCTTGCTGCCTCTGTCAGGCTCGCGTTGAATGATCAGCTCGATTTCAGAATCGACTGTCAGAGCCGGCGCCTTGTCGCCCAGCCAGCGCCGAGAGAAAACGGTCCCCTTGCTTGCCTGATTGACATCAGGCTGCGTCTTGGATGGCTGCACGCGGAACTGATCGATCTCATCTGAACTCGCCAAAAGCGAAAGCTTCACTGAGCGATACGATTGTCGACCGGGATGCACGGGCGTGAACCATGCAAGCGTTGCGGTCACCGAGTGGGGGAGAGATTGGCCGCTCATGCAAGCCGGTAACGGAACAACAACCGAACGTCTTGTCTCCTGCGCCAGCGTTCCGACGGCCCAAAACGTCGCCCTGTCGGAAGCGCAATAAATTGCATCGTCCGGACTAACAACGCCGTAGCCTAAGAAGCGCCGGATATTATCCTTCTGCCTGACGAATTGCTTTGCATCAGCTGGACCTAGCACGCTCTTGATGAGCTCGGCGCTATCTTGCGGCCACGAGGCTGTATGCACTAACAGCGCCTTGAGAAGCGCGGCGCGCTGATGGTGGGGCAGGGACAGAAAGTCCTGCCCGTACGTGTCTTCCAAAGCGTCATGAATTCTGTGAGCCGTCCTGGAGGCCAGAGCTGCCGCAGCACTTGTGCCGGAAGTGTAATGCTCCCAATTGCTGCTGCCCTCGCGCGGCGGAGCTGCAACCTTGAGCCCATGCGGTCGAGCAGGTCCACTTGGCCTTACAGCAAGCGCCGTTCCACTGGCCACCATGGTTAAATGCTCACGAGAGCCAGGCATCAAAATATCCGGTTTGACGCCGTTTGCAAATCCTGGACCCAATCCGCTGGATGGATTGGTGATGATCATCGGATGATACGGATCGACCCTGCCTCTAGCGCTACGGCGATCGGCTGCGCTAACGGCGTCGATATTGGCGGAGCCTACCGTGATCCCGTTCACTGTTTCCGACGGTGAAAGCAGCCGGCGAGAAGTGATCAATCGCGACAGCGCGGACAACGTATGTCTGGCCCGATCGGGCTGGTCCGTCGCTTCATAAGCAGCCATGGTGGGGATGGATGCTATCTCGAATGAGCCGGCGTGATTGCCGGCACTCACGCAGAACAGAATTCCATATCGATGGGCCAATCTGTCGACCAACCTCGCCCAGGGCGACAGCCGCCCATGAAATGGCTTTCGGACATTGCCGAGCGAAAGATTGACGATCACAACTGACGGAGCGCTCGGATCGTCGTTGCGCCGCATCGAGACCACAGCTTGATAAACCAGGTCGACAATCAGCCGGTCCTCAGGAAATTGATCAGCAGCCCCCAAGAGCGGTATGCAATGGATGCGGCGCGCCAGCGGCGGCTCATTGGTGTTTCGGTCGCCATGCACGATCAGAGAAGCCATAGCTGTGCCGTGAGCCCTTTCAGCCACGACGGCTGCGCCCTCTAAATCGAATTGATCGTCGACATTCATTCGATCACGAAGCAGAGGGTGCTGGGAAACGGGCACGCCATCCAATAAGGCCAAAATTGGTTGGCCTTCAGAAGGAAGCGGTCCCAGTCCGCCTTGGAGCTGACTGGCGTCTTCGACTTGCACCGGCGCAACAATACTCTGTGGCCGAATGTGCATGACCGGGTCCATGCCGCTCAACCCGGTCGCGGAGCGCTCGGTAATTTGCCGGATCGCGGCAACTGGCAGGTTAGCCAAAAGGGCATGATAGGCGATGTCCGGGATCCGGCACTGCGTCACAAGAGTGCCACCGACCGCCCTAATCTCGCTGATGACTCCTTGTTGGTTCGAAGCCGCCATGTCCTCCGACGATCGAAACACAAGCTCGATCTCAACGGGGAGAATTTCCTCATCTCCCATGAGCTCGATCTCGTGCGCAAGGATCTCTCGATCACCATCTTGAACACGATCTCCCGGCCCCCATACTCTGATGTCACGGAGCGTCGCAAAGACATCCCGCCAGGGTGCGAACCCCTCCCCAATTGCTTGCCCGGATACCCATCTCTTCCAGAGCGACAGGATGTTCTGCAAAGCCGTGACATCTGGCACAAGAAGATAGGCCTCAGGCGACTTGTCCTTCTCATCGCCCTCCAGCTCCTCTTCATCGATGAGCTCCAGACCAGGCACTCTTCGGATCGCATTCGCAAAATTCGCAACTGCCCCCCGAACCTCAAAAACCAGCAGCCGCTCTGGCGCCAGCGCGGACGGGTCTGATCGCAAAGTTAAGCCGCTTGGGTCTCGACCCAAGACTTGTTCGAGGCGACGGAAGCGGGGGCCAAATGCTGCATTCTGTGCAGCAGCCGTGAATTTAGCCGGCCTGGGGATCGGTTGCGGCCTGCCTTTTGGTCTTGCCGCCTGATTGCCTGGCGTCAGTCGCAGCAGAGGCTTCGTTGGATCGGCCGCCATGCAGGTTCTCTGGCTTTACTCTCGATGACCAAAATTCGAGTTCAGTCTTGACCGCAGAATCGATCGAGATCTCACCAAGACCAAGAATTTGTCGCCGTCGAACGTTCTGACAGAAATCAAGCACTTCAGCATAGGAGGTTGCGTCAATCTTTTGCGCGAGTTCAAAAGCCGACAGCGAAGGGCGCTCGGGCCAGCCCATATAAATTCGTTCTATGAAATGTGCGATTTCCGCAACTTGCGGAGCGGGAAATGCAATCTTTATCTGAAAACGTCTCCATACGGCTCGATCAAGCAATTCAGCATGATTCGTAGCCGCTATTGTTACCACGTAACTGGGAAGTTTATCGATCTGCATCAAGAGAAACGAAACAACGCGCTTGATTTCGCCCGTTTCGTGATCATCTCCACGCTCTTTTCCAATCGCATCGAACTCGTCGAAAAACAAAACGCAAGGTTGGGTTCGCGCATAGTCGAATAGCGCGCGAAGACGCGCGTTTGTTTCGCCTAGATAGCTTCCTACGAGCGCGTCGTACCGCACCACGAAAAACGGCAGAGAAAGGCCCTCTGCAATCGCTTCTGCAAAGGAAGTTTTGCCGTTGCCTGGAGGACCAGACAGGAGAACCCGATGCCGCGGCTCATATCCGCTTGCCCGCAGCACGTCTGCCCGCACATGCTCCTCGATCAGCTGCATCCCTTCGGCGCGCGCAGGCAAGGGTAAAACCAGCTCATCGAGAGATATGCGTGGCGTAACTTCTAAAATCGTGTCGCGCCCAGCAGCTTGCGGAGACCGCTGAGAGGCAACCAGACTTGGCGGCGTCACAGCTATCGTCTGCAGCGCTCGCTCAAGCCGATCGGCCAGCGCGTGATGACTCTTTGCGCGCTCATCAGCCACAATCGCTTCGACCGCCGAGCGCATCATTGGCCGATCGCCGGTCACACCGGCGCGCACGAGAGATATGAGTAAGTCGCTCTTGGCCATGACAGACAGCCTATTACAGGATTGCGCGCCCACGCTGCTAGAAATGGTCCCAGCTTGTGAACAACTCGCCGATAACCAAGGTTCCTTGCCGGGGTCGCTCGGCGAGCCTATCCGGCGGGGATTAACATATTGAAAAGCTGCAACAAATAAGACTTCTCGTCCGCCGTCATGACTGGTCGAGTCTGTTCTGCCTGCTCAAGCATTCCCCGTCATCCTGTTGACTGCCTGCCTCTGACAAAACTAGCCAGCCTTCATAGCTAGCGCCGACCGAAAGTCCGGCAGAGCCTTCGAGCACTCGCCTCGCGCGCTTTGGCGCTTTATGCCCATCCGAGAGGGGTCGTCAGGGGATTGTTCACTTTTTGTTCAATGCCGTCAAGTCGCAGTCCAATACCGGCGTTCGACCTGTTCCGGAGCGAGAATCGTGAGCAAATGGATCAAGCCCACCGGGGGCGCCGATGCTCGTATCCGTGCATAGTCGAGCTGCTGCAAGCAATGGATGACCCTAATCCCTAAAAGGCGTTGGAATCGCATGCGCTGAACTTTCTCGCGTCGATGCAAATATTCACGGCCGCCGAGCAAAGTAGCCCCCTATCGAAAGTCATGGTCCCGATTGACCTAAGCCGCAACACTTCCGCTCGCGGAGATCAGCAAATCCGCTGGAATATGGAAACGTTCGCGCAGACGCTTCACCATCGTCATGCTCAATTCGCGCTTGCCGGACATGACCTCACTGACGCGACTAGCAGTGCCCAGAAGCGGCACAAGATCAGCGCGCGTCAAACCATGTTGTTCCACCAGATAGGTTAGCAAATCGGGCAACGGCGGCGCTTTGCGCGGCCAGCGTGCGCGTTCATAAGCCTCGATAAGGCGAGCCTGAGCTACCATACGCGCTCGATCGGCAGCCTCGTTAGATTGCATCAGCTTGCCGACAAGCGCCTTGGCCGCCTCATGATCGGCCTGGTTCTGGATAATTATCAATGTTGCCTTCATCACACCGTCTCCGCGTCCACCTTGTCACAGTCTTCATGACTGCCGAAAAAGCGGATCATCAACACGCCATCACGATATTGAACCATGGCGATCAGGCGGTAGTCATTGGCCTTGATGTTGAACACCACGCGTCCGCCTTTCAGGATGCTTGCCTTGGGATGCGATCGCTTCACCTGTTGCGGCGTCCGCCAGTCCGAAGCCTCAGCAATTGCCAGCCATGCCCTGTATTGAGCGCGCGCTGCATCGATGCCCCGATGACCAGAGCGTTCGGCAAAATAGCGCTCACCAAGGTCCGTGCCGACCACCAGCATGAAGGGATACTACCGTCGATTTCCCAAAAATGGAAGAGGGGAATTTCCATTTTTGGGAAACGCATGCCGCCCGCCGACAGTAAGATAGTCTTGCCACTCGGGGCTAATTCACGATCCGATCGGCTCGCACTTTCGCGGCGAAGCCGAAGCCCGCCGCGAACGCTTCTAGGCACGCCCCGCGGTTGATAAATCAAAATCGCATTTCGAACTCAGAATGACGCGGTCAATTGCGACTGGACAATTTTGTGCGTTAGAAGCAAAAGAATCGTCTCGCCGCAGATGCTCTCAAGACTTCCGCTAGGGAAGATTGGGCGGCTGACCAATTCGCTCCAGATCGGCGAGACACTTGTCCAGGTTGCTTTTGGCGTCCTGCAGGAACCTGCTCGTTTCGGCAAGCCGCCTGAGATCAGGCTTGACCGGTCCCTCGCTCACAGCGCTCAGCTGGTGGCAAACAGTTGCAAGATCACCCGAGATGTCTTCGAGGACGAAGGCGAGGTTTTCCAGCGGCACGAGCTCCGAAAAGAAAGACTTCAAGGCGCTTTCGTCCTGGCCAGAGGGACCTTCGAATCTGACTTCGACCAGTGGCACCAACACCTCGCGGTTGTCGCGCCCGACCCTTCCCATGCTCATGATGAGCGAGCTGAACGTCGTCGAAACAAAGGTCAACCGATCGAGCAGGGTGTTTCCATACAATACTAGCGATTCCGATTCGCCTTGCGCCTGCTCCGTTGTCGAAGCCCCGAGATCCTCATTCGACATGCTCGGAGTCCTCTCCTGCGCTCAAGTGCAGCATACCCGAAGGGAACGAGACGGGCTTTGGACTGTTCACCGCCTCAATCGATGTGGAGGCGCCGTGACCTTCGGCTTTCTTCACCTGCACGACCGTCACCGACGAGCCATGATACGAGCTCTTCGTTCGCGCCTTCATATAGCCGGGAGCTGTCGGTGCCGGCGGATGAAGCAGGTAGTCCTCCATCACCTGACGGACGCCAAGCGGGTCACGCATCACTAGTCCCGCCGCATGCAACGTAGGATGCATCGGGCTCGGCAAATCAAACAGGCTGCGAAGAACGACATTTTCTTCAGCCGTGAGGGCAGGGTGGGTTCTGAGACCCATTTTCCTGCGCATAAGCTGCGCCAATTGGCCAGCGCCCCTTGCTGTGGGCCCTTCGTGCCTTTCAAGCGCCATAAGGCCATCGCGCGTCAGCGCGAAATGAGCAAACTTTCCAGCCGCCGTTCGTTCCACAAAACGCGCATTGGTCATCAGGCGAAGAATGCGGCTGAGATTGGCATCCTTCAGATCCAGTTTCTTAGCAATGACCGTCTTCTCCAGCTGACGCGACGGTGCATCCCGCAACAACCGAAGTATCTCGACGACATGCTGACGGTGCATGACCTCGCTTGGACGAGCAACCTTGGCGGTGTTGATCGACATCTGCAGAAGATCGTAAAACGCTCTGAAGCGCTCGGCATAGGCGGCATTCTTCGGCGCGAGCGAGGCGCTCACCCGACGCAGAATATCAAACCATTCCCGCAGCTCCGGATCGCGGCGCCGGCTCTCCAGAGAATTCCAGAGCCAAGCCCCAAGTGTTGCGTAAATACGCTCCAGGCTGCTTTCGGATCCCTCTTTAAGGAATTCCGAAATGACGCTCCGCGCCTCAGTCGCGGTGGCCTCGCCGCTCTCTATCTTTTCCAATGCTACGTCCGACATGGCCATACCCTACGTCACAACCCTTAAGATCATTTTACAACGCTTTACTCTGATTTTAGTCTCTGAATCTAGGGTGTCACCGGCCCCATTTGTAGGCAGTCCAAACGGTCTTTTGACCGAGTTCCCGGGCGGAAACAGCGTTCGGCTCTTTGAGGAGGGGTAATATAGTACCAAGCCGGCCATCCCCGTAGCGGTTGTGGGTGGGATGTTGCACGACAAAACTTCGCGTGCCGAACTTCACTTCCACCTGGCTCGCAGTCGTCTGGTGGCCCTGCATGGTGCGGTCGTTCCCCATCGAGGGGACCAGCATCACATCGACATCCAGGTCCCTGAAGGGCGTGTCGCAGACGTCACAGAAGTCGAGGCAAATTGCGACGCCAATCAGGGCGCCTTCAGTCGCAAGCACGCACATCCGCTCGCCAGCAGTTATGTTTTCGATCCCCCAGTCGTCATCGGCGTAAGGGGCGATCTTGTCGTAGACGAGCCGCTCCTCGCCATAACCGTCATAAATCCGGGCCCGATTCACAATCTCCTTGCCTGCCACCTCGTGCCACGTTCCCGGAATGACGATCTCCGGAGGCTCCAGCGGGTCGGCCACATCTCGCTCGCGGATGAACTTGACGATCTTTTCTCGCAGTCCTGGTGGTACCGTGAGCTCGGGCCAGACGATTGCGATGCAGTTCTCCTGCAACGCGTTCGCCATCTGAAGCAAGACCGCGTTCCCCGCCGCCGGCGCATCGACGCCGCTGACGATGAAACGCTTGTCCCCGTCTACCGTTGCGAACTCCGCCTCAAGCTTGAGCGCCTCGAAAAGGCAGGCGCCCATTTTCCAATTCGTGGGGTCTTGAGCGGCACTATGCAAGGTACGGCTATCGACCACCTCGACGGCATAGCCGTCAATGAAGGTGGGCAGGATCCGATGAAATAGCAGGCCTCGCTTTGAATAGGCTTGGCTCCGCCGGGCAGGGCGGCCGGCGCTCACGCCCTGTCGCGGAATGAACCAGCATCCGAGCGCCTCCAGGCGCCACTCGCCCGATGCAATCGGCCATTGCGACCGCCGCTCGAGCAGCACGCGGTCGATGGCCCGGATGAGACCTCCAAGCGACACAGCAACCTGCTCGGGGGTCTCCTCGGAAACGGACCAAAGGAGGCGGCCTTCTCCGACGCTGTCACCGAAACTCCGGGCAGATTCTTCAAGACGCCGCTCCGAAAGATTGCGGTAAGCCTTGTACACGCTCGGCGGCGCCTTGCGGAACAACTTGTCGAGCTCGATCAGAGCCTTCCTCAGTTCGTCCCTTCTGGCATGCGTCATCGAGGCCTGTGATTGAGCAAGCTCACCAGCTGCCTTCTTCCACTTGCCGAACTCCGTTGTCTTCAGGCGGCTGTCCGCAGGCCCAGGCAAACGACTCGTCCAAACGACTTCGCCAATATGTGCCATTGATAGGCGTACGGTTCGCTATTTGCAATCGGCCCGACTGTGACTTACGCGCGTCTCATCATCTAGCTGCGGGCGCAGTTGCTCTGAATGTCAGAACGCGCAGAAACTCTGCATCGAATTATACGATGGCAACGAAAAGCTGCATATGGCTTCCGATACTCTTGACGAAGCACGAGCAAAGCATTTCAATCTGGGCGGGAGATCCGCGCGCGAGCGACGCGAAGCGGACAGGGGGCACAATCGATGTGGAAGATCAGCCGGGCCGCGGCTTGCCTTGGCGCCTGCTTTGCGATGGGCGGATGCACCAGCCTGTACTATGTGCACGATCCGCAGACTGGCGTGATCACAGCCGGCGAACTGCCATATTTTCTCAAATCGATCCGGTGCGAGGTCGTCACCTTTTATCAGATCGAGCGCGAAAGGCGGAAGCACTACCTCAAGATCTACAAGACCAGGCCGGAAGAGGCGTTCGACCGCTTCGCCCATTTCGACATCGACCCGTTCCTATACGGCACCTTCTTCCTGGAACTGAAAGTAACCGATACCGGCGGTGTCGGGTCCGGCACCGCCTTCGACTATAAGCGCGTTCTAAGTGCCACCACCGCCGAAGTGACCCATGTCGGCCCCACGGCTTCGGCGCAGGACACCTACGACCTGATCTGGTCATTTCTCTTGAAACAGAATGCCGAGCTTGCGTCTGATACCTTGCCGCTGGCATCTAGCCCGGCAACATATGAGCGCGGCTGCTACCGGGGAACGCCGACCGAGCTCCTCGAGCTCGAAGCTCTCGCCGAAAACAAATATCCGGAACGGGCCGCTTTCAAGCGCATCACCGTCGATGCCTCCAAGCCATTGGCGGCCTGGCTGCGCGACAATGCAATTTTGATCGCCGCCAACAACCTGACGCCGGCTATGCCATCGGAAATAGCTGAGCCAGCGCAGATGACCTATACTTTTTCGATCCAAGTGACCGGAGGCATCGAGGCCAAATACTCCCTTACATCGGCGCGCTGGACACCGGCCGCCATCCAAGCCTCCGCATCTGCGCAGCAATTCAGCAATCTCGGTATCTACATCAATGGGCCGAATGCCGTCTTGGCCAACGGAGCAAAGTCTGGCTCGGCCAGCTATGCAGCCAAACAGCCGGCGCTCGGATCAAAGGACAATCCGATTTACACGACACCAATCCCGGGAGGGGAAAAGTCGCAGGAGTTGCCGGAGAGCGGGGGGGCCGCAGCCCGCCGGCCAAGGGCTGGTGGTGGCCCGCGGACGAACGGCTTTATCTTCGCGCCGGTGCCAGTCTTCCCGCCATCTCCAACGCCTACTCAATAAAACATGACTCGTTACTGCCTGCTCGGATTGCTGGTTCTTCTCGTGCTCCTCCCCTGCAGCAGCGCGAAGGCTCAGCCTGCGCTTCCCTCAGGGGTGTCGGAGATGGAGCTCTTCGGAACTGTGATCCGCAGCTCCAAATGGGACGTGAAGGAAATCCCGGTCTGCTGGGAAAACCTCAATCCTCATGACCAGAAATATGCAGAACTCGTCCGAAAAGCCGTGGCCGAGACCTGGGAAAGCGCAGCACAAGGAGGCGTTTGGTTCGCCAAGACCTGGCCTGCCTGTAAAGAGGGCGCAGCCGGCGTCCATGTGCGCATCGCCGACGAGGGCGCGCACACCGACGTCGTCGGCAAGTATCTCGATGGCAAGTCTTCGGGCATGACCTTGAATTTCAGCTTCAATCATTGGAGTAAAGGATGCATCAATAAGCGCGAATTCTGCATTCGTGCGGTCGCTGTCCACGAATTCGGGCACGCGCTCGGCTTTACTCACGAGCAGAACCGCGACGATGCTCCGGAACAGTGCCGCAACGAGAAATTTTCAGGATCGGTCGGCGACTACAAAGTCACTAAATACGACCCCAATTCCATCATGAACTATTGTAATCCAGCATGGAACGGAAGCGGACAACTCAGCCCACTCGATATCGCAGCCGTCAGAACGTTTTATCCGTCCTGACCCTCGCCTTGCTCTTTGTCATCTCCGGGCAGGCGCTAGCCGATCGCGCCGCGGTGCAGATCGCCGCGCGCTATAACGTCAGGACTGTTCATGTCCAGTTTGTCGGCGTTATGTACAACGGCAAGCAGGAAGTCGGAGGCGGCTCCGGCCTTCTGATCGGCGACAACCTCGTGCTCACCAACAGCCATGTGGTCGGACGCGAGGAAAACTACAAGAGCTTTGAGGTCGATGCTCGCCTTGGCTCGCGCAACGCAAACCCAATCAAAGTCAGCGCGATTCACCGCGACGACGCCAACGATCTTGCCCTTCTCGAGTTGGCCCAGCCGGCCAGCAACAGCGGCGGAGCATCGCGCTGCCCAATGCCGGTCATCAATGAAAGCCAGCAGGCCCCAATGGGAACCCAACTCTATCTGCTCGGCTATCCCCTCGACCTGGATCTGAGCATATCGAGCGGCCTGATCAGCAATCAAACCAGCCCAAATGGGCGCTGGCAAACCGATACTGTCATGAACGTCGGCAACAGCGGAGGTCCCGCGTTCAACGAGTTCGGCGCGCTCCTCGGTATCGCTGTCGGCGGCATCGTCAAATGGAACGATGCCCAGGTCAACGGAGTGAATTTCATCATTCCTGCCACGGTCATAGCCGCGAGTCCGCTCTACAAGCTGATTGCGGCTATCCCCCAACCATCCGTCTGCTGGACCAAATGGGTCGACACTACAATCTCATTCGAGAACTGGAGCAAGCTCAACTCGACCCATGTGCAGACGCAAGCCAATCAGGGCGTGAAAATTCCCGAGATCCTGGCCGGCGCGCTTCACACGTTGCTTCCAGAAGACCGGCGGCTCATCGTCAATGTTCCGCTATCGCAACTCGTCGAGCTCAAGCAGATCGAGCGCTCATACACCGTCGACAAGACCAAGGATGATCATCCCGTCGTGTTTGCCGAGCATTCGGCCGACTACGCCGAGACGTTCCCAGCCGAGCCGGGCTACCGTATCACCGGCTGCTCCTGGCATGTCGAGACGGCAAACGGAGCCGGCAACATTGCTTGCGCCATCAACGATGGCGGTGCAGAGGCGCGCTTCACCTACAAGCTGACCAGTGGACCCGCCGTCGATCGGTACCGTGGATGGCTCGGTGCTACCGTCAATCTATCTCAAGTTCTTGCGAAGTAAGGAGGAGGGGCCATGGTCGTCTCGACATTGCGAGCCGATTCTTCAAATGCGCTGCACTGGCTCTCGTCGTTCCGGCAGCTCCGCGCGGCTTTAATTGCTCTGGTCTGCATGTTTGTCGTCGGCTGCGCTCATCAAGCACCTATCTCGAGACCGTCAAAGCCCCAAGCCCAAAACACGCATCAGCACCACGGGCGTGCATTGACAGGATATCACCATCATGCCGCAAGGTATTACGGCCCGAGGTATTATGGTCCGAGACGCCATGATTATGGCTATCATCGCCCCACAACGGGTGAGGCAAGTGAGGAAGCACCTCCCGAGAAACCGACGCCAACTGGCGCCGAGGCTCCCAACAAGCCCGCCATCAAGGGCTTGGTGCCCGTTTATTTTGCGACCAACCGCGAGGTGATGGGAGGCCCGAATCTGCAGCTGAAACAGATCACCTATGATCGTTCGGCCACGAATACCTATGGCTGCGTGACTGTGAGCATACCGATCGTTCACAAGATGGGCGAAGTCGAAACGCCAAAGACATATCTGTACGGCATTTGGACAGAGGCCGAGCAGGACGGAAAGCACTTTCGAATCCAGACTCTATCGAAGCTCTCACGAGAGGAGTTTGCCTCCGCGATCGCCAATCCTGCCGACAGCCTGATGCTGTTCGTCCATGGCTACAATGTTCCTTTCTCGGATGCAGCGTTCAAGGCCGCTCAGATTGCCTTCGATGCAAATTACAAGGGCCGCGTCATGATTTATTCCTGGCCCTCGAAAGGCGGGTTGGCGGATTACGATTACGACCGCGAAAGTGCTTTGCATGCCACCGATGGATTGTTCGATCTTCTCAAGCTCATCAAGACGGAGGGGAACGTTTCGCGGATCATCCTGATCGCACACAGCCTTGGCAGCGAAGTGGTATTGGGCGCCTTGCAGCAGGCAGCGCTGAGCCAAACAGCGCTTGGCATTACCGAGCTGATTTTCGCAGCACCCGACGTCGACCGTGACCTCTATCTGGAGCGGGCTAACCAGATCAAAGCGGCCGCGGGTGCGGTGACCGTGTACGCCTCGTCAACTGATCTGGCTCTGCTCGCCTCGATGAAGAAGGCGCAGTCGAAATCGCGAATGGGCTATGTGACTAAGAGCGGTCCAACTCTCGTCTCGGGCATCGAGACGATCGATGTCTCTGCGGTCGGAAGCGAAATGTTCGCGCTCAATCATAGTACCTATTCAACGAGCCGGGCGGTCCTCGACGATATCGGCCGGATCATCTCCTCATCTAGCCACCTCAAGCCACCGCAGCGGACCCCAACTTTGCGCTCGATGCCTAACGAGCTCAACGCGACCTATTGGATGTATCCTTACTAGTCATCTGGAACGCAAGTTCATCACATTAGTTGATGGCTCGAATCTTTGTAGAGGAGAGCGCTTGTGGGGAATGCAGGTGTGAGAGGCCGGCCGATCGCGCCGTTAGTGCTCAGTCCGCAGGAGCGCACGTACCTAGAGAGGCAAGTTCGTCGTCATCGTGTCGCGCGGTGCTATCTGAGCGATGCCGCGCGATCCTGCGATGTGCGGATGGCCTGCCAAGCAAGTCTGTGGCTGCTGAACTCGGCATCCATGAACACACCGTTGGCAAGTGGCGCCGTCGGTTTTTTTAGAAGGATCGCTGTGATGGCCTGCTTGATGAAGCCCGCCCGAGCCGCCCTCGCACCATCGACGACGATCAGGTTGCTGAGGTAATCGAGCGGACATTGCGTACGACGCCGGCCGACGCGACGCACTGGTTGATCCGCTCGATGGCTGCGGAAACTGGCTTTTCCCACACCACGATCCGCCGAATGTGGTCGGCGTTCAGCTTGCAACCGCACCGTAGCCAGACATTCAAGTTGTCGAGCGATCCACTGTTCGTCGACAAGGTACATTGTCGGCCTTTATCTATCCCCACCGAACCGAGCCGTTGTCCTCAGCGTTGATGAGAAAGCCAGATCCTGGCACTCGATCGCGAGCAGCCGGTCTTGCCGATGATGCCTGGGATGCCAGAACGTCGCACGCACAGTTATGTGCGACATGGCACGACCACACTGTTTGCCGCGCTCGATGTCGCTTCCGGCTTTGTCATTGGCAAATGCTACAAGCGTCATCGGGCGGTCGAGTTCTTGAAGTTCCTCAAGGAAATCGACGCTCAAATCCCCGAGGGGCTTGCGGTCCACATCGTCATGGACAACTACGCCACCCACAAGACACCTAAGATCAAGGCGTGGCTCGCTCGCCGGCCGCACAACCATGTCCACTTTACGCCGACTTCCGCGTCATGGATCAATCAGAACGAGCGCTGGTTCGCTGAACTCACCAGAAAGCAGATCCAGCGAGGTGTTCACACCTCCGTCAGACAGCTCGAGGCCGACATCCGTACCTTCATCGAACTGCACAACAATAACCCGAGGCCCTTCAAATGGACCAAGTCTGCAGACCAGATCTTGGCTTCCGTCAAACGCTTCTGCCACAAAGCCCAGCAGACTTTATGCGGCGAACTTTAGATTCACGTGACTAGGGGGGCGTGCGCATTAATCCTCGTTGATGTGCGGCTCGTTCCTATTTCGAAGCCTTTATGTAACGGCAGCAAATGTCGCGCAGCTTTCGCGGAATCGAGCAGTCTTGCACGATAGTGAGAAGCGGGCCGTGGTGAGATCGGGGACCGTACATGCATGCGCCCGGGAAGACCACAGTTTGGATCGGGATAGCGCGCATCTCGTCGTACGAGTGCCGCTTACTCAGTTGATGGTAAAAGTCCGTTCGGGCTTTTGATGTTTGAGCGTGCGACGCTCCATCATAACAGCCAGCCTTTGCGCTTTTTAGGTCTTGCCGAAGGAGGCGCCCTCTGGGTCCTCTGGCCGGGTCCGCTCTTCAGCATGAAGCCCATCAGAATGAGAGCTGAATACAGGGCTGCGCCGTCACCGCACTTGATCGCGGGGCGAGCATCTCTGAGGGGCCGCTCAGTCCGTGGTGGCGGCGCAAAGATCCGGCAGGCCAAAAGCATGATGGGCAACGACTGCAGTGTCCGAACGGATCCTCCGCTATTAATACTTCCATTATAATGGGTTGATTCTTGAGCTCACCTGCCATATACATCCCTAAAGGGATTTGTAAATGGACCTGACTGTAGAAACTTTCATAGAAGGCACGTGGCACGAGGCGGCCATTGTCAACTTGGAAGCCCCCGAAAAGGGCTACACGACGCCTTCCAGAACTAGCTACGAAATGGGCTATTTTGCCAAGTTCGGCGCCATTCCATTTGCGGAAGACCGTCCCCTTAAAGGCGTACATGCTTACTCGATCAACGCCCCAGTCGATCTGGTGGATCGCGCAGCAAGCACCTGGCCAGCTTTTCTACTGGACCTAATTCCTCAAGGTCACCACGCCGAGAGGATCGCGCGATTTCTGAACCTTCCGGTCGAGGCGCCTTCTACCCAAGTCCATCTTCTCATGAGAGCTGCGAGTTCTCCCGTCGGCAATATTCGCATCAAAGAAGCATATGATCAGGAGGTCGAACGTCTTCAGGACATATCGGTCGCGGGAATCACTATGGAAGAAATTCTCGATCGGAGCGATGCGTTTCTCGAAGTTGCTGATCGCTTTTCCTTGCTTGCCTCGGGTTCGAGTGGGCTGCAAGGTGACTGGCCCAAGGTGTCACTGACTCGCTCCCGAGACGGACTTTGGTATCCGAATTCGATGGTCCCGGACGCGGACGCCCTCGAATTTATCATCGTAAAGCTTCTGCGTAGTGATGAGCCGGTGGATCAGCGGATCCTGGAGTCTGAATCGGGCTATTCGGTGGTCGCAAAAGAGTTTGGCGTCAACGTCGAACGCACGAGCACCTACGGCAATGGTGTGCTTGTCATTCCACGGTTTGACCGCAGGGTGACGTCGGGTGGTCTAATCCGCTACGGACAAGAGAGTCTGGTCTCTGCGATTGGCGTTGCGGAGTTTGCATTTCAGAGCAGGCACGAAACTTATCTGAAAACAATCCAACAGGTCTCGTCGTGTCCGCTGGAGGACACGACGGAGTATCTGCTGCGAGATGTCTTGAACCTGGCTATGGGCAATCCCGATAATCATGGTCGAAACGCCGCGCTTAGAAAATTCCCGGATGGAAGCATACGTCTCGCCCCCTTGTTCGATTTCGCACCAATGAAGATCGCGACAGCGGGCATCGTCCGTTCCACAAGGTGGGGGTGCATGCTCGATGGTGGAGGACAGGACACCAATCCTGATTGGAGGCTCGTCTGTGAGACAGTTTCTAGCCCCAAGGTGCCCGCCCACAAATTGATGTCCGCTTTGGCAGCTAAGGAAGATCTTCTCCGGGCCCTTCCAGAGATTGCAAGAAAGTGCGGCGTGCCGGTCTCCGTCGTGACGAATGCAATCATTCGCAACGAAGATATGGCGAACGGTGTTGCCAAACTGCGCAATGTGACAGATTAGGCGAGCCTCATGGCCAGATGGCGTAAACCTACGAAAGAGGAGATCCGAGATCGTCGCGCCGCAATTGCAGCCAAAGCGCGCGCGGGTACTCTCCGCTTGCCGGAGGCTGTCGCCGAGATGCGTCAAGCCCTCGGGCTCACCCAGATTGAGTTCGCCCGACTGTTTAAGCTGACACCGCGCCAAGTCGCCGACATTGAAAGAGGAGCGGCCAATCCTACTGCGCAAACGCTAGACAAAATAGGTCGCGCATTCGGTTTCCAAATCGGCTTTATTCCGATCGCTGCTGGGGCGACAACGGCCTCTCGCGAAGATGAGAAATCTGCCGGGCCACATTGATGATGAGCGCGTCTCGAACCGAATAGATTCTTCCGAATGGCCATTCGTGAGGAATCTCTTTGGCGTGTTCGCAAACGGTCCGTAATGCTCTGGAGTTTTGAGGAGGCGCAAATCCGGTACGCTGGTCTATTTCAAGATGACACTGCCGGTGTGCCGGGCGAGCCCTTGGCCGACCAAAGGAGCGACGCTGATCGCAAAAAACAGCGGCAAGAGGTTGCGTCGAAGTGCAATTCTGCGAGATCTTGGCCTCTTTTCATCCACCTTGGTCGCCTTCGAACATCTTCGGCCGGTCGGCTTCCCCGTGGCGTTGCTGCAAGATCTTCGTTCAAACTTGACTGGAGGACGAATGTCTTGAACTGAAGAACTGACCTCGTACCCAGGAGGACAATGTCATAATCTTGAGCCGTGGGGTTCACAAACAAAGACAGCGCTCCATATCCCCAGCGAAAGTCGCGAGGCTTTTCGCATAGGAGAGAAGCCGAGCCCGGGCTGGATGCGCGTTAAACCCAAGCTCGCTCCAAGAGATTCGTATCATCAAATGTCGTGGAATGCGTAACCATTTGCGTCTTTTCGTTTCCGCTAGCGTTCACCGGACGACAGAGCCTTGAATTGCCAAGGCTCCCACCACGAAACTGACGTCATCAGCTCTACGGCGATCGGCCAAAAGATGACGTGGGGCGACGCATCCATGGCCGCGCGACCCCGTCGAAGGCCTCGAATGCGTCGATATCGCTGACATAACGCAGCGTCAGCTGGATATCGTCGAGCCCTTCAAGCAATGCTGTCCGACGCGAAGGCGACACGACAAACGGTATCGATAGCGAACACGACATCCTGATCTCACATCGCTCAAGATCGACCTTAATTTCACGCCCGGGGTCTTTCGCAAGCGCGCCTAGGATTTGCTCATAGTCGGCTTTGGGCAATGTGATCGGAAGAACGCCATTCTTGAAGCAGTTCTCGAAGAATATTTCCCCGAAGCTCTCGCGATAACGCAGCGAATACCAAATTGCTTCAGCGCCCAGACTGCTGCTTCTCGCGAGCTGCCGCAGCCAAAGTTATCGCCTGCCACGAGGATCGAGCTGCTCCGAAATGGCGGAATATTCAGCACAAAGTCGGCGCGTTCGGATCCGTCGTCCTGAAATCGGCTGTTGGCGAACAGGGCCTTACCCAAATTAGCGTTCGCAGAACGCATGAAGCGGGCAGGGATAATTGCATCTGTATCAATATTCGGGTCCGCCAGCACTGCGGCGACACCTTCCAACGTCACAAACTTTTCCATTTGCCGCCTCTATGCGTGCGCGAGCTTGCGAACGTCGGTGATGACACCCGTCACGGCGGCCGCCGCCACCGATGCCGGACTTGCAAGATGCGTGCGGCTATTTGGTCCTTGGCGATGCTCGAAGTTGCGATTAGAGGTCGCCATGCAGCGCTCACCTGGCGCGACTTGGTCGTCGTTGATCCCCAGACACATTGAACACCCGGCCTCTCTCCAGTCGAAGCCTGCATCGAGAAATACTTTGTTTAGACCGAGGGCCTCAGCCGCGCGCTTGACCGACGTCGATCCAGGCACAACCAGCGCCCGCACGCCTTTGGCGACCTTGCGCCCCTTGACGATGGCCGCTGCCGCCTGAAGGTCCGATAGGCGGCTGTTGGTGCAGGATCCAATGAAGGCGACGTTGATCGGAATGCCTTCAAGAGGCTGATTAGGTTTGAGGCCGATATAGTGCAGCGCCTGCTCCGCCATGGCGCGACGGACAGGATCGCCAATCAACACGGGATCTGGGATGTTTTCGTCGATACCTACGACATCGCCAGGTGTTGTCCCCCACGTCACCTGGGGGGCAATCTCGCTACAGTTAACCCTGATTTCCTTGTCGAAGAGAGCTTGCTCGTCTGTGTTAAGAGTGCGCCACTGATCTAATGCGGCCTGCCAATGCGCACCTTTGGGAGCATAGTCGCGGCCAGCGATATATTCATACGTGGTATCGTCCGGCCCGATCATGCCAGCACGTCCACCAAATTCAATGGACATGTTGCAGATCGTCATCCTGCCTTCCATGGACATCGCACGAATGACGGGTCCGCAATATTCGATGGCATATCCGCGCGCCGCCTGTGTTCCCTCTTTGCCGATCAAGTAAAGTATGAGGTCCTTGGCACAGACATCCTTTCCCAGACGTCCGGCGAACGTCACCCGTAGCGCCTTTGGCTTGCGCTGAAGTACGGTTTGGGTTGCTAGAACGTGCTCGACATCGCTTGTGCCAAAACCCCACGCATAGGCACCGAGCGCGCCATTTGTTGGTGTATGGCTGTCTGCGCAAACAACAGTCATCCCTGGCGTGATAAGCCCGAGCTCCGGCGCCACGACGTGTTCGATACCCTGCCTGGCATCAGCCAAGTCAAACAGCTCAATTCCGTGTTCGCTGCAGTTCCGTTCCATCAAGGTGATTAGCTCGCGCCCCTCGGGGTTCGAATCGACCGTGCGCCCAGGACGTGTCGAAACGATGTGATCCGTGACACCGAAAGTGAGATCAGGTCGACGCACAGATCGCGAGGCGCGCCGTAGCCCATCAAATGCTTGTCCGCTCGCCGATTCCTGGATGATGTGGCGATCGACATAGAGCAAGAAGACGCCGTCACCCATTTCCCGGATGACATGACTGTTCCAGATCTTTTCAAAGATAGACCGCGGTTGGATCATGTTACACCATGGCCGAGTTGCTCCCACGCTAAGAGCGGGTAGGCTTCACGCCAATTGCGTGATCGGCGACACCGGTCTTGATGCAGGAGGAGCTCGTCGACTAGTAAGAAATTGCAATTTCGAGCGGATGAGGGCTTATGGTCCGGTCGCCCACTTTTTGATATTTAGTCCTTACCCCTTCAGGCCCGATGCACCGGTAACACGGGACGGCTCTCGACTGAGCAGTCGAAACTTCTCAACCCAAGACTTGGCCTGGAACGCCAATGCGCGAGCGTCAGTGGAAAGCGTGACGAATCGAAAGCCACGCGTGACCATGCGCCACGCTTGTTCGGGACCAGGTGCGAAAATGCCTGCAATCAGACCCTTCTTAATGCACCCCTTCAAAACGCGATCGATGGCAGCGTCCACCTCGGTATCAAACTCCTCCAGCTGCGGCTTCCTGTTCAGGGACAGCGAGAGATCGCCTGGTCCGATATAGACACCATCCAGACCTGGCACATCAAGAATACTCTCGATGTTGGCGACGGCTTCAGCGGTTTCAATCATAGCGATGACGCTGAGCTCCCGGTTCGCATGCGCAGCATAGTCCTCGCCATAGGCCGTCGCCGCACGGACGGGGCCTAAGCTGCGCTGGCCCATCGGTGGATATTTGCAATATTGGACGAGGCGCTCAGCGTCCGCTGCCGTGTTGACCATAGGGCATGTCACACCAAGAGCACCTGCATCAAGCGCTTTCATGATGATTGCCGGGTCGAGCCAGGGGATGCGTACCAACGGGAGCACGTCCACGGCCGTAATGGCTTGTAGCATCGCGACGGCGGCATCGTACCCGATGAGACCATGCTGCAGGTCAAGCGTGATTACGTCGAAGCCTTGTCGAGCATAAAGTTCTGCCGAAAACGCATCGGGGATCGCGCAATAGCCGTTCAGTAAATGGCCATTTTCGGCCATGCGGCGATTTAGTCCTCGAAAGGGGGCCATAAGGAAGCTTTCTTTGCTGTGAATATGACGACTGGCCTCGATATCCTGTTGACGGCTGCTGGCATCGGAATGTCGTCGACGCCGCGCGCAACAAGTACACCACTGACCGCGTGATCACTTGACTGCTCCGATTGCGCCGGCAACCGCGCCTTGTTGTGCGCCGGAGCGGATTAGACCCTCAAGAACTCTAGACAAGCTTTTGCAAAAGGTCTGTCGCCAGTGGCGAACTTCTCATGCGCTCGATTTGCCAGCTAGCTGGTGGCTACCGCAACATAGCGCTTTGGCGTCACGCCGTGGACACGCTTGAAGTGCTTCGTGAAGTGACTTTGGTCAACGAAACCGACCTCGTAAGCTACTTGTGCCGCTGGCTCTCCCTGAAGAAGAAGATCAGCGCCGCGCGCGACGCGCCGTTTTATCAGATAGGCATGGGGCGTTACTCCCAAATCTCTTCGGAATGCCCTAATCAGTTGAAAGATACTTGCGCCCGTCTGACGCTCAAGATCGCGAAGCGTAATCCTGATCTCAGGGCTCTTCTTAATAAACGCGAGCGCAACTTCTGTAATGCTTCCGTCAGGGTCGCCGGGCGGAGCAGAGAATGCGTCTGCCGATACGACTGCCGTTTCCATCCCACAAGTCATGTCCAACTCTTGCTGCAGTGGACGAGTTTCATCGCGGGGCTGAGGATGAAGGCGATCAGCATGCCGCGCAAAGCAAGTTAACTGATGACTTGCATGAGTTTTTGCGATATAAGCGAAAACCTAGGGAGAATAATGGGTTATGGGCCAATACTTGCCCATGAATGCGCTACGAGCCTTCGATGCTGCGGCGCGTCATGGCAATTTCAGTCGAGCGGCGGAAGAGCTTTGCATTACCCAAGGGGCCGTCAGCAGGCATATCGCGGTACTTGAGACCCACCTCGGAATAAAGTTATTTGTTCGTAAGCATCGTCGCATCGAACTGACGGAAGAGGCTCGACGATATCATAAGCGGCTTCAGGTTGCGTTTGACGAGATAAGGTCCGCGACGTCCGAGATCTGCGCGTCGTCAAAACACAATGTCCTAAAGCTTAGGTGTTTACCCACCTTTGCCATGCGCTGGTTGATCCCTCGCCTCGCGAGGTTTCGCGAGCAATATCCGCAGGTGGAAATTCAGGTCTCAACCTCACAACAATCCCCTGCCAATTTTGAAGCGCAAGGCATCGATGCCTCGATCGAGTACGGATTGGGCCAGTGGCCTGGGCTCGAGGCCAAACATCTGTTCGACGAACTGCTCATCGTCGTATGCGGCCCCAAGCTTGCGAATGGAATGCCGGTCCCGCGCTATCCGCACGAACTCGATCATCACGTTCTTCTCCATTCCTTGCAGCGCCCGGATTTTTGGCGGCAATGGCTCCAGACTGCAGGCGCGCCGCAGGTCCCGGCCAACACGGGCCTACGATTTGAAAACTCGGGGCTCGCGTGCCAAGCAGCTATCGACGGCCTTGGTATTGCAATTGTGCATCTTCCCTTGATTGAAAGGGATCTCGAAACCGGCCGACTGATCGCACCGTTCAATCTCATTGTCCGCAACCAGATGGCATTCTATCTCGCTTATCCAACCGAAAAGAGCGATTTGCCGGCACTTGTCGCGTTCCGCGCAATGGCTGCTCGGTGAGGCGGCGGCAACCGTCAGATCCATCGATCTGAAATGGACGGGAAAGAAGCGACTCTCAGCCCCGGACATGGACCTTGTGACATCCGCGTAATATAGCGTGAGCAGCCCTTAACTGGTCTGCCCTCCGCGACCTGCGACTAACAGTCCCGGCGTCCCGCAAGATTATACAAGAATGCACTCCTCTAATGCCCTCTATCTGGGCCGAACGATGGGCGCAGTCGTCGCCTTGCTTGCGGCGCATGGCGGTGCACAAATAGGGGGACGGAAACAATGAAGCGCTTCAGCTTGCTGGCCTTCGCGGCGGTTCTTGCCTCACTGTCCATTTCTACAGATGCGCATTCTGCCGAGGTCAAGATCGGCATCATCGGCTCTTTTAGCGGCCCCTATGCCGAGTGGGGCGTCCAATTCAAACGAGCCGTTGACCTCTATGTCGAGAAGCACGGAGGAAAGCTTGGAGGCCACACCGTTGAGGTCCTCTATCGTGATTCTGGCGGCCCAAATCCCGCTCGAGCGAAACAACTCGCTCAAGAGCTGATCACCCGAGAGGGGGTACAATTTCTCGGCGGTATGGACTTCACGCCTAACGCGGTAGCCGTTGCCGATGTTGTGACGCAAGCGAAAATTCCCTTCGTCATTTTCAACGCAAATACCGCAGATACCACACGTAAATCGCCATATTTTTTAAGAGTGGGCTGCACCATCTGGCAATTGGCGTATGGCATCACGCGCTATGCTATTGATCAGGGCAAGAAGAAAGCTGTTGTCTTTGCCGTCGACTACGCCCCCGGTCACGACGCAATTGCAGCTTATGATGCCAATTACGGCAAGCTCGGCGGCAAGATCGTCGATGTCGTAAAGGTGCCTTTGGATACAACTGACTTCTCCAGCTACTTCCAGCGGCTGCAGGACGCGAACGCTGACGTTCTATTTACGTTCGTCCCGAACGGGCCCATCTCCGTTGCACTGTTCAAAGGGTATTTCGAGCGCGGCTTGGCACAACGGGGCTTGCAGTACTTTGGCCTCGGTGAAACCGAGGAGGCACCCCTCGCGGCATTGGGACAAACCGGCGAACTGGCCATCGGTGTATATTCCTCTCTCTTTTATGGTCCTCATTCGCCAGAAAGCACCGCGAATAAGGAGTTCGTCAATGCGCTGGAAGCAAAATACGGGAAGGGCGCCATACCTAATATCGGGACCGTTGAGGCGTGGGACGGCATACACCTGATCGCCCATATGACCGAAGCAACCGACGGGAAACTTGATGGTGAAAACGCCTTGGCGGCCGCCAAAGGGTACTCCTGGGAGAGCCCGCGCGGATCGATCCGGTCGAACGGGACCTGATCCAAAACGTCTATATCCGAAAGGTCGAGAAGATCGACGGCGTCCTCGTAAATAAACAGGTCGCCGTAATTCCGAATCTCAAAGATCCCTGGAAGGAGGCCAATCCTGCCTCGCGCTGACGACGTTTAGGCGCGCGAAAATAGGGGAGTAGAATCAGGCCGCATGACTCCAGGCCAATGCGGCGGGACGTAATGGCCATTGGCAGCATGCTTGTGATGCAGGCGGTGTTTGAGGGATCAAGTGAATAGCTACTGGACGACGGGTATATCGCTTTTGATCGACGGCCTGTCCTTCGGGATGATCCTCTTTCTGATCTCCTCTGGCCTGACGATCACGCTCGGCGTGATGCGTCTTCTAAACATTGCACATTGTGGTTTCGCCATGATCGGCGGTTACACTGCACTCTCGCTCGTCAATCATTTTGGCCTGGGTTTGCTCGCCGCGCTTCCGATTGCTGTTGCAATCACGGCGATACTCGGGGCCATTCTTGAACGGACCGTATATCGATGGATCTATGAGACGAGTGCTCTCGGTCAAATCCTGATGACAATTGGCCTCACATTCATAATGATCGCCTCGATCAACGCCGGTTATGGCTCGCTGACGCATACATTACCAACGCCTGAATTCCTGGCGGGAGCATGGCATTTTGAAGAGATATCGATTTCTGCTTACCGTAGCTTTCTTTCAATCGTCAGCCTGACAATCGCAGGCCTGATTTGGTACGTCATCGAACAGACCGATTTTGGCGCCCGCTTGCGCGCCTCCGTCGATAATCCGCGCATGGCTCGCTGTGTCGGGATCAATGTGCGGCGGGTGTTCGCTCAGACCTTCGTTGCTGGGTGCGCGTTAGCGGCCATAGCCGGCGTACTTGGAACGCAGATGCTGCCGCTGCAGCCATACTATGCCACGAACTATATGGTCATGGTTTTGATCGTCGTTGCGGTTGGCGGCTTTGGCAGTCTCAAAGGATCGCTTATCGCCGCGCTCGGCTATAGCATCTTCGATACCTATTTTCGCTATCTCTTTCCGGCGGCCGGCGCTTTCGGCATCTACATTCTTCTGGCCCTCATTCTGTCCATTCGACCTTTTGGGCTTTATGGCCGTGCTTAAGGTAACTCCCTCAAAGGACACACCTAAACGGGACATCGCCGCGTCCTTTGGATCCCACCGCTTGGGACTTAGCGATGCGCTGGTGTGGGCGCTTGCAATTTTCGCTTATTTCTTCTTGGGCGCCTATCACCAGCTCGGCACCCAAGTCATCATCATGATCATCTTGGCTCTGTCGCTCGATCTCGCCATCGGTTACTCTGGAATCGAAAGTTTAGGTCATGCCGTCTTTTTTGGTATCGGAGCCTACGCCGCCGCCCTTTTTGCGCTCAATGTTTTATCTGAACCCTTGACCGGCCTTGTGGTAGGAGGGCTAGCTGCCGGCGCGTTCGGCTTCGTCACGGGTTTGCTGGTTCTTCGTGTTCGCGGCTTGACTCAAGTCATCCTCACGATCGCCATTGGTGCCGTCGTCCTCCAAGTTGCGACAACCTGGAAATCAGTAACGGGCGGAGATGATGGCCTTGCGGGGTATCAGGTCGCACCCATCTTGGGACGTTACTCGTTCGACCTCTATGGCCATACTGCCTATCTCTATTCGCTTTGCGTGCTGGCCTTCGTGTTTGCCCTTGCCCGGATCTTGGTAAACTCGCCATTTGGATATGTTCTGCGTGGGATACGCGACAACGACCAACGCATGCGCATGCTAGGCGTACCGGTCGCCGCACGGTTGCTTCTCATCTATTCGATTTCGGCAGCAATAGCGGGTGTGGCCGGTGCAATTTCCGCACAAGTCACCGGGCTTGTCGCAACCGACTCACTCTCATTCCTGCTATCCGGAAACGTCCTCATCATGTTGCTAATCGGCGGGATGGGGCGCCTGACCGGCGCATTCATTGGGGGCATTATTTTCGTCATTTTTTCTGATCGGGCCGCGGCGATAGACCCCTTCAATTGGTTGTTTATGCTGGGTGGACTCCTCATTCTCGCCGTCAGGTTTACACCTCAAGGCGTTGGTCCCTGGATTGATCGTATGGGTGGCTATCTCCTCGATCGCAGGCGGAAACCATGAATGATACGGTCCTCGAAATCGTCGGTCTGCACAAAAGCTTCGGTGCTCTCGCCGTCACGCGTAATATCAACTTCCGCCTTGAGATTGGTGCAAGACACGCTCTGATTGGTCCGAATGGCGCAGGAAAGACCACCCTTGTAAATCTCATCACGGGAGCGTTGGCTCCATCCTCTGGGTCGATCCGACTTGAAGGACGTGACATCACACGGTATTCGCCGCAACGCCGAGTCTCTCTGGGGCTCGCGCGAACGTTTCAAATAAACTCGCTATTCCCGTCCATGACGGTGGTCGAAAATATTGCCCTCGCGGTCGTTGCAAATATGCATATCGACGCAAAACTGTGGGGCGCGCTCAATAGGCGCAAGCAGGTTCTGATCGAACTCGAGCGGCTCCTAGACGTTTTTAACCTCAGTGGTTCGGCATGCCAATTGATTTCCAATCTCGCATATGGTCAACGGCGGCTCGTTGAGCTCGCGCTGGCGCTGGCTCTCAAGCCAAAGGTGCTCATTCTCGACGAACCTGCTGCTGGCTTGCCGAAAGAAGACAGCGGAAAACTTTCGGAATTGCTGCGGCGGTTGCCCGCCGACCTCGCAGTCATCGTCATCGAGCACGACATGCAGATCGTTTTTGGTTTCGCTGACCGTATCACGGTGTTGGCAGAGGGAAGCGTGCTGACGCAGGGAACCCCGTCCGAGATTCGAGCAGATGCTAAGGTACGAGAGGTTTACCTCGGACAGGCGCGCAATGACTGATTTGCTGAGACTGGAAGCTGTCACCGCAGGATATGGCTATGGCGCCGCGGCTATTGAAAACGTGGCTCTTTCGCTCCCGAGAGGGTCGTCATTGGCCGTGTTGGGACGCAATGGTGTCGGCAAGACGTCCCTGCTTGCGACCATTATGGGCCTAACGCAAATGGCCTCCGGCAAGATCACATTTGACGGCGGCGAGATCGGAGGCATCGATACCTACGAGCGGGCTCGCCTGGGCCTCGGTTACGTGCCTCAGGAACGAGAGATCTTTCCTTCCCTGACGGTAGAGGAAAACCTTTCCGTTGCAAGGGTTGATCGGGGAAAGTGGAACATTGAATCCGTGTTTGAGCTATTCCCCCGGCTTGCTGAGCGACGGCAGAACTTCGGAAATCATTTGTCGGGTGGAGAGCAGCAGATGCTGGCTGTCGGCCGAGCGCTCGTCAGCAATCCCGCTTTGCTTATTCTCGACGAGCCGTTCGAAGGATTGGCTCCGGTCATTGTTGACCAGCTTGTGGAAGCGCTCAAACGCATCAGAAAAGAAAGCGATATGACGTTTATCCTCGTAGAACACCATGTTGATCTAGCGCTGTCACTAACGGTCCAGGCCCTAATTCTGGATCGAGGCCAAGTGGTTTGGAACGGCAAAAGCAACGATCTGGCGGGCAATAAGTCCGTTCTATCGAGCCTCGTTGGCATCAGCTAGGGAGGTAGACGACCTCCGATTACATACCTACCGGCAACGATACCAGTGCCGAGGTTACGGTACGGGACAATTGCCTCCATCGACATTAATGGCTGTTCCCGTTACGAACGAGGCTAGGTCCGAGGCTAGAAAGCAGGCCACATTCGCAACCTCGGTCACAGTTCCAAGCCGACCGAGACGCACGCTCTTTCCTTTCTGCAAAACGAAGTCTTCGTAGCTCGCTTGCGGTGCGGTGGACCGGTGCATTCGTTTCCACTGGTCGGTTTCGATCGATCCAAGGCAGATGGCGTTGATAAGGACGTTATCCGGCGCGCATTCGTTAGCCAGCAGCTTCGTCATGGATAGGCCGGCCGCCCGGCTCAGCGCCGACGGAGCGGCGCCGGTACCGGCCTTTGCCGCAATGCTGAGAATATTGACAACTCGTCCCCAGCGTCTTGCTCGCATTCCAGAGAGGCAACGCTGAGTTAAGTAAAGTGCCCCTCCGACTTTCAGCATGAAATCGGACTGGAGTGCGTCCCACTCAACTCCCGATATTGGCTCGTGGGCAGCGTTGCCTGCGTTGTTAACGAGGACGTCAACATGACTGAAGTCGGGGGAGAGCCTCGACCAGGCCTGGTCAATCTGCAATTTGTTTCCGAGATCACATGAGATTCCAATCACGCGCTGACCGGTTGTGCTACTTATCTGGTCGGCGGTATCACTCACTTGTTGTTTATCTCGGGCGAGAATTGCAACAGAAGCGCCGGCCTCGGCGAACGCCAGAGCTATCGCTCGGCCAATGCCTCGGCTTCCGCCCGTTACGATTGCGGTTCGGCTTTTCAGCGAAATCTGCACTAAACTATCCTTGCTTGCTCTAGCACCGAGATTTCCATCGCAGCAGTCCGAAAATGCGGAACCGCGGACGAGTTACGTGGCGGGCGCAGAGGCCTGGGACCGGGCAACTTTGTCGAGCGCCTGCCAGTCTCGAAGTCCGACCGCCTCAGCAAAGGCCGCGCGAGCCGCCGGAAAATCGGCCAGTGCCGGGAGAGGGGACCCGTCGGCCGTGGACAACAACAACCCTGCGAGCGCGCTCGCCATCGCTTCTGTGGTCCGCAGCATCAAATAACTCGGATAAGCGATAAGATCGTAGCCCATCACAAAGAGATCTTGTGCCCGCGGCAGTTGCGCTTTCCCATCTTCAGTTAGGGCAAGCAGCTGGTGTTTCCCCCGGAAGGCACTCCCAACCGTCACGAGATCGTCATGTGCTTTCAATCCTGGAATAAATACACCATCCGCGCCCGCGGCTAAGCTGCGCTCCGCTCGCTTTAGGGCGCCATCTAGGCCAAGCGTTGTTAAGGAGTCCGTGCGGGCGATAATCAACATGTCGCCTGAACTGCGGGCATCAACAGCTGCCCGAAGCTTTGTTTCGAATTCTGCCATCGCGACAACAGCAGGAGCAGGATTATCGCCGGGTTGCTTGCTCGGGCGAGCCTGGTCCTCCAGGATCACGGCGCCAACACCAAGCGCCTCGTACGCGCGGATCATGCGAACAACGCTCTTGATGTCACCGTAGCCGTCATCGCCATCGGTGATGAAGGGTAGATCGGAGGCCGCCGCAATATCCTGAATACCGGCGACCATCTCGCCAAGCGCCGCAATGCCTAGGTCCGGCAACCCGTAACGGGCAGCAAGCATTGCCGACCCACCAATTGCAAACGCTTTGAACCCAGCCCGCCCTATCAGCCGGGCGGCAAAAGCATCTTGAGCAACCGGAAGGACGAGCGGTCGTCCGGCTTCCATGACCTTGCGCAGAGGAATACGAGCTTTCAAAAGACACCCAATGATGCGAGTACGGCAACGACGCGAGTCCGACAACCGTGAAAGCGGTTAGTGAAGGTCGCTCCAGTGCAGAAGACCATCGTTGGACTCAGCACGTTTCATAAAGCACGTGTACTATCAACCGACAGGCGCCGGCATCACTAGGAGAAAATTGCACGATGGGCTGCCCCGATAGCATTGCAATTTCTTGCTAGCGGATCAGCGCCTAAAACCCTGTACTCGCGCAAAATCCTGTGGCGACACGGCGGGCCTCAGGGCTAGTACTGCTCAAGCCAGAGGAGAACGTCGCACTCTTCTTTCATGGACGAGGTCGCATGACGAGTGGCCACCTTAGCTAGCCAAAGGGTGCGCCATGCCATAGTGCACTCAGCCAAGCGCGTGGTCTCTTGGTTCGCTGGGTCAGTGTCCGACGTGACGACATGGAGTAGATCTCGACAGGCGCCAAGGCCGGTCGAGCCTGGCCTTTTACTCAACCGAGCTCGCAAGGCACACATCTGGGCAGCTCAGACTAATGTTGCGTCCCGATGCGTGTGGCCGGTTCTGTCAACAATCCCATTCAATCGACCAGACACGGAGACTTCCACGATGACAGGACACACCAAACAGGAGCCTCGCCTGGCGGGAGGCGAAGATGCGTCCCTCCGGGGCAAGGTTGCGATCGTAACGGGCGCAAGCCGAGGCATCGGTGCTGCCATTGCGCTCGAGCTCGCGCAAGCAGGCGTCGATTCCGTTATCGTCGCCCGGGATGAGGCCATGCTCAACAGCGTTGCCGAACGCGCACGATCATTTGGAACAAGGGTAGAGGTCGTTGCTGGCGACCTGCGAAACGTGGAAACCGTTTCCTGGACGATCGACCGGGCCTTGGCCGCTTTTCAGAAGATTGATATTCTTGTCAACAACGCCGGTGCGACCACGCGGGGGCACTTCCTGGAGCTGCCCGATAGTGATTGGGAGGATGGTTTCGGCCTAAAATTCTTTGGTGCAATGCGCCTCTGTCGGGCGGCCTGGCCTACACTTGTTCAGACGAGTGGATCCGTCGTGAATATCGCCGGTGCAGGCGGCCGAACACCCGACATCTATTTCGCTATCGGTTCGCCAGTGAATGCCGCACTCAATAGTTTCAGCAAATTCCTCGCCGAGCTTGGCATTAGGGACGGCGTGAGGGTCAATTGTATCAATCCCGGCTTGGTGAGGACAGACAGATTGACAAAGCGCCTGACGCTGGAGAGCCGCGAACGACGCATCGACCCTGCCGAAATGGAATATCAGCTCAGCCGCGAGTTGCGCATTGCGCGAATCGGCGAGCCTGAGGATATCGCGGCGCTGGTTAGATTTGTCTTGTCAGATCGCGGTCGTCTCCTGCAAGGGGCTGCTATCGATGCGGATGCAGGTCTGACAAAAACGCTTTAGATTCGCCTAACCGCGCAACTCTGGTTCGTCGGCCCCACTCAGGGAGAATGCCGAGGTTCAGGTCGCGCGTATAACCAGGGCTGGCACGCTCGGCTCTTCTGCTGGAAGTCCTCAATGTCGGCGACGAATCTTAGCGTTTGACCAATCTCGTCGAGGCCCTCTAGCAGCGTTGCGCGACGGGCAGTTGGAATGTTAAAAGCGATTGTCCTGTCGTTCGGTAATTCGATGGTGCAGCTTTCGAGATCCACCGACATCGTCGGATCGTTCGTGGTCGCCAGGTGGTGATGGATCTCATCAACCTCTGCCTGCGGTAACGTGACGAGTAGCAGCCCGTTCTTGAACGAGTTTTCGTAAAAAATGTCGCCAAAGGTGGGTGCAATCACGCAGCGAATACCGAACCGTACCAGGGCCCAAACCGCGAACTCGCGGGAGCTGCCACAACCAAAATTGGCTCCCGCAACAATAACTTTGCTCTTGCGAAAGGGGGCGCGGTTCAAGATAAAGTCCGGCACCTCTTGGCCTTGCAGATCATACCGCCAGATCGCAAACAGGCCTTCCCCCGGATTGCTCTTCAAGCTGCGTTGCCAAGCGACCGAAATGATCGCGTCTGTATCGATGTTAGGGCGCGGGAAACTGGCCGCGACACCCTCGACACGTGTGTATTTCTCCATACGAATTCTCCGGCGGCCTAGGTTAAGTACCTTCTGACGTCCGTTACCGCCCCGGCAATCGCAGCGGCGGCCACCGAGGCGGGACTGGCTAGGTGGGTGCGACTCTTTTGGCCTTGGCGCCCCTCGAAATTGCGGTTCGACGTAGAGATGCAACGCTTACCGGGTCCTACAAAGTCATCATTGATGGCGACGCACATGGAACATCCGGCCTCCCGCCACTCAAACCCAGCTTCCAGGAAGACTTTGTCGAGCCCCAGAGATTCAGCGGCATGTTTAACCTGCGCTGAGCCGGGTACCACAAGCGCGCGTACATGCGAAGCGACCTTGCGCCCCCGCACGACTTCGGCGGCAGCCTCTATATCGGAAAGGCGGCTGTTGGTGCATGAACCGATAAACGCCACGTCGACGGTGAGCCCTTCGAGAGACTGACCGGCCTCAAGACCGAGATAAGTCAGCGAACGGTCCATTGCGGCGCGACGCGCAAGGTCGTTAACCGCCGCGGGATCAGGAATCGGATCGCTGACGCTGCCAACATCCTCGGGGGTCGTCCCCCAGGTGACCTGCGGGCCGATGCTCGTGCAATCAACATCGACCTCTCGATCGAAAACCGCTTCTGGGTCGGTCGGGAGCGAACGCCAGTAAGCCAATGACTGTTCCCACATTTCTCCCTTGGGCGAATAAGGCAGATCGTGGAGATATTCGAATGTGACGTCATCGGCAGCTATAAGTCCAGCTCTCGCACCGAACTCGATCGACATATTGCAGATGGTTTGGCGTTCTTCTATCGACAAAGACCGTATGACGCTGCCGGCATATTCCACAGCGTAGCCACGTCCCGCCGCAACGCCGATCTGACCAATCAATCTCAAAATGAGATCCTTGGCGTATACCCCTCGGTTGAGCTTGCCTTCGAAATTGATACGCATGCGTTTCGGCCGCCGCTGGACGATTGTCTGGGTCGCGAGCACATGCTCCACCTCGCTGGTGCCAATGCCCCAAGCCCAACAACCAAGTCCTCCACACGTTGCCGTATGGCTGTCGCCGCATACCAGTGTTGTGCCGGGCAAGACGATGCCGAGCTCAGGTGCGATTACATGGACAATGCCTTGCCGAGGATCGTCAACATCAATGAGTTCAATCTTATGAGCCTGACAATTTTCACGTAACAGCTGCACGAATTCCCGACCACCAGCGAACGTCTCTCCCGTACGACCTTTCGCCGTGGAAAGGATGTGATCGACAACAGCATAGGTCAGTTCGGGATTACGGGTCTTGCGGCCAGCACGCTTCAAGCCCTCGAAGGCGGCAGCCGATGTGCATTCATGAACCATGTGCCGGTCCACATGAAGAAGAAACACGCCATCTTCAATCTCCCGGATAACATGCGACAGCCAGATCTTGTCGAACAGAGTTTCGCTGTTTGCCATGGCGCTAATCGACTTGTCCCAAGGGGCTTGAATTCTCACGAGGTGAGCGAGCCGTACACGAGCTTTGGGAAGTTAAGAACCTCGGACATTGCCCAATAGGAGAAAATTGCAAACACCCCTTTTGCCCGGCTAGCAAATCGATGCTGTGCGTCAGATGCGCTTAAGTACTCGCGGTCCACGCAAAATAGAACGATCGGCCTGCATCAGGCCTGCGCTATCTACAAGAGCAACTTTCTGGAAACGCGGAGCGAGCCAACGGGTATTGCCTGCGCAAACAACTACGCCGGGCACAACGATTGCAAGAGGCGAAAGCTGCCTATTGACGTCCGTTCGGATGATCTTCTTGGCGAGCCAAACCGAAAGGTTCCAATATAGGCTGATCGCTTGTCCGGAACAGAATCGATTTCTCATACGCAATATATTCGCACCACGACCAAGCCGGCTCTGCGATCACATCGCGCTCTGACCATTCGTGCTTGACGCCATCGATAATGGTGGCACCGCTTCCCTTCGCAACAACACAAAGACTACTCGATGTGCGTCGTCGTGCCTTCGAGTGGAAGCCTTTACGGAATCCGTTCACGTGACAGGCGATTGTCGGCATGACATGCCCACCCGTGATAGGATTTACGTATTCGTAAACGACACCCTCGTACGGGTCATCATCGTCGCGGTCCAGTCCGGCTTGTATCATTGCTTCGGCGGCAGCCCATTTGTACACCAACTGGGGCGAGGCCGGCGGTTGCGCGCGCGTCCGACCTTGTAGCATTCCGAGCGCGCCAATATCTTCGTAAGAGCCCACAGTATTGGTATAGGGTTCTAAGGATTTGCTAGGATGCATCTCGAAACAATCGGCTCGCATGTATGAAACGAATGGGGTATCGAGCGCATCGAACCAAACCATTGGCTCCGTCCCGCCATTGTGCGCGTGACTATGCCAGCACCCTCCAGGCGTGAGCAAAAGATCAAGCTCGTGCATATCCGCGCGCGTGCCATCGACGACCGTGAACGCACCACTTCCCGACAAGATGAAGCGCAGCGCTGAATAGGTGTGCCGGTGCGCCGGTGCGACTTCGCCAGGTAGGATCATCTGCAACGCGCCATTGAGCGTAGGCGTTGCTGCTGCGGACCGTGGCATCCCGGGATTCTCAAACAGAAGAATTCGGCGCTCAGTGCCCGGCCCGGCCAATGATGTCTTAACAGCTTCCTCGAACTCAGCGTGCAAGTCGCGCCACCGCCATACATGGCCGCGCGCCTTGTAGCCCATCTCTTCGGCGACCCCGCTGGTATTCCAGATGGGAATGATACTCAGCCGCTTCATACGATCGGCCCGCTCGGCTGTGGGATCGGCATGTTTCGGATCTGGCTGAGCCGTGCTGTTCGACATTTTGGTTCCTCAACTTTAGTTCGAGCTTGCCGCCACGCTGCGGTTGATTAGACCTGCCGGCTAGCATGAAATTGCAGGACGAGGACTGCGCCTCCTCTAATTTTTGGCTATGCGCGGTGATCGGAGCATTTCGTCCGCCGACCAATCGCCGGCCTCGATCAGGAGCGTCATTTCGCCAATATCCTGTACGCCAACGACGACGCGGTCGCCCGGTACAATTTCGGATACTCCTTCGGGAGTGCCGCTCATGATGATGTCGCCGGGATGAAGTGTATAATAGGCGGACGCGAACGCGATCAGCTTGGGAACCGACCATATGAGGTGTCGCGTATTCGATCGCTGCTTCTCCTTGCCGTTTATGCTCAGATAAAGGTCAAGAACCCCGGGATCGGGAATCTCATCTCGCGTAACCAACCAGGGTCCCAAGACGGAATAGGTGTCGATTGATTTCCGCAGGCTCCGCTCTTCGGGACCACGGACAACCGCGTCGACAGCAACGGCGTACCCAGCGACATACTGCAAGGCGTCTGCCTGCGGGATGTTGCGACCCCGTCGACCTATAACAACACCCAACTCGGCTTCGGGGTCGTGCCTTCGCGTCGGATCGCCCAGTCTGATCAGCGATCCCGGGCCCACTAGCGAACTATTGGCCTTCAAAAAAAGACCGGCTCTGTCGATCGTCTGAACCTCCGATCGGCCCTGCCGCAATTCTTGATTGTTCGTCCCCTCGTCGAGATGGAGCTGATAGTTGACAGGGGCAGCGATGATCTTAGACGGATTAGCGACGGGGCTATCAAGCCGAACCGAGCTCACGGGAATGCGTCGAGCGCGCCCGGCCAGCTCCTGTGCCTTGGCGATGACGCGGTCCAAATGCTCGATCATGATGTCGTGCTGCGGAAACGGCCACTTGAGGCTGGGCAGCACGTCCAGCGCCTCGGTAACGACGAGAATTTCGCCATCTCGCACGATACCAAGCTGATTTCCATCGAAACGACAGAGCCGCATATTATTCTCTCCTATCCAGATAGAGCGGTTAGGGCAGCCAAGCCGCCGGCTTATGCCCTAACCCTATGGCGTCGCCCCGACGTAAGTGTTGGAGTGGGCGTGGCGCCGAATCGCGCGAAAGAACTCGTCCGTCTCCGGCAGAAACTCGAACAGCGCAAAACTATGAATGCTATCGTCGAACAAGTGCAGTTCGGCATCTCCGCCCGCCGATTTAGCAGCAGCGACCAATGCACGAGCGTCGTCAGCGAGGGCTTCTCCACGCGCCGCAAAGACGCGCATCGGTGGTAGCCCGGCAAGATTTCCGCGAAGCGGCGAAATGGCGGGATCATCGGGCTCTCGGTCTTGGATGAACGCACCAGCCAAAGTCAGTAGTCGCCGCCGGGTCATCCAGGGCTCGGTTCGTCTATTGCCGTCGATACTGGCCGCCGTCAGCGTGAGATCGGCAAAGGGCGACAGGAGATAAAGGGCGGCGGGCCGAGTGACATTCTCGTGACGGAGCTTTGCGGCGAGACTTAAAGCAAGACCACCGCCCGAGCATTCGCCACTGACTGCAACTGGGTCTGCGCGCCGCGAAAGCCACGCAAAGGCCGCTCGCACATCCTCCTGCATTTGCATTGGCGTATGTTCCGGGACAAGTCGGAACTCGGGTACCAACGCCCAGCCACCGATCGCGCGCGCTAGACCAGCTGCAAGCAAAACCGAGCTCTTAGCCGAACCAAACACATATCCTCCCCCATGAAGATGAAGAACGGCAGGACCACTTTTCCCGCCGGGGGGAATGACGCATAACGCAGGCACCCCGTCGCAGTCGACGGTTTCTACCGACACATCCTCTGGCAACGCACATAGACTCGACATGAACCGCTCGTAAGCAGCCCGTTCGCTCATCCAGTCTTCATCTTCGAACTTGAGAGCATTCGACCAAAGATCGAACGCGCGGGCGGCGGCCGGCCGCGACGGCCGCACCAATGGACTGGCGTTAAACAGGTCGAATGGCTTGTTTGATTCGGCGACTTCATCATAGCCATAGAGCCACGCAAACCGCTCATACCCAGCTTGGTCGAGCTTCAGCATGCCCCGCCCCATCCGTCCGTAAGCCGCCTGACGCTCGGGTGCCTTTTCATGAAATGCCGTAAGATCGCCGCGACTTTGGTGAAGCAACCGAGTGGTCCGCGGCTTCCGCCGCGCTTGAAACTCGGAAAAAGCGGCTTCCAAGTTGCTCCCGCTCCGGTGCAAACAAGCCGCCAACGCCACCGAATCTTCGAGCGCCATCGCCGCACCGGAGCCGGATGTCGGCAGCACCGGGTGGGCCGCGTCGCCAATCAGAACTATTCGCCCGCGATGCCATTCTGGCAGGGGATAACGATAATTGATCGCCGTGATGAAAGCTTCGGTTACAGCCTCAGTGATCTCTCGGACGTCTTTGCAGGCGTCCTTAAATGAGGCGCGCAAATCCGCGACATCCCCAGCTGTGGCCCAGTCCTCACGATGGATCTCATCGGCAGGTACGTAGAAGGCTGCATAAAACTGTTTGCCGCGACGAATCGGATAGCAAACCACGTGGCGACCCGCACCGCTCCACACATTGGTATCCAATGTTAGCGCTTTGCTGAGAAGCGTCGTTGGTAGAACGGTCCGCCAGGCGAGGAGGCCCGTAGATATCGACTCGCTTTCTCCAAAAATTGCGCTTCGCACCTTGGAACGCAGGCCATCGGCTCCGATTAGGAGATCGCCAAGAACAGCCTCACCCCTCTCGAGAATGACGGTAACACTTCGATCATCTTGCTTCACATCGACAACAGAGCAGTTGAGCCGGATCTCCGTTCCGTCCAAATGTCTTGCAAGAGCGTCGATCAAATCGCGGCGATGCGTCTTGTAAAGCGGGGCGCCATACAGCTTGGCTCCCGCTTCGCCCAGTTGGGTGCGATTGCGTACCTCACCGCTCACCATATCATAAAATGTAATCGTCTCGGGCGGCTCATCCGAGCGCTTTATCTCCGCCGCAATGCCCAGCGATTCAAGAACGCGCATAGCATGAGGTCCAAGGACAACACCTGCTCCAACCTCGCTTAACTCCGCCGCTCGCTCGATGACGGTCACGTCGATGCCGTTACGACGCAAAGCAACCGCCGTAGCCAGTCCGGCCACTCCGGCTCCGACAATCAGGGCACGCATAGCCATCCTCCCGTAGTTGGACATCTGTGACCGATATCCTTTATTCGCAGGTTAAGCTCACCAGTCGTCGAACCGACCAGAGCGCTGCGGGTTAAGGCGAGCTTTCCGGGCTACTCACTGCCCGGTCAATCATCGACCTACGTCGCGCTGCCGCCTTGTCATTTTGGTAAACGTGTTTCCTATTCTGTCGTTTGTCAAGCAGCGCCCAGTCCTGGCGGCAAACCCCAAGCCAAACTCTTTCCGTCGCACAAGTATGCGGCGCAGTATTGTCCTATTCCGCTAGTCGCACCGATTGTAAGTTCCGGCGATACCCTCAAGCCCTGCGGCATGCATACGCCCGCCGCTACACAACTTTTGCTGACCTATGAAACAGCTGATCTCTCCTGTTCGGTGCAGCTTTCCACTATGCGGGGCCGTTCAAAGCGCACCGCCGCCACATAGCAGTGCGACGTGCACCAATCGATGCGACCCTGCTGCGAGCGAGGTTAAACAATAATGGCTGGCCGTCTGGCTGGACGTCACATTTTGATCTCGGGCGGCGGAAGCGGAATCGGCCATGCCACCGCCATGCGATGCGCCGAGGAAGGAGCGGTGGTGACTGTTGTCGGACGGCGGCTCGATTGCTTGAAAGAGGTCGCCAGGTTGACGCGAGGACACGCTATTGCGGCGGATCTTACCGACGAGGCGCAAGCATTTGCCGCGGTGAACGACGCCGCGGCCCTTATGGGCTGTCTCGATGGTATCATCAATTGCGTCGGCAATGCCGAGGCCGCTGTTCTAGAAGATATCGACTTAGCTCGTTGGGACGCGAGTCTTCGCACCAACCTTACGTCTCACTACCTGGTCTGCAGAGCAGCATTGCCACATCTTCGAAAGACTCGAGCAGCAGCCATCGTCAACGTGTCGGCACTGGCAGGTATACGACCCGGTGTAAGCAGCGCGGCGTACGGAGCCGCAAAGGCCGGCGTCATCCAATTTACCAAGACACTTGCTGCCCAGTTGGCGCCCGATATACGAGTGAACTGCGTCTGCCCGGGGGCCGTCGATACTGAGATGATGGACCGATTTTTGGCCGGAAAGTCAGCCTCGCAACAAGACGCTTTTCTGGCGAGGTACGCGCTGAGGCGGCTGGCAATTCCCCTAGAAATAGCAAATCTCTTGCTGTTCCTGGTCAGTTCGGAGGCTCAGTACATCACAGGCAGCAACTATGTCTGCGACGGAGGTCGGGCCTATCAGTGATAGGGAGGTCCTACCGAACGGAACTTGTCACCTGTCCAGTCGACACTGGATCATGACGGCTAGGCTAAGGCTGGCACGCTTGGATAAGGCGACCAGCCTAATTTGCAGATGAGATCGGGCCTAGACAGGCCCGCGATGGCTCGGTGTCGACAGAGCAGGCATGGCGCGCTGCCAAGCCCGCTCAGCCCTTTTGAAAGATCTGACAGTGCGAACCGCGGGTCGGACCGCTTGAACTAGGTCGGCAGCCGCGAATTCGCGGGGACGATCCGCGGCGGCCCCAGAGCGCCACGCTGGGTGCGCGGCTTCTTCACGAAGTCTGCAAACTCGGCATCGACGCCGTATGGCCAGCTGCGCTTGAGAGGGTCCTCCACTAACGTCGTCAGCCGACCGAGCCCCGTTATTTCCTGAACGATGGTATCGCCATGCTGCATCGGACCTAAACCCTGACGGTTGCAGCCTGTCGCGATTATATCGCCTGGGAAGAACGTATTGAACATCGAGGCCTTGTGAATGAGCGCCGGGATTCGATGGGCCATGTCACTTGTGTGGTAGTCCTGCCGTAGCTCGCCGTTGGCCCAAAGCCGGACCTGCAGATCGTGAGGGTCCCGCACTTCATCCTTTGTCACGACCAAGGGACCAAGAGGCGCAAACGTATCCCAATTCTTTTGCGTGAAAAATGACATCTGACCGTTCGACAATATGCCGCGTGCGGACCCGTCTTGAACGATCGTGTATCCAAAAACATAATCCAACGCTTCGCTCTCCGAGACGTCCTTGCAGGTCTTGCCTATGACCACGCCTAGTTCCAATTCGTGATGGACGATGGTCACTTCGACCTTAGGAAGAATCATTGTGTCGCCATCGCCAATGATCGCAGATGGCGATTTGTGAAAGAACTCAAGATCGCTGATATTGCCTTCGATCCCCTCTTTATAGTTCGCTGCGGCGCACAGAATTTTAGATGGTCGCGGCAGCGGCGCTCTCAGCCGCACTTCGGAGACTGGGCGGCCCTTCGTGCGCGACACGTAATCCTCCAAGAGCGGCCGGTAGGTCGCCCAGTTAGTCATCAGACCTTCCATCAGGTATTGAGGCCCGCATTTCGCGAGCGCGGAAACCGGCTTTGTGATGTCGACAATTTCATTCTCTTTGATTGCCCCGGGTATGAACTCGTTGAACAAAGCTAGTTTCATCGAAGTACTCCTCGCATCCCGCTGAAAGCCGCCGCCTAAGGTGCATAAACCAAGGCGCATCCGACGCTGCACGTCGCGACCGACGCAATGTCACTAGGCGTCAAACCCACCAATCAAAATAGTATGGAATTTTGCAAGCGCTGGAACAGCGCAATTTTTTACTCGAATTGCACAGCGAAGCACCGAATACTCTGATGTAAAGCATGGCAGGTCGGGGCTTGCATGACGGTAAGGAGAGCGGCCTCGGAAAGGCGACCGGACCGTAGCTCGCGGCCAAGTCTCTGACGGGAGGGGAGTGAAGGAGCGAGCCCGCCACCTGCGCTCGGCTTCACCTCGTCTGCGGCCATTGGCTTCCATGACCGAATGTGGACGCTGCGGCGCGGCGTGTCGAGCGGCAAGCCAATGATTGGACTTCCACAACATTCGTCCAACTGCTGGCTCTTGCGAGACCAATGCTCCTAAGTTGGCGGCTCGGCTAGGCCGCCCAGGCGCCGCGAAGCTGCTTGCGCGGCGGCGCGGAGCTTCTTTTGAAGTGCAGGTTCGCTATTGATGGACGAACCATGGACTGACCCAAAAAACGTGAGGGCCATTGGCACACGGCCGCGATGATCGAAAATCGGCGCTGCTGTGGTTTCCAATCCTAGTCTGATGACTGTGGGAAATACGGGGTCGAGCAGACCATTGCGTTGCTGCGATGGAACCGATGCTGAGAGACCGAACTCGCGAACCGCCGCACACATGCGCGTCACGTCCTGGCGCCGAATCTGCTGTTCGGGGTTCTCGCGATTCCACACGGCAAGCTCTTGCTTCACCAGCGGGGCAATTTCCCCTCCCTCGCGATAGGCCATGAGCACGCGCCCGGTTGCCGACCATAAGAGCGGGAGCACGCGGCCTTCGTCGATCCGGAAATGATAGCCCAAGCGTCCGGATTGCCAACGCACCACCGTCGGACCAAATGAGCCCCAAACGGAGAGATGTCCGTCAAAGCCGGTCTCCTCACTGAAGGCGACGAGCGCATCCACGCCGATCCGAATGTGATCCAATTGACCGAGGGCAACCAATCCTAATTCGACAACGGCTTGCCCCAAAGCGTAATGGCCTGATCTGACGTCCTGCTCCATAAAGCCCGCCGCGAGCAGGCTTGACAAATACCTATGAGCCCGGCTCGGGCTGAGTCCGCTGACGGTGGCAACATCCTTAAGCGGAAGCGGCCGGCGCTCCTTCGCGATCGCCTGTAGCATTGATAGACCAACGAGCATGGCACGGATGCCGTTGCCGGCCTCTTCCCCGTCCTCCCGTTCACGCAGCGGCATTCCCTTTGACCGGAGCCTGCCGCCAGCTGGAAGGCCCTTAGCTTTTTTCGGATCCGAGCGGAGGTTCTTTTTTCGGGCCATGTCTTTGATAGCGGTGGCTGCGCCGTGGTTCGGATCAAGATCGTTATTCGGTTCCGTGCCGTGCTTCAAGCGGCGGTCGGTTGAGACTTGGGGAGCGAGTGGCTAAAAGCCCGAGAGAAACTAACCGGCCGCTGGGCTGTTTCAAGCGCCAGGCACAACTGGGCAGCCTATCAAGATTACTGCCGGCTGAATGGCCGTGTGAGAGCGCAAACTTTGGTAGCTCCTCTGCTGGAGTAGCCGATCTGGAAGCGCAAAAGAGCCGATGTCGCCCTGCGCGGTGGCAGGTTTTGCTAGGCTACGTCGGATCAACAAACCGGACCGATGATCGTGACAGCGACGATATCGCGGGCCGTGCCGAGCCTGGAAGGACACGAACCGACGTCACGAACGTCGCACGTAGAAGGCGCCCCAGCCAAGGCCGAGCGTCACGGCTATGGCCGAGCCCAACAACACGCCCAATTTTGCTGCCCTTAAAAAACCTTCACTGGAGAAGGCCAGCATCGAGATGAAGATGGACATGGTGAAGCCGATGCCCGCTAGCAGTCCGACGAGAAAGACGCCGCCCCAAGAAACCCCGGGAGCAAGGCAGCAGAACCCCGATCGTACGGCGATCCAGGCCGCTCCGAAAATGCCAAGCGGCTTTCCCACTATCAAAGCAAGTGCGGTGCCCATCGTCACCAGCAGGCCGGCAGCGGGTAGATCCGCGCCCTTTATGCTGACCCCCGAATTCGCCAGCGCAAACATTGGCATCACTCCGTAAGCTACCCACGGATGAAGTACCATCTGCACGCGCGACGCGGGCGGCAAAATCTCACGGTGAGCTATGCGAAGGTCGCGCAACGGCTGCTGCAACAAATGCAGATCTCCTGTTTTCATCGCATCGCCAGTTTTCAACTGTCCGAGCGCTTGCGACGCCACCTCCAGCGGAGGTTCTCGCATCGCTATGGGGCGAGCCGGAGTCATCAACCCGAGCACCACTCCAGCAAGTGTTGGGTGGACCCCGGCAACGAACAATCCGACCCAAACCAACAAACCTGGCACCACATATGGCGATGCCGCACCGATCCCCATCCGCTGGAATCCCAAGACCCCGAGAACGCCAACGGCTGCGATAGCAAGGCCGCCTAATTGCAGAGTTTCGGTGTAAAAGACGGCGATGATCAAAATCGCAATGATGTCGTCGATGATCGCTAGAGCGAGTAGGAACACTCGCACATTGACCGGGATTCTTCGTCCAAGCAGGGCGAGGACGCCAACAGCAAAGGCGATGTCCGTCGCGGTCGGCACGGCCCAGCCGTGTCCCCGAGCAGCATCATTGTTGAGGCTTAGATAGATAAGCGCGGGAACGAGGACGCCACCGGCCGAAGCAATCAGCGGCAGAACGGCCTGGTCAAAGCGGCTCAGTGCGCCCTCATGAACCTCCCGCCGAATCTCCATGCCCACAACAAGGAAGAAGACGGTCATCAATGCGTCATTCACCCAGAAATGCAGCGACTGGGAAAAGACGTACTCACCAAGGCCAATGGTGACAGGGAGAGTCCAAAAGAGGTGGTAACTCGGGGCCGCGGTCGAATTCGCCCAGATCAAGGCCGCGGCTGCTGCAACGAGAAGCACCGCGCCGCTTACTGCCTCAATATGCAGAAATCGGTTAAGTGTGTTCGCAGCCTGTTCTGCCAATCGCTGAGCTGTCGGAAGATCGCCGAATTTAGGATCGTGGTTCATAGGCGCAGATCGTCCGCGTGGCGGCCCGACCATCGCGTTACCTGACGCCGCCCCAATGCAGCGAACACCCATGCGTCCCTATACAGGGTAATGGTGGCAATTCAACGTCGGGACGAGACCCTGGAACAAGGGCCAGCGGCAGATGGCTGTAAACTGCCGAGGGTCTTCATTTTGACTGTGCTCTAGATGCCTTGGCTGGCTCAGTGGCGCGCGACAATTCGCCGGCCAATTTTCGATAGGCTTCCATAGCCGTCAGCTTCAGGTCGCGCGAGAGTCGAATGGCAGATAGCAGGCAGAATTGGCGATGATTGCTCTGTGCCGGCTCCGGCAAACGGAAACGATCAACAAAATCGACCAAGTGTAGGTTGATGGCCGCTATCTCTCCTTCAACGAGCTCGATTTGCCGGTTGAGCACGGCCACAGCTTCACTGGGCGGAAGCAACCGCAATGCCGCCATCTTTACGCTGAACTCGTCCCGGACAGGCACATGGGTCGGACCTTTTCTCGCCCACTCCTTGAGAGCTTCGAGGCCGCGCTCCGTAACCTCGTAGACCTTCTTGTCCGGTTTGCTTTCCTGCGCAATGTCCTCGAACGTGACATAGCCGTGTTCCGCTAGCAGCTGCAGCGTCGGATAGACTTGGCTGTGCTTGGCCTCCCACATGTAATTGCGCGGGGGGCCCATCAATTGAGTCAGCTCATAACCGGTATGAGGATGGTGGGCCAAGCTCGTCAGAATGACATAACCAAGCGTCGGAATTGCTGGAGGAGTTGCCGCAGGGGCCTTCCGTTTTACGGTCGTCTTCTTCTTCGCCATCGCTAGTTCCAAGCTCGCCTAATCTCCAAGCACAATCACGCTCTTACGGAGCATTCAGTGACCTTGCCCTGACCCTGCATAGTCTGGAGGGCGAGCTTTTACCATCGGCAACATTTGACATATGCACATTCGCCTGTTACTCACATATGTAATATATGACATATGGAGGAAATCGATGCTTCCCGGCGTCGAATGCCCACTAAGCCCCGTTGCGCAGCCGGCGTTCGGGTTATTGCGAGGGCCTCTGAAGAATGAGTGGCATGCCCGCAGAGGGACGTTCCGGAGAGCAGCGCGCCCGGCCAATTCTCAAAAATGCAGGGCAGGGGCATGCCTCTTGGAAAGCCTCGGTCGCTGCCGAAACACCACCTCTAGCGCCGCAGCCCATTGACCGGTGCGGCCAGACGGTCTCCGGCGAGCAGTTCAATTCAGGAGGAATGTCCGTGGAAACGATCGATACGCCCGTCTTGATAGTCGGCGGAGGGCCGGTCGGCTTGTCGCTTGCAATCGATCTCGGTTGGCGCGGTGTCGAAGCGCTGCTCATAGAGCAGGAGCGGCCGACGGCCCGGATGGTTCATCCTCGCATGGACAATGTCGGCATTCGCACTATGGAATTCTGCCGACGCTGGGGAATTGTCGAGGCCATCGAAATGGCCGGGTTTCCTCGCGATCTGCCGGTCAGCATCGTCTATGCGACGGGGGTCCTCGGCCACGAACTGGCGCGCGATGTCTACCCTGATAAAGCGCACGCGGTCCCGCCACCGTTTAGCCCGCAAAAGCACGAGCTATGCCCTCAAAATTTTTTCGACCCCGTACTCCAGAACGCAGCTTCGAGCTACTCGACCAACCAGTTGCTGTATCAGCACCGCCTAGAGGAATTCGAGGACAAGGGCGACCACGTCATCGCTCACGTGCGCCCGCTGCTTGGTGGCGAACCACTATGCGTGCGTGCGCAGTACCTTGCCGCCTGCGATGGGGCAAGCAGCACAGTCGCACAGCGACTCTCGCTTGGTCCGACAAACAGCAAGGTATTGAGTTGTAGCACGAACATCTTCGTTCGGTGTCCGGCTCTGGCGCAGAAGACGCTCGCCCAACGGGCGTATCGGTACGTGTTAGTCGGGCCTGAGGGGGTTTGGGGAAGCTTCGTCAATATAGACGGGCGCGATACCTGGCGGCTTCAACTGCTCGGCGACGAGACCTGGCCCAATTGGAGCGAGGCGCAGATCAACACTTTTGTGCGACGAGGAATCGGAGCCGATGTTGACTACGAGGTGCTCTCTTGGTTGCCGTGGTCCCGTCGTGAGATCACTGCGCCGAAGTTCAGCTCCGGGCGCTGCTTCCTCGTCGGCGATTCGGCCCATCAGCTCTCTCCGACCGGCGGATACGGCATGAATACGGGCATTGCCGAGGCGGTTGATCTGTCATGGAAGATCGCAGCTGTGTTGGAGGGGTGGGGCGGCCCCACACTCCTGGAAAGCTACGACACAGAGCGGCGCCCGATCGCCATGCGCAACGTGTCGCAGGCGTCCGCGAACCTAGCCGCGATGCGCTCGGTTCCTCCAGAGCCGATGCTGCTCGACCAAGGCCCTGCGGGCGAGACGGCGCGGCGCGCAACAGGAGCCTATACCCAGCAGGCCATGCAGCGGGAATGGAGGTCGTTCGGAATTCATCTTGGGGCGGTCTATCGCAATTCGCCGATCGTCGTCGCTGAATCGTTCGAACGAGCCGAGCCCGATGTCGCGAACTTCGTGCAAGTAGCCGAGGCCGGCGGCCGCGCACCTCATGTTTGGCTCTCGCCGGGCCACTCCACGTTAGACTTATTCGGTCGTGGGTTCGTGCTGCTGGAGTTCGCATCGGAGGTGGGTGCTGCTGTGGGCGGTCTGACCCGTGCGGCGCACGCGGTTGGGCTGCCAATCCGTCATCAGCTCATCCCGGAGCCAAACACCATCGCCGTCTACGGGCGCCGCTACGCTTTGGTCCGCCCGGACGGACACATCAGCTGGATTGGGGACGCTATTCCTGAAGAGCCGGCGCGGCTCATTGATCGCATCCGCGGCGCGGGCGGCGTGCAGGGCACGTCGGCATTAAGAACGCTTCCCTTGAGCATGGGCAGCGTGGCCTCATGAGTCTGACCGGCAAAACCCTGTTCATTACCGGCGCAAGCCGAGGCATTGGGCTCGCCATTGCGCTGCGAGCCGCGCAAGACGGCGCCAACGTTGCAATTGCAGCCAAGACTGTCGAGGCGCACCGGCATCTTCCCGGCACGATCTATTCTGCCGCCGAAGCCATCGAGCGAGCTGGGGGCAGGGCGTTGCCGCTGGCCGTCGACGTCCGTGATGAATCCTCCGTCGAGGCCGGCGTTGCCCAAGCGGCAAAGACGTTCGGCGGCATCGACATTTGCATCAATAATGCATCAGCGATCCATCTGGCCGGCACCCTACAAACGGATATCCGGCGCTTCGACTTGATGGCTCAAGTCAACGCACGCGGGACCTTCATCACTACCAAGGCATGCCTTCCGCACCTGATGAAGGCAGCTAATCCGCATGTCTTGATGATATCTCCGCCGCTTGACATGACGCCCAAGTGGTTCGCGCCGCACACCGCCTACACCATGGCGAAGTTCGGCATGAGCATGTGCGTGCTCGGCATGAGCGCGGAATTTGCCGATCGCGGTATTGCTGTCAATGCTCTCTGGCCCCGAACCGCCATTGCGACGGCTGCCATCCAATTTGCATTGCTCGGAGAGAACGGAATGCGTCATTGCCGCAAGCCGGAGAGCATGGCCGACGCAGCCCATGCCATCCTCTCAAAGCCTGCGCGCGCCTTCACGGGCAACTTTCTGATTGACGACACGGTGCTCTATGACGAGGGGGTGCGCGAGTTTACGCATTATAGCGTGGATCCGGCGCTGCCTTTGATGGGAGACATGTTCGTTCCGGGCGACTTGCCGGCCCCACCCGGCGTGCAGATCAGCTCCGCTATCGATACCGCACGGAGCTAATGCCGGCGTGCCGGAAAGTCTTTTGCGCCAGCGCATCCAATGGAGTTGCGAATGAGTAATTCCTCTATCTCGCTCGATGATCGTTATTCCAAGCGCGGCGGAACAGTTCTCCTCGGCGGAGTGCAGGCGCTCGTCCGCCTGATGCTATTACAGGCCGAGCGAGATCGGATGAATGGCTTGTCGAGCGCGGGTTTCGTCAGCGGTTATCGGGGTTCACCCCTTGGTACGCTCGATGCCGCGTTTGCCTCTGCGAAGCGGCTAACGAGCGACCAAAAGATTGTGGTGCAGCCGGCGGTCAATGAAGAACTCGCGGCCACCGCCGTGGCCGGTACGCAGCAGATCCATCAATCACCCGGCGCCCGGGTCGATGGTGTTTTTGCGTTGTGGTACGGCAAGGGCCCTGGACTGGATCGCGCGGCGGACGCGATTAGGCACGGCAACTCGCAAGGTTCTTCGCCGAACGGCGGGGTGGTCGTCGCCGTGGGTGACGATCATCTGGCAAAATCCTCAACGGTCGCCTGCTACAGCGACGAGACTGTCGCCAGTCTCCTCCTCCCGCTGCTCTACCCGGCTGATCCCGGCGAGATCGTCAGCTATGGACTCCACGGCTTTGCCATGTCGCGGCTGACGGGATCTTGGGTTGCGCTAAAAGTGCTGACGGAAGTGGCCGACAGTACACGCACCGTGCCGGCCGCAGAATTAGGTAATTTGCCCGTTCGGCCCGACGTCACTGTGCCGGACATTGGCCTGCATAACCGCTGGCCTGACTTGCCGCTCGATCAGGAACGGCGGCAGCATGAATTCCGTTTGCCGGCTGCGCTTGCTTATGTCCGGGCAAACGGTCTCGATCGCGTCGCGGTGAGGCCTAAGGACGCGCGGGTCGGTTTCGTCGCGGCCGGCAAATCTTGGAATGATTTGCGCGAAGCACTCGACCTGCTGGGCCTTCACGATTCACGGCTGATCGAGCTCGGGCTGGCTCTCTACAAGCCGGCGATGATCTGGCCGCTAGAGCCTCAGGGCCTCACAGCCTTTGCCGAAGGCCTGCAGGAGCTCGTCATCGTGGAGGAGAAGGCGCCGCTGATCGAGCGCCAAGTAAAGTCTATACTCTACGGCCGGTCACAGGCTCCCTCGGTTTGGGGCAAATGTGGACCGGAGCAACACCCGATGTTTTCTGCAACGGGCGATCTAACGCCCGAGCAGATTGCTGTCCAGATCGCGGCGGTCATCGCAAGGATATCCGGTGATCAGGTCGTAGCAGCACGAGGCGAACGCTTGCGCCGGCACACGAACCAACGCGGATTTGCAGATGTGCCCGCATCCCGGCGTCCATTCTTCTGTTCCGGGTGTCCGCATAACCGGTCGACAGCCGTGCCAGATGGCAGTCGAGCTCTCGCTGGGATTGGCTGCCACGGTTTAGCCGCGCGCAATCGCCCTGACACGTTCAGCTATTCCCAGATGGGCGGCGAGGGAATCCACTGGCTCGGCCTCGCTCCGTTCACCGACGAATCGCATGTGTTTTCGAATATGGGCGATGGCACGTATTTCCATTCAGGCCTGCTCGCAATCCGCCAGGCGGTCTCTGCTAAGCTGAACATCACCTACAAGCTGCTCTACAACAGTGCTGTCGCGATGACAGGCGGTCAAGCAGTCGATGGCGACCTTTCCCTCGAGCGGCTTCTGCGCCAGCTCCGGGCCGAGGGCGTCAGCACAATAATTTTGGTCACCGATGATCTGGCGTCCTATCGTGAGCATGCCGAGGTCCACTCCCTGGCGGGAGAGGTGGTGGATCGCGACGAACTTGATGCCGTACAGCTCAAATTGCGAGCCCAACCGGGTGTAAGCATCATCGTATATGACCAGATGTGTGCTACCGAGCGCCGGCGGAAACGCAAACGTGGCCAACTGAAGGAAACCAGCCGCCGCGTCTTCATCAATCAGCTGGTCTGCGAAGGCTGCGGCGATTGCTCGATCAAGTCAAACTGCCTATCCGTGGAGCCGGTCGACACTCCACTAGGTACGAAGCGAAGAATCAATCAATCGAGCTGCAACACCGATCTCAGTTGCATTCGAGGCTTCTGTCCCAGTTTCGTAACTGTCGAGGGTGCCCGTGTGAACCGCGGGCCAAAACCGCAGCTTACGATCGACCAACCATTGCTGCCCCTGGTGAGCGCTGCGCCGCCGCAACACAGCCGCATTCTTCTTGCCGGCGTAGGTGGGACCGGAATCGTGACGACGAGCGCGGTGCTGGCAATGGCCGGACACCTGGCAGGTCGAGGGGCCGCGGTGCTGGACCAGATCGGAATGGCTCAGAAGGGCGGGGCGGTTACAAGTCACGTTCATCTTGGCGGCCCCATTCATGCTTTGCGGATTCCAGCGGAGCACTGTGACCTTCTCCTGGCTTGCGACCAGATCGTCGGCAATGCATCGGACGTGATGGCATCTCTCAACCGAGGGCGGAGCCGCGTCCTCGCCAATGCTGACGTGTCCATCACTGGAGATTTCGTCACTAATCGTCAGGCCGTCGTGAATTCGAGTTTGCTGACGAGACGGCTGAGCACACAAGTTGAACCGGAACATTTCGCGGTGTTTCCCTTCACGGCTTTGGCACAATCTTTGTTCGGCGATTCGATCGCCGCCAATTTCATGATGATCGGGTGCGCTTATCAGAAAGGCTGGCTTGGCCTTAACCTTGAGGACCTCCACCAGGCGATCGAACTCAATGGCGCCGCCAAGGAGGCAAATCTCGCTGCGCTTGAGTGGGGGCGTCGGTTAGCTTCCGACCCTCAATTCGTCTTTGTTGCAGCAGGCCTGGCCGAAAAGACTGAGCAGCGCACCCCTGAGGCGGAGATCCAAGATCTTACGACATTTCTTCGCAACTATCAGAGCAATGACTACAGCCAGCGTTTCCTTGATGTCATCAACCACATCCGTGAGGCGGAGACTAAGGTTCATACTGGCCATTCGCTAACGCTGGCTGCTGCGCGATCCCTGTTCAAGCTGATGGCCTACAAGGATGAGTACGAGGTTGCCAGACTCTATACGAGCGGAGAGTTCGAGCGGGCAGTCCGATCTCAGTTTGATAGCTTCGCAAAGCTGTCAATCTATCTTGCACCGCCTTTTCTGTCTCGCCGCGACAAGACAACGGGAGAGCCGCGCAAGATCCGGTTCGGAGCTTGGATCTTGCCCGTCTTCAGAATCTTGGCGGCCTTGAAGATCTTGCGCGGAACACCCTTCGACGTCTTCGGAAGGAGCGCCGAGCGCCGCACCGAGCGTGCTCTGATCGCCGAATTCATCGATGCCTTGAACCGCTTACCCCGTCGATTGTCAGCGGCATCGCTTCCACAGGCTGTCGCCATTGCTGAGCTACCGCTCGAGGTGCGTGGCTTCGGCCACGTGAAGCAAAAGGCGATCGAATTGTTCCGGCGGCGCCTTGGGGAGGCGCTCGCAGGTTACGAAAATGCGGCGCCTCACTTGGACGCTAGCGCGCGCACTACGCTAAAGGCATGAAAACCGAGGTGACAAATGACGAAGCGTTTCCCTGACGATCCGATTTATCATGGCTTCGACGCTCCTGGCCGTGTAGAGGCACACGTGTTCGATCTTGACGTTGAAGGACGCATTCCAACCGATCTCGACGGCACCTTTTTCGTGTAGCTCCCGAACCACAATGGCCGCCGAGCTTGGCCGTGACATCTTTTTTAACGGCGATGGCATGGTTGGCGCCTTCCGTTTCAAGGATGGTCATGTCGACTTTACGTCGAAATATGTCCTGACCGACAAGTTCGTTGCGGAGCGGGCGGCGCGCCGCGCCCTCTACGGCGCCTACCGCAATCCGTTCACTGACGATCCATCGGTTGCCGGTACTATCCGAAGCACGGCCAATACCAACGTCGTCGTTCACCATGGGCTGTTGCTCGCGCTGAAGGAGGACGGACCGCCGGTCGCGATGCGGCCAGATACGCTTGAAACGATCGGTAACTACCGTTTTGACGGAAAGATGACCAGTCAGACATTTACGGCTCACCCCAAGATCGATCCGACCAATGGCGAGCTGATTGGCTTTGGTTATGCCGCCAAGGGTGTGACGACCACCGATATCGCCTATTACGTCATCGATCGCGGCGGACACGTGGTGCATGAAGCTTGGTTTAATGCGCCGCGGGCAGCGATGATACACGACTTCGCCGTGACGGAAAACTATGTCGTCTTTCCCGTGAGCTCGCTGACGTCGGACATCGAACGCCTGAAGCAGGGCGAACCGGCCTTTGCCTGGCAGCCGAATGTGGACCAAATCTATGGGGTTCTGCCCCGCCGCGGCAGCGGAAAAGATATTCGTTGGTTTACAGTGCCGACGAACGGCTTCCAGGGCCACACCATCAATGCATGGGACGAAGGACACAAAGTCTATCTCGACCTGCCCGTCGTCAATGACAACGTGTTCTGGTTCTTCCCAGAATATAGTGGGCACGTGCCTGATCCCCGGTCCCTGCGTCAAGCCATGACGAGATGGACATTTGATCTATCTAGCAACAGCCCCGTTCCTCAGGCCGAGATCTTTACCCAAACGATGGGCGAGTTCCCCCATGTGGACGAGCGTTACGCCACGCGGCCCTATCGTCATGCCTTTCTCGCCCTTATCGACCCCTTCGCTCCGTATGACGCGGATCGCTGTGGCCCGCCCTCGGTCAACGCTTTCCTCAACGGCCTCGCTCACCTGGATATAGCGACCGGAAAGAGCGAGCGCTGGCTACCCGGTCCCACCTCGTCTGTCCAAGAACCGGTGTTTGCTCCCCGATCCCCTAATGCGCCGGAGGGAGACGGCTACGTCATTGCGCTCGTCAACAGGCTCGACGAAAGGCGGAGCGGCCTCGTCATCTTGGACACTCAACATTTTGCAGATGGCCCGGTCGCAGTCGCTCACTTACCGCTGCGGCTACGCAACGGCTTGCACGGCAACTCGGTGCCTTCAAGCGAGCTCACTGCACCAAACTGACACGGCTCCACTACGGACAGCAACCAGCTGACCTCAGCCACAGGCAACCACAAGAGGATGTAACATCTCTTGTGGTGACCTGCCTGTGGCTGATTTCGCTCGTGAGGCGACCGTCGCGCCAGGGACGGCGATCTTGGACGGCCTTGCATGTTGCCGCTTCAGCATGACGGGCGTTTGATCATTCACGAACAAGCGCCCGCGCTCAACTCCAGACAAATGCTGCATGGCGCCATATGTAATAGTTGACATATCGTCGAGCCCTGATAACCTAGAACTATAAGTCAAAAGTGTCATATGAGGAATCTGTCCCCATGAGCGTCCAATCGCTACCCGCCGACCTGCACAAGGCAACCTCCGCGCTGCCTTCGCCGCGCGTTTCGGAGATCGTTCTGCAAACTGCACAGTACGAGCTGATGCGCGACTGGTACTCATCTGTGCTGGGATTGAGCTGGAGCATCACAAATCCTGGCGGTGCCCCGGAAAACCGGCGCCGTTTCGCCGGCTCGCCCAAACAGACCCGAGCTAGCGACGTGCGATCCTGTTTCATGTTCTTGGACCGCTCGCCGGTTCATGGGCAGGTCCTGGCGCTATTCGAGCTGCCAGAGCTATCCGACTCGCCCAGCCGCGATCCCGGCTTGAATCACTTTCAATTTCGTCACGCAAATCTGGCGGCGCTGCTGGATCGCGTGGAATTGTTGCTCGGCGCTGGTCTGCAAGCCCACCGCGCTTCCAACCACGGTCCAGTGACAAGCTATTATTTCTCAGATCCAGACCAGAACGTCGTTGAGCTTTGCTGCAACAATTTTGACGACGCCGAGAAACTCAAGGCCTTCATCGACTCTGACGCTTTCAAGAACAATCCCTCTGGCATTGATGTCGACCCGAAGGATTTCTTGGCGCGCTTCCGCGCCGGCGAGCCATTAGACCAGCTGCTTAAGATCTGAGGGCCCATGCAGCGGGATAGGCTAGAACGAGCGGCGGATATCCTCGAGGCTCAAGCGACGGTCTTGAGCTTCATGGAGCATTTTGACTATGGCAATGCCGAGGCCGCTGCAGGGCTCTTCACAGAAGATGGTGTCTGGCACCGCGGCGATGGCCTTGTACGCGGCAAGGGCATGCTTGTTGATCTTATCAATCGCCGCGATCGCAACCTGGTCGTCCGACACCTGATCTCCAACATCAGATCGGAATGGCTGAACGAAGATCGCATTCTTATTCACGCGTACGTAACTCTGCTCAGCCAGCGCAGTGAGACCACTCCTCAACAGTTTCCTCTGCCATTTGATGGCGTAGCAGGATTTGGCCGTTACGAAGACGAGCTGCATCGGAGCGACGGGCGCTGGTTGATCGCAAGAAAGAAAACGGTGACCGAACTCAAGAAAAAATAAAACATGAGCTGAAAAGGGGAGGAAGATGATGACGAGCGTTAATACGCCTGCGCTGCCGGCCGTTGGCGACCTGTCGCCGCAGGTTCAGCTACGTGGAATAGAGGCAACAAAGGTCGTGCTCGGTTCCGGAATTGGCATGTTGACCAATTTCGGGCCGATCGTAATCTATACTTTCGGAACATTCCTGCTGCCAATTGTCAACGATACGGGCTGGTCGAGGGCCAGCGTGGCTGCCGCTCTTGCGCCAGCTGCTCTCTGCTCCGGCTTCTCGCAGCCAATCGTCGGGTGGCTGGTCGACCGATATGGGCCGCGCGTCTTTGCAGGCTTTTCTTTCGCTTTGTTTGCGCTCGGCCTGATTGCACTCGGTCAACTTCCACGTGATCCCTTAAGTTTTGCAATCTTTATGGGCCTGCTCGGACTCCTTGGCGCGGGGCAAGGGATCACGGCTTTCACCTACATAGTCACTCGGACTTTTTCGACCTTTCGTGGGTTTGCGCTCGGCATCATTAATGCAGCCTCGGCCGCCGGCATCATGTTAATGCCCGCGATCGCCACCTTTTCCATTGCAGAATACGGCTGGCGCAACAGCTACGCAGCGATCGGCGCTGGGGTCGCAATCCTTGGCGCAGTAGCCGTCATCTGGCTCATTCCCGGCAAGGAGCGCTTTCAGAAGTCCGCCGCTTCCGCGCAATCCTCCAAGCTTGTCTTCGGTGAGCTTTTGTCTGCTCCAATTTTTTGGATGCTTGCGTTGGCATTCCTACTGATGACGCTCGCCATTCAAGGTATGATTGTCCACATGACACCGTTGTTGATCGATCGCGGCTTTCGGCCCGTCGATGCGGCGGCTGTGATGGCGACATACGGCATGACGATGCTGGTAGCCCGCTTCTTGCTCGGGTCCATGCTTGATCGATGGTCTCCACGGTTGGTAGCGGTCGTTGGTTGCCTCGGTCCTGTGGCTGCCGGACTGCTGTTGGTCTCGACACGGCAGACTTCTATGGTTTATTTGGCCGCAGCTCTTCTTGCGCTTGGAGCGGGAGCAGAGTCGGATCTCATCCCATACACTGTCGCACGGCAATTCGGCGTTGCCCAGCTGGGGCAAAAGATCGGGCTGTTTATCGTCGTGTTCGCCATTGGCGTAGCCATTGGCCCGCTGATGTTTTCCGCGGTTCAAGCCTTGCGGGGAAACTACGACATCGCGCTCATCGCCAGTAGCGCCCTGATGCTGGCGGCGTCAGTCATCTTTGCTTTGATCCCATCCGCCTCGTTAAGCCAAAACGGCGAAAAGAGCGGCTGAGTCAGCCTTCATCAGCGCCTCAAAAAAAGAAGGTATCTCAATGAAAGTAGCTCGATTTGCTCGGAATGGCTCGGTCAGCATCGGCCTTGTGAAGGGCGACGGCATCATCTCCCTGTCGCCGTTTGATAAAGGCCTATCTGATATCGATGAAGTAGTGGCTGCGGAAGGCTGGGCTCGCGCAGAAAAGCTTATGACACGCGAGCCTGACCTGAAGATTGGTGACGTTGAGTTTCTTCCTCCCCTGTCTGCTAGGGCCAGGGTGTTCTGCGTTGGCTTCAACTATAAAGCTCACGTAGACGAGACCGGAAACGAGGCGCCTGCTTACCCGACTTTTTTCCAGCGAACGCACGAGAGCTTCGTTGGGAATCGCCAGCTGCTGCTTCGGCCTAAAGTGTCTGAGCGCCTCGATTACGAGGGGGAGCTTGCTCTCATCATCGGCCGGACGTGCCACAGAGTGGAGGAGGGAAGGGCGCTCGACTACGTCGGCGGGTACACCTGTCTAAACGAGGGCAGTGTCCGAGATTACCAAAAACACTCTGCCACTGGCATGACGGGCAAGAATTTCGATTCGAGCGGATCCATAGGACCCTGGATCGTGGCGGCGACTGACGTCCCGCATCCGGACCGCCTCGCGCTTTCCACGCGCTTAAACGGCGAGGTGGTTCAACAGGCATCGACGAGCCAGCTGATCTATGGGTTACCGCGGCTTATAAGCTATCTGTCCAGTGTTCTCAGGCTCCTGCCAGGCGATATCATCGCGACCGGTACTCCAGCAGGAGTTGGGTCGCGTCGCGTTCCGCCGCGTTGGCTGCGCGCTGGCGACCGGGTCGAGGTGGAGATCTCAGGCGTCGGAATTTTGGAAAACGCGGTGATCGACGAACCGACGTGAAAGCTCGCCCGAAAGCGGCCGCTTAAAACCTTCCCGATAGGCGGACCCAACAATCTGCTTTCAACAACGGCCCGCGGTTAAGCGCGCCAATACGACCTTACCAATTCAGCGCACGGAGGTGTTCATGCCCGCAGCCATGATGAAAGCTGTTCAAGTCGAAAAGCCGGGAGGACCCGAGGTCCTCAAATACATCGATCTGCCAATTCCCACACCGGCGGCTGGGCAAGTCCTCATTCGGACCGACACCATCGGGGTCGGGAAATACGATGCGCTGGTCAGGACTGGACGCTACCCGTGGCCCGTGGAGTATCCGGAGGTGCCGGGGATCAGTGTAACCGGCTATGTTGAGCGGGTGGGAGATGGTGTTGAAGGCTTCTCCCCGGGCCAGCCCGTTCTCGCATGGAAGTTTTCTCGCCGATGTTACGCCGAATATGTCGCCTGCGATGTCCACGAGATCACGAAGCTGCCTGAAGGCATAGACATTGAGGGCGCGGTCGCAATTCCCGACTATCAGGTCGCATGGGGCATGTTGAATGACGCTGCAGATCTGCGCCGGGTAAAGGTCGCCTCCATCAACGGAGCTACTGGCGGCGTCGGCTGCGCCATGATCGATCTTTGCCGCGCTGCTGGGATACAGCTGATAGCTGTCTGCCGGGCCCCGAACAAGGCAGCGTTCGCCTTGGAGCGGGGTGCAAGCTATGCGATCGACAGCAGCTCTGAAGCGGTTGGTGCCCGGATCTTGGATATCACCAAAGGTACGGGCGTCGACTTGATGTTCGACCAATTGGTCGGTCCGGATTTCCGCGACAACATCAAGCTCGTTGCTCCCTTGGGACAGATCGTCACGTTCAATGCGCTGTCGGGACTTCCATCGTCCGACCTATTCGCGGACTTGCGCAAGAACATGGACCGCAGCATCTCAGTGCGTGCTTATAGCGTTCACGTCTACGATCCATTTCCTCAAGAGCGCGTACGGATTGCGTCAGAGGTCTTCAAACTCGTGGAAGCAAGAGCCATCAATCCGTCCGTGACGGTGCGATTGCCGCTTAGGGAGGCTGTGCAAGCGCATCGAATGCTTGATGGCCGGGAAGTTATGGGCAAGCTGGTGTTAAAGCCGTAGCGAGGGATGCATCACCGCACACCCGAGACGCCGTGATTCGCCGCCTTCCATTTCCTGTCGATGGCAAGGAGATGCGGCGCAATCGACGACACGACAATTCTATACATAGGCATACCGCCACCAAGATGCGTCCCGGACTTAATGATGAATTAGCGAGAGCGCGATAGGTTCTCGGAAACTTATGCGAAATGTGGGGTACGCATGCGAATCGGAAAGCTCTTTGCGCTGTCGATGCTGACGGTGACCACGTTTGCGGTTATTCTCGGCGCCGAGGTTCTGCTTCCGCAGACGCGCATCTTCGTTAGTCGCTCCGAATCCATCAAAATGGTCGAGGCTTTCGGCGCGGTGCTGATGGTCAGTCAACACCTGGCGGGCCTTCGTACACCCTACATCACGATCTTTCAGGAAACGCCCGCCACGCCGACCCAGATCGAAGCGATGGGCAAGGCGTCGAGCGCCGCCGATGCGGCCTTCGACCTGGCCCGCAACAGTTTGCTGGCCCTTGATGGTGGCGAACCGATGATCCAAAGCCTGGACCGTACCGGGCGCCGTTTCAAGGATGTTCATGCGGCGGCCGATCGGGCCGTGCGCGTATCCCTCGGATCGCGCGATAGTGCGGTGGTCAAAGAACTCCTTCCCACTGTTGCCGAGATGATCGGCGCGATCGAGCCGATCCTGAATCGGCTGGAGGGGCAGGTGGTCAGCGCCGATTCTTCACTTGCAACGCTGCTGAGCCTGGCGCGAACCGCGCAGGATTTGCGGGTGACCGCCGGCAGCCACGCCTCGCCACTGTCGCCGGCCTTGAGCGCCTCGCGTCCGCTCACTCCCGCTGAATTTGCGCTGATGGATCGTATGCAGGGCCGCTTAGATGCCGACCGAGAACGCATCGAGGGCACGATCGACCAGCTCGGCAATCCGCCCCGCCTTGCCACGGCCATGAAAGCGGCCGTCGAAGCCTATTTCGGAAAGGCGATTCCGGTCGTCGAGAAGGAAATGCCGGCGGCCAGAGGCGACGGCAAATACAGTCTCAGTCCCTCCGACATGGCCAAGGTCATTGTGCCCGCTATCCAGATGTTCTTCGGCGTCCGCGATGCCGCCTTGGCCGAAGCTGCCGAGCGCGCCTCGGCGGTCCGTGACGGCGCGCTGGGGATGCTGGTGCTTGCAGGAGTTGCAGTGCTGGCCCTGCTCGGTACGCTCGCTGGCGTGACCATAATGCTGCGCCGACGCGTGGTGACGCCGCTAGGCCAGCTTGCGGAGGTGATCGGCACTCTTGCGGCCGGAAACCATGACGTCGAGATCCCATCGACCGGCCGGAATGATGAAGTCGGCCAAGTTGCCGGCTCGCTACAGCATTTCAAAGACAAGCTAGTCGCCCAAAAGGCTGCCGACGCCGCGGCCGCCAGCGAAGCCGAGGGCAAACTCAAACGCGGCCAACGCTTGGACCAGATTGCGCGCGAATTCGAGGCCATGATCGGCGATGTGATCAGGACCGTTTCGTCCGCCTCCGCGGCGTTGGAAGCGTCGGCCGGTATGCTGACTAGCACGGCCGAGCAATCCAAACAGATCACGGCTGCCGTGGCTGGCTCCTCCGAACAAGCTTCGACCAACGTGCAGACCGTGGCGGCGGCCGCCGAGGAGATGTCGTCGTCCGTCGACGAGATTGGTCGCCAAGTGCAAGATTCAGCCCGCATTGCTGGCGAAGCGGTGCTGCAGGCGGGACGGACCAACGAGCATGTCGCCGAACTCGCCAAGGCGGCCCGTCGGATCGGCGACGTAGTCGAACTCATTAGCCAGATCGCAAGCCAAACCAACCTATTGGCCCTCAACGCCACTATAGAAGCGGCACGCGCCGGGGAGGCCGGCCGCGGGTTCGCGGTGGTGGCGTCGGAGGTCAAGGCTCTGGCCGAGCAGACGGCCAAAGCAACCGACGAAATCGGTCAGCAGATAACAGGCATTCAGAGCGCAACCCAGGACTCGGTCGGCGCGATCAAGTCGATCGGAGACACCATCGGCCGCATGTCAGAAATCGCCTCCACGATCGCGGCGGCGGTTGAGGAGCAGGGCGCGGCAACGCGCGAAATCTCCCGCAACGTGCAGCAGGCGGCGCATGGTACCCGACAGGTTTCGGCCAGCATCGTTGATGTACAGAGGGGCGCCAGCGAGACCGAAACGGCGTCATTCAACGTGCTCGCCGCCGCGAAGTCACTGTCCGGCGAAAGCAACCGGCTAGAGACCGAGGTCGCCACATTCCTGGAAGCGATCCGCGCAGCCTAACGGGCCTAACACGGATCACCTGTCCTCGCCGGAACTCTCCGGGCTGAACGTCTCATTGCTCGTCTTGAACGGGCACTCACCACAAGGTCACCTGGACACACCGTCGATAGTCATGTCGGGATAGCACTCAATATGTTTGCCTCGAGTTCGTTGCGGAAACCCCGCAGACTCTGATCGTCCGCTGGATAACAATTGAGTGACAGGTCAGCACCCACACTAGTCACGACCGCCGCCTCACAAACTTTGCTGGCGGTGCAGCTGTGAGCCGTGTCGTGGAAACGTTGCGATCACGACGTGGCTGGGCAGCCTCCTACTTCCTTTTGGTAAACTCAGGCGGCGACGACATTCTCTTTTTCGCCCGTCGATCGGCTACTAATTCAGCAGCCTGCTAGGCGTTTTCGGGACACATCACTGCGCTAATGACGGCGATCAGCTCCTTGCGGAATTGCTTGTCGTCTTTAGCAACCGGCGCAAATCGCGCGATGAATTGCCGGTTAGCCATGGACATCGACATCGCGCCGAGGGCGGCAAAGAATCGCAAGTTCGGATCGACTTTCCGGCTGTTGCCACTCCGATTGACTGCTGCGATCAAGGGTACCAAGGTTTCTCGGAGTGGCTTAGTTAGGGCATTGTGAAAGAACTCAAATCGCTCGCTCTGGTCGATCCCGGCAACCTCGTTGATGACAAATCGCGCAAATTGCGGCTTACGCTGGCCCACATTGATCAATTGTTCAATCGTAAGCTCTAGGCGCTCCCTCGAAGACACTTCTGCCCCATCCGATCGCACGGATGCGAGCAGAGCCATCGCCTCCCCCGAAAACGACTCGATTACGGCCTTCCATAGTTCGAGTTTTGATCCGTAGTGGTAAGAGATCAGGGCGACATCAACTTTCGCGGCAGCAGCGATTGAGCGGAGGTTTGCCTTTTCGAAACCGTGCTCGGCAAATGCGTCGAGCGCTGCATCGAGAAGGTTGTCGGCCTCTAGTTCTGAGCCCTTCCGTGGTCGACCGCGCGTTCTCACGGCTTTTCGAGACATCCCTCCTCCTCCATCGACCATTCCGACCTCTTGACGTTTAGAACGATGCAACTAAATATTCAACGCCTGTTGAATATTACGCCTTGGAGTTCTTTGGCGGGGCGCTCAGACAACTTGAAACTTTGAGTTAAATCAGCATGTTGCAAATGCCCAGCGAAGAAGGGGACCTAATGCCGCGGCTGGCCAACAGGGCGCAATTCCGCACGTCGCTCGCGCTCGTCGCGACCGTGCTTACAGCGTTCCCGAACTCGATGGCGCGAGCGGGTGACAAGTCTTCGGCGCTGTTGCGCGTGACCGTCGCCACCGCCCGCCGGCAACACATCACGCCAGACCTTCCCCTCACTGGGACGATCCAGGCTCGCATCCTTTCGAACATTGCATTTCAGACCAGTGGACGAGTTGTCCGTCGCGACGTCGAGGTTGGGCAGTATGTCAAAGCAGGTCAAACTCTCGCGCATCTTGAACGGACCGAGCAGCAGACCGATGTTACCAGTGCTGAAGCAGCGCTGAATGCTGCGAATGCGCAGTTGCTGGAAGCCCAACGAAATTTCGAGCGACAACAGTCTCTGCTTAGCAGTGGCTCTACCACACGTGAGCGATTCGATCAGGCGTTAGCCACGCTTCGAACAGATGAGGCGCAGGTCAACAGCGCACAAGCTGCCCTGAATACGGCACGCGAGCGGCTAACCTACACGGAATTGAAGGCAGGACGGGACGGCATCATTGTCTCACGTAGTATCGAAGTCGGCCAGGTTGTGCAGGCCGGACAGACGGCTTTCGCCCTTGCCGAGGATGGCCCGCGGGATGCGGTATTCCAAGTTCCCGAGATTCTTGTCACCAATCCGCCAAACGACAGGACTGTCGACATCACCTCGCAATCGATGCCGAATGTAACTGTTGCCGGCTCTGTGCGCGAGATCTCGCCGATTTTGGATCAGGCCACCGGCACCGTTACGCTCAAGGTCGCGGTCGAACGAGCGCCGGCCGATTTGACACTCGGTTCGGCCGTCGTCGGTAGAGCCCGTTGGGAGTTATCGCCTGCCTTTGTCATTCCATCGAGCGCGCTGTTTGCAGCCAACGGTAAGCCCGCAGTCTGGATATTGGATAGCGAGAACAAGGCCCGGCTTCGCGGGGTCGTCGTGCAGGAATATCTCACTGGAGCGGTCGCGTTGGCCGCCGGATTGGAAGAAGGCGAGCGTGTCGTAACTTCCAGCGTACAACTGCTGTATCCAGGGAAGGTTGTCGCGGTCGCCTACGGAGCCGAGCCATGACGTCGCCCGCACCCACGGTCTTGCGGCTGCTACTTTTCGCCTGCGCCGCGGCGCTTTCCGGGTGCGAGGAGAAGAGCCTCGAATCGCCCGTCATTCGTCCCGTGCTCACCATGGTTGTGCAACCGGCCTCGTAGAGGATCGACACCTTCACCGGAACGGTGCAGCCTCGGTACCAGGCCGAGCTTGGCTTTCAAACAATGGGGCGAATGAGCTCGCGCGACGTCAATGTGGGAGATCTCGTTGCCAAGGGGCAAAGACTCGGGTCCCTTGATTCGACCGTCGCGCAGCTCGCGATCGTCTCAAGCCAGGCCGATCTGGCCAACGCTCGAGCGGTCCTTGCCAATGCCGAGGCCACTCTGGAACGAAAGCACAAACTGTTCAGCACGGGCAGCGGGACACAGGCGGACCTCGATGCGGCAACAGCAGCCCAGCAGAGCGCCCAATCACGCGCCACGCAAGCTGAGGCGAGTCTGCAGAAGGCGACCGAACAACTCGGCTACACGACCCTAAACAGCAGCTATGACGGTGTCGTCGTCTCCTGGTCCACGGAAATCGGCCAGGTCGTCTCGGTAGGCCAGACGGTTGTCACCATCGCTCGCCCAACTTTTCGCGACGGTGTGTTCGACATACCGGACGACCGAATTGGCCAATTCATCGAAGGTTCATCCTCTCGGGCATCGCTCCTCGTCCAGGATAGCATCGCAGCCAAGGCGGTCGTCCGTGAGATCGCGCCGCAGTCGGACTCCTCGACCAGAACTCGGCGCATTCGGTTCACCATCGAAGATCCACCTGAAGCGTTTCGGCTGGGAACCACGATCCGCCTCGCGGCTGCACAGGAGGGCCAAATGGAGATTCCGGTTAGTGCTCTTTTGAAAATCGAAGGTCAGGACGCCGTCTGGATCGTGGGAGCAAACAAGAGGGCTCTAGCACGTCCTGTGATGCTCGGCGCCCACAGGGGAGACCGCGTGGCAGTTACATCCGGCTTGTCGATTGGCGATCGCGTCATCACTGCCGGCGTGCATTCCCTCTCCGAAGGACAACTCGTCAAACTTTTGCAAGAGAATCAGTCGTGACCTCCTTCAATCTATCTGAATGGGCCCTAAAGCATCGCTCGTTCGTTTGGTTCCTGATGATAGCGTCCGCGATAGCGGGCCTGCTCGCCTACCGCAGCCTCGGTCGCGAGGAAGATCCTCCGTTCACCATCAAGACTATGGTGATCCAGCAACAATGGCCCGGCGCGACGGTTGACGACATGCTCAATCAAGTGACCGACCGGATTGAAAAGGAGGTGAAACAGATCGGCGCGGTCGACTACGTCAAGAGCTACACGACGCCCGGTCAGACCACGATTTTGGTCAATCTGAAGGACACCACCAAGCCAAAGGACGTGCCGTGGCTATTCTATGAGGTCCGCAAACATGTTCAGGACATCCAGTACACCCTGCCTTCAGGCGTAGGCGCAGCCTCCTTCAACGACGAATTTGGCGATGTCTTCGGCAACATCTACGCGTTTACGTCCGACGGACTCAGCCCACGGCAATTGCGCGACTATGTCGAGCGGGTGCGCTCGGAACTTCTCACCGTGCCAAGCATCGGCAAGATCACGGTGATCGGAGCACAAGATGAGGTCATCTATCTCGACATCTCCACGCGCAAGCTGGCGGCACTCGGTCTTAATATGCAGTCGCTCATCAAGACACTGCAAAATCAAAACACAGTGCAGCCGTCAGGCGTCGTACAAGCGGGCCCAGAACAAGTTTCGCTGCGCGTAAGCGGTCAATTCGCTTCGGAAGAGGCCCTTCGAAGCACCAACCTGCGCATCGACAACCGCTTCCTTCCGCTTAGCGACGTCGCGACCATCACCCGTGGATATCGCGATCCACCCGATCCGCTATTTCGTGTCGATGGAAAGCCTGCGATCGGGCTCGGCATCGCGATGATGGCCTCTAGCAATGTGCTTCAATTTGGTGAGGCGCTGAGAGCAAAGATGCGCGACATCTTGGCCACGCTTCCGGTAGGCGTCGAACTCCACCTGGTTTCCGATCAGCCGAAGATAGTTGAGCAGGCAGTCGGCGGCTTCACCGAAGCGCTCGTTGAGGCCATAGCCATCGTGTTGGTGGTAAGCCTGATCAGTCTTGGAGTGAGGGCAGGGCTGGTGGTCTCGTTCTCAATTCCGCTCGTGCTGGCGGTCGTGTTCGTCATCATGCAGTATTTTGGAGTAACGCTGCAGCGCATTTCCCTAGGTGCGCTGATCATCGCGCTTGGACTGCTCGTCGATGATGCAATGATAACAGTCGAGATGATGGTGCACCGCCTTGAGCGCGGGGACAATCTCTATAACGCAGTGACCTTTGCTTACACCTCGACCGCATTTCCGATGCTAACCGGAACCCTGGTAACTGTCGCAGGCTTTATCCCGATTGGGTTCAACGGCTCATCGGCTGGCGAATACACCTACACTCTGTTCCTCGTAATCGCAGCATCGCTACTAACCAGCTGGGTGGTAGCCGTTCTGTTCGCTCCACTGATCGGCGTCATGGTCCTTCCAAAAACCATGAAACATCACGACCATATCGGTGTCGGCCGGCTATCCCGCTACTTTGTCGTTCTACTGGAGGCCGCGATGCGCTTCCGCTGGGTCACAATCGGCGGAAGCCTCGGTCTGCTCGCGGTGGCAATCGTCGGTATGGGATTTGTGCAGCAGCAGTTCTTCCCGTCGTCAGACCGGTCCGAGCTGCTCGTCGACTTGACGCTTCCGCAGGGCAGCACGATCCTTGAGACCAAGAAGCAGATCGACCAGTTCGAAAAAGGGCTGGCCTCCGATCCTGACGTCGAAAGCTGGAGCTCTTATGTTGGGCAAGGTGCGATCCGCTTCTATCTGCCACTCGACCAGCAGATGGCCTTTAACTATTTCGGCCAGGTGGTCGTCGTAGCCAAGTCACTTGAAGCTCGCAATCGGATCGAAAGCAGATTGCGAAAGACCGCGGCCGATCAATTCATCGGGATCGACGTCTTCATCCACCCGCTCGACCTTGGACCTCCGGTTGGACGTCCGCTGCAATACCGCCTCAGCGGGCCGGACATCCAGCAATTGCGCGCCAAGGCACTGGAGATCGCCAAAATCATGAGCGACAACCCGCATCTTGACCCTCCGACATTTGATTGGAACGAGCCAGGCAAGGTCGTTCAAGTCGAAATAGCGCAAGACAAGGCGAGGCAGCTCGGGCTCGACTCCGTCGATGTTGCCTCGATACTGAACGGCCTTGTCGGCGGGACGTCCATTACACAGATGCGCGATAGCATTTATCAGGTCAACATCGTTGGGCGCGCCGCAAACGACGAACGCAGCCGAATCGAAACGCTGCAGTCGTTGCAGATCCCGACTGGCAATGGACAGGTGGTCCCGTTGCTCTCGTTCGCAACACTTCGCTATGACCTGGAGCAGCCCATTATTTGGCGACGCGACCGTGTCCCAACAATCACGATTCGAGGCACCATCCACGATGGCACGCAACCGGCAACTGTCGTCCAACAGCTTGCGCCGGCTATCGAGACCTTCGCCGCGAACCTGCCGGCGTCGATGAAGATCGCAACCGGAGGCGCCGTCGAGGAGAGCTCAAAGGGTCAGGGTCCAATCGTTGCGGTCGTGCCTGTGATGCTGCTTGCGATGGCGTTCTTCATTATGGTCCAGCTGCAAAGCTTTGCGAAGCTGTTCCTTGTCGTAAGCGTGGCTCCCCTCGGCTTGATCGGCGTTGTGTTCGCTCTCCTCGTATCCGGAAAACCGATGGGTTTTGTCGCGATTCTCGGTACGTTAGCCCTTATCGGGATCATCATTCGCAATTCGATTATCTTGATGGCGCAGATCGACGAAATGCTTGACGAGGGTCACGATCAATGGTCGGCAGTCGTGCTGGCAACACAGCATCGCATGCGGCCAATCCTGCTGACGGCCGCCGCAGCAAGCCTCGGCATGCTTCCGATCGCGCCGCAGGTCTTCTGGGGTCCTATGGCGCTATCGATGATCGGTGGCATCATGGCTGCGACCTTCCTGACTCTCTTTTTCTTGCCGGCGCTTTACATCGCCTGGTTCCGTGTAGAAGCCCCACTAAAGGACTCTTCTTCGCGCCAGGAGGAGCCCAGCAGGCTCGCCAGGGCCAGCTCACCATAGGGAAGCCCGAGCGCGATGCCACAAGGCCTTTGGCGTCCTGCTTGGTAACCGCCACGCTCCGCGCCGGTTTGTACCGGGAGTTCGTGATGCCTTTCCCTGCACCGGATCCGACCGTAGAGCTCTTCGGGCTTGGCGATCCGGTGCACGACGATCGGCGATTGCCGGCAGCGTCGCACGACGTTCACCGCGCTTTCACAATCCACGAGCGTCGTGAAATGATGTCACCGCCGTAGCTGTCGAGCTACCGAGTGATGGTCCTTAGGAGAATCAAACAATCGATCGCGAGACCGAGCACCAGAACGACGTTAAAAAAGCTCGCCACATCATCGTCCTGAATGTCTCTCCCGTAGCGTCCACGGCTATCGAAAGCGCAGCGCCACTGAATTGATCAGGAGCGTGGCACATTGGTCTCGTCTCAGAATGCCGGTGACGCGTCGAACTCGGCCCAGCTACAGTCGACGTGGCTCGGACGTGCGTTTCCGACCGTGCTTATGAAAGCGCACGGCGCAACATGGGTATGGTCGAGAACAAGACCACTGCTAGCAATGTCGTAGACCTTCTTATCAGGTCTGCTCTCCTGCCAGACGTTGTCGAATGCGACGACATCAGCCGTCCCAATCGGCGTATTCTCGTGGGCACAACAAAAGCCCCAAGCTTCAAATCTGGCGCTCTTTGCGGTTCTGCATAGTTGCCGGCCACGCGCATCCATACGTCAGATTTGACATATATGTTCATGCCTGCTAGCCAGTAAGTAATAAATGACATATGGAGGAAGGCCGTGAATTGCCGCTCGGGGGTGGACGCACCTGACCTGTTCGGAATGACGTCCGAACTCTGCACCAAACGCTCTGACCGGTGCTGGGTATCCTCAATTGCTGATCAACGGTGAAGCCATTTTCGCAAGCAGCTGCGCTTTGTGCAGATGCCATTGGTAATTGGCCGCGATGGCTAGTTGAAGCAACGGGCAATCGTCCCGTCTAGAGCTCTCATCCATGATGCTCTCGATGGATAGCAAAGCACTCTGTGAGGCGCGCGCCGGCAGCTCAAGAGTTTCGATGGCAGTGGGGAGCGAGCGTCGCGGCTCTCCATAGCTGTCGGATGCCTTCATCATGCCTGCATCGGTGCGGAGCTGCAATTCACGAGGGCCGACTATCATACGGGAGGAAAAAATGGCGCAGATTAACTCGTTGGGGTCAAAGATTTCATTAGTGACAGGGCACATGGCTGGGATGATAGACCAGCCCGCACTTCCGATTTGGGTCGGTGTTCTGATCTCGGAATATGCGTTTTCACCGGCGCGAGCGGGGGCGCTTCCGACCCTCTTTCTAGGAGCCATGGTCTTTGCAAGCGTTACACTATCGCCATTCTTCCATCGCGCTCCGGGGCGCTGGATGCCGACGCTGGGCTTCGGCATCAGTGCCGGGACCTTCTATGTGATGGCCGGCTTCACCGAATTTAGCATTCTGGCAGTTGGCCACTTCGTCGCTGGATTGGCGACAGGAGTCGCACGGATAACCCACATCGTGTCTTTGCAATGGGGGGGTTAACGCTTGGAGTCTTCGCGGTAATATTGCTCGGCGCATCGGCGACTCTCATCACGAAATTCGGTCCACCAGCCATCTTTGAGGTCTTTGCCGCAGTTACGGCCGTGGCAGCCGCAATAGCGACTTTCTTCTTTCCCTCTGCTTCCATCAGCGAAGACCTCGTCAGGGATGCCGCTGGATTCACACGCCCTGTGTGGTTCATTATCACTGGAATCGTCCTGATGTCGCTCGTCCAGGCAATGATATTCAGTTTCCTACAACCGATGGGCACCGATCGCGGACTGTCGCCTGTCCAGATCCAAAGCGTTCTGGTCACGTTAGGTCTGGTGGCTATGACACCGACCCTGCTCGCCGCGTTTCTCCAAAAGCGGCTTCCGCCGATGCGGGTCGCGATGACTGGAACCCTGCTGCAGGGAGCGGTAGCTGTCCTAATCTCTTGCTCTAGCGGTTTCTTGCCGTATGCGGTCGGAGCGGTCGTTTTCCCGTTCATAATGTTGTTCACGCATACTTTTGTCTTCGGGCATCTCGCGCGCCTTGATCTCACCGGGCGCGCGGTTGCTGCGACCCCAGCCATGTTGGTCGGCAACATGATTGGACCGCTCCTGGGCGGGACATTGGTCCAGACGACTGGCTATCTTGGTCTCGGGTCGGCGGCAGCGGCCGTCGATCTCATTGCTCTCTGCTGCTTCATTGCTGCATCACAGAGAGCCACATCCGCTATCCAGCCGTTGCCGCAGCTAAACCAGTAGGCAGATCTCTTGGCTTGCCGGAGCCTGACGAGAGCCAACGCTACGCGCGGATTCGAAATGCTGAAAGACGTTGAGATGCCGATCTAGTTTCTGCGAGCAGCCAAGTTCTCATTCGCTTTTATCCAATTCGACGCAACCCCTTTGGCAAATTCCCCAGGTGCCTGGCACCGGTGCGAGCGAGAGATGTCGAAAGAGGTATAGGGGCCGGGCTCAAAGAGGCCTCTCCGCCAATACGTTCTCGCGGGGACGCTCTCTCGCCGCTGTTACGCCGAATAGGGTGATTGCGTCAGGCACAATCACGACCCTTTCCGCGACATGCACATAAGGCGCAGTCGCCATGATCGCTTTTGCCGAGAGGGCGGCATTCAGCTGATAATGATCCGCCGGCTCCGGAGACGGCATGGTTCGAATTGGAGCAGGGTTGCGAGCTTTGCTATCGACAACAACATCTCGGATGTCAGTCTCGGTTCTTCGAGTTGACCAAAGGTGTGAGCATTAATCTGATGTTTGACCATTTCGTTGTTCGGTTTTCGCGACGACACTCGCTGGTCGCATCGTTAAGTCAGATATTAACGTTCAACACAAGTCCGGACGTTCTTTCCTCGGAGCTGCGCAAGAACATCGACGGAGGCACCTCCGTCTAAGCTCGCATGAAGTGCGAAGTCTACGATCCTTTCGCCGAATAAAGTGACCGCATCGCCAGGGAAGTCTCATCGCCTAGGCGGCCATCGCGCCATCCGTGATCACGTCGATGCCGACTAAGGTTCGATAGGGCAATCGTGGTAACTTCTTCCTACCTTCTTGTTTGCCGCTACTGCTCGGCGGTTGCCACGGCGAATTCTTCGCGTTCATACCTTTCAATCAGGCAATCGGCGAGCGCGGTACACACCTCGCCGCCCCGCATTCGGGAATTCCGCTTTGCTGAGCAGAAACAGAAAAACATAAGGTTGGTCCACCGGCAGGTAATATGTAAGGATTGCCATATGCGATAACCTGATGTATTCTTACTATAAGTCAAAACTGACATATAGGAGGATCCGTCCGATGGGCTTAGTCCGCCTGTTCGAGCAGTCGAAGGCTCCGTCAGGCTCAAGTCGGAGCGTCCGGATTGTGTGTGCTGGTCTTAAGGATCAGCCAACATTTGGTTCGCTTGACCGAGTAGCTCATTTCGAGCGACGTCCCGATTGGTCGCCTGTTTCCGCGCGCTTTCGATTTTTCTCACTCAAGTCGATGCACAGCCGCCGGCAAGCTCCTCCCGCAGCTTGCGCAGGGCCCCGGCACGAGTTGTCGCGGCACCGCATTTTGCAAGAGCGCCGCCTAGGTGCTCAATCGCCTTTGCAAAATCAGTTTGAAGTTCGTGTCTGCGCTACTGGTTGCGCGCATTGGGGAAACGCCGGTCGACTCCCTGCGTATGCGATGCGGCTCTTTGTACAAGCCGAGCTCCGCGCCAAGCCGCGAAGTCATGGAATGGCGGAGTAACGATCATGAAGAAGGGCTACAAGTGGATCAACAGGAGGATCGAGCAACTCGATCCGCACGTCGATTATGCTGAAATTTGGCGGCTATCCAGCTGTTACGGCCTGACGGATTTCATACAGAATTTTTCGTATTGTTTCACATTTCCCAACTTCGTAGTGACTGAGTGGGGCGCTCGGGCCGTTTGGCGCGAGGATGGCGGAAAGCTTCTTTATAGAGCCACTCATCGCGCCGAACAGACCGGAATCAACAACACAACCTGGTGGTATTACGGTCCTCAGGACGATCGCACCATCAAATCCGTCGAAAACATCAACAAGCTCCACGCCCATTATGCCAAACAGTACCCGGGCGATTTTTCTGATCACGAAGATTAGATCTACACGCTTGCCTTCACGGCGATCGCCATGGATCTGGCATTCAAGGCGATGGGATTGAAGGGCTTCAACGAGAAGCAAAAATAGCAGCTCACAAGTTTTGGGGTGAGATGGCAAAGCTATTCGTCGCCGAAGGTGGCGTACCTTTACACGGGTATCCTAAGGACTGGGACGGTCTCGTTGCATTTTGCCGGGATTTCGAAAGCAGGGAGCGATCAGTGACCGAGAGAGGGAATCTGATCGTCAACGCGCTCTTCGATCAGTTCAGCTATCGCTATTTTCCGCCAGGCTTGCGGTGGTTGGGTCACCAGATGTTGCGATCAATGGCGCTGCCTTCGACGCTGAAGGCGCATGGCATTCCGCCGGCGCATCCCTTGGCTCAAGTACTCATACCGCGATCGTTGGGCTGCGTGGCCTGGATTGCAAAGACGCTCCTTCCTGATCCGCGGATCAGCTACATGGAACAAAGGAGCAGTATGCCGGCGGAAAACAGGAAGAAGCTGCGTAATCGGATCAATGTCCTTGATGAACAGTTTCCATCCTACTTTATCGGACGTCATGCCGAGGATCAGGCATGGGCTGGCTGTCCCTATCATGCTGCGCTGAAGTGCACCTGGACAATCCGCCCCCGCCGTTCAGGTGAGGGCTCTTGAGAAGCAGTCGAGCGTGCTCGACGCCAATTGACCCGGGACATTTTGGAGAATGAAAGAAATGGTTAGCGACAACATCGTGGCAGGCTCGGTGCTGACTGGGCAATTCTTCACGGGCGAATGGTCATCTAGCAAATCCGCCTTTGAGGCAGTCGAACCTGCGACCGGTGCGGTGATTGGTAAGGTTGGTCTTGCAAGCGCGGTCGACATTGGGAGCGCTTCTGCGAATGCACGGCAGGCGCAGGTCTCGTGGGCCGCGACGGCGCCAGATGCACGCGAAAACATACTTCTAAAGGCGTGCGAAGTCGGCGAGCGTTATAGGGATGACATCGTCACCTGGATCATGCGAGAGAGCGGCGCGGTCCGCTTGAAGGCTGAGATCGAGCTCGCAGGTACGCTCAAAGCAATCCGGCTTGCGGCTGCGATGCCCTCGCAAGCTCAAGGGAACGTGCTTCCAAGCCCGGGAGGGCGCATCAGCTTCGTGCGGCGACGCCCACTCGGGGTGATCGGCGTGATATCACCCTTCAATTTCCCGCTCTACCTTGCCGAGCGCGCCATTGCGCCGGCCCTGGCCGTCGGAAACGCGGTGGTAGTCAAGCCGGATCTGCGGACTGCTATTTGTGGTGGCTTCGTTATTGCGCGCCTCTTCGAATTGGCGGGTGTGCCGAAAGGCGTTCTTCAGGTGCTGCCCGGTCGAGAGGATGCTGGTGAGGCTCTGTGCAAGGACCCCAATGTGGCGATGATCCAATTTACCGGGTCGAGCAGGGCGGGGCGAATGGTCGGACAGGTGGCTGGACAGCATCTCAAGAAGGTGTCCCTCGAACTTGGCGGCAAGAACTCACTTATCATCCTAGACGACGCAGATCTGGATACCGCCGTTCGTGCCGCCGCCTTTTCGGCGTTCTTTCATCAAGGACAAGTTTGCATGAGCGCTGGACGCATTCTCGTGCAGAGAAACATCTTCGACGCTTTCAGCGATGCGCTCGTCAGATATGCGAAGACTTTGAAAGTTGGCAACCCTCTCGACCCTTCCGTTGCCCTCGGTCCGATGATCAATCAGCATCAGCTAAATCATGCACTAACCCTGATTGACCGCTCCGTCACCGAGGGAGCTCGGCTGCTAACGGGAGGCAAGGCGGAGGGCCTGTTTCTTCAGCCCTCCGTGCTGGCGGAGATCTCACCCACCAATCCGGCCTATCGTGACGAGCTCTTCGCTCCGGTCGCGGTGCTTGTCCCATTTGAGACGGATGTACAGGCCGGGCAAATGGCGAATGATACCGAATATGGGCTCTCTGCTGTGATCATCTCGCGCAACATCGGCAGGGCAATGGCAATTGGCGAGCAATTACGAACGGGTTTGCTACACATCAATGATCAGACGATCAACGACGATGTGGTCAATCCCTTCGGCGGCTCCGGCACATCGGGCAATGGCACATCGATCGGCGGTATCGCTAACTGGGAAGAGTTCACTCAATGGCAATGGGTGACGATCAAAGCTGAGCTGCAGCCCTATTCACTCTAAACTCGACACTCGATCACTGACTGAATGACCAATGCGCCCGTGGCGCTGATTGTTTCTCTAAGTTCCCGGCGGAGTGTTCACCAAGCTCCCTCCCACTTGGCCGTACTCTACTACCAAGAGTACGGCCTCTCTTTTCGGATCAAGGCAAGATCTGTTCGAAGGCTATCGAGTTGATCCGGACTCGTAAAGCTCGATCAACGTCTGTCTTCGACACACGCAAATCTTTTTTGGGTAGATTGGCCAAAGCCTTGGCCATCCCGATCTTAGCTTTGAGCAATAGCAGGAAGCGCTCGCTCGCGGCGGCTTGACCTGCCACTGAATTTTCATCCAGCAGCAGTTAGAGTCTCGGAGTTCGCGCCAAGTGAGGCTGCTGCGCGCGCGTGGAGAAAGAGTGCGGTTGCTACGATTAGGTGAAGCCCAAAGCGGAAACGCCAATGGTATCGCTATAGCGCACCGAAACCTGATCTCGCCCTGCACGCTTGGCGCGATACAAAGCTTCGTCTGCAAGGCCAAGTACTTTCGACAATCCCTCGCTTCCCTTGGAAACCGCCAGCCCAATGCTAACCGTGACCTTGGTCAAGGCACCATTTCGGGCAACTTCTCTCTGCCCGCAAGCCTGCCGCAACTGCTCAGCGAGTAAAACTGCATCGCTCGGAGATACGCCCAACAGCAGCGCCGCGAATTCTTCGCCTCCATGCCTGCCAATCACGAGGCTATGCTCCTTCGCGAACGACTTGAGCACGTCCCCGATTTCAACCAGCACCGCATCACCGAAATCATGACCGTATTGATCATTTATGCCCTTGAACCGATCGATATCCATCATCAAGCCTATAGCGGGAAGGTGACGATCGTATGCCTCTGCGAGAGCCTTGGCTGCAACCTCGTTAAATCCTCTTCGATTCAAGAGACCGGTGAGTTGGTCAACTCTCGAAAGTCTTAGGAGCTCGGCCTGGGTCGCGATCAACTTTTGCTGCAGCAGGTTGCTGCGCAGGCTCATGGCGCCTCCAATTCCAATGGAGGCGAGCGTACCAAGCAGAGCGACGCAACCTGTCGCATAAAGGCTGCTCACGTTGCCCTCCGGTCCGAACAGATAGGCGTATGCTAGCCAAACCAGCGGAACAGTTAAGACAAGCCCGATCGCAACGTCGCGAACCGTCCGACGGTACACATCTCCCAACGTCATTAAGGGATCATTCATCAATCGCGCTCCGTGACTTTTTGAAAGCCTAGGAGGGATCGACTGGTCGTCATCTTAAAATGCTTGGGGACTTAACAGCGTTACTAACAGGAGGTTAAATTCGGAGCCAGAAATAGGCATTGACGCTCTCCTGTCGAGTCGCCTGCCGGCACGCGCCCGGCGCAGGCCCGCTGCCACGACCGGTATGCGCAACATGCATGGGCTAATTTCCACTATTGGCAGGCCTCTAGACCGCCTGCAGCTTCCTTGAAGCCAGAAACTGCGTGAATCGCAAAGCCGAGCCATCGTCTGCCGAGCAGACGCGTCTCTAAATTCAAGCCTTGGCGCCGCTCTCGCGCGTTTGCAGCGCATGGTAGCGCAACTTCTTCCGTGTCTCGTCGAGGCGATCGCCGCGCAGCACGGCTTCGCGGATCTTCTCCTCTGCGGCTGCGATCTGTCCGGCGACTTCGATCACCTCTTGGACGCGGCTCGCCGGGATGCAGATCACGCCGTCGCCATCCCCGACCAGCCAATCGCCAGGCGCGATGCGGATACCGGCAATTTGCACGGTCACATTGTAGGCGTCGGCAGTGACGCGATCCTTGCCAGTCCGCATCGTGTTGGCCCGGGCATAGATCGGATAGTCGAGTTCGATGCTGCGGTCGATATCGCGGCAGACGCCGTCAATGACGGTGCCGCCGATGCCGCGGCGGTCGGCGACCAGGGTCAGAATGTCGCCCCAGACCGTGGCGTCCATGCGACCGTCATTGTCGATGACGACGATCTGGCCGGGCTGCACATCATCGATATAGTCGCCGACCGAACCGCCGCTCTGGCCGGTCGGTAGCATTCGGATCGTAAAGGCCGGGCCGGCAAGACGCATCGAGCGCGCAAACGGCATGATCCCGAGACACTGCCCCTCGATGCCCAGTCGATCCAGTGCATCTGACAGGGTCGTCACCCCGAATGTCTTGAGGTTTTCAGCCGCGTCCTGTGTCATTTGCTGCGCTACCCTTTCAGCATATCTTCGTAGTTCCCGGCCATGACGTTGCCGATCGCTTCGCCGCGATCGATGGCTGCCGCCATCGCCCGCTCGCGCCCAAAAATGTCCTCGGCTCCGTAGCGATGATCTCCTCGGCGCGGAGTTGGTCGACGAACACCACGCCGCTGCCATCGGCTAGGACATAGTCTCCCGGCTTGACGGCGACGTTGCCGAACGTGATCGGCTCCTGGAACGAATGCTCCGCGATCCGGCCGCGAGCGGTCACGGGTACGGCTGCGCGCGCAAAGACCGGAAGCCCGAGCGCGCGACTTTCATCAAGGTCTCGGCAGGCGCCGTCAATCAGAATAGCGGAAACGCCCTTCTTGACGGCGCCGAGGCTGAGCAGGCCGCCCCAGCCAGACACATCGGTCCGTCCGCGATGCTCGACGACGATGATGTCGCCACGTTCTGCCGCCATCACCGCTCCCGCGCCGAGGTGGCGTTTCGGGAGGTTCGGCAGAGGTGCGCCGAGCTTCGTCGTAACGGCTCGTCCGGCGACTCGCGTCGGGCCGGTGAGGGCCGAGACTCCGATGACAGCGCCCGGCAAGTTGAGCTTGTCGAGCGCGTCGGACACCGCGCAGGTGTCGAGTTCCATCAGTCTGGCGACAATGTCAGATGTCGTTGAGGTGGTCACTCGAGAACCGCCATGGCATCGCATTGGACCAGCATGTTGGCCGGCAGATGATCGTTCTGGAATGTATGCCGTGCAGGTCGCGAAGCTGCATCGGGGAACGCTTCCAGCCAATGCTTGTTGACGGCCGGTCGGGCTTCCGGAACCTTGACGTAAACCGTCATCTTGACGATGCGATCCATCGCACCTCCGGCTGCCGCCATGATGCGCTTGAGATTGTCGAACATCAGTTCAACCTGTTTCTCGACCTCGTCAGGAATCTTTCCTGCCGCGAGATCCAACCCATAGACACCGCCGGTCATGACGATATTGCCGACGCGAGACGCTGCGGGTATCGGCTGAGCGCCATGGCTGAAGCCTTCGATTTCGATGCTGCGGCGTGCAGTCATTGCTGCTCCTCCCCAACCGGTCAGACGTCAAGCCGCGCGAACAGACGGCGCGCGTTGCCTTCGAAAATGCCCTTCTTGTCAGCTTCGCTGATCTCGGTGATCGATTCGATTACCGGCCTGATGTCGTCATAGGGCTTGCCCGAATTTGGATCGATGCCGCCGCCGCTGCCCGGCCGCTCGGTGCCGAAGACGCACCGATCGGCGCCGACCACGTCGAACAGCAGCTCCAGCGATTTCTTGTAGTGCAGTACCGTATCGAACCAGAAGCGCTTGAGCGTCTCGTCGAAAGTCTCGGCCTTCGCCCCCGAGGCGGCGGCGAACATTTGGCGATTCGAGCGCCAGCGACCGACTTGATACGGCACGGAGCCGCCGCCATGGCTGATCAGCAGCTTCAAGCTGGGAAAGCGCTTGAACACGTCGGACCGGGAGATCGAGGTGATGGCAAGGCTCTCTTCCGTGATGAAGTGCTCGTCATACGTTTCGCGGCCGCAGCAGGCGCAGCTGTGGATGTGACCAGGGATATCGTGCTCGCAGAGGAATTCGTATAGGGGATACCAATAGGAATCGCCCATCGGCGGCGACTTGCCGGCCCCCTCCGAAGGATCGGGATTGATCAACACGCCCAGAAAGCCGAGATCGTTGATGCACCGCTTGATCTCGTCGAACATCTTTTCAACCGGCACGCCCGTCGCTTGAGGCAGGCCGCCCACGCCGCGGAAGCGCTTGGGGTGCAACTTGATCGTGCGTGCGATCATGTCGTTGTTGTCCTGCGCCCAGCTGACGATGTCGTCCCAGCGGTTCTCGCCATGCAGCATCATGAAAGGCCGGGGTGAGAGAACCTGGATGTCGGTGCCGACGCCGTCCATGATCTGCACGTTCTGGGCTGCTGATTTCTCAAGCTCTGCATCCGGGATCTTGGCGTGATAGATGCCGTATTGGCCGCGCGCGACCTGGAGATTTCCGCGATGGGCGTAGAAGCTCGGCGGCGCGACGAGATGCGCGTGGGCGTCGATGATCATGCGGACATTTCTCCCTGGATGGATAGCGCGGGTCTTGCGACCACTAAATCTTCCACATGGTATAATTAAAAAGCGACCGTCGCAAGCCCTGGGAATTGCGTCGAGGCGATTGCCATTCGCGATCGCTCGTAGCAATATAGTCCATCTGGTAAAATTAAAAGAGAGGAAATGTCCAATGGCGAAAATCGTTCTCGGCCTCGCCGCGTCGCACACCCCCATGCTCGCGCTGGAGGGAAAGCGTTGGAGCGAGCGCGCGGCTGACGATCTCAAGAACAAAGCTCTCAATCTCTCCGATGGCCGCTATGTGTCCTACGACGAGCTCGCCCGCGAAAACGGCGCTCCTTATGCGGCGCTGGCGACCGAGGCGAAGTTCCTGGAGATCGAGGCCGCATCGCAGAAGGCTCTGGATTACATGGCCGACCGCCTGGCGCAGGTTGCACCCGACGTCGTGCTGATCGTGGGGGACGATCAGGCCGAATTGTTCAGCCTATCCAACATGCCCGCAATCTCCATCTTCTATGGAGAGGAGATCCTGACGCATGAGCGCCATCTCACGCCGCAGACGCCGAATTGGATCGGCACGGTCATGAAGGGATATGCCATGGATGCAGTCCATACGTTTCCGGGCTGTCCAGAGCTCGCCCGCGAGCTGATCCATGGTCTGATCGAGAACGACGTGGACATCGGAGCAGCAGCGAAGGTGGATGACCCGCACAAGGCCGGATTCGGCCATGCCTACGGCTTCATCATCGAGCGGCTGTTCAAGGGAAAGTCCATTCCGGTTCTGCCGGTCCTGCTGAACACCTACTTTCCGCCCAATGCCCCGACGGCACGACGCGCCTATGGCGTCGGACAGGCGATCGCGAGCCTCATTTCACGGTCGAAGTTGGATGCCCGAGTGGCCGTGGTGGCCAGCGGCGGCCTGAGCCATTTTGTCGTGGACGAGAAGCTCGATCGCAAGGTGCTCGATGCGATCAAGCGCAAGGACGTGTCCGTCCTCAAGTCGCTGACCAGGGGAGAGTTGAACTCCGGCTCTTCGGAACTCCTGAATTGGGTGATGGTCGCGGGCATGTCCGAGCATCTCGACAACGACTGGACGGAATACTATCCAGGCTATAGGACCCCGGCCGGTACAGGCACGGGTATCGGCTTCGCCGTCTGGTCCTAAATTTCCCGGCACAGCGAGCGACTGCCGCCGGCGAGGCGACTTGCCGGCGGAGTTCACGCCTGTGTCGCTCCGGTCTGTGTGTTCCGCTTGTGCGCGTCGGGCGCGGTGTTGACAAACCGGTCGCTCCGGCGGATAGGCTTCGTGCGGACATGGCATGCCACGCGGAGCTGTTTTGGCGACGGATCTGACCAAGGAAACCCTCGACGAGGTCGTGAATCAGCGCCGGCGCCAGCAGCGTTCCCTCGACACAAGGGAACGGATCCTGGAGGCCGCTTTCGAGGAATTCGCCGAGCGTGGCTTTGAGGGAGCGTCGACACGGACGGTTGCAGCCAAGGCCGGCGTTCAGCATCCGCTCGTGACTTATCATTTCAAGAACAAGGACGGGCTTTGGCGCGCCGTCCTATCAACGACGAGCGTGAATTTCAGCCGGCACTTCCAAGACTACCTTGCCGGCGTCTCTAAGCAGGACGAGGTGGGACAGCTCAGGGTTCTCCAGGAGCAGTTCATCCGCTTCGCCGCTGCCAATCCGAACTTCCATTGGCTGATGTCACACGAGGGAAAGCGCGAGAGCGAACGGCTGACCTGGCTAGTCGAAGATCGGGTCCGCAACTATTTCAACGTCGTCGCGAAGCTCATCCGTGCGGCTCAAAAGCAAGACCGTTACGTCGAGGGCGATCCCTATCATCTCCAGTATCTGTTCATCGGTGCGGTAACGCGTATCTTCATGCTTTCGGCCGAGGTCCAGCAGGTGATGGGCCACTCGCCTTTTTCAAAGAAATTCGTTGATGAGCACATCCGCACCTGCTGCGCGCTGTTTTTCCGCGAGCCGGCAGAGCAACCTCGCCGGCGTAAGCTCGCTCCGCGAAACAAAGACGCAAAACGCGTTACCAAGCGAGCGGCAAGCTCCTGAAGCCGCGCACCATCAGGTGACGAACACGAACTGCGCGGGCGAGGTCAATCTCGAAGTCCCCGAAAGTGCTCAGCACTTTCGGCAGAATGGTGCGGAGCATGGCGCGTGTCGCGGGGGCGCCGAGGCAAATATGCGGCCCCGAACCGAAGCCGAAATGGCGAACCTTGCCCCGGTCGACATTGAAGGTCTCGGCATTTGTAATTGCGCTCTCATCGCGATTGGCGGAGCCGTAAAGCAACACCACCCGGCTGCCTGCTGGAATGTCGGTTTCGCTGAGGGCGACCGGGCTGGAAGTGATCCGCGCGAAACACTGTGTCGAGGTATCCCAGCGCACACCCTCTTCGATGGTAGCTTCGACCAAGCTCTGATCGGCCAGGATGCGCGATCGCTGCTCGGGGTGGCGCCAGAGCGCATGGACCAGGTTGGGTAGAAAGTGGCCGATGGAGGCATTGCCGGCCAGGAGCACGGTCATCATGTTTGCGACGATCTCGGTATCCGTGAGGGGCGCTCCATCCTGTTGAGCAGCGATCAGGACCGAGAAGAGATCGTCCCCACGTTCGACACGCCGGCGTTCCAACTCCTCGGACAGCAGCGCAATGACCTTGGCGCGTTCTTCCTCGGAGAGCGCAGGCCCCGCGGGGCCGGAATTCCCGCGAAATAAACGCTCCGACAGCTCGGCTGCGCGCTGCGCCGAATCGGGTCCCAGCCCCAGCATCCTGCCTAGCGCGCCGAACAGCACCGGGCGGCTCACTTCGGCGACAAAGTCGCATCGGCGCCGGGTGCCAAGCGCTTCCAGGCCCTTAGCGAGAGTATCGCGGATCCAGGGCAGAACCAGCTCGATACGCGCCGGGCTCAGTCCCCGCATGATGATCCGGCGAAGCTCGTCATGCCGTGGCGGGTCGATCGAGCCGAGCGTCTTGCCCACGCGCAGCGGAGAATCGCTGAGGGCGTTCCCGGCGGAGGACGAGAGCAGGACGGGATTGTTCAGTGCATAGGCGATATCCGCATAGCGGCTCACGAACCAGAGCTTTGTGGTAGGGCAATGATAGACCGGACATTCGGAGCGCAGGCGACGATAGGTCGGATAGGGGTCATCGAGAAACCCATTGCCGGTGAGGTCGAACTCGCTCACCTCGTTCACCAGCGGATCGTCAGCTTGTAAAAGCCGCGTACCATCATGTGAGCGACGCGTTCGGCGTTCGCGACGTCGAGCTCATAGTCGCCGAGCGCCGGCAGCAGAGGGGTCATGACCGTTCGCATCATGGCCCGTGCTGCGGGCGCCCCAAGGCAGATATGGGGGCCGGAGCCGAAGCCAAAATGCCGGGTCTTTGGCCGGCTGATGTCAAAGCGGTCCGGATCCGGGATAGCGCGTTCGTCGCGATTGGCGGCCGCGAAACAGACCACGAGCCGGCTGTCTGCCGGAATTGCGATTCCGTGCAGCTTGACCTCCTTCGTGGTCTGCCGTCCGAAAGCCTGGGTTGACGTATCCCAGCGAACGCCTTCGTTCACGGCGGCATCCAGCAGGGCCGGATCGGCCTGCAACTTGCGACGCTCGTCCGGATTGGTCCAGAGCGCGTAGATCAAGTTAGAGAAATAATGCCCGATGGACGCGTTGCCCGCGAGCAGGACGGTCGACATGTTGCCCAGAATCTCGCCGTCGGAAAGTGGTGCTCCCCCCTCCTGTGCGTCGAGCAGGAACGAGAACAGATCGTCACTGCGGTCCTTGCGACGTCGCTCGAGCTGCTCGGTGAGCAGTTCAAACACCCCTTCCATCAAGCCCGGCCTCGCAGCCGGGCCCATCGGTCCCGTATCGGTATGAAAGATGTCCCGCGACAAATCCGCCGCCCGGTCCGCAGCTTCGCCGTCCAACCCGAGCATCCGCCCGAGTGCGCCATAGAGGATGGGCCTGCTGATATCTGCCATGAAGTCGCACTCACGACGGGTGCCGAACTTGTGCAGCAGTCGATCGACGTCGCGCTGAATGGCGGGCAGCATGGATTCGATGCGCGCGGGCGTGAAGCCCTTCATCACCACACGGCGAAGTTCGTCATGACGCGGCGGATCGGTCGATCCGAGCGTCCTGCCCACCCGCAAGGGTGAATCGACCAGCGCATTGCCACGCGCCGAAGAGAAGACCTCGTAGTCGTTGAGGATGCGCGCCACGTCCTCGTTTCGCGTGATGATGTAGAACCCGCTCCCTTCGTGCAGATAGACCGGATGGTCGTCGCGCAACACCTTGTAGGTGGGATAGGGGTCGTCCACGAAGTTCCGCTCCTCGGGATCGAAACGAAAGGCCATGTGGTTCTCCCAGGAAATTATTATTACGCTAAATCTACCATATGGACAGTATAATGAGCAAGCCTTCGGCTACGCGGCGCGACCGGGTTTGCGGATGCCGACATATTGTTCGAGGGCACCGCGATCCGCCGCAATAGCGCTGCTTTCTCCGTTGCGAACGGCAATGCCGCGCTCCAGGATGATCGCCTGCCGCGCCAGCCTGAGCGCGAAGCCTGCGTGCTGCTCGATCAGAATGACCGCCATGCTCTCGGTCTCGGTGATCGCGGTGATGCAGCGCGCGACGTCCTGCGCGACGACGGGGGCGAGGCCTTCGAGCGGCTCGTCGAGCAGCAGCAAGCGCGGGTTCGTCACCAGGGCTCGACCGATCGCCAGCATCTGCTGTTCGCCGCCCGACAGCTGATCTCCGAAATTGGTGCGACGTGCCTTCAGACTTGGAAACATCTCGAAGATGCGCTCGATTGTCCAAGGTCCGTTCGTCGCGGCAATCTGCAGGTTCTCCTCGACAGTGAGGGGGGCGAATATCTCGCGGCCTTGCGGCACCCACCCGATGCCCAGTCGGCATCGCCGGTGTGGCGCTAGGTCGGCGATCTCGTTGCCGCGAAAACGAATTCGCCCCGAGCGGGGCGTGAGATGACCCGCAAGGGCGAGCATCAGGGTTGATTTTCCGGCCCCGTTTCGGCCCAGAACCGCAAGAGAGCCGCCGGCCTCAATCGCGAAGGACAGTCCGCTGATGACGATTCCTTCACCATAGCCCACGTTGAGCTGGTCGACCTCGAGCAGCGGCTCAGTCACGGTCATCTCCGAGATAAATCCGCCGCACCTCCGGGTCGGTCGCGATCTCGCCGGGCTTGCCTTGGCGAAATACCGAACCGGCGACGAGAACGGTGATCGTGTCGGCAAAACGAAAGACCAGATCCATGTCGTGCTCGATGAAGAGAACGGCGATCTGATCGGGGAGGGATTCGATAGCCTGCATCAGCTCAAAGCTCTCGCCGGCGGGAACTCCCGCCGCCGGCTCGTCCAACAGCAGCACGCGGGGACGGCCGGCGAGGGCGAGAGCAATCTCCACAAGGCGCTGGCGACCGTAAGATAGTTCGGCAGTCCGCCGCAGGCAGTCGCGGTCAAGCCCGACCGAACGCGCCAACTCATACGCCTCGTCCGTGGTGTCGGGCTGCCGATGTAAGGCCTGAAGAGGCCTGCCAAGCCGTCCGCGGCGCCGGGCGACCGCGAGCATGATCGATTCCAGCGGCGTCAGATGCGGGAACAGGGCGTTAATCTGGAAAGTCCGCCCCAATCCGCGTGCGACACGCTGATCGGTGCTCAATCGATCGATTGGCTCGCCCTCCAGCAGAATGCTGCCGCTGCTCGGGGCCAGCACGCCGGTGAGCAGGTTGATCAGCGTGCTCTTGCCGGCGCCGTTCGGCCCGATCAGGGCATGTCGACCGCCTGCCTTTAGCACGAGGCTGACGGCATTGGTGACCTTCAAGGCGCCAAATTGCTTGCAAAGGTCGCGTGTCTGGAGCGCGGCAACCGTCATCTCGCTCGCCTCCAGCGCACGATCTTGCTCCGAACCAGGCTCACGACGCCGAGTAGGCCGCCTCTAGCCGTCAACACGATCGCGATCAGCACCAGGCCGAGCCAGAACATCCAATATACAGGATTGACCGTCGACAGCAGGTCGCGCATCCAGATGAACGCGGCAGCCCCAATGAAGCCGCCGATAAGCGTGCCAATTCCGCCGACGATCAGCATGACGAGGGCCGACACCGATCGTTCGAAGCTCAACGTTTCCAGTGCGACGATCTGTGTGGTCTGCGCCAGCAGCGCGCCTCGCCGCCGATATCGTGAAAGCGATCATCTTGCGCCGTGTGATGGAGACGCCGAGCATCGGAACGCGGGTCTGGTTCTCGCGAATGGCCTGCAGCGCGAGACCCTCCGGCGAGTGGACATAACGCCGGGCGACAAGATAAAGCGTCAATGCGCTGCAATAGGCATACCAGAACGCGGTTCGGCCGAAGAGATCGAACTCGAACAGCCCGAGCAGCGGCCACATCTCGATTCCCTGGAGACCGCTGTCGCCGCCGGTGAGCCAAGGCAGGCGGCTTGCGCCTTCATAGAGCAGAAGCCCGATGCAAAGCGTCACCATGAGCACTGCGGCGCCGCGGACTTTTGCAATCAGCGTGCTGAAGGCGAAGCCGAGAGCGCCGGTCACGAGCCCGGCAGCAAGAACGCCGGAGATCGGCTCGCCCCAGCCATGCGCAGCGAGCAATCCCGCCGTGTAGGCGCCGAGTCCGAAAAAGGCGGCATGTCCGAAGGACGGAATCCCGCCATAGCCGAGCAACAGATCGAGCGACATCGCAAACAGGCCGCCGATTAGGATCTGTGTGAGAAGGACGAGCTTGCCGGGAAAGAGGACATAGCAGGCCGCTGCAGCGATCCAAAAGACCAGCTCGACCAAGGTCCATCTGGCGCGAAAGCGCACCGCAGTTCGCGCGAGGTCGAGAGTGATGTCGCTCATTGCGGACGGCCGGCTAGGCCTTGCGGGCGCACCGTCAGGACGGAAAGCGCCGTTGCATAGATGATAAACGCGCCGATCTCCGGAAGCAGATATTTCCCGGCCACGTCAAGGACCCCGAACATGAGGCAGGCGGCAAACGTTCCGCGCAAGGAGCCGAGCCCGCCGACGCTGACCACGATCAGCAACTCCGTCAGAAATTTGATGGGGAAGTTCGGGTCGAGGCCAAGGAGCTTCACGCTGAGCGCGCCGCCTAGTCCAGCAAGCGCGGAGCCGAGAGCGAAGGCGAGGGCGTACAGTCTTGCGACGTCGATGCCGCAGGATGCCGTCATCCGCCGGTTGAAAACGGCCGCCCTTATCCTGGCGCCAAAATTCGTATGATCGATCAGAACAAGCAGCGACAGAAGAAGTGCCGTGCCGAAGCCGATCAGAAAAAGCCGGTAGCGGCTGACCTCGACAGCGCCGATGCGGACGTTTCCGTCCAGCCATGAAGGCACCGCGATCGCCATCTGCTCTGGACCGACCAGATAGGTGGCTGCGGCAATCGACACGTAGACGACGCCGATCGTCAGCAGGACCTGTTCCAGCTCCGAGGCCTCGTACAGTCTCCGGAAAAGGCTGCGCTCGAGGATCGCACCCACGGCGGCCGCGATGGCGGCAGCCGCTGCCACCGCCGCAAGGAACGGCCACCCGGCCTTGCCGATCAGCAATGCCGCCGTGTAGCCTCCAACCATGGCCAGCGCCGCATGCGCCATATTGGCGAAGCCCATCAGCCCGAGCGTGATGGAGAGGCCACCAGCCATCAGAAACAGCACGAACCCATAAGCGATGCCGCCGATCAGAACGTTGACGAAGCCGACCATGATCTAGCGCGCCGATCCAGGATCCTTGACGTCGGGAATGGTCGCAAACTCCAAATTGACCATCTGTCCGTCCCGATTCTCGACCCTTCGGAAGTAGATGTTCTGCACGATCTCACGGGTCGACGGGTCGATCGCAATCGGGCCGCGCGGGCTTTCGAATCTTGTTTGCTTCAGAAGCTCGATCGTGCGCTCGGGATTGAGATCGCCCTTCTGCGCATCAACGACCGTATAGATGGCACGCAGGACGTCGTAGCTGACGACCGGTATGAAACCGAGCGGCCGGCCCTGCGCGACCGCGTTGAACGCGGCTGCGAACTCTCGGTTGACCTCCGAATCATGCGTCGGGGTGTAATGGAAGGCCGTAACAACTCCGAGAGCGGCCTCGCCCGCGGCAGGTAGTGACGATTCGTCCGTGATGTCCCCGATGCCGATGATCTTGGCCGGATCCAGCCCTGCCTCCTTGAACTGGCGGAGAAAGATCGGCGTCAATTCGCCGGCAGCCATGAACACGAAGATGCCATCCGGGTTCGCGTCCTTGATGCGCTGGATATAGGCGGAGAAGTCCGTGGCCTTGAGCGGCGCCCGCACAGATCCGGCAATCACGCCGCCGGCCGCTTTGTATTCACGGACGAACATCGCCTCCGCATCGAGGCCCGGCTCGTATTCATGCACGAACGTATATACGGATTTCAGCTTTTGCTTGGCGGCGTAGAGCGCGAGCTGCTGCGCCATTTCGGTGGTCGTGAAGCCGAACCGAACGGCGAAGGGATGCTTGGCGAGGATGCCCGAAGTTGCCGAGTTGACGATGAGGAGGGGCACCTTGGCGCTGGTCGATAGCGGCGCAACAGCCATTGTGTTGGGCGTGTAGTCCATTCCTGCGAGGAAATCGACATTCTCGCTGACGATCAGCTCCTGGGCCAGGCGGCGGGCCACGTCAGGTGCGGGTCCCGTCGTGTCGCGCTTGATGATCTCGATCCTGCGACCGGCGACCGTAGTGCCGAACTTGCGGAAAAACACCTGGATCGCGGCATCGGACGCGGCGCCGGCCGCGGCGCCCGGCCCGGTATAGCTCATCAGCCAGCCGATCTTCAGCGGACGGTCGTCGGCCTTTGCCTGAATGCTGACGGCCAACATGGCCGCGGCCACGATTGCGATCCTGGCGATCATGCCGCTTATCCTCCCTTAGACTGATCATGCGGGGTCTCTCCCGGACCCTTGATACAAATTAGACCATATGGAAAATATATGCAAGATAGCGCGAGGCCGGTGGGGCTGCCCTAGCAGGACACGGTCTGACAGAAGCGAGCACAAGGGAGGGGAGATGAACGCAGATATCGGAGTTACGATCGCGAAAGCCCGCGAGCATTCGATTGGCGATCTCTTGCGCCGCTCGGCTGCCCGCGAGCCGAGCAAGCTAGCCTTGAGCTGCGGCGCGGTGCGCTGGACGTTTGCCGAACTGGACGCGATCTGCAATCGACTGGCGCGTGGCCTACCCGGCCTCGGCGTCGGGAAGGGCGACCGTCTCGCCGTGCTGTCGCGCAACTCGCATGCCTTTGCGGCGCTGCGCTTCGCGGTAGCGCGGATCGGCGCGGTGCTGGTGCCGATCAACTTCATGCTCAATCCCGACGAGATCAATTTCATCCTGAAAAGCTCCGGCGCCAGGCTGCTCGCGACCGGCCCCGATTTCGTCGAGGCCGCACGCGCCGCGAGCAGTAAGGGCTGCGCGGTGGAGAAGCTCATCTGGTTGCCGGGCGAGGATCCCGCTGCGCAGCCGGCGGGCCTCACCAGCTTCGACGATCTTCTCGATGCCGACAGCTCGTTGTTTGAGGCCTCCGTCGACAGCCGCGATCTCGCACAGATTGTTTACACCTCGGGCACGGAATCCCTGCCCAAGGGTGCGATGCTGAGCCATGAAGCCGTGATGTGGCAGTATGTGAGCTGCATCATCGACGGCGGCATGAGCGCCGACGATAAAGTGCTGCACGCGCTGCCGCTCTATCATTGCGCTCAGCTCGACGTCTTCCTCGGCCCGCAAGTCTATCTCGGCGCCTCCGGCGTGATCACGGGCAAGCCGACCGCAGACAACATTCTGGCGCTGATCCAGGCGCACGGGATCACCTGCTTCTTCGCGCCGCCGACGATCTGGATCGCGATGCTGCGCTCGCCAAATTTCGACAAGAGCGATCTGTCGTCGCTGCAAAAGGGCTATTACGGCGCTTCGATCATGCCGGTGGAGGTGCTGCTCGAGCTCCAGCGCCGCCTGCCCAACGTCAAGTTCTGGAACTTTTACGGTCAGACCGAGATCGCGCCGCTTGCGACCGTGCTGACGCCCGAGGACCAGCTCCGCAAGGCGGGCTCCGCCGGCAAACCCGCCATCAACGTCGAGACCCGCGTCGTCAACACGGCAATGGAGGACGTTGGCGTCGGCGAGATCGGCGAAATCGTACACCGCTCGCCGCATCTGTTGTCGGGCTATTACAACGATCCCGTGAAGACCGCGGCGGCTTTCGCTGGCGGCTGGTTCCACTCCGGCGACCTCGCCACCGTCGATGCCGAGGGCTACATCACCGTTGTCGACCGCGTGAAGGACATGATCAAGTCCGGCGGCGAGAATGTCGCCAGCCGCGAGGTCGAGGAGATGATCTACAAGATCCCGGCGATCTCCGAGGTCGCCGTCGTGGGCCTGCCCGATCCGCACTGGATCGAGGCCGTAACCGCGATTGTCGTGGTTAAGAGCGGCGAGAAGCTCGACGAGGATGCCGTCATCACGCATTGTGCGGGATCGATGGCGCATTTCAAGGTGCCCAAGCGCGTGATCTTTGTCGACAGCCTGCCGAAGAATCCGTCCGGCAAGCTGCTCAAGCGGGAATTGCGCCAGCGTTTCATCGGCGGCGAGACGCTCGACAAGGCGATCCAGAAAAACTTCGGGGCTTGAGGCGGCCACCCAGCCGCTCGCGGCAGGTTGGGGCCTTCGCCAGGGTTTATTGAGGTCTGTTAATGCGACACGGTCAGAAGAAGATTCCGAGCACGATTCTCATTTTCGGTGCAGCGGCTCATATCGGCGGCCCACTTGCGCACTTCTTGCGCGAGGAGGCGCCGCAGATCAAGCTGCGCCTCGTAACAAGCAATCCCGCCAATTGTGACGTCCTTCGCCGCGAGCACCCGCATGCGGAGGTCGTCATTGCCAGCTATTTTGATCTCGCATCGCTTGAGAAGGCGGTCGACGGAATGGAAGGAATCTTCGTACTGACCAGAAGCGGCACGAACGAGGCCGACGCGATGACAAATCTCGTTGTCCTGCTCAAGAAGGCAAGGTCCGCCGTTCACGTTATACGTCTTGTCGGCCTACAACCCGAAGCGAATCGAAGGCGAATTCCTCAGTCTCTCCGCGAGCATGGTCTTGGTTTACCCATCCAACACCCCATCGCAAAAGAAATCCTCGACGAAAGCGGTCTGCCTGTCACCTACCTGAACATCGGCGCAACCTTCATGGACAACTTCTACTGGATGAAGGACGGCTTGAGGAAGGAGCGAAAGCTGATCTGGCCCGAACGCTTGATTCCCTATATCGATCCACGCGACATTGCGGAAGTGGCCGGACGTCTTTTCCTGTCGAGCAATCATCGGCACATTGGTCAATTTCACACTCTGAACAACGGACAGGACATACTGAGGTTCAGCGACGTCGCCGATCTCATGACCAAGGTTTTTCAGGAAAGAATTGTTCACGACGGCAGCAGAGCGGGCTTCTTCGAGGCGTACCGGGAGCTCGGAGAGATCCGGCTGCACTATCTCTGGGATTTCTTCCAGTACGAAGAACAGAACGAGGTGGTTTGGGCGCGCAATGACTTCGTTGAGCGCACCCTAGGACGGATGCCCGTCTCCTTGAGCGAATGGCTGGCCGAACATCGGCAAGCCTTGCTGTTCGGAATATAGGCCTAAAGCGCCCTCGCGCGATGGAGATCTAGGGATCATTGCCCAGCGGGACCTCCGCTATATCGTACTCATGAAACGCTTTAAGTGGCGCGCAACTGGACACCCGGTTTGCCTGAGGCTGATTGCTGCTACCATCCATTTGGAGGGGCGAAGACATGCTGCGATGAGCGAAGCTGCATCGTGGGAGCGTGCCGCCGGGATAATTCGACGCCAATCGATCCCCTGAGAGCCTTCGGGAAGCACCGCCATGGCTGGTTAGGAGCTCGGCATCAGGATCGGCGCGGCGCGACCGGTATCTTGCGCCCGCGCCCCCAGACAACAAAGACGCTAAGGGCCAGCAAGATGAAGTTGAGAGGCGTGAGCTCGGCCTCGCCGCGAGAGACATGAAAAACGATAGCGAAGACCTGCAACACGGAGCAGCCAAGCGCGGCAAGCACTGTCAGCCGCGGCATAATCCGGGTTAACGCAGGCACGAGAACGCCAATTCCTCCGGCGAGGTCGATCAGTCCGATGACCCGGACAAATGCTTCAGAGTGCTGACCTGTCCATGGCATCATTGCCGCTAACTGCGGAATCGGCATGAACAGCTTCGCGAGCCCGGACGAAGCGAACACGCAAAAGAGGAGGGCTTGAGCGATCCAAAGGCTCACGCATAGGGGACGTTCCCGCGGGGCGGCTTGGGCGGTGGCGGTGGACATGGCAGGCACTCCGACGATCACAGGGCTGTCACCATGTTTGGTCGCTTCACGATTTTGGATCATTATCTGTTTTGGGATGGATTCATTTCCTATATGTTGATGATCTGAATGGATACGCTGGTCAGCATGAAGGTCTTTTGCCTGGTTGCCGAGCTCAAGAGCTTTGCAGCCGCGGCAGAGCGGCTGGGCATCTCGCCCGCCATGGCGAGTAAGCATGTGATGCAGCTTGAGAAGCGTCTGGGCTCACGGCTGCTCAACCGCACGAGCCGACGCGTCAGCCTGAGCGAAAGCGGCGCATTATATTTCGAGCAGACGCGTCAAATGCTCGAGTCCCTGGATGAGGTAGAGGCGGCCGTCAGCAACGTGACCGTAGTTCCTCGCGGCACATTGCGGCTAACCGCACCGGTCTGGATGGCCAATCCGAAGTTTTCGAAAGTCTTGGCAGACTATCAGGCTCGCTATCCACAGGTGCGGCTGAACATCGATCTCAGTGGACGATTGGTCAATCTGGTCGAGGAAGGTTTTGACCTGGCCTTGCGTGCGACGGGCACGCCTGACGAGGCATTGATCGCGCGGCCGATCACAAGGGTCCCATTTTATATGGTTGCCACGCCCGCTTATCTCGATCGCGCAAAGCGCCCGAAGAATCTGGCTGAATTGTCCGGACACAGCCTCTTGCACTATGCGCTGCACTCTCCAGGCGAGAGTATCACCATCCAGGGCGAAAGTGGGACGCAGACTATCAAATTCAACCCCGTTTTGCTCAGCGGCAACGAGACTCTGCTGCACCTGGCCGCCCTGGAAGGCATGGGGCTCGCGGTGCTGCCCAAATGGCTGATCAGCGAGGATCTCGCCGCCGGGCGCCTGGAACAAGTGCTGCCGGAGCAGAGCATCTTCGAAAGCCAATTGTTCGCGGTTTATCCGACGCGCAAATACCTCTCAGCCAAGGTCCGGACATTTATCGACTTCATCGCTGCTGATAAGCGACTGAGATAGCCGGGCCAAAAGCGTGACTGCTGCGGCATCAACTTTACTTACGTCATCGTGAATGTGTGGCTGCTTTCTCGATGTGCTGCCAGAATGCCTCCGCCGCCTGGGCGAGCCGCAGTTTAGGCCGGAATACGTGGATCTCGATCGGCACGTACCACTGCTGCCCGCCTGCCGCGACAATCTCGCCAGAGGCAAGCTGATCACTGATCAGGCTTTCCGGCAGCCACGCCATGCCCCGGCCTGCCTGAACCATCGTGACCAAAAGCTTCGCCAGATGCGACGTGAATGTTGTGTGAAGATGAGCTTGCAAGGGGGAGGTGGCACGCACCGCTTCCAGGATCCGTCCCATCCCTGATTCTGAACGGAAGCTCAAGAACTGTACAGGCGCGCCCTCCGTTCCCGGAAGCTTGAAGCGAGGCTTGCGGTTGCGGCGCGAAACCGGCACCGATGCGGGGATCAGCCGATCGTCACCAACATGCAGCGAGCGAAAATGCGACGGCGTCAACGCCGTCGTGGCGGCCGGATGATAATGGCAAAGCAAAAAATGGGCATCGCTCGCCAAGAGGATCCGTTCGCAGCCTTCCATATGATTGGCAACGAGCTGTACGTTGGGCACGAATGGTAGCTCGGTCTCGATGCGACGCAGCCAATCCGGAAAGAACGTCAGCGACAGCGCATTGGTCGAGGCGAACTTCAGTACGTCCGAGGCACCGCGCGCCCGCTCCTGCGCCTCGAGCCGGCCGGCACTCAATCTGCGCACGATATCGTCAGCAGTGTGACGAAAGGCTTCACCAGCGGGCGTCAGATTGACGCTGTGCGTGGTGCGATCGAGCAGCGATGCGCCAGCCCAGACCTCGAGCGCCTGTATCCTCCGGCTGAGCGCCGGCTGGGAACAGTTTCGCTCCTCTGCGGCCCGTGAAAAACTGCGCGCTGTCGCAACCGCGATGAAATCGTATAACCAGTTGATCTCCATGGAGAGCTCTCGTTTATGCAGGCCTTGCATAACGATATCAGCATCCGGCATTGGATTTCTAGTCGCGCGCGCGTCACGGTGGCCGGAAAGAAGCTTTGGAGGAAGGCGGGATGGCCGCGCGCACGTTGTATGACAAGCTGGTGGACTCCCATGTGGTCCGCAATCTGGATGATGCCGGGCTCGTCCTGCTGTACGTCGACCGAACCGTCCTCAACGAGTATACCAGCCCCCAGGCGTTTGCCGGCCTGCGCGCCGCGGGGCGGAAAGTTTGGAATCCCAAAGCGGCGCTGATGGTGGTCGATCACGTCAACCCTACAGCCGCACAACGCACCCGCGCCATGCCGGATAGCGGCGCCGCGCGCCAAGTTGACTACTTCGCTGAAAACGCCCGGGATTTCGGCATCGAATATTTCGATATTCTCGATCCGCGCCAAGGCATCGAGCACGTCGTCGCCCCCGAGCAGGGCCTCGTCATGCCAGGTATGGTCATCGCCGCCGGCGACAGCCACAGCACCGCCTATGGCGCCTTCGGCGCGCTCGGCTATGGCATCGGGACCTCCGATATCGAGCACTATCTTGCAACCTCGACGGTGCGCTACCGACGCCTCAAAACGATGCGCATCCACCTCACCGGAGACGTCCCGTTCGGGGTCACGCCGAAAGATATCGTCATGGAGATCATCCGGCGGATCGGCGCCGACGGGGCTACTGGCTATGCCGTTGAGTTCACTGGCCCCGTCGTCTCAAACATGAGCGTCGAAGGCCGCATCGTCATGTCCATCATGATCGTCGAAGCGGGCGCGCGTGGTGTCGTGGTCGCCCCGGACCAGAAGGTGCTGGACTATTTAAAGGGCCGGCCGCGCGCGCCAAAGGGCGAGATGTGGGAGCGAGCGGCCAAGAAATGGCTGACGCTCGCCTCGGACCCCGATGCCCGGTTCGACCGCGAGGTTGCGCTCGATGTCGCGGATGTCGCCCCTCTCGTCACCTGGGGAACCAGCCCCGACCAGGCAATTGCAGTGACCGATATTATCCCCGATCCTGCGCAACAGGTGGCGCCTGAACGCAAGGCCGCGGCCCTTCGCGCCCTGAGCTATATGGGGCTTCGAGCCGGTGATCCCATTCAATCCGTCCCGATCGATTTTGCGTTCATCGGCTCCTGCACGAATTCGCGCATCGAGGATTTGCGCGACGCGGCCGAGGTCTTTCGTGGCCGCCGTGTTGCGGCCGGTGTACGGGCAATCGTAGTGCCGGGATCGACCCACGTCAGAGCGCAAGCCGAGGCTGAAGGCCTTGCAAAAGTGTTCACGGATGCCGGCGTCGAATGGCGGCAATCCGGCTGCTCGATGTGCCTTGCCATGAATGACGATGTGCTCAAGCCCGGAGAGCGGTGTGCGTCCTCGACCAACCGAAATTTCGAAGGCCGCCAGGGACCAGGCGCCCGCACGCATCTCATGAGTCCGGCAATGGTGGCCGCGGCCGCGGTCACCGGCCACATCGCTGACGTTCGTTCACTGCTGGGAGTTGCAGGCCAATGATGCCATTCGATCAAGTTTCAGGCGTCGCTGCACCCATGATGTCGCCAAACATCGACACCGACGTGATCATGCCCAAAATGTTTCTTAAGGGCGTGGACCGGAGCGGGCTGGGCGAGGGCGCCTTCAATCTGCTGCGCTTCTCCGCCGGTAAACCCAATCCCGAGTTTATTCTCAATCAGGACGGTTATCGCAACGCTTGCTTCCTCGTGGTCGGCCCAAATTTCGGCTGCGGTTCGAGCCGCGAGCACGCGGTGTGGGGGCTTCAACAGCTCGGCATCCGGGCATTGATCGGCACCAGCTTCGCCGGGATATTCAATGACAATTGCGGCAACAACGGCCTGTTGACGATCTCGCTCGAACCCGATCTCGTAGCTGAGATCGCTAACGCTGTGGCACATCGTGAGCGCAACGACGTCTTCGTTGATCTTGCAGCGCAGACGATCCGCTTCGACCGTGGCCGCCGCCCGATCAAATTCGACATCGAGCCGACGAGGAAAGAGGCGTTCCTGACGGGCCGGGATTTCGTCGCATCAACCCTGGTCCTTGCTGACGACATCCGCGCTTTCGAAGCACGCCATGCTGCGGAGAATCCCTGGATCTTCTGACTGGCAAGCCAGTCCTCGCGGCCAGCAGACTGGCCGCAGCCCGGATGACGAAAATAACAAAATTGGAGGGAACTTTGGTTGACACGACTTTTCGTCCGGCCGCGCCGGAGGCAATCCCTTCGACGAAGCTCAACGGCGTCAAGATCGGCCCGTTGCCAATCAGCATATACGTCGGAGCGGCCATCGTCTGTGCTGCCGCGGTTTACTCTGGAAAGCTCCCGAACGATGTGATCGGCGGTCTCCTGGTCCTCATGCTGCTCGGCTTTCTGCTGGGCAAGCTTGGCCAGACGATACCGGTTCTCAAGCAGATCGGTGGGACCGCGATCCTATGCCTGTTCGTTCCGGCAGCACTGGTAAGCTATGGCTTGATGCCGGATGCCGCCCTTAAAGCAATCACCACGACGTTCCGGACCGCCAATTTTCAATACTTCTTCATCGCCTGTCTCGTCGCAGGCTCAATCCTCGGAATGCCCTACCGCGTCTTGGTTCAAGGCTTCATCCGCATGTTCGTTCCGCTTCTGATCGGGACCATTGCCGCCGTCTCGGCCGGCATTCTGGTCGGGCTGGCATTCGGGTATACTCCCAAGGACACGTTCTTCTTCATCATCATTCCGATCGTCGGCGGCGGCCTTGCCGAGGGCGTATTGCCGCTCTCCATTGCTTATTCCGAGATCTTGCAGCGGCCGCAAGCCGATCTTGTCGCACACATGGTGCCTGCGGCATTGCTCGGCAACGTGGTCGCAATCGTTTGCGCCGGGCTTCTTGCGCGCCTTGGCGAGAGACGGCGCGATCTGAGCGGGCAGGGCATGCTGGTCAAGACCGGCGACAATGACATCCTAGGCGACGTGCGGCCCGATCGGCCTATTGATCTCGGATTGCTGGGAGCAGGTATGGTGCTGTCCTGCGGTCTATTCGTGCTTGGCATGACCCTAGCGCCATTTACAGGGATACCTGGACCGATCATGATGATCATCGCGGCGGTCGCGTTGAAGCTGACCAAGATCCTACCGAACGAGATGGAGCTCGGCGCCTACCAGATCAACAAGTTCATGTCGACCAACCTGACCTTTGCGATCCTCGTCGCCATGGGCGCATTGCTGGTCAAATGGGAACAACTCGTCGCCTCCTTCAACCCGGGATACATCATGATCTGCACCGCGACCGTGCTGGCCATGATTGCCTCCGGCTTTTATGTCGGCAAGTGGCTAAACATGTATCCGGTCGAGGCTGCGATCGTCACCGCCTGCCATTCGGGACTGGGCGGCACCGGGGATGTTGCCATCCTTGGCGCCGCCGATCGCATGGGCCTCATGGCATTCGCCCAGATCGCCACTCGTGTCGGCGGGGCGATCATGATTGTGATCGCGACCCTGCTGCTGAAGTCGCTATCCTGATCTGGCGTGTTGGAGATGCAACAAATGGATCGGCGCGACTTTACAAAGGCCCTATTGGCCATGTCCGCCAGCGCTGGCATGTCAGGTGCAGCGGTCGCGGAGCAGGAGCCAAGCGGCGGCGTCCCTTCGCTTGCCGTGCGCGTCAACGACAAGATCAGGCTGGGTGGCCAACGCAACTTCGACAGAGGACCGGTGACCTCGCGGCAGAACATGCAGTGGCACCAGCGGTGGGGCATTCGCTATCTCGATGTCTCGCTGGAGACGAGAAACGCCGCTCCGGACGTCTTTGGAAGCGATACGCCCGACGAGGGTGCGCTTGCTCGCGCTCAGGCGCTCGGCACGGGCATGGGAGGCGCGCGGCTTCAGCCCACCACGCGCTGGAGCCTCGAAGGCATGATGCGCATCGCCGACACGCTGCAGAAAAACGATCTCATCTGGGAGAGCATCCGGATGGATTCGGCGTACATCGCGATGGCGCCGGGGCCGGAACGCGACCGTTATCTGGATCTGATTTGCGAAAACGTCCAAACCGCCGGCCGCGCCGGGGTCAAGATCATCAGCTATCATTGGAATTTGACCCCGATCCGGCGCAATCGCAAAGTTCAGGGCCGTGGTGGGTCGGAATACGACGCGTTCAAGCTAGAAGACAATTGGCGCGACCTCCCGCCGACCCCTGCAGGCCGTGTCTCAGCGGACGACTATTGGGAGCGCCTGCATGTTTGGGCGTCCCGCGTCATCCCCGTGGCCGCGGAGAGCGGGGTCAAAATGGCTTGCCACCCCTACGATCCGGGCGGCCTGCCTCTCGGCTATCTCGGTGTCGACAGCTTCGATGCCGGCGATTATGCGAACGCGCTGCTCAAATACGAGAAGCTGTACGATTCACCTCATAATGGCTTTCAATACGATACCGGGGTCTCACGGGAATCGATGCCTGAAGGGGTTGATCAGCTTGCGCTGTTATACGGTTTGATCAAGAGAAAGAAGATTCATCAGATCCACTTCCGCAATGTCCGCGCCAGCCAGAACGACTTCGTCGAGGTCTATCATGACGAGGGCGATGTGGACTTGTTCAACATCATTCGCCTGCTTCGCGACAGCGGCGGCTCACTGCTGGCCGATCATAGTCCGCGTCATCAGGATGATCCCTCTTACGTGATAGGCTTTGCGTTCGCAAACGGCTACATTCTCGGCCTCCTGCGCGCTGCCCATGAAGAGGCGCTCAAGTCCATCGCACGATAGCCCGTTATGGAACCAGATCGGATGAAGAAAATGAACAGGCTGCTAAAGCTCAATCCCAACAGGTTCACAATGAAGTCGGTGCTCGCAATCTCGATCCTTTCGGCCTTGGCATTATCCGAGGCCTTCGCGCAGAACACCGCGCTGCCGACTGGCCCCCAATGGGGCGATCAAAACCTATCGGCTTTTTATCGTTGGACCGATCCGCTGCCCACAAGGCCGGGCGTGATGCTGCGTGAAGAGCCAATGAAGGCCCAGCCGGAGATCACGAAAGCGGCTCTCGCCGAACGCATTCTCTACAGTTCGACGGATGTACGTTGGCACGCCGGGATCGTACCGGTGAGCGGGACACTGTATCTGCCGGTTGGAGAACCGCCGGCCGGAGGCTGGCCCCTCGTGGCCTGGGCTCATGGCACGCTGGGCGTTGCGGACGTGTGCGCGCCGTCCTGGGCCGGGCACAAGCCGCGCGATGCAACCTACATCCAAAAATGGCTAGAGAATGGGTTTGCGGTCGTTGCCACCGATTACCAGGGTCTCGGCGGTCCCGGCCCGCATCCTTACCTGATCTGGGAAGCTGAAGGGCATTCCGTGCTCGATGCCGTCCGGGCAGCGCGCGCCGCCCATGGCGACAAGCTCGCTCCCAAGGTCTTCATCAGTGGTCAGTCGCAAGGCTCAGGCGCAGCTTTGGGCGCAACAACGGTCGCACCGAACTATGCGCCAGATGTACCCTTGCTCGCCACAGTCGCCACAGGGGTCGTGTCGACCTTTCCCGACGGCCCTTACCGGCCTGCGGAGGCATTCAAGGTTGGCTCGCCGATTTACCTCACCCTCATGATGCTCGGCGGTTCGCTTCCCGATGAGGCACCCCCCGTAGACAACCTCGTGACTGACAAGGGAAGGCTCGTCTTACGCGCAGCACGAGAAGGCTGCACCGGCGAGATGCGCGCGATCGCGCAGAAAGATACTGTCACCGCCGACAACGCCTATGTCCAACCGATCGCGAACATCGAAGCGAGCCTTGCGTCTCCGACCGACATGAAGCCCGTGCGGCTGCCGGTGCCCGTTCTGCTTGGCACGGGTCTGGCCGATTCAGTACTGCCGCCCCGTCGCCAATATGCAGCCGTGGCGGCCTTATGCTCGGCCGGAAACGAGGTCGTTTGGAACACCTATCCTGGTGCCACTCACAACGGGGGCCTGATTGCCGCTTTCCCGGACGCATTGGCGTTCTTCAAACAGACACTTGAAGGCAAAAAGACGCCAAGCAACTGCGCGCGCATTACCGAGCCGGGGCTTCCGACGACACCGGCGCCTGGTATACCCTTCAATGACTGACTAGCGGTTCTTTGCATCTTAGCGCATCGGTTTGCACGAACCGATGCGATCCAAGCCAGGCAGTCCTTTCTGAGAAGCTCTGGGCTGCCGGTTTGACCTGCGCCTTCGGCTAAATTGAGCCCCTTCCAAGTGCGCCAGGGGAGGCTTTCGTTGGGTTAGTCTCGTCGAGCGCGATCCTTTCGATTTCTAGCGCTCGCGCCCGTGACGACCGGCGGCTTATTTCTTGTTTCTTATCGGTCGGCATATGCCGCGACCGTCTCTCCGCTCTTGAGGTAGAAAGCCATGTCAGGAACTTTAGCCATCGTCGCGCGCTTTGTCGCGAAGGCGGGTTGTGAGGAGGAATTGAGGGCTACACTACTAGAGGCTGCGGCAATCGCCCTGGCGGAGGAGCCTGGCTGTCGTCGCTTCGAAATCCTGCAGGCGGTTAATCCTGATGGCGTGGTGCTGCCGGATACTTTCATGTCCAATGAACTCTTCGACGACTACGAGGCCGTCGAGGCGCACCGTAACTCCAGGCACGCTCCCGTCCGCAAGGCTCGGATCCGTGCTCTTGTGTCGAGCCAGACCCGGATCGAGATGGGCGCTGTGATTGATGAAGTCTGATGACGCTCCCCCGAGATCGAGCATCCAAAATGAGCCGCTTTGCAACGAGGCAAGCACAGGGTGCTTATGGCTAGGACAATGTGATGGAACATAGGGGTGTCGGCCGTTCAGGGCTGAGGATCCCAGCCCTGGCCTTTGGGACAGCGACTTTCGGCGGTGGGAACGAGTTCTTTCGCAAGTGGGGCACGACCGATCTATCGGAGGCCCGACGGCTCGTCGACATATGCCTCGATGCGGGGCTGAATCTCTTTGACACCGCCGACGTCTACTCGATGGGCGCGGCGGAAGAAATCCTCGGAAAGGCTCTGGGCTCACGCCGATCGCAGGCCCTGATCGCCACCAAGCTCGGCTACCGCTCGCATAGCGGGCCGAACGGAATGGGGGCGAGCCGGCAGCACATCATAATGGCGTGCGAGGCCTCGCTGAAGCGACTTGGCTGCGATCACCTCGACCTGCTGCAACTCCACGGCTATGACGAAAATACACCGATCGAGGAAACACTGCGCGCCTTCGAGGAACTGATCAAGGCCGGGAAGGTCCGCTATATTGGGGCGTCTAACTTCTCCGGATGGCAGCTGGCCAAGATGGCCACCACCGCTGACTGGCTTGGCTTGCCGCGCCCCATCTCGCATCAGGTCCACTATTCCTTGCTGTGCAGGGACTATGAACACGAATTGATGCCCGCGGGTTTCGATCAGGGCATAGGCGCCATCATATGGAGCCCGCTATCCGGCGGCAAGCTTAGCGGCAAGATCAGCCGTGACCGGCCGCCGCAGGCCGACAGCCGAGCGGCGAAATTCGGAGGCCTGACCGAGCGCGACGCCAAGCTCTTTGACATCGTGGATGCGCTCAACGATATCGCGCAGGAGCGCGGGACAAGCGCGTCTCAAGTTGCGATCAATTGGCTACTCGCCCGGCCAACCGTCTCAAGTGTCGTCATTGGCGCCCGCACGGCCGAACAGCTCGTTGAAAACATCGCAGCCCTCGACTGGCAACTTTCCATCAAGGAGGTGGAGCGCTTGAACCAAGTGAGCGCCTCGCCAGCACCCTATCCCTATTCACATCAGTCTATGTTCCCTGAATTACTTCGTCCGCTCAGCGGAATCTCTCGGTAATGCATGCAACTGGCAGGCTAGGGTCTCGCAATGTTTGGCACTTTCGAACAATGCTCGCCTGAACGGTCCATCCCTGCCGGGGCGCGGCGCTTGCAAAGGGAGACCAAATGTCCGACGCCATCCGCAGCTTTGACCATCCGCGGCTATCAACTCATGGAAATCACAACAGAGCCCTTCAGCTCGTCTCCGGGTTCCAGAATCACAGTTCCAGTGTCAGCACAACCGCGAGCGAACAGGTTGAACCCGTCCGCAACGTGGCTGACGGGCTCTGCGCATAGATGTGCGGCATCAGCGGGCCGATGCAGCACAAAATGCGAAAATGCAGGATCCCCTCGCATTTCAATCCGATCACCATTCGAGCGGTGAATAACGCAGAGCCCGCGCCATCCACTGCGATAAAGCGTCACCTCACCGGGCGGCAATGAATCTGCTGTGGGCCCGGCAGAATGGGCATCCGGCAGCGCGGCGAGATAGTCCGTCGTCACGGCCCAGTCGATCGGTGCGTCAAACTCTATGTTGTCATCGACTTGGTGCTCGAAATAGGGATGCAGGCCGATTCCACCCGGCATCGGCGTCTGCGCCTCGTTTCGAAGATTGAGACAAAATATGGCACGCGAGGGTTCAAGTTCGACCTTAAGAGTTGCGCTGAACGCCCAAGGCCAGTCGGCGCCTCCCTTGTGCGAGTATCGCATCGTCACCTGCGATGGCGTCAGCGAGATCGTCTCCCAAGGCATCCTGTGCGCATGCCCGTGCAACGTATGCGGCAGCGCGTCGGGATGGGCCGCAAGCTCGTACCGCTTACCCTGGAAGAGAAGAACCCCATCCCTCACGCGGTTGCTATAGGGGACGAGGGGATAGATACCACCCTTGGGCCAGCGCAGTAACTGAGCGGGCTCTACCCCGGCCGGGAACGGACGCAAGACCCGTCGCGGCAAGCCGCTACCCTTGCTGCTGCACAGCTCGAGAGAGGTCACGCGTCCGCCAGCGGACGCCGAGAAGCCAAGTCGAGCCGCACCGGCCGTCAAAAGCTGGTTGGTGATCATAGAACGCCATTCAAACCATTTGAGATGGACCGTTTGAGCGCCCGTTCACTGCCGCAGCTTAATGCTCAGCTGATTCGGCGACGAACGCCGCCAGCTCGGGCGTCGCAGGCATCCGCAGGATGTCCGACGATCCCATTTCGTGCACCTTGCCATCGCGCATATAAATGACGCGGTCCGCCACCTTGCGGGCAAAGGCCATTTCATGGGTCACCAGGATCATGGTCATGCCGTCGGCCGCGAGCTGCTCCATGACACGCAACACTTCTCCCGTAAGCTGCGGGTCGAGCGCTGAAGTCACTTCATCGAACAGCATCAACTTAGGCTCCATGGCAAGGCTGCGGGCAATGGCTACGCGCTGCTGTTGCCCGCCGGAAAGCTGTTCCGGATAGCAGTCCATCTTCTCCCGCAGCCCCACTTTGGCGATCACAGTATCCGCAATTTCGCGGGCCTGCCGCTGCTTCATGCCTTTTACCATGCGCGGGGCCAACATGATATTTTCGGCCACGGTCAGGTGCGGGAAGAGGTTATAGCTTTGAAAAACGATTCCGACATCGCGTCTCAAAGACTTCAAGTCGATGTCGTCATCATGGAGCTCGTGGCCGCAGATCAGCATCGAGCCGCCTTGGATGGTCTCCAGGCGATCCATGCAACGTAGCGCCGTGCTCTTGCCCGATCCGCTCTGGCCGATGATAGCGGCGACTTCGCCCCTGTTCACCTCAAAGGTGACACCTTTAAGGACTTCCAGCTCGCCAAAGCTCTTGCGCACGTCCTTTAATTCAACGATTGGCGACATTGAGTTTCCTTTCGAGGGCTCTGCTTTGAACCGACAGCGGATAGCAGATCGCAAAGTACATCAGGGCAGCGATGCCGAAGTAGAGAAACGGCTCAAATGTTGCGTTGTTGATGATCTTTGCGTTGTAGGAGAGCTCGGCGTATCCGACCACAAGTGAGGCGATCGATGTGTTCTTGACGATCTGGACCAAGAAGCCGACTGTCGGTGGAATGGCAATGCGCAGAGCTTGCGGCAGGATGACAGCCCTCATGCGCTGCCAGCGCGTCAGGCCGAGGCACTCTGCGGCTTCCCATTGCGGCTTCGCCACCGCCTGAATGCAGCCGCGCCAGATCTCGCCCAGATAGGCGCTGCTGTAAAGTGTGAGCGCGAAGGTCGCTGCCGTCAGCGGAGATAAGGAGTCGTAGCCCAAAATGCTCGGCCCGTAAAAGCACAGACCCATGAGGACGAGCAACGGAAGTCCCTGCATGATCTCGATATAGGCCGCCGCCCCGCGCGAAATCGCCCAATTCCGCGAGATGCGTGCCAGAGCGACGATGAAGCCGGCGATGCCGCCAAACAGGAAAGTTAACAGGCTCAATACGACCGTCGCCCATAGCCCCTGGAGCAACGAGAGAATGTAGGCGCTATTCATCTGCTATCTCCATGCTCACAGCGGGGTTCCGAGCTTGCGGCGGCGAGGAAACATCGCAAGCCCGAGGAGAGCAAAACCCCCACGTACCAGTATGGCGAGACCTAGATAGATGCCGCCGAGCACGACGAAGATTTCGAAATTGCGATAAGTCTCGCTCTGGATACGGTTAGAGATCCCGAATAGCTCCTCAACGCCAACCGAGGACACGATGCTCGAGGCCAGCATCAACAGAACATACTGGCTCGACAGCGCCGGATAGACGCGCTCCAGCGCTGGCCGAATAATCACATGCAGATAGGTTTGGGTGCGCGACAGTCCAAGGCAGGTCGCCGCCTCAAGCTGGCCGCGATGGATCGATTCAATGCCCGCACGCACGATCTCAGTCGTATAAGCTCCGATATTGACCGTCAGCGCGATGGTCGCACCAACCAGGATGGGCAACCGAATTCCCATGCTCGCAATGCCAAAGATTAGGAAGTAGCACTGCACGAGCAGCGGCGTATTGCGGATGAACTCCACATACAAGGAGACGATCCAACGGGCCCAGGTTGGCCCGCCGGTCCGGACCACGGCGCAGGCACCACCTAAAAGGATGCCGAACACCGTGCAGAATAAAGTGAGCCGTAGCGTCGTCCAGATACCCTCCAACAGGAGCGGCCAATAAGCCAGCACGGCTGCGAAGTCGAAATTGTAAGTCATAGGACTTTGCTCGTTTCAAGGGCCGTAGGCCATGTCATTGAGACGCGGCGATGACTTCCTGGGGCAGGTCGGCGCCCTGAAACTTCTTGAAGATCGCTTGGAGTTTTCCGTTGGCGATGTTCTTCTTCACCCAGCTGTCGACCCATTCCTTCAGATCCGTATCCTCCTTACGCATGCCAACACCCATAGGCGCGGTCCGAAGCGGCAGCTTCAGCTCAAGCTCTTTGGCCGGGTTCTTCTTATTGATCAGGTCGACAAGGGTCGGCACCTGCGCGACCAAGTCAAGCTGGTTGGACACGACCGCCGTCATGGTCGTTGCTTCATCCTCAAAGCGCACGATTTCCGCATCTCGCGGGGCCGCCGCAGTCACATCCGCATCGTTCGTCGTGCCGCGCGTGACGGCAATGCGCTTTCCCGACAAATCAGCGAACGTCTTGATCTGCATGCTCTTCGGTGCTGCCACATAGGACGTCGCTCCAGAATATGGCAGCGAGAACGCGATCAGCTTCTTGCGCTCATCAGTGATCGACAAGGCCGAAAGGACTGCGTCTGCGCGATGCGACATCAGGAAAGGAATGCGATTGGCGCTGTTCGTCCCCACGATCTCCATCTTCACGCCGAGATCGGCAGCCAAGAGCTTAGCTGTTTCGACTTCCGAGCCAGTGGGATTGAGGTCTTCGTCCTTGAATGCCCAGGGAGGGACACTGAGATCGACGGCGATGCGAATGATACCCGCGGACTTGATCTTCTCAAGCGTCCCGGCTGTCGCTGTTTGCCCCAAGAGGGCCAGCGAGACAACAGCAGCTGTCAAAACTCTAGCAAGAGTCTTCATTTTCAATCCTCCCGATGGCAATTGACTGTTCGAATTAGAGCTACGCCCAGATTTTCGGCTAGAAGAGGTCGATTCGGACTCGGTATTCGGAGCGCATCCGCTTCCGCCCCGGCGTTATTCTCGTCGCGGCGGTGCCAGGCAGAGCGACCACTCAGGGAGCAGGCGGCGATCGATTCCTTTGGCCCGACCGCCTCGATGGCGTTCGCAAGTGTCTCCTCCAGAGTGCCAAGTATTGTTGTTATGATTGCGCGAAACGTTAGCGAGCGCGGCTTTCAACGTGAAGCCCGTCTTTCATTGTCCGCGAGAGATCGTCTCACTTCGTGAGACTGTCGCCGTTAGTGAGCGGTCTGATGCTCAATGACCAGAGGTCATGAAGGAGAACAGAAGCGCGATCTGTCCATCCAGCATGTGCGTGCCGTCTCGCGTGGCGCAGCCAATCTTGGCTGCCTCCGACAGGAGCCTTGTCGGGACCGGATCGGTGATAACGTCGGCAACGATCATGTGCGGCGCAAGTTGAGCGGGATCGACTGGTAGCGGGTCGCCGTCCCGCAAGCCTGCCGACGTCGCATTGACGACAATATCGCAATCGCGAGGAACGGCAGTATCGATGGAGACCTTGCCTGGATATGCCTTACTAAGCCTGTCAAACAGGCTGTTCTGGTTTGACGCGTCGAGGTCGTGGAAGGTCAACCGGCGGGCGCCTTCTTCGAGCATGGAGACGCCGATCGAGGAGCCTGCACCGCCCGCGCCGACCATGAACACGTTTTTGCCGGCGATGGCATGGCCCGCCTTCTTCAATCCGGCAGTCAGACCGGCACCGTCGAAATTGTCGCCGAGCCAGCGGCCGTCCTGTTCTCGTCGCATGGCGTTGATCGCCCCGAGGACCTTGGCGCGATCAGACAGGCGGTCGCAATGCGCGATCGCCCCGAATTTGTGTGGCAGCGTGATAAGAATACTGTCGATGTTGAGCATTGCTTTGAGGGCCGCCAGAGCCGTGTCAAGATTGCCTCTCTCGACCTGCAGCGGCACCAGCACACCGTCATATCCGGCATCCTCCATTCGCTTGGTCAGCCAGCCCGGTGCCAGCACCTGCGAAATAGGCGAGCCTATTAGCGCATGAACGCGTGTCTTTCCGGTCAGTGAGGTCATGAACAGGCCCGGGCGCTTCAGGACAATTTGGGCGGAGGCGAGGGCGGCGCCATGGCATAGCCCCTGGCCTCATAGTCGAAGTCATGCAGCTTGTTGACTGTCTCGGCCTTGTTGACGGGAGAGGCATAGTAGGCCCGGATCTCGGCAATCCGTGTGACGTCGTCGTTGAAGACGTACCATTCATCGCCGCGCAGCACCTCACCAAGGGCCGTCTTCCAATGGGTCCATTCGATCACCGCTTCGTGGCCGTCCGAGCTGGCCAGAACCTTCTCAATGGTCCAGCGCGATCCCATCGTTTTGACACACCAGACCCAGCCGTCGGCTATTGCCTGAGCGCCGCGCCAGGGCGCACCAGGCAGGCCGGGTGGGAAATAGTGGACAGCATTGCTCGTGAAGCAGTCCAGCAGCGCCTGGTGATCGGCATCGTTGCAGGCTTGAAAGTATCGGCGGATCAAGGCCTCCGCCTGCGCGGCTTTCGTGAGCGCACCCATCGCTTTACTCCGCCGCTCGCCGGGCTCGCCATTCCGCGTATTCCTTCAGCGTTGCCTCGTTCGGCGGGTAGGTGCCCCAAAGAGGCGCGCCAGCATCGATCTTGGTGAATAGAAATCTCTCGCGCAGCTCCTGCTCATGAGACTCCTCCGCCACCTCCTCGGCGATGGCACGTGGGATGACGACGACGCCATCGCTGTCCCCGACGATGATGTCGCCGGGGTAAACGGCAACATCGGCGCAGCCGATTGGCAATTGCATGTCAACCGCGCGATGATAGGCAGGGCGCGTCGAGGCCGTGTTGGCCCTGCAGTAAGCGGGAAACGCCATTTTTGAGATTTCTGTCCCGTCGCGGAATGCGCCGTCGGTAATGGCTGCCGCAACGCCCTTGCGCATCATGCGCGTCATCAACATGTTGCCGGCCGATGCGGCACGCGGGTCGTTGCGGCTGTCGATCATCAGGACTTGGCCTGCACCAATCGCCTCCACGGCCTCCCACTGCATATTGTCCTCACCCCGCTTGCGGAGATCAGAAAGATCCCAGTCCTTGTCTTCCCGCGAGGGAATGAAGCGCAAGGTGAAAGCCTCCCCGGCAAACGCACCAGCGCTCGGATTGAGCGGCGTGATCCCAACCAGGAATTGCTGACGATAGTTGCGCTTGAAGAGCTGCGTGGTCAGCGTCGCTGTCGAGCAGGCCTTCAGCTTTTCGAGGGTTTGGGAAGCAATCGGAGCCATGCGTATCTACCTCCAAGAACGGAATCTAAACCAGCGCAAGCAGTGCAATGCTTGCCTTCAGGCATCACCATAGCGGCAGCAGTGCTCGGCGGAAGGCCTATCAAGCTCGCAGCGAGTGCGCCGTCTCACATGTTGAGATCAGGTGCGGGGAGCGTAGCGCTTGAGGACATCGAGATCTGGTTCAAAGCCGATGCCGATGCGATCAGATGCGCTGACAACCCCCTTCACCGGCTTCGGTGTGCTCGCGAGCCACACTTCAGGGTCGACGAACAGGAACTCGATCAGCGTCTTCTCCTGCATCAAAGGCAGCATCGCCAGGGTCGCAAGATATCCCGGCCCGAAGTAAGGCGTATGTGGCATGACGCTCTTACCGTGTCGCTCGCATGCGGCCAAGATCTTGACGAATTCGGAGATCCCGCCGACTTTTGTCATACTCGGCTGTGGATAGGTAACAGCGTTGATGATCCGCATGAAATCAAAGGCCGTGCTGGCGTTCTCACCGCTGCCAACGGGGATTGCGGCCTTCTCAATCTCCTCCATACTCTTGTAGTCGTCGGGCGGGAATACCGGCTCCTCCACCCACAAGGTGTTGCAGGCGCGGAACGTTTCTCGCAAAGCGATCGTCTCCTGCATGGACCAGGCGCAATTGGCGTCAACCATCAGCGCGACACCGGGCCCGATGACCTCGCGCGCGTGCCTGATTACATCCGGGGCGATCTCGTGAAGCTTGATGTGCCGGTAGCCGCGCTCGAGCGCCCGCTTGCATTGCTCAGCGACGAGGTCCTTGTCGCCATACCTGACGAGGCTCGCATAGGCCGGCCGGTGCGTCGGCGCATTCGCCCGGAAAAGCCGCCATAGCGGCACGCCCTGCCGTTTCGCCTTCAAGTCCCACAGCGCGATGTCGACCCCTGACAGCGCGAACATGGTTATGCCGTAGCGTCCAAAGAGATGAAGTTTCTTTTGCACCTCCAGGTTCCAGGCAGCGATATCGTCGATGGCTGCCTCGGTCACAAACGGCGCGATCATGTGATCGACGGCCGCGCGCACCGCCTCCAAGCAGAAATAGGCAAAGGCATCGCCCCAGCCGACATGCCCATCCTCATCTTCGATACGAATCAGCACCATGTCGAGGCGATGCCAGCGGGACGGCGTGCCGCCCGTGCCCGGGCCGCCATCGGCGAACGGAATGCGCACCGGAAAGGTTTGCAGTGAGATGATCTTGGGTACGGTGTTGCTTTGGGGCATAATGCGAGTGGCCTGGGTCAAAGCCTTGCGACTGGATCGGCGAGGCCGCGCTCGCCGACATCGATCGACAGGAGGTGTCCCGAAAGAGGAGCATTGGCGAGGCTTTCGCGCGACAGGCCGGTGCGGGCACTGGTCACGAAGAGCTCGGACAGGGAGGCTCCTCCAAACGCGATACCGGTTGGTCTTGGCACGGGGAGGGCGACGGTTCGCTCAATCTCTCCGCTCTCATTAAGCTTCACGACGCTCCAGCCGTCCGACAATCCAACCCATGGGTTAAATTGCTCGTCGACGGCGAGGGCGCAAGGAGCGCCCGCGACCTTCGGAATATCGGCGAATTTTCGCTTTCGCGCCGCCTTTCGCTCAAGCAGATAGACGCATTGACGCGATGGCTCCGTCGCGAACAGGCCGGCATCACCGCAAAAGGCGATGTCGCTCACCTGGCCTTGCACTTCGAACACCGGTTCCATCCCCGATTGCCGTCGCCACGGTCCAACCAGGCTTATGTTGGCCTCGGCGCTGTAGGCTGCTGCCCAGATCTCACCAGCCTCCGAGACGCGCAGCACTTTGAAGGAAATACCCGGCTTTCCTTCAATGCGCTCCTGGCCGCCCGATAAATTGTCGATCACGATGTCATGGCCAACTGAATAGGCGACGCCGCCCTCGACAAGGCACAGCGAGTTGATGCCCTCAGAGAGCGCCTGCAGCGAGACGGTGAAGGGATGCCCGCCGTCGGCGCGGATAGCAGGCGCCAACAGGTCGGCCCAAACCAAGTTCTGCGCGCGCGCATCCCAGCGCGGCGCCGCGCCCACAAAGGCTGTGCTCTTCGTCCAGACCTTGTAATTTCCCGGATCATGCCGAGCGCTCTTGATGGCAGGTGCGAGCAGGCTCGAAATCCGTCTTGCGACATCAACGAGCTCTTGCCCTAATCGTTCGGCGCGCTCGGCGGTGATGCGAAAAGTCGGGCCGGCCACGCTGATGGCCGCAAGCGGTTTGCCGGCGGGATCGAGAATAGCCGTTCCGACGCAGCGGGTGCCGAGAACTATCTCTTCGTCATCGATCGCATAGCCGCGCGCACGGACGATGGCCAGATGTGCCTTCAACTGCTCGCCGTCACAAATCGTCTTCTCGGTAAACTTGGCAAGCCCGTCGCGGACCACCAAGTCGAGTTGCGCGTCGGAGAGATGAGCGAGGATCGCCTTGCCCTGGCTTGTGCAATGCATCGGTTTAAGCGCGCCGAGCCTCGCATTGGATCGCTCGGAATGTGCGCTCTCGAAGCGGCCGAGCGAGAGCACGTGGTGACCGTCTTGAACCGCGAGATAGGCGGTCTCACCGGTCAAATCGCGTAAGCGCCTCAACTCTACGGACGCAATTGACGCAAGGTCAGACGACGACCAAGCATTCTGTGCAAGATCGAGAAAGTTGAAACCAAGCGTGTAGGCCTGGGTGCGCGGATCTGCCCGGATCAGTCCACGCGAGATCAGCGCCGCAAGGATGCGATACAGGGTCGCCCTGGGGATGCCCGTCTGGTCCGCAAGACGCGCCTGGTCGAGGACGCCGGGTGATCTGCCGATCAGCTCGAGAATATCGCAGGCCTTTCCCAGAAGCGCCGTCCCGGCGACATTCTTAGGATGGATCAGCTCCGGCGACCACTCGACTTCGTGTTCAGACATGGCCCAATTTTAGGTTCACGAGACGAGACCATCCAGCCTGTCGCAGGCTTGGTGCGCCTCATCCAGCCGGGTTGCCCACATGGTGAGACCCGGAGGGGCAGATTCCGAGCCAGTGAAGCGAGGGGTTATGTGCTTGGTTTCAAAAAGGCATTTGTCTTGTGGGAACGTCGCATTGATATAACTCCTTGTGCAAAATCTTGACACTTGCAAGGTTTTGTATCATGCGGGTTTCCATGAGGAAGCAACCACAACGCCAGAGGGATAGGGCGATCTCGCTTCTTCAGAAGCGGGGCATGATGCGCCTTTCTGAATTTCTCCAGGAAGGGATCACGGCCGCAACCATTTCCCGAATGGAACAGAAGGGCACGCTCAATCAGCTCAGCCGCGGCCTTTACCAGCTACCCGATGCACTGCTCGACAGTAACCACTCGCTCGCAGTTGCTGCGAAACTCATTCGAAACGGCGTCATCTGTTACGAGTCTGCGCTCGCCTTCCATGAGCTGACAGACCGCATCCCGCCCTATGTATGGATGGCGATCGGTCCGCGCGACTGGCGGCCCAAGATTGCGCGGCCTCGCATTCAAATTACGCGCTTTGGTCCCAAGGAGTTTGACAAGGGGATCAAGCATTACACCATCGAAGGGATCTCGGTACCGATCTACACACCGGCCAAAACTATCGTCGATCTCTTCAAGAGCGGCCAACGTCAAAAAGCCTTCTACAACGTCCCCACAGGCCTTGCGCACGCCACGCAAGCGATGAAAGACGCGATCAGACTGCGCAAAGCGACACCCTCCGAAATCGCAAAATACGCCGCCGAAGCCGGCATATGGGACAAAATCGTTCAGCCGCGCCTTGAGACGCTGACCTTGAATGCGTAGGCCGCTGACGAATGTCGGAGCATCCATCCGTGGCCGCCTGCTCAATCTTGCAAACAGCGTAACGAGCCTTTCGATCTCTTGCTCACACAGTATGCGTTCGAACGGCTGCTCTACAGGCGAAATCTGCGGATCCCTGCTGTTGATTCCGACGTAGACCGAGTTAGCTAAGGAAAGCGCCTTGGTTTAGTTAGGGTTTGCCCGATGGTGGGCCGGGCATTTTATGATCGCGCGAAAGCGATGAGGGGCCCGAAATCATGGTTGTCGGCAGCCTGAAGCGCTGCAATGTAGGCCCTGCGTGCGGTGCCGGCTGTCTGCAAGCCGGCGGCGCCCCATGTAAAGCGCCGGCCCCCAAGCTGCACGATCAACAAGTCAGCAGCCAATCGTGACCAGCGACCGTTGCCGTTTGGGAACGGATGTACGGATACGAGGCGGTGATGGAAGCGAACCGCAAGTTCGTCCGGTGGATAGGTGTTGTTCTCAATCCAATACCTTGCGTCGTCGAGCACCTGATGCAGCGAAATTTCGATCAGATGTGGCGCGACACCAAGATTGCGCTCCGTCGTTCGAAATTTTCCAGCCCAGCGCCAGACGCGTTCGAACATGCGCCGATGCAAACTCTTGAGAAAACTTTCCCGCGTCGGAACCTTGCGGCGGCCAAACGCCCAGCGGTTTGCCGTCGCGATGTTCTGCTGCTCCAGTTCGTTCAACTCGCTACGTAAGGTAATGTGCGTTGGGATAAGATCTTCGCGCTCCTGAGGGGTCAGCGGTGTCGCGTGATCGTCGGCGGCATGCAGATCAGTCTCAGTCATTCGTCGTCCCAGAGGCGCGCGGGGCGTTTCAACAAATCCTCGATCGCTTGTTCCCGAAGCGCGCGGGCAGCCTGATTGTCCTCCACCGCTTGGTCCTCGAGCCGCATCGTTTGCTCGATAGCTCGTGATTGCCGCTCGGCGACCTCAGCAGCTCGCTTGGTTACAACTTCTGCGAGGGGGCGGTCGGGTACAAGCACATAGACCAGCCTGCAGCCGAGGGCCTCGGCCGCGCGTTGAAGCGTATTGAGGGTTACGCTGCCGCCTTGCTCGGATTTTTCGAGTTCCACGATGCGTGGCTGCGAAACCCCCAGCCTCTTGGCATATTGGGCGGTGGTCATGCCGAGGGCGTCGCGGATCGCGCGAATCCAGCCCTTGGGAGGGCGCTGGGAGTGCGAGAGCGCTCGGAGCGCGGCAAAGCGGCTGTCGAGATGCCGGATAGCGTCTTTCATCCGATAAGATATACCATATAACGAGCTGATAAATCTATAAGGAATACCATATTAATATTTCCCGCGGTAATAAGCTTTTTCTTATAATACACAAGGTTGACAATAAGATAAATCTTATCGAAGTGACGCAGGGCCTTCACTACGACCTTTCGTCAACCATTTAACATCATTGCAGAAGTAAGCGACGAGCCACCCCAGGGCGGCGGTGGCGGACCGAATCCGGGTCCGCGTTCTGGTTAGTGGCCTCTAGGGCTGCAGCTGCAAGGGCCGGCGGACACCGCTGCCCTCGTCCCGAAAGGCAAGCTCGCGCAGGCGCGGTAAAACAGGATTGCGATTGTCACTTCTCCAGATGGCGTGCAATTCAGCAAAGATAGAGCGCCCAAAGCGGATAGGCCGAAACACGACATTGTCGAAGCAGGCATTGCGGGTCTCTCCGGGAACAATCGCAAGACCCAACCCCGTGCTGACCAGCGCGAGGATGGCTTGTGCCTGGCTCATCGACTGCACGACATTCGGCCGGATGCCGGCGGCTCCAAACGCCATGGTCAGCAGCGAGTTCATGTAGGGGCCAGCGCTCGAATACATGATGAAGGGTTGCCCATCGAGCTGCTCAAGCTCGGGCCGGCGCCGCCCCGCGAGCGGGTGATCGAGTGGCAGGGCGAGCGCCAGCTCCTCGCGGAACACGCATGCGCTTCTGACCGTCTCGGCCGTCTGCAATGGGCGCACCAAGCCGAAATCGATTTGCCCTGATTTGAGAGCTTCGAGCTGCTCGCGCGAGGTCAGCTCGACAAAGCTTGCTTCGATGTGCGGTAGTTCGCTGCGCAAGCACGAGGCAAGCCAAGGCAAATACCCGTAAGTTGTAGCACCCACGAAGCCGATCGTCAGGGCACCACCAGCCAATAAGGCTGCTTGTCGCGCAGCCTTCACCGCATTCTCCCGTTGCTGAAGCAGCCCTCGCGCTTCAGAGAGAAACGCCCTTCCAGCGACGGTCAGCTCAACCGACCGGCTCGTTCGCTCAAGCAGCGTCACATCGAGCTGTTGCTCGAGCATCTGGATGTGCCGGCTGAGTGGCGGCTGAGTCATGTTGAGGCGCTTGGCCGCTCGCCCGAAATGAAGCTCGTCGGCAACCGCAACAAAGGCACGAATTTGTGCAAATTCGATCATTGATAACTTTAAGGTATTAGCTCGATCCAAAATTGAGTTTAGACGTGAATTGATCCTGCGTCTAGGTTGGGCTCCGTGATCGGCGAGAGATCGATCCGGGAAAACCTCGACGGGAGGATCGTATGTCAGGGAGCAGAGTGGCGCGCTTCCAATTTCGTTTCGTGATCTTGGCACTCATCACGATGTTGCTGGCACTAAGCAGCGGCGATCGAGCGACGCTCTCGATCGCGGGCCCCAATATGTCCAAGGCTCTTGGCATCAGCCCGGTCGAACTCGGCTGGATGTTTTCCGCTTTCGCATGGGCCTACGTGCTGGCTCAGGTGCCCGCTGGCTGGATCACGGACAAGCTCGGCGCAAAGCTCAGCATCCTGGTCGGATTGATCCTCTGGTCGGTCGTCACGTTCCTGATGAGCGGCGTGGCCTGGCTCGCCTATCCGTTTCTGGCCATGCTCGCCTTGCGCTTCCTGCTTGGCGTGTTCGAATCTCCAGTCGGGCCGGCTGCTGGGCGCATCATCGCTGCCTGGTTTCCATCGAGCGAGCGCGGCATTGCCGGCGCGATCTTCAACAGCGCGCAATATGTCTCCCTCGTGATCTTCACGCCTTTGATGGGCTATCTAGATCATCGCTTCGGCTGGGAGCACATCTTCACTGTGATGGGCGTCCTAGGGCTCGCATTCTCCGCCCTCTGGTTCGTCACGTACTATCCGCCTGCTCAACATCCAAAAGTCGCGCCAGCTGAACTCGATCACATTCGCTCTGGTGGCGGCCTTGTCGACCTCGGCGCAGCTCCTGTGCGCTCCGCCGAGCGCGGTCCAAAATGGTCGGATCTGGCCGAAGTCTTCCGCAGCCGCATGCTCGTCGGCATCTTCCTCGCGCAGTACGGCATTACATCCATCACCTGGTTCTTCGTCTCCTGGTTTCCGAGCTATCTCGTCAAGGCCCGCGGCTTTTCGGTACTCGACGCAAGTTTAGTGGCGACCATCCCGGCCATCGCCGGCTTCGTTGGCGGCGTCATGACCGGCTTCTTCTCAGATTGGCTTCTTCGCAGGACCGGATCGCTAAGCACCGCGAGGAAGACGCCGATTACGATTGGTCTGTTGATGACGATGCTGATCATCGGCTGCAATTACACAGACTCCACCACGTTGATCCTAGTCCTGATGAGCGCCGCCTTTTTCGGCAAGGGCTTTGGATCGCTAGGTTGGACCGTAGTGGCCGATACCGCGCCAAAAGAAGTCATCGGGCTGACCGGCGGCGTCTTCAACGCGATCGGTAATACTGCCGGCATCACGACCCCGGTTGCGATCGGCTACATCCTTGCAGCGACCGGATCCTTCAATGGCGCGCTGCTCTATGTCGGCCTCCATGGCCTACTCGCCATTATCAGCTACTGGGTCATCGTGGGCCCGATTCAACGTGCCGTCATTCAGGAAAGGCCCGAGCTTCCTCGCGCTGCGCCAATACCAGCCGAATAGACGCCGGGCCGCAGAAGAGTATTCAACGACGAAAGAGGACGAACAGATGAACTTTATGCAAAACACGACACGCATCATTGCCAATCCGCTAGCTGCGGGACTTGCGCCCGGCGAAGCCACCACCGATCGAATCGCATGGGTCAAGCTATCGCTGGTTTTCCTTCCACTTGCCGCACCGATCAGCGACGCGAAGGTGCTTACCGGCCGCCAAAAGCCGCTCACGGAGATCGCGTTCCTGTTCGCGGAGATCGAAACCGAGCAGGGCCATAGTGGCATCGGCTATAGCTATTCGAAGCGCGCGGGAGGGCCCGGGCAGTTCGCTCATGCCAAGGAAATTGCCGGTGAACTTATAGGTGAGGATCCCAATGACATCGCGCGCATCTGGGACAAGCTGGTCTGGGCCGGCGCTTCCGTCGGGCGTAGTGGACTGTCAACCCAGGCAATTGCCGCCTTTGACATTGCGTTGTGGGATCTCAAGGCCAAGCGAGCGAAGCTGCCGCTGGCCAAATTGCTCGGCGCCCACCGAGATTCGGTTCGCTGCTACAACACATCCGGCGGCTATCTCTCCATGCCCATCGAGGAGGTCAAGGAGCGCGTCTCGATGGCGCTCGAAAAGGGCATCGGCGCCATCAAGCTCAAAGTCGGCCAGCCCGACCCGATGGTTGATCTCGCCCGCATCGAGGCAGTGCGCAAACATATTGGCGACGTACCGCTGGCGATCGATGCCAATCAGCAATGGGACCGCACGACTGCACTGAGGTTTGGTCGCATTGCCGAGCAGTTCAGCCTGACCTGGATCGAAGAGCCGCTGGATGCTTACGATTACGAAGGGCATGCCGCGCTCGCCAAGGAGCTTGCAACCCCGATCGCCACGGGTGAGATGCTAACAAGCGTCGATGAACATTACGAGCTGATCCGGCACAATTCGGTCGACTTCATTCAGCCAGACGCCCCCCGCGTCGGGGGCATCACCCCCTTCCTGAAGATCCTCGCGCTTGCCGACCATAAGAAGCTGCAGCTCGCTCCCCATTACTGCATGGAGATCCACCTTCATCTGACGGCGGCTTACGGCCGCGAGCCCTGGGTCGAGCACTTCGAGTGGTCGGAAGCCATGTTCAACGAGAAACTCCATGTCGTGAATGGACGCATGATCGTGCCAAACCGACCGGGCCTCGGCTTCAGCCTCTCGGATCAGGCTCGGGCATGGACTCGCGCCACTCACGAAGCCGGAAAGCGGCCCTAATAAACAGAAGGCTGGTCCGGCCCCGCCGGCCCAGCCTTTTGAGGCCGAGTAGACTTAGCAGCACGTTACGAGGAGTTGAACGCATGAACCGCGCAGTGTCACTCAGCCGCCGTACGTTTGTAGGCCTCCTTGCCGCAGCGGGGCTATCGCCACGAGCAGTTGCTGCGCAGAACACAGCTCGCGCGGTCCTCTACGTCGCAGTTGGGTCCGAGCTGATGTGTTACGAGGCCGACGACACGAAGCTCGCCTTGCAGAAAATTGACACTATTCGCGTGCCAGAGGCGGTTCAGTACGCCTGGAAGCATCCATCAAAGCCGCTGCTCTACGTGGCTTTTAGCAACCGGTATACCTCCAAGGCTGACGACCGGCACGGGGTCGCGGTCTATGCGATCGATCAAGACACGGGGCGGCTGCAGCAATTTGGAGAGCCTGTCTTTCTCAAGAACCGCCCAGTTAACCTCACGCTCGATCCGGCAGGGCGCTATCTGCTTGTTGCTTACAACATGCCGTCAGATCTGACCGTCCATGCGCTCGGGGAGAACGGCTCCATCGGAGTTGAAATCAAGCAGTCCGGCTCAATCGATGCCGGCATCTATGCTCACCAAGTCCGTGTCTCACCGTCTGGCAAGCTCGTCGTGCTTCCGACGCGCGGCAACGATCCGGGCGCCGGCAAGCCCGAAGATCCCGGAGCCCTGAAAGTCTTCCGATTTGAAGCGGGGCAGCTTTCGCATGAGACTTCGATCACTAAAGGAAACGGACTTGGCTTCGGCCCGCGGCACGTCGACTTTCATCCGGAAAAACCGTGGATGTTCGTATCGATGGAACGCAACAACCAGCTGCTGGTCTATGGGACGAGTGACGAAGGCATCGATCCTAAGCCGCTGTTCGAAAGATATACTGCTGAAAACCACGAAGCTAGGCTACCGGTCCAGTTCGTCGGCCCCATCCACGTGCACCCCAACGGCCGGTTCGTCTATCTTGCCAACCGCTCGGACGGAACGATCGATTTCGCGGGCCGAAAGGTCCATGGGGAGGGAGAAAATACTGTCGCCGTGTTTTCGATCAATCCCGCAAGCGGAGAGCCGACGCTCATCCAGACCATTGATACCCTGACCTTCCATTGCAGGACATTCTCAATCCATCCGGCCGGACGAATGCTGGTCACAGCTGCGGTTGCGCCGCTTGACGTTCGCGACGGTGGCGCCGTTCGGACGGTTCCAGCAGGGTTGACAGTATTCGACGTCGCCGACGATGGCAAACTGAACTTCGCTCGCAAATACGAGGTCGATATCGGCAAAGATTGGATGTTCTGGTGTGGAATGGTTGCTCTCTGAGCATGCAGCTCTGCACGACGCGCTCGCGGGAGCTCTCGCACGAGCGGGCGCCTTATGTAGGCGAACGAACGAGCTTTGCCAGCTTACGACGTCTGTTGCCTAGTCGGCGCAATCAGAACGGCCCGAATGTCATTGACATTTGTGAGAGTGGGACCTGTTCGAACGAGATCACCAAGACGCTCGAAAAAGGTGTAACTATCGTGAGCCGTCAGAAGCGCGCGGGCATCGAGCTGGCTCGCAGCGGCGCGATGCAAGGTATCTGGCGTCACCAAAGCGCCGGCGGCATCCTCCGTTCCATCAATCCCGTCACTATCCCCGGCAATGGCCCAAATGCCCGCCGCTCCATCAAGGGCCACCGCAAGTCCGAGCAAGAACTCGGTATTGCGACCACCACGACCTGCTCGGCCATGACCGATGCTAACTGTCGTCTCTCCTCCTGAAAGCAGAACGGCCGGCGCCTTTACAGGATGCCCGTGCTGAGCGACCGACCGGGCAATTCCGGCCATCATGGTACCGAGCTCTCGGGCCTCCCCCTCGATTGCGTCCCCAAGTACAACAGCGCTCAATCCCTCGCGCTTGGCGAGCTGCGCTGCAGCATCAAGGGCCGTGAGTGGCGCGGCGATAATACGGACATCTTCGGCAATGTCCCCAGGCTTCGCCGTATCTTGTCCGCCGTCTAGAACGGCTTGCGCAGAGTCGGGCAGCTTGATCCCGAAACGGCGAACGATCTCGCGCGCATTGGCCTTCGTGCTGGCATCCGGCAGCGTCGGGCCGGAGGCGATCGCAGCCGGATCGTCCCCCGGAATGTCTGAGATCACGAGGGTGAGGAGGCGCGCAGGGCGCGCTGCAAGCGCCAGCCGACCGCCTTTGATCGCCGACAGGTGCTTGCGCACCACATTCATCTCCGCAATCGTCGCCCCGCTCGCGAGTAATGCCCGGTTTACCGCTTGCTTGTCCGCGAGGGTCATCGGAGGGGCGGGAAGGGCCATCAGTGCGGACCCGCCACCGGACATCAACGCTAGGACCAGGTCATCCTTCGTCAGCCCTCTGACCGCATCCAGCATCCGCAGCGCCGCGGCCTCGCTCGAGTGGTCCGGGACGGGGTGCGACGCCTCAAGGACTTCGATCCCGCCCGCCGGCACCGCGTGCCCGTGCCGCGTCACAACGACCCCCGACAATTCGACGTCGGGCCAGGCCGCATCGACCACCGCAGCCATTGCCGCGGACGCCTTGCCGGCTCCGACAACAATACAGCGTCCGCTGGGCTTTGGCGGCAGATGCGTCGTGACGGCTATGCGCGGATCAGCGCTCGCGATTGCGGCATCAAAGAGTTGCCGCAGCAAGCTGCGAGCCCGTGCGTCGGTCCACACAGCGGACATTGGGGGGCTTCACGCGTTTTCCGCTTGGATCGCGCTCACGACAGCGTCTGTCACCTTGCGGGTGTTCGCCGATCCTCCAAGGTCTGGCGTATGCAGTTCGGGGTTGGCGGTGACGCGCTCGATTGCCTTCATGAGCCGCTGCGCGGCTGCATTCTCCCCCAGATGCTCAAGCATCATAACCGCCGACCAGAATGTCCCGACGGGATTGGCAATGCCCTTGCCTGTGATGTCGAAGGCGGAGCCATGGATGGGCTCGAACATCGATGGGAATTTGCGCTCGGGATTGAGATTGGCGGTCGGGGCGATGCCAAGCGAACCGGCAAGGGCAGCGGCAAGGTCGGACAGCACATCAGCATGGAGATTGGTAGCCACGATCGTATCGAGGCTCTGCGGGCGCATGACCATGCGCATCGTCATGGCATCGACCAGCATCTTGTCCCACGTCACGTCAGAAAACTCGCGCGCGACCTCCGCTGCAATTTCATCCCACATGACCATTGCATGCCGCTGTGCATTGGATTTCGTCACGACGGTCAACAACTTGCGGGGACGAGACCGTGCAAGGCCGAAGGCAAAGCGCATGATCCGCTCCACACCGGCGCGCGTGAACATAGCGACATCGGTTGCTGCCTCCAAAGGAGATCCCTGATGGACCCGTCCGCCGACGCCCGCATACTCGCCTTCCGAATTTTCCCGAACGATGACCCAGTCGAGCTCCTTGTCCTTGACGGCACGCAAGGGCGAGGTGATGCCGGGAAGGATGCGGGTCGGACGCACATTCGCATATTGATCGAACGGCTGACAGATCGCGAGCCGCAGGCCCCAAAGCGTGATGTGGTCCGGAATTTCTGGGTGCCCTGCGGAGCCAAACAGGATTGCATCGTGATTACGGATCAGATCGCGCCCGTTTTCGGGCATCATGCGGCCATGCCGCTTATAATATTCCCCACCCCAATCAAAGTGGTCGAAGTGAAAGGTGAATGCCCCATCGCGCTTCGCCAGCGCCTTAAGAACTTCGACGCCGGCATCCACAACTTCGGAGCCGATACCGTCGCCTGGGATTGCCGCAACGTTGTAGGTCTTCATGAGAGATATCCTTCCTCTTCCGTATGATTAGTGCGCGACGGCCGCCTGATGGCGGCCGATCGAGCGCGCGAGCAGCAACGTCAGCGTGGCGGACAACAACAAGAGTGCGCAGACGAAATAGAGCCCGCCCTCGAAGCTGCCGGTGAGGTCCTTGATCCATCCGATCATGGCCGGACCGACGAAGCCGCCGAGATTGCCGATGGAGTTGATGGTTGCGATGCCGCTCGCCGCGGCCGGACCGGCCAGGAACAGTGTCGGCATGCTCCAAAGCGGCGGCTTGGCGGCGCTGATGCCGACGTTCACCAGCACCAGCGCAGCGATAACTGAAGCAACGCCAGTCGACATGCCTGCCAGCGCGAGCCCGGCCGCCGCAACGAGGCAAGCGATGACTACATGCCACGTCCGTTCGTTGGTGCGGTCCGAATGCCTTGACCACAGATACATGGCCACCACGGCGATCGTCGGCGGGATCGCATTGAGCGATCCAACCGCCATATTCGACAGGCCGAAGCCTTTGATGATCTGCGGCGCCCATACCCCCAGCGTGTACAGTCCCGCCGACGTGCCGAAGTAGACGAGGGACAAAGCCAGAACGCGTAGATCCGTCAGTCCCCGCCAGACGCTATGGCTCGCCGACCCTGCCTTGGCCGCCCGCTCCGCATTCATGGCCTCGACCAGCCAGGCCCGCTCATCATCGGCAAGCCACTTCGCCTGTTCCGGCCGATCCGTCATGAATCCGAGCACGATGAACCCAAGCACGATGGCGGGTAGCGCCTCGAGGAGAAATAGCCATTGCCACCCCTTAAGGCCGAACAAGCCGTGCAACTCCAGAAGAGCGGCCGAGACGGGCGATCCGAGGACCGTTGAAAGAGGCGCCGCTGCCATGAACAGAGCGGTGATCCCGGCACGCTGGCGCGCGGGAAACCAATAGGACAGATAGAGGATAATTCCTGGGAAGAACCCAGCTTCGGCCGCGCCGAGCAAGAAGCGAAGAACGTAGAAGCTTGTTTGCCCTTGGACGAACGCCATTGCCCCGGATATCAAGCCCCAGGTGATCATGACCCGAGCGATCCACAGTCGGGCTCCCACCTTGTCCAAAATGATGTTGGAGGGCACCTCGAACAGGAAGTAACCCCAGAAGAAAATGCCCGCACCAAATCCGTATACGGAGGAGGAGAAACCAAGATCCTTGTTCATCGTCAGCGCTGCGAAGCCGATGTTCACTCGGTCGATAAACGCGACGAAGTAGAGTAGCATCACGAATGGCACGATCCGGTAAGCTACTCGACGGATCGTGCGCTTCTGAACCTCGTTCACCACCTTGGGCCTCCTCGTTTTTCGGCTGGCGCCCCGGCTGGCAGCCATGCCTTTTATCTACGGCCAGCCTAGAAGGAAGAGACGGCGTCACTCAATACGCCCTTATTTGTACAAAAAAATGGTATAATGGCTCGGATTCGACAAAAGGGCCTGCTCATGGAGCTGCGTCAATTGAGATGTTTCGTCGCCGCCGCCGAGCAGCTGCATTTTGGCCGCGCGGCCCAACACCTGCAGATGCTACCTTCCGCCTTCGGCCGCCACATCAAACTCTTGGAAGAGGATCTTGGTACGCGGCTGTTTGCAAGGACCACGCGAGCCGTCTCTTTGACCGACGACGGCGCGCTACTTCTTCGGGAGGCGCGCATCATTCTCTCAAAGGTCTCGACCGTGGAGGCCGTCTTGCGCGGTCGCTCGCGTTCGGTCGGAGCCCGGAATCTCAAGGTAGGCGCCATAGACAGTGCTGCGGCCGGGCTTATGCCGCAGCTGTTGCGAGACTTCCGCGCGAAATACCCCGACGTCACCGTTCATCTTCTGGAGGAAAAGACGTTCCGGCTGCTTCCCAAGGTCCTTTCCGGAGCGCTCGATCTCGTTTTCATCCGTCCTCCGGAGAAGATGGACCGAAGGCTCGAATGTAAAACTCTGCTCATGGAAACCGCAGTGGTCGCCCTTCCCCGCAGGCACGCGCTTGCACGTAACGAATGTCTGTCGCTCTCGGCGATCGCTCATCAACCGATGATCGTTCCTGATCGGCGATCTCGGCCCCACAGCCACGACTTGACCATGAAGCTGTTCGAGGACGCCGGGCTGACGCCCCGCATCGCTCAGCTCGCCGATGAAAAGCAGACGATCGTGAACATGGTTGCGGCTGGACTGGGACTGGCCGTCGTCCCCCGCTGGACCTCTCGCATGGCTGTTGCGGGCGTTCGCTTTGTTCCGCTCAAGCTGGAGCGCTTTGGAGCAGTTGGACGGCTTCCGCTCGCTGCAAGTTGGCTGCGTGGTTCCCGCGATCCTATTCGCGATACGCTTTTGACGGTCCTCGAAAAGCGGTTGCGGTCTTATGCCAAAGGTGCCTGATGATTCTTGCAGAAAGCCAGGCGCCGAGCTCCGATGCGAGCGCAAATGTCAAGCTCGCCGGTCCGAAAGTGTTTGAACCGTGTTCGGTCGGGTACCGATGGTCATCGTTGAGCGCATCTGGAAAGGGAGGCAAGGAGCACGAATACTCATGAGCCGTCGATTGTCGAGGCATCCTGCAAGCCCACTTCGCGTGCGTTTCGATGTTCATCAGCGCGATCCAAGTTGGACGACCGATCGGGGGTGCGATCCGCTGCTAGCCCCCGAGCCGTAACTATTGCGTTTCACAAACACCTCTGTTCGACCGCGACGGTCGAGGAATGCAGATGACCGAGGCAAGCCTTCTCTTGCACCGGAGCGCATCTCAGATCCTGCGTGACCTTGCCGGTTAGGAAGTCATGGCCGACGGAAAGCATCTCACCAGTGATGTCATCATCGGTGCTACCCCGTCCGTCATTGCATTGGCAGGCGCGGAGCTGATCAGGGCCTACCGGGAGCGTCTGCCCGAGTACGCCCGCACTTGCTAGAGGGACGTTGACGCGCTCGATCGACGTCGCGTTGGTCCACGTCTTCAACCAGAAAGCCCACGCTTAATCAGCAAGCGCCTCGCAGTGGAGCGGCTGTTCGCAATCGGGCCGCCAGAAATGTTCGCCGGCGATCCGGTCAGCCCCGCGAGCCTGCTTGCTATACTCTTTCCCTCTGCTCAAAATCCGATTCGAAGCCTTCTCGACGCCGGTGCCGCGGGCATCGATCTGTCGGTGTCGATTGTGCTGGAGATCGACACGATGATTCCTCTAAAAGACCTCGTCCGGCAGCGCCTTGCCCCGGCGTCCTCCCGTTCTGCGCGGTCAGACATGAGTTCGTGACGGAACTTTGAGCGCCGGCTCAATCGTCAGGCCGAAATCAGAAGGGATCTGGGCCTTATCTGCCTTGCGGATCCGGCCGCCGACGCGCGTCGCCTCCGAGCTGATTGCCCGCTTCGGTATATCCTGCGCAAGATCGTCTCCGGAAAGAGAGGACACGGTTTCGTCGATCCGATAACCGCCTAAGATAGTAGGCCCCTAAATATACAGCGATGGCGCGATGAGGCGGCGCTCCACCAACTTTGGAAGCACAACAAAACCAAGATCCGCGGTGTCTATAACGCGGCCGCTTGAACCCCATGGGCTTCTTCCGAATCTACCTCGAGTGGCCCGAAATGATGTAGCCTTCCGGCCCGGTGGTTTTCCCAGTCTGCCTAACTCCCAAAAAAACGCCCGCCATAGGTGGCGGGCAGTCTGCGGGAGAGAGTAGTGCGATCGGGTGCGACTCAAGCTTCCTTTGCGTAAGCTGCAAGATCGGCCCGCAGCATCTTCAATATGTCGTCTCGGATGGGATCCCTGGTCCCGCGCGACCAAGCAGCCGCAAGGGGAAGTTTGTTCATGTCCGACGCCACGAGCCGGACATAGCGAACCCCGCGGCTCGCCAGGCGCGACGTCCAGCTAGGTACGATAGCGATCCCCAAACCGGCCGACACCAGGTTGACGATCGTTTGCTTTTCCTCCGCAATCTGAGCAATCCGGGCGTCTAGCCCGGCTTCCGCAAAGAGCTTCATCGTTAGATCGTGGCTATGAGGCCTGGACCGCCGTTCGGGAACGATCAGTGGCTCGTTCTTGAGATCCGCAACCTTGACCATCTTCCTCGACGCAAGTCGATGATGGTGCGGAAGGGCTACGACGGCTGTCTCAAAGAAGAGAAATAGAAACTCCAGCCGCTTGTTGGCGTCTTTTGGGGGGCGCACGAAGGCGAGATCAAGCCGTCCGGTCAAAAGGCGCGGCAACAGACGAATGGTCTTATCCTCGACCAGTTGAATCGTTGCATCAGGCCGACGCTTGCGAAAGTCTTTAAGAAGTTTCGGAATAAGTCCGGCGGCAGCACTGTCGATGGCACCAACGCGTATGATTGTTGCCCCTTTGCGCGAGCGCGTCCGAAATCTGACCGCAAGCGCATCGGCTTGCGTCAGCAGCGCACGCGCATCTTTAAGCAAGACAACACCGTCGTCCGTCAGCGCGACGTTTCGCGTCGTGCGCGTCAGAAGCCGCGTGCCGAGATCCTCCTCCAGCAGCCGAACAAACCGCCCCAGGGCCGAGGGAAGCATATTCATTCGTTGCGCCGCTCTTCCGAAGTGAAGCTCTTCGGCTGTTGCTACGAAGCAGCGCAGTTGTTGCAGGTCCATCAGTTCCTCCGTACGACGACGATAACATCAAAAACGCCGGTCTTATTATGTCATTCTTTTGTATAAACGATTGGAGATTGAATCCGCTCTGCCTTGATTGCAGCGTTTTCTCGATAGCGCCGTCGATGCGCAGAACAATCAAACGCCGATCGGGCCAGGAGCCCATCCGGCTTGACGAACGATCTGGAGGTCCGGTTTGCGAAAGTGATGCTGCTCTACTTGGCTGGGACGGAGACGCCGAGTGCGCCAGGCACGATCGTGCGCCGAGCGCGCTAGGCCAGGCACATGCGGCACACTTCGATCCGCTCTTGCCTCGCGGCCCGCGATAGCAACGGCCTTCTTGATCGCGTCGGCGCTCTCATTCGCATCGATTCGATACGCACGAACGTCGGCAATGTCAGGGCTGTTTGATGGGCGGCCCCGCAATTTCGCGAGGTAAAACATGCATCGTCGGCGAGCCAAGATTATTGCGACCGTCGGACCCGCCAGCCGTTCGCCAGAGATGCTCGCGGCATTGGGCCAGGCGGGCGGATACGTTCCGACTTACAGGCAGATCACGCAAGGCGTCATGGCGCAATTCGTCAACTCGAACGAAGATTCAGCCGCCCTATTGGTATTCTTCAGGACTTGCAGGGGCCAAAGATCCGGGTTGGTACCATAAGGAATGGCAGATTTTCCCTCAGTGCCGGTGACGCCGTTCGCTTTGTTCCGTCGGTCGGCGTCCGGGCATATCGATGACATCGTGCGCCTCTCCGATGGGATAGTGATCGCGCGCGTTGATCTTGGCGTCGCAATTCCGCATGCGGAGGTTCCCGGCCGACAAAAGGAATTGATCCGATCGTGCCGCCTCGACGCTCAATGGTTGCTGCGCCGACGCCGACACGCGCCGACACTTCGGATGCGGCCACAGCGATCTATGGCGGAGCCGACGCGATCATGCTGTCCGCGGAATCTGCGACCGCGCAATATCCGTGCGAGGCCGCCACCAACATGAGCCGCATAATCGAAAGCACCGAGCGACATAAAATGTATCGTTCGATCGTCAATGCGTCGGAGCCGGACGAGGAGCAGACCGCCCCGACCGCGGCGGCTGCGGATCTCGCAACGATGATCGGAGCCTCAGCGATCCTCGCCTTCACCTCGAGCGGTACGACTGCAACGCGCATCGCGCGCAAACGTCCCAAGGTACTGATCCTCGCGATCACACCGGAGGAACGGGTCTCGCGCCAACTATGCCTGTTGTGGGGGCGCCCACGGCATGAAGTCCCCCAACATAAGCTCCTACGAGGAGATGGTCGAACGCGCGACGCAAACCGCTCTCAACGTGAACTTTTGCGGAGAATGCCGATGTCATCGTCGCCGTGGCCGGCATACGTTTCGGCGATGCCGGCACAACCAATAATTTACGCGTGGTGACGATTGCTTAAGCGCTTCGCCGCCATCCTGGCCGCCCCCTTCCTCTAACCAGCTGACGTCGCAGCGCGGCCTATGCCGTTTGCCGGCCCAACCTTGCGCAACTGCCCAGCAGATCACGTCCTCGCAAGAAATTATTCTAATCGTTTGTATATTATAATGAGCATTGAGGTCAGCGAGCCAGTGACCTTAAGATTATAGATTAGCGGGCGAATAAGTTCCGTTTTGCAATCGGGAAACGTCGGGGTGAAACCATTAGCACAAGATCTTGAGGTGTTTATCGTTGCGGCGCGGCGGGGAAGTTTTGCTGCGGCGGCGACAGAGTTAGGTGCGTCGCCTGCCTACGTCAGCAAGCGCGTCGCGCTACTTGAGCGGGCACTCGGACGCGTGTTGTTCCTGCGTACCGCTCGACAAGCGGTGCTCAGCAGCGATGGGGAAGTGTTGCTGTCCAAAGCGCAGCGCGTTCTCGATGCCTATGCGGATTTTGTAGCTGACGGTCCTGAGACCGATTCCGTCGCCCGCGGCAGCGTACGAATTACGGCAAGCTCGGGTATTGGCTGCAATCATGTCGCACCACTTGTATCGGAGTTGGCGCTCCTACACCCGGAATTGGATATTCGGCTGGAAATCGTCGATCGGAGCGTGGATCTGGTTGAGGAGAATGTCGACATTGACATTCGGGTCGGCAGGGTACGCGAGCCTCACTTGCTCGTGCATCCTATTGCGCAGGGAAGACGCATTCTCTGCGCGGCTCCCAGCTATCTCAATCGACGCGGCATGCCGGAGGAACTCGGCGATCTCGCTGGACATTCGTGCCTGGTCATGCGCGAACGTGACGAGGTGTTCGAGCGCTGGACTTTGCATGGTCCCATCGGGATGCGCACCATCAACGTCACCGCTGCCCTCTCCACCAACCATGGCGATATCATCCGCAATTGGGCGATTGCCGGCCGTGGGATAATGCTGCGTTCTTATTGGGACGTGGCCAAGGGGCTCGCGAATGGCCAATTAGTCCACGTGCTTCCCCTCTGGTGGCAGCCGGCTGATATATCTGCCGTCACCAAAGTCCGCTCAAGCAGTGTGTACCGATATTATCTTTGCGTCCGCTATATTCGCGAGCGGCTCCGTGACGGGCCATTCGCACTTGCCACAAAGCGATGGCCCGAGACTCCAGGTGAAACAGAGCTCACACTTGAGGAGGCTCCCGCGCTTCATGAGGCCTGAAACCGTGACTGAGTTTGCAGAGCGCCTTCGGGGCGATGCGCATGTCGCAGCCGGCATGGGCGGCCTTGTCGCCGAAAAGCTCACGCTGCGCCAGCTTTTCGAATCGTCCGACCTGTCGGCCCAGGAGTTTGCCGACGCGGTCGCAGCCTTTTTCAAACATGACCGTGCGGCTTTAGCCGACCTCTTGGCTGGGACGAGCTTGGTCGAACACTTCTCGCCTCGCTTCCTCCGGGAAATGGCGATTTTTCCGTATCAGCTCGCGAATGGACGCGCCGTGATTGCCCTGTTCGATCCCACGGACACGGCAGCGATCAGCGCCGCGGAGATTGTACTCGGCCCCGCGGTAAAGGTCGCCATCGCGTCGTTTGAGGACATTGATACCGCGCTCTCTCAGCGCCTTAGCGAAGGCGAGACCACCGCAGCGAATAGGGATAATACCATCGCTGTCCGCGAGGAGGATATCGAAAGCCTCCGCGACCTAGCTAGCGGCGCGCCGGTCGTCCGTGCCGTCTCCGAATTGATCGAAAAGGCCGCCGAGCTTCGCGCCAGTGACATACACATTGAGCCTTTCAGGACGGAACTGGCAGTGCGTATGCGGGTTGATGGCCTGCTTCGCCATATCCCCTCACCATCCCATGTACTCCCACAGGCCATAGTCTCCCGCATCAAGATCCTGGCGGGTCTCAACATAGCCGAGCGCCGATTGCCTCAAGATGGCGCCGCGCGTGTCCAACTTGGGCGAGCTGAAATGGATTTGCGCGTCGCTATCATGCCGACGCAGCATGGTGAGTCTGCCGTCATTCGGCTTCTGCCCAAGGAGCGGGGACTCCTTGCGATCGAGAAGCTCGGCTTTGCGCCCGACGACGAAGCAAAGCTCCGCGCAGTCCTGACGCTCCCGCACGGTCTCATCGTGGTCACCGGACCAACCGGCAGCGGTAAAACCACGACGCTTGCGACCGTGCTCGGCCTCCTCAACGAATCCTCCCGGAAGATACTGACGATCGAGGATCCGGTAGAATACGAAATCAAGGGCATCAATCAGTCCCAGGTAAACTCTGCTATCGGCCTGACTTTCGCGAAGGCATTGCGCGCTTTCGTGCGGCAAGATCCGGATGTCATCATGGTGGGCGAGATCCGTGATGCCGAGACAGCGGAAGTAGCGATCCACGCTGCCCTGACCGGGCACCTCGTCCTGACCACGCTGCACACCGAAACCGCTGCGGCCGCCGTGCCGCGACTGCTGGACCTCGGCGTCGAGGCGTTTCTGTTGAGTTCAACCCTCCGTGCCGTGATCGCGCAGCGGCTGGTGCGGCAGCTTTGCGACCGGTGCAAAACAACGAGCCGGCTCGAGCACTCGGAGTTTGCGGCCGATCGGCGGTACGCCGCGATCGGCCTTCGGGTTGGTGATGAAGTTTACAAGGCAGGCCGATGCGAGCGTTGCGGCGGAACGGGCTACCGCGGCCGCGTTGGCCTGTTCGAGGTCCTTGAAGTGGCCGATGAGGTTCGTCAGCTGATGAATGCGCACTGCGACGCCGTGTCGATTGATCGAACAGCGGTTCGATCTGGAATGACCACCATGATCCAAGACGGCCTCGCGAAATGCCGAGCCGGCGTCACGTCGCCCGCGGAAGTTCTCCGCGTAACGACCATACGATAACGTGATGCAAACCTTTCGCTATCTAGCTATGACCCAGAGCGGTGAGCTCGTAAACGGTATGATCTCCGCGTCCACCGCGAAGGAAGTTTTCGCGCGTATCGAGTATCTCGGTCTCGTTCCGATCGAAACAGTCGCTCAGGACACTAAGGTTGCGGTCGCTCATATCGCTGCTGGTTTTCTTGGGCGACCACGCGCCGAAGACGTGACCATCTTTACACGTGATCTTTCTTTGCTGCTCAAGGCGGGCGCGAGGCTTGACGATGCACTGGAGTTGTTGTGCTCAGATGACGACATCGGCCGCCTGCGCCCGATTGTGAGTAAACTCCGCGTCGCAGTGCTTGCGGGCGAAAGCTTCGCTGAAGCCGTCGGCAAATATCCGAGTTGCTTTCCGCCTATCTATGCGGCGCTCGTGCAAGTCGGCGAAACGTCCGGGAAGCTCGGCCACCTTCTCGATATGCTGGCAAGCGAGCGCGCGCGCACGGAGGCCTTGCGCCGAAGAATTACTGATGCGCTGCAATATCCTGCATTCGTGTTGCTCGCTGCATCCTGCGTGCTGGCATTTTTTGTTCTCGTGGTACTGCCACAGTTCGGAGCTGTGTTGCGCGATTTCGGCGCCAAGCAGGACTCGCTGATTGTCACGGTGCTTGGCGTTTCTGAATGGACGCGCTCCAACGGTCTGGCGATTCTTGGAGTCGCAGGGGCCGCCATCTTTGCAGCCTATGCCGTCCTCCGCCGGCCCGTGATCCGGTTCCGGCTGCTCGCAACACTGATGCGATTGCCGGGCCCCAGTTCGATTTTTCGGGCCTACCAAACTGCGGTGTTCTGCCGCAATCTCGGCATCCTTGCTGGCAGTCAGGTACCTTTGACCACCACCCTGCGCATCCTCGTCGATATCATGTCCTTTTCGGGCGATGTTCCCGCCTGGACAACCGCGGCTGATCAAGTACGACACGGCGCGAAGCTTTCTGACGCCCTTTCCCAGTCAACGGTCTTGCCCATGATGGCGATCCGCATGATCCGCATTGGCGAAGAAACCGGCCAGCTGCCAATACTCGCCGGGCGCATCGCGGAGTTCTACGAAGCCAAGCTACAGAGGAGTCTTGACCGGCTCGTCGCCGTTATCGGACCGGCGGCCGTGATCGGCATTAGCGTGGTTGTCGGCGGTCTCATCGTTTCCATTATGACGGCCCTGCTGTCTATCACTCAACTCGTATCGTGATCTCAAAACAGCGAGCGCAAATGACGCTTATCTCATCCCGCGCAATGGCCTGGCGGCGGCGGTCGTTCGCAGCGGGCGAGAATGGATTCACCTTGGTCGAGATGCTGGTCGTCATTACGATCATCGGGCTGATCATGGGACTGATCGGCCCCCGCGTGTTGAACTATCTCGCTGAGTCCAAGGTCAAGACGGCCAAGATACAAATCCGCAGCCTCGCCAGTTCGCTCGATCTCATGTTTCTCGACACGGGACGCTATCCGTCATCTTCGGAAGGCCTTAACGCCCTGGTAAAACCCGCAGCTTCGATGGCCGGATGGCACGGTCCCTACATCGATGGAAATAGCCTACCGAACGACCCGTGGGGTAGGCCCTATGTTTACCGGTCGCCCAGTGGGAACGCCAAGTTTGAGATCATGTCCTACGGGGCTGACGGGCATGAGGGCGGTGCGGATTCTGCCGCCGATATCTCGTCAAACAGCAATGAGAAATAGCCCGGAAGCACAAAACGGATTTACTTTGCTTGAGATGGTCTGCGTGTTGTCCATCGTCGCAATGCTGGTCGGTATCCTTCTGCCACGGCTTTCGCCTGGAACGTCGCGGCCGCGGCTCGAGGCATCGGCACTCGAAATCGCGTCCCTATTGAAGATCGACCGGAACGCGGCAGTTAAGAGCGGGATGCGCGTGCTGACCAGAATCGACGCGAGCACCCGGCGCCTGCAATCAGGTTCGAACGGCAGCGTTCTCGTGGTACCGGACGATGTGACGCTGGACGCACTATTGCCACGGGATTGCGAAGGACGACCCGCCCTTTCGACCATAAGTTTTTTCCCGAGCGGGTTCTCGTGCGGTGGCACGCTTAGACTCTCGCGTCTGAATACTGTCTACGAAGTTCGTGTGAATTGGCTTACGGGGGGAATCGAGATTGTGCGCGTTCCGGCTGTGTAATGCCTCCCGCAGCGTCGCGGGGTTTACGATCGTCGAGGCATTGGCCGCTCTCGCGATCGCCACCGCCATGCTGGCGGCGATCGGCTCGCTCATGTCGACCAGCATAAAAGGCGCGCGGAGGATTGATGATCGCATGGTCTTGGTGGAGACGGCGCGCACTCTGGCGGCAGCATTGCCGCCGCGCGGCGACGCAACCACGGGCGTAACGTCGGGTGAACTCAACGGCATTGTCTGGCGCGTCGATATATCGCCCTTGCTCAGGACAGCGTCCGACAAGCAGCAATGGGTGCCGAAACGGGTCCGGATCCAGGTTAAATCTTCAGCAGGTACGAGCTTCGCCCTGGAAACTGCGCGTCTGGGCCGGAGGTCGCAGTGATAGCCCGGGATCACCTCTCCCAAGCCTTGCACCGCGCGAGTATCGCGGGGTTCACGCTGTTCGAAGCTCTCGCGGCGATCGTACTTATGGGGATTGTTGTTTTTTGTCTAAGCACAATCGCGACGCATTGGCTACCCAGCTGGGATCGTGGCCTGGCGCGCGCGCAACGCGCCGAGCTTATTGGCATCGCCCTTGACCGTTTAACCGCCGATCTTGCGGCATCGCAGTTCATTTCCGCCAACGGCGGAAGCAAAAAGCCGCTGTTCAACGGCACAGAAGGATCTGTCACTTTTGTGCGCACGGTTACAAGCCCCAACGCCAAGTCGGGCCTCGAGATCGTTAAAATCGAAACAATCAAGGACCCTACTGGTCTCGTCCTCATACGCTCTTCGAGGCCCTTCGTCTTGTTTGAAGGTGCGATTGACCCGTCTGGCTTTGGTAATCCCGTCGTCCTGCTGCGATCGCCCTATCGGGCCGAGTTCGCCTATGCGGGACCCGGCGGCGTGTGGAAGGCGAACTGGCTGAATGTCGGCCACTTGCCGGCCGCCATCCGCCTCACGGTCCAAGATCACACCCTTGGGGAGGCGAGGGTAATCTCGACCACGACGCTTATTCATGTTGACGCGCCTGCACTATGCATCAGCGGAAAGAGCACGGATTGCACGGGAGAGCCCGACACTAGTCCCGATACGGCTCCCGCAGCGGACTCTCTCGAGAGCCGTCGGACCTGAGGCCACAATGATATTTTGCAATCCGCAGGAAGGACACTTATCTGGGGGGCGGGAGGGCTTTATCCTCATTGCGGTCCTCTGGATGTTGATTGCACTCGCGACACTTGCGTCCATCTATTCGATTTACATAGGCAGTTCTTCCTGGTCGAGTTCGGTGATCGAGCGCCGTCTGCAAGCCGATCAATTGGTGTCAGCCAGCCTTAATCTCGCGACCCAACGCCTTGCTGTGGCAGACCAGCGCGATCGACCTACGCATGGCCACTTCAGCTTCCGGCTAGGCCAAGCCAACGCATCGGTCAGATTCGTTTCCGAAGCGGCCCGGCTCGATCTCAATCAGGCCCCGCGCGAACTACTATCGAGTTTCTTCATAGCGATCGGCGCATCGGAGGAGGATGCCCCGCGTTTTGCTGCGCGGATTGTTGGTTGGCGAGAGCGCTTAAGACCATCCGATCGCGCTAATGAAGCGCAGCTTTACCGCGCCGCCGGCCGCGGCTATGGACCGCGAGGCGCTCCCTTCGCACATGTAGGAGAGTTATGGTTAGTTCAAGGTCTGCCGCAGGTCATCATAGAACGAATGTTGCCTCTGGTGACCGTTTACAGCGGCAGGTCCGATATTAACGTCTTCGACGCGCCGCCCGAGCTTGTTGCGGCTTTGCCTGGCATGACCCTAGATCGTCTGAATGGTTTTCTTGGCCAACGGCAGCTCGTGGCTCCCAGTAAGGACGCTCTAGTCCGACTGCTCGGTTCAGATCAAACCGCCGCGACCGCCGATGCAAGTGACGCGTTCCGGCTGGACATAAAAATAGGGGGCGCAGGGGGATGGAATAGCTGTGCGGAAGCGGTCATCTTGCTACAGGGTCCGGACGATCCTTTTCATATCCTTGCCTGGGATGACAGTTTGCGCGGTGACTGTCGTCAGGGCATGGCAACGGCGAACCCGCCATGATCCTGTTTAATTCGATAGCGGCAGGCCTCGCTTCGTGGGTACAAGCCGTGGCGTCCGAAGTTTCATCGCTCTCGAACGGCTTGCGCCGACGCTCGCAGGTTCGGATGGTGGAATTCGAGAAGGATCAATTCACCCTTCATCTCGTGACCGACCCCAAAAACGCGAAAGCGCCTGACCACGCGCTCGCGGTCCTGGAGGGAGCGGTTGCTAGCCCAATCCCTCCAGCATGGAAGTTAGCTCTGACTGGAAGTCAGCTTGAACTTGTCCTTCACCCGGCGCGATTTCTGTTTCGCCCGCTGGATTTGCCGAGGCGCGCTGCCGAATATGCGGCGGGTGTCGTGAGGTCCCAAATCGACCGACTAACCCCGTGGGATGTGCAAGAAGCGGTCTATGGTTGGAGTGCTTCACCTGACGAGACTGGCGACCGCATTCAGCTGACAATCGCTGCCACGCCTCGCGCTAAGCTAACGCCCTTGCTCGATGCTATCGGATCGCTTGGGACTTGGTCAATCCTGGTCTCCACGTCACGTTCGAACGTGCCAATTAGGATCGTTGAGACACAAATACACGGACCGACCGATTTCCGTCGTGTTCGTACGTGCCTGATGGTAGTTCTGCTGTTAAGCGGCTTTGCTGCCACTTCGTCGCTTTGCATTTCAGCGCTCATTTCGGACGGTTTGGCCCTGAGACGGGAAGAACTCTCTCGAAAGATATCGGTGCTCACAAGAGCGTCGCAGAATGTTGTTGCCGAATCCGCTTTGCGAGAGCTCGAACAACAGAAGCGCAACACTCCTTCGCCCGTAATGGCGATTGAGGCGCTGTCGGATCTACTGCCAGACAACACGTTCCTAACGGAGCTGCGTATCGATCACGCGAAACTACAGATAGCGGGCCTTACGAGCGACGCCGCATCGCTCATCCGCCTGATCGAGCAGTCGCCCCAGTTTTCACACGCGATCTTCTTCGCTCCAACCACACGGTCTGAAGGAGCAACCAAAGAGCAATTCCACGTCGAGGCTCAAATCAACCCCGCATTCGCCGCTATCCATGAACCAGACCTACCGCATTAGACGCTACGTCAGCGCCATTCCGTTCGTTGCCACAATTTGTTACGCGGCAATGACGGGATTTCTATTGCTGATCACGGGCTGGACGGCGTTGGACCTGGCGGAACAGCATCGTACGCTGGCGAACGCGAACGAAATGTTCGACAGGTTGCAGTCACAACAGCGGGCGGCCCGCAGCACGAACGACGGGGCGCTCGCTGTGAGTCCACCAGTTGTCGAAGGTCCCACGGTCACAGTCGCGGCCGCCGTGGTGCTGCAGCACGTTTCTGCAGAAGCGACGCGGATGGGAAGCAACATCTTATCGTCGCAGGTCGATCTGCAGGACGCAGGAGCACAACACGGGATCGTCAGAGTCTCTGTCGATCTCGAGATCGAGCAGCCGGCCCTTCAAGGCCTCCTTTACGAGCTGGAGGCGGGATCGCCCTTCCTGTTCATCGATCAATTGGTCATACAGGTACCCGAGTCGTCGACAAGACACGCCGCGACGAAGGTGCGCGTCGCAATTGTCGTCTCCGGATGGTGGCGGAGTGTCAAATGAAGTGCCCCCTCACGATTCAAGCTCTCGCGCTGGCCTTCCTGATCTTGGCAGTCGAATCGGGGAGGCGGCCTGCCGAGGCGAGTCAGACTTCAACGGCTACTGGCCTGAATCCGCCAGTGTCGCCCACAATGGAGTACCTGCTTGCGAAGGAGCCATTCGAGGCTACCCGATCGGAGCATAATCCCATTGCCAAAGTCCCCCTTGCGCAGCTCAATAAAACGCAAGAGCGCCCGCTATTCTCTCCGTCACGCCGCCCTCCGTCTCTGCCGCCGCCGAACGCGCCCACTATCCCCGTTGTCGTCGCGGCTCCCAAGCCGCTCGAGCCTGAGCTTCCGCCATTTGAACTCGTGGGCACGATAACTGGGGGCGCCGACAGCATCGCCGTCTTTGTGAATCGCGCGACTGGCGAGACGGTGAAGTTGCGGCAGGATGAAGTTCAATCAGGATGGACGTTGCGCGACATCGGAGCGCGTGAAGCCACGCTTTCGAACGGCGAGAACATCAAGGTTCTGGCTCTCGCCTTGCCCGGCACGACCGCAGATCCGGCGCCTGTGGAAGCCAGCACCGCTTCAATACGGCATCCTGCGAAGCGTTAAGGGTAAATGCGATTATGTTAGCGGATCAATCGCAACCGCCAAGTGTGCCGCGCTGCGATGGGTCGCCTTCAGGTACACCGACACGACGATCTCGTAGCCGCTCGTGCCATTGCGTGCAATGCCGCAGACCCTACGTTGCAGCGCACAGAGGCAATTCATCTTGACAAGCAACACTTCGTGTCGCTCGACAACACACCTCAGATATTGATGTCCGTCATTCAGTCCCTAGCATCGCGAGAAAGCGCCTTATGAACCGCTTTTCGTTTGGCGCGGCTGGCGGGGGACTTTCAAACATCAATGGCCCGATCCGATCTGTCGCCTATCTACTCGGAAACACGAGCGAGGCTTTTCGAGATGGCGACCTTCACTCTAACGATTGAACAACCGAAAGAGGAACCTTTATATGTTACGCAGGAACTCAATCCCAACCAAGTGTGCCTTGGCTTTGGCCGCGACGCTCATGGCAGGTTCGGCGTTGTCGACCACGGCTCACGCAAACAATGGCGACTTGATCGCAGCGCGTCAGAAATTTTTCGGCGACGAGAACGTCGATCCCGAGTCCGGGCGGGTCAGTCCCGACAAGGTCATCTTGTCGTGGCTCTCGAATTCAACTCTGGCGGCTTCCATTGCCGGCCACGTTTTGCTTTTGGACACTTACGTCACTCGGCTCGAAGTTTCGCCGGGCCGCACGCCCTTCGTTATCGGCGATTTGGTTGCTCTCAAACCAGAAGGCCTTCTAATCGGGCATGGTCACTTCGATCACGCGGACAACGCGGCCTACATCGCTGCGATGACCGGCGCGAAACTCTACGCCACCGCGGAAACCTGCGTTGCCCTGCAAGCCGATTTCGCGCGCGAGCAGGCCGACCCGGCGATTCAAGGTAATCCGGCTACGGCGTTTCCTCACAAGGCGTCGATCTCCTGCAACACGGTCACGACGACCGGTTCGGTTCCCGGCACCCAAATTGTCAAACTGGACTTCCTGGAACCGGACGCCTGCGTAATCGCCTTCCGACACTTGCACTCGGTTGCAGTCCCGGTCGACCCGACCTGGCCGCGGGCACCTAATCCGTCCGTTTATTATGCGGTTGACCCGCGCGATCCGGGGCTGTTTCCGGCCGGAACGCCGCTTGCGCCCGGGAAAAGTGGGACGCTGCCTGGGCAGATCAACATTGCTACCAGCGGCAGTGGTGGTCCGGGTGGCCCTATTCCGCTGTTTTTCGATTTTGTGTTGCGCGAAGGTCGTCACTTCACCTTTGCTTGGTATAACTCGTCGGGAGCACTCAAAGAAGGATTGGGAAGCGGGTGGCCCAACGGCACGCCAGCTGACGGCCAGCGTATCACGAACATCCTGAAGAGTTTACCGGCCACCGATGTGGATGCCGGTACGATTGCGACAGCCAATTTCGATAACAATTCTTATCGTGATCCCTTCGCGTATATTCAAGCGCTGAACCCGAAGATCTTCATTCCGTTGCATCTGACCACCGGGTCGACCTTCAAGGAATCCATCTCGCCCGCCGTTTACGGCGGATACCTGGATCAAATTAAGCGCCTCGGCCTGACACTCGATCAATGGCCAGACACACGATGGCTCGTTGATCCCGAAGATTACGCAAAGCCCATCGTCTACGACATTCGGGACCCGCGCTGGGACAATCCAAAGAAGCTGCCCGCCATCAAGCATTATTGCGGTTCTGATCCAGACGACCACCACGACGACCACGGGAAGCCGTGACCACCGCGCCGACGGCTGCTCGAAAAGAGGAGCCGTCGCGCCCTTCCACGATCCGCGCGCCGGATGCAACTGAAATGATGCAATGAAACGCTCTCTGATTTGGTTCGTAATCGTCGCAACGCTGTGTGTGTGCATCCACGCAAGGCACGTCGACGCTCATCCGGATATATTGGTTCACATGCATGATGCGGTTATCTTTGATGGAAATGGCTCTATCAGCGGCGTCCGCGTATCTTGGACCTACGATAGGGAAACGTCGGTGACGGCATTGCGAAGTAGCGGCCTCAACGAAAGCGCCCCACACCTCGGGCGTGACCAGCTTGATCCGCTGGCCAGGGCGACGGTTAATTCGCTGCGCGCGTCTGACTTCTATACGTTCGCGCGCGTCAATGGCACCAAGCAGCCATTCGATGGCGCATCCGATTCATGGCTCGAGTGGGATGGATCGGTGCTAACATTGCATATGGCTCTCAACTTCAAGCAGCCCGTGAGCAACAGCAATTTCACGCTCGAGCTCTTCGATGAAACAGACGAGATCGAGTTCGATTTCCAAGAAGGAGACGCCGTCATCATGACGAAGGCACCCAAAGACTGCGCGCTCGTCGTCGCACGGCCAGGCGATGCCGCCGCTCAACGGGAACTTCTCGGCGATGCTTATCTCAATCCCAACGTTCAACCGGTCGGTTGGGATGCGCAATACTCAAACAAGGTTTCGGTGCGATGTCTAAGTTAGAGGCAATTACAGCCTTGCTCAACCGAATGAAGTCGCCGCTCGACGCTGAACAAGCTGTCTTATGAGCGATTTCGCGCGCGGAGACATTGCTTTGCAGAATTGTCACGGGCGAAACGAAAGTGTCGGTGCAGCGATATTGTTGCATGCGGCTTAGCCGTTGCGACAACAACATAAGGAGTAACGTCAATCATTGAGAAGATTGGGCGCCGCGCGGTTCACGCGCTCGACGATCTGCTCGCATTTGTAATGAAGACGCGAGAGAGTGAGAGGCTACGCGCTATGTTGACACGCCTGCACCGTTTGCGATGTGGCGCGAAGCTGAAGAAGACAATTGCCCTAGTTGCCGCGGGGGCTCTGACGGGATGCGGCGCGCCACTCACGTGGCAGGACACTCACACCAAACCTGACGTAATGGATGAGGTTCGTAATCAGGATCTGCTTCCCCGATTTCCGGAACGCACCGCAGAAGCCGATCTGCAAGGCACTGTCCGGCCAGGTCGCGCCCAACTCTTTTCGGCCGAGCCGGTCTCTTCTATGCAGGCAATCGTGGCCCCGGCGACGAGTACCGGCACCGGTCCCGGGTATGAACTGAATTTCGAAAACGCCACGATTGCGTCGGTTGCAAAAACTGTACTCGGCGACATCCTGAAGACGAGCTACACAATCGACCCGCGTGCTCAGGGCAATATCAATATTGCGTCGGGAAGGCCGGTTCCGAAGCAGGACTTGCTGTTCGTGTTCGAGAGTGCGCTCCGATTGGCAGGAGTCGCGCTCGTCCGCGACGGCGCCGCTTATCGAATTGTCCCACAGACAGAGGCACTCGCAGCCGGCAGTCTTGATTCGCAGCCTGCAAACGTGGAGCCGGGATTTGGCGTCTCTGTCGTGCCGCTTCAATACATATCGGCCGGGACGCTGATGCAGCTCCTGGATAGTTTTGCTACGAAGCCCGGTGCGGTTCGCGTGGATAAGGCTCGCAACATGCTGCTGGTTCAGGGCACAGGGCCCGAGCGTCGCACGGTCGTCGATACGGCTGTTGGTTTCGACGTTGATTGGATGCGGGGGCAGTCAGTCGGTATCTTTCCACTCCAGAACAGCGCTCCTGAGCCTGTCCTGACAGAACTCGAAAAAATCTTGAATTCAAAGGAAGGCGACGTTGGGCACGATCTTGTCAAGTTTCAGGTAATGGAGCGCCGCAACGCGATTTTGGCGGTAACCTCCAAGCCGCAGCTCCTGCGAACGGTCCAGACTTGGATTGGCCGACTCGACGCATCAGATCCTGCCCGTGTTGTTGTACATGTCCGCCGGGTCAAGTACGGCGACGCCCGGCAGCTCGCGAAAGTGCTCGGCGAAATCTTCGGCGGAGGCAGCTCAAATGCAACCGACAGCGCGGCGGGACAGGTCGCGCCTGGGAGCGGTTTGGTGAGGACATCGTCCAATGCCGACCGACTACCAGCCATCTCAACGACTTCCAGCTCCTCCACAAGCACAAAAGGCAATACTGATTTCGGCGGAGGCGCACTCGGGGGCGGATCGCGAACAGGGAACGACACTGGCGGCTCGGAGCTACAGAGCGCTGGCCTTAGCGGCAGGCCCGTGATGGAGGGGATTCGCATCGCAGCCGACGTTTCCACGAACTCCCTGCTTATCTATGCGAACGCTCAGAATTACCGGACCGTCGAACAGACCATACGCCAGCTCGACCAACCGCAGGCTCAAGTCGCGATCGATGCGACCATCGCTGAAGTTACGCTCAACAACAATCTGAGCTACGGGGTTCAATTTTTCATCCAAAGCAAAAACCTCGGTATGGCTCCCGATCGAGGCTCCGCCCTGAACGTCCCAAGCTCCCCCCCAGGACAGCAGTCGAGCGTCCTCAATGGCGTCGCATCCGCTTTCCTTAACCGCGCCTTCCCAGGCTTTAATTTCCTCGTCGGCCCTGAGGCGCAGCCCAACATGATCATAGATGCGCTGCACGCGGTGACAGATGTCAAGATATTATCGAACCCTTCGCTGGTTGTGATCGACAATCAGGTCGGCACACTACTCGTTGGGAACGAGATCCCGGTATCGACCGGCACCGGCAACGTTCTCAATTCGGCGACCGGCACCAACAACACGATCATCAACTCAATCGACTATCGCAACACCGGCATTATCTTGCGCGTCATTCCTCGGGTTAGTCCCGACGGCAACGTGCGCCTCGATATCGAGCAAGAAATCAGTCAGGCGACGAACGCGACCGCGAACTCGCTCACGCCGACCGTCTCGCAACGCAAAGTGAAGAGCTCTGTCGCCGTGCCGAACGGGCAAACCGTACTCTTGGCAGGCCTCATTCAGGAAAACACTGAAGTCGATCGTGGTGGGATTCCGGTTCTCGACGAGATACCGAAAATTGGCGACCTCCTGTCGCACCAGAACAAGACGACGACCCGGACCGAGCTCATTATCTTCATCCGTCCGCAAGTCATTCGGGACAGCATTGCCGCCCACTACGTCGCCGAGGAGTTTCGGGCAAAGCTGCGCGGAACGGTCGAGTCCCTTCCTTCCAAGGGAAGACAACCGCCACTACTTCAATGAAGGAGCAACGAGGAAAATGCCGGAACGCCTCTCGCGTTGCTCGCAAAAGTTTCTCACGTTCCGAGCACCGACCCACGTCACGGTCACGGCGGCATTCGTCCTCTGCGCCGTCTGCATGGCGACGAGCGTCGCAGCGGATCCGAGCTCCGCAGGCCTCCTCGGGGCGGCATTCTCCGCCGTTGCCATCGCAATCGCCGTTATAGATGCGCGACTCTTCGTAATACCAGACGAACTGACCATCCTGGCGCTTGTACTCGGATTGGCAAACGTGTTCGTGCAACCTCCAGACTGGATGGTGCCGACGCTCGCGACGGCAGCATCGCGCGGAGCGGCATTAGCCGCGATGTTCTGGCTATTGCGCATCGCCTACAGGTCCGTCCGTCTGCGCGACGGCATCGGGTTGGGGGACGTCAAACTCGCCGGCGTTGCTGGAGTCTGGCTCGATTGGAATCTGATTCCAATCGCAATCGAGGTCGCGGCCGGATCAGCTTTAATCGCCTGCGGAATTGCGGCGCTTCTCCGTCGCGACAGCATCCAAGCCATCACCCGGCTGCCGTTCGGTCTGTTCTTCGCGCCAGCCATTTGGGTCACATGGCTGATATGGAAGGTCTGGTGAGGTTCGAATGATCGTTGCAGATTGCAAATCGACTCGGGAACATCTATGAAGAATGCACGCCCCCTGATCGGAACTTTGTTCCTCACACTGTGGACTATCGGCAACGTGTTCGGCGCCGAACTCTCCGAAAACGGGCGCTCATTCGCGCGGCGACATGTTTCGGCGGCGGGCGGTGCGATTGAAGCATGCCGGTCCGCTCGAGCCGCAGCTGTCTTGGGCTTCAGGCACGAACATGGCTTCAATGTCCCGCAGTCCTACGAGATAGCCGCGGCGTATTACCACACGGCAGCCGCATGCGGTGATCCGACAGGCCAATATTTGTTCGGCCTCTCCTACGATAAGGGGCATGGCGTTGCGCAGGATGGCGTTCTTGCGTACATGTGGCTGAATTTGGCTGCCGCCCACGCTCCTCAGCTACGGCGCCCGTATTACCTTCGAACAAGAGACGCGGTAGCCAATAATCTCACGCCTGCACAACTCAGCCAAGCTCAATGGCTAGCCATTCAATGGCGGCCCGGAACGGCACCTTAATCCCACTTTTCGAGGTTCCGACCAGGCCTTCTTCGATCATGTGCGAATGGTGCTAGCCGTCGCTTTTCGCGGCGCAGCTAGGATGCATCTGTAGACTCTCGGTTCGGCGGCGTGGCGGTCGACGTCGGTTCTGATCTGCTCGGGTTCGGCGCACGAGCCACCGGTCTTGCGCGCCTTCTGCTCAATTCCTTCGCTCGGAATAGCGAAATTCACAGCGAGCAGATCATTGCCGTGCCTTCTTAAGTTACGCCTTGCTTGCGTATTCACGTGGAGCCAGCCCGGCAATTTGGCTATAAAATGCGGAAAGTCAGTCCCATGGGCGGGTGACAAGGTCTGCCGGAGTTGCCGCCCCGGCGCCGAGCGGTTTTGGCGGTCCCAATCCGTCCAACATGATTGCATCGCCTTCCGGCGGCACCAACCTACTCCGCATGCGCCGGCTCGGGCTGTCCTGTGTTCGTGCTGAATTCGTTACTGGGCGTCGTTGCCGAGTAAGAACTCTGCGGCGTAGCACTATATATATCGCGTCAGGGCCCAGAGTTGTGTTACCGCACACAGTTCGAGGGGATGACGGAGCGTGCGCGGTAAGACCCTCACGATCCATATTCGGCCGCAGCCAGTCCAAGAAGGATAGCCAGCACGAAACTTCTTGGGCATCGTTTGAACGCGGCTGCTGGAAGTCGCCTGAGTTGCCGATGCGAAGCGCGGGCCCCCGAGCCCTAGAGACCGATCCGGTCACGTCTTGTACAAGCTATACAGATTGGATTCGAAGCTCGCTTCTGCGACCCTGAACCAGGTCACGATGTCCTCACGAAACTTCAGCCATTCGCTGTAGATCTTGCGAAACTCGGCATTCTTCTCCGTCTCTTCGGCGTAGAGCGAGAATGCCGCGCGATAGCCGCCCTCCATGATCTCGCGCGAGAATGGCCTGAGCTCGGTGCCGTTTGCGATCAGCCGACGCAGCGGCGCCATGTTGCTGGCGTCGTAATGCGACAGCATGTCCCAGGAGGCCTCCGCGGCGGCCACCTCGAATGCCCGCTGATAATGAGCAGGCAAGGCCGACCAAGCCTTCGCTCCTACATAGAAGGCCAACTGCCCCGTGCAATCCCACCAGCCCGGGTAATAGTAATATTTTGCGACTTTGTTGAAGCCCAGCTTCTCGTCATCGTAGGGGCCGACCCATTCGACCGCGTCAATCGTGCCTCTTTCTAGTGCAGCATAGGTGTCGCCGCCGGCAATGTTCTGAGGAACGACGCCGAGGCGTGCGACCACGTCGCCCGCAATGCCGGGGATGCGCATCTTGAGGCCCTTCAGATCATTGAGCGTATTGACCTCGCGGCGAAACCAACCGCCCATCTGCACGCCCGTGCTGCCGCCGGGAAAGTTCACGACGCCGTAGGACTTGAAGAACTCCCTGAACAGTTCGAGCCCGCCGCCGCGATACATCCACGACAGATGCTGGCGTGGCGTCATTCCGAACGGCAGCCCGGTGTCGATCGCAAACGCCTTGTTCTTGCCGCTGTAGTAGATCGATGCCGTGTGTCCTATCTCGACCGTTTCGCTCTGCACGGCATCGAGTACCTGCAGGCCTGGCACGATTTCCCCGGGGCCGAACACCTGAATCTGGAAGCCGCCATCCGTCATCTCCTCGACGTGCTTGGCAAGGCGAACGGCGATACCGTGAATGGTGTCGAGGTTCTTGGGATAGCTGGACGCCAGGCGCCAGCGGATCGTGGCCTTTTGCGCTCGGACGACAGAGGGGGCGGTCAGCGGCAACAGGCCGACCGCGGCAACTCCAACAATAGCTCGACGGGTCTTCATGGTTCCACCCTGGTTCTTTATGATTGTTGATTGTCGTAGGTTGGATCGCTGACGGCGTGCCCGCTCCTCCGGCGCGCCGTCCGCCAATCTAGAGCTTCCGTTCCATCACGGCATCGAAATTGGTGACGGGCGGAAAGGCTTCCTTGTCGATGACGACGTCGATCACGAACGGATTGGATGCCTTCATTGCGACCGCCATGGCTGCCACAAATTCCTCGCGATTGGTGGCGCGTGCGCCCCTTGCACCCAGCGCGATTCCGGCCGCGGCGAAGTCGACGCGCCCGAAATCGTTCGCTTCCGCAACCACATTTCCCTTCCAGCGATATTTCTCGTGATATTCGAAGGCGAGCGCGCTGTTGTTCATGACGATGATCACGACCGGCAGCCTGTAGCGAACCGCCGTCTCGACATCAGCCAGGTGATAGCCGGCGCCGCCGTCGCCGGTAATGCATACCACCTTCTCCGATCGCGCGATCTGGACGCCGAGCGAGGCGGGGAGCGCCCAGCCGAGCGATCCGACTGCGCGGAAGAAGGCGTCGTAACGCAGCGTCGGGAACAGCACGCCGGTCCAGGCAGCCATGTAACCTGTGTCTGCGACCAGCGTGATCTCGCTGCCATAGCGGGAGAGCTCGTCGAGCACCGAAAGCGGGGAGAGGGCCGTGTTGCCACCTGACGCAGCGAGTTGTTCGCGGTGATTAGCTGTCCATTTATCAGTATCGCGGCGGCAGCGGTCCAGCCAGGCGGACGATGTCCGCAAATTCTGCTGTTTAACGAGGTCAAGTAGGTCGGTGAGGAAGATCTTGATGTCGGCGCGGACACCGAGGCGTGGCGCGTAGGTGTTAATGAGGGAAGCCGGATCATGGTCGATCTGGATCACGGTCGCCTTGCGGCTCGGCAAAGTGTAGCCGTTGGTTGCCAGTCCGCCCAATCGGGTCCCGAGAGCGAGGGCGCAATCGGCCTCTGCCACGAGCTTGTTGGCGCTCACCGAGGAATAGCGTCCGACGATGCCGCAGAAATTCGGGTGTGACGTCAGAATGGCCGGCTTGCCGCCAGCCGTGGCGACGATCGGGATGCCCGCAAGGTCCGACAGCAGTGCCAGTTCGGCCCACGCGCCGGCAAGCCGCACGCCCTCGCCGACAAACAGAACCGGGCGCTCCGCGCGCTTGAGGAGGTCGAGCGCCGTAGCAACCTCGGTGCCGAGCGCACGCACCTTGCTGGCGGCATTTGAGTAGGAACGTTCTAGCCGGTTCGCGGTTTGCGGGTCCCCGGGCAGCGCGAAGAAATTCTTCGGCACGTCGAGATGGGTGGGTCCGCATGTCGGTGTCGCCGCGATGTGAAGCGCCTGCGAGACGAGACTCCCTGTCATCTCAGGAGCGGCGACGGCACCGTTCCACTTCGTGACGGGCTGGAAAATGACATGTTGGTCGAGGTCCTGATACTCGTTCATGTGCAGGGCTTGCGTCGCGGTCGCTCCTGTCAGCGCGAATACCGGCGATTGGGCCCAGACGGCATCTGCCAGTGCGGCCGCGACGTTGGCGGCGCCGGGCCCGGCCTGCCCATAGGCCGGCGCGACGCGGCCGCTGGCGCGGGCATAACCGTCCGCCATGTAGACCGCGCTGGCCTCGCTGCGTGCGACCACCATTCGAATTCCGGCATCGCGAAGCGCGATCCACAACGGCTGGTCGCCGCCGGTGAGGAGGAAGAAGTTCTCGACACCGGCATGCTTTAGCGCAGCGGTGATGTCGGTGGCCACGTTGTTTGTCATTCTAGTCCTCCCCGCGCGGGTTCGTCGACCTGCAACGTCAATAAAGTATGTCATACCGTATTATTGCAAAAGATATTTTGTCAAACCTCCCTCAGGGCGCGTAGTAAGCAATAGCTTGACCTCACTAAAAGCCAATAATACGATATTATGATTCCAGATATTTATGCTGCAGGGAGGCGTTCCGTGAAGAAGTACCAGATGTATATCGGTGGAAAGTGGGAGGATCCGGCCTCGGGCGAGTGGTTCGAGACCATGAATCCCTACACCGCCGAGCCATGGGCGTTGATCCCGCGCGGCAATGCCGAGGATGCCGCGCGCGCAGTCCAGGCGGCGCATCGGGCGATGAATGTGGGGCCGTGGCCCAAGCTGAATGCAACGCAGCGCGGCGCGCTGATGCGCAAGCTGGGGGACCTGATCGCGGCGAATGCAGAGCGGCTCGCCGAGATCGAAGTGAGGGACAACGGCAAGCTGATCAGCGAGATGCGAGGGCAGCTCAATTACATTCCGCAATGGTACTATTACTTCGGCGGCCTCGCGGACAAGATTCAGGGCTCGGTCATCCCGATCGACAAGCCCAACATGTTCACCTACACCAAGCACGAGCCGGTCGGCGTCGTCGTCGGTATCATCCCCTGGAATTCGCCGTTGATGCTGGTCGCCTGGAAGCTTGCGCCGGCGCTGGCGGCCGGAAATACCGTGGTGCTCAAGCCCTCGGAATTCACCTCCGCATCGCTCCTCGAGATGATGGCGCTGGTGGAGGAGGCGGGCTTCCCCCCTGGGGTCATCAACGTGGTTACCGGCTTTGGCAATGAGGTCGGGCCGGCGCTGGTCGAGCATCCTCAGGTCGCCAAGGTCGCGTTCACCGGCTCCGATGCCACCGGCCAGAAGATCTACAAGGGCGCTGCGCGCGGCCTGAAACGCGTCAGCCTGGAGCTGGGCGGCAAGTCGCCCAATATCGTGTTCGACGACGCCAATCTCGACAATGCGGTCAACGGCGCCATTGCCGGAATCTTCGCGGCCGTCGGGCAGGCGTGCATCGCCGGTTCGCGAATGCTGGTACAGGAATCTGTCCACGACGCCTTCGTCGAAAAGCTCCTGAAGGCGGCGGCCACGATCAAGATGGGCGATCCAATGCAGAACGAAACACAGGTCGGGCCGGTCGCCAACCGGCCGCAGTTCGACAAGGTCCTCGCCTATATGGAGATCGGCAAGAAGGATGGCGCGCATCTGGCACTCGGAGGCGATCGTGCCCATCGGCCGGAATGCGGCAAGGGTCTCTTCGTCGAGCCCACGGTCTTCACCGGCGTCAAGAACAGCATGAGGATCGCGCAGGAGGAGGTGTTCGGCCCGATCCTGTCCGTGATCCCATTTCGCGATGAGGAGGAAGCCGTCGAGATCGGCAACGACATCCTCTTTGGTCTGGCCGCAGGCGTCTGGACGCAGAACATGAAGCGCGCCCATGTCATGGCTGACCGGCTAAAGGCCGGCATGGTCTGGGTCAATACCTACCGCACGGTGAGCTACATGGCCCCGTTCGGCGGTTACAAGCGCAGCGGTCTCGGTCGCGAAAACGGCATCGAGGCCATCAACGAATACATGCAGACCAAGACCGTCTGGATGAGCAGCGGCGACGAGCCCTATCCGTTCGTGCTGCGATAAATCGCTGAGTTAGGTGATCCAGGGCGCATCGTCTCGGGATCAATTGCTAATTGCTCGTAATATAGTACTATAAGATTTAATGGCCCCTGGGACCAACCCGTGGGGAACGAGGAAACAGGGAGGAGCGCCGCATGAGAGCCGCATCGGTCGTCATCTTGGCCATCGCGGGCCTGTGTCTATCGGGCATGCCGGGACAGGCGCAAACAAAGTCAGTCGTCCTGAAGGGAGCCACTCTGATCGACGGAGCGGGTGGAAAGCCGCTTCCCGATTCCGTCTTGGTCATTCGCGACGGACGCATCGCGGCCGTTGGGTCCGTAACGGCGGTGCCGGTGCCATCCGATGCCGATGTCGTTGACCTCAAGGGCAAGTCCATCATCCCCGGCATGATCTCGGATCATTCCCATGTGGGTATCGTCAGGGGCCTCAAGGCGAGTCCGGACAACTATAATCGCGACTACATCTTGTCCCAACTTCGACAGTGGGAGGCCTATGGCGTCACCACGATCACGTCGCTGGGCCTGAACGCACCTGAATTCTACGATCTGCGAGCGGATCTACATGCCGGCAAGGCGCCAGGGGCCGACATCTTTGGCGCCGACCGCGGCATTGGGGTTGCGATGGGAGCACCGCCCGTGGCGATCGTTCCCGTCGGCCCGAACCAGATCTATCGCCCGGATACGCCCGACGCAGCGCGCGAAGCGGTGAGGGAGATGGCGGGACGCAAGACCGACCTGATCAAGATCTGGCTTGACGACTTCGGCAAGCTGCTGCCAGTCAAAGTGAAGCCGGAGGTCTATACCGCCGCCGTCGACGAGGCCCACAAGAACGCGCTTCGGGTCGCCTTCCACATCAACGACCTCGAAGATGCTCAGGCCGCCCTGAAGGCCGGCGCTGACATTCTGGCGCACGGCATCCGTGACAAAGAGATCGATCCGCCGACGATCGAATTGATGAAGAAGAATGCCGCCTGGTACGTTCCCACCTTGGCGCTCGACGATTCAAATTTCATTTTTGCCGACAAGCCGCAGGTCTCGGCGGATCCGTTCGTGAACCGGGCACTGGATCCCGCCGTGAAGACGCAATTGGAGGATCCGGCTTGGCAGCAGAAGGTCCATGACGCACCAGCTTCCGAGCGCGCCCGCAAGGCGCTGGCGATGAACCAGAAGAACCTGATGACGCTTTACAAGGCAGGTATCGGCATCGGGTTCGGATCCGATTCCGGCGTGGGCCTGCGTTTCCCCGGCATTGCCGAACATCGTGAGCTCGATCTCATGGTTGAAGCCGGCCTCACGCCGATGCAGGCGCTGACCATCGCGACCAGCGGCGCGGCGAAGCTGCTCAAGCTGGATGACCGCGGTGTCCTGCTAGCTGGCAAGCTCGCCGATCTCGTCGTGCTCGACGCCGATCCATCGGCCGACATAGCCAACGTCCACAAGATCTCGGCGGTCTGGCACCGCGGAAAACCTGTTGCAGGGCCGATCGCAACGTTTGCGCAGCGATAAGGAGAATGGGCGGGGCCGGCGACGCTTGCATGCCGTCCTGGGCCACCCCCCGAACTGTTGGTCCGAAGTCTTGTTCTCGATCATCACCTCGGGAGAAACACATGGGACAACTGACACGACGTGCCGTGCTCGCCGGCGCACTCGCCACCCCCTTTGTTGCCAGGGCAGAGGACTGGCCTGCGGGTCAGATGAAGTTCATCATCCCGTTTCCTGCCGGCGGAACGCTGGACGCTATCGCCCGTCTGGTTCAGCCGGGTTTGCAGCAGAGACTGGGAACGACGATCATCATCGAAAACCGTCCGGGCGCAGCGGGCAGCATCGGCGCGGCGGCAGTGGCGAAGTCACCGCCAGATGGCCGCACGTGGCTGTTCGTATTCGATACTCACGCGACCAACCCGGTGACGCAGCCGAGCCTGCCATATAATTCCGAGACAGATCTGGATCCGGTCATGCTGGTCGGTACGGCGCCGAACATCATTGCCTGTCAGCCGTCACGCCCTTACCAGACTTTGGCTGAGTTGATCGCTGCGTCGAAAGCCAAGCAGGGCGGCTTCGCATTTGCGTCGGCTGGAACGGCGAGTCTTGGCCATCTCACGATGCTGCTGCTTGCCAAACGCTCCGGCGCGCAGTGGAGCCACGTTGCCTATAAGGGAGCAGCCCCCGCGGTGAACGACGCGATTGCGGGACATATTGACCTGATCATCGCAGCGACCACGGTGCTCAACAGCCAGATCGACGCCAAGTTGCTGCGCCCTCTCGCTCAGACCGGCGCAACACGCCACCCGACCCTTCCCGACGTACCGACGCTCGCCGAAAGCGGGTTTCCCGATCTCGTCGCGACGCCTTGGTGGGGACTGTATGCGCCCGGGAAGACGCCCAAACAGATCATCGCGCGTTTCAATACAGAGATGCGCGCGGTTCTGAAGGACGCCAGCGTGACGGGACGGATCAACGCGATGGGGCTGACGGTCGCTGCGAGCGATCCGGACTACATGCGCAACTTTTACGCGGAGCAGGCGCATATTTGGGGGCAGGTGGTTCGAGACAACGGTCTCCAGGCCGAGGGTGGATAGCAGATAGACCATCGCGCGGACCGGTTTTTACATCGTCACCCTACCGACCGGATTATTTGGTGCCGCGTCACGGCGCGGCCGTCCCCGCGGACGTTTCGCCCGAAGCGCGGCTTCCGCGTCCAGCGCGGCCTGGTGTTCCGCCGCCACCTCCAGCTGCTCCAGCACCTTGAGGGTTGCTCTCGCGCCCATGTTGACGTGATTGACGGCAGCCTGCCACGCCGCCTGCGGCTTCCGTGTGATGATCGCGTCGATTATCGCATGGACCTCGACAGCGTTTTCCTTCAGGCGTTCGGGCTGCGACAGAACAATGGGACGAAGATAGCTGAGACGTGCGCGAATGACGCTCACGAAGCCCTTGACGACGCTGTTGGCCGAAACGCTCATCAGGAATTCGTCGAGCTGATTCTTGCATTCGAGCACCTTAGCAACGCTACCTGATTTGAAGGCGCGGTCCAAATCTCGTTTGAGCCGGTGCAAGTCCTTGATTTCGCGCTCAGAGATCCGCTCGGCGGCGGTCCTTGCCGTCAGCCCTTCCAGCATACCCCTGACTTCATAGTGTTGCCGCGCCTCGTCGGGGGATACCCGCGCCACCACGGGTCCTTGATTGGGGATGTTGTCGACGATGCCCTCGGCCTCCAGTTGCCGCAGGGCTTCACGGACGGCAGTCCTACTGACGCCGGTCCATGCACACAGCTCGCCTTCCTTCAACCGCTCGCCTGGTTGAAAGCGGCCATCAATGATGGCGGTGCGCAGATTGCTTGCGACCTGTTGCCGGAGCGGTGCGGCCTTGGCCGGTACGCGCTGGACTTTGGAAACCTTCACGCAGTAATTCCTTGTACTAATTCGGTAATTGGTATCATACAATACTAGTTGATTATCCTGCTGCCTAGCTGCGATTTAGTCTCCTCAGGCTTGAGACGCTCGGACTGACATTGCCGAATATCCAACTTGCACTGGGCGAGAACGAGCCGCGGTCGAAAGAGTTGCCGCCGCACGCGCCTTGCCATCCTTGCTCACCAGGCGTCAAGGTCGGAAAGGGGTCCTGCGGATTGCGGCTCAACGAAGCACGTTCTCGCGGTCCTTTTCGCAGATCGCCGTTCAGGCCCCGCAGACCCATTCATACCTACGATGCCGGAGAGCTCGGCAGCCGCCGCCCTTGCGATGCGTTTGCCCAAGCTAGCTGGCGAATGGGCGAGGAAGAAACCAACGTCTACTGGTGCGCTCTGCCAGGCTCGCATAAGCTGAGTGGCTAACATGTGAGGGCCAAAAATTCATGCGGCAAGCTCGGTTTGACGGTTGGTTGCAGAGCTGTCGCGGTCCCGTCCGCACAAGCCGAACGGCATTTGCTATGTATCAATTCGCCCGTTCATAAGCCATGGACCTACGACAGCTTCGGTACTTCGTTTTCGTCGCGGATCTGAAGAGCATCGCCCGCGCTTCGGCTCACCTCGGCGTAGCAGGCCCTGCCATCAGCCGGTCAATCAGTGCTCTCGAAGACGAACTGCGAACGCCGCTGTTCGACCGAGACGGGAGAGGCATGCAGATGACGGAAGCAGGCCTCATGCTGCACCGAAGCGCATCCCAAATCCTGCGCGACGTGGAGCTTGTTCGTCAGGAGGTCATGGCCGAAGGAAAACACCTGACCGGCGACGTGATTATCGGAGCCACGCCGTCGGTTATCGCCATGGCGGGAGCGGAGCTCATCAGGGCCTGTCGCGAACGTCTGCCTCGCGTTCGTCCGCGCTTACTTGAGGGATATAGCGCTTATTTGCAAAACTGGGTGCTGACCGGCTCGATCGATGTCGCATTAGTCAACGGCCTTCAGCCAGATAGCCCGCGCCTCGTCAGTGAGTGCCTTGCCGTCGAGCGGCTGTTCGCCATCGGGCCACCAGGGATGTTCGCTGGCGATCCGGTCGGCCTTGCGAGCCTCCTTGAACATGCTCTGCTGCTTCCGTCGGCTCAAAATCCGATCCGAAGTTTGCTGGATGCGGGCGCCGCTGGCCTCAATCTCTCCGTATCCACGGTGCTGGAGATCGATTCCGTTACCCTTCTGAAAGACCTCGTGCGACAGGGCCTTGCTCCCGCTGTCCTCCCCTTCGGCGCTGTCAAATACGAGCTCGAGACTGGCGTCTTGAGCGCCAGCCCCATTGTCACCCCCGAAATCAGAAGCGATCTGGACCTCATTTACCTTGCCGATCGTCCGCCAACGCGAGTGGCATCCGAGGTGATCGACATGCTTCTGGAAATCCTACGCCAGATCGTTTCCAAAAAGGAGCCGAATGGTTTCGTCGAGATCCGGCATCGCGCCAGCGTCCGCCGCAAGGCAAAGACGTAGCCAAATCGCCGACAGCCAGAAGCGCGTGCCCACATAGCTCGATAGTGTCCACTGCTCGTAAAGGCCGGTGCGCAACACTCGAAACGAGGCAATGGTACCGGAGCCAAAGGCCATCATGGGTGTTAAGCGCTGGCGACTTCGCAATGAAGGCGTGATCCCTTTGTCGGCCTAACTGTTTCTGCGCGTTTGAGATGGGGCGTCTGAGGTTGACCTTCGCCAAACCGTCGCACGGATTCCGGCCGCCGTGAACGGCAGCAACTCCAGCCAAGGCTCAATTTCCCAGACCGTGATCTTCACTGGCCTTTCCGCGTCGGAATTGTGGGGCAGGCAGGGGTCAATGTCGATTTCACCAAGCGTAAGTTTCATGTTCATGAGCGCGCCGACGAATACAATCAGCTCGGCCGCCCGAAATCAGGCTCGGAGGAGCGTTCGTCCCATTGCCGCCGATCGCATTCAATGCGTTGCGTGAATGGAGGCTGCAATGTCCCAAGCCCGATCTCGGATCGGTGTTTCCAGTCCGGTGAAGGACGTCGAGATCGTCACCCGCGATTACATGGTCAAACGGGGCCCTGTGACCGGTGCAAATCGCCGCCGGTATCACCAAGTTAGGTAAGGCTCCAACGAGAAGGCCATGGACGCCGCAAAATATCCGGGCTTCACTCTCTTTCGGCACTTCTTTGCGAGCTGATATATAAACCGCAAGGTTGATGGCGGGCTTGAATTGCGGCGCCTAAGGTGGTCCAGGAGCGGCTCGGCCATTCGGTACTGGGGCAGTTGGATTGTGACGCCATTAGAGTGCGTCGATGGCAGTTTCGATAGGGAGGAAAAATGTTCGGGACCCAATCGGACTTTCTATGAATTCCGCTTCTTTCCAAAAAGCGGCAGCCTTCTCATCGATCGCGTGTACCAGGATGGCGCGAATACCGATCGTTTCAGATGCGTGAACGATTTGGTGGAGGGCATGTTGAAGCAGGTCTTGGCCGAGCCCCTTGCCCTTGTAGGTAAGATCTCGCGCCAAGCGGCCTATAATGGCTACAGGTACGGGATTTGGGAGTCCGTGCCTTTTTATGGGCGGCTTGGGAATTGCAGCCCTCTCAACACTTCCAGAGGCGATGCAGTAGTAGCCTACGACCGAATTGCCCTCGCAAACAACATAGGTGCGAGCAGTCTTGCCCTCGCTGTCGAGGGCGCGATTCTTCAACCAATCGGTCAGGGCTTCATTACCGCAATCAAAGCGGCTAAAGTCATGCGTCGGCTTGAGAAGCGTGGGGGAGGTTATGCCCGCACGCTTCCTCGGATGTTCGATTACTTCTGCCAAAGCGGCTTACGCTTCATCAGTGCCTTCAACTTGGTCCCGGCCGGAGGCGGGTTATCAAGTGCATTCAAGAAGGCATCGTGCTTCTCTGGATCAAGGACAAATAACCTTTGGTCCAAAAGCACATCGATGGCATGTTGCCGCGCACTATCCAGCATGAATTCGCTAAGCGTCTTGCCCACCGCCACTGCAGCGGTATCGATCAAGTGCTTTACCTGTGCGGTAGCGCGAATGTGGATATTGGTTTCGCTCCGGACGCGGCGCGACCTTACTCGCGCCGCAGGGCGCTGTAGTGCTGCTTCCATTGCGGTTACTCCTCACTTCTTATGAAGCGTTATATTGCATTCGTGTACACAATGTCAACACGGTTCGAATGGTTCCGAAGAAACTATCCAAAAAAGGGCCGAAGAGGACATAAGTGACCAATGGATCAACCGAAACGTTCACATAACCCAACTTAACTCCCCAAGTCGATTCTCAACGGGCGAGGTCCCTGGCAACGGTCGGAAAACCAAAAGCGGAAAAAACCCAGCTGCGGTCGAGCGGGGTCGCCGCTTGCTTGGTCAATGCCAAACTAAGCCGCTGTCGGCGTCTCAAATGATTGGACATCCCGGCGCAGATGTCGTCGATCGGCGACATTCTAAAATGTTGTCAAACGCTGACATTTCCGATTGTCAGCGAACGGCGACACGGTAATGTAAGCGATCGCTGACATTTGGATGTTCCATGCTCACACGTACCGCAGCCGATCTTGGCGCCGTCATCCGCGACCGGCGCAAGCGCCTCAAGCTCGATCAGTCGACGCTAGCTAAACAGGTTGGTGTCAGTCGCCAATGGATCATCGAAGTCGAGCATGGCCACCAGCGCGCAGAACTCGGGCTCATCCTTCGCGTCCTTGATGCTCTCGGCATCAAGCTCGATGCAGACAGCAATCTCTCCTCGGGCCACGCCGCCCCGAAGTCCGCCGTCGATCTGGATGCCATTGTGGCGAAAGCCAAGAAAGGCAAGCCATAATGGCCGAGCTCATTGCACTCCTTGAACGAAGTCGGTCGCGTCCGTAGTGATGCACGCGGCCGGCTGATCGTCGACGTTGGAAATCAGTGCATTGAACGTCATGCGTCGAAAAAGTTCTTTCGCATCCTTTCCCGGCTCCTCCGTGACCCGGCGCATCTCTTCCGCCATCAACACATAGGACCAGCGATCGCGCATCTCGACGGCTTCATCAGCTCGCAAACCGGTTAGCCCGCTGATCATCCGCGAACGCAAATATCCCTTGCCCGTCTACGTGCGATCAAAGCGCTTGACGAGAAGAACGTCCTTCGCTGCAAACCTTGGCCAACTCGAGCATCGCGCGTTCGACGCGAGTGTTGTTCCAGCGGTCGTCCGGACGATTGAACTTTGCGATCCAGAATCCGTGGTCATCTTCGACGACAGCTTTCGGACGGGCTCCGCCCATGGAGGTGCCGAGCAGCATCCAGTCTCGAACCTGGGCGCCTTCCTCGGTTTTACATCTTCCTAGAGCATCAAGGCTTCGGCGATTTCCTGAAGCTTTGCAAGTTCGAGCGTCTTGTTGAATTTGCGACGTGGTGCCGGAGGTTGTTGACCAAGTCCAAACCAAGCGCCCCTACGCCGTCGTCGGCTGAATTCAGCAGATAGTCGAGTTCGCCAAGCTGGGGAACCCCGGCATGCTTCTCGATGACGCGGCGACCCCAATAGTCCGAGCTTGCATCGCGTAACGCGCCAAAGACCGCCATTCAGTCGGCCTGTTTCGTAAGTCTCATCCGATAATTCAAGCTCGATAGGATCAATCGCGACCGCATCTCCGTTTGAGAGGTACAACTTGCCGTAGACGAAGCGAGCCAATGCATTGCCACGGCGATCCTTAGCGAGCTAGAATCGGGCCGGCGGTTATCGGTTCGGTCTGACACGGCAGCGTGATGTAGACGAAGCATTCGGTGTTGCTTTAGAAGTCATTGTCGAGCCCTCCGGACTTGCGCGCCCGCTTGCGTTCCCGCGTCGCTTGCAGAGCAATCCCTTCCCTGTCCTTTGAGGGGTCAGCGAGTTCTTCGAGGGGCTGGAGCATATCGTAGAGCCACAGCAGCCCGGCATACACCACGATACCCGTCGATGCTTTGCCCTTTTCGGCGTCCATAACAGCGCGCACGCCCGTTCCAATTCTGCTGGCTGCGTCCTGCATGGTCATGTTGCGGCGGATGCGTGCAGTACGCAGATCCGCTCCCAATTGCGTGAGCGTCCGTGACACCGGGTAAGGGGGCGCCTTTTGAAGTTTGTTGGTTGCTACCATGCTCTTGAAGGCCATTAAGCAGATTATTATGCTCTTAAGAGCATACAGCAATTTCCTGCAGTTTGCCATATTTTGCTTTTAAGAGCGCTTTATGTGCGATAATTTGCTCTCAAGAGCACTTATTCCATTTTCTAGTGCCGTAAATATATCAACGGGATATGTAACCAAAATATGCAGCTATTAGTTGTGAAAGTTCCTATGATAATCTATTTGGGAAGCTCTTTGACTCGTCAGGGGCAGCCATTTGGGACCAGCACCGAGGGTGCCGCCAGTCACGACTAACCAGGCGGGTCGGAATCCAGAAACATGTCTGGAGCCAACAACGAACAGCTTCGTCCGCCGCCGAGCTGGGACAAATTCGAGGAAATCTGCGCGGATCATTTTTTGCGCATCTGCAAGGACAACCAACACGACCGTGCCGGGCAAGGCAACTCGGCGTCGATGACTACGGCAAGGATAGCGGAGCTGATGCGAGATGAAGCGTGAGTTGACCTCCGAGATCGTCACGCGCGTTGTCAAGGAGGTGCGAAGCACTAATGTTGTTGCTGGTCCCAGCCCTGCGCAGGCACCGACCGGTCGGTCTGATCCACTGGACAACGGCTGACGGAAGCGCTCGAGCGCGACTACGCTGCGCGTTGCGAACCCCTTCTCCAGCAATCGGTCTTTCCCGAACTCCACAAACGAGACGAGCTCCCGCCGCTCCTTCCGATTTGCTGGAAACGAAAGGCAGGCCGCGTACGCTTCTCCCGGCACAGACGCTCGCGTCCGTGAATCAGTCGCAGAGATCCAGGCTTCGCCATCGTCTCCGGATCTCTCGCGAAATACGGCCTTGCTGACTTTGTCGCGTGACAGATTGGCCCTCCCAGGCTTGTCACCGTACGCATCAAGACTCTGGAGAAGAGGCTGCTTAGATGGGCACGGAACGGGAGGAACTCTTCTCACACGATGATCAAGAAGGGGGCGTCGGGCACGCCGCCGCCGCAGCAGGCAGCCGCGGGCGGAGGACTAATGCTCCCTTAAAGCTGGATTGCCCAAACGGTAATTCGGCTGTCACCCCATAGTCGCTAATCCTACCAAATCCTGAATTTGGAGGAGCGGATGCGTTTAGGCGCCGATATTGGGGGAACTTTCACAGATATCGTCCTGGTCGACGATGAGACCGGTTTATTTCGGCTCGGTAAGGTCCTGACAACTCCAGATCAGCCTGACAATGGCGTAATCAATGGAATTAAGCAGGTCATCAACGGTGATGCAGGCCAAGTTTCGCATGTTGTGCATGGGACGACGCTTTTCACCAACGCGCTGATCGAGAGAAAGGGGGCGCTGACCGCTCTCGTCACGACCCGCGGATTCCGCGATGCCGTCGAAATTGCGCGCGAGCACCGCTACGACATGTACGACCTTCGGCTGCGTCGTCCCGCCCCGATTGCCCGGCGGCGTCACCGGTTTGAGATTGCCGAGCGAATTCTGTCGGATGGAACAATCCGCCAGGCCCCCAACGAAGACGACGTCGCGCGCATCGCCGAGGAGATGCGCAGAATAGGCATCGAAGCGGTTGCCGTCAGTCTCATCAACGCCTACGTTTGTCCGGATCACGAGCGCATCGTTGGCCGCATCCTACGGGAAAAGCTCCCCGGCGTTGCGATAACTCTCTCCAGCGACATCTCCCCGGAAATCAGGGAATTCGAGCGTTCGACGACGGCGCTCTGCAATGTCTATGTCAAGAGCATCGCCGAGAAATATCTGACGCGGCTCGAAGCGCGTACGCGCGACGAGCTCAGCGATGCAGCCGGTCTTTATGTGATGCAATCGAATGGCGGTCTGCTCACCGCCAGCCAAGCCATCGAAGCGCCGATCCGTCTTGTTGAGTCGGGACCTGCGGCCGGCGCGTTGGCTGCGGCACATTATGCCAAGTCACTCGGACTTTCAGACGTGCTCTCTTTTGACATGGGCGGCACCACCGCCAAGGCCTGCCTCATCGTCGATGGCGAGCCTCTGCTGGCCCCGGAATTCGAGGTCGATCGGCAATATCAGTTCAAGAAAGGCAGCGGTCTCCCAGTCAAGGTGCCCGTCATCGAAATGATCGAGATCGGCACGGGCGGCGGTTCGATCGCGCAGATCGATGCACTCGGCCGCCTCAAGGTCGGGCCGCATAGCGCCGGATCCGTGCCAGGACCTGCCTGCTACGGGGCGGGCGGGGAACGACCAACGGTCACTGATGCCGATCTGCTGCTCGGTTACCTCAATGCAGGCTTCTTCCTCGGCGGAGATATGAAGCTCGACAAGACCGCCGCAGAACGTGCCATTAACGAACAAGTCGGGGCCTCGCTTGATCTCGACACGATAGCCGCAGCCTGGGGAATCCATCAACTGGCAAACGAAGCAATGGCTTCTGCTGCACGCATCCACGCCATCGAGCGGGGGCGCACCATTTCCCAGTTTCCGATGTTTGCGTTTGGTGGCGCGGGGCCGGTTCACGCCTACGGCGTCGCGCGCGTCCTGAAGTTGCCGAAGATCATCTATCCGTTCGGTGCGGGCGTCATGTCGGCCGTCGGCTTCCTCACCGCGCCACTGGCATTTGACTTTGTGCGATCAAGCCCGGCACGGCTGGAACAACTGGATTGGGGCGCAGTCAATCGGTCTCTCAAAGAAATGGAGGAGGAGGGGCGAAGCCGTCTTGCTCATTCAATGGGTGATCGAGAGGTCTCGTTCCGTCGCTGGGCCGATATGCGCTACCGCAAGCAAGGCTTTGACATCCGTGTGCCGATTCCCTCCGGTAAACTTGGGCCAGACAGCATCGCGGAAATCACCGCTTCGTTCGAGCGGGTCTACACCGAACTCTACGGACATACCGTACCCAACACGCCAATCGACGTGATGTCATGGCGAGTGGTCGCATCGGGGCCCAAGCCTGACTTCAAGCTACCGGTCAATACGTCGAAGTCCGACGGTCCACTCAAGGGCTCCAGAAAGATCTACGTCCCTGACGCAGGACTCATCGACGTGCCGGTCTACGACCGTTATCGCCTTGGAGCCGGTGATCGCCTGCAGGGGCCAGCCATCATCGAAGAACGTGAATCGACCGTTGTTATCAACGGACCCGGCGAAATTAGCGTCGATCAGAACCGTAATCTCATTGTCGATCTCGAGGTGGCCCGATGAGCGCCAAGGAACTGGACCCCATTACGCTCGATATCATGTGGGGGCGGCTCATTGCCGCCGTGAACGAGCAGGCCGCGGCCCTGATGCGTTCGTCCTTTACGTCCATCGTCCGGGACGCCGAAGACCTTTCTGCGTGCGTGTTCGATCGCCGCGGCCGGATGGTGGCCCAATCGGTCACGGGCTCGCCGGGGCACATCAATTCCATGGCGACAGGAATGGAACACATCTTGAAGACGTTTCCGCTGGATACGCTCCAGCCCGGGGACGTCATCATCACGAATGATCCTTGGATTACGGTCTCTCAGCTTCACGACATCACGATTGCAACGCCCGTATTCCACAATGGGCGAGTCGTTGCGCTTTTTGCAAACTGCTGTCACGCGCTCGATATCGGCGGCAGGGGGCTGTCGTGTGATGCCCGCTCCGTCTATGAGGAGGGTCTCTTCATCCCGATCATGAAGTTGCATTCGAAAGGAGAACCCGTCGAAGCCGTTTATCGGCTGATCGCGGCCAACGTGCGGACCCCCGATGAAGTGATTGGCGATATTCATGCACAGATCACCGCGAACGAAGTCGGAGCAAAGCAGCTCAAGTCTTTCCTCGAAGAGTTCGATCTTGCGGATATCGAAGGGGTGGCAGACGCCATCGTCGCGCGCACCGAAAGGGCGATGAGAGCCGCCATTACGGCTCTGCCCAACGGATCGCATCCGTTCAAGATCACCATTGACGGGTTCGACAAGCCGATCGAGATTCAGGCCAAGGTCACTATCAAGGACGATGAGGTCATCGTCGACTATGAAGGGTCTTCCTCAACGGTTGATCTCGGTATCAACGTCGGTTTCAATTATACCGTTGCTTACACCACCTATGGCGTGAAGTGCGCAATTGCGCCAGACGTGCCCAATAACGCCGGTTCGTTCACGCCGATACGCACGATCGCCGCCGTCGGGTCAATCCTCAACGCTCAGCATCCTGCTGCCGTCGCTGGCCGTCATACGGTCGGTCACTTCCTCCCTTCAGCCATCATGGGCGCGTTGTCAGGTATCCTGCCGGATAAGGTGATGGCACCCGGCGCCGACAGTCTCTGGAATACGCATATCAGCGGCTTCGATAAGCGCGACAATCAGTTCTTCTCGTACACTTGGTTCTCTACCGGCGGAACTGGCGCCCTCAAGGGACTCGATGGCCTCTCGGCCACCTCCTATCCAAGCGGTGTCGCCGGTGTGCCCGTGGAAATCATCGAAGCTTTGACGCCTCTGGTCGTACGGCAAAGAGCGCTTCGACCTGACTCCGGCGGAGCCGGCGAACATCGTGGTGGCTTGGGCCAGACAATGGAAGTCGAGGTTCTGACCGAGAAGCCCTATCTCTTCTCAGGCATGTACGATCGATGTCACTATCCAGCACCAGGTTTGTACGATGGCAAATCCGGCGCGACCGGTTCGATCGCCAGTTCGAATGGCGAGGAGGTCCGCCCCAAGCTGAGCCGCATGTTGCCGCCAGATACGGTTTTAACGCTCTCGCTACCCGGCGGCGGCGGATTCGGTGACGTTAAACGTCGGGACCGGGAGGCGATCCTCAACGACGTGCTGGACGGTTACGTAACGCCGGAGGCGGCGAAACGTGACTACGGCTTTGAATACACTCCTCCTCACAAGTAGCAACGGAGCGCTTGATGCCGATCCAATCCCGCTTTGTCCTGATTGCTTCAATGGACGTCGATCCTGCGCACGAAGATCTCTTCAACGAGGTGTACGATGGGGAACATGTCCCGCATCTCCTGAAAGTGCCAGGGGTTCACAGCGTTACGCGCGTCAAAGGAGTTCCCTTCGCGTTCGCCATTGCCAACGGCATCAAGGATATGCCGGCGCCCAAGCCGATCTATACGGCCATTTATGAGATTGACCATCCGGACGTCTTGAAGAGCGCCGAATGGGCAAAGGCAGTCGAGGCGGGCAGATGGGCAAGCGAAGTGAGGCCGCATACCCGCAATAGGCACCACGCTGTCTATCAGAGGCAATCCACTAGCCCATAGAGCACAATCACCAATCAAACGTCGTGACGCTTGCCGGGGCGCCAACGACGGGCAGATCAAATGATAACGCGCAGGAGATAGGGATGACGACAAGCGCAGAGACGACATTGACGCCGCAGCTCGACACTGTCGGCCCAAGCACGGCAGGAAAGATGACGCGGCTTGCACTCGCCAGCATGGTGGGTACCTCGCTGGAATGGTACGAGTTCGTAATCTACAATTCCATGGCAGCTCTGATCTTCAATAAGCTCTTTTTCCCGTCATTTGATCCGATTGTCGGTACAATTCTTGCGTTTTCGACTTATGCCGTAGGTTACATCTCGCGTCCCATCGGCGGAATTATCTTCGGTCGCCTCGGAGATAAGGTCGGGCGTCGTGCCGTCCTCGTCTATACGCTCGCTTTGATGGGCATTTCTACCCTGGCGATGGGCTTGCTGCCTACGTACGGGAGCATCGGAATCGCCGCGCCCCTGCTGCTCGTTAGTCTCAGGACCATTCAGGGCATCGCGCTCGGTGGCGAGTGGGCTGGCGCCATCCTTCTTTCCGTGGAGCATGGCAAGCCACAAAATCGCGGGCTCAATGCGTCGTGGACGCAAGTCGGCCCCTCTGCCGGTACTCTTCTCGCCGCAGGGGCCATCGCCGTCACGACGACGCTGCTGAATGAGGCCGATTTCCTGTCCTGGGGCTGGCGCCTTCCGTTTCTGGCCAGCACCGTGCTGGTGTTCTTCGGATTCTGGATCCGCTGGAGCGTTGAGGAAACACCCCACTTCCATCAGCTGCAGGCCGGCCATGCGACGACCAAGGCGCCGGTTGCCGAGGTCCTGAGGGACCATTGGCGCAACCTGTTAGTGGCCGGTAGCGTTCGAATCGGTTCGGACGTGGTGTATGGACTGCTTGCCGTATTCACCTTGACGTATGTCACTCAGAAGCTGGGTTTGAGCCGCACATTGGCCCTGACCGCTGTTCTGATCGGCGCCGGCGTGCATGCCATATCCGTTCCCCTGCTTGCGGCGCTCTCTGACCGGATTGGTCGACGCACTGTCTATGGGCTCGGTGCTCTGGCATCTATCATCGGCAGCTTCCTCCTGTTCGGCTTGTTCGATACAAAATCACCAGCCATCATCATTGCCGCAGTTTCAGTCGGCATGGTGTTTCAAGCCGCGATGTTTGGTCCGCAAGGTGCTTTCGTCACTGAGCAGTTTCCAACACGTGTGCGATACACGGGGTCCTCGCTCGCCTACACCTTCGCAGGTGTCCTCGGTGGCGGTTTTGCCCCGCTGATCTTCGCCACCTTGTTGAGAGAGTATCCCGACACGTATGCGATTCCAGCCTACGTGACCGGAGCCCTCGTCATCACGCTCATTGCTTTGTTGGCAGCAACGGAAAAAGCCGGCCGCGAGATCGATTAGCCACCTTGTGCGATTTGGCGCCGCACATTTGCGATGCGGCGCCAGATCGCCGGATTGACCGGATGTGAACCATGAACGTCAAAACCGCGCTTGCCAGCGTGCCAAAGCCGCCTTCCGCTCTCATTGAAGCCTTCAAAGATGCCCCCACTTCGGTCATCTCGGACAATCTCGACCGATTGGCGGGTGCTGTTGGCTTGAGGCCATTCCATCGTTCCGGACGGTTGGTCGGAACGGCTTTCACCGTGCGGACGCGTCCTGGAGACAACCTCGCAATTCACAAGGCGCTTGAACTGGTCGGCCCCGGGGATGTCATCGTCGTGGACGGAGGCGGCGACGAGACGCGGGCACTGGTGGGTGAGATCATGAAGAATATCGCAGAAGAGAGGGGAGCTGCCGGCTATGTAATCGACGGCGCCATCCGAGACGTCGCGGCCTTCAGCGGTTCGGATTTCCCCTGCTTTGCCCGCGCAGTGACCCACCGCGGCCCCTATAAAAGTGGCCCAGGCTGCATCAACGTGCCAGTGTCGATCGGTGGGTCACCGATCGCCCCTGGCGACATCGTCGTTGGCGATGAGGATGGCGTTGTATCCTTTCCGGCCGCGATGGCAGATTCCCTGATTGAGGCTGTTCGTGCCCAGATCGCGCGCGAAGAGGAGACCATGAAGGCTATTCGCGAGGGGCGTTACGAGGGCTCTTACGGACGGTAGTAACCAGAACCAGAGGACGACATGACTGACCAGAAAAAGGAATTTCACAATCTTGATACACCGGATGACGGCTTGCTTCGCGAGCTGGCGCCCGGACTCACCACGCGCATCTTTTCGGGCGAACACGCGATGCTCTCGGTGGTGAGCTTCGCACCGCACGCCGAAGGCGTGCTCCATCATCATCCTGAGGAACAATGGGGCGTGCTGCTGGACGGCACTGCCATTAGGATTCAGGGAGGGGAGGAGATCCCTGTGCGCAAGGGCGACTTCTGGCGTACGCCCGGCAACGTCCCTCACACCATGCGAGCTGGTCCCGAGGGCGCCCGTGTGCTCGACATCTTCAGCCCACCCCGGCCCGAATATAAGAAGCCGGGATCCGGGTTCGGACAGACTTAGCCAGTGGCCTGGCTCTTGCTGCAAAGCGAGAGCCAGCTTTGCCCGTTAACGCTTCAAAGGGAAAGCCGTGCCGGAAAACCGTGAACTGGCCTTGGTTCGGTTGCCGTCACAAGTTGATGGCGTCGAATTGAACCTGTCAGCGATTCATCGCGCCGGAAAAGCGGCGCCAATCGTCTTCCTGCACGGCTTCGGATCTACCAAAGAAGACTACGCTGACATCGTGCGCCACGAAGCTCTCGCGGCGCATCCGTTTCTCGCCTATGACGCACCGGGTTGCGGAGAGACGTATTGCGCGGATCTATCAGACATTTCAATTCCGTTCTTGTTAAAGACTGCGCAGCGCGTAATCGAGCATTTTAAGCTCGACCGATTTCATCTCGTTGGCCACTCCATGGGTGGTCTGACGGCACTTCTGCTCGCGCACAAGTATCCCCAACACGTACTCAGCTTCGTCAATATCGAGGGAAACATTGCGCCCGAGGACTGCTTCCTCAGCAGGCAGATCTTGCAATTTCCGGAGCAGAACGTGGAGCGGTTCTTCGCCGATTTTATCGACCGAACCCGGCATATGCCAGCCTATGCCAGCGCGCTCTACGCTTCCAGTCTTCATCACAAAGTGAGGGCGGCTGCGGTACCTGGAATATTCCGCTCGATGGTCGATCTGTCGGACAGTGGAAAGTTGATGCAAAAGTTTATCGGCCTTCGCTGCCCGAAGATGTTCATGTACGGCGAACAGAATGCGACGTTATCCTATCTCGGCCTGCTTCGCACAAATGGCGTACGCCTTACCGAGATTCCGGCGTGCGGCCATTTCCCGATGTATTCCAATCCGATCGCCATGTGGACGCAAATTGCAGCGTTCCTGGCTGACGTTTAGAGGTCCCGGCGATCGCTAAAGCGCTCACCGAGGCTGTGCGCAATGAGGCCTTCGGCGGCTGAACGCGGGGTTGCTATTCGAGTGGATTCATCAGCAAGATCGTAATGAGCAAAGGAAGCGTCACTGCCGACAAAAGCGTGCCTAAAGCAACCGCAGCAGACGTTGAGTTCGCCAGCAATTTGTACTGCGTGGCGAACAGGTACGCATTGGCCCCTGCCGGCATGGCCGCAAATAGAACGATGACGTCGCCAACCAAGGGCGGCAGATGTAGAACGGGAAAGGCCAGCGTCCAGGCAACAAGGGGCATGATGATGAGCTTCAGAAAGCACATGACCGCGAGGCTCAGTGCTTCTCCGCGGAGTTCGAATCGCATAAGGCCGACCCCCAGCGCGATCAGAGCTGCCGGAGACCCGGCTTGAGCGAGTTGCTCGCAAGTCCGATCTACCAGCGAATTCAGTCCTGCCCCGGTCATTCGCCAAAAGAAGCCAGCTGCAATCGCGATTATGATCGGATTGCGCAAAAGATCTAACAGGAGGCGAAGCACAAGTGCCCAAATCGAGGCGCCATCTTTCCGCTCGATCCAGGCGATCTGAAGTGTTCCGCTGAGCCATAACAACGGTGTGTTAATGGCAAGGATCAGCGCCATTGGCCCCGCCGCCTTCGGACCGAACGCCGTGAGCGCGAGCGGAATACCGAGCATCGCTATGTTGCCGTACACAGCGCTCGTGGCTGCGACAACGCCGGCCGCGGGCGTCACGCGAAGCAGGCGTGCCGACAGAGCTAGAGCGGCGATCCAGGTGAGGGCGACAGCGCCATAGTAGGCGCCCCATGCCAGCAAAGGATTCATAGCAGGAAATTGCGAGATGACGATGGTCCGGAAGAGAAGCGCTGGTATTGCAATCGAGAATGCGAACTCGGAAATGCCCTTCTGCGCACCTTCTGAAACCAGTCCGCTAACAGCTGCGGCGTAGCCCACAGCAATGAGCCCAAAGGTCGGAGCAACGATCGCAAGTACATTCATATCGGGGTTGACGAGCAGACTGATTGTGATGCCGACGATTAGTCCAGACCGGCGCCGCGGTCCACCCGAAATTCAATAGGCAGTCTGTTTGAATTTCGATGAAGCGCAGCGAGCGAAAAAGCGGTGAGGTGCACCTCGCTCTCGACCGCCTGGCACGCGGCTTCGTTCCAGCAGCAGACTAACTTCGATGTCGAGGCGCATGCGCATCAGCTCGCGCTAAGGCCAGTCGTGGCATCCTGGTGAACTTGGCGCGAGGATGCGCGCGCATCAGCCGCCTGATTGCGAATGGCCAATGTCTTCTCCTTGTAAACGATACGGTCAAGATTTGATTAAGAGTCTAAAAGGGGCAGATCCGATTTAGCAGGCCGATCAAAGTGGATCGCTCCGTTTCATTAAGGGGAGCAAGCATTCGGCGGTTATAGGGCGCCGTGAGCCGGACGGCGTCCCTCATCAATTTCTCGCCTTTCGACGTCAATGTGATCTCAATCGCACGCCGGTCGATTTTGGACCGGCTTCGCTTCACCAGACCCGCGTCCTCGAGCTGGTGCAGAATTTTTGTCAAATTCGGGAGTTGAAGCCGCAACAGTGCTGCGATGCTACTCGGAACGACCCCCGGGTTGTCCCGCACCAGCATGAGGATTGCGTAGGTCGCAGGCGTCAGTCCGAGCTCGGCGAAGGTCTCATAGAAGCCGTCGAAGAACTTCAACTGGATCAATCGGATCACGAAGCCCGGGACGTTGCGAAGTGCGGCCAAATCGAGCTGCTTCTCTGCCGCCGTTGTTGCTATTGTCATTAGCTCCCCTGGGTCATCCACGTTCGCATCTATCATGACGCATGCCGAATTGACATCGCCCAATATACTTATAAAATATAAGTATTATGCGGCTGAGACCGCAACGGTAGCCGGGAGGAGTATCCATGAGGGTGACAAGCCTATTGGCGACGTGCGTCTCCTTGCTTGCGCTGATTTGCGGATCGGCCGATGCGCAGGAAACGGTGAAGCTCGGCGTTCTCAATGACCAGTCCGGAGCATTTGCAAGCTATCAGGGCATTGGGTCCGTCATCGCGGCTCAATTGGCTGTCGAGGATTATGGCGGAAAGGCTGGCGGCAGGCAGGTCGAAGTCGTCAGTGCGGATCACCAGAACAAGTCGGACACCGGCGTCAACATCGCGCGTCGCTGGTATGAGAATGAGGGCGTCGATGCAATCTTCGACGTCCCCAACTCGGCGATTGCGCTGGCAGTCGCGGGGATGAGCGCCGAAAAGAACAAGGTGTTCGTCGGCTCTGGCGCCGGTACGGCATTGTTGACTGGAGAAAAGTGTACGCCGAATACGGTGCACTGGACTTACGACACCTATGCTTATGGCCGCGGGCTCGGCAAGACCATCGTCGAGCAGGGCGGCAAAAAGTGGTTCTTCATCACGGCCGATTATGCCTTCGGCCACGATCTGGAGAAGCAGGCGTCCGAATCGGTCAAGGCATCCGGGGGACAGGTCCTCGGAGCCGTCCGTCATCCCCTCGGGACGGCCGACTTCGCCTCGTTCCTGCTGCAGGCGCAGGCTTCCGGCGCCGACATCATCGGTATCGCCAACGCCGGCGACGATACGATCACTTCGATGAAGCAGGCCGCCGAGTTCGGCCTGACCAAAGATCACAAACTGGTCGGTCTGATTCTGGGCATGAACGGCATTCCGTCTCTCGGGCTGCAATTCGCCCAAGGCGCCCAAATCATGAATCCGTTCTACTGGGACCTCAACGAGGCCACCCGGTCCTTCGCCAAGCGCTTCTCGGAGCGCATCCCATCCAAGGCCTATCCCAACGACATGCAAGCCGGCGTCTACGCTGGCGTCATTCACTACCTGAAGGCCGTCGACAAGGTCGGTGGCGCGAAAGACGGTAGGGCGGTCGTTGCCGCCATGAAGGAGCTTCCGACCGACGATTCCTTGTTCGGCAAAGGTTTCATCCGCAAGGACGGACGTAAGATCCATCCGCTCTATCTCCTCCAGGTCAAATCGCCCGACCAGTCGAAATCCAAGTGGGACCTCCTGAAGGTTGTCGGGATCATCAAGGGCGAAGATGCCTTCAGACCCGAGAACGAGGGCAATTGTCCTCTCAGCAAACAATAAGTCGAGGGGCCGCCATGAGCCAGTTTGCTTCTACTCGGATCGATCCGTTCGCTGATGAGGTGCTGAGGGATCCGTATCCGGCGTACCAGACCTTTCGCGAACTGGGACCGGTGTTCAGGATCGAGCCGTACGACATCTGGGCCATGGCGCGGTATGAGCAGGTTGATTCCACGCTCAAGGATTGGCAGACCTTCATCAGCGGAGAGGGCGTCGGCCTAAAGGGTATGAACCCAGCGCTGCCCCGGCCGATGACGCTACAGATCGACCCGCCCGATCACGAGAAGGGACGCCGAATCCTCGCCCGGACCATGTCACCGGGCGTAGCGAAGAACCTGCGCGACACCTTTCAGAAGGAGGCCGAGAGGAAAATCGGCGAGCTCGTCGAGCGGGGGACCTTCGACGCGATGACAGATCTGGCCATAGCTTATCCCCTAAAGGTGTTCCCCGACGCCATTGGCGTCTCAGAGGAGGGACGCGAGAACCTGCTTGCCTGGAGCACGTTCGTCTTCAACAGCTTCGGACCGGATAATCACATTCTCGCCAGATCTCGTGATCCAGGGCTGACCGCGCAGAAATGGATCATGGACCGTTGCGCACGCAGCGCGCTCAGACCCGATGGCATTGGAACGATGATCTACGAAGCTGCTGATGCAGGTGAGATTACTGAACACGAGGCCACGCATTTGGTCCGGCCATTCCTAACTGCGGGTGTCGACACGACGATCAATGGACTGGGGAATACCTTGCTTGCACTCGCAAGCCATCCAATGCAATTCGCCAAACTACACGAGCGCCCGGCACTCGCCCGCAATGCGTTTGAGGAAGGGCTACGCTATGATTCACCTGTGCAGACCTTCTTCCGCACCACCTCGCGTGAAGTGGAAATGGCGGGCGATATCATACCAGCGAGGACCAAAGTGCTGGTCTTCATGGCATCCGCCAACCGTGATCCGGCTCGTTGGCAAGAGCCCGAGCGCTTCGATGTGGAGCGACCTGTAACAGGACATGTGGGCTTCGGCTCCGGCATTCATGCTTGTGTGGGCCAGATGATCGCACGCTTGGAGGGTGAGTTGGTTCTAACGGAACTTGCGAAGCGGGTAAAATCAATTGAACTCATTGCCGAACCCGAGCGCATGCTAAATAACACCCTTCGGGGGCTCAAAAGTATGCCAGTCCGCGTGACTGCTGCCTGAGCGACCAATGGTGGCACTGTCCGATCTTGAGACCACCATCATCGACAGAGCAATTCCCATGCTACCAACTAGGGTCGGCCGCGAGGCGGGCAAGCCGCAGTTGGTTTGCTGCCCTGTTCAACAGCGTAGCCTCTCAGGCCTTGAAACGTCGCAAGACTACCGTTTTCAGGAGGCGCCAAGTCAAGGACAGACAATCGGCAGAATTTCAGCGTTGGTGCCAAACGACAATGAGCGAGACGATCACGCACTTGTCCCGAATTGGGCTCGCGATGCATGCGGCCTGAGCAATACAAAGGCGCAGTGTCAGGTCAAAAAAGACGAGAGGGAGCTCCGCCAAAAGACCGGTTGTCTGCCCCCTCCCTGACTTGGCCGCCACAAGAGTGTAGGGAGGTCCTTTCAGGCATTCGGGCTTTCTAGAATAGCGTGAAAAGCTTCAAAGCCATGATCGGAGTAGGCAAGGCGTTTTGTTGCCTGAGGGCTGTTTTGTTCTCCTGATCTCCTCGTTGAGTCTCTCCTGCCAGCATGTAGACTAGCTTTGCCCCCAATGGCTACATCAGTAGCGGCCCGCCGCGGTGTTGGCGCGAACGGCTCGAAGTGTTAAGGTGCATCAAGACCTCAGCGGGTGGCTTCCGCTTTAAAATAGCCGAGGGGTTCTCGAACCTTGGGCAGCTCCAGATTAGGCAACAGCTTTCAGCTCCTCAATGACGCGGATCAGCTGCGCCGCAGGCTGGGGGTAAGCGATGAAGTAGCCTTGGGCTTGCGTGCAGCGTTGGTCACCAAGAATCCTAAGCTGCTCAGCTGTCTCAACCCCCTCAGCGACAATGGTCATGTCCAAGGCTTGCCCCAACTCGGAAATTGCCCTGACAATCGCCGCCGCGCTCGTCTCGCGGCTGAGATCCTGCACAAAGGATCGGTCGATCTTGATCTTGTCCAATGGGAAGCTCCGCAGATAGCTCAATGCGGAGTAGCCTGTGCCGAAGTCATCTATGGCGATGTGAACTCCTAGCACCCGCAACCTATTGAGAATGTCGCGCGTGATCTCTTCGTCGTGCAGCAGAATGCTCTCGGTAATCTCCAGTTCGAGACGAGACCCATGCAAGCCCGCAGCAGCCAGGGCGCGGGTCACGGACAGTTCCAAGGCTCCGCGCCTGAATTGAACAGACGACAGATTGACCGCAACTCTTACGTCTTGCGGCCATGATGCGGCATCGCGGCAGGCCTGCTGAAGCACCCAATCACCAATCGGAACGATGAGCCCTGTCTCTTCGGCGAGGGGAATAAAGGTCGTAGGGGGTATCGTCCCTTTTTGCGGATGATGCCAGCGTAAGAGCGCTTCGAACGTGACAATCTGCTTGGATTCGATATTCACGATGGGCTGATAAAACAGTTCGAACTCAGATCGTTGCAAAGCCTGGCGAAGGTCTACCTCGAGCTGCAGGCGCTCTTGCAAACGGACGTTCATTTCGTTCTGGAATATTCGATAGGTGCCGCGTCCATCGGACTTTGCCTGATAGAGCGCCACATCGGCATTCTTAATCACTTCGTCTGTTCCGTTTTCGGAGCATGCCGTGATATTTATGCCAATGCTCGTGCCAATCATCACCCGGTGTTCATCGAGGAAGTAGGGTTCGCCAATGGATGCGAGGATTCTCTCAGCGAGGCTGCTGGCGTCCTCAGGATCGGCGGCATCAACCCGCAGAATCGCGAACTCGTCCCCGCCAAGCCGAGCGACGAGGTCTGTCGTCTTGGCGCAAGATTTCAATCGCTGCGCCACCTCAAGCAGCAGGGCATCGCCAACGCCATGTCCAAGCGTATCATTGACGCTTTTGAAGCCATCAAGGTCCAGACACAAAATCGCAATGCGCTTGTGCCGCCCTCGTGTTCCAACCGCGCGCTCCACAAGCTCGTGAAAGCTGCGCCGGTTGGCCAGTCTTGTGAGGGGATCGTGGGCCGCCAGAAATGCAATTTGCGCCTCGTGCAGCTTGCGCTCGGTCACATTCCGGCAGGTGCCTCGATAACCCTGGAATTTACCCCTCGCAAATGTCGGATTGCCGTTGATCTCCAGCCAAAGCTCGTCCCCCGCACGTCCGTCCAAGCAGATTTCGAACCCCCGAAATGGCTTTCGATTGGAAAGAGCCTGCAGATATTCGATCCAGGATTTGCTCGCGAGCGGATTGATCCCCAAGGCCTCCGCCAACTTGATTCCAATTTGGCCGGCCGGCAGCCCGAGGTCTTCCTTGCCGCTTGTAATCGTCAGCTGGTCATCGGTTTCCCAGACGACCTCCGAAGAGGTATCAAGGAAATCGCTCAGGCGTTTGAGCTCGCGCCTCAAACGGTCATTGTCCAATCTAAGCTGCTCGAGCGGGCCGGCTTCGCCAGAGCGACATGATTCTAGCGGGCTAGGCTTTGCTGCAGTCAACCAACAGCGGACATCGTTCATGCAGCTTGCAAGCGCCGCCGCGATAAAGTTGACCGGAAATGCCATTTGCACTGCCCCCAAACAGCGAGGCCGCGATAGTAAGTGGGGGAAGCTGCGAAAAGGTTGCCGGCCTTTGGGGAATTGCGGCGGGGTTAATTGCGGGTTCACGGACCTGCCGAACCACTATGGACAGCGCAAGCCTCGCGAAGTTGATTTATCTTGCAGATATTGCTAACCTGCTTTGCATTTTGGAAAGAATGTTGCATGCGCGACCTGCAAACAGTGCTGATCATCGCGCGGAGCGGCCCTGAATGGGCTGCCATCGCAGACACCTTGTCAGACCAATACGACTACCGCGTTCTTTCCGCCGATTCGGTCGAAAATGCGAGGGCATCCCTGGCCGACGCCCAAGTAGACATTGCTCTCGTCGAGTATGGCGAAGGCAAAGGTCTGAAGTTCCTCGTTGATCTACGAGTATCTCATCCTGACGTGATCCGCATCCTGGCGCTCGAGGCCAAGACCGAGATCGGCCAACGGGAAATGGCGCCCGCCGGCATCTATCAGCTCATCCGTAAGCCGCTGGACGCCAACCAGATTGGACTTATGGTGGAGCGTGGCCTTGAGGCCCGTGAACTTGCCCGTCGACATCGCCTTCTTACACGAGAGTTCAAATTTCCAGCGAATGCCACAGGCATTCACGCAAGGCCCATTCTGCCGATGCAGCCGGAGAGCCGCCGTTTCGAAAAGCTCGTCTACGTCAGTGAAAAACTACACAACCTCAGCGAGCTCGCGCGAAAAGCAGCCAAAACGGAGCTGCCTATCTTGATTCAGGGGGCAACGGGGACGGGCAAAGAGCTTCTCGCTCGCGCCATTCATTACAACTCTGGCCGCCGCGACAGCCCGTTGCTGGTCCAAAACTGCGGGGGGATGTCCGATGAGCTCTTACAATCCGAGCTCTTTGGGCACAAGCGCGGCGCTTTTACGGGCGCTGTCTCAGACCGGCTGGGCCTTTTTCGCGCCGCGGACCGGGGAACGGTATTCCTCGATGAAATATCCGAGGTGTCTTCATCTTTTCAGGTGAGCCTGCTTCGTTTCCTGCAGGAGGGAGAGGTCAAGCCGCTCGGCTCCGACAAGATCGTCACCAGCAATGTCCGCATTATCGCTGCCTCCAACCGTCCTCTCCGCGCGTTGGTCGCCGCGGGCAAATTCCGACAGGATCTCTATTTCCGCCTGCGGGGATTCGAGCTGGAAGTTCCCTCGCTGAGTGATCGCCGAGAGGATATCCCGGTGCTAGCGGAGTTCTTTGCCGCCAAGCACAGCGAGGCGATGGGGCGCAAGATCCTTGGAATTTCTGCAGCCGTTCTCGAAAAGCTCTCCGCTTACGACTTTCCGGGAAACGTTCGAGAACTTGAGAACGAAATCCGCCGCATGGTGTCACTGACGGAGGAGGGGGAGTACGTCACCACCACGCACATGTCGCCCGCTATATTGGCGGCCCCGCCGCGCTCCCGCTTCAAGTCAGCCGGCGGGTACGAGCTGCGGGGCACCACCTTGAAAGAAAAGGTCGAATGCCTCGAAAAGCAAGTTGTCGCCGAAGTGCTGTCGCGGCATCGGTGGAATCAAAGCAAGGCTGCGAACGAACTTGGACTCTCGCGCGTTGGACTTTCCAACAAGATCAAGCGCTATAGCCTCGATGAGGCAGAGTGAGACAGCCGATGGTACGCAACGAAGATCAGTTTAAGAGGGATCCCTCACCCAACCTGGTGCGCTTCCCCCAGTCGCGAGTTTCGCCTGCTCGCAGGACGCCAGCAAAGGATCTCGGGCTGAGCCTGCTTTCCAGAAGGCTCGGTCTGCCGGAGCGCCAATTGACTGGACATTGGTGCAGCCGCTGCGAGGGCATCTGGTACGGTTATCTGCTCGAGGTCGATTGTCCTGCATGTGGCAATCGTCACGGCTGAGTACCGCTGCTCGTCTTCAAAAAATCAGCACCGAACGAGCGATACTTCAGCCTGCCTCAGGGAAGGAGCTTTGGGCACCGTCACCCCGTAACAAGGACTAATGCCAACCCTTGCAATATTTGATGCGCTGCAACGATCATTGCTTACATTGACAAGCTGGTATGCATAGCAAACTTAGTATGCGCGGCGTCACACACCGTAGATCGCCCTGCGAAGTCAGCTGACGCTTAGAATCCTTGAGCTTTTTGAAAATTGCAAGGTACGAGCCGCTCGGCATGGTCCTTGCTACCTCCTTCCGACAAAGATGCCATGCCAGCGCGTCTGATTTGGTGGAGGAAATAGATGACTAATCTTCTTTGGCTCCAGGGGGGAGCGTGCTCCGGCAACACGATGTCGTTTCTCAATGCCGAGGAGCCAAGCGCCTGTGATCTCGTCACAGATTTCGGCATCAACGTCCTATGGCACCCATCGCTCGGCCTTGAGCTCGGCGAGAATCTGAAGAAGCTTCTCAACGCGCTGACATCAGGACAGATGCCGCTCGATATTTTCGTGTTCGAGGGCACGGTGGTCAACGCGCCGAATGGCACTGGCGAATGGAATCGCTTTGCGGGCCGCCCGATGAAAGATTGGGTCACCGATCTTGCCAAGGTCGCCGGCTATACTGTCGCGATTGGCGACTGTGCAACATATGGCGGTATTCCCGCGACTGCTCCCAATCCGTCAGAAAGCCAAGGACTACAATTTCTCAAACGTCAGCAAGGTGGCTATCTCGGCACAAGCTACCGATCAAAGGCAGGCTTGCCCGTCATCAACATACCGGGATGCCCAGCCCATCCGGATTGGATCACGCAAATTGTCGTCGCGGTGGCGACCGGCAGAGGTGCTGAACTCTCGCTCGACGAGTTTCAACGCCCAAAGACGTTTTTCACGAGCTTCACCCAGACCGGCTGTACGCGGAACATGCATTTTGCCTATAAGGTCTCAGCCACGGAATATGGCCAGCGAAAGGGGTGCCTGTTCTACGATCTCGGCTGCCGTGGACCGATGACGCATTCACCCTGCAACCGCATTCTCTGGAATCGGCAATCGTCGAAGACCCGAGCAGGCATGCCGTGCATGGGCTGTACCGAGCCGGAATTTCCGTTCTTTGAGCTGGCCCCCGGGACGGTATTCAAGACCCAGACTCTGATGGGCGTGCCCAAGGATCTGCCGTCCGGCGTTGACAAAGCCGGTTACGTCAAGCTGACCGCGGCCGCGAAAGCCGCCTCACCAGCATGGGCCGAGGAAGACATCTTCGTCGTCTGACGAGTGTCCTGCTCACAGACCTGTCGCTCAACCATCAGTCATCAGGAACCGATTCACATGCCAAGCGCAGTGCAAACTCTGGACATTTCGCCGGTCGGCCGGGTCGAAGGCGATCTCGACGTGCGTGTCAACATCCAGGATGGGGTCGTGGTCGACGCCTGGACCCAAGCGGAGCTGTTTCGCGGTTTCGAAATCATTCTGCGTGACAAGGATCCCCAAGCCGGCCTCGTTGTCACACCGCGCGCCTGCGGCATTTGCGGCGCCTCGCATCTGACCTGCGCCGCATGGGCGCTCGATACGGCCTGGCAGACCGAGGTGCCACGCAACGCCATCCTGGCCCGAAATCTCGGCCAGCTCGTCGAGAGTCTGCAGAGCCTTCCGCGCCATCACTACGGGCTCTTCATGATCGACTACACTCACAAGAATTATTCGAGCTCGAAATATTATAAAGAGGCGGTGAGGCGCTACGCTCCCTTCACCGGCGCAAATTACGAAATCGGCGTGACGATTTCTGGCAAGCCCGTCGAAATCTATGCTCTGCTGGGCGGGCAATGGCCCCACTCGAGCTACATGGTACCGGGCGGGGTGATGTGTGCCCCGACGCTCACCGACGTGACGCGCGCCTGGTCGATCCTCGAGTATTTCCGCCGCGAATGGATGGAAAAGATATGGCTAGGCTGCTCGCTCGAGCGGTACGAACAAATCAAAAGCTATGACGATTTCATGGCCTGGCTTGATGAAACGCCGCACCACGCCAATTCTGATCTGGGCATGTTCTGGCGGATGAGCATCGATTGCGGCATGGACAAGTATGGTCAAGGTCACGGCCGCTTCGTGTCCTGGGGATACCTTCCCCACGAGGACAAGTATCAGAAACCGACGATCGAAGGCCGCAACGCCGCGGTCATCATGAAGAGCGGCGTCTACGATGGCCGTAGCGATACGTTCAAGCTCATGGACCAGAACTTTACGCGCGAAGACACAGCCCATGCTTGGTACGATGAGCCGGGTGGGCTGCATCCGTTTGACCGCAAGACTGTACCGACCCAGAAGAACGCCGTCGACATGGGTGGAAAGTATTCCTGGGCCACCGCCGTGTGTCACGATGAAAGCGGCCGGCTCGAAGCTGGGCCGCTATCGCGGCAGCTGATCGCAGGCGGCAAGCACGGCGAGAGCTGGCAACATTACGATCCGCTGGTCCTTGATATGTACAAGAAGCTGGGGGGCGCCAGCGTCATGCTCAGGCACTTCGCCCGCATGCACGAAGGTGTCAAGTTATACCGGCAAGCTGAACACGCGCTTCGTGAGTTTCGGCTGAACGACCCGTGGTATATCAAGCCCAACGAGCGCGACGGGCGCGGCTGGGGCGCCACAGAGGCAATCCGAGGAGCGCTGTGCCATTGGATCGACGTCAAGGACGGCAAGATCAAGAACTACCAGATCATTGCGCCGACTACCTGGAATGTTGGACCGCGGGCGGCGGACGGCACCCGAGGACCGATGGAGCAGGCCTTGATCGGCTCGCCTATCAAGGATCCGAGCGATCCCGTTGAAGTCGGCCATGTCTGCCGCTCCTATGATTCGTGCTTGGTTTGCACGGTCCACGCGCACGACGCAAAGACAGGAGAGGAACTGGCGCGCTTTAGAACAGCCTGACCGCAAACTCGCTCGAGTCACTGGATTGCATCAACAGGCTTCGTTTGGTCATTCTCGCAGGCCGAGCGAACCACGGTGGATCACTACGTCAAAAGGCGCGTCGCACAATGGCGTCCGAAAACGGGGCTACCCTGAAAGCCATCGCCGATATGCTTGCGGATGGGCTCGAAACGCAAGTCGAGCCCTTTCCCGAGACGGACAAGGAATTTGCGGAAATTTTGCTGCAGCTGCGTCAGCTCGATACGAAGGACCTCAAGGCCAAACTCGTGATCTCGGGGTTCCTCGACCATCCTTACGGACCTGACAGGCAACGCTGCCTGGAATGCATGTACTATCTCGTGCACCGCAAATGGTGCGATCTGCCAGAGCTGTCTGTGCCTGTCGAGCCGGACTGGTGGTGCCGGCTATGGCGCATCTAGCTTCTCACCCGAGGCGCTCGTCATGGCCTCCGCCAGCGATGAAAGCTTACGTTCCCGCATCATCGGTCTCCTGACCTCTGGTCTTGCCACGGACGTGTATCCGCGCGCAGACAGCCATGAGCAAGTTCAGCGGCTTGTCTGCGACCTTCGCCTTGCAGGCGATGATCTGGAGGCTAAGCTCAAGCTCGCGGGGTTTACCTCATATCCGATTGAGCACGCCGGCATTACGCAGCTTTGCGAAACTTGCATGTACTACAAGGTGCACCAGCGCTTCTGCGAGCTGCCGGAACTGAATGTGCCGGTCGAACCCGATTGGTCCTGTAAGCTCTGGCGCATCTGATGCGCCTCATGGAAAGGGCACGCCGTGATTGCCGTGGTTGCTTGTGGAAATCCAAATCGTTCCGACGACGGCGCCGGTCTTGCTGTTCTCGGGCAGCTCAAAGATCGGGGGTTCGGACAGAATGCTGACATTCGTCTGCTCGACGCTGGCACCGACGGGATGGCGGCGATGTTCGCTGCGCGGGGCTGCCGAACGCTGATTATCGTCGATGCCTGCAGATCCGGCTCCGAGCCGGGCGCAATCTTCGAGGTCCCAGGACACGAATTGACCAAACCTTATGGAGGTGGACTTAATCTGCACGACTTTCGCTGGGAGCACGCACTTTTCGCCGGAAAGGCGATATTTCGCGATGCGTTTCCCGACGATGTCATCGTATTTCTGATCGAGGCAGAGCAACTCGATCTTGGTCTGTCGCTATCTTGTCGTGTATCGCAGGCGGTCATGAAGGTCGCCGCTAGGATCGAAGAGTTGCTGCGAACGCCCCAGGAGGCCGTGCCGGTGGGCTGATGCCAAATCTTGCGGTCACCATCAAAGACGGCTCGCTCTACTTTTCTGCCGCGCTCTGCAGACGCTTCTTCGATGGCCTTCAATGCGTCATCCTGCTCCGACGAGACAACGATCTTTGCATCCTGCCAGTCCGTCACCAGGCGGGCGGTGGATATCTGTTGAAGATGCGCAACATCGCTGGTGATCGCGTGGTGCATGCACCCGACTTCTTCAGCGAGCACAATGTCCCGATAGACGTCCGCGAGTTCGCAGCCGAATGGTCCTCCGCTGACCAAGCTCTCATCATCGCGCATGCGTTCGATTTGTAAACTTTCTTTACATTTCGCTTATTGAGTAGACAGACTGAAAATTTGGCTGCAAGATTGATCCGCATCAATGACGCGCGGCAAATCAAGCGCTCGGTCCGGGAGGACACCTTGGCGGCAGGCCTTCTGAGCGAACAGGTACGCGCAGCCTTGCAAGCAGCGGAGGCCGAGACGGCTACGCCGGCCGAGCGAGCCGAGATGCTCATGGAGATCGGAATAGGGCTGCAAACGAGGCCCAAGTCGCCGGATGAGATCAACTCCGCAATAGAACTCTACGACAAAGCCCTGACCGTCTGTCCCGGTGAGCTGGCTTTGCTGCGATCTCGTATTCTGGCGCGCAAAGCAACGGCGCTGCAGGCGATGCCCGAGCAGGGCACAAAGTCAATCGAGCTCGCTCGGTCCATCTTCGAAGCCATCATGCCAGAGCTCACTCAACTCGCAACGCTTGAAGAAACCGCGGAAGCCGAGATGAATCTCGGGCTGTGCATCCAAAGCCTCGCTGCCGTTGGCCGCGCAAAGATCTCTGAGGCGATAGCAGCCTATCAACGCGCCCTTCGTACCTTCACTCGAACGAGCCACCCCAAAGAGTACGCCATTCTTCAGAACAATTTGGCGACGGCCTTTCTCTCCATGCCGATGACCGATCAGCGCGGCAAAATGCGAGAGGCTCTTGCTGTTCAAGCCTTCGAGGAAGCGCTCAAAGTCGTGACTCTCGTCGATGATCCTGTCGAATACGCGATGTTGCAGAACAACCTCGGCAATGCCCTCCAATATGTCGCCTCGAGCCACGTGCTCGAGAATAATCTTCGCGCGCTTGAGGCCTATGACGAGGCACTTAAGGTCCGCACCCGCGAGACGATGCCGATCGAGTACGCGAACACCATCTCGAACAAGGCAAACTGCCTGTGGAATCTGCCCGGTCATGCCTCGAACTCGGAAACCGGCAGGGGCATCAATCTCTCAATGGCCCTCGTCTATTACAGAGAGGCGCGCGAAATATTCCTGGCCCATGGAGATCCCGGTCGCGCTCAGATCGTCAGCGAGGCCTCCATGCAGATCGAGCGCGAGCTGATGGAGCTGTCGGCGCTTCTCGATCGACCTACCACCCTGCATTCCTAGCAAATCTGGATCGAAGGAGTTCTTGCAAATGAGCGTGTCACTTACTCCGGCAATATTCGCCTTAAGTCTCGGTCTGGCGATGATTGCATCAATCGCAGGAGGAATGGTCGGCGGCCTCATCGTCGGCGGAAAAGTGCTCGGAAATGAGCTCGCAGCGCTGCTCGGTGGTTTCTACGGCCCGTTGGCTGGAATTGCCGGCGTTTTCGTCGGCCTTATCGCTCTTTCGATCATCGCTTGAGGAAGATGACATGTGGGCAATGACACAGAACTCCATCTTGTTGTTCTTCCGCGGAAAGCTTTTCGCAGACCCAGCCAAGGCTTACCGGCAAATTGCGATCGGGGTGGCGGTCACAGCCATGCTGCTCATCATTCTTACGCTGGTCGGGGCGCCGATATGGGCGGCTTCAGCCCTGGCAGCAGCAATTGGTGGGGGCTTGCAGCCTTATCTCTTCCGAAACCTCCGCTATAGGTGAGGAGCGCGGCCGGCGCGAGATCGCATGAACGCTCACGAATCGACACCAACACTTCGGGAGGATCTCGCCGGCTTTGTCGGCGATATCGAGCGGTTGGAAACGGTCGTGGCGACCTGGGATGAAACGCAGCGGGGCGTCGTTTCCGCCTACAAGATCGCGATCGAAGCGCTCAATGCGGAAGCGTTCCGGCGCCTGATACGTGCCTTGAAGGCCGATCCCGCCGCGCTGGCCGCCATGAAGAGCGCAGCTTCGGACGAGCTCGTCTACGCGGTGCTGCGGCGCTACAACCTCTTGAGGGCGGCCCTCAACGAGCGGGTCGAGCAGGCACTCGAAAGCGTCCGGCCGATGCTGAAATCGCATGGTGGGGATGTCGAACTCGTCTCGGTTCGCCCGCCGGCAGTGGAGGTTCGGTTCAAGGGAGCCTGCGACGGCTGTCCCGCCTCGGCGCTGACATTCCATGCCGGCGTGAAGAAGGCGCTTCAGGATGTCTGCCCCGAGATCACCGACGTTATTCAGGTCAAGGGGCTGGCCGCGGCGAGCGAAGGCGGCGTTCGGTTCATCAGCCCCTTCGCGCTGAATGCGGAAGGACAGTGGATACCGGCGGGAGCTTGGGCGGATTTTCCGGAGGGCTTGGTCCGCGCGATGGAATTGGGCGGACGCAAGATCATCCTGTCACGTAGTGGGGAATCGATCTCCTGTTTCGAGAATGCCTGCGCGCATCTCGGCCTTCCGATCCATGATGGCGAGGTGCAGGGCGGCATCATCACCTGTCCCTATCATGGGTTCAGATACGACCTCGCCAGTGGCGAATGCCTGACCGCGCCTGAGGTGCAACTGCAGCCGCACGCGGTCAGGATCATCGGAACCAGGGTTGAAGTGAGGATAACGGCATAGCCATGATCACTTCAGCCGCAACCATTCGCTTGGACCGACCGCGCGCTAGGATGCGCGACAACCACGTGCCACGCCGGTTTCTCTCGCCGGCCGGCGCCCGCGTGATTCTGGGTGGAGAGGTCACGCCGGACGGACTTGTGCAATCGATCGTTCCGTCGGCCCAGACGTTGTTCGGCCCGCGTGGGGTGTGTCTCGACAAGAACGGGCCCATGTTCGTCTGCGACAGTGGCCATCATCGGCTGCTGATCTGGAGCCGCTGTCCGTCCTCCGATCAAGCGCCCGCCGATATTCTGATCGGTCAATCCGACTTCTCGCGCGAGGGCCGCAACGCCAAGCGCGACATCGGCCCCGACACGCTCAACTTCCCGACCGGCGTCGCTGCCGCAGACGGCATCCTGGCCGTGGCGGATGCATGGAATCACCGGATCCTGATCTGGAATCGCTATCCATCCGCCTCGAACCAGCCCGCCGATGTGGTTCTAGGTCAGGCGGACTTCGTCTCAGGCCTAGCCAATCGCGGAAGAGCGGTGTCTCGCTCCGACACACTGAATTGGTGCTACGGGGTCGCGATCTTCCAGGGCAGGCTGATCGTCTGCGACACCGGAAATCGCCGCGTTCTGATCTGGAACGGCATTCCGACCGCCAACGGCACGCCGGCCGATCTGGTCCTCGGCCAAAGAGACTTCGTCACCCGTGATGACAATGCCGGCGGCGACGTCTGTGCCACCAGCATGCGGTGGCCGCACGGCATCGCCTGCCATGACGGCGCACTCGCGATCTCGGACGCGGGCAACAATCGCGTCATGGTATGGCGCCATTTCCCCACCGTCAGCGGGACGCCGTGCGATTTCGTGCTGGGCCAGGACGATTTCGCGGGCGTCGATCACAATCGCAGCTCGTACGATCCATCCTCGAGCGCGATGAGCATGCCCTATGGTCTCGTCATCTGGGATGGCCAGCTCGTGGTCTGCGATACCGCAAATTCGCGGCTGCTTGGCTTCCATCTCCAGGACCTCGCCATGGATGCGCCGGCCACAGGGCTGGCGGCCCAGAACGGCTTTGCCGACAAAGGTGACAATCGCTGGCGCGCGGCAAGTCGCGACAGCCTGTGCTGGCCTTATGCTGCTTCGGCAGTCGGTCGGACTCTGGCGATCGCCGACACCGGCAACAACCGGATCCTGATCTGGGACAAAACACCATGAGCAGGCTCAACCTCGCCGCGCCGCAGAACCCTGTCGAGGTCGTTGAAATCCGGTTTCGCGGACGTGTGCAGGGCGTCGGCTTCCGGCCGGCGGTCTGGCGCCACGCGCGGGAACTGCGGCTTGGCGGCGAGGTGCTGAATGACGGAGAAGGCGTTCTGGTTCGCGTGCAGGGAGAACGGGCGATCATTGACATGCTCGTCGACCGCATCGCTGGCGATCCGCCGCCGCTGAGCCAGATCGAGGCAATCGAGATCACCGCCTATGCGGGCGTGCTGCGCGACGATTTTGCGATAGTCGAGAGCGCACATGGCGGGGCTCATACCGAGATTTCACCTGACGCGGCGCTCTGTGCCGATTGCGCGCGCGAAACCACCGATCCCTTTGCGCGCCGCTTCCGCTACCCCTTCACCAATTGCACCAATTGCGGGCCGCGGCTGAGCATCGTCGACGGCATCCCCTACGATCGCGCCAAGACCGCGATGTCGCCGTTTGCAATGTGCGCCGACTGCGCCCGCGAATACCGCGACCCTTCCGACCGGCGGTTTCACGCCGAACCGATCGCCTGCCATGCCTGCGGGCCCAAGGCGAAGCTGGTCAGGCTCGACGGGCGTCACTTTACCTTCGAGCAGTTTTCCATGCTTGACGATGTGGATGCGGCGTGCAGCCTGATCCAGAAGGGCGAAATCGTCGCCGTCAAAGGGCTCGGCGGCTACCAGCTCGCCTGTGACGCCACCCAGGCCGACACGGTCAGGAGGCTGCGCAAACTGAAACAGCGGGACGGCAAGCCGTTTGCCCTGATGGCCAGGGACGTTGACGTTATCCGCCGGTTCTGCGATCTCGCCGAACACGAGTTGGTCGCGTTGACAAGCCCGGCGGCCCCCATCGTGCTCCTGCATGCGAATGGGCCGGAGCACCTGCCTGACGAGATTGCACCGGGATTGCGGACGCTCGGTTTCATGCTGCCGACGACGCCGCTGCATGTCTTGCTGCTGCGGCGGATGGACCGGCCGGTCGTCATGACCAGCGGCAATTTGTCGAGCGAGCCGCAGGTGACGGGCGATACGGAGATGACGGAGCGCCTCGCGGGGATTGCGACGTTCGCGCTCACCCACGATCGGCGCATCGCCAACCGTGTCGACGATTCTGTGGTCCGGGTGGTGGCGGGCGGGCCGCGGCTCCTGCGTCGCGCCAGAGGATACGCACCGGCGCCGATCGCCCTGCCCAGGGGGTTCGCGAAAGCGCCCGATCTGCTCGCCATGGGCGGGGAGCTGAAGGCCACGTTCTGTTTGCTCAAGGACGGCGCTGCGATCCTGTCCCAGCATCAGGGCGACCTGGAGGATGTCGCGACATTCGACGATTACAGGAAGAACCTATCGCTCTATGCCGCGCTCTTCGAGCACGAGCCTACGGCAGTGATCGCCGACATGCACCCCGAATATCTGTCCTCCAAGCTCGCGCGCGAGCACCTGGCGGGCGGGACGCTGCCTTTGATGGAGGTGCAGCATCATCACGCCCATGTGGCGGCCTGTCTTGCCGAGAACGGATATGCGCTCGACGGCCGTCCGGTCCTCGGGATCGTTCTCGATGGTCTCGGATGGGGCGAGGACGCGACGTTCTGGGGCGGCGAGTTCATGCTCGCCGACTATGTCGGCTACACGCGGGCCGGTACGTTCAAGCCGATCCCGATGCTTGGCGGCGTCCAGGCCGTGCGCGAGCCCTGGCGCAATCTCTATGCGCATCTCATGGCGGAGATGAGCTGGGCCGAGCTGACAATGAATTTCGCCGAGCTCGAGCTCCATTCATATTTGGCGGCAAAGCCGCGCGCGCTGCTGGATTCGATGGCGCGCAACCGCATCAACGCTCCGCCAGCATCATCCTGCGGGCGCTTGTTCGACGCCATGGCCGCCGCCCTCGATGTCTGCCGGGACGCGCAGAGCTATGAGGGCGAGGCGGCGGCGCGGCTGGAAGCCATGGTCGACGAGAAAACTCTCGCCGATGAAGACGAGGCGCTGGCCTATCCGCTGACGATCCCCAATCTCGCCGGCACGGGTTTGCCCTATATCGAGCCGCTCGCGATGTGGCATGCGGTGCTGGGTGACCTGATCCTGAAGACACCGGCGCCGGTGATGGCTGCACGGTTCCACAAGGGGCTGGCCAAGTCCATCGCCGCCATGACACGCAAGCTCGCCGGCTCCCCCGAGGACGGCGAGCGACGCTTCTCGACCGTCGCGCTCACCGGCGGCTGCTTCCAGAACCGCATCCTATTCGAGGAGGTGGTGCGCCGGCTGGAGCGCGAGCAGTTCACTGTGCTGTCACATGCGCGCGTTCCGTCCAACGATGGCGGACTTGCTCTCGGCCAAGCCGTCATTGGAGCTGCGCATCTGATGAAATCAAACAAAGACTTCAGGGAAGGAAAGCCGTCATGTGTCTCGGTATTCCCGGGCGGATCGTAAGGATCGACGACGAAGCGAGAAAGCTTGCGACCGTCGACGTCAGCGGCGTCAAGCGGCAGGTCAACATCGCCTGCATCGTCAGCGAGGATCATCCGCCGTCGGCCTGCCTCGGCGACTGGGTGCTCGTCCATGTCGGATTCGCGATGAGCCGGATCGACGAGGAAGAAGCCGCGCAAACGCTCAAGATTCTCACAGAACTGGGTGAAGCACAGGCTGAAATCGAAGCCATGAAGCGTTCGGCAGCTGAGCCGGGAGGGTAGCGCCATGTCAGGCAACAGCGACCTGAAGGAACTTTATCCGTTTCTGCATGGCGGACAGCAGGAGCCGGCGCGGCTGGATGCCGCCCTCCTGCTCTCGGTCGAAGAGAAGGCACGCGATTCGCGCGACACCAATGCGCGCTTCTTTGCCGAGAACGCCGCGGTGCTGATCGCCGCGGCGAAAACGGTCGCGGATGTCTATCGCAACGGCGGACGGCTATTCTCGATGGGCAATGGCGGCTCGAGCTGCGACGCCTCGCATGTCGCCGTGGAGTTCGTCCACCCGATCACGGCGGGCAGGCCCGCACTGGCCGCAACCAACCTCGTCGCCGATCTGGCGATGATCTCGGCGGTCGGAAACGACCTCGGTTTCGATCACGTCTTCGTCCGCCAGATCGTGGCCCAGGGGCGGAAAGGCGATGCGCTCATTGGCATCTCCACCAGCGGCAATTCGTCGAACCTGATGGCCGCCTTTGCCAAGGCGAAGGAGATGGGCCTCGTGACCATTGGGCTTGCGGGCGGCGACGGCGGAAAGATGAAAACCGCGGGTGTCGTCGACCATTGCCTGGTCGTCCCGACGACGTCGATCCATCGCACCCAGGAGTGCCATGTAACCGCCTACCACATCCTCTGGGATCTCGTTCACACGCTCTTGGCTGACGACCGGGGATCGGCGCGAACGAAGGGAGCCGTGGCATGAAATATGTCGACGAATTCCGCGACGGCGAAAAGGCGCGCGTACTCATCGGCGAGATCGAGTCGCTGGTTTCCGGCATGAAACTTCCGGAGGGCCGGCCGCTTTACCTGATGGAGGTCTGCGGCGGGCACACCCATTCGATCTTCCGCTATGGGCTCGAGGGCATGTTGCCCAAGGCTATCGAGCTGGTTCATGGTCCGGGATGTCCGGTCTGCGTCCTGCCGATGGGACGGGTCGATGATTGCGTCGCGATCGCGGAGAACCCGAAGGTCATCTTCACAACCTTCGGAGACGCGATGCGCGTGCCCGGCTCGCGGAAGAGCCTCCTGCAGGCCAAGGCGGATGGTGCCGACGTGCGCATGGTCTATTCGCCGATGGACGCGCTCCAGCTCGCTCGGCGCAATCCCGCTCGCGAGGTCGTTTTCTTCGGCCTCGGCTTCGAGACCACCATGCCGTCGACCGCATTGACGATCCTGCAGGCGGAGAGCGAGGGGATCCGGAACTTCTCCGTGTTCTGCAACCACATCACGATCGTTCCGACCATCAAGGCGATCCTCGACAGTCCCGGCCTGCAGCTCGACGGCTTCCTCGGGCCCGGCCACGTGTCGATGGTGATCGGCACGGCTCCTTACGAGTTCATCGCCAATTTCTATCGCAAGCCGATGGTGGTCGCCGGCTTCGAGCCGCTCGACATCCTCCAGTCTATCTGGATGCTGCTGAAGCAGATCGCGGAGGGGCGGGTCGAGGTCGAGAACCAGTATGCCCGCGTCGTGCCGAGCGAGGGCAACAACGCGGCGCTGCGCGCGGTGGCCCAAGTATACGAATTGCGCGAGTTCTTCGAGTGGCGCGGGCTTGGATCGATCGATCATTCCGGCGTGCGCCTGCGCGATGCTTATGTGCATTTCGACGCGGAGCGCAAATTCGCGATTCCCAACGTCAGGATCGCCGACCCGAAATCGTGCCAGTGCGGCGAGGTGCTGAAGGGCGCACTCAAGCCGTGGCAATGCAAGGTGTTCGGCACCTCATGCACGCCGGAAACGCCTCTCGGAGCACTGATGGTGTCCTCCGAAGGAGCCTGTGCTGCCTACTACCAGTATGGCGGCCAAAAGCGCCAAGCGGAGGTCGTATGAATTTCGTCCCCTTCGTCAAGACGCGCACGCGCGGCAAAGTCAATGTCAGCTCGGTGACGCTGGCTCATGGCGGCGGCGGCAAAGCCATGAAGGACCTGATTGACGACGTGTTTCTGACGGCCTTCGGCGAGCACGCCTGTGAGCCGCTCGAGGATCAGGCGCGGTTCGATCTGGCGGTCTTCGCAGCCCATGGCGACAGGCTCGCCTTTACGACCGACTCCTTCGTGGTCGATCCCCTGTTCTTCCCGGGCGGCGATATCGGAAAGCTCGCGGTTTGCGGCACGGTGAACGATCTCGCCGTCGGCGGGGCGGTGCCCATGTATCTGTCCTGCGCGGTCATCATCGAGGAGGGCGTGCAGATCGATCTCTTGCGACAGGTCGCGCTTTCCATGGCGCGAACGGCTTCGCAAGCGGGGGTGCAGATCGTCACGGGCGACACCAAGGTCGTGCCACGGGGAGCGTGCGACAAGATCTTCATCACGACCACGGGCGTAGGCGCGATCCCTGCCTCGCTCGCGCTCGGCGTGGACAAGGCCCGCGCCGGCGACGCCGTCCTCGTGAACGGACTGCTGGGTGACCACGGTGCCGCCATCCTGTGCGCCCGCGGCGACATGGCGCTCGAGACGCCGATCGCCAGCGATTGCGCCTGTCTGCACGAGCTGATCGGCGCGATCCTCGCCGCCGCACCGGGCACTCGCTTCATTCGGGACGCGACGCGCGGCGGCGTCGCGACGGTGCTGAACGAGATCGCGGACGGCTCGGGGGTCTCCATCGAGATCGAGGAGGGCATGACGCCGATCCGCGAGGAAGTGAAGGCGTTCTGCGAGGTGCTTGGGCTCGATCCGCTCTATCTCGCCAATGAGGGCAAGATCGTCGTGATCGTTCCCCCCGATCAGGCCGAAGCCGCGCTGGCTGCCATGCGGCGAGATCCACTGGGTTTGGATGCCGCCCGTATCGGCCGGATCACCTCGGACCAGGATAGCCGCGTCATGATGCGGACGAGCTTTGGCGGACACCGAATGGTCGACATGCTCGTCGGCGAACAGCTGCCTCGGATCTGCTGAGAGGACCCATGCACGAGCTCGGCATCACCCGTAACATCGTGGCGATCGTCAGCGATGCCGCCAAGGGCCGCAAGGTCCGCCGCATCACCGTCGATGTTGGAGATCTCTCCGGCGTGATGGGAGAGGCGATCGCATTCTGCTTCGAGACCGTCGCCCGCGGGACGCCTCTTGACGGCACAGCGCTCGACATCAGGCGCGTGGCCGGGCGAGCGCTGTGCGCGACGTGTCGTTCGGAATTCGAGCAGGCGAGCCTGTTTGCGCCGTGCCCTTGTGGCTCGCGGCAGTTTACGCGCCTTCAGGGCGAGGAATTGAAGATCAGAAGCATGGAGATCGAAGGGGAGGCTGCCTGATGTGCGGACATTGCGGTTGCGGCGCCAAGGCGGGTGCCACGGTGATCAATCTCCAGACCGGACATGAAGCGAGCCTGGGCGGTGGGGAGACCGGTGAGCACCTGCATGATCATTTCCATGTCCACGCGGATGGCGTTGCTCACGCCCATTCGCATGACCATGATCCCGCCCACGTCCACTCTCACGCTGGACACGGCCATGATCACCATCATCATGACCATCATGATCACGGACATCATGGACGCCGACATTCGCATGACCATGCCCACGAACACGGGCATACCAATCATGACGAAGCTGCGGGCCTGGTGCTCGATCTGGAAGCCCGGATCCTCGCCAAGAACGACGTTTTGGCAGCAAGGAACCGGGCCTGGTTCGCCGGTCGCGAAATCCTGGCCCTGAACCTCGCAAGCTCGCCCGGCGCCGGCAAGACCACGCTGCTGGAGCGAACCATTGGCGACCTTCATCACGAGGTCAATCTCTTCGTCATCGAAGGAGACCAGGTGACGGCCAATGATGGGGAGCGAATTCGACGCGCAGGCGCCCCAGCAGTCCAGGTCAATACGGGCACGGGTTGCCATCTCGAGGCCGACATGATTGCGCGCGCTCTTTCAGAGCTGCGTCCACCGCCGGAATCGATCGTGATGATCGAGAATGTCGGAAATCTAGTTTGTCCTGCGATGTTCGACCTTGGCGAACATGCAAGGGTCGTCATCCTCTCAGTGACCGAGGGAGAGGACAAGCCGATCAAATATCCTCACATGTTCCGGTCGGCTGACCTCATGATCTTGAACAAGCTCGACTTGCTTCCGCATGTGGATTTCGATGTCGATCGCGCGGTGGCATACGCCAGAGACGTCAACCCGGCCATCGAGGTTCTGCAGGTCTCGGCCAGAAACGGCGCAGGATTTGAGGAGTGGTACGGTTGGATACGACGGCAAAGCAAGTTGCTGAAGGACACCGTATTTCCCTCTTGATGATTGGATCTTGCCATGTTCGGAATATTGGGGCTGGGACTGCTGCTGGGCATGCAGCACGCGCTCGAGGCCGATCACATTGCGGCGGTATCGAGCATTGCGGCGCGCCGCAGCGATGTGGGCGAGATCGTCAAGCATGGGTTGACGTGGGGAATTGGACACACCATCACTTTGTTCCTGTTCTCCGGGGCGGCTTTGGTGCTCGGATATGCAATTCCGCCGGGCGTTTCGCAACCGCTAGAGGCGGCCGTCGGCTTCATGTTGATTCTGTTAGGAAGCAACGTCATATGGCGCTTATGGCGCGAACGTGTCCATGTTCACCATCACATCTCAGATTTTCGTGCTCCTAGTCACAAGAGCGAAATTTGGCGCCCTGAGGCGCGCGCGCATGATCATGACCATGGTGCGCGCTGGCGGACGCTGGCGGTCGGGCTCATGCATGGGATGGCAGGCTCAGCCGCGCTCCTCGTCTTAACCGTCTCACAAGCGCCGAACCATCTAGCGGGGATACTTTACGTGTTACTATTTGGTATGGGCTCGATGATGGGGATGGCCGCACTGTCGTCGCTGATTGCGGTTCCCTTAGTCATCTCAGCCCGAACCTTAACTTGGGTCAACCGGTCTTTGCAGTTCGTTATCGGAAACATCGCGATGGGACTTGGCCTCTTGACCATCTATGGAACAGTCGCCGCCGCTGGCTAGCGAGAGGTCAGCTACCCTTCGCCATTTGAATGCGTCTTTTTTCTAAGGATGGTCCGGAGAATCGATACCGGGGGTGTCTCGACCGCCCCTAGCAGCGCGCTGCTCTCCTCGGTCGTGCCGCTTGGGTGCGACCCGGTAGATACGCTGCGCGAGCCAGCAAGCTCCCAATGACGGCGGCTCCCTTCGCTCTCGCATTTACGGACTTTATCTCTTCATCCTCTCGGCAGTCCCGGGTTGACATTAAACCGCTAGCGCCGTCTCGAACTTGGCCTCTATGTTAGTAGCGATCCTTTCCGATGGCTCGACATTGAGCATCTCGCCGCGCGCGCTGCCAGGATGCTCTGCCAGACGGCGGATTGTCGGCCCCTCGCAATCGACAAAGGGTCTATAAGCGGTTGCCGCCTATCCGCGAACCAGGAGAGGTTCGCGAATAAGGAAGGGAGGGTTCAAGCCGGAGGCAAAGGTTTTTTGTTGCCTAGGCAACTAATTCATGCGAACCTTCGCGCAAGGGAAGATGGCGGGACAACCGCTACGCCTTTCCTGGGAGGACCGATGTTCGGCAGGGATGGTATCGCCAGCAAACGCCGGCGCAAGCGTGAAGGTAACGAAGCCTTGCGTGCACATCGTGCTGTGCGCCCTGGCTTAGCTATCGGTATCCGTCACCGCGCCGAGATTTTCATGCAAACGGCGCAGCAGCCCGATCAGTATTTCCTGCTCATCCCTGGAAAGGCACGACAGCAGCCGCCGCTCGCGCCCAAGCGCCACGGCGATCACCTTGTCGTGGGTGGTGCGCCCCTTCGCTGTCAGGGAGATCGAATGGGTGCGGCCGTCATTCGGGTCGATGCGGATCGCGATCAGGCCTCGCTTCTCCATGGCGGCGAGCGTCCTGCTCACCGGCCCCTTGTCGAAGCCGATGACGTGGCAGATGCGGGCGGCCGGAATGCCTGGCTCGATTGCGAGCAGGGCAATGATGCGCCACTCGGTGACGTTGACGCCGAACGCGGGCTGATAGAACGCGTTCGCGCTCTTGGACAATTTATTGGCGATGAAGGTGATCAGAGCCGGGATGTAGCGGTCGAGATCGAGCAGCGGCGCATCGCCTTCAGTCGCGGTGTTGTGTCTCGATTTGCTGGTCGGTGGCTGCATCACGTCGGGGCTCGCTTCATGCGCTGCTCCAGAAATAAGGACATGCGCGAACGCTTCACAAGCCCAAATTTGCGAGGACTGCAATGACTGTACCGAGCGCCTGTGCTTCGACCGCCGGTCCAATGGCCATTCCACACCTTGACGTCGACCCCTTCGCGATCTCGTTCTTCGACGATCCCTATCCGACCCATGAAAGGCTGCGAGAGGCCGGCCCTGTCGTCTATCTCGATAAATGGAACGTCTACGGCGTGGCGCGTTATGCCGAGGTCTATTCAGTCCTCAACGATCCCCAGACCTTCTGTTCCAGCCGCGGCGTCGGTCTTTCCGACTTCAAGAAGGAAAAGCCCTGGCGGCCGCCGAGCCTGATCCTGGAGGCCGATCCCCCCGCGCACACCCGCACCCGCGCCGTGCTGTCAAAGGTGCTGTCGCCCGCGACCATGAAGCGGATCCGCGACGGCTTCGCTTTGGCGGCCGAAGCCAAGATCGACGAGCTGCTGCAGCGGCGCAAATTCGATGCGGTCGCCGATCTCGCAGAGGCCTATCCGTTGTCTGTATTTCCGGATGCGCTCGGACTGAAGGCGGAAGGGCGCGAGCACCTGATTCCTTATGCTGGTCTCGTCTTCAATGCCTTCGGCCCGCCAAACGAGCTACGTCAGACCGCAATCGAGCGATCGGCGCCGCACCAGGCCTATGTCGCCGAGCAGTGCCAGCGACCGAATCTTAAGCCTGGCGGCTTTGGCGCCTGTATCCATGCGTTCTCCGACACTGGCGAGATCACGTCGGATGAGGCGCCGTTGCTCGTGCGCTCACTGCTGTCCGCAGGCCTCGACACCACAGTCTATGGCATCGGAGCCGCTCTCTATTGCCTGGCACGCTTTCCGAAGGAATTCGCGCGGCTGCGGGCCGATCCGTCGCTGGCGCGCAACGCCTTCGAGGAAGCCGTTCGCTTCGAAAGCCCGGTGCAGACCTTCTTCCGCACCACGACGCGCGAGGTCGAGATCGGCGGCACGCGCGTCGGCGAGGGCGAGAAGGTCCTGATGTTCCTCGGCGCGGCGAACCGCGACCCGCGCCGCTGGATCGAGTCCGATCGCTACGACATCACCCGCAAGACTTCGGGCCATGTCGGCTTCGGCTCCGGCATTCACATGTGCGTTGGCCAGTTGGTAGCGCGGCTCGAAGGTGAGGTGGTGCTGTCCGCGATCGCGCGAAGGGTTGCATCGATCGAAATCTCCGGTCCCGTCGAGCGCCGCTACAACAACACGCTGCGCGGGCTAGAGAGCCTGCCGATATCCATCACCCCGGCCTGACGAGGACCTTTGATGCCAGCCATTACTTTCGTTCATTCCAACGGCAATAGCGATCACCTCGACGCCAGCGACGGGGAGAGTGCGATGCAGGCGGCAACCCGCTACGGCCTCGACGGCATCCTCGCCGAGTGCGGCGGCAACGCCATGTGCGCGACCTGCCATGTCTATGTCGACGACGCCCTGGCTGGCGCGATTGCCGGCCGTCCGCGACGACGAGGACGCGCTGCTCGATGGCACCGCCGCGGAGCGGCGGCCGACGAGCCGGCTGTCCTGCCAGATCAGGATCACGTCTGAGCTCGACGGTCTCGTGCTGCGTCTGCCGGAGCGGCAGGTCTAGGTTCCAGTTTTCGGCAACGACCGACTCGCGGGAGTGAGGGAGGACAAAGAATGAAGCACCTGGGGTGGACCATTGCGCTTGCCGCAAGCTTTTGGGTCGGCGCCGCGAACGCGGAGATTTCGGATGGCGTCGTGCGTATCGGCGTGCTCAACGACATCTCCGGCATATTCCAAGACACCAACGGCATGGGCTCGGTCGAAGCCGCACGCATGGCGGCGGAAGATTTCGCCGGCGGCGGCAAGGACGTCAAGGTTGAAATCGTCTACGCCGATCATCAGAACAAGGCGGACGTCGGCTCGGCCATTGCGCGAAAATGGCTCGATGTTGAAGGTGTCGATGCCATCGTCGACGTGCCGAACTCGGCGGTGGGCCTTTCCATCAACAATGTGCTACGCGACAGCCGGATGACGTTCCTGGCGTCCTCCACCGCGAGCGCCGACCTAACCGGCAAGGCCTGCTCGCCCAACACCATCCAATGGGTCAACGACACCTGGGCGACCGGCAACACCACGGCGGCGGCAATGATGTCGCACGGCGGCAAGGAGTGGTACTTCCTCACCGTCGATTACGCGCTCGGTAAAGGCATCGAGGCGGAAGCGCAGAAATATATCGAGGCGCATGGCGGCAAGGTGATCGGCTCCTCCAAGCATCCACTCGGCACTTCTGACTTCGCCTCCTTCCTGCTTCAGGCGCAGGGCTCGAAAGCCCAGGTGATCGGGCTTGCCAATGCAGGCGGCGACACCATCAACGCGGTGAAGCAGGCGGCTGAGTTCGGTATCCAGCAGAGCGGACAGAAGCTCGTTGCCTTCCTCCTCTTCATCAACGACGTCCACGGAATGGGATTGAAGGTCGCTCAAGGACTGCAACTCATGGAGGCTTTTTACTGGGACATGAACGACGACACCCGTGCCTTCGCCAAACGCTTTGCGGCACGCCCCGGCATGAACGGCAAAATGCCGAGCGGCAATCAAGCCGGCGTCTACGCCTCCACGCTCGCCTACCTCAACGCGGTCGCCGCTACTGGCAGCGACAACGCCAAGGACGTCGTGCCGCAGATGAAGACGTTCAAAGGCCACGATAGGCTTTTCGGCGATACCGCGATCCGTCAGGATGGCCGCGTCGTGCATCCGATGTACCTGTTCGAGGTCAAGAAGCCGGAGGAGACGAAATATCCGTACGATTATTACAAGCTTGTTTCGACGATCCCGGCAGACCAGGCGTTCCGGCCAATGGTGGAGGGCGGCTGTGCGTTGGTGAAGTAGGGAGCGCTGCCGAGTAACCAGGACATTGGCACGCTTCACGTTTTGGTGCGGCGTTTCCAGCCTGCAGGAAGTACCTGCGAACTGGCTGGTTGGTAGCGGCCGGGGTTGCGATTTCGCTGTCCGGGCTGCGCCGCGAGCCATGATCTCAAGAGCGCATATCCGTGACTCCGCCCGGTGTCCTTATCTCAAGAGTTCACCTGGCTCTGCGGTTGTTCTGGCGTGAAGACGCCGCAGCAAGCTTTAACAGAGGCAGAAACGCGCTCAATTGGCGCAGCGCGCTTCCAGCGCGTCGACAAAGGAACGGTCCCAGCGGCCCTCGCGAATGGCCTGCATCGTCGCCTCCTCCTTCTGATGTTGAGCCATCGCCTTCTCGATCACGCTTGCGGCAAGACCGGGCGGGAAGGCGAGAAGTCCATCTTGGTCCCCGACGATCACGTCTCCCGGATTGACCACCATACCGCCGACCGTGATCGGCACGTTGATCTCCCCTGGACCGTCCTTGTAGGGGCCGCGGTGGTTCACGCCGCGGGCATAAACGGGAAAAGCTCGTGCGCCGATTTCGGCCGCGTCCCGAATGGCGCCATCGAGCACCATGCCGGCGAGACCCAGCGAAGCGGCGGCGAAGGTCATGATGCCACCGACCAGAGCGTTGGTAGTGTCTCCGCCGGCATCGACCACCATGACGTCTCCGGGCCGGCAGAAATCATAGGCGCGCAGAATGGCGAGGTTGTCCCCGCCACGCGTCTTCACGGTCACCGCCGTGCCGGCCATGGGGGCGGGCGAATGGTAGGCGCGAAGACCGATGCTGCCGCAGTTGCGGTGCAGTTGATCGCTCAGCAGCGCCACCGCGATGCTCCGCAGCTTGGCGACGGTGGACGGGTCGACCTGGGGAGCGGAGGGGTTTCTGACGATTCCGGGATTGGTCATGGAGGATGCTTTCGATCAATTTCAGGTTAGTGCAGCTCGGCAACTGCACGGGCGATGCGATCCGTGCCTTCGTCGAGCGCCGCTTGCGATGTCGCGATCGAGGCACGGAAGAATGGCGACAGACCGTAGGCGGTGCCCTGGACGACGGCCACGCCGGCCGCCTCCAACAAGTACATCACGACGTCACTGTCGCTCTCGAGGCGAGTCCCGGCCGGCGTTGTCCGGCCGATCAGGCCTGCACAATTGACGTAGAGATAAAACGCTCCGTCGGGCGGCCGGCAACTCAGCCCGGGGATCGCGTTGATACGCGCGAGCGTGCGATCGCGACGCGCCCGATAAGTCGCAACGGTCTCGCCAACGAAGCTCTGGTCGCCGGTGAGCGCCGCGACCGCCGCCGCCTGGCTGATCGAGCAGGCATTGCCCGAGGCCTGCGACAGCAGCGTATTCAGCGCGCCGACGAGGTCCGCGGGGCCGGCGATCCAGCCGATGCGCCAGCCGGTCATCGCATAGGTCTTGGATACGCCGTTGATGGCGAGGACGCGCTCACGCAGCTCGGGTGCTGCGTTGAGCAGATGCGGCGTACTCTCGCCGTCGAAACGGATGTGTTCGTAGATGTCGTCGGTCATGACCAGCACATGCGGATGGCGGGCGAGAACCTCGGCAATCCCGCGATATTCCGCTGCGGAATAGCTTGCGCCGGTCGGGTTCGATGGCGAGTTGATCAACAGCCAGCGCGTCTTCTCCGAGATCGCCGCCTCCAGCTGGGCCGGCGAGATCTTGAAGCTCTGGCTTTCCGGACAGGCCACGATCTTAGGTATTCCTTCGCAGGCGAGCACCATGTCCGGATAGGACACCCAATAGGGCGCTGGGATGATCACCTCGTCGCCGGCCTCGAGGGTCGCTTCGAGCGCGCTGTAAATGGCGCTCTTGGCGCCGTTGGTGACGACGATCTCCGCGGGATCGTAGACGAGGCCGTTTTCGCGCTTCAGCTTGGCGACGATCGCCTGGCGCAGCTCCAGCGTGCCGGCAAGCACCGTGTACCGCGTCTCTCCCTTCTCCATCGCCCAGACGGCGGCAGTGCGAATATGCGCGGGCGTGTCGAAATCCGGCTCGCCGACCACAAGGCTGACGATGCTCTTGCCCTCGCGCTTGAGCGCGCTCGCCCGATCCGCAGCCGCCGTGCTGGGCGAAGGCTTGATGCGTCTGACGCGCGCGGAAATACGAGAACGGTTCATGGCAATTGACCCCGGTCTGGAGAGGTGCGACGCTAAAGACAGCCGCCGGCGCTGACCAACACGAGTTCAATCTGGCCTGATAGGCATATCTTATGGTTGGATTCCTCCTCGGCGCCCCGTTGAATGCCGCGCAGCCGGGAAGGCCGCTGCGCCGATCGATCCGAGGGACAAGGTGAATCTGAGGCGTCTTCAGTATTTCGTGAAGATCGTCGACGTCGGCAGCCTGACGCAGGCCGCCGATGTGCTCCATGTCGCGCAGCCGGCGCTCAGCCAGCAGCTCGCGACCTTGGAGGGCGAGGTCCGCCAGCAGCTCCTGGTGCGCACCAAAAGCGGCGTCGTGCCCACGGAAGCGGGCAAGGTGCTGTATCGCCACGCGCAGCTCATCTTGCGTCAATGCGAGCAGGCGCGCGCCGATATGAGCGCGGCGGCCAAGAGCATCTCCGGTGCGGTCGCCGTCGGACTTGCGCCTGGAACGGCCGCGGCCGGACTCGCGCTGCCGCTGCTGCGGACCGTGCGCGCCCGCCACCCTGGCATCCTGCTCTACCTCAACGAGACCTACGGAACGACGCTCTCGGAGCTCGTCATGAACGGCCGGATGGATCTCGCCGTGCTCTACGGCGGCAAGACGGCCGTTCATGGCCTCTCGTTCGTGCCGCTGCTGCGCGAACAGCTCTACGTGGTCGGCCCCGCCAGCATGATGGCCCCGCCGGGCGAGATCAGCGTGCCAGCGCTGGCCGACATGGATCTCTATCTCGCCCGTCCCTACAACGTCGTGCGCAAGATGGTGAACGAAGCCTTTGCGGCGATCGGTCAGGCGCCGAAGGTCGTCGCGGAAATCGAATCGGCGAGCACATTGACGGCGGTGATCGCCGACGGGCTCGGCGCGACGATCCTGCCGGAATCGATGGCCCGACAGGTGGCGGGCTCCTGCGGCGGCTGGCAGTCCCGCATCGTCGATCCGATCATCGAGGCGCCGTTGGCATTGTGCCAGTCCGATCATTTGCCGCTATCGGAGCCGGCCCAGGCCATCAAGGAAATCCTGCTCGAGCTCGTTGCTGGGCTGCCTGGCAATCTCGTCGTCGCCGAGGAGCGGGCGCAGAAAGCGTCATAGCGCTCTCTTATATGGGCAAAGCCAAACCGTCTTGGTCGGGGAAGACCGCCAGCGGTAGCGTTCGTCGGTAGGTAGCGACGCCGCGGGCGCCGACCTCGACGAACGGCCGGAGCATGGATCTCGATCGTATCAAGTCACTGATTGACGCCATGGCGGCTTCCGATCTGGCCGAGATGGAGTTCAGCCAGGGCGGCATGTCATTGCGGCTGGTGCGCCGACCGCAGCCGACCGAATCGCGGCCGGCGGTGCCAGTGGTCGCCGCCACGGCGCGCCCCCCGAGCCGTCCCGAGCCTGCGCAACCGGCACCGGTCAACGCCGCGGCGGATGGCGTCGTCGCGCCGCTGTTTGGCGTTGCCTATCTGCAGCCCGATCCTGACGCGCCGCCCTTCGTCACGGTGGCCCAGGCGATCACCGCCGGCACGACATTGTGCGTCATCGAAGCCATGAAGATGTTTCACGAGGTCCGTGCCGATCGGGACGGCGCCGTGATCGCAATTCTCGTCTCCACCGGGCAGGAGGTCGAGGCCGGGCAAGAACTGATGCGGATCAGGTAGGCACATGTTCGGCTCGGTCCTCATAGCCAACCGGGGCGAGATCGCGCTGCGCATCCAGCGTGGTTGCCGGCGGCTCGGGCTGCGCACCATCGTCGTCCATTCGGAGGCCGATCGCGATGCGCCCTACGTGCATCATGCCGACGAGGCCATCTGCATCGGGCCGGCCGCGGCAGCGCAGAGCTATCTCAACCAGACGGCGTTGCTGTTCGCCGCCGAGGTCAGCGGAGCGGAGGCGATCCATCCGGGCTACGGGTTCCTGTCCGAGAACCCTGGCTTCGCCGAGCAGGTCGAAGCTGCCGGCCTGACCTTCATCGGCCCGACGGCCGCGGTGATGCGCGTCATGGGCGACAAGGTCGCGGCCAAGCGGGCGATGCGCGCCGCCGGCGTTCCCTGCGTACCCGGTCCGGATGCGGCGCTCGGCGACGACCTCGATCTCGCGCGCGCAACCGCGCGGCAGATCGGCTACCCCGTGATCCTGAAAGCGGCGGGCGGCGGCGGTGGACGCGGCATGCGCATGGTGGAGAGCGAGGCTGGCCTCATCGATGCGATCGCCGTGACGCGGGAAGAGGCGCGGCGCGGCTTCGCCAACAGCGCGATCTACATCGAGAAATTCCTGCGCCGGCCGCGACATGTCGAGATCCAGGTGATTGCCGATACCCATGGCAATGCCGTCTGGCTCGGCAGCCGCGATTGCTCGCTGCAGCGACGGCACCAGAAGGTGCTGGAGGAGGCGCCGGCACCGGGACTGGACCAGGACGTGCTGGCGCAGATCGGCGAGCGCTGCGCGGAGGCCTGCCGGCAGCTCGAATACCGCGGCGTCGGCACGTTCGAGTTCCTCGTCGAGGATGACGCGTTCTACTTCATCGAGATGAATACGCGCCTGCAGGTCGAACACCCCGTCACCGAGATGACCGCTGGGATCGATATCGTCGAGGCGCAGATTCGTGTGGCTCAGGGCGAGGCGCTGCCGTTCGCGCAAGCCGACATCGTCTGCCGCGGTCATGCCTTCGAATGCCGGATCAACGCCGAAGATCCCGACACGTTCGTGCCGTCCCCCGGTGTGATCACCGCCTGGGAGCTCCCCGGCGGCCCCGGCGTGCGCATCGATAGCCATGCCAGCAGCGGATATCGCGTGCCGCCATATTACGACTCGCTGATCGGCAAGCTCGTCGTGCACGGCGCGAATCGCGCCGAGGCCCTGGACCGGCTGCGCATCGCCCTCGACGAAATGCGCGTGGAAGGAATCGCGACCAACCTGCCGCTGCACCGGCGGCTCGTCAGGGATGCCGCGTTCATCAGGGGCGGCGTCAGCATTCACCATCTCGAGCAGCAGTTGTGCGGGAGCGGCAAGGCATGACGACGGACCTGCCACAACTCAGCCTGCTGGGAACGACCGCGCTGCTGTTCGAAGCTCCGGGCGAGACCTCGCTGACGACGCAGTGCCGCATCTGGGCCCTGGCGCTGGAGGCGGGCCGTCTGCCCGGCGTTCGGGAGGCCGTGCCGGGCATGAACAACCTCATGATCGCTTTCGCCGAGCCGCCGCGGCACCGGGGACAAATCGAGCACAGACTGATCGAGCTGTGGCACGCCCTCGAGCCGCTTCCTGTCGCCGGGCGCTGCCTTGATCTGCCGGTGGTCTATGGCGGCGACGGCGGCCCGCACATGGCCGATGTCGTGGCCCACACCGGATTGAGCGTCGACGATATCGTCGCGATCCACAGCGCACCGACTTACACCGTCTACGCCCTCGGCAGCCATCCCGGGTACTGCTATCTCGGTGGCATGGACCAGCGCATCGCGACGCCGCGGCGCAAGGTGCCGGTGCTGCGCATCCCACGCGGCGCCGTCTCCATCGGCGGCAGTCAGACCGGCGTCTCTGCCTCCGATGGGCCGAGCGGCTGGAATACGATCGGCAGCACCGAGGTCGCATTCTTCGATGTCGAGCGCACGCCGCCAGCGCTGCTGCAGCCCGGTGACTGCATCCGCTTCAAAACCATCCGGGTGCTGCGATGATCGAGGTGCTGTCGGCCGGCGCGCTCGCCACGGTGCAAGATCTCGGCCGCACCGGCGCGCTCAACCTCGGCGTCGGGACATCGGGTGCGATGGACCCGTTGGCGCTCGCCGCTGGAAACATCCTGCTGCGCAACGAGGAGAATGCGGCAGCCCTCGAGATACCGCTGTTCCCGTTCCGCGTCCGCTTCACCCATTCGACGGTGTTCGCCGTGACCGGCGCGGATTGCGCGCCGCGGCTCGACGAGGCGCCAGTGCTACCATGGTGGGCGCACCGCGCCGATGCCGGCCAGGTCCTCTCGCTCGCCGTTCCCTCAACTGCGACCTGGCGCGCCAGCCGCGTCTACCTGTGCATCGCGGGCGGGATCGATGTTCCCTCGGTGCTCGGCTCACGCAGTACCCAGCTGCGCGGCGCCTTCGGCGGGTTAGAGGGCCGTCCGCTGCGCGACGGCGATCGGTTGCCAATTGCCGAGCCCCCCGGTCGCGCCAAGACAGGCTTCGGCATCACGCCGCCCGGCCTCGCCTTGCCATTGGAGGTGGACGGGTTGACCGCCGTGCGGGTGCTGCCGGCTGCCGAATACGATAGCTTCACGCCGTCTTCCCACGAGGCGCTATGGTCCGAGCCTTGGAAGATTACGTCACAGAGCGACCGCTACGGCTATCGTCTCGCCGGCCCCGAACTCAGGCCGCAGCGACCCATGGAGCTGCGCTCCCACGGCATTGTCCCAGGCGTGATCCAGGTCCCCCACGGCGGCCAGCCGATCATCCAGATGCGCGATGCGCAGCCATCGGGCGGCTATCCCAAGATCGGCACCGTCATCGACGCCGACCTCTGGCGCCTCGGCCAGGCTCCCATCGGCAGCCGGATTCGTTTCGTGCTGTGCAGCTGGGACGAGGCGCTGGACGCGTCGGCGGCGACCCGGCGCTGGCTGAGCAACGCCCGCCGATTGGTCGAGCTCTACTGCAACCAGGGAGCGGTGCGATGACCAACCCGCTCGACCATGTCGACCAGCTCTGCGCCTTCCTCGCGGCGACCGACATCGGCCTGCTCGAGCTGAAAGGCCCAGCCGGGGTGCTGCGCCTGCGGCATGACGGCGCCCGAGTCGAAGTCGAAATGATCGAGGCTGCGACGGCGGCGCTGTCTTCTTCCCCCACGCAGATCATTCGGGCACCGGTGCCGGGTCTCTACCTCGACCGCCATCCATTGCGCTCGCAACCATCGGTCGCCGTCGGCGACGAAGTTGCGGCCGGCACGCCGCTCGCCTTTCTCCAGATCGGACCGCTCTTGCTTCCGGTCCCGGCCCCGGAGGACGGCATGGTGGTCGAGACGTTCGCCGAGCATGGCGCGACGGTGGGATACGGCGCGCCGCTGATCGGATTGCAGCCGCACGGGAGTGACGCCGAATGAAGATCGATCTCAATGCGGATCTGGGCGAGGGCTACGGTCCCTGGTCCATGGGCGACGACGACGCTCTGCTCGGCCTCGTCTCGTCGGCCAACATCGCCTGCGGCTTTCACGCGGGCGACCCGCTGATCATGCAGCGCACCGTGGAATCGGCAAAGGCGCGGGGTGTCGATGTCGGCGCCCATGTCGGCTTCCCGGATCGCCAGGGCTTCGGCCGCCGGGCGATGCACATCGATCCTACCGAGCTCGCGGCGATGGTCACCTATCAGCTCGGCGCGCTTGCAGGGATCGTCCGCGCAGCCGGTTACCGCATGACCCACATGAGTTTCCACGGCGCCTTGGGCAACATGGTGGCCGCCAACGCCAAACTCGCCGAACCGCTGGTCCGCGCTGTCGCCGCCTTCGATCGAGAGCTCCTCATCGTATCGTCGACCAGCCGCGCCATCGAGGGGGCGGCGGCGGCCTGCGGCCTGCGCGTCGCCACCACTTTCCTCGCGGATCGCGCCTACGACGATGACGGACTGCTCGTGCCACGGGGCACGGCCGGCGCGGTCATTCACGACCCGGCGCTCGTGCTCGAACGGGTGCAGCGCCTGCTCTGCGACGGCGTCGTCATCACCGCGACCGGCCGGGCGCTGCCGATGCAGGCCACATCGATCCTGCTGCATGGCGACACCCCGGGCGCGGTCGAGTTCGCCCGGACGATCCGTGCGGCGATCGAGACCGCCGGTGGCGAGATCGCGCCGGTGTCGCACCTGATCGCCGGCGGCCCCGGGCGTGGCCCATCATAAGCGCCCCTTATCCCGCCAAAGTGATTCCATCTTGGCGGCGGAACTGCTCCGTCGGTAGCCTCTGGAGAACAGCGAGGACTCAGATGCCATTTTCCGACTACAGGACGGCTCTCGTCACCGGCGCCTCGTCAGGCATCGGCCTCGCCGTCGTCGAGCGCCTGGCGCGCGAGGGACTGCAGGTGCACGCGTTGGCGCGTAGCGCCGATCCACTGAAGGCGCTGGCAGATCGCACCGGCTGCATTCCCCATGCCGTCGACGTTCGCGATCTGCCTGCGCTTACCAAGCTCGCCGGCAGCGTCGAATTCGACGTTCTCGTCAACTGCGCCGGCGTCGACCGGCCCAAGAAATTCCTGCAGGCGGATGCCGAGGATATCGAGCTACTGCTCGGCGTGAATCTGGGGGCCGTCCTGCATCTGTGCCGCCTCGTCGTGCCCGGCATGGTGGCGCGCGACCGCGGTCACGTCGTGAACATCACTTCAATCGCCGGCGCCTATAATTTCGGCGGCAACTCGACCTACCACGCCACCAAGGCGGCGGTCAGCATGCTGTCCCGTCAGCTCCGGATCGATGCCTTCGGCAAGCGTGTTCGCATCACCGAGATCTGCCCGGGGCGGGTCGAGACCGATATCTTCGCTCACGTCCACGGCGACTCCGCCGCGACCCGCGCTGCCTTCATCGACGGATTCGAGCTGCCCAAACCGGAGGACATCGCCGACACGATCGCTTTCGCCATTGCCGCGCCAGTGGCGGTAAACATCGGCCATATCGAGATCACACCGACCCTGCAGGTGCCGGGCGGACTGTCGACGGTCCGTCCCGAGCACCCCGCCAGCCCTCCAGCCGTCACCTAGAGCGGAGGGTGCGATGAAGGGCTTCGACCTCATGGCGATCCTGCTGAACCCCGAGTTCAGCCGCATGCTCGTCCACGGGGTGAAGATGACCTTCATCATCTTCGCAGGCTCCTGGCTGCTCGCCATGAGCCTCGGTATCACCCTCCTTGCAATTCGAATGCTGCCGGGCCGGATCGCCGACGCCCTGGTCGAGGCCTACGTTGCCTATCACCGCAACGTGCCGACACTGGTGCAGCTGATGCTCTGGTATTTCGGTGTCTCCAGCCTGCTGCCCGAGCGGCTCCAGGTCTGGCTGTCCGATCAGAACGGCGAGGCAATCTTCGCGGTGATCGCGCTCGGACTGTGTCAGGCCGCATATTTCAGCGAAGACCATCGGTCGGGCTTGCGCGCCGTGCCCAAGGGCCAGTGGGAGGCCGCTCGCGCGCTGGGTCACAGCTATCTCGGCGCGATGACTTACATCCTGCTGCCGCAGGCGGTCCGAAATGCGATGCCGGCGCTGGTGAACCACACGGTGTCGCTGTTCAAGAACAGCAGTCTTGCCATGGCGATCGGCGTCACCGAGCTCACGCATGCGGTGAAGGAGGTCGAAAACCAGAGCTTCCGCGCTTTCGAGACCTACCTGATCGCGACCGTCTTCTACCTCGTGTGCTCGCTGCTCCTGATGTGGCTTGGCTATTATTTCGAGCGGCGCAGCCGCATGGCGGGAGCGCTCTGACATGACGCTCCTGTTCAACATGATAGGCATCGTCAGCGACAACTGGCTGCTGCTGCTGGTCGGCCAGTTTCCGAACGGCCCGCTCGGCGGGATCGCCGCGACCCTGATCCTGTCGATTCTTGGAATTGCGCTGGCATTCCCGCTCAGCGTGGCGATGGCGCTCGCGCGTCTATCGCCTTGGCCCGTGCTGCGCTGGCCGGCGACGGCGCTGGTCTATGTCGTGCGCGGCGTTCCGCTGCTGCTGATCATCCTCTGGGTCTATTTCCTGCTGCCGCTCCTGATCGGCGAGAGCGTTCCCGGCTTCGTGACCATGCTCGCCACCTTGGTCATCTACGAGGGGGCCTTTCTCAGTGAGATCGTGCGAGCCGGAATCACGGCATTGCCGCGAGGGCAGATGGACGCGGCGCGGGCGCTCGGCCACAGCCACCTCGGCGCGATGCGCTACGTGATCCTGCCGCAGGCGCTGTTCAACATGATCCCGAGCATCATCAGCCAGTTCGTCTCCACCATCAAAGAGACGACGTTGGGCTACATCATCAACGTGCCAGAGCTGACCTTCGCGGCGGGACAGATCAACAACCGGCTTCTGACCAAGCCGTTCGAAGTCTACTTCATACTCGCCATCATCTATTTCGTCGTCTGCTGGACTCTCACTAAGCTGGCCAGCACGCTCGAACGTCGGATTGCCGTTCGGCGCGCCAGGTCGATGGATGGTGCTGCAGCGCCGGCTTTGGCAGCCGCATCGAGGACATGATCATGTCAAACCAGGCCTCGAACAGTACGGCAACTCCGATGATTGAATTCATTGGCATCAACAAGTTCTACGGTTCGCTGCCCGCCCTCGTCGACATCAACGCGGAGGTGAAAAAGGGCGAGGTGGTCGTGGTATGTGGCCCCTCGGGCTCTGGCAAGTCGACGCTCATCCGCACCGTCAACCGGCTTGAGGAGATCCAATCCGGAGTGCTGCGCTTCGACGGACAGAATGTTCATGCGAAGATTAGCAGCTTGGCAATGAACCACCTGCGCAGCCGTATCGGCTTCGTTTTCCAGAGTTTCAATCTGTTTCCACACCTCAGCGTGCTGGACAATGTGATGCTGTCGCCTGTGAAGGTGAACGGCATCAAACGGAGCAAGGCAAGGGAGATCGCGCTTCAGTTGCTCGACCGGGTAGGCCTTTCCAGCAAGGCGCAGAACTATCCGGCGCAGCTGTCCGGCGGCCAGCAGCAGCGTGTCGCGATCGCGCGAGCGCTGGCCATGGAGCCGCCGGCGATGCTGTTCGATGAGCCGACCAGCGCGCTCGACCCGGAGATGGTCGGCGAAGTTCTGGCGGTGATGCGGGGACTTGCTCGCGATGGCATGACCATGATGTGCGTCACCCATGAGATGAATTTCGCACGCGATGTCGCTGATCGTGTCTGGTTCATGGATGCCGGGCGCCTGCTGGAATCGGCGTCGCCGAGCGCGTTCTTCGGCTCGCCGCAGCATCCGCGTGCGCAGCGCTTTTTGTCGGATCTGCGGGCACGATGACAACGCCTGCCATCATTGCAAAACAGGGAGTTCGAAATGTCGATCGGGATCGGGACTAAGACTGGAAAATGCGTGCTCCGCGCCGCCATCGTTGCCACGGGCCTGAGTTGCTTTGCCAGCGTGGCCATGGCTGATCAGCTGGCCGATATCATGCAGCGCAAAGAGCTGCGCTGCGGCACCTTCGCCGACGTACCCCCGTTTGCCGCGCCCGATCCGAAAACGCGGGAGATGGTTGGCTTTGATGTCGACCTCTGCAGAGCCATTGCCAAGCGCTGGGGCGTCGAGGCGAAGATCAGCCCGCTCTCGGTCGAGGCGCGGGTGCCCGAGGTCAAGCTCGGCCGCGTCGACATCACAGTCGCCAATCTCGCCTATACGCTGGGCCGCGCCGAGCAGATCCAGTTCTCCGACCCCTATTATCTCGCCAAGGAGATGTTGGCGGTGAAGGCTTCGGATCCAGGAACCAAGAAGGCCGACTTCAAAGGTAAACGTCTGGCTTCGACCAAGGGCTCGACCTCCGAGCTCGCGATCAAGCTGAATGAGTCGGATCCCCTCACTTTCGTCGACACCGGCTCGGCTTTCATGGCCGTCCAGCAGAACAAGGCGGTCGGAATGGTGGCCAATACCATGACCATCACCAAGCTCGTCAACGAATCGAAGTCCGCTGGCCAACCGCTGAAGATGATCGATGAGCCCATGGTCTTGCAACCGATCGGCATCGGCATGAAGAAGGACGAGCCGGCGCTGCTCGCCAAGATCAACGAGACACTGCTCGCACTCGACCAGGCAGGTGAGATCAACCAGCTCTGGGACAAGTGGCTCGGCCCGAACACCGAGTTCAAGATGACCCGCACCGACAAAGTCGTGCCGCTCGGCCAACTTAAGTTCACGCCGTTGCCGTAACCGGTGCACCGGGGCACACCTCCAAGAACCGGCCCGGACAGACTTGGTGGTTGAAACGGCGTCGGCTCCTGGACGCGGTGGGTCAATGCCTGGTCGACGTGCAATAAAACATTGGAAGAAGTCGAGAAAAAAGCGCGATGGGTTGAATCGTCATGGCGCTTTAGCTCTTTGTTTGAGCATGAGTTTTGGGAAAACCGCTTCACACTTTTCCGGATCTTGCTTTAGCGCCCGCCGAGTTCAGGTAGGTACGGCAAATAATTCGACCCTTCAGAGCCAAGAAAATCGAACATAGCCTGCGCCGGCGGCAGCAGGACCTTGTCACTGCGGCGGATCACGTACCATTGCCGCACGATTGGTAGGCCCGCGACGTCGAGCACGACGAGGCGGCCCTCGCCGAGCTCGTGCGCGACGGTGTGCGCCGAGATGAAGGCGATGCCGAGCCCGGCGATAACAGCCTGCTTGATGGTCTCGTTGCTGCTCATCTCCATGCCGATGATTGGCTCGAGATCCGATTTCTGGAACATGCCCTCCATTAGTGTTCGCGTGCCCGAGCCCGGCTCGCGAGTGAGAAAGGTCTCGTGCACAAGGTCGGTCAGACTGAGTCCTCGGTCCTTTTCCAGCCAATGTCCCCTGCGGGCGACGATGATGTGCGGATTGCGGCCGAGCTGGCGCACGTCGACGTGGACGTCGGCGGGTGGCCGGCCCATCACCGCGAAGTCGAGATCATAACCGTGCATGGCTGCGCGGATCTCATCGCGATTGCCAATCGTCAGCTTGATCTCGATCTTGGGGTAGCGCTTGGAGAACGCCGCGATCGCATGCGGCACGAAATATTTAGCGGTCGAGACCGCACCGAGATGCACCGCGCCGCCGCTCCGTCCGGCGAGCAGGTCGAGCGCGCCCTGGCAGTCCGCGATCGCGGCCTCGACCCGCTCGGCCAGCGCCAACACTTCCTTGCCCGCCGCGGTCAGCTGCATGCCGTCGCCGGTCCGCTGCACCAAGGGCAGGCCGGCGAGGTCCTGAAGTTGCCGCAGCTGCTGGGTCACGGCCGGCTGGGTCAGCCCAAGATGGCCGGAGGCCGCCGTCACGCTGCCCTTGGCCGACAGCGCCGCGAGCGAGCGCAGCTGCCTGATCGTCAGATGCCGGAGCTGTGCAGCCGCCTGTCCGGGTCAATTATAAGAAAATTCTTTGGTGCTCATTACGAATAGAAATTTTCCTTATTAATCTGTCCCTGTCAATCTCCTGGTGCTGGGACTGACCGCGACCGACCTTCAGAGGGGAGGGCATGGCTGCGGCGCCGGCCAAGGGGATGGACGCAGATGACTGGGCAACTCAGGCTGGACGATCACCTTCAACGGTATTCCGAGACCGCGCCGCATGCGCTGGCCGTGGCGGCCGCAGTCGATGCCATCGCGGCGGCGGCCATCGAAATCGCCGACCTCATCGCGTCAGGTGATCTCGCTGACGCCTCTGGCCTGACCACGGAGCGCAACAGCGACGGCGACATCCAGCGCGACCTCGATGTCCAGGCCGATGCGATCCTGCGCCGCTGCCTCAGCAAGCTGCCGATCGCGGCGCTGGCGTCGGAGGAGATGCGCGAACCCCAGATCGGCGACCGCGAGGGCCGCGTCTGCATCGCGATCGATCCGCTCGACGGATCCTCCAACATCGACATCAACATGACGGTGGGGACGATCTTCTCGATCCTGCCGGCACCCGACGACCTCTCGCTCGCCTTTCACCAGCGCGGATCAGTGCAGCTTGCGGCGGGCTTCGTCACCTACGGGCCGCAGACCTCGCTGGTGTTGACGCTCGGCGAAGGCGTCGACATCTTCACGCTCGATCACAAGGCCGGCTGCTTCCGTCTCGCCCGCAGCGGCGTGCAGATCTCCGAGGCCTGCGAGGAGTTCGCGATCAACGCCTCGAACCGTCGGCACTGGGATCCGCCGGTGCGCGCCTTCATCGACGAATGCCTCGCAGGCGTCGAAGGCCCCGCCAACCATGATTTCAACATGCGGTGGGTCGGCTCGCTGGTTGCCGAGGCCTACCGAATCCTCACCCGCGGCGGCGTCTTCCTCTACCCTTCGGACGCGCGCCCCGGCTACGGCGAGGGCCGCCTGCGCCTGACTTACGAGGCGCATCCGATGGCCATGATCATCGAGCAGGCCGGCGGCTCCGCCTCCACGGGACGCGAGCGCATCCTCGACCTCTCCGCGCAGAGCCTGCATCAGCGCGTGCCCCTGATCATGGGCTCGAGCAACGAGGTGCGGCGCGTCGAGGAGCTTCATTGCGATCCAGTGCTGGTCGCCAGCGTCTCTGCGCCGCTGTTCGCGCGGCGCGGATTCTTCCGGCTCTGAGCGAGGTGTCCCATGTCCAGGAAGCATCCGATCATCTCCATCACCGGCTCCTCCGGCGCCGGCACCACCTCGGTCAAGAAGACTTTCGAGCAGATTTTTTTCCGCGAGAAGGTCAATGCCGCCTACATCGAAGGCGACGCCTTCCACCGCTACGACCGCGCCGAGATGCGCGCGCAGATGGCGAAAGAGGCCGAGCGCGGCAACAAGCATTTCAGCCATTTCAGTCCCGAGACCAACCTGTTCGAGGAGCTGGAGCGCGCGTTCCGCGACTACGGCGAGACCGGTACGGCGGTGACGCGGCACTATGTCCACGACGCCGAGGAATCCGCGCTGCATGGCACGGCGCCCGGTACTTTCACCGACTGGAAGCAGCTGCCGGAGAACTCCGACCTGTTGTTCTACGAGGGCCTGCACGGCGCCGTCGTCACCGACAAGGTCAATGTCGCGCGCTATGCCGATCTCAAGATCGGCGTCGTGCCCGTCATCAACCTCGAATGGATTCAGAAGCTGCACCGCGACCGCAGCGCGCGCGGTTATTCGACCGAGGCGGTCACCGACACCATCCTGCGGCGGATGCCCGACTATATCCACTACATCTGCCCGCAATTCACCGAGACCGACATCAACTTCCAGCGTGTGCCGACGGTCGACACGTCCAATCCGTTCATCGCGCGCTGGATCCCGACGCCGGACGAATCGATGGTCGTGATCCGCTTCAAGAATCCACGCGGCATCGACTTCCCCTATCTGCTCTCGATGCTGCCGCAGAGCTGGATGTCGCGCGCCAATTCGATCGTCTGTCCCGGCGCGAAGCTCGATCTCGCCATGCAGCTGATTCTGACGCCGCTGATCATGCAGTTGATCGAGCGCAAGCGCAGCCTGAAGTGAACGAGGAGAGACACCGATGAATATCTCCGTCCACGCCGAAGCCGACATCACGGCAGTCGCGCATAACGATCTCGCCAACGCCGTCCGCTTCCTCGCGGTCGATGCCATCGAGACCGCGCAGTCGGGCCATCCAGGTCTGCCCATGGGTATGGCCGATGTCGCGACCGTGCTGTTCTCGCGCTTCCTGAAATTCGACTCGGCGCATCCCAATTGGCCGGACCGCGACCGCTTCGTTCTGTCGGCGGGCCACGGCTCGATGCTGCTCTATGCGCTGCTGCACCTGACCGGCGGCGACCTCAGTCTCGATGACATCAAGGCGTTCCGGCAGTGGGGCTCGAAGACGCCGGGCCATCCCGAATACGGCCACACGCCGGGAGTCGAGACCACGACGGGTCCGCTGGGGCAGGGGATTGCGACCGCGGTCGGCATGGCGCTTGCCGAGCGCATGGCCAATGCGCGGCATGGCGACGGCCTCGTCGATCACTTCACCTACGTGATCGCGGGCGACGGTTGCCTGATGGAAGGTCTCAGCCAGGAGGCGATCTCGCTCGCGGGTCATCTCGGGCTCGGCCGTTTGATCGTGCTGTTCGACGACAACGGCATCTCCATCGACGGTCCGACGTCGCTCGCGACATCGGATGATCATCTCGCGCGCTTCGCGGCCTCCGGCTGGTCGGTGCGCCGTGTCGACGGACACGATCCAGAAGCCGTGGCCCAGGCGATCGCGGAGGAGCGGGAGACCGCCAAGCCGTCGCTGATCGCGTGCCGCACCATCATTGGTTATGGGGCGCCTGATCGGCAGGGCACCGAGAAGGCGCATGGTGCGCCACTCGGCACCGAGCAGACCGCGGCGGCGCGCCGCGCGCTCGGTTGGGATTATCAGCCTTTCGTGGTGCCGATCCCGGTGCTCAAGGCGTGGCGGATGATCGGACAGCGCGGGCAGGTCGAGCGACTCGCCTGGCTCGATCGTTATGAGCGCGCAACGCCCGAGCAGCGCGATTTGTTCGTGGAAGGTAGGGCGGTTGCCCTGCCTGCTGCCTATGTGCTCGCCGCGGCGAAGTTGCGCGAGCGCTTCGCATCCGAACGGCCGAAGCTGGCGACGCGGCAGGCTTCGCAGCAGGTGCTTGACGGCATCGCCAGCACCATTCCCGGACTGGTCGGCGGCTCGGCGGATCTGACGCATTCGAACCTGACGCAGGCGAAGGCGCAGACCCCCGTTAAAGCCGGTGCGTTCGCCGGTGGCTACATCCACTACGGTATCCGCGAGCACGGGATGGCTGCAGCAATGAACGGCCTCGCGCTGCATGGCGGCTTCATTCCCTATGGCGGCACGTTCCTCGCCTTCTCCGACTACAGCCGTCCCGCGATCCGGCTCGCAGCGTTGATGCGGCTGCGGGTTATCCACGTGATGACGCACGACTCCATCGGGCTCGGTGAGGACGGCCCGACGCATCAGCCGGTCGAACACCTTGCCGCGCTGCGGGTGATCCCGAACTTGCTGGTGTTCCGTCCCGCCGACGCGGTCGAGACGCTGGAGGCTTGGGACTGCGCACTCGGCTCCGAGCATCGCCCGTCCGTGCTGTGCCTGTCGCGTCAGGCGCTGCCAACTTTCCGCAGCGATGCCCGCGGCAAGAACCGCGTCGCACGCGGCGCCTATCTCGTCGTCTCGCCCGACGGCGGCCGTGACGTGACGCTGATCGCGACCGGCTCGGAAGTCTCGATTGCGCTGGAAGCAGCCCGCCTGCTCGCGACCGAGCACATCCGCGCGGCCGTGGTGTCCGCGCCCTGCTTCGCCTTGTTCGAGGAGCAGCCGGACGATTACCGCGCCACCGTGCTCGGCACGGCGCCGCGCGTCGGCGTCGAGGCAGCGGTTGTCGGCGACTGGCATCGCTGGATCGGTGCCGACGGTGAGTTCGTCGGCATGCGCAGCTTCGGTGCCTCGGCGCCGGCGCCCGTGCTGTACCGCGAATTCGGCATCACACCGCAGAGCATCGCAGAAGCGGCCAGGCGCTCGGTCGCACGTCGGAACCAGGGAAGAACAGCATGAGCTTGCGTGTCGCCATCAACGGATTTGGCCGGATCGGTCGCAACGTGCTGCGTGCGATCGCCGAGTCCCGCCGCAACGACATCGAGGTGGTCGCGATCAACGACCTCGGTCCGGTCGAGACCAATGCGCATCTGCTGCGCTTCGACTCGGTCCACGGCCGCTTTCCCGGCGAAGTCAAGGTCGACGGCGATACGATCGACGTCGGCGGCGGCCCGATCAAGGTGACCGCGATCAAGGACCCGGCGCAGCTGCCGCATCGTGCGCTCGGTGTCGATATCGCCCTGGAATGCACCGGTCTGTTCACCTCGCGTGAGAAAGCCGCCGCACATATCCAGGCCGGTGCCAAGCGCGTGCTGGTCTCGGCGCCGGCAAGCGAGGTCGATCTCACCGTCGTGTTCGGCGTCAATCATCTCGCCCTGACCGGCGATCACATCGTGGTCTCCAACGCCTCGTGCTCGACCAACTGCCTCGCGCCGCTCGCTCAGGTGCTGGACGACGCCGTCGGGATCGAGAAGGGGTTCATGACCACGATCCACTCCTACACCGGCGACCAGCCGACGCTCGATACGTTCCACAAGGACCTCTATCGCGCCCGCGCCGCGGCGCTGAAGGCGCTGCGGCTCGAGGACATGCGGCTGCCGGTCGCCTATGTGAAGACGTTCCAGGGGCCGGCCACCGGCATCGTGGTCGAGCGCGAGCGGCTCGACAAGTTCGGCCGGCCGCTGCTCGGCGCCACCATCAAGCCGAAGCTCGGCCTCTCGGGCCGCAATTACGGCCGCGTGGTCTATGAGGCGCTGAAGGGCGGGCTCGACTTCACCAAGGACGACGAGAACATCAACTCGCAGCCCTTCATGCACTGGCGCGACCGCTTCCTCTACTGCATGGAAGGCGTCAACCGCGCGCAGGCGGCGTCGGGCGAGGTGAAGGGCACCTATCTCAACATCACGGCCGCGACCATGGAGGACATGTACGAGCGTGCGGAGTTCGCCAAGGAGCTCGGCTCGGTCGTGGTCATGATCGACCTCGTGATCGGCTACACCGCGATCCAGTCGATGGCGAAATGGGCGCGCCGCAACGACATGATCCTGCATCTGCACCGCGCCGGTCACTCGACCTATACGCGCCAGAAGAGCCATGGCGTGTCGTTCCGCGTCATCGCCAAATGGATGCGGCTCGCCGGAGTCGATCACATCCACGCCGGCACGGTCGTCGGCAAGCTCGAGGGCGATCCCAACACCACGCGCGGCTATTACGACATCTGCCGCGACGACTTCAACCCGATGAAGCTCGAGCACGGCGTGTTCTTCGACCAGAGCTGGGCGAGCCTGAATAAGCTAATGCCAGTGGCTTCCGGCGGCATCCATGCCGGCCAGATGCACCAGCTGCTCGACCTGCTCGGCGAGGACGTCGTGCTGCAGTTCGGCGGCGGGACCATCGGCCACCCCATGGGTATCCAGGCCGGGGCGACCGCCAACCGGGTGGCGCTGGAAGCGATGATCCTCGCTCGCAACGAGGGACGTGACTACGTTCACGAAGGCCCAGAGATCCTGGCCAAGGCCGCAGCGACCTGCACGCCGCTGAAGGCCGCGCTGGAGACCTGGAAAGACGTCACTTTCAACTATCAATCCACCGACACGCCGGACTTCGTGCCGACGGCGCTCGCCGCTGTCTAAAGGAGAGCAAAGATGAAACTGACCCAAGGCTGTTTCTCCTTCCTGCCCGATCTCAGCGACGAGCAGATTACCAAGCAGGTGCAATATTGCCTGAGCAAGGGTTGGGCGGTGAACATCGAGTTCACCGACGACCCGCATCCCCGCAACACCTATTGGGAGATGTGGGGTCTGCCGATGTTCGATCTCGCGGACGCTGCCGGCGTGATGATGGAGCTCGCCGAATGCCGCAGGGTGTATGGCGACCGCTACATCCGCGTCTCGGGATTCGATTCCAGCCATGGCTGGGAGTCGGTGCGCATCTCGTTCCTCGTCAACCGGCCCGCGAAGGAGGCTGAGTTCGAGCTGGTGCGCCAGGAGATGGCCGTACGCTCGGTACGTTACACCACCGTACACCGGCAACCTCAGCCGGCTTCCTCTTAGTCGCTTTCCGCTCGGAGCGACTCTTTCTCCCCGCTCCGACTCCCTGGCGGACAACTGCTTCGCCGTCATTTGCGGCGGCGAAGCCTCTTTATTCGAGGTCCAAGATGCTGGATGTGCCGCACACGACGACCATTGAGGTCAATGAGGTGCCTACTGCGTTTGACCTGCGCAAGGAGGCCGAGGCGGCGGGGATCACGGAGACCTTGCACCAGCTCGAACAAGAGTTGATCGGCTTGAAGCCCGTCAAGCAGCGGGTGCGGCAGATCGCTTCGCTCCTGTTGATTGAGCGGATCCGGCAGCGGGCCGGGCTCGTCTCCTCGGCCCCGACGCTGCACATGTCCTTCACCGGCAATCCCGGCACCGGTAAGACTACCGTCGCCCTGCGCATGGCGAAGATCTTGCACGGCCTCGGCTTCGTGCGGCGCGGACAGGTGATCTCGGTGACGCGCGACGACCTTGTCGGTCAGTATATCGGTCACACTGCGCCGAAGACCAAGGAGATCCTGAAGAAGGCGATGGGCGGCGTACTGTTCATCGACGAGGCCTATTACCTGCACCGGCCCGACAACGAGCGCGACTATGGTCAGGAAGCCATCGAGATCTTGCTGCAAGTCATGGAAAACCAGCGCGAGGATCTCGTCGTCATTCTCGCGGGTTATGGCGAACGGATGACCAGTTTCTTTGCCTCCAATCCAGGCTTCCGATCACGCATCGCCCACCACATCGAGTTTCCCGACTATTCGGAGGCGGAGCTGCTCTACATTGCCGAGCTTATGCTGAGGGAGCGCGGCTACCGCTTCTCGGCCGCGGCACGCGAGTCGTTCGAAAGATACATTGTGCTGCGCCGGACTCAGCCGTTCTTCTCCAATGCGCGCTCGGTCCGCAACGCTGTCGATCGCATCCGGTTGCGCCAGGCCGATCGGCTGGTCTCCGATCTCGACCGGATGCTCGAGATCGCTGATCTCGAAACCATCGATCCCTCCGACGTATTGGCGAGCCGCGTGTTCAGCGGCGGAGCTGGCAGCGAGCAGGCGACCGGGAGCAAATGTCCATGACCAGGGATATCGTCATTGCTCCCTCGATCCTGGCGGCGAATTTCGCGCGTCTCGGCGAGGAGGTCGCGGCGATCGACGCAGCCGGCGCTGACTGGATCCATTGCGATGTCATGGACGGGCACTTCGTGCCGAACATCAGTTTCGGTGCGGACGTGATAAAGGCGGTGAGGCCGTTCACCACGAAGACGTTTGACGTTCACCTCATGATAGCGCCCGTCGACGCTTATCTTGAAGGCTTTGCCAAAGCCGGTGCCGACATCATCACGATTCATGCGGAAGCCGGTCCACATCTCGATAGTTCGCTGCAGGCTATTCGCGCGCTCGGCAAGAAAGCGGGCGTAAGCCTGTGTCCGTCGACGCCGGAGGGTACAATCGAATATGTGCTCGATAGGTTGGATCTGGTGCTTGTCATGACCGTCAATCCGGGCTTCGGTGGCCAGGCGTTTTTGGAGTGCCAGATCCCCAAGATCAGGCGCATTCGCGCCATGATCGGCGATCGCCCGATCCGCCTTCAGGTCGATGGTGGTATCACGTGCCACAATGCTGCCGCCGTCGTGGAGGCTGGGGCCGACACGTTGGTGGCGGGTTCAGCCCTGTTTGGCGGCAATATCGCTGCCGAGTACGCCACCAATATCGCGGGCCTACGAATGGCAACTAGGGTTGGCCGGTCCCCGAGTTAGACTTCGGCATGGGTCAACAAACACGCAGGACGCGGCGGCTAGGCGCTATGCCGGAGGGACGATGGGGCCGTCGCGGTGAATTCCTCTGCCGTGCGCTTTAGTGGGAACTGCTCGGCTCGACCTCATCGTGATGAACCGCTGAACCATCACAAAGGCGTCAAGTCGAGCGCAAAAGCCATTGCGACGAGTAGAGAGAGCAGAAGGCCTGCTCCACAAAATATACCAAGAATCTTGAGAGTATCGCCGTCCTCAGCTGGTTTTCTGACCGTGCTGGAAACGACTCTTGCGATTTGCGCGATCATCCTGCAACTCCAATTGGCAATGCCAGACTGAAAGCAATTTATACTGAGAACAGCGTCATCGGGCCAGCATTGCAAGCATGAGAGGCTACTCTGCCTAGACCAAATGTCTGGCGGAGGCTTTTTTCAGATCGTTTTCGTATGCCTGCAAAAGTGCTGTTGAAGCGTCCACTGGCGCTTCGCATTGCGTAGCCTCGTCGCGGCCAGCCGATCTTATTTTAGAAACCCCGATTTCTGGCTCTTACCCAACCTTACCCAAACTCTGTGTCAAAAGCCGCTTAGCCCGTTAGAATGGCGCATAGCCTTCGCCTACCACGGCCTCTGCTAGAGGAGAGGGCGCGTGGTTTGCGGGCCAAAGAGCCCATCGGAGGGAATCATGCCAAGGACGCTAGCCGTTGTTTGCGGTCATTCGGCTCAACTTATCAAAAAAGCTCTCATTAACTCCACCGTGTGCGCCGGGGCGGCACTGGCTGCCACCCAGGCCTACGCAGAAGACATCAACTGGCGGCAATTCGAAGGCACGTCCATCGTCTGGGCCTACGATATTCACCCCTATGCTGACGCTGTTGCGGCTCAACTGCCCGAGTTCGAGAAACTCACCGGCATCAAGGTGACGCCGGAGCTTTATCCGGATGATGCCTATTGGAATAAGCTAACGATCCAGCTCAGCACGAAATCGCCAAGCTGGGATGTCGTCGGCACGGGCATCCAGCCCGCCTGGGACCTTGCCCCGGGCCAACTGCTCGAACCGCTCGATCGCTATCTAAACGATTCAAAGCTCACCTCTGCAGCCTACGACTACAAGGACTTCTTCCCAGCCTTGCGCGAAGCGCTGACATGGAAGGTCAAGGAGGGCCAGATCGAGGCCGGCAGCGGGCAGGTCTGGGCGATCCCCCATGGCTTCGAGAACATCCAGTTGTTCTACCGCAAGGATGTGCTGGACAAGCACGGTATCAAAGTCCCGAGCACCCCGCCGGAGATGTCGGCCGCTTGTGAGAAACTCAAAGCTGCCGATCCCACCATCACGCCTCTCGGCGTTCGCGGCGTAAGGTTCTGGAGCAGCATCCACACGGCTGCGATCTCGATTGCGAGGTCCTATGGCGTGCACGATTTCGTCGTCAAAGACGGCAAACTCGACACGGGCCTGGATTCGCCAGAGTCGATCGCCTTCCACAAAGACTATGTCGACATGATCAAGAAATGCGCTGCTCCCTCCTTTGCCAATGACAATTGGTACCAGGTGGTCGAAGGGATCAATTCAGGGCGGACCGCCATGGCGATCGATTCCAACATGTTCGGTTTCTGGAACGACGTCGCCGGCAAGCCCGCCTCCGGCAAGATCGCCTTTGCACCACCGTTGCGCGCACCGAACGGCAAGAACTTCGAATCCAACATCTGGATCTGGTCTCTGGCCATGAACGCCGCCTCCCAGAAGAAGGGCGCGGCCTGGCTCTTCATCCAATGGGCGACCTCCAAGCAGGTCGAGCTGAACGGTGCCGTTGCGGGCAAGCTCGTCAACTCTCCGCGCGCATCGACCTGGAGCGACAAGGCCTGGCTCGAATACGCCGCAAAGCCTGAATTCAACAACTTCGTCGAGACGTTCAAGACTGTGCAGGACCAGGCGCAACTCGCCTTTACGGCCCGCGTCGGCTTCGCCGAGGCAATGAATGCCTGGGCGGTGGCGATGCAGAAGATGGTCAATGGAGCGGATGTGAAGGCAACGCTGACCGACCTTGCCTCCGAGATCCGTTCGTCGATGTGAAGTCCCAAAGGGGGTGGTAGGCTTGCATGCCGCCCCCTTGGATTTCGATGTCAGTTGAAATGTATTCTTCAGGATTAGACGCAATCGTGACGCTGCAGTCTTCAGTGAGCCAACTCGCTTCGGCGCAAGACGGCGCGGCCAAGAGTGCCAGCCCGCCGCGCCTTGACTGGTGGAGCATCGCCGCGATCGCGCCGGCGGTCTTGATCCTTCTTGGCTTTCTGTTCCTGTTCTTCTACGGCGTATTTCAGTCCCTGACGGATCTCAAGTTCGGCCGGCCACTGGTCCACTTTATTGGCCTTACCAATTACGCCGCGTTGATCAAGACAGACGACTTCTGGAATAGCGTCCGAGCAACACTTGTCTACGCTGGTTCAGCGGTCCTTGCGGAAGCCGTGCTCGGCGTTGCCCTCGCCAAGCTCTTTGCCACCGAAGTGTTCCTGGCACGCGTGATGCGGCCGGTCATTCTGTTGCCACTCGTGCTTCCGCCCATGAGCGTTGCCTTGATGTGGACGACGATGATGGATCCGCAGAGCGGCATCCTGAACTATCTGCTGTCGCTTGTAGGAATGGGCCGGTTTGCATGGATTTCTGATCCCGCGACAGCGATGATTTCCCTCGTCCTGATCGACATATGGACTTACACCCCCTTTTTCACGCTGATCATCTTCGCCGGCCTCCAGGGCATCAATGAGGAGATCAGGGAGGCCGCGCGCGTCAATGGTGCAAAGGGCTGGGCAACCTTCCTCTACATCGAGCTGCCGTTGATCGCGCCCTACATCCTGATTGCTGCGGTCTTCCGTCTGATCGAATCTCTCAATCAATTCGACATCATTTTCGGAACGACGCAAGGCGGTCCCGGCAACAGCACCTCCGTTCTTTCCGTGCGCGCCTACATCACCGCATTCCAGAACCTCGCCTTCGGCCGGGGCGCGGCCCTCATGGTCGTCAATTGGATCATCGTCCTGGCCGGAGCGTTCCTCACGGTCAAGTTGTGGCGATACGTCCGACAACGCGTTAGCTGAAGAGACGCGACATGCGCCTAAATCGCTCAGGATCGACAAATATCGCTCTCAATCTGCTGGTTGGCATCTGCGCGCTCACTCTCGCTTTTCCGCTGATCTGGATCCTGCTGATGTCGTTGAAACAGCAGGGCGAGGTCATGGCCTGGCCGCCCAAGTTCATCTTCTCGCCGACGCTTGAGAATTTCCGGGTGCTGTTCGACGCCGCGCAGGCCGGCGCGACAAGCTATGGCACCATCAAGGTTGATTTCCTCACGCCAGTGACAAATAGCGTCGCCATCGCGCTCGGATCTGTTTTCGTCTCAATGCTCCTTGGCGTGCCCGCCGGTTACGTTCTGGCAAGGCGAGACATCCCGATGAAGGAGGACATCGCCTTCTTCATTCTTGGCTTCAGGTTCGCCCCGGCCTTGCTCGTCGTCATCCCGCTCTTCAACGTGTTCCAGACCATCGGACTCTACGACACCTATCTCGGCATGATCTGGGTCTACCAGGTCGTCACGCTGCCTATGATCGTGTGGTTGAGCCGCTCCTACATCGAGGATATTCCAAAGGACATCGAGGAGGCTGCAGCGATGGACGGGGCCAAACCTGTCAGGGTCATTCTGCATATCGTGCTGCCGCTTCTCAAGCCCGGCCTGATCGGCGCCTCCTTGCTGATCTTTCTGCTGGCCTGGCACAACTTCGCGCTCGGCTTGATCCTGAGCTCCACCAAGGCGCCGGTGACCGTCGCGCTACTCAAGCTGCTCAATCCGGGGGTGCAGTTCTATCCCGTCATGGCTGCAGGACTGGTCGTTACCATGATCATTCCGGTGATCTTGATCGTGATGGGCCAGCGCCACCTCGAACGTGGTCTCACTTTCGGGGCAGTAAAATGAATCCCAGGCCCTTGATGTTCTTTGGAACGACCAATCTCGACCTCTGCTTCAATGTCGAGCGGCTGCCAACGCCGGGTGAAAGTTTGATGGGCAAATTGAACCGCAATCCTGGAGGGAAGGGCGCCAATCAAGCCGTAGCGGCCGCACGGCTTGGACTGAAGCCCCTATTCTACACCCGTCTTGGCGGGGACGAGGCTGGCCAGTCCCTCTTGCAGTCACTGCGCGAAGCCGGAGTCCGTGCTGAGGCCATCACCATTTGTGCCGGTGAGGTCTCCGGCTCGGCCCTCGTCCTGGTGGGAGACGACGGTTCGAACATGATCGTGATCGATCCGGGCGCCAATCTGAATGTGATGCCGGCCATGGTTGAGAGCGCGGCCGCATTCATCGCGCCAGGCGCGCTCGTTGTTGCCGAAATGGGCTTGCCCATCTCCGCCCTCAACCGGCTCTTTGAAATGAAAAGCGAGAAGGGCTTCGAACTCATTTTTAATCCGGCGCCGGTCAGACCCGGGCTTTCGCCGGCGGCATGGCGACAAGTCGATTACGTGACCCCCAACCAGACCGAGGCCTTCGAGCTGACCGGGGTAGAGGTGACCGATTTCGACAGCGCCGCAGTGGCGGCGTCCAAGCTTCTGCACCTCGGACCCAAAGCCGCACTGATCACGCTGGGAGCGCAGGGCGCCTTCTATGCCGACGCGGCGCACTCGTTTGCGCTGCGTGCCTTTCCCGTCAAAGTCGTCGATACCACGGCCGCCGGGGACGCCTTCAATGGCGCTTTTGCCGCTTCGCTCGCTCAAGGCCTGCCTCTGAGGGATTCGGTCAGACGAGCACTAGCCGTTGCTGCCCTGTGCGTAACGCGCCGCGGGGCGCAGGCCTCAATGCCGCTGGCAGCAGAGGTCGATGAATTCCTCAAATCACAAACGATCTTGGAGTTGGAATGACCGAACAGTTCTCAGTCTCAGACAGAACGGTGCTCGTGACAGGGGCAGGGGGCGGCATCGGATCTGCCATTGTGAATGCGTTTCGGGCAGGAGGGGCCAACGTCGTTGCCACCGACGCCAATCTCGAAAGCCTCAGGCAGACATTGGTAGGACTTCCCCATGGCAATGGCGTGTTGCCGATGGCCATGGACGTTTCGCGCGAAGAGGACGTGGCGCGCGTGCTCGAGGAGATCGGAAAACGATTCGGCCGGCTCGACGTGCTCGTCAACAATGCCGGCGTTAAATCTGCCCAGCCGCTCCTCAGCGGGGCGGCCGACAAGATCGAACGCACAATCCAGATCAACTCGGTCGCAATCCTCCGCTGCTCGAAGCTCGCGATCGAGCGCTTCATGACAACCAAGGGCGGCCGCATCGTCAATGTCGGTTCCTCCTTGTCTTCGCAAGGCGCCGTATTCAACTATCAGGCCGGAGGGGCGGACTATTGCCTCTCCAAGGCAATCGTTCACGACATCACAAAGCTCCTTGCTTATGAATGCGCGCCGCTCAAGATCAATGTGAATGCAATCGCACCGGGGATCATCGACACCCCCATGCATGGCCGTCCGCGTGAGGAGACGGAAGCCCGCCATAGCGGCCGAATCCCATTGGGACGGGTTGGATTGCCGAACGACATTGCCGGCCTTGCCGTGTTTCTCGCAAGCCCTGCGGCCTCCTACATGACCGGCCAGATCGTTCACGTGAACGGCGGGATGCTGATGAATGGCTAAGTCCGGCACTCAGCTTCAATGGCCCGAGATCGCCGGTGTCATTTCCGATCTGGATGGCGTGGTCTACCGGGGGAACGCCGCGATCGCGGACGCCATCGAAGCCTTCAAGAGCTGGCAGCGGGCAAAACTTCCCTTCTGCTTCGTCACTAACAATTCGACCCACACGCCGGAAGATGTTGTGCGCAAGGTCGGAGGTTTCGGGCTTTCGATCTCCCCGAGGCAGGTCGTGACGAGCGCCATCACGGCCGCGGCGCTCATTCGCGCCCAATACCCGAAACTGACACGGGCCTTTGTCATCGGCGCGCCATCCCTTGCCAAAGCGATCGAGGAGGCGGGCCTCGAAGTCACCGATGCGAAGCCTGAAGTCGTGGTGATGGGGCTCGACCGCCAGATTACGCATGACAAGCTGCGAATTGCTGCTGCGGCTATCCTGGGCGGCGCCGTGTTCATAGGCACAAACCCTGATCTTCTCTTGCCGACTGCGGACGGCTTCGAACCAGGGGCAGGGGCCATGATCACGGCAGTTGCAGCCGCAACTCAAGTCCAGCCTCTGATCGTCGGCAAACCCGAGACGCACATGATCGAAGCCGCGCTTTCGCGGCTTGGAACGCCACGTCAATCCACATTGATGATCGGCGACCAGATACAGACAGATATCCAGGCCGGCAAGCGCGCCGGCCTTCCTGCCGTGCTCGTCACGACAGGCGTCCCACCTCGCAAGGACGCCGCGCTGCTGCCAGCCGACTTTACCGTGTCCAGCCTTTCAGAAATCGCCGTGAAGGCTGGTGTAGACACCGTACGGCAGAGGAGAGCGTGATGGCCAATGTTCGCCTGGAAGGCCTCAACAAGGCCTATGGCACTATCCAGATCCTGCGCAATATCGACCTCACCATCGATCACGGCGAATTCGTCGTCTTCGTCGGGCCTTCAGGGTCGGGCAAGTCGACCCTGCTGCGCATGATCGGCGGTCTCGAGCCGATTAGCGGAGGACGGCTTTTCATCGACAATGAGCTCGTCAACGACGTGGACGCGGCCGACCGCAATCTAGGCATGGTGTTCCAGAGCTACGCCCTCTATCCGCACATGACCGTCCGGGAAAACCTGGCTTTCCCCTTGCGGATGGCCAAAGCGACGAAAGCGGAGATCGGGAAGCGTGTCGCTGAGGCCGCGTCCTTATTGCAGATCGACCATTTGCTCGATCGCAAGCCACGGCAGCTCTCCGGCGGCCAGCGCCAGCGCGTGGCGATCGGGCGGGCCATCGTCCGCGAGCCCAAGGTGTTTCTGTTTGACGAGCCGCTGTCCAACCTCGACACCGAGCTGCGGGTGCAGATGCGGGTCCAGATCGCCAAGCTCCACGAGCAGCTTGGAAACACCATGATCTACGTCACTCACGATCAGGTCGAGGCCATGACCATGGCTGACAAGATCGTCGTGCTCAAGGACGGCAATATCGAGCAGGTGGGGAGCCCCCACGAGCTCTATCACTACCCGGCGTCGCGCTTCGTCGCCGGCTTCATTGGCTCGCCTAAGATGAATTTTTTGGGCGGTCATATCGAGGCCGCGCACGAGACAGGGGTGGAGGTCAGGCTTGACGCGGGCTCGACCGTCTCGGTCCCCGTTCGGCCGGATCAATTGCTGGTCGGCAAGCCGATCACGCTCGGGATCCGTCCCGATGATTTCTCGCAGCCGGCAGAAGACAAAGAGATCGCTCTCGAGCTGGACGTCGATTTCGTCGAGCACCTTGGCAGCGTCACCTACATCTACGGCAACGCGGGCAAGGAAGCCGTGGTCGCCAAAGCGCCACGGCTCGAGCCAGCCAAACGATCTGGCAAGGTCCGCCTTGCGGCTTCACCAGCCGATTGCCACCTGTTCACGGCCAACGGCAAGGCCCTGCAGCGGTTGCACGCACCGGCAAATTGGAGCTAATTTTCGGGCCTGCCGCACAGGAGGGGCGGCCGGTATGCACAACCGGGTAGAGCAGGTCAAGAACGCAGGAATCAGGCAGTTCTTCCGCAATTCCCGTTCATTCGTGCTCGGGGCAGGCATCGGCTCGGGCATGACCGCAAGGGCGGCCGAACGGGCGGGTGCAGATTTTGTCCTTGCGCTCAACGCTGGCCGTTTTCGCGCCATGGGCGGCTCCTCGCCAGCCTCGATCCTGCCCATCCGCGATAGCAACGAATTCGTCGCCGGATTCGGCCGAACCGAGATCCTGCCCAGCACCAAACTGCCGGTCTTTTTCGGCGCATGCACCTTCGATCCGCGCCTCGATCTCGATCGCTTCCTCGACCGGATCATCCGATGGGGCTTTACAGGGGTTACCAATTTCCCCTCCGTCATCCACATCGACGATTTTAGAAGGTCCTTGCTCGAGAAATCTGGCCTCGGCTACGAGCGAGAAATCGAACTTCTAACAAAAGCCCGTCAACGCGGTTTGATGACGATTGCCTATACCCGCTCCCAGGCCGAAGCGCGGCGCATGGTCGAGGCAGGCATTGAGGCGATCTGCATCAACTTCAATCTCAATCGCAGCGTCGAAAGCGGATCTGATCCATCGATCAGCCAGTCCGAGCTCGCAGCGCGGACCAGCGCCGTGACACGGGTGGCGCACTCCACCGACAAGAACGTCATCTGTCTACTCGGCGGCGGACCCATTACAAAGCCGGACGAACTCCTCGATATCTGCCGCGAAACGGGCGTCCAGGGCTTCATAGGCGGCTCTTCGCTGGACCGGGTCCCGTTGGAGATGTCGGTCCTCGAGGTCACATCCGGGTTCAAGACGATTCATCTCTTGCGCGAGAAAGTCGATCTGCTCGAGCGTCAGCTCCAATTGAGCGGGTTCAGGCACGGCGTCATTGCCCAATCCTCAGTCATGAAGCGGGTGCTCGAGACCGCCAAACGCCTGGCTGCCAATCCTAATCCTGTGCTCGTGTGGGGCGAAACGGGCTCGGGAAAACGCAGGATAGCGAATCTCGTTCACAGCTTCAGCGACCGCAAACATACAAAGGCTGCGCTCTTCCAGTGCCGCGCGGGGCCGGCAGCGGGCAACATCGGTGCATTGTTCGGCGCGGAGCGCGACGAGACCAGGAAGCGCCAACTATCGATTCTTGAAGCTGCAAACGGCACTGCCGTCCTGCTGCTGCATCTGGATCAACTGCCGCGGGATGGCCAGGAGCGTCTTGCTGATTACCTCGAGACCGGCGGTTTTGCACCCCTGAACGGGGTATCGGTCGTGCGGTCCAACGCACGGATCATTGCAACAGCGACAATTGCTCGCAGCGCCAGCCTTCAAACCGTGCTCTGTCCTCGGCTTCTTGCCCTGTTTACCGGGCTTGACATTGCCCTGCCGGCCTTGCCGGACAGGCTCGAAGACCTTCCCCAACTGGTCCAGCATTTCACGGTGGAAGCGAAGGGAGATTCAAACGCGCCGACGTTGGGAATAGAGAATTCTGCCTTCCTGGCGCTTGCCGGGCATGATTGGCCGGGAAACCTGCGAGAGTTGCGCCAAATCGTCAACCAGCTGGTGACGCTGCAACTGTCACACATTACGGCTGACGTCCTAAGGCCTTTGCTGACCGCGTCATCGGCCGTGAAACGGACAAATGTGTTCTCCGAGCGCGAGTGGATCATCGAAGGGCTGAAACGAAACAAGCTCCACCGCGGAAAAACTGCCCAGTCCCTTGGACTCTCCAGGAAGACCCTCTACAACAAGATCAAGAAGCTGCGGATCCTGGAGTAGCTCTGCTCCTCATTATTTTCGCGCTGGCGGCTTCGTGCCGCTCAGAAGCGCGAACTTCGCCACCGGCGCTCCTCGCTTCCCGGCGCTTACCAAATCGACGCCATCGCCAATCACGAACTTGAGCGCTTCTTCCGGCATCTGGACCAGGCCGGCCAGATGCGAGCCGATGCGCCGCTCGGCCATTGCGGTCTTAGAGATGTCGTCCGTCGCGAACAACACCCTGAAGTCCAAATTGGCAAACCATTCCAGACGTCGAAGCTCGATCTCCTGTCCGCTTTCAATGGGCGTCCCTGTCGTTGACCGCTCAATGAGAGACGCCGGCGGGAAGTTGATGATCCCCTTGATCCCGGCCTCTTTCAACGCATCGGCAAGATCCTCCCAGCACGCGAAGGGATCGATCATGACGATCGCGGCGTAAACACCCGCAGATCTCTCCTTTCGGAACGTGCGCAGATCCCGTAACAGACAATCGTTCCAGTCAACGACGGGCAAGGTCGCCATGACCAGCATGGAGCCTTCCGGAAGGCTCCCTAAAGCCGGCGCATAGATTGCTAGGCAATAACCCTCGCGCGTGTCCGACCTGCTTGAAATGAGCTCGCCGACTGCTCTTTGCTTCAACCGCCTCTACCCAATCTTACCCATTTAAACATCGCACTGATCTTATACGGCATTTCAGTTCGGTCTAGAGATCTGCACGACATCTAGGCACGTCAGGCTTCCGACGACGTCTCATCTATCCGCTGGCAGGCCGGCCTCGTCTGCTTCCTCCCTCGACTTACGCCGCTGTTGGAGAGCTCCAGCAGCGGTCTCTTTTTAGAATTCAATTCACAGGCATTGAACCGCGCGAGCTGTCCACCCGCCCGCCACTTGGCACTTTTTGCAATGGGTGAAACAGCGTCCCAAGGGCTGGCGGAGATGACCTTCGCCTGCTGCGCACCGCGTGCGTCTCATGGGCCCGAAAGGACGCCGGACAGAAGATGCCGGAAGAGGAGAGGGGAAGACACGCCGCAGACAGGACAGGCAACCTTGGCTAGAGCCACCGGTGCGCTCCCGAGCGCTTCGAGACATCTACCCAATATTACCCAACTCTCCCCGGCGCGGCACTTATTGAGCGTCTCGGCCGCGTTTAGACCATTCGTATCAAGCAGGATCGGAGAGGAAAGATCGTGTCGCACCATTGCACCGACGACGCGAAGTCGGCCAGGCTTGGGCGCTCGCCCAAGGTCGGAGCCGCTGGCGCCGTTGCAATCGTGGCGACGCTCGATACGAAGGGCGCAGAAGCATCTTATCTCCGAAACGTCATCGAAGGCCTGGGCCGCACGACGGTGGTCTTAGACGTCGGTACGTCCAAGGCAGGGTCGGACAAAGAGCCGACAGATGGCGGCCGCGCCGTTTCTCCCGTCGAGCTCTTGAACGACATTGCCCAATCGGCCCGCAAAATGGTCGATGATCTTCGCCAATCAGGCGCGATCAGCGCAATTGTCGGAATTGCGGGTGGCAAGGGCAGCGCCGTCTTTGGCGAAGTCGTCCGCGATTTACCATATGGCTTCCCGAAGCTCCTTGTGAGTAGCGCCAGGCCCGCACTGCTCGCCGAACTGGCCGTCCATAACGACATCATCCTCTATCCGACCCTTGTCGACCTCTTCGGGATCAACGCCTTCACCCAACGCGTGCTGGACAATGCCGGCCGCGCCGTGGCCGCCATGCAATATGAGCCATCCCGTCAGAGGAGACGGAAGAAAATCGTCGCCATCACGGCCTTCGGAGTTACGACGCCGGCGGCCAATCAATGCGTAAGACGTCTTGGAGAGGCCGGCCTCGATGCGATCGTTTTCCCCGCTAACGGGGCCGGCGGGCGCAAGATGGAACAGCTAATCGCGGCCGGTGAGTTTGACGCTGTAATCGATCTGACCACAACCGAGCTTGCTGACGAAATCGTCGGTGGCACCGCCAGCGCCGGACCGGATCGGCTCAAGGCAGCCGCGGATCGATCAATCCCGCAGGTCGTCGCGCCAGGCGCAGTCGACATGGTCAATTTTGGTCCACCATCCAGCGTCCCCGATCAGTTTCGCTGCCGCCAGTTCTACTCCCATACTCGCTACACCACGCTCATGCGCACAACTCCGTCCGAAAACGCAAGCATCGGCCGGCTTACGGCCGAGCGGCTGTCGCGGGCCGAAGCGCCAGCCATCGTGCTCTGGCCGGCGAAAGGCGTCTCCGACTACGACCGCGACGGCGGCGTGTTCCGTGATTGCAATGCCGACCGCGCTTGGCTGGACGCGGTCAAGAACAATCTGCCGCCCAAAATCACGGTGCGCGAATTGAACTGTCACATCAACGATCCCGAATTTGCCGAGGCGGCCGCGAGTTGGATCCTCGAGCAATTGGCGCAGGAAGGCTGACTGCGATGCGGATGTTTGAGCGAAGCGAAATCCTAGCGAAGATCGCAAGCCAGGTGGCCGAGCGCAGAGCGGTTCTTGCCGCAGGCAGCAGCTGCGGCCTGGTGGCCAAATGCGCTGTCCTCGGGGGCGCGGACATGCTGGTGGTCTACTCTACCGGGCTGTCGCGCCTGATGGGGCTTCCGACCAGCCGGATCGGAGACTCCAACGCGCGCACGCTCGAGCTTGCCGCAGAAATCCGCAACGTTGTCTCTTCCATCCCCGTGATCGGCGGCGTTGAGGCCTGGGATCCCGTTCGGCTCGATCTCGATGCGTTGCTCGACAAATTCTGGGCGGCCGGCTTCTCAGGCGTGATCAACTATCCCACCATCTCGACCATGGGCGACAAATGGCGCGACCGCCGCGGCCGCGTCGGGCTCGGCTTCGAACGCGAAGTCGAGATGATCGCATCTGCGCGCAAGAAGAACATCTTCTCGCTCGCCTATGTCGCAAACCCGGACGATGCCAAGGCGATGGCAAGCGCCGGGGCCGACTGCATCATCCCTCATGTCGGCGCCACACGGGGCGGGCTCGTTGGCCATGAGGAAGGGCGGTCGGTCAAAGACGCGATCAATCGCATCAACGACATCAACGCCGCGGCCAGGAGCGGGCGCTCCGACGTTGTCCTGCTCTGCCATGGTGGTGCGATCGCAGAGCCCGCGGATACGGCCGAGGTGTACCGGTCGACGCAATGCGTCGGATTTGTCGGCGCCTCCTCCATCGAACGAATTCCGATCGAACGGGCAGTAAAGGCGGCAGCCGAGGAATTCAAAGCCGTCCCGCTTCCCCAACATCACTGACCTCAGTTCCAAGAAATCGCAGCGAGGCTGGAATGGACACACCGATGGGCCAATCAAGCAAGGGCATGACCGTGGCGATCGCCCGAAGCGCAAGGGCGGATCACGAATGGGCAACCGACGTTCTCGTAGTCGGGAGTGGTGCAGCCGGGCTCTCGGCCGCCCTCTATGCGGCAAAAGCAGGACTGCGCGTCACTGTCTGCGAAAAATCCGCCCGGCTCGGCGGCACGACAGCTCTTTCCAATGGTATGATCTGGGTTCCTTGCTCACCCCAGGCGCGCTCAGCGAAGATCGACGACTCGCTTGCGAAGGCAAGGACCTACCTGCAGCACGAACTTGGCACCTATTACCGGGCAGGCTTCATCGATGCTTATCTCGAGGACGGCCCAGCTGCACTTGCCGCCCTTGAGGACGGGACAGAGGTCAACTTCACGCTGGCCTCGGCGCCCGATTATCATTCGAGCCAGATCGGCGGCGTCGACAAGGGCCGGGCACTGAGCCCGGCTCCCTATGATGGGCGCCTTCTCGGAGCCGATTTCGATCTGATCGGCGATCCCATCCGGGTTGTGCTTGGTGGAATGATGATCTCATCCAGCGAGGTCAGAAGCTTCCTCAATCCCTTCCAATCCTTTGCCGCCCTCAGACACGTCTTGCGGCGTGTCGGTCGCTACGCGCGTGACCGGCTGGGCCACAGGCGCGGGACAGAGCTCAGCGGAGGGAACGCCCTGATCGCGCGCCTGGTCGTCAGTCTGCGCAAGCACGGCGTCGAGATATGGCCTGGCTCCCCGCTGATAGAGCTGATCAGGGAAGATGGGCGTGTCACCGGAGCCGTCGTCAAGCGGAACGGTTCCGACCTTCGCGTGCGCGCCTCGCATGGCGTCATCCTCGCAACGGGCGGATTTGCTCGCAGCGCAGAGTTAAGAGCCAGCCTCAGCGGTCCCCACCAGCACGATGACACGCTGGCCCATGTGGACGTTGTGGGCGATGGCATTTCCCTGGCGTCCAGGCTTGGAGCTGCGATTGACAACAATGTCGCCTCTGCCGGCTTTTGGACTCCCGTCTCAATTCTCAAGAGCGGCAGCTCCTCCCAAGTGGTCCCCTATGGCTGGCTCGATCGCGGCCGTCCCGGCGTCATCGCAGTGGGGCCGGATGCCAAGCGTTTCGTCAACGAATCCAATTCGTATCACGACATTTGCCTGGCGATGTTCACCAGCGGCTATCCGGCAGATAAGCGATTTTACTTCATCTGCGACCTGGAGTTCGTACGGTTGAGAGGTATGGGACATCTGCTGCCCTGGCCCTGGACCTTGAGGATCGGAAAATATGCGCGCCTTGGGTACATCAAGGTCGGCCGGACAATTCCTGAACTTGCCAAACAGCTGGGGCTAGATCCGGCTGCGCTTGAAAAGACCGTCGAAGAGCACAACACGCACGCTGCTGAGGGGCGCGATCCGCTGTTCAAACGCGGTGAATCCGCCTTTAATCGCACGCTCGGCGATCCGGCCGTGAGCAAGAAAAACCCAAATCTCGGACCCATCAAGACAGGCCCGTTTATCGCGCTTCCAATCGTTCCGGCAACGCTCGGCACGGCCACCGGCCTGGCAACCGACACTTGCGGCCAGGTCCTAGACGGGCAGGAAAGATCCATCGCGGGCCTTTACGCTTGCGGCAACGACATGACATCCCCGATGCGCGGCATCTATCCAGGAGCAGGCATCACCATCGGGCCTGCGATTGTGTTCGCGTACCGGGCTGTCAACGCCATCCTATCGGCGACGCAGCAAAAGACAAAGGCTGCCGCTTCTGGAGCTTGACATCGTTTGCATGGGGCGAGCGCGTGATCGACGAAGCATTGGCTTTCGCCAGGAGCGGCTGGCTCGAAGGCGGCTCATCCAAGGGGTTTGATTTTTGATGCGCCGCTCGCGCCATGCCAAGATCGTCGCAACCATCGGCCCGGCAACCGTCGAGCTCGACCAACTCCGTGCTCTCGATCTTGCAGGTGCCGATACATTCCGCCTGAACTTCAGTCATGGCACCAAAGACGATCACGCGCGCGCCTTTACCGCCATTCGCGCGCTCGAGCGCGAATTCGGCCGACCCATCGGCGTGCTACAAGATCTGCAAGGCCCGAAGCTGCGCATCGGTTCGCTTGAAGAGGGTGAGCTCACGCTGCAGGCCGGCGAAACGGTCCGCTTTGTTCTGGACGGAGCAAGAGGCGGAAAGCAGGCGATCCCTCTGCCACATCCGGAGATCTTTGTAGCTGCGTATCCAGGTCAAAATCTGCTCATCGATGACGGCCGTGTTCGCCTAAGCCTCGAAAAGCCAGGCGATGGCGACATGATAGCGCGCGTCATTGTCGGTGGAACGATCCGCGATCAAAAAGGCGTAAACGTGCCGGGAGCGTTGCTTGATATCTACCCCCTGACCAAGAAGGATCGTGACGATCTCGTCTTCGGCCTAGAGCTGGGCGTCGACTGGGTTGCCTTGTCCTTTGTTCAGAAGCCTTCAGACCTGATTGAGGCACGAGCTCTAATCGGTGAGGCAGCCGGCCTCGTCGCCAAAATCGAAACGCCAATGGCGCTTGATCACATCGATGATATCATCAAATTGTCCGACGCCCTCATGGTCGCCCGCGGCGATCTTGGGGTCGAGATTCCCCCGGAAAACGTGCCTGGCCGACAAAAAGAGCTCATTCGTGCTTGCCGAATGGCCGCAAAGCCCGTGATCGTCGCAACCCAAATGCTTGATTCCATGGTGGCAGCGCCGACGCCGACGCGCGCGGAAGCCTCCGATGTTGCGACCGCCATCTATGATGGAGCCGATGCTGTGATGCTATCAGCCGAAACGGCAAACGGCGCTTATCCGGCCGAAGCCGTCGCCATGATGGATCGTATCATCCGGAGTACGGAGCAACATCGTCTCTATCGCTCCTTGATCAGGGCTGCGCAAGTCGACGAAGAGATTACCCCTCCACACGCTGTCGCAGCGGCAGGCGCAGATCTTGCCGCCACGATCGAGGCCAAAGCCATCATCGGCTTCACGGCGAGCGGGACGACCGCAGCCCGCATTTCGCGCAAACGACCACCGATCCCCGTTCTTGCTCTGACGCCAGACGACATTGTGGCGCGACGCATGTGCCTGTTGTGGGGCGTCCATAGTGTCGTGGCCAGCGATCCCTCCGGCCATGAAGAAATAACCCGGATCGCGGCCGTGGCAGCGCAACGGGAAGGCTATGTGCGGTCCGGCGACTTGGCCGTCGTGGTCTTTGGCCTCCCATTCGGACAAATAGGCGCGACAAACAACGTACGCGTTGCTGTCTGCTAGAACAGTCCGTTCGCCCTGAAACGTCTGTCGAGCCATCTTGATGTCGATCCGGACTGCGGCGAGGCTCTACGCATGGTCGTGCACGAGATGCTCCAAGCCCGGCTGCAACTCCGGCCAGGAGCTTACATTGCCTGACGACCACGAGGCAGCTCTGCGCGGATGGGCGGTTTCGGTCGAAACCGCACAGCCTTTTTAGTCGAATGCCGCTTGCAGCGAGCAGACGGGCTGTATCGCTGGCATGAGGGCCTCAGCGGCAGGCATCTGCGTGCCGCCCGCGGCCTGTTGAACTGGTCCGTCAAGGAAGTGGCCCAGCGGGTGTGCGTCTCCACGGCGATCATCTGGCGGATCGAGGAGTACAGCGACACACCAATGTCCGACGCGCAGAGGGAAAGCTTGAGAAAGACCTTTGTCGATGCAGGAATCAAAGTTACCCTTCCGGTCGTAGGCAAGCCCCGGTGTTCAGCCGCGATGACGCTCCATCGGCAAATCGAGATGGCTATCAATCGTTATCTTTTTTGCAGCGCAGGAGGGCAGCGCCGGTCTCAAGAATCAACAAAATTGAGCTTCCGGCAGCTTCTCCTCGTGTGAAAGTGCTACTCAGGTGCCCCATGCTGGCAAGTCTCGGTCTTATCCTCCTCTGCCAATTGATCGGAGAGGCCATTACGCGCGGGTTCGGCCTGCTGCTGCCTGGTCCGGTCGTCGGGCTCCTGCTGCTGTTGATTTTGCTGCTCGTCCGTGACCGTTTCGCAATCATCGCTCAAGGACCGCTGCGAAACGGCGGCGTTGAGACTGCCAGCAGGGGGCTGCTCAACAATCTGTCTCTCCTGTTTGTCCCGGCCGGCGTGGGTGTCGTGGAAAAACTCGATCTCATTTATGCTCATGGGATAGCAATTGTGTTGATTCTTGCCCTTTCCGTCGTAGTGACCCTTCTCGCGACCGTGCTAACGTTTCGCCTGGTCAGCCGGCTGTTCGGTCATGAGGCGCCATGAAGGACCATGCATTCTCGCTCTGGGTCTATCTGTCGCAATCGCCTCTGCTTTGGCTGACGATCACCTTACTGGTTTATGCAGTCTCGGAAGCGCTGTCGCTTGCCCTCCACCGACATCCGCTCGCCAATCCTGTTCTCCACGCGGTCTGGATCATCGGCGTGTTTCTGTTCGTGACCAGCACGCCATATCCGGTCTATTTTAGCGGAGCGCAGTTCGTACATTTCTTGCTCGGCCCAGCCACAGTCGCGCTCGCTATCCCGCTCTACGAGAACCGCAGGATCGTCCTTGCCTCGATCGTGCCAATGCTGGCAGCCCTCGTTGTGGGCTCGGTCACAGCGGCCGCGTCGATTGTGCTGCTTGCGAAAGCTGCAGGCTTGCCGCGCGATGTTGTACTGTCCCTTGCGCCTAAGTCCGTGACAGCCGCGGTCGCAATGGGGATCAGCGAAACACTGCACGCCGACCCTTCTCTGACCGCCGTCGCGGTGATCCTCACGGGGATCATGGGAGCGATCATTGTCACGCCATTGATGAATTGGAGTGGTATCATTGATTTTCGTGCGCGTGGTTTTGCCGCGGGCATCGCCGCGCACGGCATTGGTACCGCGCGAGCGTTTCAGGTGGACGAGGTTGCGGGCGTGTTCTCGGGGATTGCGATGAGCCTGAACGCGCTGGTTACGTCTTTGCTCGTCCCTCTCGCAGTCACACAATTGTTGCGATAAGCCACCGCGCATGGCCGTTCTGACGAGGCCCATCCTCACTTTTTCGGATAGCCAAACCATCGCGGCAACGAGCGATACTTACTGGGAGGAAAGGCTAGCTTCGCCTCCGAGCTGGGCGACGATCCAATCGGCAAAAGCGCGCACCGCCGAGCGTTGCCGGCTGGCGCGCGGATAAATTAGCCTGTGACCGACGTATCGAATATCGGTTGCGCGGCCGGCCAATGGAGCAACCAGTCGTCCGCTAGCCAATTCGCGCTCCGCTAGAAGCGTTGATTCCAAGGCTACTCCCAGTCCTTCGGCGGCGGTTGCAATCGCCAGGAAACTTCGATCGAATCTCATGCCGTGAATCGCTGGAGCTTCCAATCCATTGGCGGCGAACCACTGATGCCATTGAACTTGCTTCACGTCTGAACGGATCAATGTCTGATCCAGGAGGTCGATCGGCTTCTTGATTGATTTTGCAAGCTTCCGGGAGCATAGGGGAGTGACTGTTTCCTCTGGCAGAGGAACAATCTCGACGCCCTCCGCCCTCGGCGGACCGTAAACGATGTCGACATCGAAATCATCGTTACTGAAACGCGCATAGTCTGTGCTGGCAGCCAAGCGAACTTCTAGCTTCGGATGGGCTGCAAGAAACTGCGCCAGTCGTGGCGTTAGCCATTGCGCTGCAAAGCTCGGAGCGGAGTGAACCCGCACCAACTGCGGACCACGAGCAGCGACTTCCTCCAAGCCGCGGCGGAGCTGATCGAATGCAGCGCCGGTATGTCGCATCAGGTTCTCGCCGGCCGGCGTGAGCCGCACCGCGCGTGCACTGCGCTCGAAGAGAACGGTCCGGAGCGTGTCCTCCAGCTTACGGATTGCATGACTGACTGCACTTGGCGTCAGGTGAAGCTCATTCGCCGCATCGCGAAACGATCCGGTGCGGGCCGCCGCCTCAAAGGCGCGAATTGCCGATATCGGAACATTCGAGAGCATCGCATAAGTGAACCAGATTCATCGACCCATGACAACTGTGCGCTTGTCGGCGCGGAGAGCGAGGGTCATTCCTAGCATTGTCAAGGAAAACAATTTGCGGGAGGAACTGATGCTGCTCAGCGGGAAGACAGCCATCATTTCGGGCGCGGCCTCGCCGCGGGGGATCGGGCTCGCCACCGCCCGGCGGTTTGCCTCCGAGGGCGCTCGGGTCGCAATCCTCGATATCGATGCCGGAGCCGCGGCAGGGGCAGCAGCCACTCTTGGCAAGGAACACCTCGGTTTGCGCTGCGACGTCGCTGACAAATCGTCCTGCGAGCGGGCAGTTGCAAGCGCGGTCGAGGCATTCGGTGGTATCGATATACTGATCAACAATGCCGGCATTACCCAGCCGGTGAAGCTCCTGGACATATCAGCCGCCGATTGGGATCGCATTCAAGACGTCAATCTCAAAGGCGTTCTCTTCCTCTCCCAGGCCGTGATCCCGCATATGCGTGCGCGGAAGTCCGGATCGATCGCATGCATGTCGTCGGTGTCGGCCCAGCGTGGCGGCGGAATTTTTGGGGGACCACACTATTCGGCAGCGAAAGCCGGCGTTCTTGGTTTAGCCAAGGCCATGGCTCGCGAGTTCGGTCCTGACAACATCCGCGTCAACTGCGTCACGCCTGGCCTGATCGGCACCGATATCACGGCCGGCAAGCTGACTGATGAAATGCGTGCGAAAATTCTGGAAGGCATTCCACTCAATCGTCTCGGCACCGCAGAAGATGTCGCCGGCATCTACACTTTTCTGGCCTCCGATCTCTCCGCGTACGTCACTGGTGCCGTGATCGACGTCAATGGCGGCATGCTCATCCACTGAGCCAGCAAGAGAAGGTCCAGATCGATGGAAGCGCCGACCAAAACGTTGACCAACACGCCCAAGCTGGCGGACCGCGCCTATAACATTCGCCGCAATGCGCTGCGCATGGGGGAAGTTCAGGGCCAAGGCTATATCGCTCAGGCGCTCGATATCTCCGACGTTCTCGCCGTGGCTTACTTTCACGCGATGCGCTATCGGCCGGAGGATCCGACCTGGGAGGAACGCGATCGCTTCCTGCTCTCAAACGGGCACTACGCTATTGCGCTTTATGCGGCTTTGATAGAAGCGGGGATCGTCCCCGAGGAAGAGCTTGAGACCTATGGCAGTGACGAGAGCCGCTTGCCAATGTCGGGCATGGCCTCCTACACGCCCGGAATGGAAATGTCGGGTGGCTCGCTCGGCCTCGGGCTCAGCATTGCTGTCGGCATGGGCCTTGGCCTCAAACGCAAAAGGTCCGAGGCGCGGGTATACACCTTGTTCTCCGACGGCGAGCTCGACGAGGGCTCCGTGTGGGAGGCCATCCAGTCGGCGGCCCACTACAAGCTGGACAACCTGATCGGCATTGTCGATGTCAACAACCAGCAGGCCGACGGTCCCTCGACGCAAGTCATGGCCTTCGAACCCTTGGTCGACAAGCTCCAGGCATTCGGCTGGTTCGTACAACGTATCGATGGCAATGATCTCGATGCCGTGCTCGCAGCATTCGACCGTGCAAAGTCGCATCCCGAGCCGAAGCCGCGAATGATCGTCGCCGACACCCTCATGGGGAAGGGCGTTCCTTTCCTCGAGCAGCGCGAGAAGAACCATTTCATTCGCGTCGAGCAGCACGAATGGCAACTTGCCCTTGCCGCGCTGGAAGCCGGGAGGCAGGCATGAAGACCGTCAGATCAGCACCGCAAGCGGGCAAGCCGCGCCTAACCACCTCTGCCATGATCGCCTCGATTGCGGCCGAGGGCCAAAAGACGAAGCCAGCGCCGTTCGGACATGCACTCGTCGAACTGGCACGGAGCCGGCCAGAGGTGGTCGGCATGACCGCCGATCTCGGCAAATACACCGACCTGCACATCTTCGCCAAGGAATTTCCAGACCGCTATTACCAGATGGGCATGGCCGAGCAACTTTTGTTCGGAGCAGCCTCCGGACTCGCCGCAGAGGGCTTCATGCCCTTTGCGACGACATATGCCGTGTTCGCATCGCGGCGCGCCTACGATTTCATTCATCAGACCATTGCGGAGGAAGACCGCAACGTGAAAATCGTCTGCGCCTTGCCCGGCCTGACCTCGGGCTATGGCCCAAGTCATCAAGCCGCCGAGGATCTCGCGTTGTTTCGGGCCATGCCAAATATGACGGTGATCGACCCCTGCGATGCCAGTGAAATCGAGCAGGTGGTGCCAGCCATAGCCGCGCATCAAGGTCCAGTCTACATGCGCCTGCTGCGCGGCCAGGTGCCTGTCGTTCTGGATGAATACGACTATAAGTTCGAGCTTGGAAAGGCCAAGCTGATCCGTGATGGCAAGGACGTCCTGATCATCTCGTCCGGCATCATGACCATGCGGGCACTCGAGGCCGTCCAAGCTTTGAAGGATGACCGCGTGGATGCAGCGGTGCTGCATGTTCCAACCATCAAGCCCCTCGACGCAGAGACTATCCTGCGTGAGGCCAGCAAGCCGGCACGGCTTGTCGTCGTTGCCGAAAATCACACGACCATTGGTGGCCTCGGCGAAGCAATTGCCGCACTCCTCTTGCGTTCTGGGGCACATCCGCCTTTCCGCCAGATCGCATTGCCGGACGAATTTCTCGACGCCGGCGCGCTTCCAACGCTGCACGACCGTTACGGGATTTCCACCGCAGAGGTCGCAAGGCAAATCAAACAGTGGCTTTAGCGCCGCTGGGCTGAGGTCCAACAAGCTGTACTCAACGTTGCCCGCCGCACCTTGCAGCGGCGAACGCTGGCTTTTGCCCAAATGCCGGCACTCAAGACGCGGGCACACGAATGAGCGGAACGGCTGCGCCGCCTGCGCTGAGATCGCCACCGCTAGGTAAATAGAACGAGGAGGAAGACATGAGCGTATCGAAACGCAGAGATATCAGCCGGCGTTCCCTGTTGAAAGCTGCAACGGCCGTACCTCTCTGCGCAATTCTCACTCGACCGGCATCTGCGGCCGAATTCGTTTATAAATTTGCAACCGGCCAGGATCCGACGCATCCGGTGAACGTCCGCGCGCAGGAAGCCATCCAACGCATTCTAGAGGCTACCAGTGGCCGGCTCGAGATCAGGCTGTTTCCGGCCAACCAGCTCGGGTCCGACACCGAGCTCATGACCCAGGTCCGCAGCGGCGGCGTCGAATTCTTTAATCAGTCCTCTTCGATCCTCGCCACCCTGGTCCCAAGTGCGGGCCTGGTGAACACCGGCTTCGCGTTTACTGACTACGATAGCGTTTGGAAAGCTATGGACGGAGATCTCGGAACCTACATCCGGACGCAGATTGCCAAAACTCCGATCATGGCGGTTTCCAAAGCGTGGGATAACGGCTTTCGTCAGGTGACTTCTTCCGGACGTGAGATCCGCAGCCCTGACGATCTAAAGAATTTCCAGATCCGCGTCCCCCCGGCGCCGCTTTTGACCTCGCTTTTCAAGGCGCTTGGAGCCGGCCCGACGCCTATTAACTTCAACGAGGTCTACTCCGCGTTACAGACCAAAGTCGTGGACGGCCAGGAGAATCCGTTGCCGATCATTGCAACCGCCCGCCTCTACGAAGTGCAAAGCACGTGCAGCCTGACCGGGCACGTTTGGGACGGATACTGGATCCTCGCCAACAAGCGCGCATTCGAGCGCTTACCGAAGGATGTTCAGGAGGTCGTGACCCGCGAACTAGATCGCTCCGCCGTCGATCAGCGGGCTGATATCGCAAAGCTCAGCCAGTCCTTGCGCACCGATCTGTCGGCCAAAGGTCTCAAATTTATCGAAGTCGATCGCGCCGCCTTCCGACAAGCCTTGTCCAAGACTAGCTTCTACTCCGACTGGAAGGGCAAATTCGGCGAGGAGGCGTGGTCGCAGCTCGAAAAAGCGGCGGGTCAGCTGTCATGAGCAGCGTGAGCCACGCTCCACATGCTGATGACGGTGGAGCGACCGCCTCGACTGAACGGGGTCCCCGACATTGGGCGGTAACAGCGAACACGATGTTGGGCCACCTCGTCGCGGTCCCAGCCGCGCTACTCGTCCTGGCCGAAGTCGCAATCCTGGCCGCAGGAATCGTAGGCAGATACGTATTCCGCTCCCCCATCGTCTGGTCCGACGAACTCGCCGGTATTCTCTTCCTTTGGCTTGCCATGCTCGGCTCCGTCATTGCTTTCCAGCGCGGCGAGCACATGCGTATGACAGCCATCGTCGGCGTGCTCAGTGCCCAGGTGCGTGCGTTTTTGGACGTGGTGGCGGCCGCAGCCTCGCTGGCGTTTCTTTTGCTCGTCGTTTGGCCGGCCTATGAATTTGCCGCCGACGAGGCCTTCGTCACCACGCCGGCGCTGGAGATCATCAACACTTGGCGTGCGGCGGCGCTACCGATCGGAATTGGGCTGATGCTGATCGCCGCGGCCCTCCGGCTCTGCCGAATTGCCAATCTACGCAGCTTGTTGGCCTCTCTAGCGATCGTCGCCGGTCTCATCCTTGCGTTCGTGCTGCTCGCGCCGGTTTTTAAGCCGCTCGGCAATCTGAACCTTCTGATCTTCTTCGTCTTTGTTGTCGGTGCGATGGTCTTTGCCGCCGTTCCGATTGCCTTTGCATTCGGTCTCGCCACCGTGGGTTATCTCACGCTTACGACGAGCACGCCGGACGTAGTGATGATCGGGCGGATGGATGAAGGGATGAGCCATCTGATCCTGCTCGCCGTGCCTCTTTTCGTCTTCCTGGGCCTGCTGATCGAGATGACGGGCATGGCTCGCGCAATGGTCGGTTTCCTCGCAAGTCTCCTCGGCCACGTCCGCGGCGGGCTGCACTACGTCCTGGTCGGGGCTATGTATCTGGTCTCCGGTATCTCAGGGTCCAAGGCGGCAGATATGGCGGCCGTGGCCCCTGTGCTGTTTCCCGAGATGCGGCAGCGTGGCGCCAAACCCGGCGACCTCGTTGCGTTGCTGGCCGCCACGGGGGCGCAAACCGAAACGATTCCGCCGTCGCTGGTTCTGATCACGATCGGCTCGGTGACGGGCGTGTCGATCTCCGCGCTATTCACCGGCGGATTGCTCCCGGGCGTGGTGCTCGCAGTTATGCTCGGGGCGATCGTGTGGTGGCGCTACCGGCGCGAGGACCTCTCTCACGTCAAAAGGGCGACTGGGCGGGAGATCGGCCGAGCCTTTGTCATTGCTCTTCCTGCGATCGCCTTGCCTTTCGTGATCCGGACCGCCGTCGTCGAAGGCGTTGCAACGGCAACGGAGGTCTCGACCATCGGCATCTTGTACTCGGCCTGCGCCGGTCTCCTCATTTACCGCCAGTTCGACTGGCGACGCATCTATCCTATGCTGGTCGAGACGGCCTCCCTGTCGGGCGCGATTCTGCTCATCATCGGCGCCGCGACAGGAATGGCCTGGGCGCTGACCCAGTCGGGATTTTCAGCCTCGCTTGCCAAGTTCATGACCAGCCTTCCCGGCGGTGTCCCCGTCTTCCTAGCGGTGACGATCGTAACTTTCGTGATTCTAGGCAGCGTGCTGGAGGGGATCCCAGCCATCGTCTTGTTCGGTCCGCTCCTGTTCCCGATCGCGCGGCAGGTTGGGGTCCACGATGTCCATTACGCAATGGTCGTGGTTCTCGCGATGGGCATCGGCCTGTTCGCACCGCCGTTTGGGGTCGGCTACTACGCGGCCTGCGCTATCAGCCGCATTAACCCGGACGACGGTATGAGACCAATCGTGGGATACATGATTGCGCTGCTCATTGGCACGCTGATCGTCGCCGCGGTGCCCTGGCTGTCTATCGGCTTCCTGAAATAAGACTATCCGGTCCCGTGACCGGACCGCGATCGGCTGCCACCTTAAGTGACGCGAGCGGATAGAACTTGCTGGCACCGGCAGCAGTTTATAACGCTGGCGAAGCGAAGCGCCCCGATCAGCGTGTGAACTGGTTCATATGCGCGGCGTGCAGCCTTGGATAACCAACAGAGCGAAGCAGGCTCCGGCTCGGCTGAGGCGGTACGTCAGCCGTTCGTCTTCTGATGAACGCTTGGCCCGCGCTTTGCAGGTGATTCATTGCGCCTAAAGCAGCAAAGTAGGCTGCCATGACGTGGATAGAAGCTTGTGGCTATCTGGCCTCTTCGCTCGTCCTCGTGACATTCTGCATGCACACCATGCTGACTCTGCGGGCCGTCGCCATCTGCAGCAATCTCGCATTCATCGTCTATGCCACTGGCGCCGGTATCTACCCTGTGCTGATTCTGCACTTTATTTTGCTTCCACTAAACGCTGCCTACTTCGTCCGCATGGTCTTGGTACTACGCCGCGCCAAGCTCGCCGCTAATACAGATCTTTCTCCGAACTGGCTTCAGCCGTTCATGCACACACAGCGGATCAAGGCTGGAGAGACAATCTTCGAGAAAGGGGATCACGCCGATGCACTCTATCTCATCGGATCAGGACAAGTCGAGCTTCCCGAAATAGACAAGCTCTTGTATCCAGGAGAGGTTTTTGGTGAGGTTGGGCTGTTCGCCGTGGATCGACGCCGCCGCACGCAATCTGCTCGAGCGGCCAGCGATTTGGAGCTTTTCTGGATCAAGGCCGACGCATTAAAGAGGATTTGCGAACGGAACCCTGGCCTCTCGCTGTACTTTCTTCGTCCTGTAGCCACTCGGCTTAGCTCAAATGCTTCCGAGCGAACAGAGCCCCGGCAAGCCCCGTCCGCGCGTTGCGCTGGGGACATTAGATGAACCGCATACGCTCTCGCTGACACCGCGGTGGCGGGCGTTGCGTAGCTTCTTTGATCTCTACGCTTTGTGGTGAGCGATATTGTAATCTCCCGGCATGCATTTGTGCCGCTGAATATGCCAAGTATCTGAGCGGTAAATTGGATGCGCTTCTTTCCACTGGGCCAGCCCTGTCTGGCCGTTCATAACGCAGCCCTGGAAAGTAAGCGTGCTGTCGAATGCAGAGCTCGTCACGATCTTATCAACGCAATCGGCGGATGCAAATTGGCAAAGCACGGCAACCATCGTCACGAACAAATCGTCCTCGAAATGAAACTCTTCAAAAACAAACTATGGACCTATGGACTGCAATTACCACAAGAGCTGCTCTCGTGCTAGCTGATGGTGGCTTTTTGACCAGCTCATAAAGCAAAGACGGGAAGCGGAGTCAGCAAATCGGCCAACTGGTGGAGGAGCATCGAATATCCAGGCTCAAAGTCTTTTGGGTACGTATGCATCCCTGGGGCTGATAATCGATCGGAATGCAGCGACACTTCCAGCTCCATCCTCCTCCTTGTTGATTGTCTCCTTGGTTTGAGATTTGATGCGAAATCATTTCAGATGAGGTCCTATGAGCGTCAAGGCCGTGATGGCAACAATCCTGCAGCACGAGCTCGCCTCCCGTGGCGTGAACTCACTCACGCGTTCTGATTACGAGGCGGTTATTGAGCAGCTGATCAAAAAGCTGACAGAGCTAGAGTTTGAGCTCCGCTCGCGATCAACTAACGGCTCGCAAGGAGTTCCGACCTAACCAATCACTCAACTCGCGTCGTAGCCGGACGAGTAATTGCCCAACTTCCGTTCGCGGCTCCGCGACATAGGCCGTCCTGGTGGGCGACGATCACGGCACTTCAACTGGCGGCACCGCCATGCTGACCAAAACAAAACATAACATCACCTCGCGCCCTGCCATTTACGTTAACTGCAGCCGAGATTTGCGGAGGAGCCGCCGCCGGGCCATCTCGTGCCTGTCAGCTATCGCTACTGCACCTGGGGCAGGGCAATTTCAAGTAGCTGACGCCGGGGCCGGTGGCCATAATCCTCGGCAAGCCAGCGGCCCCACTTGTCTTAGCTCCTGTTTTGAACTGTTCATGCTCGTATGTATCCGCCCCAGGCGCGCCGTCGCGAAATGCTAAGACCGCGAGCTGCCGCCAACTCATCTGCGGCCTGCACCAGCTAGTTGCTCTGTGCCAAGTGCCGCGTGCCGACCGGAAACGAGTTTCCAACCTTAACCGAATTTAGGCAGATGTAGAGGCACCCCTTCGCAGGGCACATCGAGCTCTTCAACCTGGCCCTTGCCGACCTCTGTCACGCGCAACTTCTTGCCTTCAATCGTGAAGGCGCAATTTGTCGGTTGCGGCCCATCCAGCATGAGCCGGTCCACGACGTTGCCGCCGCGGTCGAGCACAGTGACGTTCTTCTGATTATAGACTGTGCAATAGAGCCGGCCGTCGGTGCCAAAAGCCATCCCGTCGGGCCCCTTGAAGTCAGGATTGGAGTCGGGCTGCAGCACATTGCCGAAAACAACACGTTCAGGCATTGGCTTGCCGAGTACGTCATAGCGGTAGATTTCGCCTGTGAACGATGCGTTGGCATAGAGATGGTCGTCGGGCCCGAAAGCAATCCCGTTGGTGAATCGGATCTTGCGATCGAGGACGCGAAGGACCTTCATGGCCGCGGGATCGATTTCGTAGACGCGGCCGTCCCAATCAAGGTCCATATAGCCCTCGACGAAGGCCTGCCCGTTGATGAAATCCTCAGCCGCCATGCCTGAATCAGTCATGTAGAGTAGTCCGTTGGGGCCGAAGCAGAGGTCATTCGGAAATAGAAAGCGATCGGCGCCTTCGCCCTGCATGCGCCGGATCTCGTTTCCGGCTTGGTCGATGCAAATCAGCGCCCGCAGGCCCGCTTCCGCGATCCAGATGCGGCCGTGGCCGTCCGTCGTCAGTCCGTTCGGGCGGCCGCCCGTCGCGCGAACCACTCTGCGATTGCCTCGCTGATCGAGCCGCGTGATGCACAACGTCGATGCGGACATCTCCGTGACATACATCGATCCGTCGGGGAGGCAGATTGGCCCCTCGGGCGCTCCGATTCCGCTAGCAAAAAGTCTCGATGCCATGCTTTTCCCCCTGCATCCCGTTGTTGGGTTTGCGAACTCTTGCGCTTAGGCGATGACCGAGCCTGTGGCCGGATCGATCAGCACCATCCGATTGAGGTCGATGGCGAGCTGGATTCGCTCGCCATGGCTCTGAACATCATGTGCTTGCAGCTCCGCGACTGCGTCTACTCCGCCGATCTTGATGGTCGTGAAGGTACGAGTACCTGTAGGCTGGATGAGATCGGCGACCGCTGAATAGGGCACCACCCCATCGCGCAATGGTCCGTCGCCGGCTCGGCCGAAATGCTGAGGCCGAATGCCGACAATGACCTCACGTCCCGCCACGCTAGAAAGGGCAGTGGCCTTCGCAGGCGGCACAGTCAGGGACTCTCCGGAACCGAAAACGACAGAAAGCCCGCCATTCATCGCCGTCAGGGTTGCCGGTATGAGATTGATCGAAGGAGAGCCGAGGAAGCCCGCCACGAAGCCCGTTCGCGGCCGCTCGAACAGTTCGAGTGGAGCTCCCTGCTGCTCTATTTTTCCATCGCGTAGCAGCACGATACGATCCGCCAGCGTCATCGCCTCGACCTGATCGTGTGTAACGTAGATCATTGTGGTGGTGATCTCGTGATGCAGACGCTTGATCTCGGTTCGCATTTCGTCACGCAATTGGGCGTCCAGATTCGAGAGCGGCTCGTCAAACAAGAAAAGATCCGCCTTGCGAACGATGGCCCGTCCGATCGCGACGCGTTGACGCTGTCCACCGGAGAGCTGACGTGGATAACGCTGGAGGAGATTGCCGATGCCGAGCATCTCGGCGGCTTCGCTGACCCGCTTCCTGATCTCGATTTCTGGCGTCTTGCGGGCGCGCAGGCCGAACGCGATATTCTCATTGACGGTTAAATAGGGATAGAGTGCGTAGTTCTGAAAGACCATCGCAATGTTGCGTTCGCGCGGACGCAGATCGTTGACGATAGCGCCGCCAATCGCGATCGTGCCGTCGTCCGGATCTTCGAGACCGGCGATCGTCCGCAAAAGCGTGCTCTTGCCGCAGCCTGACGGACCCACGAGCACAGCGAATTCGCCATCGCTGATGGTTAAGTCTAGTCCCCGAACGGCATGCACGTTACCGTAGTATTTGTGCACTCCGGTCAACTTGACGTCGGCCACTCTAATCTCCTCAACCTTTGACGGCGCCGAGCGAGATGCCGCGCACGAGATAGCGCTGCATTACCGTAACTGCGACGAAGATCGGCAAAGTCCCCAGGACGGACATCGCCGCGATTTTGGCCCAGAAGTTCGACTGGCCACCGAAATAGTGCGTCAGCATGACCGGAAAAGTGATCACTTCGGTACGCGTGAGCACCAGCGCGAAGAGGAAGTCGTTCCAGGCGAACACGAAAGTAAAGACCGAAGTCGCCATGAGCCCCGGGCGCACCATCGGGAAGACGACTTTCCAGATGACCTGCCATCGGTTCAGTCCGTCGACGAGGGCGCTTTCCTCCAGCTCGAGCGGAACATCAACGATATAACCCCGCATCATCCAGATGACATAGGGCAGATTGAACGCGGTATAGAGCACGATCAGGCCGAAGTAGCCGTCAACCAAACCGAAATAGACGTAGATGAGGAAGATCGGGAAGACGACCGCAATCGGCGGGATCATGCGCTGGGAAATGATCCACATCGCAAGGTTCTCGCCACCCGTGCCGAAGCGGGCGAGGCTGTAGGCGCATAGGGTACCAAGAATGATGGCAATGGCGGAGCTAACGCCGGCGACGATCAGGCTGTTCAGGATGGCCATGACGTCACCATCCTTGAATAGGACATAATAATTCGAGAACTGGATCTGCCCAGGCATCCACAATGGCGGCACGTGATAGATCTCGTCCGGCGTCTTGAACGAAATCATAAACAGCCAATAAACCGGAAATAGAAACAGCAAAGTGACGACGCCGGCGCCGATATAGCGTAGCACCAGAACGCGCCCCTTCCTGGTGGGCAGCTTCATCAGCCTCATCGCGCAATCTCCATGCGCTTGAGGACAAGCGTGGTAATGAGAGTGAGCAGCGCAATCACCAGGAAGGAGATCGCGGCGGTGTAGCTGGTTTCGAATTGCGAGAAGCCCTGCACATAGGTGTAGAGTGAAATCGTCTCGGTCATCGAGCCCGGCCCGCCTTCGGTGAGGGCCCAGATGATGTCGAAGATGCGCACGAGGTCGAGGCCGCGGATAAGGCATGCAACAGCTATCACGGGCGCGATCGCCGGCAGAATGATCGCGCGAAGCACGCGCAGATACGATGCCCCATCGATCTCAGCAGCCTCCAGTTGAGACTGATCGACATTGGACAACGCAGCGAGCAGCAGCAGAAACATGAACGGCGACCACTGCCAAACTTCGCAGATGATGATCGCCGGATAGACGTAAGCAGGGTTGACGGTCCACAGGATCCGGATCGGTTCGCCGGCGAAAAAGCTGAGTATCTCACCGATGGGACCAAAGCGGACGTCGAACAACAGGCGCCAGGTCGCACCAGCAACAATCGGAGAGATCACCGTCGGCAGCACCAAGAGCGCGACGAAGAGCTGGCGCCCGGGCATGCGGTCGATGAAGAGCTGCGCCATCAGGAAGCCGATCAGTAGCTCGAGAGGCAGGGCGATTGCTGTGATGATCGCGGTGTGGCCGAGCGATGCCCACAAACGGGTATCTCTGAACAACTCCGCATAGTTCAGCAAGCCGGCGAAAGACGTATCATTGTCCGTCATCGTGATGCGCTGGAAGCTCACGATCAACGAGTAGATGAGGGGAAAGAGGCCGACGAGGAGAAGAACCAATATTGCGGGCGCAACGATGAGATAGGGTAGGCGGTCCTCGAGCACACGCCCGAGCCGGCTCGGGCGGCGATGTTCAGTGCCATTAAAGCTTAAAGAGAACGTCATCATCAATCCAGGAATCGCGCCGCACGGGAGGCGGTGCCTCCCGCGCGCCCTCCAAGCCAACTATTGCGGATAAGCGCCTGGTTTTGCTGCCCAGACCTTATAAACCGCCTTCTGGTTTTCAATGCCCACCTTCTCGGTGATGGCATCAAACTGCTGCGCCATGCGGTCGAGAATGGTCTTCGGATCTTCGCCGGCCCAGAGGCTCGAAATGGCCTTGGTCATCGCCTCGTCGTACTTGTCCTGCTGCAGCAGGGAGAGATCGAGCAGGCCCTTCTCGCCAGATGTCTTGATCGTGTCGAGATAGGCAGGAGCATCAGGCCAGAGCGCACGGTATTTCTCGCTCGCGTAGTGCGACAGGCGGAAGGGATCGCGGAGCGTATAGGGGAGCTGCACGCGCTCAAGGCTGGTCTTCTTGCTGTTCAGCCATTGGATGAAGAGATAAGCGGCCTCCTTGTTCTTGCTCGTGGCCGAGACGGACAGGTCGAAACCGACGCCAAGCTCCGGGCGACCGAGGGGCGTGAGCGCATACCCGACCTTGCCGGCGACTTGCGATTTGGGTACCCATTTCAGCGCTTCCTCGCCCGAGCCGTAGCCGGCGGCCCAACGCCCATAAGGGGGCCAGGAGATCGTCATGGCGGTGGTGCCCTGGAGGAACGCGGCCAAGTTGTCGACGAAATTCCATTGCTCCACGCCTGGTGGCATGAACTTGTTCTCGGCCAACATCTGCTTGAAGACCTTCAGGCCGACATCGCTGTTCACCGTCGATTTCATCGTATCGGCATTGAAGAACTTGCCGCCCTCCATGCGGAAACGTTCCTGGAACATGTATTGCGGATAAGGCGCAGTTCGGAAGAAGCCGGCGCCATAGACCTTGGGCGCCATCTTGTCAGTGATGAACTGTCCGATGTCGTCAAGCTGCTTCCAATCCTTGGGCGGAGCGAGCTCGTAGCCGAACTTGGCCTTGAACCCCTCCTTCATCTTCGGATCCTCGAAAATGTCTTTGCGGTAGTAGAGCAGCATCACATCGCCGTCGTCCGGGAAGCCGAAGATCTTGCCGTCATACTGCATCTGGTTGTCGCGATAGGCTGCGGCGATGTCCTGCAACTCGTCGCGATAGCCGAACTTGTCGACATATTTGTCCAGGGGCTCGAGCGCTCCGGCCCGGGCCAGGTCGGGCATCCAGGATGGAATGACGTTCAGTGCGTCATAGGCCCCGGCGCCCGACTTGAAATCCTGCATGATCTTGGTGAACATCTGGTCGGTCGGCACCTCGACCACCTTCACCTTGATGCCAGTGAGCTTCTCCCATTTCGGACCCGAATAGTTGAGCGGGTCGAGCGATTGAAGGCCCGCCTCCCAGACGATACTGATCGTCGTGCCCGCATATTTCTTTGCTGCTTCGACAGCAATGTCGGCGGCATCCTTATCAGCGGCAGGAGCCGATACACCTGTGAGCGCAAGGATAGCGGCCACGCCCAACAATGTCCTGAACTTCATGCCTTCCTCCTCTTCATTTGAGCAATCCTAAGCCGCCAAGGTGGCCCCGGAGCTTTTGCCTCGGCGCGTCGACCGGTTACCCATGCTGGACGTCGACTGCCGCACCGTCGGAGGGCTGTCGAACGAACAGATGAGTGTCTTCTGGGGATGGCCATCCGCGCTCAGGCCGCGCTGCCCGATAGGCACGAACGCGATTTCGCCTTGGTAAAACACGCCTTCCCCCCAAAAGCTCTCGATGTATTTGCTTTTGGCGTCACTCTGCTGTGAGGCGGAAGCGGCCGGCAAATGAGAACTTTGCAACCACCGATGAGCCACATTCACCTGTCAGCAGTCTCTGCTGCGGCCCGCTCAAGCCTCAAAGCTGAAGAAAATCCGGTCAAAGCACGGCGGACCATTGGCCAAGCCAGTTGCGCCCTTGCGAGCCTTTGCTGAACTACGAATACGTTTCTTCAGGGATGGGAAGTACCTTGCCGAATATGGTTAGTTAGTTTGCGAGCGGCATCGCCTATTTTAAGGCGTAACTCGCTATCGACAGGGATTCTTTTGCAAGTGCAATCGCTTGGCGCCCTTTTACGCCATGGTCTTACTTGGCCTGAATATTGCTCAGGGTATGAGAGTTCGACAAAAAGATCATACCAGGGGAGTGGCGCCGCATGGGGCAGGTCACGTCACGAAGTGGCCTCTTGAAAGGCCTTAAGTTGAGAACTGTCTTGTTGCTGGCAGGGCTGACGCTGACCAACATTGCAGCCTGGGGCTGGGCCGTTGCGCTGTTCGCCGGTCAGCCGTCGGTAATGGCAACCGCGCTGCTCGCTTGGGTGTTCGGTCTGCGCCATGCCGTGGATGCCGATCATATTGCGGCAATCGACAATGTCGTGCGGAAGCTGATGCATGCCGGCCGCGCCTCCGAAACTGCAGGTCTCTACTTTGCGCTCGGCCATTCCACGATCGTTCTCGCTTCAATGATCCTGCTTGCCGCCGGCGTCATGACCCTCGGCGGAGAGGGTTTGCTCAAAAACTTGGGCGGCCTTCTCGGAACCTCGGTTTCAGCCGTCTTCCTGCTCGGCGTGGCCGCCGTCAACTTTGCGATCTTCGCAAACTTGTGGCGCACAATGCGTGCAGCGCAGGCCAGCGGCGTCTACGGTGCACAATTACTCGATGCGCCCCTAGCCGGAAGCGGTCTTCTTTCGCATTTGCTCGGCCCGATCTTCCGAATTGTGACGCAAAGCTGGCACATGTATCCGCTCGGATTCCTGTTCGGATTAAGTTTCGACACGGCGACCGAAATTGGCCTGCTCTCCCTCTCTGCCTCTGAGACTGCGCGCGGCCTGTCGCTCTGGCAGGCCATAGTCTTTCCTGCACTTTTCGCTGCCGGAATGTCCCTGGTTGATACCTTGGATTCAGCATTTATGGCCAGCGCTTATCGCTGGGCTTTCGTCGATCCGGCCCGAAAGCTTTGGTACAATCTGACAATCACAGGTGCCTCAGTCGCGATTGCGCTGTTCATCGGCAGCGTGGAAACGCTTGGCCTGATCAGCGATCAGCTTGAGCTCACGGGTGCCCTTTCGAGCCTCGTCGATCGCCTCAAGGGATCACAAGCCATCTTAGGCTTCGGCGTGATGTCATTGTTCGCTCTCGCCTGGCTAGCATCTCTCCTGCTGTATCGCGTTGCATGGAAGGGAAAGACCACTCGAACCGCCTTGCCGACATCACGCGCGACTTAGCGGCTGCAGCGATGCTGTCGAGCCGCTCGAAGCCTGCCGTCTTTGCCCGCTGGACGAGCATTGCAGCACTAAGCATCTGCGCCCTCATGATCGACGCTGAACCTAGCTCTGGAGACAATATCCAGACTAGCTACACCTTGCCTGCAGTCATAGTCACTCGTGAGGAGATCCCACGGCGACCGCGAAGAGCTCCAACGCCACGCTCGGATCGAGCGCTCGGCATAGGGTCCAGTAGCCAGCTGGGCGGGCAAGCCTCAGCGGTATCGGCCAAGAGCAGCGCGGCCTTGGCTCCCGCGTCGAGCATGGCAAGCCAGATCACAGTATCAGGCGAAGACGTCAACGCGCGGCCCGTGATGCGCCCGGGCGAAGTGCTCGAAGCTGTACCGGGGCTCATTGTGACGCAGCATTCCGGCGAGGGCAAAGCGAACCAGTACTTCTTGCGCGGCTATAATCTCGATCATGGCACGGATCTCGCGATCTATGTTGATGATGTGCCTGCCAACATGCGCACTCACGCCCACGGCCAGGGCTATGCCGACCTCAATTGGCTGATTCCTGAAGCGATCGCCGCCATGGAGGTAAAGAAGGGGCCTTACTTCGCCGATGAAGGCGACTTCTCCTCGGCCGGCGCCGTGCATATCGGCCTGATCGACCGCACGGTGAAGGGGCTAGCGCAGATGACCGCCGGCAGCTTTGGATATCGCCGCTTCCTCGGCATGGATTCGACGAGGCTCGGCGATGGGACATTGCTCCTCGCCGGCGAGGCTGGGACCTACAACGGCCCCTGGGACAACCCGGACAACCTCCGCAAGCTCAATGGGCTCTTGCGCTACAGTCAGGGCACGGCCACCGACGGCGTGTCGGTCACGGGCATGGCTTACGCCAACAGATGGAATTCGACCGATCAGGTGCCGCAGCGCGCCATGACGGACGGATTGATGGATCGGTTTGGATCTGAAGACCCGACTGACGGCGGCAACGCAAACCGTTTTGCCCTGTCGGCGCGCGTGGCGCAGAGCGATAATTCCGGGGCCTGGAAGGCGAACGCTTATGTCGTCAAGAGCGAGCTCGATCTCTACAATAACTTCACTTATTTCCTGGCCAATCCCGTTGTCGGCGACCAATTTCACCAGCACGACGGCCGCCTAATGGCCGGCGCTAACATCGCACGGACGATGGATGGCTCATTCGCTGGGCTGCCGATGCAGACGACCTTCGGCCTGCAGTCCCGTTACGACGCCATCGATCTCGCGCTCACCGACACCCACCGGCGCAGTTTCCTGTCCAACGTACGCAGCGATAAGGTCGGGGAAGGCAGCATCGGCGCTTACGCCGAGAGTACGTTGCACTTTTCGGACTGGCTGAGGACCACGGTCGGTTGGCGCGGGGACTATTACGCGGCCGACGTGACGTCGCTGTTCGATGCGAACAACTCAGGCCATGCCAACGCTACGATCGGAAGTCCCAAGCTTCGCATCGTGGTCGGTCCCTTTAACAAGACCGAGTTCTTTTTCGGCGCCGGCTATGGCATGCACTCGAACGACGCGCGGGGTGCGACGACGACGGAAGATCCGAGCGATCCCGGGACAAAGCTGCCGCGCTCGCCGCTGCTGGTCCGCACCAGGGGCGCGGAGGTCGGCGTGCGTTCGAGGATCGTCCCGGATCTCGACACCTCGCTCAGCCTCTTCGTCCTCGACCAGGATTCCGAGATCCTGTTCTCAGGCGATGCCGGCGATACCACGACGGCGCGCGCGAGCCGCCGCTATGGATTCGAATGGACCAACCATTACCGCCCACGGTCTTGGATTGACGTCGACGCCGATCTCGCGATGACCCATGCGCGCTTTCGCGGTTACGACAGCGACCAGGCGGAGGTTTATGCCTCACTCGCCGGCTATCCCGCCGCGCAGATCGGCAACGCGCCCGGCAACTATATCCCTAACGCACCGACCATGATGGCGTCCGCCGGCATCTCGCTCGGCGCGAAGACGGGCTGGTTCGGCGCCCTGCGTTGGCGCTATCTCGCCTCCAGTCCGCTGACGGAAGACAACGCCTTCCGATCGCAACCTACCGGCATCTTCAACGCGCGGATCGGCTACCGCACCGACAAGGGCTGGCGCCTCCAGCTCGATTTGCTCAACCTCCTCAACAGCAAGGCGAACCAGATCACCTATGCCTATGGCTCCCTGCTGAAGACGGACAAACTTTACAATCTCTGTGCCGCCAATGCCGCCCCTGCGCCAGTCTGTGCCATTGGTGTGATGGACTATGTGCTTCACCCGGTCGAACCCTTGACCGTCCGAGTGACCCTAGCGGGCACATTCTGATATCAGTCAGGTCGCGAGTCGCGAAACGTCCGTTCGCCGGTAATAATGGCCGATAGCATGCTCTGACGCGACACGATGTCCTCGCGCACGGCAGCATATACATGCAGGATGACGAAAGTCACAATGAACCAGAGGCCGAGATGGTGCACTGTATGCACGTCTTGACTGTTTGGGAAGATCGAGAACCACCAGCCGAACAGCGCATACCATAAGCTGTCGCGACCTTCGCCCTCAGCGTAAAGTGCAAATCCGGTCAGCATCATCAGGATCATCACAATCACGAACAAGAACATCGCAGTATTGGCCAAAGGATTGTGGCCGACGTATTTTTTCGGGTAGCGCACTAGGAACAGGTACCATCGCAGCTCGTACAAAAGGCCCCAGCGCCAGATCCGGTTGTAGATCGGAAACGCGAACAACTGGCGGGCATACTGGTTGCCGACGAACGCCCAGTAGACGCGATAAAGGAACGCGAAGGCGAGCACCTGTCCCGACGCGAAGTGAACAAATCGGATGTAGCCCATCGTGTACCAATTGCTAGCTTCACCAGGCATCGAGGGAAGCGGCGAGGCGATTAGATAACCGGTAACGGCCAGAAGAGAGATCGTTAGCGCATTTAACCAGTGCCAGATCCGTACCGGTGCCTCATAGACATAGATTGATTGGCGATCCGTGCCGACGGCGCCGACGGCGTCCAGCGTACCCGGAATCTCCGAGATTTTCGTCATCGCATGCTCCTGCATTGAGAGTGATTCGACGCAGCGAACAAACGAATCAGCGCATGCCATCGAGAATATCGCGCGCATGCCGGCGCGAAATCACCGCCCTGCAATTTTTTTCTTCACGCTTCAGCGGCCCTACGCAACGAAGAATTGGAAACCCGCTTTAACCGCAGGTGGAAATCCTGCTTTCATATCTTTATTGAACCTCTTTGCTATTTTCCGCTGCATCCACGTGGGTTCGCGGTCTTTTTCCCTGCATGAGCAGCGAGCTTCCTTACCCGGCGCACGACACTTGCTGCGCGGCAGCTCGCTGCAATTTACCGATGATTAGGAGAGACGGCACATCGTTTGCTCATTTCCAGCTCCAGCGAACCGGGTATTTGCGATATGGATTTGAGCTTCATTCGGCGCGGCGGCGCATCGCGCCGGGCAGGCGTCTTCCAGACACAGGGCCGGATGAATGCAGCGGCCATGAGCTTGCCGAAAAGCGAGCCAGTCATCGCCAACCTGTCAATTCGCCTGAAAATCATGATGGGATTTGCTATCGTTCTGCTGCTGTCGGCGGGCACCATGGCGGGCGCCTGGTTTGGCTATGAGGCGATCCTCGACGGCTTCGACGTTTATCGTATCAGCATGTCGGAATCGGATTATGCGCGCGAAATCGACAGCTCGCTCTCGGCATACCAGAGCAACGCGCGCTATTACGCCCTGACGGGCATAAAGGAGGCGGAAGCTGCCGCGGAAGAGGCGCGACGCTTGCTCGAGCGAACGATCACGGCAGCCAAAACCGAGACTGCAACTCTCAGCTGGCAGCAGTCGATAAAGGAACTGTTCGAAGCCTACCGCGCCTATACCGATTCCTTCAACAAAGTGTTGGCGCTGCGCGCCGGGATCGATCGCTCGGCAGCCACGATGGGCGGACAGGCGCACGTCATCCGGACCGCGCTCGATCAGGTGAAGGCGCCGGGCGCTCAAGCAGAAAATATCATTGAGCGTTTCGATACGATCGATCGCCTCGTAACGACAGAATTGAAGCTCCACGATGAAGTCCTCGCGAGGGACGTCTTACAGAGAATAGAAGGGTTTAAAGGTGCGATCGTGCGAGAGCGTCGCTCGCCGGACGTCGGCGGACAGGCGCTCGACGAGCTCGTCGCGTCTTACCGAGATGGGTTCGCCCGAGTGGAGGCCGCAGGCCAAGAGATCGATCGTTTGATGGCGGACATGTGGAAGCTGCGTCACGGACTATCCGGGGCGGCCGCCTCTCTGAAGCGAGTGGCTTTGGCGGAGCAGGCTGATGCCGAGAAAAAGACCGCGGTGCAAATCATCCACGGTCAATCGGTAGTGGTTGCCCTTGCGCTCGCCTCGATTGCAATTGGCCTCGTGCTCTCCTTTGCGATCGGACGCGGTATCGCAAAACCTGTCATCGCGATGTGCAGCTCGATGATCGAGCTGGCAAACGGCCGCTATGAGATCGTGCTGCCGGGGCTCGGTCGGCACGACGAGGTCGGCAAGATGGCTGGCGCGGTCGAGAGCTTCAAGCGGCAAGCCATTGAGCGCGCCGAACGCGAAGCTGCGGAGATCGAAGAGCGTAACAGGTCGGCGGCCGAGCTGCGGCGCGCTGAGCTCGCTAAATTCGCTGGCGGCTTTGAGGCCGCGGTGGGTGACATCGTCAACGGCATTTCGGGTTCTGCTCAGCAACTCGAAGCAGCAGCATCAACGCTGTCACGCAATGCGGAGGCGACAGGGGGCCTGACCAACGCGGTGGTCGGCGCCGCGCGAGAATCGTCGAGCAGCATTGGTTTGGTCGCCTCGGCGGCCGAGGAGCTGTCGCTGTCGATCAATGATATTCGCACCCAGGTCCGCAACTCGAATGCGATCTCCGGTAATGCGGTAGCCCAGGCCAAGAGCACGGACGCCCGCATCGCGACGCTCGCGCAAGCCTCGCACCGGATTGGTGATGTCGTGAAGCTGATTACAGCGGTCGCAGAGCAGACCAATCTGCTCGCGCTCAATGCCACCATTGAGGCAGCCCGCGCCGGAGAGGCGGGCCGCGGCTTTGCCGTCGTCGCAGCCGAGGTGAAGTCGCTTGCAAGCCAAACCGCCCGTGCGACGGAGGAGATCGGCTCTCACGTCGAAGGTATGCAGCAAGCGACCGGAGATTCGATTGCCGCGATCAAGTCGATCGCCGGCATCATTGGCGATATCTCCGCCATCTCGGGTTCGATCGCGTCCGCCGTCGACCAGCAGACCGCGACGACACAGGCGATCGCACAGAGCGCGCAGCAGGCGGCCTCTGGCACCGCGCAGGTGTCATCCAATCTCGAGCAGGTCAATCGCGAAGCAAGCGAGACCGGCTCGGCGGCTTCCGCCGTGCTGCAATCAGCGCGCGGACTAACCGAGGCGAGCCACCGCCTGCGCGCGGAGCTTGACCGTTTCATGGCCAACGTCGTCGCGGCGTAGTCTGGCTCGCAATGCGAGACGCCTGCGACTACCATTGCGCAAGTGCCAGAGACCTGCGCTAGTCAACGGACAAGCCGGCACCCTCGCGTGGGCAAACCGGTATCCTAGGGATCGTCGATGGAGCATGGTCTGGATCTGGCCGGATTCGCGTTGCACCCGCAACGCGGTGCAGTGTTGGGTGAGGTGCATGCGCGTCCGTTCACGCGGCTCTCCGCGCCTCTCGCAGTGCTGCGATTTGCTTTTTTGGGCCAGGGAGAAGCGGCGGCCGCCGACCGGCAGGCCTTTGTAGGCTTTTGCACCGCGCAGGGCTTGGCGGCACCCGAGGTGTCGGCTAAGCACCACCAGGTGTCAATCGGAGCAGTTTCGCTACGCTGGGAACAGCATTCCGAATTCACGACTTTCACCTGGATCTGGAGTAATGAGGCATCCGCGCTGGCGTTCGCTCCCATCGGTGACGAACTTACCGCATTGATCCGGGCACTGCCGCAAACGGGACAGCTGCTTGTGGCGGTGAGGCTCGAGGTGGAGCAGACCGAAGCGGCCGTCGCGCGCGCTGAGGAGCTGTTTGATAAGAGCAGCCTCGCAATGGCGACAGTCCGCAGCGGCCCTGCGGTCGTCGCTTCCGACTTTCGTGCGGATGCGCAGGGCTTTGTCCGCATTCTCATCTGCAACGACGGCCTGTCGCCGGGCCGGCTTGGCGCTCTTGTGCAGCGCGTGCTGGAGATCGAGACCTATCGCACGCTGGCGCTGCTCGGCCTGCCGGCCGCGCTCGAGCTCGCGCCCTCGGTCGATCACATTGGGCGGCGGCTGGTCGAAGTGCTCCAGGAGATGCAGGGCGCCGAGGACCTCAAGCTCAACAATCACCTCCTCACGGAGCTGACCGCATTGGCCGCCTCATTGGAGCGCGGCGCAGCGGGTAGCCTGTTCCGCTTCGGCGCGAGCCGGGCTTATTACGACATCGTGCAGGCCCGCCTTGGCGTGATCGAAGGAAGCGAGATCGGAGGGCGACCGACCTGGTCGTCCTTCCTTGCCCGGCGGATGGCGCCGGCGATGCGCACCTGCGCCGCGATGGAGGACCGCCAGGCCAACTTATCGATCAAGCTAGCGCGCGCCGCCGATCTCCTGCGCACGCGGGTGGACGTGGAACTGGAGGAGCAGAATCGTGACCTGCTGCGCTCAATGAACGAGCGCACCAAGCTGCAATTGCGCCTGCAGAGCACCGTCGAAGGCCTCTCCGTGGCGGCGATCGGCTATTACGTCGTCAGCCTGTTCGGCTACCTCGCTAAGGGCGCACATGACGGCGGCTTGCATGTCGAGCCGTCACTCGCGACAGCATTGTTCGTACCATTTGCCGTCGGTCTAATTTGGATCATCACGCACCGGATCCGCCAGAGGCACCTTAAACATGAAGGCGCGCCGGGCGATCATGACTGAGTTCCTTCGCGCCGAGGGCTTGCCATTCGAGCCGGGTCGGCCGAAGCTGGTGGAGCTGGAGGGCAAGTGATGAGCCAATCGAACGGAATGACCAACCTGCTCTGGCTGCAAGGCGCGAGCTGCGGCGGTTGCACCATGTCGATCCTCGAAAGCGGCTCTTCCGGCTGGTTCGACGAACTGAGGCAGTTCGGCATCAACCTGCTGTGGCATCCCTCGGTCAGCGAGGAGACAGGCGAGGAAGCGGCCGAGGTGCTCAACTCCGTGCGCGAGGGCAGGGTGCCGCTCGACCTACTGCTCCTCGAAGGCTCCGTTGCCCGCGGCCCGAACGATAGCGGCCGCTTCAACATGCTCGCGGGCACGGGCCGCTCGATCTACCACTGGATGCTAGATCTCGCGCCGCGGGCGGACTATGTCGTTGCGGTCGGAAGCTGTGCCGCCTATGGCGGGGTGCCAGCCGCCGGCGCCAATCCAACCGACGCGGTCGGGCTGCAATTCGAGGGCGCCGATGCTGGCGGCGCGCTCGGCGCAGGCTTCCGCTCCCGGCTCGGCTTGCCGGTGATCAATGTGGCTGGCTGTGCGCCGCATCCGGGCTGGATGATGGAAACCATTTTGGCACTGACGTCCAAGGACTTGTCAGCGACTGACCTCGACACCTATGGCCGACCGAAATTCGTTGCCAACCATCTTGCTCATCACGGCTGCTCCCGCAACGAGTTCTATGAGTTCAAGGCCAGCGCCGAAACCATGTCCGAGCGCGGCTGCCTCATGGAGCATCTCGGCTGCAAGGCGACTCAGGCTGTCGGCGATTGCAACCAGCGCTCCTGGAACGGCGGCGGTTCCTGCACGAAGGGCGGTTATGCCTGCATCGCCTGCACGTCACCTGGCTTCGAAGACGCGCAGAATTTCCTGGAGACCGCCAAGCTTGCCGGCATCCCAGTCGGCTTGCCGACCGACATGCCAAAAGCCTGGTTCGTCGCGCTCGCGGCGTTGTCGAAATCGGCGACTCCGCGGCGCGTGAGGCTGAATGCGACCGCTGATCATGTGGTGGTGCCGCCCGGCCGCACCACGGCCAAGCGCACGCCATGACGAGGATTACGATCGGCCCGTTCAACCGCGTCGAGGGCGATCTCGAAGTCCGCCTCGACGTCGAAAGCGGCCGGGTCCAGCGCGCCGAAGTGACGGCGCCGCTCTATCGCGGGTTCGAGCAAATTCTGGAGGGGCGGCCACCGCTTGATGCGCTGGTGTTGGCGCCGCGCATCTGCGGCATCTGCTCGGTCTCGCAGTCGGTCGCCGCCGCTGCCGCGCTTCGCCATGCGATGGGAACCGAGGCGGCGCCGAACGGTCTGCTCGCCACTAATATCGCGCACGCGGCAGAGAATGCCGCCGATCATCTTACGCATTTCTACATCTTCTTCATGCCTGACTTCGCCCGTGAAGCCTACGCTTCGCAGGATTGGTACCAGGAGACTCGCGAGCGCTTTGCGGCCACCCGCGGCAGTGCGGCGCGCGATGCGCTGCCGGCGCGGGCGCGGCTGCTCGAGACTATGGGAATCATTGCTGGCAAATGGCCACACAGCCTTGCCTTCCAGCCGGGCGGCGCGACGCGCGCGATCGAACTCGGCGAGCGCGTACGGCTGTTGTCGATCGTGACCTCATTTCGCACGTTCCTTGAACGTACAGTGTTCGCCGATACTCTAGAGAACATGCTGTCGCTCTCGACCGCAGACGAGCTCGACCGCTGGCGCGCGGGGCGCAGCGGTGATTTCGCTCATTTCCTCAGGCTTGCCGACAGCCTCGCGCTCAGTGAGCTCGGCAAGGGACCGGGCGTGTTGATGAGCTATGGCGCCTATCAAGGCGCCGATTGCGGACTGTTCCCGCGCGGCATTGTTGGTCCAGACATGGTTGTGGAGCCGTTGCCGCTGAGTCAGATCAGCGAGGACGTTTCCCATGCATGGATGCGGGATTGCTCCTCCGATCCTGCGCACAGCAACACCGTACCTGATCCCGACAAGGCAGGCGCCTATAGCTGGTGCAAGGCGCCGCGGCTTTCGGGCCAGCCGGTCGAGGTCGGGGCGATTGCGCGCCAGACCGTGGCCGGGCAAGCGCTGATAGCCGATCTCGTCGCCCCAAGCGGCACCAATGTCCGCAACCGTGTGATCGCCCGGCTGATCGAGACTGCGCGCATCGCACTTGCGATGGAGCAGTGGACCCGCGCGCTACGACTTTCGGAACCGTTCTGTGCTCCCTCGCAGGAGATGCCCGACGGGGCATATGTCGGTCTCGTCGAGGCCGCGCGCGGCAGCCTCGGGCATTGGGTGGCGGTGCGCGGTGGAAAGATCGAGCGCTACCAGATCATCGCGCCGACCACCTGGAATTTTTCACCGCGCGATTCCCTCGGCGTGGCAGGCCCTCTGGAACAGGCGCTGGTCGGCACCGATGTGGGCGAGGCTGGCGCACGTTCCGTTGCGGTTCAGCATGTCGTGCGCTCGTTCGATCCTTGCATGGTGTGCACTGCGCATTGAAACGGGCTCGGCGGCGTAAACCTCGTTACCGCCTGCAAATCGAATTGTTTCCGCTTCTTTCGTGCAGTGCCGCTCGATCTTCGCGTCTTGCACAATTCAGATCTCGCAACCTTTTGACATTCCTCTAATTTCATTTTGCGCCACGCAGTTGGCCTGCTTCTTGCTGTCCCTAAGCGTCATTGAAAGCCAAAGCTGACGGCGGGAGGATTTATGGGCACGGCGACGGAAACATTTTACAGCGTGATCAGGCGGCAAGGCATCACGCGTCGAAGCTTTCACAAGTTCTGCAGCCTGACCGCGACGAGCCTCGGCCTCGGCCCGCTGGCGGCGAGCCGCATCGCCAATGCGCTCGAGACCAAGCCGCGTGTGCCCGTGATCTGGATGCACGGTCTCGAATGCACCTGCTGCTCCGAGAGCTTCATCCGCTCCGCGCATCCCCTGGTGAAGGATGCGGTGCTGTCGATGATCTCGCTAGACTACGATGACACGATCATGGCGGCCGCGGGCCATCAGGCGGAAGCGATCCTCGAGGAGACCCGTGCCAAGCATAAAGGTCAGTACATTCTGGCCGTTGAAGGTAATCCGCCGCTCAACGAGGGCGGCATGTTCTGTATCGACGGCGGCAAACCATTCGTCGAAAAGCTGAAGATGATGGCCGAGGACGCGATGGCGATCATCGCTTGGGGCGCTTGCGCGTCCTGGGGCTGCGTACAGGCGGCAAAGCCCAATCCGACCCAGGCCACACCGATCGACAAGGTCATCACCAACAAGCCGATCATCAAGGTGCCGGGATGCCCCCCGATCGCCGAAGTGATGACCGGCGTCGTCACCTTCATCACCACCTTCGGCAAGCTGCCCGAGCTCGACCGCCAGGGCCGGCCTAAGATGTTCTACTCGCAGCGCATCCACGACAAGTGTTACCGGCGCCCGCATTTCGACGCCGGCCAGTTTGTCGAGGAGTGGGACGATGAGGCGGCGCGCAAAGGCTACTGCCTCTACAAGATGGGCTGCAAGGGGCCAACGACCTATAACGCCTGCTCAACCGTGCGCTGGAACGGGGGGGTCTCATTCCCCATCCAATCGGGACACGGCTGCATCGGCTGCTCAGAGGACGGCTTTTGGGACAAGGGCTCGTTCTACGATCGCCTCACCAACATCAAGCAGTTCGGCATCGAGAAAAACGCCGATCAGATCGGCATGGCGGCAGCGGGCGCCGTGGGTGCGGCGGTGGCCGCGCACGCCGCCGTCACTGCGGTAAAGCGGCTTGCCAGCAAGCGCGAAGACGCCGGCCACAACAGCTGATCAAAAGACACATTAGGGTAGAAACGATCATGGGTATCCAGACTCCCAACGGCTTCAATCTCGACAATTCCGGCAAACGCATCGTCGTCGATCCCGTGACCCGCATCGAGGGACACATGCGGGTCGAGGTCAATGTCGACGCCGACAACGTGATCCGCAATGCCGTATCGACCGGCACGATGTGGCGCGGGATCGAGGTGATCCTGAAGAACCGCGACCCGCGCGATGCGTGGGCATTTACCGAGCGGATCTGCGGCGTCTGCACCGGCACGCACGCGCTGACCTCGGTGCGCGCGGTCGAGAACGCGCTTGGGATCACCATCCCCGAAAACGCAAACTCGATTCGCAACCTGATGCAGCTCGCACTTCAGGTGCACGACCACGTCGTCCATTTCTATCACCTGCATGCGCTCGATTGGGTCGACGTCGTCTCCGCACTCTCGGCCGATCCGCGCGCGACATCAACGCTAGCCCAGTCGATCTCGAGCTGGCCGCTGTCCTCGCCGGGATACTTCAAGGATCTGCAGACCCGGCTCAAGAAGTTCGTCGAGTCCGGACAGCTCGGTCCGTTCAAGAACGGCTATTGGGGCAGCAAAGCCTACAGATTGCCGCCCGAGGCCAATCTGATGGCGGTCGCGCATTATCTGGAGGCGCTCGATTTCCAGAAGGAGATCGTCAAGATCCACACCATCTTCGGCGGCAAGAATCCGCATCCAAACTGGCTCGTCGGCGGCGTGCCCTGTCCGATCAACGTAGATGGGACAGGTGCTGTCGGTGCCATCAACATGGAGCGGTTGAACCTGATCTCCTCGATCATCGACCGCATCATGGAATTCAACGAAATGGTCTACCTGCCTGACGTGGCCGCGATCGGTTCGTTCTACAAGGACTGGCTCTATGGTGGAGGCATTTCGGGTCAGAACGTGCTCGCCTATGGCGACGTGCCAGAACATGCCAACGACTATTCAGCCAAGAACCTGAAGCTGCCACGAGGCGCCATCATCAACGGCAATCTCTCCGAGGTGCTTCCGGTCGATCACGCCAATCCCGACGAGATCCAGGAGTTCGTGGTCCACTCCTGGTACAAGTATCCCGACGAAACCAAGGGCCTTCATCCTTGGGATGGCATCACGGAGCCGAACTACGAACTCGGACCCAATGCAAAGGGTACCAAGACCGCGATCGAACAGCTCGACGAAGGCGGCAAATATTCTTGGATCAAGGCGCCGCGCTGGAAGGGACATGCCATGGAGGTCGGCCCGCTCGCGCGCTGGGTCGTCGGCTATGCGCAGAACAAGGCGGAGTTCAAGGATCCCGTCGACAAATTCCTGAAGGATCTCGATCTACCAATGTCGGCGCTGTTCTCGACGCTCGGCCGCACCGCGGCGCGCGCGCTCGAATCTGTTTGGGCCGGACGCCAGATGCGCTATTTCCAGGACAAGCTCGTTGCCAATATCAAAGCCGGCGACAGCTCGACCGCGAATGTCGACAAGTGGAAACCGGAGAGCTGGCCGAAGGAAGCCAAGGGCTTTGGCTTCACCGAGGCCCCGCGCGGCGCGCTCGCGCACTGGATCAAGATCAAGGAAACCAAGATCGACAACTACCAGTGCGTGGTACCGACGACCTGGAACGGCTCGCCGCGCGATCCGCAAGGCAACATCGGCGCGTTCGAAGCCTCGCTCATGAACACGCCGATGGTTAATCCCGAGCAGCCGCTCGAGATCCTGCGCACGATCCATTCCTTCGATCCGTGCCTTGCCTGTTCGACGCACGTCATGAGCCCGGACGGCCAGGAACTCGCCAAGGTCAAGGTCAGGTAGGAGGCGGCCATGATGGATGCAATTGCTCCCCCGGTGGAAAGCGAGCCGGACCTGACGGCGATCGCGGCCGATGCTGCTGGCGAGCATGCGGTGGGCCGGCCCACCGTCTATGTCTACGAAGCGCCGGTGCGCATCTGCCATTGGGTGAACGCGTTCTCGATCATCATCCTGATGGTCACCGGGTTTCTGATCGGGACGCCGCTGCCGGCGGTCGAGGGGGAGGCGTCGGCCAACTTCGTGATGGGCTATATGCGCTTCGCCCATTTCGCGGCGGGGCAGGTGCTCGCGGTGTTCTTCCTCGCGCGTATCCTGTGGGCCTTCACCGGCAACCACCATTCCCGGCAGATCTTCTATCTGCCGGTGCATCGCCGGCAATTCTGGAAGGAAGTCTGGCACGAGATCCGCTGGTACGCCTTCCTGGAACGTCAGCCGAAGATGTATGTCGGGCACAACCCGCTGGCGCAGACCGCGATGTTCACGGGCTTCACGTTGTTCGTGACCTTCATGATCGTGACCGGCTTTGCGCTCTATTCGGAAGGAGAAGGCATCGATAGCTGGCAGCACAAACTGTTCGGCTGGGTGTTCTCGATCTGGCCGAACAGCCAGGACGTTCACACCTGGCATCATCTGGGCATGTGGGCGCTGGTCGTGTTCGTGATGGTACACATCTACGCTGCGATCCGCGAGGACATCATGTCACGCCAGAGTATCATCTCCTCGATGATCTCGGGCGAACGGCAATTCCGTGACTGAAACTGGAACGATCTCGATGTTGAACGCCCCAAACGACGACCACATCTTGGTGCTCGGCATCGGCAACATCCTGTGGGCCGATGAAGGCTTTGGCGTGCGCGCGGTGGAGGACTTCCACCGCCGCTACGCCGTGCCTGATAATGTCACGATTCTCGATGGCGGAACGCAGGGGCTCTATCTCGTCAACTATCTGGAGGACGCTGATCGCTTGCTCGTGTTCGATGCCATCGATTATGGTCTGCCGCCAGGCAAGCTGAAGCTCGTGCGCGGCGACGAGGTGCCACGCTTCACCGGCGCGAAGAAGATGAGTCTGCATCAAACCGGCTTCCAGGAGGTGATCAGCGCAGCCGACCTGCTCGGCCGCTGCCCGAAGCACCTCGTCCTGATCGGCTGCCAACCGCTCGATCTCGAAGACTGGGGAGGTCCATTGACGGCGTCCGTACGCGATCAGATCGCACCGGCCATCGAGCTTGCCTGCAAAGTTCTGGCCGAGTGGGGCATCGAGGTGAAGCTGCGCGATACGCCGTTGGCAGACTCCGAGCGCCTGCTCGCCAACGACATCGACCATGCGAGTTACGAGATGCGGCCGGCCTGACCGCCGGAGCGTGCCGGAGAAGACGGATGTGCCTTGGACTGCCGATGACTATCGTCGAGACCGATGGAATTTCGGCTTTGTGCGAGTTTCGCGGCGAGCAACGCCGCGTCTCCGTGCTTCTGCTCTCGCATCCTCCGGCCGGTGCCCACGTGCTGGTCTACATCGACACGGCGATCCGCCTACTTGAGAAAGAAGAAGCGTGCCTGATTGCGGCTGCCATCGACGGTCTCGGTGCAGCGCTCGACGGCAACGATTTCGACTGCTTCTTCGCCGATCTGATCGACCGCGAACCGCAATTGCCTGCGCACCTCCTGACTGATTAAGCGGGTTGTCATCCTAGAATGACTTGGCCGGCTGACCTCAGCCGCTGGCCGAGGTGCTCGCCGGAAGACAAGTTTCTAGTCTGGAAAGAAGGCTTTCGTTTGTAGTGGAAAGTAGCTTATCATTCGCATCCACTCGGCTTGATGGCGTTGAAAATAGATCAGTGAATTCAACTACATAAATCCTGACTGTCCCTGGCACGCAGCTTGCTAACACTATCCCGATCAGAAAGATAAGTCTGTTTTGGGAGGTCAAATGGAATTCCAGGTAGGACGGCATGATCTCAGTCGGCATGGCCTCAATGAGGTCGATGTCGCGACCGTCGATCATTTTCTTAAACATGCCGACCAAGCCGGTGCTGTCGCCGTGCTGCTATCGGCGGGTAATCCCAACCGTTTTCCGGAGGCCATTGATGTCGCCGTAGTGCTGCCTGAGCTGGTTACGGCGTTCGGAGGCCGCCTGCGCGCCGCGATCATTGCACCCCATGCCGAAGAGGCGCTTGGCGAACGTTTCGGGGTGCGAGTGCAGCCGACCCTTATCTTCGTGGCCAAGGGCGAGACGCTGGGGCTGATCGCCAAGATCCAGGATTGGTCAGTCTATGTCGACCGCATCACTAAGCTGATCGACCGCCCGCGCGGGCAAAGCGCAGCCATTGCCGTTACCATTGTTCCCCAGCATCGCGCAAAAGGTGTCGAGCTATGAAGGTCGGATTCTGGGATGCGCCGGAAGGCGCCGAGCAACCCGTCAGCGTGTTCCCTATCGGAGAAGAGAGTCTCAATGCCTCAAGTGGCAGCCTGACGGCGGCCGGCGCACTCGCAAGACTCGCAACATTAGACAGTGTCGAGCTCGCTAAGAACTGCCCCAAAGCCGTCACGCTGCTCTCCAACATCGCGGAGGCCATTGCAGGTCAAAGGGCGGACGCACCCTCGCAACTGTTCCGGCTCGGCAATCTCAACGATCTCGAAAGCAAGCTCGTCGCCGATGTTCTCGGCGAGGGGGAGGTCGGCGGCGTCGTAGCGCTGCCGGACGGATCGCTGGCGCAGATTCAAGAATCGGTGCTCGCAGGGATCTGGCGTGTCAGGATCGAAACTGACGCGGCTTCCGAATATATTGAAGTAGGCGCTGTTCCCGAGATCGTCAGACGCGCAGCAGCCGATCTGACAGCCGCCGATTTCGAAATCGGACAGGCCCCTGAAGGCGCCATGAACGTCCTACCGGTGCTCGCCGAGATCCGCGAGCGGGCGCTAGCCTGGCGTCCTGGCATCCGCTCGCAGATCATCAATTTCACTCTGTTGCCGATGAGCCCGGTGGATATGAGCTTTTTGCAGGAGACTATTCGGAACGGGCCGATCCAGCTTGTCTCGCGCGGCTATGGCACCTGTCGGGTGCTGTCGACTGGCATTCGCAATGTCTGGTCGGTGCAGTTTTTCAACGCCATGGACACCATCATCCTCGACACGCTGGAAGTTGGCGGGGTACCCACGGTTGCGCTTGCTGCAGACGAAGATTTCGAGGATTCCGCCGAACGGCTCCAAGAAATCATTGAGGCATATTTCAAATGAGCGCCTTTGAGAACTTTGGCGTGCGCCAAGACGTCACTGAGGCTGCGCGGCTTGAATGCGGCATCTGTTGGACCGTCTATGATCCGGCCGATGGTGATGCGGTGGCGCAGATCGCACCCGGCACACCGTTCTCACTTCTGCCGGAGGAGTGGCGATGCCCCAACTGCGACGCCCCGAAATCGAAGTTCATGGCGATCGAAACATGACTGCCAGCGCGCCAAGCTCTCCCAGCGACGCCGACGCGGTGACATGGGGCGAGCTATTGGCAGGAATGTATCGCCAGATCGGCGAGCGCGCGATGCGCGATTTGCCAATCTACAACGAGGCCCTCGATGTTGAGGCCATTGGTTTCCGTCGCTTCGAGGGAACGTTTGTCGGCATCATGGTCACTCCTTGGTTCATGAACGTGGTGATGCCGGCGAGCGCCGCTGGGGATAGGTCGGGCGCGACCGTGCGTATTCGCTTTCCAGCCGGTGATATCGAATTTACCCTCAGCGAGGTGCAAATGGGCCGCATCGCTAGCTGCTCGCTGTTCTCGCCAATGTTCCAATTTGCGGACATGGCATCGGCGCGAGCAACGGCTGACGCCGCTCTTGCCGAGCTGATGCTGCCGGCCGACAGCGAGGAGGCGGTCCGCCGGCGCGAACCACCGACGACCCCGATTGATCGTCGGAGCTTCCTGCGCGGTACCTTGACGGAGCGGCCGGGATGAGTCGCCCCTTTCGAAACGAAATTGACATAATGGTGTGGCTCACTGGTACCACAATTTCGGACGTTGCTATCCGGCCACGGAGCCGGCCTCCCCTGACGAGGCTGTTTGCCGGAAAGCCGGCAAGCGCGCTCATCCCTGTGCTGCCGCGCCTGTTCTCCTTATGCTCGGTCGCCCACCAAGTGGCCTTCCTTTCAGCAATCGAGGCGGCGCAGGGGCTGGAGACGATCAAGCCGATAGCGATGCATCGTCTCACGGCCGTTGTCGCCGAGCGCTTAACTGAATTGATACGCGGCCTGTTCGTCGCAGGCCTCGAACTCGATCAGGAGAGCGCACCCGCAGTGCGAAGCATGATACAGGCGAGCACCACTCTCAGTGGTGCGGTTGAAACCGTGCCAGATACCGTGCGCCGCGATGTCATTGCACACGTCAAGGCTGCGCTCCGCGCGCTCGGAGTTTCGGGTGAACACCAGCCTCCGGCGCCAGGCAGCGTACTTTCCACCTATCTGACGCGCTGCGATCGTGAGGTGATGTCATTGCCGGCGGCCGACCAATTCTTTCTGACCCCCGCTGACGATCTTGAGATCGTGACGCGCCTCATGGCTGAAGGGACGGCTTATTCCGAAGCGCCGGAACTCTGCGGGAAGGTTCCGGAAACGGGCGTCTGGGCGCGGCGGGCGCAGCGCGAACAGATTTTGTCCTTAAGTGCTAGCGGCGCCGCGCGCGTGAGAGCGCGCATCGACGAGATCGCCCGGCTCACCTGTTGGCTGGACGCCAGGCGGGACGCTCCCGATAATGGCGTCGTTGCGAGCTATCGGCTCGGCGAGCGCCGGGGCGCAGCGGCAGTGGAATGCGCCCGAGGCCGGCTCCATCACGCGGTTAAGCTCGATGAGGAAGGACGTATCGTCGGCTTCGAATATATCGCTCCGACCGAGTGGAATTTTCACGAACGCGGACCGCTGGTGCGAAGCCTCAAGGGCGCGCTCCTCTCCGCCGGCCGGCAGGGCCAAGACGCGGTGCGGACACTTGTCGGGGCGTTCGACCCCTGCGTCGGATTCAGCGTCAGCTTCCGCGAGGCCAGCCATGCATGAGATGGCCTTGTGCGAGGGCATCATCGGGATCGTCGAGGAAGAGGCGCGCAAGCGCTCGTTCTTGCGAGTGAAGGCGGTGTGTTTAGAGATCGGTGCGCTCAGCCATGTCGCGCCGGACGCAATGCAATTCTGCTTCGAGGCCGTCGCGGCGCGGACCATCGCGCAAGGCGCAAGACTCGAGATCATCGCGACGCCGGGCACGGCCTGGTGCATGGCCTGCTCGCAAAACGTCGAGATCAAGCAGCGCTACGAGCCGTGTCCATCCTGCGGCAGCTATCAATTGCAGGTCACCGGCGGCGAAGAGATGCGTGTGAAGGAACTGGAGGTCGACTGATGTGTACGGTCTGCGGCTGCAGCGACGGCAAAGCGTCCAACGAACATACGCATGATCATAATCAGGATCACGAGCACGCTCATGGAGGTCATCATCACCACCATGGCCCCGGTCACCATCACCACCACCATCACGACGGAAGCCACGATCATGGGCCTGGCGATACGGGCCTGCTCGACTGCAGTGCAGACGCCGCCGGCCAACAGATCGCGGGCATGAGCAGCGATCGCATCATCCAGATCGAACGCGATATTCTCGGCAAGAACGACAGACTCGCCGCCGACAACCGCGCTCGCTTCCGTGCCGACGGCGTGCTCGCCTTCAACTTGGTTTCGAGCCCCGGAGCCGGCAAAACCTCGCTGCTAGTCCGCACCGTCAGTGAGCTGAAGGACAGTTTCCCGATCGGCGTGATCGAGGGTGACCAGCAAACCTCCAACGATGCCGAGCGCATCCGCGCAACCGGCGTGCCGGCGATCCAGGTCAACACCGGAAAGGGCTGCCATCTCGACGCGGCCATGGTCGGTGAAGCCTATGACCGGCTGCCCTGGCTGAACGGTGGGGTCGTGTTCATCGAGAATGTCGGTAATCTCGTCTGTCCGGCGGCATTCGACCTCGGTGAAGCCTGCAAGATCGTGGTGTTCTCGACCACCGAAGGCGAGGACAAGCCGCTGAAATATCCGGACATGTTCGCTGCCTCCGCGCTTATGCTGATCAACAAGATCGATCTTGCGCCCGTGCTCGATTTCGACCTCGCCAGGACCATCGAATATGCGCGGCGGGTCAATCCCAGGATCGAGGTGCTGACGGTGTCGGCGCGCACCGGCGAAGGCTTCCTGGCCTTCTATGCCTGGCTCCGCAAGCGGGCTTCGAAGGCGAAGCCGGCCGAGATGACGGCAGCGGAGTGAGGATGAGCGACAAGGCCACAGCGCGGGACGGACAGCGGCTGCGCCTGCATGTGCGTGGCGCCGTGCAGGGCGTCGGCTTTCGTCCCTACGTCTATGGTCTCGCCACCCGCTATCGCCTCGGCGGCTTCGTCGCCAACGATCCGAACGGCGTTCTTATCGAAGTCGAAGGCGAGCGGGCGTCCGATTTCGTCGCCGCGCTGCCACTGGAAAAGCCGCCGCTTGCCAGGATCGACGAGATCTCGGTTCAGCCGATCGGCGCCGCCGCCACCGAGGAGTTCTCGATTCGCACCAGCGAGCAGGGTAGGGTGTCGACGCGCATCGTCGCGGACGCCGCGACTTGCCGGGAATGCCTGAGCGAGCTGTTCGATCCGGCAAGCCGATTCCACCGCTATCCCTTCATCAACTGCACGCATTGCGGTCCGCGCTACACCATCGCCGAGCGGCTGCCCTATGATCGTCCGGCCACCGCAATGAAGCGCTTTGCGATGTGCGCAGCCTGTGCCGCTGATTATGCTGACCCCGGCAGTCGCCGCTTCCATACCGAGGCGATTGCGTGCCCGCGATGCGGGCCGCGGCTCAGCCATGGCATCGCCGAGATCGCCGCCGCCGTCGCGGGCGGCAAGATTGTCGCGATCAAGGGCCTCGGCGGTTATCAGCTCATCTGCGATGCTCACAATGATGCGGCCGTGCGGCAACTGCGCCTGCGCAAGCAGCGCGATCAGAAGCCCTTCGCCGTCATGGTCGGTACGCTGGAGGCAGTCGCCGAGTTCGCCGAGGCCGACGCTGTCGAACTTGCGCTGCTCGAGTCACGGCCGCGGCCGATCGTGTTGCTGACGTCGCGCGGGCGCCTTGTGCAGTCAATCGCGCCGGAGCTGGCGCGCATCGGCATCATGCTGCCGGTCGCACCGCTTCACCACCTGATTTTCGATGCGCTGAATGCGGCGCATGCGCCGGTCGGCGAGAGCTGGGCGATTGTCGCGACCAGCGCCAATCTCAGCGGCGAGCCGCTGCTGATCGATAATCGCGAAGCGGAGCAACGACTTGCCGGCATCGCCGATCTCATCGTCACGCATGACCGCGACATCGTCACCCGCGCCGATGATTCCTTGGCTGCGGTGGTCGCCGGACGGCCCCAGTTCATTCGGCGTGCGCGAGGCTATGTCCCGGAGCCTGTCCGGCTTGCGCGCTCGGTGGCGCCCCTGCTTGCCGTCGGCGGAGCGCTGAAGTCGACGGTGGCGGTGACGCGCGGCAACGAGGCCTTTGTCTCCCAGCACATCGGCGACCTCGACACCGCAGAAGGCATCCGATTCTTCGAGGAAACTGTGGACCATCTGCTGTCTACCCTCGACGTCGAGCCTGTCGCCCTGATCCACGACTTGCATCCGAACATGGCATCGACCCGTTTCGCCGAGGCACGCGGGACCAGGCTGATCGCGGTCCAGCACCATCACGCCCATGCGGCCTCGGTGATGGCGGAGCATGGCATCGCAGGTCCGGTGCTTGCCTTAGTGCTTGACGGGTTCGGCTACGGCAGCGACGGCGGCAATTGGGGGGGCGAACTGCTTGCCTGTGAAGGCGCGCGGTTCCGGCGGCTCGGGCATCTGGCGCCGCTGAAGATGCCGGGCGGCGATCGGGTCGCGCGCGAGCCGTGGCGGATGGCCGCCAGCGTGCTGCACGCGCTTCGGCGCGGCGATGCGATTGCGTCTCGCTTTGCGGCACAGCCGCAGGCCGCGCGCCTATCGGCTCTGCTCGAACAACCCGGTATGCCCACGACGACCAGCGCCGGCCGGCTGTTCGATGCGGCCGCAGGGCTGCTCGGGGTCTGCACCGTACAAACCTACGAAGGCGAGGCTGCCATGAAGCTAGAGGCGCGGGTCCGCGAGCCGCGCGTTGTGTCCGGCGGCTGGGTGATCGAGAATGGCGTGCTGTCGCTGCTCCCATTGCTCGACCGTCTGGTGGTCGATGCGCCGGATCCCACCGACGGGGCCGGGCTGTTTCACGGCACCTTCGCTGCCGCTTGCGTCGATTGGATCTCCCAAGCGGCTCGTGAGACCGGACTTGAGACCGTCGCCTTGAGCGGCGGCTGCTTCCTGAACGCCCGCCTCAGCACCGGGATTTCGCGCGGTTGCATCGCTGCCGGGCTCACCCCGCTCTTGCCGCGCCAACTGCCGCCGAATGATGGCGGCCTAAGCCTGGGTCAGGCCTGGATCGCGGGGCTGCAACTTCTCGAACACCAAGGCTTAGAAGGAACCGCCTGATGTGTCTTGCCATACCCGCCGAGGTGACAAAGCTCCTGCCTGACGACATGGCCATTGTGTCCATCGACGGCGTCAGCAAGGAGATCTCCGTCGCGCTCATCGAGGATCTCGCCATCGGCGACTACGTGATCATCCATGTCGGCTACGCGCTTACCAAAATCGATCCGGAAGAGGCGCAACGGACGCTGGAATTGCTGCACGAGCTTAGCGCCGAGGCCCTGGGAGCCATGCCATGAAGTATGCCGACGAGTTCCGCGACAAGGAGATCGCGCTCGGGCTTGCGAACGCGATCCAGTCCGAAGCAGATCCGCAGCGCCCCTATCGCTTCATGGAATTCTGCGGCGGCCACACGCATGCGATCTCGCGTTATGGCCTGGAGGACATGCTGCCTAAAAACGTGCGGATGATCCACGGTCCGGGTTGCCCGGTTTGCGTACTGCCGGCGGGGCGCATCGACATGGCGATCCGACTGGCCGAACGGCCCGAAATCATCTTCTGCGTCTATGGCGATCTGATGCGCGTGCCGGGCTCGCAAGGCGCCTCGTTGCTGAAGGCAAAGGCGAAAGGCGCCGACATCCGCATGGTCTATTCCACCATCGATGCGCTCAGGATCGCCGAGGAGAATCCGCAGCGCCAGATCGTATTCTTCGCCATCGGCTTCGAAACGACGACGCCGCCCACTGCGGTCATGATCCGTTTGGCCGAAAAGAAGCAGCTCGCCAATTTCAGCGTCTTCTGCAACCACGTGCTGACGCCGCCGGCGATGCAGAACATCTTGGAGAGCCCGGATATTCGCAACATCGGCCGGGTCGAGATCGACGGCTTTGTCGGACCTGCGCATGTCTCGACTATTATCGGGACGGCTCCTTACGAGTTCTTCGCGGAAGAATTCGGCAAGCCGGTCGTGATCTCGGGCTTCGAGCCTCTCGACATGATGCAGGCGATCCTGATGCTGGTGCGGCAGGTCAATGAGAACCGGCACGAGGTCGAGAACCAGTACAGCCGCGCTGTAAAGCGTGACGGCAATCTGCGCGCCAAGGAGGAGGTCTCCGACATTTTCGAGCTGCGCGACCAGTTCGAATGGCGCGGGCTCGGGCAGGTACCCTATAGCGGCCTGAAGCTGAAGCGCGCTTTCGCGAAATACGATGCCGAAGCGCGCTTCGACATGAAGGAGCTCCGCGTTGCCGACAATCCGGCCTGTGAATGCGGCGCCATCCTGCGCGGCGTGAAGAAACCGGTCGATTGCAAGCTGTTCGGCACGGTCTGCACGCCGGAAACGCCGATAGGGTCTTGCATGGTCTCGTCCGAGGGCGCCTGCGCTGCGCACTGGACCTATGGCCGCTTCCGCGACCATCAGCAGAGGCGGGCATCATGAAGGCCCATCAACGCAAGCTCGACATCAAGAACGGCTGCGTAGACCTGTCCCACGGCTCTGGCGGCCGCGCGATGGCACAGCTGATCTCGGGTCTTTTCCACTCGGCCTTCGGCAACGAATGGCTGGCGCGCGGCAATGACCAGTCGGCCTTCGATGTCGCAGCCGGACGCATGGTCATGACGACCGACGGTTACGTGGTCTCGCCGCTATTCTTCCCGGGCGGCAATATCGGCTCGCTCGCCGTGCACGGCACGGTCAACGACATCGCCATGGCCGGCGCGCGGCCGCTCTACCTCTCGGCGAGCTTCATCATCGAGGAGGGCTTTCGCTTCTCCGACCTGAAGATGATCGCGGAATCTATGGGCGAGGCGGCGCGCGCGGCCGGCGTCCATATCATCACGGGCGATACCAAGGTGGTCGAGCGCGGCAAGGCCGACGGCCTCTTCATCTCGACCGCCGGCGTCGGCGTCGTACCCGATGGCCTCGATCTATCCGCCGAGAAGGCTCGCGTCGGCGATCGCGTCCTGATCTCCGGCACGCTCGGGGACCACGGCGTCGCTATCATGTCGAAGCGGCAGAACCTCGCCTTCGAGACCGAGATCGTCTCGGACTCAGCCTCGCTGCATGATCTCGTGGCAAAGATGGTCACCGCAGGCGGAGAGGGCATCCGCCTGATGCGCGATCCGACCCGCGGCGGGCTAGCCGCCGCGCTCAACGAGATCGCCCAGCAGTCTGGCCTCGGCTTCCGTGTGCAGGAGGAGGCGATCCCAGTGAAGCCGGGCGTGGCCGCGGCCTGCGAACTGCTGGGCCTCGACCCGCTCTATGTGGCCAACGAAGGCAAGCTGGTTGCAATTGTGGCCCCGGAGGCGGCCGCTGCCGTGCTCGCGACGATGCGCGCGCATCCGCTCGGCTGTGATGCGGCCGACATCGGCGAGGCCGTGGCCGACGATCACCATTTCGTGCAGATGGCGACGAGCTTTGGCGGTGGCCGGATCGTCGACTGGCTGTCGGGCGAACAACTGCCGAGGATCTGCTGAGGCCGGTCATGCGCATCCTGCTTCTCACGCACTCCTTCAACAGCCTGACGCAACGGCTCCACGTCGAGCTCAGGGAGGGCGGCCACGAGGTCTCGGTCGAGCTGGATATCCACCCCGACGTTACGCGCGAAAGCGTGGCGCTGTATCAGCCAGATCTGGTGATCGCGCCGTTCCTCAAGCGCGCAATCCCCGAAGATGTCTGGCGTAGCGTGCGCTGCCTGATCGTCCATCCCGGTCCGCCCGGCGACCGCGGTCCGGCGGCGCTCGACTGGGCGATTCTGGAAGGTGTTTCCAATTGGGGCGTGACTGTGCTTCAGGCCGACGGCGGGTTCGACGCTGGTCCGATCTGGGCTTTCAGAACCTTCCCGATGCGGTGCGCGGCTAAATCCAGCATCTACCGCAACGAGGTCACGACGTGCGCGGTCGCGGCGGTGCTCGAAGCCATTGCAGCAATCGAAGCCGGACAGCCGACACCGTCGCCGATGCCTGCCGATGATCCCCGCATTCGGGTGCGCGGGCCCTGCCGGCAGGCCGACCGGATGATCGATTGGCAGCACGACACGAGCGAGACCGTCCTGCGCAAGATCCACAGTGCAGACGGAATGCCGGGCTTGGTCGACAGCTTGTTCTTCAAAGATGTCAGGCTGTTCGACGCCCACGAGGCGCGCGGCATCTCCGGTGTGCCCGGAACCATTGTGGCGCATTGCGATGGAGCCTTGGCCCGGGCCACGGTCGATGGTGCCGTCTGGATCGGCCATGTGCGGCAGCTTGTACCGAAAAGCCTGAAACGATCCGCAGCAAAGGTCTTTGCGGAGCAGGCGATGCGCCTGCCGTACCGACCCGATTGCGGCTATGCGCCCATACGATATCGCGAGCAGGGCGAGGTCGGCGAGTTGCAGTTTTCCTTTTACAATGGCGCCATGGCGACCTCTGACTGCGAAGCGTTGTTGAACGCCTACCGAGCTGCGCTGGCCCGCCCAACCAAGGTGCTTCTCCTGACCGGTGGACGTGATTACTGGTCCAACGGCATTCACCTCGCCGAGATCGAGGCGGCTGACAGCGCTGCGGACGAGTCTTGGCGCAACATCAATGCGATCGACGATCTTGCGCACACTGTCATCGAGACCACCGATCGGCTCGTCGTTTCCGTCATTCGCGGCAACGCCGGGGCGGGAGGGGTATTTTTAAGTCTCGCTGCCGACGAGGTCTGGGCGAGCGATCAGGTCGTCCTGAATCCACATTATAAGGACATAGGCAATCTCTTCGGCTCGGAATACTGGACTTATCTGCTGCCGCGCCGCGCGGGTGCAGCGAACGCCACCCGGATCACGCAATGCCGCCTGCCGATGGGCGTGGCAGAGGCGGGGCGCCTTGGCATCATCGATCGTGCTCTGTCGGGCGGGGAGCTGGCGGAGGGCCGCCTCATGAGCCTTGCCGCGAGCATGGCGGCGGATGAACGCTTTGCGACGCGTCTTGCTGACAAGCAGCGACGTCGCGCAGCGGACGAAGCCCACAAGCCCTTGCAGGCCTATCGCGACGAGGAGCTGCGGCGGATGCGGCTTAATTTCTACGGATTCGATCCGAGTTACCACGTCGCCCGCTACAACTTCATTCACAAGGTGCCGAAGTCGCGCACGCCACTCACAATCGCACCCCATAGGTCGCCTCGCGCGCTCGACAAATCTACCCGCATGGCGGTGCGCATATGAGCTTCCAGGGTACTATTTTGGTAGTCGACGACGAGGTCAGGTCACAGGAGGCGCTACGCCGCGTCCTCAACGAGGATTTTGAGGTACTCTGCGCCGGCAGCGCAGCAGACGCTGAAAAGCTGCTCGAAGGGGAGATCGTCCACGCCATCATCTGCGATCAGCGCATGCCGCACGAATCCGGCGTCAGTTTCCTCAAGCGGGTGCGCGAGCTCTGGCCCGATCCGGTTCGCATGATCATCTCCGGCTATTCGGAATCGGACGACATCATCGCAGGGCTCAATGAGGCGGGCATCTATCAATACATCACGAAGCCCTGGCAGCCGGACCGGCTGATCGACATTGTCAAGGAGGCGGTCCAGCTCTATCGGCTTCAGAAGGAGACAGAGACCGCAGGGGTCGACGTCAAAGCAACGCCCGAGCACATCAAGAGGGTCGTTTCGGTCAAGCGCGGCGCAGCTAAGCATCTCTATGACTTCAACCGAATTGTGCACGCCCCGGACAGCCCGATGCATGCGGTCATTGAACTCGGCCGGCGGGCGGCCGAATACGACATCTCCGTGCTGATCACGGGCGAATCCGGAACCGGCAAAGAGCTGCTGGCACGCGCGATCCACTACGGCTCAGCCCGAGCCGGTAAGGCTTTCGTCGTTGAGAACTGTGGGGCGCTGCCTGACGAGCTCCTCGAAAGCGAGTTGTTCGGGTGTAAGAAGGGCGCTTTCACAGGCGCCTACCAGGATCGCATCGGTCTGTTCGAAGTTGCCGATGGCGGTACCATCTTCCTTGATGAAATCGGAGAGACCTCGCCGGCGTTTCAGGTGAAGCTGCTCCGCGTGCTGCAGGAGAGCGAGATCCGTCCGCTGGGCGCGCAACGTGTAAGGAAAGTCGACGTCCGTGTGGTGGCAGCCACCAATCGGGATCTTGAGGCCGAGGTGGAGGCGGGCCGCTTCCGCCGTGATCTCTATTACCGGCTGGCGGCGTTCCCGGTTCACATGCCGGCGCTTTGGGAGCGGCCGATGGATATACCCTTGATCGCAGAAGGAGTACTGTCTCAAGTCAAGACTTCCTTCAACCGGCCAGGTCTGCGCTTTGCCTCCGCTGCTCTTGAGGGCTTCGTCAAATACCTTTGGCCAGGGAACGTGCGCGAACTGCAGAACGAGATCCAGCGTATGGCCGTGCTGGCTGACTCGGACGAATTGCAGGCTCCCACGCTGCTCGGCCGGCGCAACGGCAGGCGGACCGCCACGGGGGTCATACAGAACCTGAACGGCGCAGCGAGCCTGAAGGACAGGGTGGAGGATCTGGAGAAGTCGGTTATCATCAACTCCCTGGAGAAGTATGAGGGCAATATCAGCCGGGTTGCCAGCGAGCTCGGCCTGTCCCGGGTAGGCCTGCGGAACAAGCTGTCCAGGTATGATTTGAGAAAAAATGGCAAAGGCGACGCATTCTCCTGACGGATCCGACTCGCTGCTCAAGTTGATCAGCGATCGCGGTGCTATCGAGTTCGACCACGAGCGTGAGGGCGCTTGGATCGAAGTCATCCGCAAGATGGATGAGGTTTATTCCGACCTATTGCGTTATGAGGTCGATCTGGAACACAAGAATGCCGAGCTCGAGGAAGCTCAAGCATTTGTCACCAACGTCATCGAATCTGTCTCTGATATCCTCATCGTTTGCGACGCGAAAGGCCAGATCCAGCAAGTCAATTCCGCTTTACAGCGCACGCTTGACCGCGCCAATGACGAAATCGTCGGCTGGAGGATGGCAGACATCATTGACGCTGCCGATGGCGCCAAGCTCATGTCGCTCCTCAAGCCTCGGAGCCCGTCCGAGGTTGTGGATGGCGAACTCCGTTTCTTGACCGAAGGCGGCAGCTCAGACCTGTTCGCAATCAACAGCTCGCCCCGACACGACCATCGGGGCCGCTTCATTGGCGTGGTTCTGACTGGAAGGCCTATCGGCGAGCTTCGCCGAGCCTATGAAGCATTGCACACGGCTCATCAGGAGCTACAGCGAGTGCAGCGTCAATTGGTAGAACAGGAGAAAATGGCAAGTCTCGGCCGACTGGTGGCCGGTGTCGCTCACGAACTTAATAATCCCATCAGCTTCGTCTATGGAAACGTGCACACCTTGATGCGCTATCGCACGGCGCTGACATCCTACCTTGATGCCGTCCACGGCACATCGATAAGCTCCGAAGCTGCAGCCTTGAAGAAAAGCCTCCGCATTGACGCCATTCTAGAGGATCTCGGCCCGCTCCTGGACGGGACAATGGAAGGCGCCGTGCGCATTAGCGAAATTGTAAAAAACTTACGCCGGCTTTCCCTCAGCAAGCTCGGGGAGTTTGATCGCGTCAACATCGAGCCTCTGATCAACACCGCCGTGCTCTGGGCAGTCCGCACGAAGCAGGTTCGCCTCGACATTCACATGGACATCGAGGCGGATCTTTGGACTTGCGGGAATGAAGGGCAGCTCCACCAGGTTATCGTAAATCTCGTCGAAAACGCAATTGACGCGACGCGCGGCACTCAGGAGCCACGGCTAAAGATATCGGCTCGCCGCAATCAGAACGAGATCCTGATTCGTTTGTCCGATAACGGGCCCGGGATCGAACAGCACAACATAGGTCGCATATTTGAGCCGTTCTTTACGACCAAGCGCGTTGGAGAGGGCACCGGGCTCGGCCTTTGGATCAGCTACGGAATCGTGCGCGAACATGGTGCCGAACTGACTGTTGTCAACGCACCAGAGGGAGGGGCAATATTCTCCTTCGCTCTCCCGGCGGCGTAGAGTTAGTCAGGGCTGCGACGGTTCGGCGCCGCTTCCGCCCTCAGGGCTTCTAATTTACTCGCTAGCGCGAGGTTCGGCCGCTGGCCAGGCTGTCGGCCAAGCCGGATGCGGAGGCTGTCGGCGCGAGATTAACGATCTCGACGTCCTGGAGCGCTAGCGCGTACGACCACATTCGACGTTCTCGTCAACAAGGCCGGTCAGTCGCAGCGTAGCAACATCCTAGACCTTGCGTCTGACGAAATCCACGCGCTGCTCGACGTCAATCTGCGCGCGGCACTGCACGTGAAACGGCTGATCGTGACAAGAATGCCGATGCGCGCCGCTACGTGGTTGACGTCTGGTCGGTCGCTGGCCACTACGCCTTTCCAGAACGCCCTGGCTTTCTTCATCCCTAGCCATCATGCCACCAAGGCCAGCGTATTGCGCGTTCGCGGGCTGAGCCCCGTTCTTTACTGATCTCGCGCTCGCGTCACCGAGATCTCGCCCGGTCGTGTGGCGACAAGCATCTTTAAGTGCGTTCGATACACTTCAACTCCGAGGACATCGCCCATGCCGTTGCCATCGCGCAGGTGTCACGGAAAGAGCACCTCCCTTTCCCGCTCCGGAGCTCTAATAATGGAGACCGCCATCGAGACTGCCGCTCAGCGGTTCGCGAGGCCCCGCAACGCACAATCAATGGATGGCGCGTTTTGTCCTAGCATGGGCCATTTTTTGTGCTGAGGGTCGGCCTATGCCTTGGATGCATACTGACCTTGATAGAATGAATTTGATCCAAAATAGCCCGCCCCTTAGCGTTGCTAATTAGCACCGTCGAGCTGTGGCGGCAGGAAAGCAACACTTTACGAGTTGCGAAACTGCCGCCCAGCTTCCCGTGTCGAGCCCAAGCACGCTTCGCGGTTTGCCGTGCTGGCCAATGGAAGACGTCGGTGCCGCGTCATTGAGGTCTAATTTCCTACCCTCAACAGCACGCGGCCGAGTGAAACACGTGCCCCTGAAGGCAAGGGCTACCAATAGGGAGGAGAAATAGATGGGACCGTGGCGAGTAAACGGGTTCACCAGTCAAATCGCGAAAGTTGTTGCCCTATCAGCAATTGTAGGGCTTTCCATTGCCTCCTGGAGGGTAGTGAGTGCAGCAGAGATCCAGGTGCCCGACGCAGTCAAAACGGCGGGAGTCCTGCGCATGGGTCTCAGCAATGCATTGCCACCGCTGCAGTTCAAGGATCCGGAGACGGGCGAATTCAGAGGGATGAATGTAGATATTGGCCGGGAAATCGCAGCACGTTTGGGCGTCAAGGCCGAATTCAATGAAATGCTATTTGCGCAGTACATCCCGTCACTGCAGACCGGTCGGATCGATATCATCATGGGTGGACTTAGCGACCTCCCTGAACGTCATTCCATTATGGAGATGGTCGATTACTTCAGGGATTTCTATCAGGTCTACGCACTTTCCAATTCTCAGCTAAAGGAGTTGTCCGATCTTTGCGGTAAGCGGGCCGGCGCCATTCGGTCCACTGTTTGGTACAAAGTGATGCTTGCAAAGAGCGAGTCGGACTGCGTTCAGAAGGGAATGCCGGCTGTGAAGTTGATTGGCACCGAATCAACGCCAGATACGCGGCTGCAGCTAACGCAAGGCCGAATTGATGCAGCACTGCAGGGCTTCGTCGAGGTTCCTTACATGATTGCGGAGTCCAAAGGCCTTTACAAGACGATCGGCGAGCCCTTCGCGCCAGAATTCAAGGCAATTGGTGTGCGTAAGGGCGATGTCGCGCTGCGTGACGCGATCGCCGACGCTCTGGATGCGATGATTAAGGACGGCACTTATGCAAAGATCCTGGCTAGATATCAGTTGAGCAAACTCGCTATTTCGGAAGTATATCTAAATTCGGAACCGCGAAAATGAGCGCGGTGTCAAACAAGCCTGTACGATCGAGCAGCGGTTCCTCCACTCTCTTTTCACGGCCCGATCTGTCGTTGGTCGAGATCGTGCCGCCGCGTTACGTCGGCCGCTGGATAATGGGCGTACTAGTTCTTGGTCTGTTGGTCCTTATTGTAAGGGCCTTCGCTAACGCGCAGATCGAATGGAACGTTGTTGCCAAATACTTAGCGGCGCCTACAATTCTCGCGGGCTTCTGGCATACGATGATCTTGTCCGTGCTGGCGATGATTGTCGGTGTCGCGCTCGGCTTGGCTATCTCGATTATGCGAATGTCGGATAATCCGCTCCTAGTCATCGTCGCATTTGGCTACCAATGGTTCTTTCGCGGGACGCCGGTAATCCTCCAGCTTCTGATTTGGTATAATCTAGCCTTAATCATCCCAGTCATCGGCATTCCCGGTCTGTGGACGGCCCCGACTGTCGATGTCATCACGCCCTTTTGGGCCGCGCTGCTTGGCCTTGGCATCAATCAGGGTGCCTATACCTCGGAGGTCATTCGCGCCGGAATCCTCTCGGTTGATGCGGGCCAGCACGAAGCGGCACAGTCGATTGGCATGACCCGTCTACACGCGCTCTGGAGAATCGTCCTACCTCAAGCAATGCGCGTGATAGTTCCGCCGATTGGTAACGAGTTTATTGGAATGGTAAAAATGACGTCACTCGCCAGCGTGATCCAGTACACCGATTTACTTTACAGCGCACAGAACGTGTACTTCGTCAATCAGCGCGTGATTGAGCTACTGATCGTAGCAGGCGCTTGGTATCTCCTCGCTGTCTCCATTCTCACGCCGCTTCAGTTGCTGCTCGAATGGCGGTTCGCGCGGGGAACATCTGTCGTGAGGGTCCGATGACCAAGCCTTTGCTCTCAATGAGAAGAGTTAAGAAGCGGTATGGAAATCTACAAGTTCTGGACGGCGTCTCCCTCGACGTCATGCCCAATGAAGTAGTGTGTTTGATCGGCTCATCAGGCTCAGGCAAAACGACGCTCTTGAGATGTATTAATCAACTGGTTTCCGTCGACTCAGGACATATCTGGATAGACGACGAAATCGTGGGCTATCGCCAAGTGGGGTCGCAATTGCGGCCACTAGGCGGTGCGGAACTCGCCCGCCAGCGGACGAAGACCGCGATGGTGTTTCAACGATTTAATCTCTTTCCCCATATGACTGCTCTTGACAATGTCATTGAGGGACCCGTGCGTGTCTTAAAGCGCAATAAGGCTGACGTCGTTTGTGAGGCGGAAGCCCTCCTAGCACGCGTAGGCTTATCCGAGAAGCGTAACGCGTACCCTTCCAGCCTGTCTGGCGGCCAGCAACAACGTGTGGCCATCGCGCGGGCTATGGCTATGCACCCGCGCCTTATGCTCTTCGACGAGCCGACATCTGCACTCGATCCTGAACTCGTTGCCGAAGTCCTCGCGGCGATGAAGGAATTGGCACGCACCGGCATGACTATGGTGGTCGTTACGCACGAACTTGGATTTGCGAGCGAGGTCGCAGATCGCGTGATCTTTATGGAACAAGGCCAAATCGCAGAAGAAGGCACTGCCCGAGAGGTTCTTATGCACCCCAAGGGCGCAAGGACCAAAGAGTTCATTTCGGCGGTGCTCGATTAACACGCAGCATCTCTACATACGACCAGAGAGGAATTGAGGAACGAAATGGCAAAGGAAATCGCTTTCGCCGCACTCATACATGCAGCCGGTAGCGCAAGTGCCGCGTGGCGCCATCCAGATACGGATCCAAAGAAGGCGTTGAGTCTTCAGTACTACACAGAGCTCGCAAAGCTATGTGAAGCAGGCCGCTTCGATCTGATGTTTCTAGCGGACAGTCCGGGCGTTGATGTCGACAATCTCCACGCAATGGCGCAATGGCCACGCGGGCAAAACGTACTTGAGCCCTTGACGCTTCTCTCTGCGCTAGCTGCGAGCACAGAAGAGCTTGGCCTCGGCGCCACGGTATCTGCGAGCTTCACTGAGCCGTTTAATATCGCCCGGCAATTCGCATCGCTCGATCACCTTTCGGGAGGGCGAGCAGCGTGGAACGTTGTGACGACTGCAAACCAGTATTCATGCCGCAACTATGGCTATAAGACGATGCCGCCACACGACGAGCGCTATGCCAGAGCCAGAGAAGCCCTGGAGGTGGTCCGAGCTTACTGGGATACTTGGGACGATGATGCCTTCATCTTCGACAAGGCAAGAGCTATGAACTTCGATCCGAACCGATTTCACCACGTTCGATACGAAGGGAAACATTTCAAGGTACAAGGCGGACTCAATATTGCACGTGCTCCGCAGGGGCAACCCGTCATTATCCAGGCGGGCGCGTCCTCGGTGGGTAGGGAATTTGCCGCAGAAACCGCTGAGGTCGTCTTCGGAACGGGCGCAACTCTTGAGGAGGCTGCGTCCCTCTACAAGGATATCAAAAGCAGGATGGCGAAGTACCGCCGTGATCCTTCCGAACTTAAGGTACTCGCCGGCTTCCGCGCGATGGTCGGTTCAACCGAAGCAGAAGCGAAGGAAAAGCTTCGCCTACTAAACAGTGTGATGCCGATTGAAGCCAAGGTCGCGTATGTCAGTACGGACCTTGAAGTCGACCTGTCGAAGCTGCCACTGGACGAACTCGTTCCCGAACAGATGATCCCGACTTCCTCAAACCTTCATCAGGGTTATTTCAATATACTTGCGGACATGATCCGATCGCGTAAATTCACGCTAAGGGAGATTGCACAGCGCTACGAACGCGGATTCGAGATTTTCTGTGGCACTCCAAGCCAGATCGCCGACGAGATGGAACGTTGGATCGACAATGAAGCTGGAGATGGGTTTATGATAACGTTCCCTTACATGCCGACCTGCCTGGAAGATTTTGTGTCGATGGTAGTCCCCGTGCTCCAGGAACGCGGACTTATGCGCAAAAGCTACCGCGGCAAGACACTTCGCGAAAACCTCGGGTTACGCTATCCCAAAAACGTCAATACGAAACGTCCAGCTACAGGCGTTCCATAAGAGATCTCGTGGCGCGCCGCCTTTGTCGAGCCTTTCAATGCGCATACAAAAGGGCCGCGGTGCAACAAAGCGCCGCGGCCTTTCTTATTGTGGGAGCTGAAGTTCATCCGTCGAACGACTTGACGCATGGCCGAGAATACCATTTGATTTATTCGAATCGGGCTTATGCATCTAAAATGTAAATTTGTTTGGGCGGCATATGGCTAGAGCGCTCAGTTCCCGCGAGATCGATGCGTTTCGGGCTATGATGCAATGTGGGACAACGCTTGCCGCAGCCGAAATTCTAAATACAACGCAACCGTCGGTGAGCCGGCTGTTGGCGCAAGCGCAAGACGCTGTGAAATTTCGACTGTTCGATTATCGACGGGGCCGTTTGGTTCCAACCCCTGAAGCCAAAATGCTCTTTGAAATCGTCCAAAAGCACTATCTTGGCTTGGAAACGATACAGCAAGCCGCTGAAAGTATCAGGTCATCCGGCACCGGCCTATTGCGCATCGCTGCCACTCCGTCCCTGGCTATGGGCGTTATTCCAACGATCATGAAGGCATTCCGGCAGTCTAGCCCCGGTGTGAGCATCAACCTTCAGACGGGAGGGTCGCTGCAGATCAGAGACGGGCTCCTCAATGGCATTTATGATGTTGGCCTGACGACGAGCGGAGCTCATTTCCGAACAGGAGAGTTCGAAATCGAGGTGTGTGACGAATCTGAGGCCCTATGTGCGGTCTGCGCAAACAGCCCGCTTGCTTCGAAGAAGGAGGTTGCGGTCTCTGATTTTCAAGAGGCAACGCTGCTCACTCTCAATCGTGGAGACGATCTAAGTGATTTGTGGCGTCAGACACTCGCGCAGCACGGCGTGAAACCCTCGTCCGAGATCGAGGTCACCTATTCGGCGATCCTCTGTTCGCTCGCCGCCGCCGACCTTGGCATCGGCGTCGTAAGTCCCTACATCAAACCGCTTATTTCCGATAACGTTCGATTTGTTCGTATTTCGCCGAGAATCTCGGTTAAGATGTTCGCAATCTTTCCGGGACATCTTGTGAAGTCATCGCTGTCGCAGCGTTTCACGCGTAGCTTGAAGGAAACGTTCCTGCACAACGACCCCCATGTCGTGAAGTGCGGCGACTGCACGGAGTAAGCCCCCTAGCGGGATTTCGGATCGAGCTAGGCAACTCTCGCGGGCCGACGTGCCCGCCAAACAATCCCAATGCTATATCACCCGCGTATAGAGCGTGCAGCAAGAAGAATTGGCTGACGCGTTTAGCCTGACTTAATGTCCCGCAGAATGCCCGAGCTGGTGCGACTGTCGCGCAGCGCTTCGTGGGCGAGTGCAAGACCGTAGGGCAAGGCCGCGGGCGCTCCAAGGAGACTGACACGTGCTTGATGCAATCCAGCTTGAATTGATTTGGCGAAGGCTGATTTCTCTGACTGAAGAGGCCGCTACGACGCTGCTGCGTACCTCCTTCTCATCCGTCGTTCGCGAGTCTAATGATTTTGCGTGCGTTCTCATGGATGCCGAAGGACGCTCGTTAGCGCAACCCGCTAACAGCATTCCATCCTTTATCGGTACCGTTCCGCGGACGGTTCGTGGCTTTCTCAAACAGTTTCCACATGAGACCCTCTCCGAGGGCGATATCCTGATCACCAACGATGTCTGGCTTGGCACCGGCCATCTGCCCGATATCACGGTAGCCAAGCCCATTTTCTTGAATGGCAATATTGTTGCGTTCGCTGGGTCGGTCACGCACGCTCCTGACATTGGTGGACGCATCCGTTCTGCCGATGCACGCGAGGTGTACGAGGAGGGATTCCAAATCCCAATGATGAAGGTGGTTGAGGCGGGTCGAATGAACCGCACATTTGAAAGCCTGCTTCGCCAGAACGTTCGTACGCCAGATCAGACGGTAGGCGACCTTTATGCGCAGTTTTCTGCACTGCATCTGATGGAGGTGCGCCTCATTTCTTTGCTAAAGGAGTGGGAGCTCCGTTCATTCTCCGAAGTGTCTCAACAGATCCGCGGTCGGACGGAAGCCGCGATGCGGCGTGCGATTTCCGCAATACCGGATGGCGTCTATCATGCCACCGCCGTCAGCGATGGATTTGAAAATAGCATCGTGTTGCGGATGGCGCTTAAAGTTCATGGTGATGAAATCGAGGTTGATTACCGAGGTACAGATCCTCAAGTGCAGCGCTCCATCAACGTCTGCGCTGCTTATACGACGGCATACACTGCCTATGGAATCAAAGCCGTTCTTACGCCCGACACGCCAAACAATGACGGTGCGTTGGAACCGCTCAATATTCATGCACCTCTTGGCTCAATTCTTAATTCAAAGCCGCCCGCAGCGGGCGGGGCACGCGCACTTATCGGACATTTCCTGCCGGCGATGGTCTTGCGTGCGCTGTCACAAGTCGTGCCGGAGAGAGTCATCTCCGACGTCGGCTCACCTCTCTGGTGCGTAAACCTGGCCGGCGTCAAAGAGGATGGAAAGACTTTCGCTAACTTATTCTTCCTGAACGGAGGCTATGGGGCCAGCGCGGCCTCGGACGGCGCAAGCGTGTTGTCTTGGCCGAGCAACATTTCCTCCACGCCCGTCGAGGTGCTGGAACGAACCGCGCCGATCAGAATTTGCCACCGCCGAATCCGATCGCGGACAGCGGGCAGCGGTCGGTTCACAGGGGGGGCTGGGCAGGAGTTTCTCTTCGAGAATCTAAATAAAGGGCCTACCATAATTTCCTTTATGGCTGAACGAACTAAGCCAGAAGCTGTGGCGAATGGCTTAGCAGGCGGCGATCCCGGCGCTGCCGGTGAGATCCAGATCAACACCGTTCGGGTTGATCCCAAGATACAACACACTATCGACTTTGGTGCCCGCGTTCTGCTGCGCACACCTGGCGCTGGCGGATTTGGTGTTCCGATCCGCGCTCAGGAAGCGCTGGCCGAAGCCGATGGCGCCAAAGATTTTGTATAAGAAGGGTTAGATCCGATATGTACTCGCTTGGTATCGATATTGGCGGCACGTTCACCGACATTGTCCTCTATTGCACTGATGATGGTCGCGTTGTCGCACACAAGGAGCTGACGACGCCCCATGATCCAACAATTGGAGCCCTCGCCGGCGTAAAGCAGGTCGTTAACGCCAGCGGCACCGATCCCGATCAGATTGGTCGCGTGGTCCATGCGACAACGTTGTTCACTAACGCTCTCATCGAGCGTCGTGGCGCAAGGACCGGATTGATCACAACGAGCGGCTTTAGGGATACGCTCGACTTACAGCGGGAGTTTAAATACGATCTGTATGATCTATTTCTGAAATTGCCAAAACCATTGATTGAGCAGGATGATCGCGTTGAAGTTAATGAACGCACCTTGTTCAACGGGCACATCCAGCATCCACTCAACGAAGACGAACTTCTAATAAAAACACGCCGGCTGCTCGACAGGGGCGTCACTTCGCTGGCAGTTTCATTCTTGCATTCATATGCCAATGGGACAAATGAACTGCGAGCCAAGAGCCTAATCGAGCGGCATTTCCCACAAGTCCAACTGTCGATCTCGTCCGAGGTCTGCCCACAAATCCGGGAGTACGAACGAACGTCAACGACCGCCGCGAACGCGTATATCAAGCCCATTGCAGACAAATATTTGCGTGAACTCGAGGTGCAGCTAAAGGCCTTTGGAATACCAGGAGCACTTTTCATGATGCTCTCAAACGGCGGATTGACGCATATCGAGGAAGCGCGCCGTACGCCGATCGAACTGTTGGAGTCGGGGCCGGCTGCTGGCACATTGGTGGCCGCGTATTTCGGCAAACGCTCCGGATTTGACAATGTGCTTGCCTTCGACATGGGCGGGACAACTGCAAAGCTTGGCGTGATTGAGAACGGCGAGCCCCTGATCGCGTATCAGTTTGAAGCGGCTCGCCAGAAGCGGTTCGCCCCAGGAAGCGGATTGCCGGTGAACATCTCGACTGTTGAGCTTATCGAAATCGGTGCGGGCGGCGGGAGCATCGCACATGTTGATGAGCTAGGAATGCTCAAGGTGGGGCCGCAAAGTGCGGGATCGCGACCTGGCCCCGCCTGCTACCCGAACGGCGGAACTGCGCCAACGGTTACCGATGCAAACGTTGTTTCGGGGGCGATTGACGTTGATAACTTTGCCGGTGGCACTATGGTTTTGCGCCGCGGAGCTGCAGAGGCGGCGCTCACAGGCGTCGGGCACGCCATAGAGATGCCATTCATCAAAGTGGCGAATGGCATTCAGGCCATTGTTAACGAGACGATGGCAGCCGCCGCGCGTGTCCATGTTGCTGAGCGAGGCCACGATATAACTAAGTACAAGCTCATCGTGACGGGCGGTGGCGGCCCGATGCACGGTTGTGACGTCGCCAGACGTCTCGGCATCAAACAGGTTATCTGTCCGCCGAATGCTGGCGTCGCGTCGGCACTCGGCTTGTTGATTGCACCCGCGCGTGTTGATCGCTCGAGAACGCTTGGCGCCCTGCTGGGATCGATGGAAATCGAGAAACTCGAAGCAGCCTTCAGGCGCCTGGAAGACGACACAAGGCGCGTGATTGCGCAGGCCAGATCTCCGCACAGTACACTTCAGATGGAGCGCCGCGCCGACATTCGCTTTGTGGGCCAAGGGTCGGAGCTGGTAACAGGACTGCCCGTTGGACCCTACAGCGAGAGCGAACGTGAAACTATTCGCGCTGCGTTCATCCAGACCTATAAAGGTATCTTCGGCGATATCATACCCGATCTTGATCTTGAGATTATGAACATCCGTGTAACCCTGAAAGAAGTACGAGAACCCGCGAAACTTGGTCGGATGGAAGACCCTCCTCGCTCGGAGGGATCTCGCTATCGACCCGTGTATGATGATGCAACTCGCGCTTGGGTTAAAGTCCCAGTTCTTCGACGATCGGAACTCGGGATTGCAGGATCGATCGAAGGCCCGGCCCTTTTGGATGAGCAATCATCAACACTAGTTGTGCCGCGCGGGAGCCGCATGACGTTGGACGCCTCTGGCAATGTCATTGTTCAGCTCAGGGATGATGGTGACAGTGTTACCGTTCCAGTAGCAGAGCACGCCACCGAAATCGGGGCGTAGGGCTCTAATATGCAGGCCTGTCACGTCACGGCAGTCGCGTGGCGCCGCAGGATGTCATGCCGGGAGGCCTTCGGATCTCGAAGTCAACCAAGGCGCGAGGCAAGCTCTCGGATGGAAACGATCATACTCGCCCCCTCAGTCGCGTTCGTATGCATGCTCTAGCGACACCACCGGGCGGCAACGCGCGAGCCAGGAGGTGTCGAGCACGATCCGCCGATCGATCGGCGGTGTTGTGCGGTAGAACGGTTTTCTACCGTTGCCCTTCTGTAACCGGCATGAGCCCCCCACCTGGGCATCGCGCGAATGAGCTGCGATACAGCCTGGCATGAACTGTTTTTTGGAGGTGGGCTATGGCAGATGCCATGCATGAAGCCAGGCTTGATGCCAGGCAGGAAAGCGGCTCCTATCGTCGGATCGAGGTGATCACAGGGCAGCGTCGACGACGGCGCTGGACGGCTGAAGAGAAGGCTCGGATCGTGGCCGAGAGCTTCGAGGAAGGGGCCAATATTTCCGAGGTCGCTCGGCGCCATGGCGTTGTCCGTGGGTTGCTGACGGTGTGGCGGCGCAAGTTCGCGACGGCAGTGAGCTTTCAGGCGCCAGGCTTCGTGCCGGTCCGGATCGCTTCCGAGAGCGGTCCGGCGACGGCAGACGAGTCGGACCGGTTAGCGTGCGCGCATAAGGTGCCGCCGCAGATGGCATCGGCTCCAGGCAAGCTTGGCGGAATGATCGAGATCGAGCTGGGCGGGGCACGCATCCGGGTCGAGCCCGGAGTGGAGCTGGCGACGCTTTCGACAGTGCTATCGGCGCTTCGGGGCATCCGTTGATTGCATTACGGTCTGACCTCAAGGTGGTGCTGGCGGCACAGCCAGTCGACTTTCGCAAGTCGGTGCACACGCTGTCGGCGCTGGTGAGCGAAGCGTTGCACGCGAACCTCGTATTGCGGCGACATCTTCGTGTTCCGCAGCAAGCGCGCGGACAGAGTGAAGCTTCTGGCATGGGATGGTAGCGGCATGGTGCTGGTGACGAAGTGGCTGCACCAGGGACACTTCACCTGGCCGCCGGTCCGCGACGGCGTGGTGCATCTGAGTGCGACACAACTCGCGATGCTGCTCGACGGACTTGAGTGGACGCGTGTTTCACACAAGCCTGTGAAGCAGCCGGCCGTTGTCGGCTGAGAGGCGAAGATTTTGCTGGAGCCTGTGATGGGCGGATATATCGTTCGATCATGGCGATTCGTCCCGAAGCTCTTCCGACCGATGCAGCGGCTCTGGCCGAGATGGTGCTCGCGCTTGACGCCGAGAACGAGAAGCTACGTGTGGCGATGCAGACGCTGAAGGAGATGATCTTCGGCAAGCGCTCAGAGCGGCTGGCGGCGATCGTGGCCGAGCAGCTCGCGCTCGAACTGGACGATCTCGCGACTGGCGTCACATCACCTGCGCCAGCCAACGACGATTTGCCTGCGACGAAGCCGGCTGGGAAGCCGCGCAAGAAGGCGAGGCGCAACATCGGCGCGCTACCCAAGCATTTGCCTCGCTGCGAGCAGGTGCTCGAGCCAGACACGACAGCGTGCCCGTGCTGCCAGGGCCTTCTGCACCGGATCGGCGAGGATGTGAGCGAGGTACTGGACGTGATCCCGGCGATCCTGCGGGTACTGCGCACGATTCGTCCCAAATACGCCTGCCGCGGCTGCACCGACGGCGTGGTGCAGGCGAAGGTGCTGCCGCGTCTGATCGACAGCGGCATGGCATCGACGGCACTCGTGGCTCACGTGGTGATCTCGAAGTTCGCCTGGTATCTGCCGCTGTACCGCCAGGTGCAGATCCTGGCCGGTCAGGGCCTTCATCTCGACCGCGCGACGCTCGCCGGCTGGGTGAAGCGTGCGGCATGGTGGCTTAAGAGTCTTTATGAGCTTCAGCTGCGGACGATCCAGGCTTCGCCGCGGCTGTTCTGCGACGAGACGCCGATGCCGGTGCTCGATCCCGGACGACATCGCACTCGTATCTGCCAGTTCTGGGCGCATGCGATGGATGATCGCCCATGGGGTGGCCCATCGCCGCCGGCGGTCGCCTATGTGTTTGCGGATGGCCGCGGCACCGAGGAGATCGCCGGGCAATTGGCCGGCTTCTCCGGCATTCTGCAGGTGGATGGCTATGCCGCCTACAAAGCGCTTGCCCGCGGTCAAGGCGGGGCGATCCAGCTGGCTTTTTGTCTCGCGCATGCCCGACGCAAATTCGTCGAGGTGTACAAGACGATGCAGTCGCCGTTCGCTCACGAAGTGATCGAGCGCCTGCAAGCGGTCTACGCCATCGAGGCCGAGATCCGTGGCTTGAGCGCCGAACAGCGGCTTGCCGCCCGCCGCACCAGGTCCGCACCGCTGATGGAGGTGCTGAAGGCGCGACTGACCTCGATGCTCGACCACCTGTTCTCCCAATCGAAGCTAGTGGAGGCCATCAACTATACGCTCAATCACTGGGACGGACTGACGCTATTTCTCCGCGATGGCCGCGTCGAGGTCGACAGCAACACCGTCGAGCGTTCAATGCGCCCGATTGCGATGGGGCGCCGTAACTCATTGTTCAGCGGCAGCGAGGGCGGCGCCGAGAGCTGGGCAATCCTTGCGTCGCTGGTCAATACGGCAAAGCTCCACGAACTCGATCCGCAGGCCTATCTGGCCGATGTGCTGGAGCGCATCGTCTCCGGTCAGACCAAGAGCCACCAGCTGCACGAACTTCTCCCCTGGAACTGGAAGGCGACCCGCGAGCTCAGCGCACGGGTGGCCGCATGACCCGCCGCCGCCGTTCATCATCTTCATCATCGATGGCGGCAGCCGCGATGCCGCTCGACGAACTTGAGCCTTGGCTACAGGCTCGTGCCGAGCAGCATCCCGTCGCCACCAGTCTTCCCATGCTCGACGGCTATGTCGCCGCGATCGTGGCCGGGCCGGTGTCGATGAGTCCGCTCGACTGGATCTGTCCGCTGCTCGCCATCGACGCCGACGCATTCAACCATGGCGGCACGCCGGAGTTCGCCGCGATTTCGGCCGTCGCGCTGCGCCACAACGACATCAGTAATGTTCTTTCCACCGCACCACATCGGTTCGCACCGGTCCATGGCCGCAAGCCGAATGGCGACGTTGATGCGCGGCCGTGGTGTCAGGGATTCCATGCCGCCATGCGGTTGCGACTATCAGCCTGGGGCCCACTGCTCGACGTCAGCAACATACACCACGGCTTGCTCCTGCCCATCCTGCTGCATTGCGTCGACGATCAAGGGCGTCCACTGCTTGGACCACCAAGGAAAGGCCGCGAGACCGAGGAATTCCTGCGCAACGCCCATGCCGACATTCCGGACGTCGTCGAGGCCATGCGTCAGTACTGGATGCCGACCCGCTACGCTCGCACAGGCTGATCACTGCAGACGTGGGAGCTCATACCGGTTACGCCCTTCTGTGCGTCCCTCCCGAACTCGGCCGCCAGCCTCAGAGGTCGGCGCTCCTTTTTTCTGAGGAGTGAATGGCTACCGTCGCGGTTTGAGAGCGGCTTGGCTCGAGGATGAACGGATTCTGCGTAGGGGACTCCGAAGCATCGTCGCCTGGTCATCGTGACCGTTGGAGACCACCGGGCTGCCTAACACAGCTGGCATTTGAGGCGCCCGTGACCACGGATGAGTGGCGTTGGTAGGAGTATAATCAACGGTCAATGGCAATCAGCGCGCTGCGCGCCGCGCGCGGAACATGCGAGTTTGGTGCAACTATGCCTGATCCGAATACATGCCTTCAGTATCTCAATTGGATGAAGGCCAATGGCAATGATACGTCTTTGTTCGCTGTGGACGGGGCCGTCCTTCGCCACCGCTATCATGCTTTCGCTGGTACCTCAAAGGAGGGTCCATTAGATGATCGATGCAGGTCGCGCCATTGCCACAGCGACGCCCGAAACATTTCGAGAAGTGTCGCGGAAGTGGGCCTCTGGAATCGCCGTCGTAACTGCAGTCGATAGTCACGGAGCGCTTTTCGGCACCACGATGAGCGCCGTCGTCAGCCTATCGATCAGCCCCCTGCAATACCTGATATGCATCGACAGAAAGTCGAACTCGCTCCCCGCCATCACTTCGACAGGGTGGTTTTGCATCAACATGCTCTCCTCATCCCAAGAGCGCATTGCGATGACGTTTGCAAAGAAGGGGACAGATAAGTTTTCGGCGATTTCCTATCGAGAAGGTCTAAATCGATTACCAATTATCCAGGACGTCGCCTCATATATTATCTGTCACCTGAACAGCAGCTTTGATGGCGGCGATCACGTCATAATCGTTGGCGATGTCATCGAGATCGGTCTCCACGATGCGTCTCCGCTGGTCTATTTGAATGGACGCTTTAATAACGGATGACTTGCGGGGAACACATGAAATATGAGAATACGCTCCTCTTTATTGACGGAGAATGGTGCTCCGGCTCTGAGAAGCAAACGATCCCGATCTTTAATCCAGCAACTGACGAGGAGATCGGTCACGTCGCTAAGGCGACGGTGGCCGATCTCGACCGTGCAGCTGCGTCCGCCGAGAAGGCGTTCCATGTTTGGCGGAGAACGCCCGCGGTGGAACGCGGAGTTACGCTACGTAAGGCAGCTGGCCTGCTCCGCGATCGACTAGAGTCCATCGCCCATGTTCTCACCTTGGAGCAAGGTAAGCCTCTTTTGGAAGCGCGAGCGGAGATCGCGAGTTGCGCCGATGCCTTCGAATGGGCTGCTGAAGAGGGAAGGCGGCTCTATGGGCGCGTGATACCGTCGCGTGCAGCAGGCGTTGCGCAATATGTCGTACGTGCTCCAGTAGGCCCGGTTGCTGCGTTCACCCCGTGGAATTTCCCCGCGAGCCAAGTCGCGAAGAAGCTTGCTCCAGCGTTGGCTGCCGGATGCTCCGTGATCGTCAAGGCCTCGGAAGAGGTGCCACGATCTGCCGCGGCAATCATCACGTCACTTGTCGATGCTGGCATTCCAACAGGTGTTGTCCAGCTCGCATACGGCACTCCCGATGAAATATCGCGGCACCTGATTGCCCACCCGGCGATTCGGAAGATCTCCTTCACCGGCTCTGTTCCGGTTGGAAAACATCTAGCTGCGCTCTCGGGCGAGCAGATGAAGAGGACGACGATGGAACTCGGCGGGCATGGGCCGGCGATTGTCTTCAAAGACGCCGACATATCCTCAGCCGCGGCGCTGCTCGTTTCAGGCAAGTATCGCAACGCCGGTCAAACCTGCGCCGCGCCGACGCGGTTTATGGTACACAACGATGTTTATCATGAGTTCGTCGCAGCTTTTGTTGAAAAGACACAATCGCTTGTCGTTGGCAACGGTCTGGATGCGACAACGCAGATGGGCCCCCTCGCGAACGAACGCAGAGGGAAACTCTTCGATCAATTTGTGGACGACGCGAGGCAGCGAGGCGCAAAGCTCATGTGCGGCGGCGAGAGCTTATTTACTCGCGGAACATTCAGGCAGCCAACAGTACTTGCGAATGTCGATCCATCGATGCGAGTCATGAACGATGAGCCATTCTGCCCAATCGCGCTCATTAGCGGCTTTGACAATCCAAATGAAGCTGTTGCAGAGGCTAACCGATTGCCCTTCGGGCTCGCCGGATATGCCTTCACGGAATCATCGGCGAACGCTCAGTTCCTGGCGGAGAATCTTGAGGTCGGTATGCTCAGCATCAACCACCTGGGCCTTGCCTTGCCGGAAACGCCCTTTGGCGGCGTCAAAGAGTCTGGGTACGGTTCCGAGGGTGGCCTAGAATCAACTGAAGGCTATCTCAATACCAGATTCATCACCAATAAGGCCTACTAGGCGTCATGCCATTTGGGCAATCGACCACGACGACTCTGTGAGGAGCAATGTCCCCTTCAACTATCAACGAAAGAGTCAGCATCACACGACTTGGTGGTCAGGATTACAACTTCTTTTTTGGTTACTATAATAAGACGCCGTGGGACGGGCAGGGTCGCCTTATCCTAGGCCACCAAGTCGATGAACCTAACTTCCGCATTGGCAGAAATAGCGGCTGCAATGTCGGTTATTTTGATGAAGCGCGTGAGTTTCGGCTGGTTGATCGAACCCAAGCCTGGAACTGGCAAATGGGGAGCCAACTACAATGGCTCACCGGCATGCCTGGCCGTAACATAATCTACAATATTCGTACGTCGCACGACGCGGGTGGCCCGTATCCCAACATCGGTGCGCGGATTACCGACGTGGATACGGGGCGCACTCGCGATCTCAATATCCCGATTTACGTCGTAGCCGCGAACAGCAAATTCGCGATGTGCATTGACTATCGACGTCTCTACAAAACGCATGAGACGATCGGCTACTGCGCACTCGCGGGACGGCTTCCACTGGATAATGCACCGGACGATGATGGCATTTGGCGCCTCGACATTGCAAGCGGCGACTCGACACTCGTTGTCAGTTACCGCCAACTTTACGAGCTTGCTCATAAGCCATCCATGGATAAGGCAATTCATTGGGTGAGCCATATTGAGATAAATCCGTCATCAACACGTGTGCTCTTCCTTCACCGATGGACAGAGCGTGTTGAAGACGAGACCTGCTTCTTGCATCGCTTGATCACAATGGATCCGGATGGAAGCAACTTACGTCTCCTTGAATGCTCTGATCATCCATTGCCGCAGCTGGCTCGGCGGTTCGATTCAAAGGCCGTAGGTACCTACGACTACGAAAAGTCCGAATACCAGATCTCTCACCCGTTATGGCGGGATGATAGCAGCATCGTCGTCTGGGGACCTCACGCCGGACGTATAAACTATCAGGTTTACCAAGACGCGCACAATGGCTTAGTCCAGACTATTGGCGACGGCCTCCTAAGAGAGAACGGACACATGTCCTATTCACCTGTGAATATGCGCTGGCTTTTGAGCGATACGTATCCGCATTCCGAGACCAACCTGCGTGATCTCTTCCTTTTCGATGCCAACAATGAAGTCCGGCTCGACCTCGGAAGCTTTTATACTGATCCAACTCTGGCTAAAGAGAACCGGTGTGATCTTCACCCAAGGTGGAGCCGCGATGGGAAGTGCGTTTGCATCGACTCCTATCACGAGAGACGGAGGCGAATGTACACAATTGATGTCTCCGCTCTCGTGTAGTGCTTGTTGTTTTCCCTATCCAGCGACAGCAGGTGTCTAAAAGCAAGGGAACGTTGTTTTCCGCAAGGCATCCGTCCAAGGGCATTTCGACCTACCTTGAGCGCTCAGCTCATCGAATCTCGTTGAAATTCAGCATAACGACCTCGCTGAAGGGGCTTGCTTGCCTCTTACAGCGGCGGGAATACTTCGAATGGTAGCTATCCGCCGTCCGATCCGGTTTCGATCGAGTACAATGGAGCAAACGTGACCACATACAGTGGACCTGTCTTTGACATGGCCGTACAACAGTTCGAAGTGATCGCTGATCACCTGTCTGTGCCGCAGGACGCGAGGGCGCGCTTGTTAATACCAAAGCGCGCGATCACTGTATCTTGTCCTATTCATCGAGACGACGGCACGACGGCGGTTTTTGAAGGGTATCGAGTTCAGCATCACCTCACGCTAGGACCTACGAAAGGCGGCACGCGCTTCGCGGCTAGTGTGGACCTCGGCGAGGTTGCTGCGCTTGCGATCTGGATGAGTTGGAAGTGCGCCCTAACCGGCTTGCCCTATGGTGGCGCCAAGGGCGGCATCAGCGTCGATCCATCGAATCTATCAAGGCGCGAACTAGAGGCATTATCACGCCGCTACATGCAGGAGATGATCCCCTTCGTTGGCCCTCACACTGATGTCATGGCCCCCGATATGGGGACCAACGAGCAGGTGATGGCGTGGTTTATGGACACCTATTCGATGTATCAGGGCCGGACCGTGACGGAGATCGTTACCGGTAAACCGGTCAGCGCCGGAGGGACATTGGGACGCCGCGAGGCGACAGGGCGGGGCGTCGCGCATCTGACGCGCCGCGTGATGAACGAACAGGGCATCAATCTGAACCATGCAACGGCTGCTGTGCAGGGCTTCGGAAATGTCGGCTCGATCGCCGCACTTGAGCTTCACCATATGGGCGTTAAAGTGATCGCCGTCAGCGACCACACCGGCGCGCTCTACTGCGCTTCCGGCCTCAACATTCCAGAACTCGTGGTACATGCGGCAACACATGGCAGTCTCTCGGGGTATTCGAGTGAACTAGCCTTCGATCCGCAGGAAGTCCTCACGCTGTCTTGTGATGTTCTTGTGCCAGCCGCGATGGAGCGGGTCATCGACGCTGCTGTCGCCACGAAGCTGCGTTGCCGTATTGTCGCTGAAGGGGCCAATGGGCCGACGACACCGGAAGCCGATCTGGTTCTTACGCAGCGACAGAATGAGATCTTCCTGATCCCGGATATTCTGTGCAATTCCGGCGGGGTAGTGGTGAGCTATTTCGAATGGGTGCAGGATCTGCAACAACTCTTCTGGGAAGAGGAGGAAGTAGTACGACGCGAATACCAGATTCTCGATCGAGCGTTCGATCGGATGGTGGCGAGGGCGAGCCGCGACAAGGTGTTCAATCGCACGGCGGCCATGGCCATAGGCGTCGAGCGGGTGCGGGGCGCCAAGAATACGCGAGGTCTATTTCCATGAGGGACGGCCTGGTCGGATTCCGTGATGTATTTGCCCGAACCCGCAATGGTTCACATCGAGCCTTATTAGCGCCGGCGAGCCGCAATGGCCACAACCTGAATGGGATGGCGGTTGTATCAAGCGCACGGATAGTCGCTAATTCCATAGCGGTATGATGCCATCATGTTGCAACTCCGCGCTCAGTTTCAGAACAGCTTCTGCGGCGCATAGATGCAGGCCTAAGCGCTCCGACATAATCCCACATGATCATGCTCGCCTCCAAACTCTCGAACCGGATTTCCTCCATGTTCGACGCGATCACTCAATCGAATTAGAAATGGATACAGAGATGTCATTAGAAGTAGTAGATACGATCGTGATCGGAGCCGGTCAGGCAGGGCTGGCTATGAGTGAACATCTGACTTCGGCTGGTATTCCTCACGTCGTCTTGGAAAGGCACCGGATCGCGGAGAGATGGCGAACAGCCCGGTGGGACTCGCTGGTGGCTAATGGTCCCGCGTGGCATGACCGTTTCCCCGGCCTAACATTTCAGACGCACCCTGATGCGTTCCCGGGTAAGGAGGAGATCGCGGACTATTTCGTTGCCTACGCAAAGAAGATTGCCGCGCCGGTGCGCTGTGGGGTGGAGGTTACGGCCGTACAACGGAACGAGGGACGATTGGGCTTTCGAGTGGAAACCTCGCAAGGGACGTTGGAGGCAAATAACGTAGTTGCAGCGATCGGTCCATTCCAGATTCCGACAATACCTCAAGTAGTACCGCAGGACATTGGAGTCGTCCAAATTCACTCGAGCGACTACCGAAACCCGGAGCAGTTGCCTAGAGGGGCCGTGTTGGTTGTTGGCGCAGGATCTTCCGGAAGCCAGATCGCAGACGAACTTCTGCGCTCTGATCGGAAGGTCTATCTCTCCGTGGGCCCCCACGAACGCCCCCCGCGCTCCTACCGCGGCTACGACTTCTGCTGGTGGCTCGGCGTCTTGGGAAAGTGGGATAATGAAGCAAGAGTTCGCGGTACCGAGCACGTAACGATCTCCGTCAGTGGGGCCCGTGGGGGATACACGGTCGACTTCAGGAAGCTCGCCGCAGACGGAATGATGCTTGTTGGCTCAACTGAAGCGTTCGAGGCAGGCAACGTAACGTTTGCCAGTGATCTCGCGAAGAATGTCGCGATGGGTGACGCCTCGCTCTTCACTCTGTTGGATGAGGCCGATGAATACGTTAGGCGGAATGGACTTGCACTTCCGGAGGAGCCTGAAGCGCGCAGGTTACTCCCGGACCCGGACTGCCTAATGAATCCGCAGCGTGAGCTCAATCTAAAGACTGCCGGCGTGAATACGATCATCTGGGCGACGGGCTTTTCGTCGGACTACAGCTGGCTTAAGGTCAAGGCCTTCGACGAGGCCGGAAAACCCGAACACCAACGTGGGGTATCCTCGGAGCCGGGCGTCTACTTTGTGGGCTTGCCTTGGCAATCTAGGCGAGGGTCCGCTTTTATCTGGGGTGTCTGGCATGACGCTAAATATATTGCTGATCGTATCTCTACTCGGCGGCGTTACCTGGAACATCACGTCGTAAAATCGGAGAAAGTTGATCCACGAAAAGCGACGGGAGGCCCCTAAGTTTTTTGGCGAAACAGTTCACCAGTTGGGGTTGCGGGTGCTGACACGTAAGAAGGAGCAAGAAGTGGCTCATAGGCGGATTCGGAAATTCAATACGAAACACACTTATCCGGAGCAGAAGCTCGACAATGATCTATGTCAGGCAGTGGTGACTAGCGGCGGAAAAATTATTTGGCTACGGGGCCAGTGCCCCCAGAGCTTGAATGACGCCGTCAACATCGACAGCCATGATCCTGTCGAGCAGACGCATAAGGTGATGCAGAATATTAAGCAACTCATCGAAGAAAGTGGCGGTAAGATTGAACATTTGGTCAAGGTTGTCGTTTACCTTACCGACGTGCGGCATCGGGAGGCCGTTTATCGAACGATGGGTCAGTACATAAAGGGCGTGCATCCCGTGTCCACAGGACTTGTTGTCCAAGCGTTGGCGCGACCTGAGTGGCTTGTTGAAATCGACGCCACAGCGGTGATACCCGAGTGAGCGTATGACGTTTTCCCTAGTTGCTCGGTGCGACCAGACTGGAATGTTCGGCGTAGCGATTTCGTCTTCATCTCCGGCTGTCGCTTCAAGGTGTTCATTCGCGCGAGCTGGTGTCGGCGCGGTCGCTTCGCAGAACGTAACTGATCCCTCGCTAGGACCATTGGCCTTGGATGCGATGGAGAGCGGCATGTCCGCGTGGGAAGCCGTCGAAGAAGTGAAACAACGTAGTCGATTTATCGAGTATCGCCAGCTACTGGCAGTTGACCGCGACGGAAATGCCGCTGTTTATTCAGGGCCCAATTCACTAGGCATATGGGCTCAGACGAGCGGAGAAAATGTCGCGGCCGGCGGCAATCTCCTAGCAAATGACGGAGTACCGCACGCAATTGTCGATGCATTCATTGGTTCGTCAGGGCATCTTGGTGACCGCCTGATTGCGTCACTAAGAGCCGGGTTGGCCGCCGGCGGGGAGGCCGGTCCGTTACACTCAGCCGGCATGAAGCTTGTTGACCAAGTCAGTTGGCCAGTCGTGGACCTGCGCTGCGACTGGACACAAGAGTGTCCGATCGAACTGCTCGTTTCTGCCTGGAAGGTCTACAAACCCCAACTTAACGCCTACGTGAAGCGCGCGCTTGATCCACGAGCGGCTCCTTCGTTCGGCGTCCCGGGTGACGAATAGCGCTCCGACGAGCGCTCGCCATTGGCCGCACCGCTCCCTTGATCGTCTTCATGACGCGGTGCCAGAGCACAGAGTAGATTGAGCTATACGCTTCAAGTCAGCAGTCTACGCAAACCCGCGGATGTTGACAGAAGACCCCTGAATTGTGGGCATTGGCAAATGTCGGGCAGATTGGGGTTAATTTTGTATCGACCTTTCATAGCGGAGATCTGATGCTGTCTCGGACAACCATGATGACGCTGTAGTCTGGCGACGAGCGAACGCTACGAACCTCAGAAGAACTGGAAAACTGAGCAAAATACAGATGGACAGCATCGCCATTATTCAGAGGTTGGTTGCGTTTCCGACCGTCAGCCAGGAATCAAACCTCAATTTGATTGACTTTGTCGTTCAGCTGCTTCGCGAAAACGGCGTGACCTGCCGTCTTGTCTATTCGCAGGACGGGCGAAAAGCGAGTTTGCTGGCTACGATCGGACCCGATGATCGGCCAGGCGCAATTCTCTCAGGTCATACGGACGTCGTTACGGCCGATGATCAGAGCTGGACCAAACCGCCATTTAGCGCCACACGACAAGACGGTAAGCTGTATGGTCGTGGAACTGCAGACATGAAAGGCTTTGTGGGCTGTGCCATTTCCGCCGCGCTTAAGGCGTCGAAGACACGCTTAAATGCGCCTCTCTACCTGGCACTATCATATGATGAAGAGATTGGCTGTGTAGGAGTGCGAGGTCTGCTTGACTCGATGGTGAATGAGCTGCAACGGCAATCTTTCTGTATCGTTGGTGAGCCAACAAATATGAACGTTGCAATCGGACACAAAGGCAAGGTTGCGGCTCGCGTTACTTGCGTTGGCCGGGAATGCCATTCCGCATTGGCGCCTACCGGGATAAACGCGATCCATTTGGGTTGCGAATTTGTCGAAGCCATCCGCAGAGAGCAAGCTAAGTTGTGCGACGAGGGCGCGCGGGATGCGAGCTACGAAATTCCGTATACAACGCTTCACGTCGGCACGATTAAATCGGGGGGAATGCTCAATATTGTGCCGAGCCGATGCGAGTTAGAGTTCGAGATCAGGAATGTCGCAGCGGAGATACCTGAGGAGATATTGAGTAGGCTGCGAACTAGAGCGAGTGAAATCGCCAATGGCGCAAGGACCATCGCGTCCGAAGCCGCTATAAATATTGATGTAGTCAACAGTTATCCCGGGCTCAATATCGCCTGCGACGCCCCGGTCGTCCATCTTGTCAAGTCTCTCACCGGTGACGCCAACGTGGTGAAGGTGCCATTCGGAACGGAAGCCGGCCTGTTTTTGCAGAGACTGGGGGTTCCAACGATCGTTTGCGGACCGGGGTCGATGCAGCAGGGTCACAAGCCGGATGAGTTTATCGAAATTGACCAGATTGACCGCTGCGACAAGATGTTAGATAGATTGATTGACCGACTAGCAAGCGGCCATGGCTTCCCCTGAGCGAGGCGTTGCGGCCCGATGCGGCAGGAACTCGCGCAACGATGTGACTTGCGCCCAGACATAGAGTGAGCCCGGGAGACCGCGGCGGTGAGATCGCCGAACTACCCCGCTAGACCATCACCCACTTGGGTGGCGCGGGAACCGAGCTGCCTGCGGGGTTGGACCAGCCGCTCCCGCCCGGCTGGGGCGAGACATAGGCTTCTTGGCACCACCGACCATCAAATCAGCACTCGAAGACTGCGAAGCTCGGACTGCTCAAAATCCAGCTCGCGAAGGATTTCAGCCGGCGTCCGCTCGAGGATATCGCCTCGCGAATCGCTGACGCCTGACGCGCTCTGCTCTGAACTCGACCGGACGCAAGACTGCAAGCTCAAGTTCAAAGGCGGGAGAGCTGTTGGCCACCGCCAACGTCGATATGAATGCCGATCGCATAAGGGATCTCTCCGCGAACAGGGAGGGTCACGGCCCGGCCGATCTCTTCAGGCCCCAGCGCGCCATTGGAATGCCGCCGGTGGCGATCAAATCGTCATAACGATCCTTCGCCGCGGCTGTCATCTCGGTGCGAATGATGACGAAGCTGTTCGCCTCACGACTGGCTTCCGAGCCTATCACCATCTACGACGTCAGGCCGGGTGTCATTCCAACGCCCGCCTTGCTGATACAACAGTCGGCCCTGTTTTCGCCGATGATCTCTGCATTCGCCGAGCCGATGAAGATCACCGATCCCGGGCGCCTTTCGACGAGGCCCAGGCACCTCCTCGCAAAACACTGTGTGAGGAAAAAGCCGGCACGAAGGTTGATGTCCAGCGTCCGATCGTAGCTTTCCGGCTCAAGGTCGAGGATATCCCCGCGCTGCAGTGCTGCAGTGAGCTTACGCTAGCATTGTTGACCAGGCAGGTGGCTCGCCGAGCTCTCCCGCAATCCGGGCCAGCAACGCATCGTTTCCCGATCTCGGAAAACATCGTATCTATAATACCGGTCGGGAGCCGGAATTGGCTCCTGCTCCAGATCCTCGGGACTCACGTGGGCGACGGTGAAATTGGCCTTACCGAGCGCGTCGGCGATTGCACGACCGATTCCACGCCCTGCGCCCGTAACGACCGCCACGTCCCTCATCGGTCGCGTCCTCCCACCGGCGCCGCCAGCGCACGAGACGGCCACCACAAACCGCACCTCGGAGCTCACCTGCGAACGATTGAACTAAGCTGGAAGTACCGCTCCGCCTTCTCGACCGAGTTCGGCAAGTTGTTCGAAGAGATTGCGCTCGATCGCGATCCCGACCTGGTCCGCTTGCGCGCGCAGTTCTGCCGCGCGCTCGCCGGGAATGCGGCCATTTCCTCCGACCGCTGCGAGATAGCGCTGCGTCCAAGCCTGCATGTTCTGATCGAAAGCATCTTTGCCGATGAGCGCCGCCGGATCGAACACGAAGCCGAAGGCGCCGACGCCGCCCGGGGCGCCGCCTTCCGACAACAGGGGCCTTGCCCCGGTCAGCACTCCCGCAAGCACTTCCACGATCATCGCCAGCGCGAGTCCCTTGTGACCGGCGGCCGGTAGGATCGAGCCGGCGAGCGCCGCGGTCGGGTCGGTCGTCGGCCGGCCCTCCGCGTCGATCGCCCAGCCTTCCGGGATCGGCAGGCCATCGCGTAGGGCGACGTGGATCTTGCCGCGCGCGACATTGCTCATCGCGAAGTCGATCAGCAGCGGTGGTCCGTCCGGCCTCGGCGCTGCAAATGCAATGGGATTGTTACCGATTGCCGGCCGCGTTGCGCCCCCGGGAGCCATCACCGGCTGGGTCACCTGCGACAGGAAGCCGACCCTGCCGCTTTCGGCGACGTCGAGCAGATGCGAGCCGACTGCGCCAAGATGTCCGGCGTTGCGGATCAAAAAGGGGACGAACGGTCGGGTCGGGCCAAGCGCATCCATCGCCAGTGCCAACGCCTTGGGGCCAACGATTTGTCCAAGCCCAAGATCGGCGTCGATTACCAACACCGTGCCATGCCAGCCGCATTTGATATCCGGCCTCGGGTTCAAGCCGCGGCGCGCGAGCTGGCGCCAATACGAGGGCAGACGCGCGATGCCATGGGTCCGTACGCCCGTGATGTCGGCGAGCAGCAGACGACGGGCTGCCAGCCTCGCGTCATCTTCGCCGAGTCCGGCCCGCGCGAAGATGGTTGCGACCCACGCTTCGAGCGGCGGCAGCAGCATGTTGATCGTCTCCATCGCCCGGCTTTCTATCTCAAATCTCGAACAGCAGCTCCGGGCGCGGGGTAACCTCGCCGCGTTCGACCTTGCGGACGATATCGACGATCCGCTCATGCGCCGGCGCTGCGCAGCCGGCCTCCTTCGCCTTGCGGACGATGAAGCCGTTGATCTCACCGATCTCGGTGCGCCGCCCCTTCTGGATATCCTGTGCCATCGAGGGACGCTGCAAATTGCTGCGCGCCTGCGAACCGGTTCCCTTCTGCATGTGCCGCTCGACCTCGGCCAGCGCCGTGGCGTCGCCTTCGGATGCCGAGCGTAGCAGGTTCGGCTCGATGCCCGTGATGTGCTCGAGGTCGAGGCCGAGCGACTGGCCGGTCCGGATCGCTTCGCCGCCGAGGCGGATGACGAGGCGGCGGATCACGGGATGGGCGTCGCGTTCGTTTCCGCTCATGCCGGTCGCGGCGCTGACGCCGTTGCGCATGCCGTTGACGCAGAGCTTCGACCAGCGCACGCCCCACAGATTGGTAGTGACGCCAGAGCCGTCGATCGGGGTAAACAGGGCGTGCAGCTCCTTCACGCGCGGCGTCACGCGCCCATGGACCTCACCGACGAGAATCGATTTGGTCTCGAAGTCGCGCGGCATGGTGCGACGGACGCAGCCCGGTTCATAGAGATCGACGGCGAAATTATTGCCGACGATGCAGCCGACCGTGCGTCCCCATCCGACGACGCCGGCGATGATCTCCTCGTTGATCGAATTCTGCGCCGAGACGACGTAGCCCTGCGGCGAGAGATACGGCCTGATGAGGGTCGTGCACCATTCGGTATCGTAGGATTTGCTGGAGATGATCGCGATATCGATCGGCCGCTGCCTCGAAAGGCTCTGCACCTCGGTGAGGTGCATCGTCGGGACCGAAACGATGCAGGTTTCCTCATCCCTCATGCCGGACAGATGCAGCCCGCGTTGGCGGATCGTCTCGATGTGCTCGGGCCAGGGATCGATCAGCGTGACGTCGTTGCCGGTGCGCGCCAAATGGCCGCCGAGATAGCTGCCGACAGCGCCGGCGCCGACGATTGCGATACGTTTCTTCATTACCATTGTTCCTTCGTCGTCGGCCTTGGTTCTTACTATGCCGTCGGTGCGCGGCGAACGAGCTTGTCGAGAACGTGCCGGCAACTCGCGATCTCGCCGGGCGAAATGCCGGACAGTTCCTTTGCCTCGATTGCGCGGGCGCGCGCGTGTAGTGCGTGGTTGCGGTCGCGTCCCATGGCCGTGAGTGTCAAGCCGCCGCTAGCGTCGGCCTCGACGAGGCCCATGCGCACTAGCTCGTTCACGGTGCTCTCCGCGGCGTTGAGCCCGAGAAACAATTCAGGCAGCAAGCTCGCGAGCGTGCGTCCCGGCAACGTTTCGATCGCGGCCATCAACCGGCTCTGCAGGACGCTGAGACCTTCGGCATGGCGACCCTCGTCGAGCGCTGCCGAGAGCACGCCATGGGCACGATACATCAGCGCCGTCATGAACTCATTCATCGGGCCGCCGGCGTGCGCCTGTCCGGTCGCCTTCGACAGGTCGGTGGGATCGGCGAAGTCGGCGGCCATGCAATAGCGTCCTTGCGCAAACAGTAGCGGGCCGCGGTCGTGGCGCACGAAGCGTTCGACTTCACCCAGCATGATCAGATGATCGCCGCCGGGATATTCGGCCGCCTTGCGGCATTCGAAGCTGCACAGCGTTCCCTCGAGCAGCGGTGCGCCGCCGATGCCGCGCTTCCAGGAGACGCCCCCGAACTTGTCGCCGCCCGAGCGGCCAAAATGATTTGAGAGAGCGATCTGGTCGCTGGATAGAATGTTTACGGCGAAATGCGTGGCGACCTTGAAGGTCGGGAAGCTCTGGCTCGTTCGCTTGGCCGACCACAGCACGAGCGGTGGATCGAGCGAGACCGAGGAGAACGAGTTCGCCGTCATTCCGACGAGCTCGTCACCGTGAGCGGCGGTGACGACGGTCACGCCGGTCCCGAATTGGCCGAGGCAGCGCCGAAACGCGGCCGGATCTGCCTTGGGATCGCCGCTGTCGACGGCCGCGATGGTCGGGGAGAACTGCTGCATGGCGTGCACTCGGCCTTCTGGTCAGTCGCTCGGAGGTTGCTGCGAATATCCTGATCACGCAGCGTGGGAGTACATCGGCCGTCCCGCCACCGGCATTTCCGCTGCGAGGATCGTACCGCTCTTCGATTCCGTGATGAAGAGTGTCCGCCGATCCGGACCGCCATAGGCGCAATTGGTGGTGAGAAGTCCCTTCGGAGACTTGATGCGCAGCATCGGTTCTCCGAGCGCGCTGAACAGCCAGGTGGCGCCGAGGCCGACGTGACAGATCGCGATATTGTCGTCCTCGTCGATCGCAAGGCCATCGGGGCCGCCACCTCCGGAAAGCTGGATGAAGGTGCCAACCTTGCTTGCGGTGCCGTCGCGCATCAGCGGCACCCGCCAGATCGCATTGGCGCGCGTCACCGCCAGAAACAGCATCGTCTCGGCCTTGTTGAGCACGAGGCCATTCGGGCTCGGAATCCGGTCGAGCACGCAATCGAGCTGGCCACTGGGTCGCAATCGATAGAGGCGGCCGCTCGGATCATGCAATCCGGTCTGCCCCTGATCGGTGAAGTACATGTCGCCGTTCGAGGCGAACACGAGATCATTGACGCCCTTGAATCGCTGCAACAGCGAGCGCTCCAGGAAGGGCTCGACGCGACCCGTGGCCGGGTCGAACACCATGATGCCCTGCTTGTGGTCGGTGATGAAGCCGCGCCCGTCCCTGTGAAACTTCAGGCCGTTCGGCTCACCGTCGTACTCCGCGCCAACACTGACCTCACCGTTCGGCGTGATGCGCAACAGGCGGCCCCAAGGAATGTCGACGACCCAGAGATCGTCATTGCGGTCAAAGGATGGGCCTTCGAGAAAGGTCGGCGTCGGTGCGCCGTGAAACTGCACCTCAGCCCATTCCGAGCGCTGGCCGCTCTTGAACAGATGCTCGGGGATTGCAGTGAAGACGCGCGCCTCCACGCTTGGCGGTGCTGCATACATCGTCGAGTTCTCCCGTGCGCGGAGTTAATCCGCGTCTCGTTAAGCCGCGCATTCCGTGACGACACGTGAGCGCAACCGGCTTGACAGCCGTGGTGATTGGCTATCTATTCTTATATAAGGATAACGTTCCGAAATGAGAACGCAAGGAAAAACCGGGGCGTCGCGCCAGCGCGATGCGGCTCGGCTTTTCGGAGGGAGCGACTTCATGCGTGGCGGCATGCACTTGATCGGGTTTCTGATCAACTCGCCTATCAATCACACGATCCTGAGCTGGTCGGATCCCGCCGATCAGCGTCTCGAGGCGATGGGAAGCCTGAAGCGCTGGCAGAGGCTTGCGCAGACCTATGAGCGCGGCCTGTTCGATGGGCTGTTCTTCGCGGATACGCCGGGTGTGTTCGACCGCTACAAGGAGCGTTCCGACGAGGCGGTGCGCTACGGCGTGTGCTGGCCGCCGCACGATCCGGTCGTTCTGCTGAGTGCACTCGCCGCCGCCACCGATCGGCTCGGCCTTGCGGTGACGCTCTCCATTTCGGCCAATCATCCCTATCAGGCGGTCCGCTCGCTCTCGACGCTCGACTATATGAGCGGCGGTCGGGTCGGCTGGAACATCGTCACTGGCCATCTGCGCGGCGAGTACCGTGCACTCGGTCTCAATCAACTCGATCACGACCAGCGCTACGATCGCGCCGATGAATATATGGAAGTCTGTCGTGCGCTCTGGAGCGGGGTGCGCGAGGGCGCGGTCCAGGCCGACAGGACGACAGGCGTCTATGCTGATCCGGCCAAGGTGGACATCATCAATCACGAGGGCGAGTATTTCCGCTGCCATACGGTGCCGCCGGCTTTGCCGTCGCGGCAGGGCCATCCGGTGCTGTTCCAGGCCGGATCCTCCGGCCGCGGCCAGCGCTTCGCGCAGAAGCACGCCGACGTGGTGTTCTCCATTCAACCGCATCTGGGCGGCATGAAAACCTTCATGCAGGAGCTCGGCGCAGCATCGGGGAGCGCGGCCGCGCCCAAGGTGACGTTCGGCGTGCAGCCGATTCTCGGAAGCTCCGAGGCGGAGGCGAGGCGCCGGCTCGACGAATTCGCCGCGCGCATTCCGCTTGAGGCCGCGCTGAGCCGCTTGTCCGGTTCGCTCGGGGTGGATTTCAGCCAAGTCGAGCTCGATCTGCCGCTCGAGGAGCAGAAGACGCAGGCATCGCAGGGTCTGATGAAGGCCATGTCGGCCTCGTTCGAGAATCGCCGCTTCACGCTGCGCGAGGCGGCGGTACGCTGGGGCCTTGCGGTCGGCATGCCGCAACTGATCGGAACACCGGAGCAGGTTGCCGATCAGCTCGAGACGATCTGGCGGGAGACCGGGTGCCACGGTTTCAATATCACGCCGACGACCACGCCCTCCAGCGTCGAGGAATTCGTTGACCAGGTGATCCCAATTCTGCAGAAACGAGGTGTGTTCCGCACCGCATATGAGGGCGAGACGTTCCGCGAAAATTTGCTGAACTGAACGGCAACGGCCACGCGAGTTGGCCGCGTTCCAACGAGTATCGTTACGAGCAGGGAGGAGATCGTGACAATGAATCACACTCGGAGAGCGTTCGTGAAGACGACGCTGCTCGCGGGCATCGGCGCGCCGGCCCTTGGTCTTTTCGCGCCGAACATCGCGCGGGGGCAGGGGGCGGTCACCCTGAAATTCGCTCATCCCGACAGCAACCTCCATCCCAACCACAAGATGGCGGAAGCCTTTGCGGGCCGGGTAGGCGAACGCACCAATGGCGCTGTCAAGATCGATATCTTCGCCGGCGGACAGCTTGGCTCCAGTGTCAGCATCGCGACCGGCGTTGCGACCGGGACGGTCGATCTCGTGTACCACACCGCGGGATTCCTCTCCTCCATCTTCCCAATGATGCAGGTGCTCGATCTGCCGTTCCTGTTCCGCGACGCGCGCAGCGGCGAAAGGGTGACCGATGGCGAGATCGGCCAGATGATCTTCGCCAGCCTCGCGCCGAAGAATGTCTATGGCCTGGCCTGGAGCACCAATGGCTGGCGGGTGGTGGAGACCACCAGAAAGGTCGTGCGAGCTCCCGACGACCTTTCCGGGATGAAGTTCAGGATCCAGCAAAGCCCGGTCTTCGTCGCGATGGCCAAGGCATTCAACGCCCAGCCCGTGTCGCTCGACGTTTCCGAGATGTATCTGGCGCTGACGCAGAACACGATCGACGGCTACGAATTCCCGCTGCTCTCCGTCGTCGCGACCAAGCTGCACGAGGTGACGAAATTCGTTTCCGAAACCAATCACACCTACAACGCGATGGCGCTGCTCGGCTCGAAGTTCAAGCTCGACAAGCTCGATCCGACGCACCTGAAGGTCCTGCGTGAGGAAGCGCTGCGGTTCGGCAACGACACCCGCAAGTCGATCGTCGAGGCCTCCGCCGCGGCCAAGAAAACCTGCCAAGATGCCGGCATCCAGTTCAACCCCGTCGACTACGCGCCGTTCAGGCAAAAGGTCGAGCCCGTGTTCGCTCAGTTCCGCACGTCGATGGGCGAGCAGCTCATCGACAAACTGCTGAAAGCCGCCGAGGGATGACCGAGCAGGTCTGTGATGTTCCGGCTTCAGGGCACAGCCACGCTCTGTCGCGCTTTGGTCTCGGTGCCATCGCCGAGATCATGGTGGCGATCGCGCTGGCGTTGCAGCTGGCCATCACGCTGCTCTCCGTGCTGATTCGCGAGGTGACGCCGTTCTCCATCCTGTCGGTGGACGAAACCGCAAAATTGTCGCTGAGCGTGATTGCCTTCATGGGCGGCGCCATCGCCTATCGGCGCGCCGAACATGCCTCGATCGAGGTCATCACAAAGCGTTTGACCCCGCACTGGCGACAGGTCCTGGGCTGCGTGGTCGACCTTGGGGTGCTGGTGACGGCGATATCCATCCTCCGGGGCAGCGCCTCGCTGTTCATGGTCCGTCTCGACGAGCATCTGCCGATCACGGGTTGGCCGACCGCCACCCTGGTCGTGCCGCTCGGGCTCGGGCTGCTGCTGATCGCCCTGACCGCCGCCGAGCGGCTCTTGGCAAAGCGCGGGCGACCGCTCCTGGTCGCGCTTGCCGCCGCTACCGTGCTTGCCGGCTGCCTGTTCGCCGATGCCAGCCTCTTCACACAGACTTTCAGCTCGCGATATTCGCTGGTGGCGCTCTTGATCGTGCTGTTCGCCATGATCGGCATCGGCATGCCGATCGGCTTCGCACTGATGGCGGGCTCGCTGATCTACCTCCTGGCCAACGACATTCCACTGGTCGCGATCGCGCAGAGCATGATCGACGCCAACAGCAACTTCATCCTGCTGGCGTTACCGTTCTTCATCCTCGCCGGCGGTATCATGGATCAGGGCGGAATCAGCGTGCGCTTCGTGCGCTTTGCGATGTCGCTGGTCGGCCATTTCCGTGGCGGTCTGCTCCAGGTGGTGGTGATCACGACCTATCTCGTGTCGGGTATCTCCGGATCGAAAGCGGCCGACGTGGTCGCCGTAGGATCCGTCATGCGGCGAGAGCTTGAAAGAACGGGCTACAAGCCCCAGGAATCCGCCGCGGCGCTGGCGGCATCGGCCGCAATGTCCGAGACGATCCCGCCGAGCATCGCGATGCTGATCCTCGGAACGGTGACACCGGTTTCGATCGGCACGCTGTTCGTCGCCGGTCTGATACCCGCGGCAGTGATTGCCGTGATGCTCATGCTGCTGATCTATGTTTCCGCCCGCAACAGCGGTTTGTCCGCCAATCCCAAAGCGACCGCCGGAGAGCGAGCCAGGGCCGGCACGGACGCGTTGCTGCCGCTCGGCATGCCGGTCATCATGATCCTCGGCATCAAGTTCGGCTTCGCCACACCGACCGAAGTGTCCTCGATCGCCGTGCTGTATGGGCTTGTCCTCGCATCCGTGTTCTATCGCGCGCTCACGCTCAGGGCATGCGCCAGAATCCTGATTGAAGCCGGACGGCTGACAGGGATGGTTCTGTTCATCGTCGCGGCCGCGGGCGCATTCGGCTGGGTGTTGACCGCCGCCGGGCTGAACGCGCATCTGAGCCAGGTCGTCGCGCTGCTCGGCAACAGCAAGTTGCTGTTTCTCCTGGGTTCGATCGCCCTGATCATCATCGTCGGGGCCTTGCTGGAGGGGTTGCCGGCGATCATCATCCTCGCACCCGTCCTGATGCCGATCGCCAATCAACTCGGCATCGATTCCATTCATTATGCGATGGTAATCATCCTGTCGATCGGCGTAGGCGTCTTCATGCCGCCTGTCGGCATCGGCTTCTATATCGCTTGCGCTGTCGTACGCGCGGACATCGACCAGGCGTCGCGATCGATGGTGCCGTACCTCGTTGTGCTCTGTCTCGGCGTGCTGCTCATCGCCTATGTCCCCTGGTTTACGCACGCGCTGCCAAATCTGATCGGGAAGTGAGGCTCCGGACCGTCTGCCGCGGTCGAAGGTCTCGACGATGTCGTGCCAAGAAGAAAGAAGAACGGTGACCCGGAGTTCTCAAGCAAGTTTCAAGACCATGCCGGGACGGACCGATACCCATTTCCATGTCTTCGGCCCGGAGGCCCGATATCCCTATCGGACCGAGCTGACCTACGCGCCGCCTGCTGCAACACCCGCAGCCTATATGGCGTTGGCCGAGCGGCTTGGCATCGATCGTGCCGTCATCGTCCAGGCCAGCGTCTATGGATCGGATAACAGCCGGCAGCTCGATGCGATGCGCGAAATCGCAGGCGTGGAAACACGTGCAGTTGTCGTCGTCGATCCCGATGTCTCGGACGAAGAACTCGACGAGCTACACCACAAGGGCGCGAGAGGCGTGAGGTTCATTGCGACCCGGCCAGGCAGCTTGCCGCTCGCACAGCTGGAGCGAATTGCATCCCGGATTCGGCGATGGGGCTGGCATGTCGCGCTGATGCTCGACGGTCGCTCCATCGTCGCGCTTGAGGACCGGCTGCAAAAATTGCCGTGCCCCTTCGTGATCGATCACCTGGCCGATCCCGACGCCCAAAAGGGAACGGAACAACCTGCTTTTCAGGCTCTCCTTCGGCTGCTCCGATCGGGCAATTGCTGGACGAAGATTTCGGCGCCGTATCACATGAATACCGCTGCACCGGCTTATGACGAGCTCGAGCCGCTCGTCGAAGCCTTATTGGCTGAGGCACCGGATCGTCTGCTGTGGGCGACCGACTGGCCGCATGCCGCAACGCATGGACCGACCCCTGACGCGACAGATCTCCTTTCGGCGCTTTATTCGTGGTGCGACGAAACCGTCCTGACCAAGATCATGGTTCGAAATCCGGCGGCTCTGTACGGATTTGGCTGATGCAATGCTCGATCATGACCGTTGGCAGATGCGGCTCGTGTGAGCACCCGAGGATGCGGCTCCGGGCAACTTGAAAACCCTTCGTACGTGAAGAACGCTTACAGAAAGAGGAAACATGCAGTCCGTCATCTACAAGCGCATTCCGCAATGCCCGGCAGACCTCCTGGCCGAGGTCGCAAAATATCCGGTCTCCGATTTGCACGAGGCACTCGGCCCGGTCGAGGGGCGCATGCAGCTCATGAGCTCGCGCATGCGGCCGATCGCGCCAGGCCAGCGGATCGCGGGCCAAGCCGTCACGTCGTATAATTTCCCTGGCGACAACCTCATGATCCATGCCGCCCTCAACGTCGCGCAGCGAGGCCAGGTGCTCGTCCTCGTCAACGGCGGTGGCGCGCACGGCTCGTTGTGGGGCGACGTGGCCGCGACCTTCGCCAAGCAGAAGGGGATTGCGGGCATCATTGTCGATGGTCCGGCCCGGGATGTCGCTGCGCTGCGTGAGCTCGGCTCGCTGACCTGGTCGACGTCGATCTCCTCCAGTCATCCCGAAAAGCGCGGCCCCGGCGCGGTGAACGTGCCGATCGTTTGCGACGGCGTACGTGTGGATCCCGGTGACGTGATCGTCGCCGATGATGACGGGGCGCTCGCGATTCCGCTGCGCTCGCTCGAGCGTGCGGTGAAGGGCGCACGGGAGCGCAATCGGAAGGAGATCGAGCTGCGCGACCGTCTGAAGACCGGCTCGTCGTTGTTCGAGCTGCTGCAGATGGACAAGAACGTGCAGGCCGCCGGCGCTGAAATCAGGGATACTCTCTGGATTGACGGCTGACCGGACGGCGTCCCTGGCGCGAGGTCATTTCTTGCGCCGCTTGCCGGTGTCGGCCCGCTCGGCAGAATCTTCTGCCGGCGGATATGGGCCGCGATAGCCGAGGATCTGCGAGATCTGTTCGGCGGCCTTGAAGGTCAGCCGCTCGATGTGCTCGCGCGCAAGCAGCAGGCGCGCGGTAGGGCCGGCGATCGTCACCGAGCAGCTGACGAGGCCGGCCTCGTCAAAACAGGGGCTCGCGATGCCGGTGGCGCCATCAATTATACCATTAGCGTCGACAACGACGCCGCGGTGACGGATTTCGGGGAACATGGCGACGAGTTCCTCTTTCGAGGATGTGTCGTCCGTGAACTTTACAAACTTGGTCTGGGTCAGATACGCCGTCTGAACATTCTCTGGTAGGAATGCCAGCATCGCCTTTCCTGCGGCCGTACAATACAGCGGCCGCCGGTTGCCGATGCGGACCGCAAAGCGCAGCGGCTTTTCCGATTCGATGACATCGACGTAAGATATCTCGTGGCCCTCCTCGGAGAGGACACCGAGCAGGATCGTCTCCTCGGTCTCTCGTGCGAGCCGCTCCAGGACGGGACGCGCACATTTCGGGAACGATCGAGCCTGAGCCAGGCTCGCGCCAAGCTTGATCGCTTGATCGCCGAGAATGTAGTGGCCGTTGTCGCTGCGAGCATATCCCCCGCCTTCGAGCGCGCGCATGAGGCTGAAGACGCTCGTTTTCGGCAGTTTTAGGCGGTCACTGAGCTTTGCCAGCGTAAGACCTTCCGGTTCGGCCGCTAACGCCTGCAGGATATCCATCACCCGAAGCGCCGAACGAGGGCCGCTGAAGGCCCGTTCGGTTGTCCTCGCGTTGTTGGACATTTGTTCGTCGTGGCGTTTCATCGGTTGATCTTACTTTCATTATTCCTGTCATTCGATTAGCCAGAGCGCAAGCAGCCCAAGCGAGCATCAGTTGAGGGTCCAGATAGACCGTTCTAACAGCTATAGGTTATACTCCACGCAGCCGACCGCGACGCGGCTGGCCGTTGTCTACCCATGTCATCGCCAATGGGGCGGATTGGGCTCAGGTGCTGAAAGAATATGAAGATCTCCCCAGCCATGCCTCGCTAGGTCCGTTTAATCGGCGTGGAACGAGAAGCGCACGAGCGCAAGCTCCGACTGCACGACCCTCGGATGCGTATCGAGGGTCAGAGCCGAGCCACATTGCGGATGAAGCCGTCGGTCCTGTTAGGATGTGAGAGCAGGGCCGGGGGGCTGAACGGAAAAAGATCAGTCTTGATAAAACAGCCTTCCCCCTATGCGTAGGCTCTGCCCAGAATTACTTCTGGACTTCACCGGGCGGTTGCCCGGTCCTGGGCCAGTTCCGCAGCATTCCATGCTTATCCGGGGCGGCCCCGAAAGTCTCACCTTGCATTGAGCTACTTGACCCCGGGGAGGGGACCCCAGCCAACCGGAACTTCAGTATTTTCGTTTATTTCACTTGTTGCGTTTATTTCGAATATAGCCTACATACAATGCCGTACCGAGGAGAACAACGATTACGATGCCAGCCTACGCCGAAGAGCTGGGAGGTACTCGCCTGCCTTCCGCGAGCGAGAAGGCGGCAGCCAACCAGCTTCGTCAAATACTCGCGTCGCATGCGACTGGGGATGCCAAGCTACGCGTGCTCGACGATGCTCAAAAGGCTGCTGAGATAACCTTGTCGCCGGCCCTGTCGAGCCTCTTAATGGAATTGCTTCGGCACATCGGCCGCGGCGATGCGGTGACCCTTGTGCCTGTGCATGAGATGTTGACCACACAGCAAGCTGCCGACATCCTAAATGTCTCACGTCCGTTTCTGGTTTCTCTGCTAGAGAAGAACGAAATTCAGCACGTGACAGTGGGGCGTCATCGCAGGATTAGGGCAGAGGATCTATTCGCCTATAAGCGCACGCGTGATGAGAAGCGAGGCAACGCGCTTGCGAATCTCGCCGAGCTGGACGCGGAGCATCTGTAAGCTTGTTTGCGAATCGTTTCACCGCATTCGTCGATGCGTGCTCCCTTGCGAGTGCCCTCAAAAATAGACTGGCCTCAGGCAGCACAATTTTGATGCAGCTCTGATTTCGGATATTCCAAAATGAAGGTTGTGCAAATCAACGAAAGCTGACTGAGATCAATCGCCTGCGTGTAAAACGACCCGCTGGCTGTCTCCTGCACTCGCGCCACTCTCGGTCTCTGCGCCGAACTAGCGCTATCAAAGGCAGTATTCCCGCGACTGGACCACCGATAGATCATCGCTTCCAACTGCCCGCGAAGGTCAATCGAATGCTCTGCGTATTCAGCCCGACTGTGATCGCACCATCGGCTCTGCAGCGTGCGCGTCCGATACCTCGCCTGCTGAGGGCCCACCAGCCTCTGCTTTAGGGCGGGGAGTGTTGCGCTCCGTCTCCACGGCCTGGTTGCAAAGCAGGACGCGTGTCTGCAGACCGGAAACCTCAAACCAAGGCATCTTCTATGGAATTGGAAGCACGGTGATTCTGATTTTCGTGGTGAGTCCGGGAGAATGCCGTTCGTCAGCTGATCGTCAGCCAAGCCGTCTATCTAATTAGGCTTCACGTTCTCGCCTGGATCGGAGTTAGAATATGACGGGTATTGGCCGGCCTGGCAAATCGCTCGTTGGGGCTCCCGGAGCCGACAGCACTTGGGACTCGAGCAGTTTGCGTTCAGAATCGAGTCTCGCCGCTGGGGAGGGCGGCCAATCCTTCTATTCCATCGTGGAGCGAATGCGCTCTTGGCCTCAGGATAGAGCGGCGTTGGTCGGCAGCCAGCCGCGAACTTCGGATATGGCAGTCCCCATTTCATCGACGGGTGACGAGATCAAGGCAACAAAGCGACAAATGGAAAGCCTGCTCTCGGAAGTTGGCGCTCGCAGTAAGGCGGCCATGCAAGCGCGGAGCTCGTCAGAGGCACAAGAGCTGATCGACAAGCTCATCCAGGTCGGCTCAAAAGTTCTGGAGTACTACGCCAGCCTGCCCCAGCACGAGGCGCGCAGGATTCTGTCTGACGATCAGGCTCGCGGTCTCCGGGACGAGGTGCTCCATGCGGCGGAGCAATGTAACGCTCTGGCCACCCCGACCATCTACGCCTTGGAGCAGAGCAGGAAAAGTGCAACCGTCGTGCTCCAACGGATGCTATCCAACACTCCCTCTGACCTACTGAACCGAGCGGTTTCCGGCGTAGCAAACCGCTATGCGGACTGCATGGAGTGGTGGGGAAAGAAGGCGTTGCGTTCGGAACGGATGCAATGCGTCTGCGCCGCTACTGCTAATTTACCCAATGTAACGGCCCAAAAGCGGCAGGCCGACGAGGCCGCACTGCGGCTGCACAGCGGTTGGGCACTGCACACCAAGTGCATGCATCTGCAATCGCAGGTCGCTCTCGCACAAATCATGATTGAGCCTCTCGAAAGCACGTTCGACCCAGCCACGAGGGAAATCCTCATGGCCGAGAACGGACGGGCTCGCCTGCTCGGCACTTTCATCGATGACGTTTTTCCGGCATTCATATCGACAAAGGACGCAGTTCTACAGAGCCAAGGACGCGCACTCGACGCGGCGCACTGCGCGGTCCTGGAAGGAGTTATGGAGCGGCTTTCTGAATTTGCGTTGGGAGTGCACAACCTCGTTTCAAAGCTAAGGGGTCAGGGGACCGGTGACGACCTGCCATTGAAACTGTTGCATCAGATCGTGGAAAGCGCGTGGGTCACTGCACACGACGTTATGCGGCTGCTGGATCTACAGCCCAAAACGTCGGCCATCAATTCACCGGCGGTCGAAGCAGGGGCTGCGAAGCCGGCCAACGCTACGCGAGAGGCTGTAGCGGCCGAAGGCACTTCTGCGCGCAGGAAGGGTAAAGCCAAACGTACACCGAGCACTCTCGCCGGGAGTTCGGCACGCGACGGGACGCAGCTGCAGATCGCTACAACCGACAAAGCCACGGCGCCAGCAGCCAAAGTTGTGGTGCTCTCGGATCTGGGTACGAAGAAGCTCGTGAGCGCGGAAGAGGCGCATGCGAGGGCGACATCCTCGGCGACGGCACACTTGGCGATCTGGCAGGCCCCGCCATCAATGGAGACGCTGGCGCGCCTACTCGAGCGGTTGGACGCACTTTTGCAGTTTGATCTGGCTGGTCAGCAACGGGCCGTCTCGCAAGCCCGCCAAATGAAGCCCGAGGACGCCGACCACGTTGTGGATGCCGTGATCGAGCGCCTGCAGACCCAGGCCGCCGAAATGCAGGCTTGTGAGGGTTCGCTCGCGGAGCCTGGTCGACGTATCCTACTCACGCCAACGCAAGTGCCCGAGGTGCATGGCAAGCTAGTCCGACTCAAGATGATGCGGGCCGAGGCGCAGGGGCTCGCCAAGACTTTGGACGAGCGAAGGGCATTGACTAGGATTGAATGCATGAAGACCTACGGCTTTCCGTCGCAGAAGTACCTTGAACAGTTGCGCGCGGCCGGGGAGTTGGCGCCTGCCGATCTACCGCGCGCGTTAAAGGGCGAGCCAGGGGTGCTGTTTCAGGTTAAGCTGCAACCCAAGGCGCTGCGCAATGGTGCAATGCCGAGCCCCATGTGGGTTCACATCCATACGAAGCGACCGGTACATACGGGCCAGTTGGCGACGCTGGATGACGCCGACTTCGCCGCTTGCCACGTCAAGTCCAACGAACAACGCGGCTATAATCAGCAGTGGCAGAACGCCCGGGCGGCGACGGGCTGCGAAAACGTCGTGATTCACCGCGGCAAGCTCACGCCTGCGTTCTGTAAGTCCTTGTTGGCCACAGTGCGTAGTGACATCCCACCCTATCGGCTTGCCGAGGCGGAGCAACTGTCAACGCAGGCCGCTCGACTTGGGATCTAGGGGCTTTAACGGTAGAGTACCGAGTGGCGACATCATTGGTCAGACCAGGAAATCCGAAGCCAGTGGGCCGTAATCGGGGTCGTGGGCCTACAAGCTGGCCGGCGACAGCTTGCGCGCGACTGTCCGGTCTGGCCGCAGCGATTGGAAGGAGACAAACTGAGCGTCGGGCGCACCCTTTCGCCGACGCGGACGATCAGCCCGCGTAAGTAGGTCAGGCAGGCTTTGTTGCAGCGAGTCGCCAGCGCGATGTTTCGACAGGAGATTTGGTACAAGTGTTGCAGGTACGAGGTGAGGTCTTCGATGCGGAAATTCTTTCGGTGTTGGGAAAGATCTATGATGAAGCGGTGGCGGCGCTGCCTGCAAGTATGCGAACTCCCGTCAATCGAACAGAGCTTGCCAAGCTGGTACTTAGGCGCACGGCCGCTGGTGAGGCCGAACTGGCTCTCCTAAGAAGGCTAACGGTGGCTATTGCGCCAGTCGCTTAGGCGAGCAGCGGTTGAATGCCTCTACTTGAATTCCAGAACTATAACCGCGTTACCACGGCCGGCGCAGGTCTTCGAAGATCCGGATCAACGTCAGCTGTTCACGAGCCGGTTTAGCATCGTTCGCCGCGAGCAGTCCGTCAAGCTCTACTGGCCATCCTCCCAGCTTTGGCCGCGGCTGCACTTGGCGGTCAAACTCGAAGGAGGTCTCCCCAGACCTCAGTACCTTTCGGACCGTGTTCCGCGACACCTTCGGGTCACAGGCGATCTCCTTGATCGTCTTGCCTCTGATGAAGTGCTCACGCCGTATTCGCGCAATCGTCTCCATGACCAGCATCGCCGACCACCTGCTTCATTCCAAAGCAGGCAGCGCAACAGCCCAACTGGGTCAATGTTGGGCGCGATCCCGGCTTAGGGGGGCAATATTGCAGACGATGACGTAATTGCGGTCGCGCCCGCGGCACGAAAGGTCCACTATCTTCAAGCCCTCCACCATCTTACGAATCGGAGGGGCTATGAAGCAATATGTTGGGCTGGATGTCTCGCAGAATGAAACGTCAGTGTGTGTGCTCGACGAGGTCGGTCAGGTCTTGTTAGAGGGAAAGGCCAAGTCCGACCCCGGGCGCTCACGGCACTGCTCCGCAAGCGAGCTCCACACGCCGAGCGCATTTGTTTTGAGACCGGGACGATGGCGAGTTGGCTGTGGCACGAGCTTCGTAGGGCTGATCTTCCAGTGGTCTGTATCGACGCTCGGCATGCGCAGGCGCCTTTGTCAGTGCTCGAACCGCTCGGATTCTCAGTCATTCTCGCGCAGTCGCGCTACGACTCTCCCCTCGCAGGATCGCCTGCTGACTGCACTGCTGTCGCGGCGGCCGGAGGCGATCATCATGGTCGGATCACCCGCAACGGAGGAGGGCGCTCGCCTGCTGCGGCATGCACGCAGTCCCGTAGGTGAAACACGGGAGCTGCCATCGTCTCCAATCGATGCAGTCGTCGGTTTCGATAACTACCAGGCGGGCGATACCGTCGCCCGGCACTTCGTCGCGCAAGGACGCAAGAACTTAGCGTTCATCGACGGCACCGACCCGCGCACGACCCGCCGCCGGCTCGGATTTCGCGACAACGCCGTTGCGAGCGGCCTTACTGACCCACGTCGGCTGATCCTGGACCGCAACACGGCCTGCACGACGCTGGCGCATGCGCAGCTTCCCGGCGTAGACGCCGTGTTCACGGCTAATGATGCTGCCATCGGTTAAATGGCGGGCTTGCGCAAAGCCGGTTCTTGCGCGAGGCCTGCCTCTGAGGCCCACACTTCTTTGAACGTTCCAACGGTTCCGCTACAGCGTCCAGCACCAACATCCGGCCGACGCTTGCGACCTGCGCCAGCATACACTTCGATACGCGGCCACAACGGTCGTCTTATGTCGTCCGAATAGTCGTCCATTGTGAGCACCCTTGCTGAAGATGACTTTTCTAGCGGGGATCACGCGACTACGCAACCGACGACAGCAGGTACTTAGGGACCAACTTCAGACTACACAATTTGATGCAAACTCAACTTCGGATATTACATAATGAAGGTTATACGAATCAATCATCTTCGATGCTGGAGCCAAGGCCCGTCCTTTGCTCACGAGCGAGCTCTCGCACGTTGCAACTGCCGCAACGCTTGGCGTCGGGTTTGTTTGCGCAGGCGTCGAACCGGCGTGATCGACGGCATCGGCGACAGTGTCGTGGCTGGCGCCGGCTCCTCGACCGCGCGGGCATCAGGCAGCTCCATTGGCTGAGCTGGTGCGGGCCGCGCCTCCATGACCGCGAGAACCTCGCGTCCCTTATCAGTGATGCGCCAGCCGCCGTTCCTTCGCTCGATGAGACGTTGGGAGAAGATATCCAGGTCAGGCACGCGGGCCGCCAATCGCTTCGTGCGTTCGGCCCAGTCCCGTCCGCTGGTGGCCAGAATCGCCATATCGCGCTTGATGTCCTCCAGGACGGCGAACCCGTCCGGATAGCTGACCAGCACCTTGAGAACCGTCACCTGGAAGTTCACTGCCCCACCCGTACGCGGCTTCCGCGAACTTACTTCCCTACATCTTAGAGGCACTCGAGACCTCCTGTCGACTCACGCCATTCATTCGTTGGTTTGTCTTGGAGGTGCGGGCGTGGTGATGGCGTAGCACTCCAGCTCGGAACGGTCATGCCCGCGTCGGGATTGAGGATAGTTGACGTGCAAGCTTGAAGAATTCACCCGCGCGCGGCGCCGCAAGCAGCCGCTTAGATTGCTTCCGCGATCCAGGACGCAGCTAGGCCCGCGCGAAGCGGCGGCGTTTCGCCACTCGCTGGTAGCCGCCAGTCACGTTGAGCCGCACGAACTCGGCGCAACTGACAGGCACCTAGCTGCAAGATCCAAGGGGAGAAGACCTTGACACTGTTCTTTATTTGTTCTAGCTGATAGCATGCGCATCGGTCTTCGTCGGGAGGCCGCACCGGAGCAGGTAGGAGATCATGAACGACAAAAAAGAAAAGGAATTCCACTTTTTCGTTGATGGGGTGAAATACGAGACCGAGCATTCTTATCTCTCCGGGGCCGACATTAAGCGGATCGCCAAGATCGAAGCGAATTATCAGCTTTTTTTGGAAGAGCAGGGAGACACGCCGGATCGTCCGATCGCTGACCCAGATACAGTGCCCCTGAACGATCGGATCAAGCATTTTTTTGCAGTGCCGCCGGCGACATTTGGACATGGAAATCATTGATAAGCAGTTTGCGGCGCTCCAACAGCATTTTCCCTTGGCGCGTCGAACCCCGATGTCCAACGGAGCTGTATTGGTTGAGATTCCGGAATTCGATCTTCCAGAAGGTTGGAGCATCGCTAAAGGGACCGTCATTTTTCTGCTGCCACCGGGATATCCTTCGGCACAACCGGATTGCTTCTGGTTGGAACCGGGGCCTGTTCGCTTGGTGGACGGCGGCGCTCCAACCGCCTCGAACGATGCCAATCCGGTCCCAGGGGGTGAGCCGCGAGGCACTTGGTTTTCGTGGCACTTGCAATCTTGGAATCCAAATCGCGACAACATGCTGACCTATGTCAACGTCATCGCGCAACGTCTAAACCCCGCACGATAGTGGACGATCTTCTCATCACCTTTGCCGATCTCGACTTCGTCCGGCGCTCCGTGCTGGGCGGTCGAACCGAGTTATGCTTGGTCTTGATGTGCGGCAGAACGTCTCGGGCCGACGGTCGTGCAAGGGTGTTGGTGCGAGAGGTCGTAGTGCCCGCTGAAGACGACTACACTCGGCGCAGCCAACTCGAAGCAGAGCTGCGGCCTGCGTTCATCGCCAGGTGGGCAAAGATTGCTGCGCGGACCAAAAGTAGCCTGGTGTTTGTGCATAGCCATCCCGGGAGGGCCGCGCCCGAGTTTTCGCGCATTGACGATGCGGGCGAGGAGGTTCTCGCACACTTCTTTCGGCATCGAACCCCTGACTTGCAGCATCTGGCCCTTGTTGTGAGCGACGGAGGGTATGCATGTCGCTACCTTGGAAGCGACCGACATCTTCGTCTGATTGCGGTAGGGGATGATCGACGAGTCCTGTTTGATCCCAGTCGATCACACGACCCTTCCGATCTTTACGATCGGCAGGTTCGGGCCTTCGGTCGTGCCGGGCAGAGCATCCTCCAAAGCCTCAGGGTGGGGATCGTGGGACTTGGTGGCACGGGATCGCTGGCTGTGCAGCAATTGGCTCACCTCGGCGTCAAGGAGTTCGTTCTAGTTGATCCAGATGACGTCGAGCTGACTAATTTGAACCGCTTGGCAGGGTCCGCATCTGCCGATACGGGGCAGGCCAAAGTCGCGGTGGCCGAGCGATATATTCGCGCAGTTCAACCTCGTGCCGTAGTCACCTCTTTTCAAGAGAACGTCGTCTTCGTCGAAACCGCAAAGAAATTGCGAGACGTTGATGTGCTGTTTTGCTGCACCGATTCACACGGTAGTCGAGCCGTCCTTCAGCAATTAGCTTATCAATATCTCATTCCTTGCATCGATATCGGGACGGTTATCGCCGTTAAGGGGGGCAAGATCACTCACATTACCGGCCGCGCCCAGATGCTGTCGCCTGGATTGGCTTGCCTCACCTGCGGTGGCCTCTTGGACGGTAACGAGGTCCGCCGCGACATGATGTCGGAGGCCGAGCGCAAGCAGGATCCTTATCTCGTCGGCGCTCGTGAACCTGCGCCCGCGGTGATCTCGATCAACAGCACTATTACCTCGCTCGCCATCACCATGTTCTTGTCCGCTGTTGTCGGCGTGCCATCGCCGGCGCGGCATCTTCTGTATGATGGTCTGAGAAGTCGCCTCCGGTCGGTCAAGGGTGAGCCCGTCCAGGACTGCATCGTCTGCTCGCGGGCAGGCGTTTTGGCAAGGGGCGATGGATTGGCTCTCCAAGGCCGTCTCGCTCAAAATGTCAATCGTTGACGTTACAGCTTTTGGTCGGTCGGAGGTTGGCTGGATCGGCGCCGATCCCCCGGCTGAGGCTAAGGCGCCGTTTCAAGACCGCGGCCTCACGATCAGACAACAGCAGATTACCGCTTTTCAGCCGATGGAGCCTGCTCTGTTGGCGAGCCTTGCCGCCGTCGTAATCGTCCAGCAACAAGATTACCCATCAAGATTCCAGCGAATCGTTCGAAGCTGCCTTAAGCACCTGCTTGATTACGAATGCCGCGTCTTTGTCGTGCCGTTCGGCGTTGCTGGTCTTCCGCAAGTGTATAGATGTCTGGAAGAGGCGCGTGTGTTTGCCAGCAACCTTCCGAGCGACGTCCTGCGCAATCAGTTCACGTGGCAGAGATCATTGGGCGATCCGATGCCTCTCCCCCCGCTGCCGCACGTCACCATCTTGTCGCCCATTGCCAATTGGTCGGAAGCGGCCAACTTCTTGGTTCGGCATCTCCCCGGCGAGGCCGTACAAGAGTCTGTCAGTTTCAGCTTCGCTCCCGAATGCGAGTTTGGAGAGAACGACGCTGGTGTTGGCCAAGTCCTTCTGAAGCGCGCATTCAGAGGTTACACGGCCGTGCATTTCAGTCCAATGACCGAAGGCCGGTCCGGGGCTGCCGTATACCGTGCCTACCCGGTCTTCGGCGCCTTTCATACTATGCCGCGTTTTGTCAAACTCGGTGATCGCAGCAAGATCTTTCAAGAATTTCAGAATTACCAATTGAATGTCGAGAAATACGTGCCTTTCAATCTCGGGCCGCGATTGAACTACGATTTATGCTGTCTCGGATCGACACGCGGTGTGCTGGTCGGCGATCTCATCGAATCCTGCGAGAGTCTAAGGCTTGCCGCACGGAGCGGCCGGGCCGGGCCGGCAATATCGTGCCTGTTCGATCGAACGCTGCAAGCGTGGTATCGAAATATCGAACGCCGAGATACGCCACTTTCGCAGACCCTGGGTCCGCGCTTTCCAAAGCAATTTGACCGGCGCCGGATGCAAAGGGCGCGATCGATCGGCTCGAGATGCGACCGCGATCGACTGTTTACATTGTTCGAATACTGCGCAAGTTCTCCGGTGTTATTCGCAAAGATTCATGGCGATCTCCACGTCGACAATGTTCAGGTGAGGGGGCACGAGGCGCTCGTCATCGACTTCTATGCCAATCAGGATGGACCGCTGGTGTGGGACATAGCGACCTTGGAGGCCAGCCTATTGGTCGATGCCTTCGATAATCATGAGCTCTGGTCCTTCGATGAGTGGTGGAGGTCGATTGAGCAACCGTATGGTGGTAAGCCGCTCGACATGCTGCTCGGGCACGGTGATCCGCGCGATCCGCATCGCTGGTTTCACGAAGCCGTGCGACAGATCCGGCACTATGCCGCGCGTGTCGCGTCAGCAGATCAATACGGAGCGGCTCTTGCACTGGCCCTTCTGAACAAGGCGGCCAAAGATCCAAACCTGAAAGGTCCTGAGGATGAGCGTCGCGCCGCTGCGTACGTGTTAGCAGAGCGCATTCTCAACAACAACTTCGCACCGCAGTGAGGCGAATTCATGGGCATCGTCATTCTCAACTTTCGGGCGAAGGTTTCTTCACGAGGCGAGGCGGACCAGCACCTGTCGAAACCCGGCGATGCTGTCCTGGTCAACCGCGGTGGTCCACGTTGGCTTGTGTTGTCCTGTCCTTGCGGTTGCGGCGAACGATTTCCAGTCAACCTCGATCCAAGAAGTGGGCCCGCCTGGCGTATCTACAATGCGGAAGGAGGAAAAATGAGTGTGTTTCCTTCTGTTTGGCGCGATACCGGCTGTCAAAGTCACTACATCATCTGGCGCGGACGTATTTATCTGTTCGGATCAGACAATGATGCGGAAACAGACGCTGGTATTGCATTGGACGATTTGCTCGAGCCAGTGTCGAAACGATTGTCGTCCGCCGCTTGGCGGTCATTTGTCGAGGTCGCCGATGACCTCGGAGAGATCCCTTGGGACGTTCTGGAGGCCTGTCGGACCCTCGCTCGCAAGCGGGTGGCCGAGGAGGGAACTGGCAAGCTGAGAAGCCACTTCCGTTTACGTTCGGCCTTGGGAAGGACGGACAAGGTCGACTTCACGGCTTGAGAACGTTTGCTTCAAACGGCTGCGAATATCGAAGATAAAATAGTCAGCTCGCGTACTCGTCACTTGATTGATCAGCACGAGAGCGCGTTGGGGCAGGGCAAGTTGGGTTGAATTGCTGCGCTGGCAAATAGCTCGTTCTGCAAATGCTCGATACTAAAAGAGGTTGTGATCGGCTAGGATTACTTGGATTCGCATAATGAAGATTATGGAATACTTTTGCAATTCTTGCGAATAGGACTGAAACGACCTTAGATTACTTTGATATACTTATTTCGGCTTTTCGTCCAGCCCAGCATCTCACGCCGGGTCACAGCTTGACGAGTGCCGCTGGACGTAACCACGACTGGTTTTTCGCCTGAGCCAACACTCAAGGGCCTCGACGGCCTGCGCGTGACCATCGAACAAATCGAGCCGCCGTCGACCGCGCCCACCGAGGCGCCCCCATTCACGCACCAATGCCGTATCGCCAAACAGCGTCGGCTCGATCGTGAGCACATAGAACCGCGCCATGTTACGGGCCGGATCGCGACGCTCGAGCACGAGATATTGCACGGTGAGTTCGGACATGCGCCAGAATCGCAATTACCGAATCGACCGTCCAATTAAATAAATGAACCGATCAGGGCCTAAGATTCAGAAATTTCATTGTGGCAACAAACGCCGAGGCCAAGCGTATCCGCTTTCCGCCGATGACCCCGTCAAGCGCCGCCCGATAGAGCTTATGCCGTTGCGTCGACAACTGCGCCCAATCGATTGCGAGGCCTTTAGCGGTACAGCCCGGTCATGGATGCGCCCACACCCGCCGATCGCAAGATCGGGCGCGGCATCGTCGCCTAAAACCAGGCGTGCCTCTCCAGTTTGAACTCGGCGATGCCATTTGTCGGCTGGTCCGTAAAATATTCACCGCTTAAAGTCTTCGTCCCCGACATCCCAACACTCATTATAGCCACGCCTCGATAAATCGTAGGAAGCCCAGGCTTAGTGTACTCAGCCTTCCGTCGATTCTCGAAGACGTAGTACACATGGTATTGCGTGCCGGTAGGATCGCGTGTGGCTACAACCGCCAGCGTAGTCGAGGTCGATTCCCTGGTTTCGAGGACAAGAGACATCCCGCTCAAGTGATGTCGGATCGTCAGCGTGGCATCCCTGAGCTCCTGCCTGTCGGGTGGACCATAGCGCAGCACACCGGTCCACCGGCCACCCAAATAGGGGAATGTCATACGCTGAAGTATCGGGATAGCACGCCATGCCCCGTAGATGACGACAGCAAGAGCAGCAGGTATGCCAAAGACATACCTGGAGAATATCCAGACGTCTTCGTAGGTGTTGCCGGTGAATACATCGGCAAACTTCAACCCTGCGAATATCGCTATCGCCAGACAGACGACTATCGTAAATAGAAGCCGGGTCTGAAGAAAGTTGATCATGTCGAAGACCGAAGCCGCGATGACTGGAATAGACGAAATCTTCAGGATTCTGGCTGGACGTCCAGCAGCTTTCGATCCGCTGATTTGCTGTCTCTACCATCAGAATAACCTACCACGTTTCGCCGAGCCAATGCCGCGCGATCCTTCCCCCGAGGTGGGCCAATTCCTCGACCAGAATTTTGCGGAGACCGTGCGAGCAGCAATCGCTTTTAACGAGGCGATTCACGATGGAGCGATCATGGCTGCCGTAGATCATCATTCGCGCTGTACCATCACGGGGTGGTCCTACCGCCTCTTCCCTCCCCCCTCAGAGATACCCCCACCTGTCAACAAAGGATCGGCGTTCAACAGTTGCGTGGCGATGTCCCTCGTTCCCGGGATCCTGGCTCTCTACCTGGTCTCCAAGGGCACGACGTGGAGATTCGAACGCGGCAGCGTCAATAGGCTTTAGCGGCCCGACGACTTAACTCGGTATCTCGATCGACTCGATGGCGCCTCGCGCCACCCCCCAGGGTATGCCCAGATCGAACGTCAGTTGCGGCTTCTGCTCCTTGGCGACGTTCTTCACGAGATCATCGATTTCATGTGAGAGCGCCTTCATGCCTTCGTACTTCTCCTGTGTGTCGAAAATGAACCGGGAGCTGTCCGGGACGCGCAACTTCTTTGCTTCTTCAGGGTTGTGATACAGGTAATCCAAATGTCGCTGCACCTCCGCGAGGACCCGTAACTCGTAGAGATATCCGATTTTCAAGGCCGTCTGATCCGCGTGATACATGGTAGCGGCTATGTCGAAGCTGGGGAAATTGATCTTGGTACCCTCCTCGACCGCATCAGCCTTGACGTTCTTGCAGAGCCGTATGGCCTTCCTCAGGCCGCCGAGACACGAACTGCAACGATCTTCGATCAGCTTTATGTGTTTGAATGGGAAGTTCTCGATTGTCTTCGGCACTTTGCGATCGAGAATAACAACTCCTCGGTCGTGAATCTGTCTAGACTGCTGGTAGACGACGGTATCGTACCAGTGGGACGGAACAACATCCACCGGTCGCGCCAGAGACCCTCCAGAAACGGCGACCGCCTTCCCACCGGACGTATCGACGTCGGCGGCTGGAAAGTTCAATGGCAGGATCTTCTCGATCGAGGAACGTAGTTCGCCTAGCACTCCAAGCGAGTTGCGCGCCGTGGGAACATAGGTGCCTGCCGCGGGCCCCGACGAGTGGAATATGAGGAAACCGGTCTCCAGCACGAGCAGATCGACGTCGCTGACTCCCCGGATATGGACGTTGAGGGGCACCGACCCCTGAAGCCGAAATTCGACCGAATCGATGGATTTCTGGATTTGGTTGCCCACGCGCTCGGCCGTTTCGACACTGATTCTGGTGTACTCAGGTCCCACCTCCTGCATCGCGCCAAGCGCATATCGCGTGTAAGCATGCGACGGAGCCCTATTCTGCCAGCTTTCCGCAGCCAAGCTCTTCGACAACACTTCCTTGCGGGAAGCCTCGTTGAGTTTTCCAAGACGGTCGACGCCCCTGCGACGCAGGCGCAGTTTGTTCAGTCGACTATTGATGTCCCTTACCATGGTCCCTCTTCAAACTAATCGTGCCAAATGTGAAGCGGCCGTGACCGTTGAAATACTCGCCCTCTGCTGATTCCAGATCTTTCGAGAAAATAAGCATGCAGGAACCGAGATGGCTTCTTAAGTCCACCTCTCCGATAGCCGGGTCGTTCCGATAGTTGTACAGAAGCCTATATCCCTCTGCGTCGTCGCAGATCAGGGCTGCCCAATGCTGTCGGAGCCCGATTGATCCGTCTTCAGCCTCACTCGGATCTTGTCCCAGGTCTGAAAGATCGTGAGGGTCGCCCTCCATGCGTAGCCGAGGCTCCCGTCGGGCTTGAGGCTTCGTCCTTCGCAGGACCAGCTCCCAGCGAGATCCGGGACCTTCAGCGCCGCATTCAGAAAGGGCCATCGCCACGCGTACCGATCGAGCGTCCAATAGAGCGCCGCAAAGACCATGCCCGCACCGACGAGGGAAAGGACCGATGGTGGCAGGTTGACATTGAGCCCGAAGCGGTTCGCCACGTCGACCACGGAAAGCAGCGTGAAAACGATCGCAGCCGATACCGACGCGGCGATCAACGTTAGGTAGCGTCCGACCTTGGCTCGGTTCAGTCCACCGTGCAACGAATAGTCGTGTTGTTTCACTTCAACGTTCCATTTGGCAAATCTCGATTGCGACACATTGACCGAAACTTTAACCTCGATGATCCCGCACTAGCTTTCCGGCCCCACGAGTAGCTCGCATCTCAACCTGCTCGCGGCCTTCAGGCAATCTGCCGATGTTACGCGTTGGATCCCTCTTGCGTAGTTCACACGTGATAGAACGTCGGCTTGGTAGGCCGATGTGCCAACATATCGATGACGCGCCTATCGTTGCACAGCGCTTGATAGCAACCGTCCGCCATCCCTAGCAGGGTCTTCCGCCGGCTCTCGGTCGCGAGGTCCATCCCGAGATCGGAAATCTGCTCGGCGGAGGGCTGCTCGTCGAACCTGATGTAGCGATCGCCGAGCTGATGCTTGAGCATGAAATCGACCAGCTGTTGCTGCGAGGAAATGATGGTCGATGGAAGCCGGTTGTTCTCGAGCCAGTCCCTTTGGCCGAAATTGCGTCCCGCCGACGTCGGCAGCGAGAATTTGCTGGTGGTCGTGCCAATGCTCATCACCGATACGTCCTCGATCTTTTGATCCAGGAACTGGACAGCTTCGTGCAGCGCACAAAGGTCAGGTGCGTTCGCGACCACGCCGCCGTCAATGAAATAGCTGTTCCCGATCTCGGCCATCGGGAAGTACAGCGGCGCGGCCGCCGTCGCCATGGCGATGTCCGCGGCCTTCACCTTGTAATCGGTCATGAACCTCGGATTATGCGCGGTCTTGAACATCTGGACGCTTCCCTTGGTCATGTTGACCGTCGGAACAAGCACGCGCGTCTTCGCGTCGCCGAGCTTGGCGTCGGCGCCGAGCACGCCCTCGATCTTGCTCCGGAGCACCGTACCGTCGTACTTGGGATGTCGCCACTCGAACCACCGGGCCTGCATTTGCGCCAGCCGGCTTTTCGGCGTCTCCCCGCGGGGGAATATCTCTTCCCCGTGCTTGAGAAACATCTCCTGAATCGTCTCGGCCTTCTTTCCCATCGCCAGACCGAGGGCGATAATGCCGCCTGCCGATGTCCCCGAGATCAGGTCAAAGCATTCGTGAAGGGGGCGCTTTGCCTGCTCCTCCAGGCGCGCCAGGACCGAACTTGTGAACAGGCCTCGAAAGCCACCGCCGCTGAGAGCAAGTATCTGAAAAGTCATTGCAATCTCTAGTTTCGGAGCACGCTGTGGCATCGGAGATCCACCGAGGCTCGGGAATCCCGTATGAAATGTTCATTTTCTGTTCTACAATCTAGTGGACTCTCAAGATAGAGTCTGATTCGCGCGGTTGTGCGACTGGAGGGCATTGTCCACCGTCTAGATCTCCCTCGCTTTTCCAGATGGAGATCGGCCATGGCCAACGTCTCGAAAGTGCTGCACGCGTCTGGCGACGCGGCGTGTTTCCTGAAGAACCTGAACATCGCCGATACCGACCGCGCGTGCCTCATGGAAGCGCGCGAGAAGGTTCGAGATTGCCTGCGCAAGACGTTCGCGGCTTTGACCAAGCAGGAGCTCGGCGTGACAGTCCATCCCCGGTTTTTCACGCAGGGCAGCTTCGCATATCGGACCATCAACGATCCGTGCTGGACCCCGCCGCAGCAGATGGACCTCGACGACGGCGCCTACCTCCCGATGACGTTTATCCAGGGCGTACAGCGGCCTTCCGTCGCCGCTACCGCCTTCTTCAAGGTGGTTGACGCCGCGCTCGAGAAGCTCGCGAAGGAAGAAGGCTGGCAGTTCGGGAAGAAGCCGACCTGCTCGCGGCTGGTGATCTCGTCGAACTCGCACATCGACGTGCCGCTGTACGCGATTCCAGATGCGGAATTCGAGAAGCTCGAGAAGCAGATGAAGTCGTTCGACGCTATGGCCCGCGATGCGCGCGTCGACAGCGATGATCGTTGGGACGCGCTGCCGTCGGACTGCGTCCTGCTCGCCCATCGCGAGCACGACTGGATCTCGTCGGATCCGCGCAAGATCCGGGACTGGTTCGTCGAGGCCATCAAGATCTATGGTCCGGTGCTTCGCCGCGTCTGCCGGTACCTGAAGGCCTGGCGCGACCACCACCGCCCCCATCTCGACGACGTATCGTCGATCCTTCTGATGGTGTGCGCCTTCGAAGCGTGCGAGGACCTCGGCCGTCCGAACGTTCCCGGCCGTGACGACCTGGCGCTGCTGCGGATCGCCGAACGTCTTCCGCGCCTGCTGGAAGGCCCGGTCTACAATCCCACCGACCGCGACGAGCGCGTCGACGGCAGACTGAGTGCGGCCAGCCGCCGTATCGCGATCGACATGGCCAAGAAGTTCGATGCGGAGCTCACAGAGATCGTCGAGAAGTGCTTCGATCCCGAAGAAGCCATTGAAAGGCTGACCGCATTGTTCGGTGACCGCATTCCGGATCAGATCGATCTCGTCGACGTCACCAAGGCCGCGCATGCCGAGATACGCTCGCATGCTCCGAGGATCGCCGCCGCCCCCACGGTCGGCAAATCGACCAGTGCCTGAGCGGGACGACGATTCTGTCCGGCGCATTCACGACGCCTTCAGTCAGCGCAACTTCCGGCGCGACTTTTCGCGTCGTGGCCTTCACTACATCGGCCTTCTCGACGAGACCGGACTCAAGGTCCCGGCGGTCGTATCCGTCGACGACCTCGACTTCATCAGGCCTCCGGTCATTTGCCTGACCGACCCGGAAGCGGGATCGAAGGGGCAGGTCCCGCATGTGCTCCGCTCGGACGGCACGTTCTGCTATCTCGACCGCAAGAGCGTCGTGCTCGACCGCTACAAGCCCGCCGAGACCATCATCCAGTGCCTCGAGCGTGCGGACCAGGTGCTGCGTGACGCCGTAAGGGGCCGCCTGGTCGACGACCTCGCCGAGGAGTTCGGCGGCTACTGGTCGGACGGCGAGGTCTTGGTCGATCTGCCCCCTTCTTTCGAAGGCGACGCGAAGGTCCACATCCTCAGGCTGGACCGCGATCCGGAGCACAAAACCATCGTCGTCTCCCACGACAAAACAAGTTTCGCGAAGCTGCACCGGAGGAACACCGTGAAGGATCCTGGTCCAGGTATCCTTTGCCCGATAATTCTGGTGCCGCCGCTTTCGTTCGATCCGAAGCTGCCGTGGCCGCCCAAGGATCTGGCGCAGCTCAACGGCTGGCTGAAGAAAATGGCCCCCAATGCGCTCGGATCGATCGAAGCGGCGTTCGCCAGGACGAAAGATCTCCACATCCAATGGATCTGCCTGTCCGCGCCGAACGGAAGGTTCTTCGTATCGGCGGAGATCGCCAAACCCTATCGGACGCCGGAATTCCTGAAGAACAGGCGAGCCAGCATCGCGCGAACGCTCGATCGGATACCGGCCGCTGTCGAAATTTCGGGCTATGTGGGAGTCCCCGCCGATGAAGGCTATGTCTTTTCGAGGAATCTCGGTCACATGAAGAACCTCGCAGGAAAGCGCATCCTGCTGATCGGATGCGGAACGGTCGGCGGATTTCTTGCGCAGCACCTGGCTCAAAGCGGTGCCGGCGCCGGCGGCGGAAGATTGATGCTCGTCGACGACGACGAACTCCAGGGCGCGAATCTCGGCCGGCACCTCCTCGGCGCGCCGTATCTCACGTGGAACAAGGCCGAAGCCTGCGCCGATTTTCTGGGCCAGCAGCTGCCGCACCTGGACATCGGGTTCAGCTGCGATTCGATCATGAAGCAGCTGGCAATCCTGCAGCGGTACGACCTGTGCATCGATGCCACAGGCGAAGAAGCGCTGTCGATCGCGCTGAACGACTACGCCGTAAGAAAGCGTCCTGACTTCCCGCCGATCCTCTATACTTGGCTCGAAGGAAACGGTGCCGCCGCCGTCGGCTTCATGTCGCACGATCCCGATCTCGCCTGCTTCAAGTGTCTGAAGGTTGAGCTCGCAGGCGAGAAGAGATTCCGGCTGCTACGCGAGGGAGTGGAAATCGAGACCGCCCGGAATCTCGCGTGCGGAGACGCCCACTACATCCCCTTCCCCGTGTCGCGGGCGGCTAGCGCGGCCGGCCTCGCGTGCGACATGGTTCTCGATTGGGCGAACAACGGCGAGCGTCATCGCTGGCGGTCTCTCACGATGGATCATCGGACCGCCAACGAGGTGAAGGACGGCAATCCCAAGCGGGTCGTCAAGTGTCCCGCCTGCGGCGGAAGCGCATGATCTTTCTCGCGAAGGGCCGTCTGGTGACCCTCGCCGACGCCGTCGCGCAAGAGCTCGCGCGCTTCGCGGCTCCGCCGGAGTCGGATCGCGAGGCCGGCGGCATACTTTTGGGACGCTACCGAGGCCCGCACGTCGAAGTATTGAAGTGCACGACTCCGATGCCGGAAGACCGCCGCACCCGCTTCGGATTCGTGCGGCAGGACAAGGGCCATCAGGAAATCGCGAGCAGAGAGTGGTTCGAAAGTGGAGGGGCCGTGAACTTCGTGGGCGAGTGGCACACCCATCCCGAGCGGCATCCAACGCCGTCCTGGGTCGACCGGCGGTCGTGGCGCAAGCAGTTGCGAAGGCACAAGTCCGACCCTTTGGTATTCATCATAGTCGGTACAGCCGCGACGTACTGTGAGATCGGCTCCGACGGGCACCTCGTCGCCATGGGCAAGATCGGTTGAGCCGGCGCAAGCGCTGATCTCCCGCAAATCACAAGCCGAAGTCCCAGGTAGGCGAGCCGAAATGAATTCGGATCAGCCTAGTGAGTGCGGAAACAGATTGCGCGCTTCCTGCGATCAGCTTCAAAAGCCTCTTGCCGTCATCCATTTTATCGACTGCGAAGAGCGCCAATGCGCCCTTCATGACGGAATCGCAATCCTCGTTCGAGGCGACCGATCCAGCATATTCCACCTGATTGAAACCGATCGACAACCAGGCGCTGGCCATGTCGAGGAGCCGATTCCTTCCGCTGCCATCCGGTTGCATGTGTTTGTCCAAGGCGTGGACTCCATGCGCCAGAACGTAGGACAAAAGCTTGCCTGACGTCGTCTGAGGCGAGGGGTCTGCGATTTTCTCGAAGCAATCCGGCTTGGTTCGACAGTAATTCTGGTGATGCCGGACGAAGTCCAATCCCGAGATGTCCGACAACGGAAAATCATCCGCAACCATAAACTCTGAACAGAAATCCGGATGCCACCGCCACTTCCCGTCGACACGCCTCAATGGGCCGTCATCCTTCTCCGGATCGTACTTCGTCACCAACGGCGAAGCGATATCCTCGAACGCCATGAGAAAACGGAAGGCCGGCGGGTGGTAGTTCGGCATCGCCTCGACCCAGTAGATCTTCTTGTGTTTGACGAGTTTCTCCCAATCGAACTGAAATTCGACGGTCCCATAGAGTGACCCCAGCGACCAATTATTGGCCGACAGCCAGGTGACGCTGATGCGTGATTTGTTGAGCCGGCTCTTGTCGAAGACAAGCCCGGACTTTATCCGTCCGTCCTCGATGATCCGGCGGGCGACAGGCAGGTGCACGATATGCCGCACGGTAGTGAGTTCGGCGTACTTGTCGGCAATCTTGTATCGCTCCCATTCTGGCTGGGGCATTTCAGTCCTCGGTTGTCTTCGAGCTCCAAGTGTCGGAACCTGCCCTATCTATCGAACGAGAGGGATCGTCCTTCCGTCAGATCGCCAAGGAACGCGGCGCAACGCGATCTATCGGAGCATAGAGCAGACCGTCTCCGCCGATCTGAACCGGTCCGTCGCTGCGGCGCGCCCTCGCGTCGAGGCGTTGGCCTGCGAGAGCTCTCCGGATGACATCCGCATCGACCCCTACGAACCGGATCGAGTTCGGCATCGCTTGGGCGAGGGTCTGAGCTTGACCGAGGGGAAACGGCAGCACGCCAAGCGGCCCAACGGGTACGCCTAGATAGGTGGCGGAGTCCTCACCGTCAGACCCGAGGAACGCTCCCTCCAGAGGCCTGTTGCCGCCGGCAACGTGCTCCGCCAAGAGCTGCGATGCCATCTCGCTGAACCCCATGCCGGCCAGAAGGTAGCCGACATGAGCCCGGGCAATGTCCTGAACTATATCGTCCCGTTCGTGGGCCGACGGGGGTTCGCCGTGCGTGTCCGGATCCAGCACGTAGAGGAAAGCACCTCGTGGTGGGATTTCGACCCCCCAACGCGACATGACCGCCCAGCCCTTTGCGCGAACCGCGGTCCAGCTATTCCTTCCCGGCCACGTTCCGCAATCTCTCGACCACGACTCCCTTGAGTTGGCCGTCGGCAGTTTTTATAGGACCAGGCAACCCGGTGCCGGTGCCGTTCGATGCCTGACTGGTACCCTTTGCCTCGGCGACCGCAACTCGACCCGATCCGGAGCCGCAGATCCAATCCGGAAGCTCGGTCCCCTTTCCGGCTAGTCTGGTGACACGCAGACGCTTCGAGACGTTCGTTGGATCTCCGTCGATCGGTGTGAACCAATCGAAACCGTGGTATCGGGCGAGGTAAGCCCGGGCGAAAAATCGCCCGAACAACCCCGAAAACGCGCGCCGCATCTCCTTGCCGCGGCCAGGCCCCTTGCCCTTCCAAATGAGTCCGTCTCCGCCGGGGACGAGGAGCTCTTCGAACAGCAGGGCCAATGGCCTGCTCGATCCGCCACCGGTCTGAAGGAGCTCTCCGATGGCACATGCGGCCACGAAATCGGTATCCACCTCGCATTGGCCGCCGGGACTTATGCCGGAAAGCAACTCCTTTGGGCAGGCGCTGGGCGGCCGGACTACATAGCGAATCTTGTGAACGCTCATCTGTCCCCACGCCCCTCACAAATCTCCGTTAAAATCTAATACCATGCACGAATGTCGCAGCCTTTCCTCCCGCGCGACCATGGATTCACTTAGATTGCGCCGGACTTGTCCTGCAAGCGAAAATTGAGCAAAATTCTACCGTGCGGAGACAATCGACGTGGATGCATTCGTTTTTCTGAAGGGATTGCCAGCCGTTCTCGGCATCGTGGGCTTCTTCGTCTATCTCTGGGCCGGCCAGTACCGCATCGGCGGTGACCTCATGAAGGGCGTCGTCGATAAGCTGCGCGCCGCTCCAAATGTCGACATCAAGGATTACGCATCGCTCACGCCGACGCGCATCGGTCAATTGATCGAACGGGACACGGCCGTCCGCAGTGTGGTGAACGATCAGGACGTGAAACTGATCCGCCTCATCGTCATTCTCCATAACGTCTTGACCTTGATAGTGCTTCTAGTCTGCGCCGCACTCGTCGGCCTCGGCATTTGGCTCATCGCAAGGCCTGAGCCCCTGTCAATCGTGGCCAGACCGCCCGTTGCCGCACGTGCGAACGCCGACCTCGCGCTGACCGTTCTCGATCTGGTGAAGGTCGAATGGGATGCGAAGGGGCTGACCGAAAGCGTCAGCGTTTTCCTAGAGAACGTCGACACGAATGCGAGAACGAGCAAGAAGGCGGTATTGGCGGACGTCCGGAGCGTGACTTTCAGTGCCGACGATCTCCACGACGTCGCGAGCAACCGGAATTATCGCGGTAAGAACCGGGTACGCACGGTCATCGAATGGAGTGGACAAACCGTACATTCGGACATCGCGGATATCCTCGTTGGAATCAAATACAGGCTGATGGTCGGTGGGAAGCTGATCACTCCGCAGGGAAGCCGGTCGATAAATACTCTTTTGGCTACAATCGACGACAGTACGGAGCAGATGCCACGAGAATATTGCTTTTCGGTCGACTTCGCCGGCTGGAGCCACTCGAACTCGGCCTTAGTGGCTCCCCTCAAAGCCTGCAACTCCAAGGCGGAGGTGAACCTGCCCTTCCTTCAGCAGGTCGAATGGGGCCGCCCACCCGGCCTTGTTCTCAACGATCCTCTGGCCGACAGACCTATTGCTCGGCTGTGCATTGCCGCGCCGCAGCATTCCGGCAACAATTGCTGACGGACCATGTCGATGGCGGCACCTGCACTGCCTTTCCTTGGAGAGAGATCATGACGGAAGTGAATAGTGAAAACCTCAAGAAATGGGCCCTTGCTATCGTCGCCGAGGTCGAGCCTGACGACACGTTCGTCGTGGAAGACGGCTTCGATGCGCTGGTGGAAGAATGGCATCGCGCGGACGCACAGGATGAGGGCCGCTTCATCGGCGGGGCCGAAGTCGCGACTTTCGCCGCCATGGTCGCTCCGTTTCTTCTGGCGTTCTTCGGGGACGTCGCCAAGGACGTCGTGAAGGACAGAGTAAAGACGGCCATAGGGTCCCTGCTCGATCGGGTGCTGGATCGTCGTGCCAGGAAGGACGACGTGGAGAAGCTTCGCAAGGAAGTGTCGTCGGCGATCAATAAGAGCCGCTTCTCCGCGGCCGAGAAGGCTAAACTCGAGGCCGGTTTCGCCAAGCTGTTTGCCAAGGTTGGCCCGAAGAAATGAAGGGGACCCATCCCAGGAGTTTGCTGCGCCGCCTCGGCATTTCCGACGGCCCCGCCGCGGCGGCGATCATCATCTCGGTTTGTCTGCAGTATCTTTTTCTCGCAAAATTATGGGAGGGCTACCCGATACGGTACATGGGCGACGTCATCCATCAGAACGTCGTGCTTTCGATGATCGGCCTGACCGTGCTTGGCGCGATCGTCATCGCAGCTGCATCGCTGTACCGATGGCGAAACGGAACGAATGCCGCGTCGAAACTAGAACGACTTGCCGTGAACCCGTCCTTCGATCCCATCCGATCAACGCTGGAGCAGATCGCGGCACGTTCGACCCTGCGTTCGCAGCCTCGCCTCCTGTACACTCCGAAGAACGGTGACGCGTTGGAAGCCAGAGAACGCGTGACGCCGTCCGGCGATGCGGTCGTCGTCGGTCTCAATCAGCGTGCTAGACAACGCGATCAACCACGTGCCTTCGAAGCCATGATTGGGCATGAAGTATCGCACCTCGAACTTGGCGAAACCTGGCTTGAAATTTGGGCAAGACGCGGCATCCTCCTGCATTTTCGAACGCTCGGCTGGGCGGTCGCGATATTCTGCCTGGTGCTCGGTTTCATCGATCGCAGAGGCATCGGCAGCCATCCCCCTTTCGGAGGCTTCATTCCGGTCTTCGATGGCGCTATCTTTGCCGGCCTGTCCTCCCAGTTCGCGGTTCTGATCCTCTCGAGCGCGATCGTTTTCGTCTATTCATACTTCTTCGTCGTTCGCCGCGAGCACATCCACGATTTCCGCGGCTCCCAACTTGCCGGAACGGACGCCTTGGCCGACGTCTTCGCCGCCCAGCAGCCGCCGGCGTTCCGGCCGTTCGACGCCTTCAAAGATTTCTTCAATCTGCATCCTGATCCGGCCGCACGAACCCGCGTGATCAGAAATCGTGACCTGATCCTGATTTCGGTGATCCTGTATCCGTTGGTCATGTCGGGCTTGCAGCCGTTGACATTGTTGCTGACGGCGGGCTGGCGCGACTTTTTCGGCGTGGCGAGAGAGGCTTGGAATTTCGGCCTGACTGTCGCCTCCGGCCTCTTCCTGTATGCCGTTCTGCGCGCTGATCTTGCAAGGTTGGGTTTGGGTCTGCTTTTGGACCCACGTCGGTACGCCCTGTTCGTTCCGATCTACGCTCTGGTCGCGGGTCTAGCCACACAGATCCCGCGCATCGTGCTGGAAGTCCTATACGGCTGGCGTCATGAATTTTCGCTCGACCAGATCGCCGATCGGATTTGGAGCGGAACGCTGATCGGGGGTGCTCGCATCGCGCTCATGACGGCCGCCATCCTCGGCCTGCTCGCCTTCCTGAACGGCGTCCGCATCGCCGCAACCGGCGAAACAAGGCCGGGCAAATGGAGCGCTATAGGTGACGCGGTTGCCGCCATTCTGGTGGTCGGAGCGTTCACCATCGCAAGCCTATCGAGCCTTCAGTTCGCTATCGGCGTGCTGGCATTCTGCGCGCCTCTGATCTTCGCTTATGCAATATTGTTTGCATTAGTTTGTCGATGTCTGGACTGCGGTCGCAGGCGCACTTCTGCTCTGCGGCTGTCGACGCGATGCAGTTGCGGGAGGGACCATTTGTCTCTGCCAAAGCTTTGGACTCGACATCCATTCGAGGTCCAGCTGTCGGTACCGAACCAGGTGGACATCAAGGGTCGAGAGAAGCCGGCCTAAACTGGTCGGACTCGGCGAATGTGAATTCGCTTTCCTGGAGGGCCACTCCGAATTGCCAGGCGATCTTCTGCGGCAAAGCTTTGCGCCAGTACAAGCTCTGCTCGTGCAAGGAATGCGAGTCGCCTTCCAAGTGCTTCTTCGGACAGCCGCCCCAACAGACCGGAAGGAACGAGCAGCGGCTGCAATTGGGCTGCCGCGTTGGGTCGAAGCCGGTCCACCAGGCCGCATCGCGGCCGGGCACCATGTCGCCTCCGGCACGGCGGATGGCGACGGGGCGGTCCTTCTCGCCCACTTGAAGCCCGCACCGATAGTGATTGCCGTCCGCTCCGATCACGATCGAATCGTTGGCCAGCGCTGCACAAACGGAGGTCCTTGGCAAAGGATAGAGCGAGCGGGTTGTGGTTTCGTCGAGAGTTGCTTCGTCGGGGACCATCTGCCGGGACCGTTCGCGAAGTCTCTCAAACTCTTCCTCAGAAAGCTTCGTGCGGCTAAGAAATCCGGCGCGCTCGGAAAAGTCGGATATCCGTGCGAGTTGAAAAACGCACGGAAACGCTCTGTCGAACCAGCCGCGGTCCTTGCAGAAGGCGATGAAGCCGTCCAAATCGCATTGGTTTCCGTGATCGGCATTGAACCTTACGTCGACGCGTACCACCTCGAGCAATCCGTCGACCACCGCGGTCGCCTGATCGAACGAGGAGACAGACGGATCGGGCGCCCTGCCCCTTCTATATCGGCGTCTCTTGTCGTGGTTCGGTTTGAGGCCGTCAAAGGAAATCTGCACCTGCCGGAGGCGGTGTCGCCTCACGAAGCCGGCGATGTCGTCCGGCCAGCATGTCCCGTTCGAAATTACGGAAGCGGAGTAACTTACCCCGATCTCCTTGCATAACGATTGAAGCGCAGCGGACGCTGCATCGATGAAATCGACGTTGAGGAGCGGCTCTCCGCCGTACCAGTCGACGTGAAGGCTGTCCTTACCCGACGCGACAAGGCGCTGTCGGGTCCAATCGACTATCGCCGGAACATCGCCTTCTGCGAGAGCATCGCGGGATCTCTCTTCGTAGCAGTAGTAGCAACCCAGGTTGCAGTCCTGCGTCGTCGTGAGGGTGATGACCATAGGCGTCCGTCCACGCGCATGCCAATAGCGCTCGCGGATCATGTCTAGCTCGTCGAATTCGTGGTCGACGAGAAAGCCCCCTCGCCGTAGTGTGGCGAGGAGCGTACGCGGGATCGTCTTGGCGGCGACCCTCCGCGGAGGACCGCAAAGCAGCTGCGCAAGCTCGCGCGCGTCCTGGCCCGACAGCCGAACCGAAGCGCCCGTACCCGCGTTGTACAGGACGTTGTCGTCGCCTAGCGGGACGCAGAAGTTGTAGCGCGATGATCGCAGACGATGCCGCGCTGCAGTCACTTGTCGATATCGACGATGGCGAGGCAGATATTCGTGCCGTACCCGCAAAGCCGAGCACCGACGCGACCGGCCTTCTTCAGATCCGGAGTGATAGTTTCGACCTGAACGACGTGCAGCTTGCCGGGTCGGACCTTCAACTTTACGTCCTTGTCGTCGGAGACGATCAAGCTCACCTTCGGCTTCTTGGTCGGCTTTCGCGCCATGGCTTCCTCCCGCCCCGTTTCCGTGAACAACCTATGGTCGCACATTCTTCGCAATCGTCAAGTGCAGCCTTTTGCCCGTCCGAACTTAGGAATCCCTGACGGCGGCGTGCGCCTGGCATCGAAGCCGTATCGAGGCTAAGCGTCCAGCGAACTCGTTTTCAATCGCTCCACCGGGTTTCGCCGATGATGTGGGTACCCGACTTCGCGACGGCCGCCGACGGCAGGCACGTCGGCAAGTCCATCGGCAGGGTTGTAGCCGGTGGAGGACCGATTGAGACTTTGGTCAGGTGGCGTTCAAGGTCGCTTCGGCTGCTTTAATCTTGCCGAGGATATCCTCGAAAGAAGGGATCCTCCGAAGATCATGCCGGCCATCTTCTGGTAGTCCGCCTTCAAAGGTTCGAGCATGCCGTCGACCGGTACGATACCGAACGTTCCGGGAGTCGCCTGGTCGAGATCGAGAGGCTTCCGGTTGAAGTAGAGGCGGGCATGGCGAACGCAGCTTTCCGCGAGCTCCAGATCTTTAAGTGCGGCTTCGCCGTGTTCGGAGGTCAGAAGCCGGAATATGTCGTAGTAATGGCGCGACAATCGCTGCCCGTCCTTGTAGAGCTCCCCTCTGTTCTGGAACCAGTGTCGCTGTCCGTGTAGGATGATGATCTTGTCCCAGAACGTCCTCTCGGGCTTGATCGTCAGCACGTTTGGCACGGTGAGGTCCAGGCCGTCGGTGTCGGTGGCAGAATATGGACTGATCGTTTTCGTCTCATGCGGATCGAGCGCCGACTTAGCGCCGGATTCGATCTTCACGACGCGTCGGACGTACCGCTCGTCGGAATCCGCGAATGCGCTTGGATAGTGGAAGAGCAGGGATTGAGCGTCGGGGTCGTCCGGATCGGGCTCGATCTTGAACGTCAGTCCTTCGAGCTCACCAGCGGCGAAGTTCGTCAGCGCGTTCTGGAATTCGCCGTTAATGAAACTGCTGCACCGCTCCTTTATTTCGTCAAGCTTTCGCTTGCGTTCGTTCGATCCCATCGCGCGGAGATCGTCATCTGACGGGAAGTTTTCGCCGGGCAGGTCGTCGCGGAATACGGTGATGTCGATGTCTTCCGAGAACCGCTGGATCAGATCGAAGGCCTTCGAGAGTGACGTGCCGCCCTTGAAAAGCAGACGCTGCTCGATGCCCGCCTTGTTGTAGAGCGCGTCGAGGATCCAACAGACCCAAAAGTCCTTTTCGATGTTCTCCGGGGGGCACGAGAGACGCTGTCCGGTTTGTTGGAACAGTCCCCGCCGGTCTTCAGCGCTTGCTCGAATGATCTGCGGCAGGTCGGTCATGATCGCATCTCATTGGCCGCGGATCGGCGGGAGCGGATCTGGCGCCGTTGCGTCGGACTTGAGGATATCTTTTACGATAGGAACGAGCCAGTCGGGGAGATCACCCAAGTGGTCCTGCAAATCCTTTCGCATGCGGTGCCCGTCGTCGCCGTCGTTCAGGATGGACTTGAGGCGCTTTGCGATCTTGTCGCCATCCGAAGGAAGAACGTCGCGCAGCCAAATCAGAGCTTGCACCAACTGCGCGGCCGGGCGGTCAGCCCACAGAAGTCGACTTGGCGCGACTTTCTTGAAGTCGATGACCATTTGGTCGAGTTGGATCGGCTTCACGCGGGCGTCCGTCCACACGACCACCTTCGCCGGGACGGCGTTGGTAAGTCCCAAGTTGTTGGCGGCGGTTATTCCGTCGACCAGTACTTTGGCGCCGTCCCGTCTCGCGACCGCCTGAATCACCGACTTGTAGTCCGGTGGCGAAATCTTCTTCGTCAGTTGGTTGGTGCGAGCAAGATCGTAGAGACCTTGGTCGATGCGCCTGATGCGGTTGTCACTCCGGAGGCGGTGGAGGGCGACGTCGACAGCCGATCGAGTGCCGGTGTCCGCAAAATCGCGTGCGGTCCATACCTTGCTCGGCTGAGGGTCATGGCTCATCCGATCGTATATCTGGTTCGCTGTGCTAGCCATTTTACGGTTCCCTTGTAAGAAATTTGCGCCTTAAATCTTACAAAGTCAAGACCGCGTAAGAAATATGACTCATATTCCTTACGGCCGTCTAATTTCGGCGCCGGAACATATCGGAGCAGCGAAGCACCACGCGATGGGCCTCTTCCAGGAGCCATCGCGAGATTTCCGGCTGTTTCGGCGTCTTTGCCCAGTCAGATTACGTAAAATAGAGGATTCCCTCGGGTTGGTTTGGAAAAGTGCTAATTTACTTAGTATGGCTGAGCAAAAGGACAGAAAGCTAAACAAGCTCGAAAGGACTCTCCCTCAGGGGCTTCTGGTCGATGCTGCCTGGATGGAACGACAGGGTTATTCCACCAGCCTGCGCAGCCAATTGGCGCTTGATCCTGTTTTGTTCTCATCTAGAATATATTCCCAATAGAACGGCTCGCCCTGAGGCGTGGCCTTACGTCGACATGTCGTGATGCCTTCCGTGGAAAATCCCCCGGCCAGGTCGATATCGGCGACGCGGATGTGGACATCGAGAGCGGCGACATCGCAATCGCGCGCGGATGGTGTTCAATCCTGCTCTACGATGACGGGGGAATTCATGAGTTTCAAAGTAACCGCAGCCGGCGCTTCACACGAACCTACCCTGCATTGTCCCAACTGCAATCACGAGATCCGGTTGACGGAATCATTGGCCGCTCCCCTCCTCGCTGAAATTCGTCAGCGCTTTCAACAGCAGCTGGCCAGCAAAGATGCAGAGATGGAGCGTAAGACCGAGGCACTGCGGCTGGAACGCGAGCAGGTCGCTAAGGACCGCGAGCAAATCGAGGACCACGTTGCGAAACGATTGATCGCCGAACGTGCCCAGCTGGTCGCGGCCGAAAGCAAGAAGGCGCGAGAGGCGGCCGCGGCCGAGCTGCAGGCGAAGGAAGCGGAAGCCGCGGAGCTGCGAGCCAACCTGCTTACCAACAACGCAAAGCTTGCCGAGGCCCAAAAGCAGCAAGCCGAACTGATGCGACAGCAGCGCGCACTCGAGGGGGAAAAGCGCGAGCTCGACCTGACAATAGAGAAGCGCGTGCAGGCCTCAATCAGCGAAATCCAGATCAAGGCCAGGCAGGAAGCCGACGAGGCTGCGCGCTTACGCGTTGCAGAGAAGGACCAGACTATCGAGTCGATGTCTCGAACGATCGAGGAGCTCAAGCGCAAGGCCGAGCAGGGATCACAGCAATCCCAAGGGGAAGTACTCGAGCTCGAGCTCGAAGAGCTTCTGCGCGGACGTTTTCCGACCGATTCGATTGAGCCGGTTGGAAAAGGTGAGCTTGGGGCGGACGTTATTCAACAGATAAATGGCGCCATTGGCAAACCTGCCGGCATCATCCTTTGGGAAACCAAGCGAACCAAGGCATGGAGTGACGGATGGCTTGCCAAACTGCGTGACGACCAGCGTCGTTCCGCCGCCGACGTCGCTCTGATCATCTCTCATGCGCTGCCGAAGCACGTCGAGCAATTTGACCTAGTCGACGGCGTATGGGTGGCCCATCCGCGTTGCGCATTGCCGGTCGCCGTGGCGCTGCGCCAGGGGCTGATCGACGTAAGCGGATCGCGCCTCGTTCAGCAGGGTCAGCAGACCAAGATGGAGCAGGTTTATCACTACCTGACCGGCACGAAGTTTCGGCAGCGGGTAGAAGCTGTGGTTGAGAAATTCAACGATATGCGCGACGACCTGGACAAGGAACGCAAGTTCATGGGCCGGCAATGGGCCAAGCGCGAAACTCAGATCCTCGCCGTGGTGGAGTCGACCGTTGGCATGGTGGGCGATTTGCAGGCGATCGCCGGCAAAGCCATGCCAGAGATTCCGAGCCTGGATATGCCACTGCTTGAGAGCCACGCCGCTCCTGAACGAAAGGTGGGATGATGGCGGAAGCTGATGGCGAGCTCGAGTCGGAGAGCATACCTCGCTCCCGCCGCCTCCACCCGAGCCGGCGGACGGGATCGACTGAAGCTGGAGGCGTGAGGGAGCCAGGATAGCGGCACTCCTCGTCAGATCTCGTCTCCTCACCGGTTCAAGCGATTAGTCGAGGAAGCTAATCTCGATGCCCTTCATCCCCTCGCCGCTTCGCTGCTTACCTTTTTCACTTTGACTACCTGCCCGCCTTGCAACCTCTGATTATGTTGCTTTAAGACTTACTAGCGGGGACTCAGGTCGGTCCTGCAACTCGTCGCGAGGGTCCATGGAGTGGAAGGCGCACGGTTACCGGGTTGGTGCATCGAGCGAGACCTTCGATAGCATCCCAGAAAGCGCAGACGAACTTGATCGGTTCATCGCGCTACACCGCCGAAAGATCGAGCCGTGGCTCTCGGCGGTATTCCAAGCTGAGCATCTGAACCTCCTGCTTGGCAGCGGCTTTACCATTGCTGTGGGCTTCGCTGCCGGCGTCAAGGCGACGGGTATGGCGATTGCGACGGGGAAGTCGAAACATGCCAAGGCAATCCTCGTCACGCGACCGCAAGCGCCAAAAAGATGGGTCGCGGTCAAGCTAACATCGAAGATCAGTTGCGTAGCGCCATTGCTGTGCTCGATGGTCTTGACATCATCGATAAGGGGTCGGCGCAAGGTGTTCGCGACGACATTAACTCCGCAATCGCGACATTCCTAACCTCACTGCTTGCTACCGAGCGAGGTATTTTCGAAGCAAACAGTGCATCAGCACTGGCGACGGTGCAGTCATTTCTGCTCAGCTTCGTCAGCCGCGCCGCTTCACGCGAGCGTTTACATATCTTCACGACCAACTACGACCGGTTGATCGAACATGGCTGCGATCAAGCGGGGCTACGGATCATTGATCGCTTTGTGGGGAGCTTGCGTCCACTGTTCCGCAACACTCGGATCGAGCTCGATTATCATTACAACCCACCCGGGATCCGCGGTGAGCCGCGCTTTATGGAAGGCGTCGTCCGTCTGACCAAGCTCCACGGCAGCCTTGATTGGCGCTTCGACCCCATCGCGCATCGGATCTATCGGTCAGAGACACCATTTGGTGCCGACGACGATCATCCGAGCTTACCAGATTCTCCAGTTGATACCGTGATGATCTATCCTAATCCGGCTAAGGACGTGGAGACCACCCAATATCCTTATGCGGAGCTATTCCGTGATTTCGCCTCGGCAACTTGCAGACCCAACTCGGTGGTGGTGACCTACGGCTACGGGTTCGGTGATGACCACATCAACCGTGTTCTGCTCGATATGCTGTCGGTTCCGTCCGCACACCTCGTGATCATCGCCTTTGAACTAGACGATCGCATCAAGGGATTTCTCAATCAAACTCGTCCTGCACAAGTCAGCCTCCTCGCCGGCAACCATTTCGGAAGCCTCCAGCACCTCGTCGACGATTATCTGCCAAAGCCCGCGCTCGATTACATCACCGGGCGTATGTCTGACTTGCTGAAGAACCGCGCTTTCGCAGATGCCGCTGCGGGCCTGGCGCCAGCCGAACCGAGTCAGCCGCCAGCGGGCTCTGGAGGAGGAACGTGAGCTCCCCGATCGAACGGCTCGCTGAACTGGTCATCGGCACGGTCGAGTCGATCTCCTCGGATGAGATCCGTGTGCTGCTCGATCTCGATGCGCCACAGGCTACTGCGCTCAACACCGGCACACCGATGAGCTTCCCAAGGCTCAATAGTTACGTGCTGATACCGAATGAGGCTGGTGCTACCGTCGCCTACGTCACGTGGATCGGGATTGAACGATCGCCGTACCCCAAACGGTCGGGGCTTAAGGATTTCGGCCTGATCGATCTGCCATTCCCTCTGCGGAAGATGTCGCTCACTCCGATCGGCACCCTGTCTGTCGCTCGAAACCGACGCGAGGGAAGCAGTATGTTCGAATTGAGTCGAGGAATCGTTGCGTTCCCTTCGGTAGGCGATCAGATACCAATCCCAACGCCGGAACAAATCACAGCTATCGTCGGAGCAAAGGACAAGGACCGCCGCGTTCGCATCGGCTCGTCACCGCTGGCTGCAGATACCTCAATTATGGTCGATCCCGATAAGATCTTCGGGCGGCACGTCGCCGTACTCGGCAACACCGGTAGTGGAAAATCCTGCTCCGTCGCTGGGCTGATCCGCTGGTCACTCGATGCGGCGCAGGCCGCTCTTGAGAATGGCACAGAACAGCCGAATGCGCGGTTTATTATTCTTGATCCTAATGGGGAGTACGCCAAAGCATTTGCAGATAGGGGCGGAAATATCCGCCTGTTTCGTGTCCCGCCCATCGACCTCAACAGGGGTGAACGCGCGCTCCGTCTGCCGGCCTGGCTCTGGAACGGTCACGAGTGGACCGCGGTATCGTTCGCACGACCCGGAGCGCAGCGGCCCCTGCTGCTCCAAGCGCTTCGTGAACTAAAGAACGGGCAGCTGGCGGGGACGCCTCGCCAAACTATCGTCAGGCGGCATTTGTATTCCTATCGCATCATGATCGCCGCTATGTTGGCCGAAGGTGCCGCGACCTACGCTGGCAGCGCAAGCAATCGGCGGCGCTGCGGCGAACTGCTAGACAACATTGCATCAGACTGCAGCAATATGACGGAATCCGTTGATGGTGAGCACAAGACAGCTCTGGAAGAGATAAGCAGCATTATCGAAACTATCGCTAATTCCCGTCGGTCAGGAGACTGGTTCAACTCCTTCTCAGTACAGGACATGGAAGCGGTGCGGAGGTCACTGCAGAGCTTCGTAGATCTGGTAGAGGATGCTTTCGCCATCGCGCATCTTACGGAAGATGCACCGATACCATTCGACGTACACATGCTGCCAGAGCACCTTGAGAGGATAGCAGCGACGGAGGGAGGTGCGTTGGCCGGATTCATCAGCACGCTCGGCATGCGCATCCGCGGCATGATGTCGGACCCGAGACTCGGTCAAGTGATTGGAAGTGACCCGGCGATCACCTTCGATGCCTGGCTTGACGCGTTCGTGGGCAGCAACGCCTCGGCCAACGGACAGGTCGCAATCGTTGACCTTTCGTTGGTGCCTTCAGAAATAATCCACGTAGTCGTTGCGGTTCTGGGACGGCTGACGTTTGAGGCATTGCAGCGCTACCGACGGCTTCATCCTGATGGCAAACCTCTGCCCACGACCTTGGTTCTAGAGGAAGCACACAACTTTGTTCGGCGAGGCGCCAACGAAGATGGGCCGGCAGAAAACCCGACCCAGCTCTGTCGCGAGACGTTCGAAAAGATCGCGCGCGAAGGTCGCAAGTTTGGTCTTGGATTGATGCTATCGTCACAACGCCCATCGGAGCTCTCGCCCACGATCCTTGCACAGTGCAATACTTTCCTACTGCACCGGATCGTAAACGACCTCGATCAGGCGCTAGTTGGACGTCTCGTTCCCGACAATGTGGCGGGCTTGCTAAAGGAGCTACCTAGCCTACCATCCCGTCAGGCAATTTTGCTGGGATGGGCCACGCCGATTCCTTTGCTCGTGGAGATGGATGAACTTGCCGAGGCACATCGGCCGCAATCGTCAGACCCAGATTTCTGGGACGTTTGGATCGGCAAGAACCCACGTCCGATCGATTGGCCCACCCTCGTCGGCGATTGGACCGGCAGTGCGCAGAATTGAACAGACTGCGCTCCTCGATCAGACGTTTCCATGACTGCCGCACGCCTTATGAGTCCGACGGGAGAAAACAAGGTGAGCTGGTGATCTCATTGCTCAATGGCTTGCAGGACGAGACGGAGAGCGAGGTCGAGTTCGTCGAATCCGCTATTGTCATTCGGCGTCACAATTGATCCCTTCAGCATCCAATTTTGCATGCCGAATGACAGCTTGCCCGCTAAGTTGAGTGGCGTAAGTCGGCCGGCGTCAGCAGGCGATGAGATCGCTTCGACGGAAACACTGATCCGGCAGCAAGTGCCCGAGCATTGCTAACTGCGTTTCGTGTTGCGGGGACTTCGTGCTGAGCACAGACGAGGCTAGGGCCGAGATCGATCGGATCGACACCATTGCAATCAACTGGCGCCAAGTTTTTGAGGATGAGGGTGTCGACGAAATCGAAAGAATAGCACCTGCCTTCCCAATAGCAGACTGCTTTCCCCGCAAGCTCGTCTCCAGCCTTAGAGAGCTCAGCCGACTTTGCCGGCTGCGCTGGCCTTGCTTTTTACGGTCGTACTTCCACCGTTGTGACTGATAAGCACTTCTCTACGAGATGGAGAGCATGACCTTATCCCAGTTAGAGAATCCCTCCGCGAAAAAGGCCGGTCTTTTCGACCCCCGATCCTTATTCGATCGTTCAACTGCGCTCTCGACAAAGTCAGACGTATCGGCATTCAATGCCCGCACCACCTCTGATACAATATGGGGCCGACCACCGATGAGCGTGACCTCCGGCTCCGAGCGGCTCGATGATACAATCGGAAGTTCGATAAGCGCCGTATAGCGCGACCCAAAACATTCGAGCGAAAAAGGCGTCAACAAAGCATCGTCAGAAGTCAGTTGAATTTCGTCAGGCCAATGGTTGAAGATGATATTGACGCCTGGCGTTGATGCTACGGCAAGAAATTCGATGTGAGTATCAACCCAATCGACGAAGTCGGCAAATTTAAAGCGGCGCGCTGTCTGCCGACCTGCCCGAACCATCGCCGATACAATCCTACGAAGAACTGGCGCGGCCGGAATCCAATGCGCAAATGGCCCTTCGCCTGGTGCCATTTCCAACTTGAGCTCTTTTCCCTTGAAACGGAGCGTTATCGATTTCTGCGGCCTGGCCAGTATGACGCCAATCTCGATGATGGCGACCGCCTCCTCCAGGTCGACAATTCGTTCACCGTCATAGTTGAGCGTTAGGTTCGCCTCCGCCTTCGGAAAGTCGATCAAAAATTCAAGGAAGTTGTTTGCAAGTCGCACCGGCCCGAGCTTTCCATCGAATATCGGAGTGACGAACATCTCGAGCTCTACCGAGGTCCACTCGCCTGCTTCCGAAGAAAGTTCAACCGTGGTTGACATCGATGACGATACGTTTAGCTCCAGCACCGCTTCCCGAAACTCATCGCGATCATTGTCGAGCGGAATTCCGAACCGGCGTCGCTCAATCGTCAGGTCCGTCACCTTAAGCGTGCGAGGGCCACCCAAAAAGAGCTGACCGATCTTTTCGCCCGCATTTTCTCCTGGAACGAAAAATCGACCGACAATGGATCTGTTATCAAAACCGCAAGTCTTGCGGTAGTCGACCTTCCCTGCAATTATAATCGGCAGGTGCCCCTCCGAGCATTCCGTTTAAAGCCTTTGCCAGCCCTTCTCCTGCTGGAGACAATTCTACCGCACGATCGAGTGGCACAAGAATCGTGATTCTGTGAATGTTCCGCTTTCCTTTGGCTTCCTCGCTGCGAACCCGCTTGAGGGTGTCGTAGATCATTTTTTGATCGACCGGGACGAGGAGAGTGCGAATCGGCGTCCGCCCGTCTTTGACGAAAAACATGACGACGATCGCCGCCGGCAGGTCAGCATCAACGAGATGCTTGAGCGCCGACAGCTTGATCCTCGGCGGCTGAGATCCTTCTGTCGCTTTCACTTGGATCAAGAATTTCGGAAGATCGTTCTGGGAATCAAGCGGACGCTCTTTCATCCGCAAAGGCTCGCCTTCAAGGAGGTAGTCCCAGCCGAGACGGTCTGCCTGTGATTTCTGGGCACGAAACCCTTCCGGTTCACACCAACCGATGAACACATTCTCACCTCGCGCGCCAAGATCTGGAACGCTCACTGAATTCTTCATATTTTAGACCATAGCCTTAGCTACTGCTGAAACCAGATCGATAGTCGGGAAGAACCCGAGTTCGTGGAGTTGATGCAGTAATTCCTCAAATTGAAGGTGATTGGCGCTGCCCTTGGCGGCAAGCTTCGCCAGTTCATCGATTTTGCCGGCGAGTAATTCGATGTCCCGCTGGCGGCGTTTGGAGTCCGCAGGCGACAGCCGCTGCGGGCCATCGACAACAAACGCGGCCGAATGTTTTCGGACGTACTCCGCGACGTTGTCCAGCGCAATTTCGCTTTCGCCGGCCTTTGAAAAAGCCATGCTGATGCTGTACGCGGCATCTTCAAGGTACGGCCTGTCCCGCACGAGGTCCGGCGAGCTGTCTTTGCGGCGGTACCCGCTGAGAGAGAAGCTTCCGTTTTGCAGGTTGTAAAACCCGATCTCAAAAGGACCGAACGTCGCAACGCCTTTAGCGATATTGACCGACCATGGATTTTGCGGCCCGCCGCGAGCTTCGACCGCTTTGATCAGCCCGCTCACCTCTCGCGCATGAAGTCGCGCACGCTCGAGCTGAGCTTGGTCGTTCTCGAATATGGAAATGGCGTCCGGCTTCCAAGCCAAGTGCCGCGCGTGGAGTTGGTGCCAGGCACGCAGAGCGGCTTGGGCCGGACCGGGAATTTCCTCGCCTTCCATCCATCTTCGAAGCGTTCGCGTCGAAACTCCCAACAGTTGCGCAGCCTCGGCCAGGTCGAGGCCCAGAAATGTCAAAATTTCAGTCAGCTCAATACTTGTCATTATGTAAAATCCGTTTTGATAATTTGTCCTTCGTATTTTGACAATATGTCAGAAAAAAGAACCTGCTTTGTCCCCCTCCCCTTCCGCGGGAGTGTCGTCCCGACGCGCGAGTTGGCGAATGCCGTCACCAAAACAGATTGAAAAATGGACCGCCGCTACTCGGTCGTCGTCATCGCATTCCGTCGGTTCAGACGCAGATTTACCGCAAGAGTATTGGGATTCAATCCTGGCTGACGCGAGCGTCGGAACGAGTCCAGGCGTGCCAATTCAGCAGCGACGGCTATCGGAGATCCCTCGTCACGTTTTGCGGGTGACCTGCCAGCGCTGCAGTCGAATCGTTGAGATCCGAAAAGGCAGATGCGGTCGGGTCTTTCGATCAGCATGCAGTCTGGAAGGACGTCGGGCAGAAGTCGGCCGATCGGACATGTCAGAATCGTAGCGCGCGCTACGAGGAGGATGGCTGCTGGCTATCTTTCAAGAGCTCCTAAAGGATCCGCTCGCGATCGGTTTGTTACTCAATGGCGCTTAACCACCATCCAACACCCCTGTCCGGTGGCGATCGCAACGCTCTAAAGAAGGAGCTGGGCAAACGACTCCTTGAAATCGACGGGCAGGGCCAACCCGAAGGGGTAGGTCGTCGGAAAAGATCGGGGATGAAGGAGCCTTAACAAGCGGGACACGGATCGGGCTAACGACTTCACGCCGCCCGAAAAGCGGCCGGCTTCGAGTCCAGTTGAGAGGCCGCTGCCCGCTTTGGTGGCATCTGGCCCCTATCGAGCCCACGAGACGCGGCTTCCCGAAGTCTATCTTGTTGAGACGCTAGGCTGTCAGCCGGCGACCGCCGTCGTGCTGATCGTGTCGCCACGGTGGCGAGACTTGCCTGCCGATCGCCTGCAGATCATCCATCCAGGCAGCCGTTTGGTCCTCGACACCGGTAGCACACATCTCCTGCCCGGCGCCTACTATGTCGCTCTCCGTACTGGCACATCATCGCCACCGAGGAAACTCACTTTTCGCCGGCATCATCAGTCTGATCCCGACAGCCGCCTTCACAGGCATCCCGCAGTCGGGGCGCGCAGCACGCAAAGGCGTAGAGAGAGCGAAGCGTCTCCTTCTTGGCACTGTCGTGCAGCCCGCACCTCGTTCGTAATCAAAGCCTAAAGCTGCCGCGATCCGCATAACCTTTGGGCCGAATATCCAGCGCGGCGATCAGGTCCAGGCGCTGCTTCCGACAACCAAACTCGGGGTGATCTCCCACCTGGAGCCACGCTCCGTCACGGCGCTCAAGCCATCCGGATGCAAACACCTCGCCCGCCAGGAAACCGCCATTTGCCGTTCGGACCCAGCGTTCGCCGTCGATCGCAGGCCACAGAGCAACGTGGATTGATAGCTCGTCCCAATCCGCGTCGTGAACGCTGGCAATCGCCGCAATATCCTCGATCATGAATCGGTACGTTCGACCATCGTCCCCGTACCTCGGATCCAGCAGCGGCCAGCTGTTTTCTCCTGCACGCGGCGTAAACAATCCCTGGTCGATGCCAGCATTGATCCCGGCGACCATCACATTGCGCCAGGCCCGCCGCCTGCGGGACCCGTCGTATTTCACCTTGGTTACCCCCTTGGACGCGGTCGGAATCACGTCCGCACCCTCGTAGTTGAGGCGATCGAAGGAGAATCCGCGGAGGTCTTCGTCCGATGTCGGAACACCCGTCATCGCCGCGAGCCGGCTCAGGAACGGCAATTCCTCGAGCAATGCAAAGTCCGGATGCACCGGTGCACGCTCCAACATGCGGGCTCGCAGCGCTGCATGACTTGCAAAGCCGCATGCGGCTGCGATCGCCTCGGTCAGATGGGATGATTTGTAGTTCGGATAGCCCTGCCTAACCGCACGCTTCACGGACGTGAGCGCAGATTCAGTCAAAGGGATAGCGGTCAAAGGATCCACCTGTTCATATCGGCGGCCGATGTCCACAGATTACGCACCGACCTGGATATGACGGTCGATCCAAGGATTTGAAATAGTGCCCACTTTGACCCTGTGGCAGGTCCGGCGAGACGGCCGATTCGAAGAATGCACGATCTATCAGCCAGCTTTCAAGGACCTAGGCGCCTCAGGGCAGCCGCTCCATAGGGGTGTAACTTCCCGTTGACGGCTCCAATGCTGTTCGCGCGCTCGAGGAACATGACAAGCCGCCAGTGCACATCTACGTGCCAACCGATGAAACGGTTGGCGGAGCGCGCGGGCGCCTTACCTCGTCCGCTCATCGTCTCGCTTGTGACCGCGCAACTCGGCATCGATTCCCTGCTCTGCCTTGCGGCGACGGCTATTGGTGAGCTCCGAAAGCTCATTCTTTAGTGCATGCCGCCGGGTTTCAACGGCGGGCATGTCGTTCACGAATTGCCTAACCTGGCGCGCGAGCGCGTGATCTGCCGCCGCTCCAGAATGCTGCAGCTCGGCTGCGTAATCGAGATATCGCCGCCGGATCGCATCCTGACGTGACTTGATCTGCTCGTCCCAAGGACGTTTTGCAGTCGTGCCGCCCCTCACCTCCGAAAGCACCTCTTTCCGGGCGAGCCGGTCGACATCAGGTACGATTTTTCGCTTGCGCATAGCGAGCACCGCCCCGCGATCGGCCTTTTGAACTCGCCCGCGGGTTCGCCGCGGCGTTGCCTCGGCCGCTATCCCGCGAAGCCGGAGTTCGCCAGCAAATCGCTCCCGCCAAGCCTGCAGATCTGCCTTCCGAGGGTTGAGACGCTTGCCGTCGTGGCCCAGGGACCGGACGGTCAAGTGCACGTGGGGATGTTTGTCGTCGAGGTGCTGGACGAAGACATAGTCATGATTGTCCCCGAACGTTTCGATGGCAAATGCCCGGGCTGAATCCTTGACGGCGACGGCATCGGTGCCAGCCGGCATCGACAGAATGATGTTGATCGAAAGCGACCCATCACGGCGGCGCTTGTCGTCAAGGCCGGCATCATCCTCCCAGCGTTGCTGTAGGTCTTTCAATCCGGAACGACCGGCCAGACTCGCGCCCTGCTCTGTTTCCGCATCGAGCTCGCCGTTTCGCGTGATATACGCAAGGTGCGACTTGAGATGCGCCACGTCCTTGGTGCGGCCGGTGATCTTGACCATCACCTCTGGCGCTCGGCGCACGATCCGTTCGAGCTTCGCGCGCATAGCCGGCGTCAGGCGACTAGGAACCGCCGGATCGGGGATATCCCACTCGGCCCGCCGCGGGCGCCGATTGGGCGTTTCCCAAACATATGAGATCGGCGGAAGCTCGGAGGCCAGGTCTGCCGGCCGCGGCTTATGGCGCCGACTCATCGCCGCCCATCCCAATAATCCGCGTTGCCGTGCAGCGCATTGCGTAGTTGCGCGAGCTCTTTTTCGATGACCAACTGGGCCTCTTGAATTGCGGACAGATCGGGCTCGACCGCCCTGCCCTGCAGCACACTGGCGTTCGCTGCGCGCGCGATCTGATTGATGTTGCCGCCGATCTGGTTGAGCTCGCGAACAATCGCGCGGAGCGCCTCGTGCTCGCCTGGAGAATGCTGCACCGGTGATCCCAACCGCGAGCGCACCAATGCAACGATCCAGCCGGTTCGGGTCATGCCGCGCTGATGTGACACTTCCGCGAGCTGCCGCATCTCGCTCTCGCGAAATCGCACCGTCACCTTCTCCGGTCGCCCGACAGGCAGCACGGAGATGCGCGGCACTGGTTCAGCAAGTGCCTCAGCAATGAGACGCCGCAAGAGCGCGGATTTGCCGCCCTGGGTCGCTGCCAAAGCTGAGAACTCCGCAGCGACTTCGTCAGAGACGCGAAGCGAGATCAGAGCCATGCACTCCAATCCCAATCGCGATCTAATACATCGCTGGCGCGAAGCCTATCCTGCACTAGAAAAAGCGAATCCTTCCACTCCCTCCGTGTTGGTTCGAACCAACAGGCTCGGCATTCAAAGCTCGGGATTTGCTGCAGGTGAGATCCAACCCAGCCGACGATCGATGCGCAGAATTCCTCCGGGAATGGCGCCGCCGTCAGCCCCGGTGCTCTTATTCCACGAACGCCGCGCGTGGAGACCGGCAACATTGGCACCGGGTATGTGGACCGCGGCTTACCAGCAGCCTCCGGCCTCTCTACGGCGCTGTGGGGGGCGCGTTCGGCCTCCGGCTGCTGCGCTAACGCGCCATCCTTCGGATGGGAAATCCGCTCCGCCGGCATGCCAAGCGCAGCGGTCTTTCTGAGGAGACAGTCGAAGGCCAGCTTCATGCGAAAATGATCTCTTCGATGGTGATGGTCGATGCCGGCACCTCTTCCACTTCTTCTGCGCCATCGACCAACAGCACGGCATGGCGTGAGCCTTGAGACGCGAGCCGATCGACGAGAAGACAGCCCGCGCGATCTTGGTGGCGCACTCTGATCGTCACTGACGAACTCATTCGCTCATTTCGATGGACGGAAGACCTGGAGCTCTTCTCCGCGGCCGCCGTTACACGGTCTCTCTCTATGGGTCGCAATGCTACTTGCGGTGCGATCGGGCCTCGCGCCGATTGAGCTCCAGCGGCACCTTCGCTATCAGCATGGGAGCCCCCAACTCCGCTACGAATTTTGCGAGCCAGCTGGCGGGCGTGGGCGTCGGTGAAGCTCTCCTGTGCTGCACATATGGTCTCGACGGCGTTGGGCTGCTCACGCCAAGCCTGGTAGAGTTCATACACTGCACGGATTGACGAGCCCGCAAGCTTCGACCGGAGAAATTCCGGCATACCAGGCGGCGGGATCGCTCCTGATGGAAGCTGGGTTCATTGTCGCCCCGGCTTCTTCCTTCCCGTTCGCGTGCTATCACGATTGCATCGTCGGCTATTCCTGGAGCGCCTGCAGGCGGCGTTCGATGGCACCAAGCTCCAGTTGTTCGGCCATCTCGCGCACCTCGTCGAGCCAGCGGCATTCGCCCGCCATCTAAACGCCCTCCGCAAGGTCGAGTGGGTCGTCTACGCCAAGCGTCCCTTCGGCGGACCAGAACAGGTTCTGACTTATCTCGGGCGCTACACTCATCGCGTTGCGATCGCCAACGGCCGGCTTCTTACCTGTGAGCAGGGCCACGTCCGCTTCCGGTGGAAAGATTATCGCGCCGGGAACAAATCCAAAGTAATGACGCTCGACACTGAGGAGTTCCTTCGTCACTTTCTGCTTCACATATTGCCGAAGGGGTTCCGCCGCATCCGTCATTTTGGTTTCCTGGCGAACGCCTGCCGCGCCGCCAAACTCGCGCGCATCCGAGCGGCACTTGAAGCCCCGCAGCCACCTCCGCCTGCCGAAGCTGTCGACTATCGTGAGCGCTGCGCCATCCTCCTTGGTCACCGCCTCGACGTGTGCCCCATCTGCGGAGGCCGCATGGTCGAGATTGGGCCTGCGCCGCGTGCGCCGCCGCGACGCGCACCTCGCTGCGATACATCATGACCGACTACCTCGACTTATTCGCTCCCACTGCACGTCAAGCGACGCAGCAGCGCGCGCGGGAGGGACCTGTGGGCCGGTGGGGCGATCGGGCGCGCGGTGGTCACGCGTTTGTCCTATCGTCGGCCCGCCGGCGCAAGCTGTCGCCTCACCTCCGAGGACACGACCGCCGTGAGCTCCTCGTTCAACTGCGCCGCGATTGAATTTGCCACCCGCAGATTCTCTTCCTTCTTAGTGGCGGCCAGACGTTGCGCTTGCTGAAACACTGAGGCTGCGAAAGCAACCGCGGCGTGTTCCTCCGCTTGCCCACCACTATTATTGAGTTCGGCGGGGAGCTCGAACGATCCTCCCGTCTTGCCGTCCAGAAAATCCCAGCAGGTCCGAAATAAGTGGCGATAGCCTTGGGTTGCTTCCGGCCCCCTATCGACGACGCCGGCTTGCTTTGCGTACTGAAAATCCCGCTCATAACCGAGCTCTGTCAAGAGCTTCGCCCCAACCAGGTCGGTCACGACTTGCATCTCTTCGATGCTCAAGTCAGTTTGCCAAGCCTCCACTGAGCGGTCATCGACGGCCTTTCGCTCCAGGATCTTGCGATCTCCGAAAGTGCTGGAGCGGAGATAGTCCGTCTGCCCCCCCGGCGCCGATCCCGTCTCGGTCGGAGTGTAACCGAGGCCGGCAAGCACGCGCCGAATTTCGTCATCGGGGTGCGCCACAAGGGTCTCATAGTGGACCACCTGCGTCTGAGGTCGACTGCGGTATGCTGCTAGCGCAGGCAGGCCCAGGACAAGATCTGCGAGAGAAGATGCGATCGCGGGCGTGGGCTGGCCCAACGCGATATCGGCGAGACACGATGCGATGGCGGGCGGGGAACTTGCGGCCAGCAGAGGGACGCCCCATGTCGTCTTCAGTGATGCGGCGATGGCGTAGGGGTTACGCATGAGAACGAGACGCGGTGCTTCCGGATAAAGGGAATCCAAAAAGTCGAGCACCGTCCAATAGCGCGGCGTCTTGTCTATGAGAGTGCGTTTGCCTGCAGCAGCTAAATACTGGCAATAAGCTGCATCGGAAAAAGCGCGGGTAACGATCATCCGATCTATTCGCCCCAAGAACTGCGAGGTTGCGCTTTGAACCAATGATGCGCCGGCTGGGTGGCGGTGGTCGACTTTACCGAAGGCCTCAAGTGCCAACATGAGCCACGGTTCAGGCGGAGCCAAAATATCCGGGTGCCGCTGCAGCAAATGCGCTAGCAGCGTCGTCCCCGAGCGGGGAAGACCGAGCAAAAAGCACACCGCAGGCGCATGGCTTACATCGCGGTTCATCATTCAACAGCCTATCTTGGACAGACCGAGCGTCCGTCTTAAAACCTTCGTCCGGTAGAAAGAGACAACACCAGCAATGGCAATCCAGATAGGGTCAACCATCCCTATCCTCAGATGACGTGACATCCGCGAGGATGACATCATGCCGCGACAACATTCGATGGCCCTTGTGGCAGCTTTGGCTTGTTCGCTGCATGAGCGCCTACTGCGCGCTTCGGATGGACGCGCGCCATCTCCGATTGGCAATGCGTACGTAGATTGCCCGTTGTTCAGGTTTGTTGCAGATAGACCGTAACTCTCATCGATCCCATTCGTAGCGGAAATGGAAGACGACCCTATCCCTGTTTCGCATGATCTGGGTGCCATGAATTCAATCCATTTAGCCAGCCACAGCACCGCACCTGAGATCGGCTGCGCCCAGCTCCTTTCGGGGCCGGAGCCTCCAAGCATCGCCCCGCCGCGCGGAGCTAAGCCATATTGAGACCATCAGAAAAGCTATACCGTGGTTTATCGGAAATAAGCGGCAAAGCGACCGCGGAAGCCCGTCGCTTCGAGCCGCCACGATGCCATTCCCTCGCCAGCCAAAGAAGACGGTAGCTCATCTCGATGTCTAAGTGCGCCATCTGAACCCAATATCCGCCATTCGTAGGATCGGCAAAACTCAATAGTTTTGATGGAGCACATCCATACCGTGGATTGATGGCTTAACCGGCCAACGGCCTCTGCATCCAAAGAGACACGGCCGTGCTCTGCCTGTCATCTCGCAAGGAACAGAGCAGGGGTGCCGAAATCATTCCCGCATCTTCGGCATCCCCTTAAGCGCTCTTCTACTCCACACCATCATGCTCGTCGGCACGCGATCAGCCGCGCGAGCCCTCCAGAAGAGCAGGGAGCATCTCAAATGCCAGACCACCGCCGGCTGCCGCCGCGATACTTGCGGAGCCCCGAAGCGGCACGCTTTCTCGGCCTGTCCGCCGAACTTTGGAAAAGCATCGCACATACGGTACGGGGCCGACTTATCGCAAGCTCGGTGGGCTCGAAAACCTCGAAGCCTTGGTGGACCGCGGAGCCAAGAAATCGACCAGCGATCCCGGCACAGGAACGGTCTTGCTCGCAAAGCGGCAAATACCGCATTCCTTATGTGTCGCGCGCCATGGAAAACTGCCCCCCATATTGCCTCAGATGACAATGTTACCGAAGTCACCCTGGTGTCTTCTGGATCGACTGCCGCGAGTCGGAGCAAGCCGCTCGCGAAGCTCGCCCCCCAGAGCGCCGTAGCGAGCGAGCGGCTTGCGGTGCTTCAGCGAAAGAACCTGTCAGGATTAAATACGAAGGCGCGAAGCTTGGACCGATAGTGTGATCTCTGTGTTGCTGATGAGCTGTCGAGCGGCCTTTGATCGCCAATTCTTCACCAATCGCTGCACCGTGCGCCGCTGATGGCCGCTGAACCGACCGGGCGCATGCGCTTCCAGCAGGGAGAGAAGATCGACCGCAGACAAGTGCGGAGCTGCGGCGAGCCATTCCTCGATGATGGGAATGTATGGGTCGAGCATCGATGGCCGACGTGGCACAGGCTTGCGCCGCACATAGCGACGCCGATGAATGCCTCGCTGCTCACCCTGTTTCCAACCATCGCCGAGCTCTCGGGCAAAGGCCGCCAAATCACTGTGCCCCTGCGCGACAGTCATCGCTGACTTTCCAGCCCGTTGATCGACACGCTTACCCAACTCATTCTGAGCGTCCCGCATCTGTGCCAGCAATGCCACAGGATCAAGCGTCCGGTAAATCTCCCGCAGCCGACCTTTGAATGCCTCATTGAGCCTCGGGTGGACCAATGCTTTTTCGTACGGCGTAGCGGGAGGAAGATAGCACTTGATCATCTTGGCACCTTCGCGGTGCTTCTCCTTCAGCTTAAACGAGGGCTGGAAGAAATTGATGTATAGCCGGGCCGCCGCAAACAGGCGAACCAATGAACGGGCGGCATCAATGCCTTCAAACCGCCCGTAGCCCACCAGGCGGCGAACGATAGCTCCGTTCTTTTGTTCAACGAATGCCTGATCGTTCTTCTTGTAGGCCCTGGAACGAGTGACTTCGACATCGTGAGAACGGCACCACGACACGACCGTGTCGTTCATGAAGGCGCTGTCGTTGTCAAAATCGAGCCCCCGAACGGGCCAGGGAAATAGGTTCTGCGCGCTCGAGAGCTTCGACCACAAGAGCTGCTTCACGCACAACAAGCGGAAAGCATTCGGTCCACCCGCTGATCTGATCTCGCGCTTTGCGCGCATGCTGATCTTCCCTGCCATACCTGCCACCGAACTGATTCGGCAGCTCCGCCCCAGACACGGCAGAGAAGTTGTCCGGTAACATTTTTAGTGAGGCAATGCGGGGGGTCAGTTCCGGATGGCGGGAGCCGGTGACCATGTCGAATGACACATGCTCTGCTTGTGGGCAACAGCGCGGTCGACTCGATCTGTTTCACTCATTCCCGGCGATCTGGCGCCGCACGGATCCACGCCTCGCTTGAATAGCAACTGATGGAGCATTTCTATTATGGAGTTCGGTTGATCTCTCCTACTGAAACCATGACACTATTTAAATTCGCATAATTAATTATGGAATACTTTCGCAATTCTTGGAATATGGTCGAGTATGATCTCGGATTACTTTGATATACTTCCACTGACATTTTGTCCAGATCAGCCGACTTGTGGCGTGTCGCACGCCGGCTCCGAGCCCGGAAAGTGCCGCTGGACGTAACCGCGACGGGCGTTGCGCCTGAGCCAGGACTCAAGAGCCTCGACGGCTTGAACAGATCGAGTCGCCGTCGACCGCGCCCACCGAGACGGCCCCATTCGCGCACCAATGCCGTATCGCCAAAGAGCGTCGGCTCAATCGTGAGCACATAGAACCGCGCCATGTTACGGGCCGGATCGCGACGCTCGAGCACGAGATATTGCACGGTGAGTTCGGACATGCGCCAGAATCGCAGCCGCCGAATCGACCGTCCAATTAAATAAATGAATCGATCAGCGCCAACGATTCAAAAATTTCATGCTGACAACGAGACAGGTCGCGGCGAGGCTCGCGATGGGCGACTGAGCTGAGGCGCGCTCCGGCCTCGCTGGGTGGCAGCGTCTCCCCTGGAGAAGCCGTCTGAACAAGTTGCCATCGCATGGCCGCCAGGTAAATGGAGGGTTTCCTCCTCCGACCCCATGCGTTGCGCAAGACTTTCTCGACTTGCGCGACGAGCTTCGCCCTGTGCTCGGCAGGCAGTTTGTCCAGATTGATCTGCTTCCAGCGTATAGCCGGCAGGTCCGCCGCGCCAGGGACGCCCAGCAGGCTCCAATCCGGCTCGCCGCGCTTGAGGTCCGCCATCACGGCGAATGCGCAGGAGACATCGATATATTCTTCTCAACGGCTGCCTTCTCTGGATCCCAAACTAGAATCCAACACTGACCTTATCGGAATGCTTTGCGAGCTACCTTTTCAAGGTCTGCGGCCGCACTTGACGACCAGCCGTTCCGCTGAGCCCATCGGCGGACCTCAACTGGATCAAACGAATGCCCTTCCTGACGCAGCTGCGCGATTGTGCGCTCTGCGTGTTTCTTGTCTGAGGGATGATTGAGACCCGTACCCAAATTGACGGCTTGGGTCAGGCTCTGCAGCGCCTCCTCCACGGGCTCGGGCAAACTAACGGTCGGTGCCGGTGCAGTAGTGGCTCCTACGATCTGAGCTCCCCATGTCGCTCGCCAGTTTTTGCCGTCGGTATCGTTCCAAGGAAGGTAGACGATCGCTTGCGCGCCGATCGCATCGTCCAGCTTGTTCATGTCTTTGTCCGAGATGTGGCCGCCGATCAGCAGCCCATCTGACCAACTCCCCCGGGAGGTCTGCGCACTTTCCAACTTCATCTGAACGCCCTGCGCCACCAGAACGGGTTGCCCCTTGACGAGCGCCTTTACGACGTTCGGTCCGAGGAATTCGGCCACGATGGTCCGATCGAAGCCGCCCTTCTGCGGCACCACCAACGTCACGCTGGAGATATTCCTTTCCTTGCAAATTTCGAGGACGCTCTTGAAAGCGAGCCGGACCTGGTCCGGCGACCGCTCAACGACATATCGCGCGACTGATGCCACCTATTGTTCCCCTTTAATAGAAAAGCGACCGATCAAACGTAGTTGCTTTGCAAAAAGTTGCATCGCGAATGCGAGTGGTCCTTCGACAATGAGCGAGCGTCGCTTCATGTCTCCCGCCATGCTCTACCGATTTCCCAAGAGCTTGGTTCGAATGAGACTGAATAACTCGGCCTGATACTGCGCATCATGCAGGGCCTGATGATCGCCCTTCAACCGAGGCGACAGGCGCTCCGTCATTTTGCTCGATCGCGTATCGGCCCAATCGCACCCCGTCGCACCCATGAAAAGCGCCTTGATGTCCAAAGCCGTGAACCCGAATGGATTATCGCCCGTGAACCGATGGAAATAATAATTTACGAATGACCAATCGAACGGCGCGTTGAGCCCGACGAAGACGACCGAGCCGTCTTTTTCAACAAGCGCGTCGAGCCACTGCGCGAAGGCCCGCATCGCCTCCGCCGGTTCGAGCCCGTTCTTGGCAAGCTCATCCAGCGACAGGCCGGAAACCTGCAGGGCTTTCGGATCGGCATTGCGATTGATCGGCTTCAATTCGCAGGAGAAGGTCTTTGCCGGATCGTTGACAACGCAGGCGCCGATCGACAGAAGGCTGTACTCACCGGGGATCGGCCCGGCGGTTTCAACGTCGACTGAGACGAACACTTCGGTTTTACGCCTCATGAGATCAATGGCTCCGCCGGCACGAGCGAGGGTCGCGTGCGGATCGCCTGCCAATGTTCGCGGAAGGCGCGCCGGCGATCCTCGGCCGCGCCGCTGTTCTTCCAATGCAGGCCAGAGAGCGTGGTGATGTCAAACGGCAGGTCCGAGCCCTCACGCGCCGTCACCATAGTAGGCAGCCCGCGACCCAGAGCATATCCCAGCTCGAGGAAACAATTCGATCGTCCGCCGGTAATGTCGGCGATCACGACGGCGCTGCGGTGCAACTTGGCGAAGATTTCCTGATCGATACGGGCATGGTCGTGGGCTTGCCGGCCGTCGATGACGACGAGCCGGTAGCCAAGCTCGTTCTCGATCACCGGCTGCACGACGGTGTCGAAAAAGTCCTGCACGTCGGCATAGTCCGGCAGCGCCGGATTCAGCAGCCGCACCGCGAAGGCCTTTGGTCTTTCCAGGGACTCGAGCAGGTCGACGAGGACCGCGACGCGATCGGGGATGGACTGGCGCGGCGGAAACCGGATCTTGTTGAGCCAGTCATGGGCGTCGCCGTCATCCGCAACCTGGAACAGGCGGCGGGTTTGGCTGCTAGTCAATCCGAAGCTGTAGAGCCGGCGAGCGCCCGCCGTTTCCGGCGACACGGGAAGATTGAGGGGAATGATCGGCTTTCCGGCATCGTGGTAGAGATTTGCGAGGTAGAGGACCCCTTCCGTCCCCCCGAGCGCGACAAGAATATCGCCGAAGCGGGCCTGGGCTTCCATGCGCTTGCTGGCCATGTTCCAGTGCGCGGCGTTCTCGATCTTGACCATTGGCGAGCTGCGCAGCTCGTCCCATAGGTCGGCATACTCAGCCGGGACCTGATCTTCGCTCTTGTGGTGCTGCACGGCGACCGCGAGCGGGCCCGGAACATTCGCCGGGCGTGACGCGAGGCTCTCCCTGAGCGTCTTCCAGATCAGCCAGTCGAAGCAGATCGGAAGCCCGTCGGATTTGCGCAGAGGTTCAGCGTCGACAGGCACGACGAAATTCGCACCGCGACGGGCCAATTCCTTGACCAGCGCAGCAACGAGCTCGCGGGCCTGATTGACGTCGGCGGTCGAGGCGATGGCAAGGTCTTCGACGATGCTGCCGGCAATGTGGATGCGCCGGCCGAACAGAGGGGAGCGCGCCATCAGCGATCCTCCATCACCGGCGACGCGGTGATCGCCGCGGCGGCGAGCTTGAGTTGATCGAAGCGCAGTGGCCCGCTCGGGAAGGCCTTTGCCAGCGCGGCCGGATAGAGCCTCGTCCTGATATCCGAATAGGTCCAGGACGGCTTGCCTGCCCGCGCTCCGGTGGCTTCGACGAGCTGCGATAGCTGAATGGGCGTCAGAGACAACCCGGCCAGATCCATCGTGAGCAATTGGCGGCGCTCGTCGTCCGTTGGACGGCGGAACTCCTCGATGATGGCGGCGCGGCGGCACAAGGCAGGATCCAGGACCGACAGCCGGTTGGTGCACAGGATCACCACGATCCGGCCGCCGTACTGGCGCAGGTCATCGACGCCCTGAATGAGCGTGTTCACCGCTACCTTGTCTTCGTGGTGGCTGTGCTCCTGGGCGCGCGAGGCGGCGAGGCTGTCGCCTTCGTCGATGATCAGGACCGCGCGGCGGTGCTTGCCGGCCGATTGAATGACCTTCTTGAAGGCTTCCGCGATCAATGTTCCCATCTCGCCGACCATGCCGCTGCCGCGGACGCGGTTACTCAGCTTGAACAGGATCGAATCTTCGCTTCTGGCCTCGATTACCAACTTGTTGGCGATGCACTCCGCTGTTGCGGTCTTGCCGGTGCCGACATCGCCGTGAAAGATCACCAGCGGATACTGCTCGGCGACGAGATCGCAGATCGGAAGGCTCTTGCCGTGATTCTTGTGGCTCCAGCCCGCCAGCTCGCGGACATTCAGCAGCAGACGAAGCTGATCGTGGACCCGCGCATATCGGGTATCGAACCCCAGAAGGGTCTTCTCGCGTTTGGCCAGCGTATCGCTGGGCAGCGGCGTCTCGCTGTCGAAGATGCTGGGTTGACTCACGAGGCCCAATCCTTGCGCTGCATGCCATAGGCATTGCTGACATAGTTGCGGCCGCCAGCCGACGAGAGAGCGGCATGGCTGGTATCGTCGTAGCAGGTCACCCAACCGATCTTAAGCTTACCTTTCGTGGCTTCGCGTGCGGCACTGGTGTAGTCGTCGGTGTAGCTCAGCACGACACGAAGCTTGGCCCCTGCGACCTTCGGCCAAAGAACGCCGCCGGGCCGGCTCGTAGACAGCGAGCCGGCGTCGGTATCGACTTCGAACCTGACGGCCTTGATCTCGACCCCACTGCTGATCAGCGTGACGTCGACCCATTTGAGGTAGCCGTCCTTGGCCAGGACCTCGATGTCATGGGCGTAGTTGCGAGCCTCCTCCGGAGTCCAGCAGCCGGTGCTGTCCGCGATCATCACGAGATCGGCGTTGACGCGCCGAACGACGTTCTCGATGTCGACGTAGGTGTAGGTCGCGCTCGCGCTTCTGACCTGGGTCATGCTCATCTTCAGTCCTCCGTCTTGAATCGAGGGCCGAAGATCTCCTTCCAGACCTCATTGTCGTTCTCGGCCGATGCAAAATTGGACGTCTCCCAGGCCTCCTGGGCGGCGGCGACGATCTGTTTCCGCTCGTCCTCGGAAATCCGGCTGGTCACGTTGTTGAGGCTGTAGACCGGATCGAGAATGACCACCGGATCGCAGAACGTCGTGAATGGCGCGACATTCTCGGGAAACTTGATCTCTTCCTTCAACTGCGACTGCGCGACGTAGAGGAGGAAATTGCGAAAGCGCTGTTCGATGCTTGCACCGTTGCCCTGCTTGGCGAGGACATGCGCCATGATCAGCTCGATGGCGAAGGACTTCAGCGGCTTCAGTTCCGCCTGGTTGCGCCACTTCTTGGCCATGCGCACCAAGGTGCGGAAATCCGCGTCCTGGTCCTTGCGATCGCGGACGAACTTGATCTGGCAAGGCGCGCAGGTCTGCGTCTTCGTGCCGTCGTGAATGTCGAACTGCCAACCGTAGCCGGCGCGGTTCTCGTCTTCGATGACCGGCACGATATCAACGCTGAGGCCCGTGCCCACGAAGGTGACGGTCGCCGCCTTGCGCTGGATCTCAAAATCCTCGACCGACTTGTTCGGATACTGCTTGATCAGCAGCGCGTAGATCGTGTCGTTCAGGCTATCCAGCGTCTCCTTGCTGACGTCTCGGCCAGAAATGTAAAAAACGACATCGACATCGACCGGATCGACAGCGGTCTTCCGCAGAATCGTGTATTTGGCGAAGGCCGGCCTTCACGACCTTAGTGATCTTGATCTCGGTCTTGTCGCGAACGGTCTTGCGGAGTTCATCGATCAAGCGATCGACCTGCTCGTGGTATTCCTTGCGCTTGTCGGCAGGCAGGCGCAGCACGTTGCTGTCGTAGTACCGCAGTTGAGTATTGTTCAACATCGCTGCTCGATTCCTGCTGGTCGGTTTCGCCGGCGGCTGGCGCAAAAGTACGCCACAGTGGAACTTGTCCGACCCAGACCGGTTTACAAATCCGGGACAATGGAGCGGTATGCGGGCCATATAGGCTCAATTTTCCGCGCATCAAGGGTTTTTGGTTTACAAATTTGTGCCCATATCGTACTTCTGTAAACTGAGACGCAAAGGAGGCCCAGATGATCGGACACAAGCTTAAGGTCGCACGGTCGGCCTCGGGCCTGTCGTTGCGTGGCCTCGCTGACGCCATGGATGGCATCGTATCGGCCCAAGCCATTGGCAAATATGAGAGAAACGAGGATATGCCGAGCTCGCGGGTGCTGATCGCCTTGGCGGCGACGCTCCACGTGACGGAGGATTACCTGCTCAGCGAGGACGAACTTGCCCTTGAGGGCGTCGAGTTCCGCAAGAAGGCGGGCACGTCGTTCCGGGAAGAAGCCGCCCTCGAAGCCCGCGCGATTCACATGCTGGAGCGCTATCTCGCGATCGAGGACCTGCTCCAGATGCGCAGCATCGATTGGGAGCAGCCACGCAGCGCACCACATCCGGTGGCCGATGTCCGGGACGCCGAAGATGCGGCTCGCTCTGTCCGCGAAGACTGGGGTTTGGGAAACGATCCCATCCCGCAGCTCGCCGAGCTTCTGGAGGAGCGCGGGATCAAGATCCTGTCGCTCGATCTCGACGATATCGACGGGCTTGCCGCCAAGGTGCGACGCAAGGACCGCAACGCTGCGCGAGTAATCGTCATCAAGCAAAGCACGTGGTCGGAGCGGAAGCGCTTCAATCTCGCCCATGAGCTCGGTCATATGGTGCTGGCCCCATCCCCCGGCGTCGATGAGGAAAAGGCGGCGCATCGGTTTGCCGGCGCCTTCCTGATGCCGGCCGACGTCCTTCGGGCCGAAGTTGGGGTCAGCCGATCGTCGATCAGTCTTGGCGAGCTGGTCGCGCTCAAGAAGCGTTTTGGCGTCAGCATCCAGGCCATCGCCTATCGCTGCAAGGATCTCGGCATCATCAGCCAGTCCGCTTTTGGCCGGCTGTTCAAGATCTTCGCGGAACGGGGATGGCGGACGGCGCCCTATGAAGAGCCAGGCCGGATGAAGCCTGAACTCGAGGAGCCGAAGCGCTTCGAGAGGCTTTGCTATCGTGCGCTGGCCGAACGAGTCATCGGCGAAGCCCGGGCCGCTGAACTGCTGGGAATAACGGTTCGCGAACTGGACGCTCGTCTGGATCAAGTTGCGGCGTAAGCACCTTGGCGGTCCTCGTTTCCGATACCTCGGTTTTGATCGATCTGGAGCGAGGCGCCTTGCTCGAGGACCTGTTTCGTCTCCCTTTTGAGTTTGCGGTCCCCGACCTGCTCTTTGTTCGAGAGCTGGCCGGGGACCTGGGCGATCGCCTTACTGCGCTCGGCCTACGGGTCGAAGAGCTGTCCCCGGCAGAATTGACCCGCGCGACGACAGTCCGCGGCAACGCGCTCATCTCTCCACGCCGGACACGTTCGCGTTTGCCATCGCGGAGGCCCGCCAATGGACGCTTCTGACCGGCGACGGAGGGCTGCGCGAGTTGGCGACCTCGGTCGGGCTGCAAATGCACGGCGTGCTATGGATTTTCGACCAGCTCGCCGACGGCAACCACTGCGAACTGAGCCGACTGCACGCGGGTTTAACTGCCATTTCCAGGCATCCTCGCTGCCGGCTTCCAACGACGGAAGTTCGGCGACGACTGACCCGGTTCGGCGCGTGAACGATCCACCACGCCCCCCCCCCGAAGACGACCGCGAAAGCGCCGAGCTCACGCCAGAGGTCGTATCCATACCCCCTGCCCGCCGGGACGGTCTCTGGACCATCGAAACCGGCGGCGCAAAGTCAATAGGCGCAAAATCCCTCGACGCTCGGCCTAGGTCCCGAGGAGGTTGGACCATTCTCCTTCATCAAGAGGAAGAAGTTTCATTTTGCCATCAAGCCCGACATGCAACTCAGACCAAGGGCTGCTGTCGCCCTGGCGCGCCAGCTGTCGACGAGGGAGTTTTAGGTCGATGGCGCGATAGACTCTCGCACTTCAATGCTAACGAAGGGCAACATCGTTCCTGGCGAACGCGAACCTCATAGGCGGCTCGCCGCTTTCTATCGGTCGTAGTGTTTGCCGCCGGTGCTGATTTGATAAAGGGTCGCCGAATAAGGAAGACGCAGGAGAATGGGACCTTCCTTCGTGACCTTGCCGAGGACGGCAGCCTGGCACAGGAGGCTGACACCACCCATTGTTCGGTCGCAAAAGGCGTCCGCGCTGTCGATAAAGTTCAGCTTTGTAAGGCGAGCTATGACGACGGTCCGCCCCTCGGGTAACGCGCCAATAGGCTGGACAACAAAGATGGTGATGAACTGCGCGCCAATGATGAGCGCTAGAAGGAGCGCACCAATACCGAGTCAGGCTTTCACCCTCCCCTCCGTCTACCTTGAATAATCTATTTCGGCATACTCGGCGCCGACCCGGGTCGCCATGATCAGGCTTCTCACCCGAGGTGGCGAATCCGGCTTGCAACATCGACGCGCGTTCAGCGGATAGGCGCATCGCGCGCCTTTTCTCGAGCAAGCTACGATCGGCAAAGACGATGTGGGCAAATCTCGCCAAGCCTGCCTCGCGCATCTTCTTGCCGCCAGAGGCGGTGATAAAGACGAGAACGATATTGCGGTTCATGCCCTCAATGCGCAAATCCGACAAACACAACAGCGAGCATTTCTGAGCGTCTGCTGTTGGAATAGGTGGTAGCCATTTTGGCGGCCGCGTGTCGTATGGTGGAGACCATCATACCTCTAGCCACGGCGGGACTTACATCGGCGGCTCGGGCTCTTCTCATAAAGGCGGCTCCTACCGAAATCCAAGCACCGGAAACGTGTACGGCACGCATAGGTAGGCGCGTCCACTGTTCGATAGGCGGCTGAGCTGAAGCCCGCAAGCTCTGGGCTCGCTGGGTGGCGGGCGTACCCCAAAAATTCTCTCAACAAGTTGCTACGAGCGTGCTCGACTGAGATCCCCTCCTCCGACCTCAGGCATTGCGCAAGACCTTCTCGAGCTGCGCGACGAGCGTCGCCCTGTGCTCGGCAGGAAGCTTGTCCAGATTGATCTGCTTCCAGCGCACCGCCGGCAGGTCCGCTGCGTCAGGGACGCCTAGCAGGTTCCAATCCGGCTCGCCGCGCTTGAATCCCATGAGGAAGTCCTTGCGAGCTTGCCGCATTTTTCCCGCGATTTCGGCGATCAGCGTTTCCCGGGTTTTGAGCAACTCGTCCAGGGTCACTTCATCGGCGGTCATGCCCTCAAAGCCGTGCGTGAATTCGTGCTGGATGTCCTTGCGACGAGGAACCACGACCTCGGAGATCGGCCGGTCATGGCTGATGAGGTAGACAATGAACGCTTTGCGGAGATCGTCCGTGATGCCTTCGTTGGCGAGCAGATCGCGGACATCGAAGAGGTCGCGCGGATGCTGCCGGTCGAGCGCCGCGACAAGCTTGCCGGCGTATAGATCGGCGAACGAAACGACTTTCATCTGCGCGAAGCCGAACGTCTCTTCGACGCTCGGCGACACGTCGCGCAGCTCCGGCTCGAAGACGCAGCCCCTGATCACCGGCGTGATCTCGATCTTGATCTGCGCGTCGCCTTTCTGGACGGTCAGCTTGGTGACGATCTTTTCACGGGGATTGACGACTTCCGTCAGCCGCGCGCCCGGCAATCCTTTCCTTATGGCCTCTGTCATGCGCTTCATCGCCGCATCTATCGCCGCAAGAGATTCGGGACGCGGAGCCACCGGCAGATATGTCAGGTCGATATCGACCGATAGGCGCGGCATATCTCGGTGGAAGAGATTGATGGCGGTGCCACCCTTGAGCGCAAAATCGGGCTCCGCCGCGACGAACGGGATCGTCTCGATCAACAAGGCCACTTGATGCCGATATTTTTCAGACAGGGGCATTGAGGTCGTCTGGGATGGTTATGAGGTATTTGGTGTCGAGTTTGCCGCCCTTGACGAGCATGCGCTTTCCCGTGCCGAGATTGACTTTCGACTTGTCGATCTGTTTGAGCCAAGCGTGCTGATGTCGCTCCGCGAACCAGAAAAACAATCGTTTGACCTTGACGCTTTTGCAGTCGTTCAGAAGCATTTGCAGCCGCCGGGGGCTCAGGCTCCTCAAGCCTTCCGCCAGTGCATCGACGTGATGGAAGCTTTCGTGGCGGGGCAATTCGTCGAGCAGTTCGAGAAACGCGCGTTCGGGCGTCGATACCGTGAGAGGCCAGTCGAATGGTCCCGGTATTTCCCGCGTTGTCCCCGACTCTGATGTGGGCAGGCTCCCGTGCGTTTTGAACAGGCTTTGCGTGCGGTGAACGCGGAATTTCTGTTTGAGCGGAAGTTTGCCGAGCCAGCCGGGAGCAGACCGCGTTCCGTATAGATGTATGGTCGAAGGACCCGTCTGGCTCAGGTAGTGGCCGAAGCCTTGCACTTCGATGGCGGTGCGTCCGCCAACGACGAAGTCGGAGCCGAGCAATCGCTGGAGTGACACGACGGCGCCCTGCCAGGAGAGTTCACCGAGCGGGCGCTTGAAGGTTCCCCGCGCCGGCTGAACGAGCCAGCCGGCCGATACGTATTGGCTGCGCAAGCTGGTGGAATATCCATGTCGTTCCATCCAGGCGGCATCGACCAGAAGTCCCTGCGGAAGGGTCCTTTCGAGCCTGTTTAGCTTTCTGTCCTTTTGCTCAGCCATACTAAGTAAACTAGCGCATATTCAAACTATATCCAAGGTTTAAGTTCTATCCATTTCCCATGGCCAGACTAAGTAAAATCGTCGTCATACAAACTCACCTCGGGATCCAAAGTTGACGCGCGTTCCTATTTTGTTCTATTCTGGACTACATTCGTGCGAGGCTGCTCGTGCACGCGTTCGGGTAGATCGACGTGTCGGTGGAAAACCCGCCGGCCAAGGTCGAAATCGACGACGCGTATGTGGACATGAAGTCGAGCGACATCGCAATCACGCACAGATCATGTTGAATCCGGTTGCAACGATGATGGGGAATTCATGAGTTTCAAAGCAACCGGCGCTTCGCACGAGGCGACCCTACATTGCCCCAACTGCAATCACGAGATCCGTCTGACGGAGTCATTGGCCGCTCCCCTCCTCGCTGAAACCCGTCAGCGCTTTCAACAGCAGCTGGCCAGCAAAGATGCAGAGATGGAGCGTAAGACAGAGGCACTGCGGCTGGAACGCGAGCAGGTCGCTAAGGACCGCGAGCAAATCGAGGATCACGTTGCGAAGCGATTGACCGCCGAACGTGCCCAGTTGGTCGCGGCCGAAAGCAAGAAGGCGCGAGAGGCGGCCGCCGCCGAGCTGCAGGCGAAGGAAGCGGAAGCTGCGGAGCTGCGAGCCAACCTGCTTACCAACAACGCAAAGCTTGCCGAGGCCCAAAAACAGCAAGCCGAACTGATGCGACAGCAGCGCGCACTCGAAGAGGAAAAGCGCGAACTCGACCTGACAATAGAGAAGCGCGTGCAGGCCTCAATCAGCGAAATCCAGATCAAGGCCAGGCACGAAGCCGACGAGGCTGCGCGCTTGCGCGTTGCCGAGAAAGACCAGACCATCGAGTCGATGACGCGCACGATCGAGGAACTTAAGCGAAAGGCCGAGCAGGGATCACAGCAATCCCAAGGGGAAGTGCTCGAACTCGAGCTCGAAGATCTTCTGCGCGGACGCTTTCCGACAGATTCGATTGAGCCGGTGGGAAAAGGTGAGCTCGGGGCGGACGTAATTCAGCAAGTAAATGGTGCTATCGGCCAATCTGCCGGCATCATCCTTTGGGAAACTAAACGCACCAAGGCATGGAGTGACGTGTGGCTCGCCAAATTACGTGACGACCAGCGCCGTTCCGGCGCCGACGTCGCTCTGATCATCTCCCACGCGCTGCCGAAACAAATCGAGCAATTTGACCTCGTCGACGGCGTATGGGTGGCTCATCCGCGTTGCGCATTGCCGGTCGCCGTGGCGCTCCGCCAGGGTCTGATCGACGTGAGCAGCTCACGCCTCGTTCAGCAGGGCCAGCAGACCAAGATGGAGCAGGTCTATCACTACCTGACAGGCACGAAGTTTCGACAGCGGGTCGAAGCTGTCGTTGAGAAATTCAACGATATGCGCGAGGATCTCGACAAGGAGCGCAAGTTTATGGGCCGGCCAATGGGCCAAGCGGGAAACCCAAATCCTGGCCGTCATCGATTCGACCGTGGGCATGGTCGGCGACCTGCAGGCAATTGCCGGCAAGGCCATGCCGGAGATTCCCAGCCTAGATGCTCCGCTGTTGTAGAACGCTGTCGAGGCCGAACGGAAAACTGGGTGATCCGTCCCCTACCCTCTTTGCGCTGCATCCAGCGATTGGGCTCGATCGCCATTGATGGCGAATACTAAAGCGGAAAACGATCAGCTGTTGCGACGATAGATAAAGGTGACCGGCTTCAAACGGTCGTTCTCTGGCTTCCACGGACGCTGCAAGTCGATCTTTCCCCCTGATTTCTTGCGTCGGCCCAAGGTGATACCGTGAAGGACAAACAGCACGCAGTCGTGCAGTGGATTCTGCGCGTGCCCTTACTTCGTTCGCCGTCAGCACGATCTGCTCACCAGCCGTCGTGGTCTAGTCGGCCAGGCAACAAGGTCCTTGCCTCCGAACTGGACCACTTTAGCATAGCTGTGTTCTTTGCGCCGGGTTGGAACTGCGACAAGGGTTCATCGGCATAGTCGTTGCAGCCCAGCCAGATGGGTAGGGTCTACGGCCTCCATCATCGCGATCAAGGCCGCCGTGGCAGCCTTACTCTCCTCCAGCGTCATAGAGGAAAACCCGATTAGGTCATCGATGTTATCGGAGTGCGATTCCAGTTGCACGAGACGTTCCAGCGCGGCCAGGCGCTCGCCGTCGAGCGTAGCATGATCTTTTCGCAACTGGCCCATCTTCGAAGCGAAACCTGCACTTCCCGGGCACCGGAACGCTAAGAAAACGTCGAGCACTCGCCGAAGTACATTCGGCATCATGTAGGCGTATTCGTAGTCTGGATCTGCGCTGGCGTTGAACTTCAGGACGTGATCCACCAAGTAGTGGTATTCAGACTCATCCTCACGGAGCAGCTTTGACATCTCAACAATAGCTGTTGAGCGTCCGTCCAGCCCTTTTGGAATTTTGACATCTAAAAACAGGAGGCTTGCCGTAGGCGGGGTCGCTTCGTTGCGAGGTTTGTGGAAACCCTTCCAGGCTTTCTTGAACTCGTTCATGCAGTTTTGGTTGTGTGTCAAAACGAACACCTGAGCTGCATTCCCAAGCCGACTTAAAAGAAGGGAACACGCTTAGTTCAACGCTCTGCTGTCCAGGCTAGAAATCGGATCATCCACGACGAGGATACGGTCCTTGATCGAACGCCCTTCAGCCTCAAGCCTTGAAAGGAAATAGCAGAGTGCGATCGCCGTCTTCTCCCCTTCGCTAGGACTGCTGTCTATCGGCCTACCGCGACGGTGGATTTCATAGCCTTTTTCTACGCTTGCAATAGAAAGTTCCTTGTGGCCAAGGTAGGCCTCGATCAAGCGATTGATTTTCTCCGCAGCCTGACCGTGCTCTTTGATCCGAGATCGCAAGTCCGTGGCTTGCTCTTGAAGTTGATTGTAACTGAGCGTCCTAGCATCAACGTCCGTTTTGGCTTCGCTCACCGCGTCGCACGCGTTCTGAAACTCCTGGGATTTGTCAGCCAAATGGTGGCGCCTCAGAGCAAGACGGGCTTCATCCTGCCGTTGGGTGAATTGCGCGAAGGTCTCGTTGTGCTGCTTGATGGCAGCGTTGAGCGTGCCCACCCAGGCGTTTACCAAGCCCAACGTCACGGCGATCGTCTCGTCGTCGTTCCACGCCAGTTCCCGTAGCGCAATTGTCGGTCGGGCTAACTTTGCGTCGATGGCGGCAACCGCCGGACTGAGAACTGTCTCGACCGCTTCTAGCAGGCTGCTGAAAAAGTCGTTTCGTGAGGCGGCTGGAGTGTGATTCTGTGCATGCGGTTGATTCCTTTCGATTGAGGAACGGGATGCGCGGCGAAGATGAGCATGCGGAACGCCTTTTTAGCTACGTGCGGCTGGAGACCCGGATCCCGGCGGACCATCCGCTGCGAGCGATCCGGGAACTCGTTGATGCGGCGCTGAAGGATTTGTCGCGGTCGTTTGATCGGCTGTATGCCCGCGAAGGACGGCCATCGATCCCTCCGGAGCGGCTGTTGCGAGCGCTGTTGCTGCAGGCGTTCTACACGGTGCGGTCGGAACGGCATGATGGAGCAGCTTGACTACAACCTGCTGTTTCGCTGGTTCGTCGGCTTGTCTGCGGACGATTCGGTGTGGGACGCGACCGTGTTCTGCAAGAACCGCGATCGGCTTCCCTGCCGCAGCTCTGTTGAGACTGTACGAGCATGCGCACGCTTGAAGTTTGCTAGCTGTTGCTCCTTTGCGCGAAAGAGCGCTTCTGCCGCGATCTTGCGTTCGTTGGCAACCGGTAGCGCTGCCTCCTTCTTTGCAAGCTCGGCGGCTAACTCGGCCTGTTCTCGGCCGATGTAGAAGACGGGTTTGGCCCGACCAGCCGACCATTGCAGATTCAGGTCGATGAAATCTTCATTGAAGACTGCAAGGCGATTGCTCAAGCTATTGCCCGCACCCGCCTTTACCGTCGTTCCTTCGCTTGTCACAAACTCGAACTCGCAACCAGCGGGTACCCGCAGCTATACCCGCTACATGCGTGTCGCTAAGCTGAAGTCGGTCTGATCAGTCGGAGACCGACACTGCTTCAACTGTTCGACAGATGGTTCAATGCTGGCTTACTTGTTGCGATCTCTGACCGCGCGGAATTTCGCAATCGCCGCTTCTCCATGGTGAAGTGTGGCGTCGAGAAGATCGCGATAACCCACGGCGCTCATGATATCCGTGGGAAGCCCCTTATACTTCTCGGTGGGATCGGGAATATTCTTGAGCGGCAGCGGTGGATAACTGCTATGGCGGAGAATCCTCGAATAAGTAGCCATCGACATCGCGAACCAGCCGAGGGGATCGAGCTCATCCTTCAATTGAAGATATTCGTTTTGATCGGCCTCAGGCCAATGGGGAAACGAGGGCGGCAGGAACGGCTCGGAAAAGCCCATCAGCGGATCGAGCTTCGCTGTGATCACCGGAGTGAAACAATTTTCGAGCCAACTCGGCTCGAACGCGTTCTGAAACTGATCCCAGGTGACCAACTCGACATTTGTCATCTGCGCGGCATCGCGGGCTCCCGACTGAAAGCCCGAACTCGAGATGATGTAGCCCTTGTGGGCGCCGACATCCGTCATCACGCTGCGAAAGGAATGAACCACGGTTTGGGGAACGGCGGCCCTCCAATGCTTGCACCCACAAAGGATGATGTATTTTCGTCCTTTCAGAGTTTCCTCGGCATAGACGTCGATTTCCGCTTGGCCACGAACAAGCTTCACCTTTTTTTCGATTTCGACGGCAAACCCGCATTCCGCCAAGATGCGTGCGGACTGTTCCTGAAGATCTTGCCAGCTTGAGGGGGTTCTCGATGTGATCATGCGAAAGGCGATTGAATGAACATAGCCGACGATGGACAGGGCGGCGGCGCATCAATGTCGCTCGTTGGCACGCTTCTGCAAATCTGCGCAGCGCATCATCAGACCGGCAAAAGGCATGGCGTCGCCGAGAAGCAAACCGGCATCGACCATCTTCTGATAGTCGGCCTCAAGTTCTTTGCGCATTTCACCGTCAGGGACGAGCTGGAGTTTGCCGGAAACGGCGGCATGATAGTCAATCACGTTGCCGTCCCGATCTTTTGTGCGAAAGAATTTGCTTTTCCAGTCGGCGACTTCGTTTGCGAGATCCTGATCGTCGAATGCAGCCTTGGCATAGCCAGCATCATCAAGCTTCACAAGGTCATGCCAATGGCGGGAGATGCGATCGCCTTTGATGCCTTGGGCGCAAAGGACGTGGACGGCGGTGGCTTTCTCCCAGAAGGTGCGCTGAGGCAGCATGATCTTGGGCGCCGCTGCCGAAAACGATAATTCCGGCAGATAAGATGCTGCGTCGCATGTGACCTGGCGTATCTCGGCCGGCTCGCCGGTTGATCGAGCACCGAATTCGAGTTTGACGGACGGCGCTACATATTCGGAACCTTCGGAGACTTGGTGATAGTCGATATAGATCACATCCGCATCGACGCGGAATTTTACATTCACACCCGTCGCCGCGGCATGTTGCTGTAGAACCGGCAGGGCTTCATCTTTGACCCACACGACTAACTTTTCGCGCGCAGCCTTCGTCCATTTGTCGGCTTGGGCGCGTGTCTCGGGTATCGGGTGATCGCCTTTGGCGAGTTCGGGAATGATCTGACGAACGTCGTAGGTGAGATCGATATCTTCGGAGAAGCGCTGGATGATGCCATAACCTTTTGAGAGCGAGGTGCCGCCCTTGAAAACGAGATGTTCGCCGAGCTTCGTTTCAAACAGGCCCTGCAAGGCCCATACGACCCAACTATCTTTTTCAAGCAAATGAATGGGTCGGCTGAGGCGGTGGCAGCAACGCCAAGTGCCTCAAGCCGATCTTCGGCAGAAAACGTCAGAAAGGATTCAGCCATAGCTTAGCAGCGATTGGCTGATCGATTTTGACATCCACGCAGGCAGAGCGGGGCGCACGGCGATGAGGTCTTGCAACGTTTCCGCCGACAATTTCTGCTTAAGGACCCGCAGCGCATCGTTCGCTTGCCGTTTGCCGAGCCATTCCAAGGCGCGAATGGCTTGCCCGGCAGCCGGCTTTGCCGGAAACAGCATCCATTCTGGCGCATGCTTCACCTCAACGGTTTGTGCGCCGAGCTTAAGCTCCCGGTCAGGACCAGACGTCAGATAGACGAGTTTCGTTGGCACCTGGGTCGTAAGACCAAGTGCGTTTGCAGCTGCTGCCCCGTGCGGGACGATTGTTTCGGCACGCGTGGCAGCGAGCGCTTGGACGACTTTCTCCGCTTGCGGTGCGCGTACACCGAACCGGGTTTTGACCGGCAGGACGTAGAACCCATGAGCAAGGCGCATCAGCTCGTTGCGCTCAGAAAGCCTTTTCAGAGCTTGATCGACCGCTGCACGGCTCCCCAAATGCAAAGCATCCTTAGCACCAATCAAGGCGCCTTCGGGCAATGTTCGGGCATATTCCAGAATGCGCTCAGCTACGGTCTGCATGCCCCTCCTCCTATCTGTCAGAAATAGATAGTGATTTCTGACAGCCTGCAATACTTAGCATGCTTGCCAAGCAAAATCAGCAGGTTAGCTGCTAAATTCATCAAGCAGGTAGGTCGAAACACGCTGGATTTTGTTCCCGAGCGGGCTGATGGATCGCACGCCCGCACCCTAAGATAGTGTCATGAGGAATCCGTCACGCAAGCTAATTCACCGAGGTTCCGATGACCCGAATTGATCGTTACTCGCTGGCTGTCGTGCCGCTCGAACAGCTCTTCAATGAAGAGAGCCTGGACATTGCCATGGGTTTTATTTGGAGCCGAAACGGACGTTTCTATTTGGTCACGAATTGGCACGTCATCACATGCCGGCGATTTCCGACTGGCGAAAACTTGCATAGCCAAGGCGCGCGGCCGAACAGGTTGCGCGTCTTGTTCAATCTGGGATTTCAGCAATTTGGAAAGCAGGAGCACCTGATAACGATACGTGACGACGACTCTCGCCCTTGCTGGCTGATCCACCCGAACCGGAATGTCGATGTCGCTGTGAGGGGGCAGTTTTCCATGGCGCGCGACATGTTTCCTGCGCTCCCGCGGCATTACGGGTGTCTGGGCGCGCTCAGGGGCGTAACGAGTCTCCTACCACTCACTCCCGCAATCACGTTTCCGGGAACAATCGCGGAAACAGCACATCCAAGGCCTCAACCGGAAAGCGGAGCGATACCGCGCCCTTGGGCGTGTCTGATCCGAGCACGCCGTCGGCAAGCACGTCAGCAAGCACGCGACGCGCGGTGCGCTCAGGCAAACCCGTTATCCGGGCGACGTCACCACGCTCGAACTGCCCGCGAACCAGCGCCTCTTCGAGGAGGCGCTTTGCTTCTGGCTTGAGCGTGTCGCTGCGTTCGACATAGGTGTTTAAGCGCGAGCCTAGGTTATCAAGCTCAAACAGCCCGTCCATGAACTTCACCTGATCAAGACAGACCTGGAGAAACCATAGAACAAACTCGTTGAGCGCCTTCAGCGAAAGATTGCCCCGTCCGTCGAGGTCTCCCTGTCGTGACGAGTCCGCCATATCCATCATGCGCTTGTACTCGCTCGGCGATTTGAGGCCTCGGGCGAGGCCGCGCGAAATCGACCATAACCCGTGTGAACCGATGCCGGCCAGCTGGGCCATAGCGTGGCTCATCAAGCGGCTAACGCGGCCGTTTCCGTCAGGAAACGGATGGATGTAGTTGAAGCGGTGATGCGCCGCAGGGATCGCCATGATTCGGCCGGCTGTTTTCAGCGGCCTGAAGGCGTAGCGTTGCTCGAAATAGCGCATAAAGTCGTCAACACGCTCGCTAGATGGCGGAACGTGACGGCCTATCGCAACATCATGCTCAGGCTTCGACCGCCATTCGCCGGGCACCATCATAAAGGTCGTGTCGTTGCCGCGGATTTGGAGCATATCGCCCGGCGCCCCTCGATAGAATTCACGATGCAACCACTTGATAAACTCCACTGAGGCCGGCTCACCGAGCTCGCTGTCGGCGGTAAGGCGATCGATCTCCGTCTGCACGCGTACATGTGCCGCGGCCTCCAGCTGAAGGTTGCGACGGCCCTCGTCTTGGTCAAGCTCCCCCTCGAGCGCGCGAGCAATGTCCTTTGGCCGCGTGTTATGGCCCTCGATGAGGTTGCTGTAGTAGGTGTTCATCAGCCGCACCAAGTTGGCAAGGTTCGCAGCTGTGCGCTGATGAAGCCCGACACCGAGCCTGGCCGAGGCTGCCGACAGGTCGGCAACCACATCCGCGATGGCCTCGGACGTTTCCTCAAGCCGCGCCGGCTCAATGCGCTGGGGTGTTTCTATCGCCATTGGCCGATCTTATCGCAAATTAACTAGCTGATTTTACGCATGAATTTCCAAATTACAACCGAATTTGGCCCATTTATTGGCCGATCTCCGATTGCGCTTTCGTGACCGCTGGAACTTTCATTCAAGGCATTGACTTTAAAGCATATTTTAGACCTTTAACGTTTCGATTGGCCGGTATTTTGGCCGGTCCTGCGATCTCTACATGAAAGGTTCTTCATAGGCAGTCCTCTCACCCAACGGCCCTCCTCGCTGGCCGGTACATACATATGCCTCGCCGCCCACTACGAAAAATACCAGTCCCGACGTACTGGGATGTTTATAATCTTCGCGCGACATATTCGGCAAACTCGCGCGCCGTGACGTGCGGATAGCGGCCATGACGGCGAGTGCTGCGCTGCGGCGTTCCTACCCGAGTTCGTGCATCGGCCACGGTCTTGGGCAAACGCCTGCGTGGCGCTGACCGATGACGGTAAGGAGGCCAAGTAAAGCGCTGCCGCAGACATCACGTTCGCCGATTTGAAGCGAGCCGGCGTCCGCTGGGGCCGCACTTGGGTCGATGCCCGCGTTACTGTCGTTCGAACCACTGTTGCTCCCCCGAGCGGTTACTCGCGCCCAGAAGAACACGTCGTCGAGGTAGTTCAACGGCAATATCTCGGAGAGTGTCACCCGGTCTCCGGGCTTCAATTGGACGCGCGCGGGCGAGTAGTAGGCGGATCCAGACTCGACGACCGGACAATCGGATCGGAGGTTGACTGCGATATCCGGGGAAAGCCTCGTGCCCATCAAGAATCCACGCTTATCTGCGTCGAGGAGTATCTGCAGAGTACTCAATCCGAAAGGCATGTCGGGCGTATTTTTGGCGAGCCGAGCCGAACGTTTTCCGAGAAAGACGCACCCTGAAACCGCGATTTCGATAGCATCTACGGCCGTGCTCGTCGGCCTGGTTCCGCCGAGCTCGGCCATGCTCGGAATGGCTTTTCGCGCGATCGGTGACGCGGTCGGACCGCTGAGGATCGATGCGAAGCGCGTCACCGGAATTGCGATGCCTTGCGTCGCGCTGCCCGGCTGGTTGGTCGCTTCGATCATAAGTCCGATCACCCGGCCATCCGAATCCAGCACCGGCGAACCGCTGTCCGATCGGACGTAGTCGCCGGACAAAGTTATCTTGTCGGCGGTCTCATCGAGAACGCGCGCGGCCTGGGCCGTCGCTTTCGCACTCTCCTCGCGCAACTAATCTGCTAGCCTAGTGCTTTGCAGTGAGTCTCGGACGACGATGGGGAATTACTATGGTCTACGCAAGGTGCAACTGTGGTGCAGTCATGCTCTCGCTCCCGGAAGAACCGTCCAAGATAGTCGTTGCTTGTCACTGCATCGACTGTCAACGTCGAACAGGTGCGCCGTTCGGCGTGGGAGCATATTACCCCGCGGAGGTTGTTACCGTCTCAGGAACTTCAAAAGAGTTCGCACATGCCGCTGCAAGCGGCGGGGAAATGCATAACTATTTTTGTCCGCAGTGCGGATCAACGGTCTATTGGAAAGTCACCAGCTTGCCTTCGATGATCGGTGTTGCAGTCGGCGCGATGGCAAATCCAAAGTACCCAGCTCCCGGCATATCGGTTTTTGAGAAATCGAAACACGACTGGGTTCAAATTGAGGGTGCCGTAAAGCACTTTCGGGAAAACTACCACCCGGAAAATTCAGGCTGAAATCTCGCCCCGCGCCGACGAGGTGATTGACGCGTCGAACTTGCGGTCCGAGGTCGGCCACCGCCTGCTTAAACCAATCTTCGAGCAGACGAGGGTCGGATTCGATCCACTTGCCTTCCCGAAGAGCGAGCCGGAGTTCGTCCTGATTGAGGCGCTCGTATATCTCGTCATCGAGCGTCTCTGCATCAAGAAACAGCGCGCTGTCAGCCCGCTTGGTCAATGCGGCGTCCTCGGCCAGCCGAACGAACTCCTGATCCGGGATCGCGTACAGCGGAAGGTCGATGTAAGCTTTGCTGTCGAGGACGACGCGGACGCATTTTTTGGCTCGTCTATCCAACGTCCATTTTCGTTTTTCGCAGAGCGGCGCAAGGACCGTCTCGACCAACCGGTAGTAACCTGCGGCCGCGATCACGGGGTTTCCCGTCTTGGCGAGAAACGAGACCGGAAGGTAAACGCCATCGTCGTAATCAATCTGCTGCGGCGGATGTGCCGGATCATTGAGCGTGCGATACGCGGGCGAGGCACTACCCTGCATACGGAACTTCAGACGCAATCGAGGTTCGGTCGCGCCCTTCCGAACGGCAGTCGTTTCCATAACCAAACTACGATCCGCGAAGCGTTGCCAATCCGAAAATCCAGCCTTAAGCGTCTCTCGGATCTCGTCACGTGCCTTGCGGAGCTTTCCCTCGCGCGGCTCCGGTACCGTGAGCCGGGCGAGATAGTCGTTCTCGGTCGCCGCGTCAGTGAATGCGCGATGCAAGTTGAGTAGAGCCATTATCACCCCCAAATCGAGCGGAATATCAACAAAATGTGGTGGGCTGCTGCCCAGACACGAGAGGTGACGTGAACAAATAGGGTCCCGCCGGAACGCGCCTTCTTTCCCAGTTAAAAATGCGAGAGGATTCGGTCTTCCGGTGGGCAAGCCGTGGTTTGTAACAAAACTTCAAAAAAATATAAGTGATTTCAATACGATCTGGCAGAGAGAGTGGGACTCACCCCCTTTCGGGGTCGCGGACCCCTTGTTTACAAGCCTAACCTTCATTTTCAGGGGTTCTTGTACGGCCGGTCCCACACCGAGGTGCTCCACCATGTCGAATTTCAAGATGCCCAAGCCGATCAAGCGACCGACCTCCGAGAACTACTGGATCCGCAAGAAGGTGCCCCTGGTCGGCAAGACCGAGCTCTGGGCCACTCTGGGGACCAAGGACGAACGCCAGGGCCAACATCAAGATCGGCGCCGTCAACGTGGCCATCGAGGCTCAATGGGCCCGCCTGCGTGACGGGGCTGCCCGGGCGGCGAACTCGACCGAGGTAAGTGGCGACCCGCGCCAAGCTCAAGAAGCCTCTGTTCTACGATCCGGAACGTCGTCGCGGCGGAACGGTCAGGGCATCCTCAATTCCACAAGCTCGCGGAGCGGATCGGCGAATGGGTTCACGGTCCCGGAATCAACATACCCTACGACGTGAAGCCCAACCACGGCTGGCGCCATCTGTTCAAGAGCGTGGCGAGGCACGTCAAGATGGACCGCGAGGTCGAAGGCTTCATCACCGGCCACCGTCCCAAGGACTCGAACGCGGGCAACGACTACGGAGACTGCTGGATCGAGACGATAGCGGCCGAGATCGAGAAGTACCCGCGCTACGACATCGCCGCTCTTGATCATCCCCCGGTGCCGCACAAGCGCCGCGGGCGGACCAACTTCGACGTCGCGATCGCGAAGGTGGCGAAGGAAGGGCGCAAGGCAGCACGCGCGAGCCGGAACTCTGGTGCTGGCTAGGCGACAGAGGAGAGCGGGTGGATGGGGCAAGCGGAATTCGCTTCCCAATTTCCGGATTTCTCCGGGCAGGAGTAGCGGATAGTGAAGGAACTGGGGTAAAAACGACCTGTGATGTCGCAAAGCTGTCCACCTTCGCCGGAGTACCCGCCGATCAAGACCGCCGATCTCTACCTCATCGGATGCGGAATCCTGCCTGCGCGAGACGTCACTTTGGAAGCGCTCTCGATCCTGCGTCAGGTGGTCTCATATACGACGCTGCCAAGCCCCAATCTCCGGTCGTTTCTCGAAAGCAACGGGCTTGATTTCGTCAACATCGAGCACCTCTACGAAAAAGGGAAAGAGCGAGCGAAGATTTACGCAGATGTCGCCGCCCATATTTTCGAAAAGGCGACCAGGGAGCGTCCGGTCGCGTATTTGACCTACGGGCATCCGATGTATCTCGACGAGCCCGTTCGTTTGATGATAGCCGGCGCACCGGCAAGAGGTCTGCGGACGCACGTCGTACCAGGTGTCTCATTCGTCGATTCCATCATCGCACGATTGCCGCTTGTGGTCGGCCCGGCCGGCTTCCAGGTCATCTCGGCCGATCCCTTGGTCGAAGGCACAGCCTCGATCAATCCGTGGCGATCGACCCTCGTCGCGCAAATCGGCAGCTTTCGGATCCCCACCGCAGACGGCGAGCAGGCATTGGCTCCCGCATTGCTGGCACCATTGATGGAGCGGCTGCTCGAGCAGTATCCCGCCGACCACCGCATAACTTTTTGCGACCTCGATGAGAGCGGCGCGGAGCCGCTGTTTCTGACCGTTCCGCTTTGCGCTTGGAGCCTGGCGGCGGATGGGGTAAATTACGCGACGACAATCTACATTCCGCCGATCGACCCCGCCAATGGCGGTCGCGAGAACGGCTTTTGAAACGGGACGTTTGCCATGACTACCGGCCCACTTGAGCGCGTGCTCGCCAGAGCGAAGGAGTTGCTGCTGACGGCGCCCGACGATTGCGCCCGTGAAATCAGAGCAATGCCGGAATTCACACAGCTGTCATCAGCCGAGCGGTCGGCTGTCGCGCAGTTGCCCGTGCGCGAGATCGCCGGTTTCCTGGCGACCGCCGATATCAGGCGTGTGGCGTCACGGAAGGCTGCGCAGGCTTGACGCAGACAGGTGAGCCCGAACAGGACTCACCCCCGCCGTACCGCGAAGTCTACGCGGCGGCGATTATGCCGTTCTTGTACCAACCCAATATTCATGAGTTTGGGGGATGCGGGAGCACGAAGCACTTCACGCGAGTAAAGTCTGAAAAAAAGACGGCCAAGGCAGCGACGTCCCCCCAGCAGACGCCCGAAGCGGCGACACCAAGCTGGGTCAAGGCATTCGGCAAAGCTAGAGACAACATCTACAAGGCGCAACCGGCTTGGCGCGAGGTCACTCAGTTCAGCATCGAGGTGCCGATCGAAAAATTCGACCTCTATAAACAAGAGCTTGAAGAGAAGCCTGATAGAGAGGAGGCTAAAAAGCCGCGGAAATTTCCGATTGAGAATCCTCGCTTCAGGGCGATCGTTTCACTCTTCCCTGGGACGGGCGTCGGCACGATCGCCTTCTGGCTGAAAATCGGGTCAATCCATGCGTGCGATGCTTTGCAAGCGGTTGACCTCTTCAAGCTGACCGACCCCGCTGCGGCTTTCGGCTGTCTGAAGGTGGCTCACAGGTCGACCCCCTTTGAGCAGGTCTCGGACCTTGCAAAATTTTACCTGCAGATGTTCCGGGAAGAATCTCCGGCCTTATTCACCGAGCCCCCCGAGCGTCCTGCGGTTCATCCCGAGCTGCGACGATGGAACGAGACCTATAGGCAAGTCTTGGAACGTGCCCGAGCCTACTGGGCCAGATTTCAAGAGAAGTATCCGGATCTTTCGCGCGACTTCAAGGAACCAAGTCAAGAGGGTGATGAACAAGACCCGTCTTTCTCCTATCCTTTCTTGTACGTTTCCTCCGTCGCGGACACGAGAAATGCGGCCGACCTCAAAGAGGGGAAAACAGGGCAGGAGATCGTTTCGATCAACAACCGCTACCGCCTCTTGGACCAAACCATTGCGGCCTCCGAGGTCGAACAGGCGTTCGAGGCCAATCTACTACAATACGACTATGGGGTGATCCTGGTCTCGCGTGCGAGCACGGTCGAAATCCATGCGGAGATGCCGTTCTCAAGGCCGAAGGCCGGGCAGACGGTGCAAGACTCGATTCTCGACGACCTCTTCCAGTTGATGCTCCTCGCCGAGGTCCCGGTCATGCAGTTGTTTTCGCTGCAGCACGTGAATTTACGACTAGGGAGCGATCTCGAGAACGTTCGGACCGAGTTGCATCCTAGGACTTGGCGTAACCCGCTCGCTGTAGCCTTAATTTCGCTGGTGGCTCTCTTTGTTGCAGTAGTCATCATTTACGCATCTGTGCGGGCATCGTGGCCGCTAACACTTTTGAGATGGCCAGCGAGGCTTTTGGAAGTTTGCGCTTCCATCCTCTTCTGGCTGTCGATCTCGGTGGTCGCTTTCAGCTTAGCAGAACCGCTTTGGCAGAATTTGCTGCAAAAGCGGAAGTTCATGAACTTGATCAGCCGCTTCGGCACTGTGTGGGTAGCCGGTGAAGTGATCTACGGTCGATTCAACGATGCCTACCAAAGCGCGTTTCCGATCGCCCAACTGACGAAGAGTTACGAACAGAAGCAGGCGACACTCGATTCGCTGCTTGAGTCCGGGTTCCGTCTATTCGTTACGGTCGTAGGCCTGCTGGTCGGGCTGTTCACTGCGCTTGTTCGATGAGCACAAAGGCGCCGGTCTCGTCTCAGCGAATCCTCCTCGCCGACGATGGCACAGAAAGCATCTTCTCGGCGCCGGAACGACCAAGCTCGCTTACAAAGCCGCACGCCTGATCGCCTGGGCAGACGACACTGGAGGCTCTTGCGGAGCAAGGGGTCGACCGCGCGCTCGACCTCGGTCCGGGACACGCGCTGGCCCAGATGATGCAGAGCACATTCCCCTCGATCCGATGTTATGCTTCCGACGGATTCCACAGCATCAATGGTCTGCGCGACTGGATCGCCTTCAGGAAAGCGATCTCGTCCTCGGACGCTGTCTCGCAGACGTCGATGTACCCAGGATTTGGACCGACCGTCGCTGCCGTCGCTCCCGCGATAGCCGCGCCTCTTGAGTAAATCCTTGAGATCGAACGGGGATTGCTCCGCCCACACCCGCAGCGTCGGCTTGCGGGCGGTCCCGAGCAGGAGCGCGAGAGCAGGCTCTCCTGTTGTCGGCAGGTCGATCGAGAGGATTTCCAATAAAGCGTGGCAATCGTCGACCGCGCGATGCGCATGGTGGAAGAGGCCGGCACCGTTCAACAGGTAGCCGAGACGCGACCCCTCGAAGCCATGCTTCCGCCAGTCGACCTCGGTAGCCGAGCATCCCCAAGCCTTCGTCTCGAAGACCGGCCAACAGCGCGCCGCCATCTCTGCTGCGAATTGCGCCAGCCACGGCAGATCATACCGCGGTTTCATGAAGAGCGGCGATTTGCCTGTCAATCGGCCTGCAAATTTGACCCCTCATCGGCGTCCAATTTTGACCCCTTCGTGCGGCGGGCTTTGCTGGTAGCGCTCGTCTCGTCGGAGCTGGCCGGGATAGCGGAGGCGAGACGAGCGCGGTGGCGTGATCGTCGTCTCGGCTCTTGAACCGCCAGCTATCGTTGCCGGTTTCGACAATGTCGCAGTGATGGGTCAATCGGTCGAGCAGCGCGGTGGTCATTTTGGCGTCGCCGAACACGCTCGGCCATTCGCCGAAGGCGAGATTGGTGGTCACGATGACGGAGGCGCGCTCATGGAGCCGGCTGACGAGGTGGAAGAGAAGCTGGCCACCGGACTGGGCGAAGGGCAAATAGCCGAGTTCATCCAGCACGATGAAGTCCATCCGGGTCAGATGCTCGGCGAGCCGTCCTTGCCGTCCGTTGCGGGTCTCGGTCTCGAGGCGATTGACGAGGTCGACGACGTTGAAGAAGCGGCCACGGGCACCGGATCGGATGCAGCTTCTGGCGATGGCAATGGCCAGGTGGGTCTTGCCTGTGCCGGTGCCGCCAACCAGCAAGACGTTGCGTTGTTGGGCGATGAAGCCGCCGCCAGCGAGATCATTGACGAGAGTCTGATTGATCGGCGTGCCGTCGAACTGGAAGTCGGCGATGTCCTTGGCCAACGGCAGCTTGGCAATGGTGAGCTGGTATTTGATCGACCTGGCTTGCTTCTCGTTGATCTCGGCGTTGAGCAGGTCGCCGACAATGCGCTGAGGTTCGTGCTGGCGCTTGACGGCAGTTGCCATGATCTCGTCGAAGGCAGCCTTCATGCCGTAGAGCTTGAGTTCGCCCATGAGGTCGAAGATTTGGGTTCGTTCCATCAGATGGTCCTCCGGAGGTTGTCGTAGCGGGCACAATCGGCGATCGGCGCATGACGGAGCGTCAGTGCGGCCGGCGTCATGATGTTGGCCGGTGGGGCGGGTTCACGTTGACGGGCCAAGATATTGAGCACGACATCGGCGGAATGGACGCTGTGACTGAGCGCTTCGGCACAGGCCGCTTCCACCGCGGGCAGACCGTCAGTCAGCACCGCGTTGAGGATGTCGATCATTTGCCGATTGCCATCGTCCGTGCTGGCAAGTTTGCGCCGGATCCGCTCGATCGCGGCCGGCAGCACCCAGTCTTTGAAGGGAGCACCGTTGCGCAAGGCGCCGGGTTTGCGGGCGAGCACCGGCACGTAATGCCAGGGGTCGTAGACGGTATCGCCGCGGCCAAAGGATCGCGGGTGCTCGGCAACGATGCGTCCATCCTGACGGATCACGATGCGATCGGCATAGGCTTGAACCTCGACCGGCCGTCCGACTGCGCTGGCTGCGACCGAGTACTTGTTGTTGTCGAAGCGCACCAGGCAGGTCTTCGAGACCGATGCCGTCACCGCATGGAAGCCGTCGAAGCGGCCAGCATAGGGAACGAGTTTGGGGCGTTCGGCTTCGAACACTTCCCAGATCGTCTGATCGACCAGCTCCGGATGGCGATGAGCCTTGGCGTAGGCGATGCATTTGTCGAGCAGCCAGGCGTTTAACTCGTCGAGGTTTTTGAACCGCAGCCGCGGCGTGAAGAAGCGTTCCCTGACCAGCCCGACCTGGTTCTCGACCTGCCCCTTCTCCCAGCCCGACGCTGGCGTGCAGGCGACCGGATCGACCAGATAGTGGCTGCACATCTGCAGGAAGCGGCGATTATAGAGACGCCCTTTACCGACGAAGATCGTCTCTACGGCGGTCTTCATGTTGTCATAGATGCCGCGGGTGCAGGTGCCTTTGAACAGCGCGAACGAACGGTCGTGGGCGTCGAACACCATCTCCTGCGTCTCCCGCGGATAGGCCCGCACGAACAGCATGCGGCTGTGACAGAGCCGAACATGGGCGGCCTTCACCATCACCGTGGTGCCGCTCAGCAAGACCACCTCGTGGCTCCAGTCGAACTGGTAAGCTTCGCCTGGGGCAAAACTCAGCGGGACATAAGCGGCTGCGGTCGATTGCCCGCGTTCCTTGCTCCAGCGCCTGGCGTAACGCCGCACCGCATCGTAACCGCCGTCGTAGCCGCGGCGGCGCAGCTCTTCGAAGATCCGGATCAACGTCAGCTGTTCACGAGCCGGTTTGGCCGCGTTCGCCGCCAGCAATCCGTCAAGCTCTACTGCCCATCGGCCCAGCTTTGGCCGCGGCTGCACCTGCCGCTCGTACTCGAAGGAGGTCTCTCCCGACCTCAGCACCTTCCGGACCGTGTTCCGCGACACCTTCAGGTCACGGGCGATCTCCTTGATCGTCTTGCCCTTGATGAAGTGCTCGCGCCGGATCCGGGCAATCGTCTCCACGATCAGCATCCCCCACCACCTGCTTCGTTCCAAAGCAGGCAGCGCAACAGACCAATCTGTAGGGGGTCAATTTTGGACGCCGATCCCCCGGCTTAGGGGGTCAATATTGCAGGCCGAATGACAGTTTGAGGCCAAGCTTGATCACCTTGCACCGAAGAGCGACACGGCGAAGGCTTTGCGTTACGCGCTGCGTCATTGGAACGGCCTGGCGCTCTACCTTGATGACGGGCGCATCGAATTGGACACGAATGCTGTCGAGCGTGCGATGCGGCCGATCAAGCTCAACGCCAAGAACTCCCTTTTTGCCGGTTGCGACGAAGGTGCCGAGAATTGGGCATTGCTGGCTTCGCTCATTGAGACCTGTAAGCTCAATGGCGTCAGTGCCGAGCACTGGCTCGCTGACGTTCTCGCCAAGCTCGTCAATGGTTGGCCTGCGGCGCGGTTGGACGAACTGCTTCCCTGGGCGTCGACCTATACGATGCATACACTTGATCCGAGGCTGGCGGCATGAACCTGAACACGACCGCGGTCCGGATCAAGGTGACCCTCAAGGATGTGAAGCCGGCGGTGATGCGTCGCCTCGTCGTACCCGTCACCTTGCGCCTTGATCGGTTGCATCTGACGCTTCAGGAGGCATTCGGCTGGACGAACGGTCACCTCTTCGAGTTCTTCGCTGGCGATGTTCATTGGGGAATTCCTGATCCCCACAACGATTACGGCCACCAGCCCATGGATGCGAGCAAAGCGCGCCTCTGCGACATCGTTCGCGAGACCGGCGCCAAGACGATCCACTATCTCTATGACTTCGGCGACAGCTGGGACCATGTGATCAAGCTCGAAAAATGGTTCGAGAACACCACGACGGAGGGACTTCCCTTCTTGCTCGAGGCCGCCGGTCGTTGTCCTCCGGAAGACGTAGGCGGTGCGCCGGGTTATGCCGAATACCTCGAAGCCATCAGAGACCCCGCCCATCCGGACCACGAACATATGCGCCTCTGGGGCCCGGGGCGGTTCGATCCCAACGTCGTCGACCGGAAGGCGCTCGAAGCCGCCGTCAACGCGTTGTCCGACATATGGAAACCGCGGCGGCGCGCTACGCGAACAAAATAGGCGTCAAGCGCCATTCAAAAGGGCCGCAGAGCTACACTTACCATGAATCCGAAGGTAATGCTGTTCGACGAGGTCCTGCCGCGCTCGATCCGGAAACAAAGAAGGAGGATCTGGTCACCATTCGCGATCTCGCCGCAGAAGGCATGACCTGCATTCTCGACACCTACGAGATGGGCTTCGCTCGCGAAGTGGCGGATCATGGCTACTGCACCGATGGCGGCGTCATCGTCAAGCACGGTGCACCAAGTTCGATCTTGGGTACGCCACGCGAAGAACGGACCCGGGTATTTCTCGATAAAGTACTGGGTTGATCTAACCGCCGCAGTATGAAGATTCAGGAAACGCCGGTGGCGTGAAGGAAAGTACGCTTTCCGCGCCAGCAATAGGAGCGCTCACCGACTCCTACGGCGCTGCACCATGAGCGCCTTCTTGGTGTTAGAGATATGTGCTTCGAGAAGATCGACGGCCTTTTCAACGTTCCCGGCGCGGCAAGCTTTTAAGATATCCACATGCTCTTCTTGCGGCGTTTTCTTGCCTGACGCCATAGAGACTTGTGCCCGGACGAACAAGCTCACCTGCCCGTAGTTGCCTTCGATAAGAGACAGCAATCTAGGTAGATTACAGGGGATATAGAGGGTTTCGTGAAACTTCCAGTTCATCTCCGCCCATTGAGCGGGGTCGCTTTTCTTGTCGTATTCCACGAGAATACGTTTGGCCTCATCAAAATCACTCTGAATCATATTAGGAATGGCTAGACGCAACGCGCGGCACTCCAGCGCAATGCGAATTTCCATCAATTCGATCACCTCGGCCGAAGTGAATGAGACTACCTTGGCGCCCCGATTGTTTAGGAGCGTGACCAGACCCTCCGCCTCGAGGTGTCGCAAGGCCTCCCTTACCGGAATGCGGCTCGTTCCGAATTTGTCCGCCAATTCCTCTTGGCGAAGCTGCTCGCCGGGGGCGAATGTCCCAGCAAGAATGTCAGCCCGGAGAAGCTTTCTCACCGTCTCAGTCGCCGAAGGCCTTTGTTGATTGTCCAGTTCTGTCACAAACTTCGCCTCAAATGTATCCTCTTTGCCGAAATTATATACAAAAGGAGGACGAAAGCAATTCGCTCACCCGAACATCAAGCGTTTCTGGGCCTTCCGACCTCCGTTGTTCTCCCTAAATACCCACCACCAGCAGATGTTGATTCTGACAGATTGTATTGACTACTCATCCAGAAGGCTATCGACTTCCGACCACTGCACAGTTTCGAGTTTCATCAGCATATTCCAAAGATCCCTGGCTTTCGGCTTTCCAACAGAAAGCGCTGCACACGTTTCGAATTTTCGTCGGAGCCTTTCAGGCGGAGCCGGATATTGATGGTTGCCGACCGCCACGCTTTGCCGCTTGAGATGGATCTTCCCCGACTTGTGAACCGCTTCGATTTCGGTAAAGGCGGCTCCTTTGGTATAGACCTTTTCGAACTGCTCCTTGGTTGACAGGTCGGGATGAACATAGGCATTGACTTTGCCCATGCGGCCGCGGATCTCATTTCCGGCAACGGACTGGTCGGAAAAACTCCCAAGCGTTACGTCGCCATGCGCCAATGCCGCCGCTATGCAATACGGGATGCTGAACCTCGCCTGCAGTGCATCTTTCGGATCGTTGTATCGCATTAAATTCAAAGCATGGTAGCTGACGCCCACATTGATGACCTCGAGGTCGTCCGCCACGATTTCGCCACTCGCAATACCCTCCGTTACAAGATCCAGGGCCGGATGTACAAGCGAGCATGTCGGATAAAGCTTGGGGTTATTGCGGATGAGTTCGAGGGATAGGCCAAGATCGCGGATTGCTTCGTCCGCGTTCAGCTTTTCTGGATCTGTAAAGAGATCGAAAAACCCCTCGTGCCCCTCGATCGCATTAGGGCTTGATCGCATTCCGGCCTTAGCAAGTTTGGCGGCAAGGACGCCGTTCTGCGCTGCGAATCCTGCATGTAGCGGTTTGGTCATGTATCCGAAGTTTTGACGTAATCCAGATGCAAGCGAGGCTGCAATTCCGAAGGCTTCTAGCATGAGCTTGCCATCAAGCCCCAACAGGTTTCCGGCGGCAGCGGCAGCTCCGAATGTCCCGAGCGAGGAAGTTGTGTGCCAGCCACGACCATTGTGTTCATAGGTTACGGCGATGCCGAGACGGCCTTCCATCTCGACACCGGCCGCATAGGCCGCAATGATATCTGCACCCGAAGCTGCCAGTTCGTCTGCGAGCGCAAGGATAGCGGGCAATACTGGGGCGGATGGATGCCCCACCATCGCATAATTACCGTCGTCGAAGTCATGCGCATGAGCCATAGCGCCATTGGCCAGAGCAGCATTTCGAGCTGTCGTTCGCAGCGCAGTATTCCAGACACGTGCCTTTCCTGGTTCTTCGGCGAAGAACCCGCCCATGACTCCCGCAACTTCCTCAGCTTTCGCCGCTAGGGCAACAGACAACGTGTCGGCAATGCCCCTCTTTGCGGCCTCGACGGCGGCAGCGGACATTGATTCGAACTTCAGCTCCGCGCAGAAGTCAGCAAGGATGCGGCCGACTTCCGGTCGCTGCTTTTGAGAGTCTGACGCTCTTTTCGCGTTCATTTTGCTTCCTTTTGCTTATCTATCGATTATGCCGACCAGACGTTTTTGTCCGGCCAATTCGGTTCGAGCTCGATTGGCATAGGTCCGCCATTTTTCAAATCGCGCCTTCGGTGCGCGGCAGCGCGATCCGGCCGCTTACGCATCCAGTTCGGCGAGAATTCGCCGTACACTTTCGAACCTCCCAATCGTCTTGCGATCCCAAATCTAACTTTTTCTTAGTTCGACACTCCGTCGATACGCAGCGCTGGTTGCAGCGCGTACTATCTTGGGAAGGGCCCCCTCACGCTCCATTTCGATCACGCCAGCCTCAGTGGTCCCTCCCGGACTTATGACGGCTCGCTTGAGCTCGGAAGGCGAGCGCGGATCAGCTGCTAACATCGCCGCCGAACCCAACATCGTCTGCGCAACGAGCAACTGAGCGAATTCTGTATCAAAATCCAGCCTCGCCAGCCGCTTGCGCCGCTGCTCAGCAAAAGCGAAAATATAGCGAGGCGCGCAGGCGTAGAACGGCATAGCCTTGTCAATCAATGCCGCGTCCACCACCCATTCAAATTTGCCGACTGGCGCGAAGACTTGCTCTACGGCCGTTTTTGCCGAGATTGGAAACGTCTGCCCGGTTACGCCGAGGCTCGTCCCTTGACCAACAAACGCAGGAAGGTTGGGCATAACGCGCGCCACTCTCGCACTGCCGCATACCTCCATTAATCGCCCAAGCGGCATGCCGGCCATAACCGAAAGAACCGGACTCTCGGCCAGCAAGCGTCGATGTCCATCAGAGAAAGTTGCAACATTCTGCGGCTTCACCGCCAATACGAGCAGATCGTAGCCTGATGATGAACTCGGAGCGTCCGGCAAGATTGATACGCCTTGAAGACCACGCACAGCGTCTTCCACTCGGCCGACATCCGGATCAACCAAGATCAATTTTAAATTAGGTAGTGCTTGGCGTACTCCTCGGATAAGAGCCGAACCCATATTTCCCCCGCCGAAGAACAGCAGTCGAGTGGACTCCTTCATCACCACCATTTCCCTATCCTGCTGGTCCAACTTTGAGATCAGGTTGCATCTGCACCGGCACGGAATTCCTCGTACATTGCCGTGCCACGCACGCCGACGAATCTGAATGGCTCGGGCGGCAGCCATCCGGGACGGCCGAGCGGTCCAGTCACCGTTTCTTGTGCGACTTTGCCGGCGACTAGTTCGGCAAGACGGCGCCCCAATGCGGTACCTTTCGCGACACCAGAGCCGTTATAGCCGGCACTTATAAAAAGCCCCTGCTCCAGCTCTCCCCAAAATGGAGCGCCTCCACGCGTGACGTCGGTAACTCCGCCCCATACGTATTCGAAGTCGATATCCGCAAGATGCGGATAACGACGGCGAAACCGATCGAGCAATCTTCGTCGGATTACGCTCTCCTTGAGCTCGGCCTCATAGGAATAGAGGCTGCGGATCATACAGCGTCCGTCGGAAAGTCTACGAAGGGTGCTACCACCGGCCCGTTGGGCCGACGTCATGCCCCATTCCGGAAGACTACCGAGCAGACGTGCCCTGTTGCCCAGCCTTTCCGTCACGCCCACATAAGTAAATAAGGAAACCAACCGATCTTTGCCGTATCCCAGCAGCTTAACAAAGGCATTGTTGGCCAGGATGACGTTCCGCGCGGATATCCGCGCCTGCGGACAAGTCAAGTGCCAACGCTCACCTACTTTTTCGATGTTGCTGACAGTGGTTCCTTCATGAAAGACAATGTCAGAAGGTAGATGATCTGCCAGACCGCGCACGAGCGCAGCCGGCTGAAATAGATGTGTAGACTCGGATCGAATGGCCAACCGATAAAAGCATGTGCCGGTTAGCTCTTCCAAAGCATCTTGTTTGTAAACCGGAAGCGTGCGGCCCTGTGTCGATGCGCTCTCGCTCATTCTCAACAGAGCCGCAGCGGCTCGCTCGCTTACAGCGGCCTTGAACGAACCGACCTGTCGAAGCCCGCAATCGATCCCGTACCGGGCCACGAGGTCTTTCAGCCAAGCCAAACCCTCGGCATCAAATACGGCTATGACGTTCTGTTTGCTTAGAGCATCGGCTGAGGCGTCAGCTCTGCTGGCCGATGCCATACTCACCGTTGGCAGATCGCTGCCAGAAAAGCCGGAATTCCGACCTGAAGCATTCTCGCCAACTGTTCCGCCGTCAATGATGAGAATATCAGTTTCGGGTTCCAGCTCTTTGAGCCTTCTTGCAACAGCGAGCCCAGTGAAACCTGCGCCTACAACGGCATGATCGACGCTCAGCTTTCCGTTGAGGGCGGGCCGGCAAATGCGAGGCGGTAGCATCGCGTTCCAACCGCTTCGCATCTGATACGTGCTTGCGCGATACATATCCGTTCTACTGTGCGAAAGCCGGCTGGCGTTTGACGCTCGACAGCCGGTTGAAAGTAAAAGGAGAAGGATCGACGATAGGTTTTTCGGAAGTAACCAGATCAGCCGTCAGATGCCCGGCCGCAGGACCAATCCCAAAGCCGTGACCGGAGTACCCGCTACTGATAAAAAATCCCGGAATGGTGTCCACTGCCCCAATGACCGGCTTTGTATCGGGCATGACATCGATCAGGCCGGCCCAGGTTGCGGCAACTCTCATATTGGCGAATACGGGAAACTCGCGACTGATATTACGCTGCGCCTGACGAAGATCGTATAGTGATGGCACGGGATCCAGGACACGTGTCTGTTCAAAAGGCGTTTGTTCATCCATGCGCCAGCGCGATTTCTGAAACAGCTCCGCAAGCGTGCGCCGCCCCAGACGCAGCCGTACATTGTTTCCACCAGTCAAAATCATCGGCAAATAGTCGACGAGATAGCGGAAACTGTCGGGCACGATTTCCGTTCGATTCCACGCGCCGTAACCTATGGTGAACCCTCCATCGTGCCGAGTGCGGATCGAAAAATCGGGGCCCTTGATCGACGTTTTTGGAGCCCCTTCCAACGGGTACGCTCGGACAAGGCTCGACATTGTCTTGAGTTGCGGCAACCGCAAACCCATATTGTTACAAAAGAGCGAAGACCAAACTCCGCCCGCCAAAACAACTGCTTCGCAAGATACTGGCCCGAGCTCCGTCACAACGCCACAAATGCGTCCCGCCCGGGTTTCAATTCCTCTCACAGCGCATGACACGACAATCTGCGCGCCGAGCGCCCTCGCCGCGCTTGCGTACGCAGCAGCTGCCAATGATGGCTCCGCCCTGCCGTCATTGGGAGAATACAGGCCGCAAGCCCACGGTCTTGACGCGCCAGGCAGCAAGGCTCGCAATTCAGCCCCTGAAACGATGCGAGCAACGATATCGTCGGGACAGGTGTTGGCGAGCCAGCTTTCACAAGCTTCTGCTTCCTCGTCGCGCTTGAATACCGTCAAAATACCCGTCTGTTTAAAGCCGACACTTTGGCCTAGCTGCCGCTCCAGATCGTTCCAGATTCGCAAACTTTCCCGGATCAACGGCATTTCTTGAGCGTCGCGCTTTTGAGCGCGAACCCAACCCTGGTTGCGTCCGGATTGCTCTGCTCCGATAAGTCCCTTCTCGCAAAGCAAGGTTGGAACCCCTCGCTTGGCCAGGTAGTAAGCAGTTGAACTGCCGATAATTCCGCCCCCTATCACGATCACTTTGGTTGAAGCGGGCAGTTGGGACATGACGAACCAGCAAAAAGTCAGGGCGAGAGACTTGGTGCATACTTAACTTAGCTATTGGATACAATCAACCAACTTCTGCGTCGAAAGGTGAGAGGGCGCTTGGATCGTACTCAAGATCAAAGCATTGCTTCGGGTTTTGGCGGAAAATCGCTTCGCGTGGGAACAATCCGGCTATCAATCAGGCGATGCACACGACGCAGATCCTTAGGCCCCCGATGTAGACTGCGAAGCGACGCCAAGTTGTCAGCGTCTGCCCGTACACGGCGGCCATGATGACGCAGATATTCGATCCACGTTGGCGAGTAGTAGCTTTCAACCCAGACGAGTGGCCGTTCAATGTCTCGTAACAAGGCCCAACGACGGGCCCAGTCACGCAAACGGATACGACGCCGTTCTCGCATCAGCTCAAGAAAGCGAAGAGTATCCTCGTGGGCAATTTCATACTCTATTAAGACCAAGACCGGCCCCGAATCCGGCTTGATCTCGACCATAGGCTCGGGCGCTTGGAATGGTCCGATGGGATCGAGATCATCGCCGGACAACGCGTGAAGCGGATATTGAAAGCCCAAGACCGCTCCGATCATCATTACGGTCCCTGCCGCCACGAAGGCGATCGAAAGACCGTGTGAACCTGCAACTTCGCCCCAAAGCCAGGATACAAGGGCCATCCCGCCGAAAGTCGCGGTCTGATAGAAGGAGAGCGCTCTTCCAACCACCCACCGTGGCGTGACAGTTGCACGGTGACGTTGAATAAGGACAATGAAATGACCCAACAGGCACCGGCGACAAGTAGTGCGATGCAGCTAAGGGGCATCGAAGTTGAAGCGCCCAACAAGATGAGCGCGAGCGCAAAATTCGCGAAAGTTGCGCGAATGACAACCTCGTTATTGAACTTGCGGACAATGGCAGCGTTTGCCAAGCCGCCGCCGATCGCACCGAAGCCAAAAGTGCCCAACATCATGCCGTAGGTTAGTGCCGTTCCCTTCAACGTGTCTCGTGCAACCAACGGAAGCAGAGCCAAAACGACGACACCGGCCAAGTTGAAGATCGCCGTTCGTAGGAGAACTCTCAAAAGATGGGGAGACACCCTGATGTAACGAAGGCCGGCACCAATCGCTGCTCCCACATGCTCGGGGGGAGCTCCGGCTTTGGATAGTGCGGCTTCCAATGCAAGAGCGCGCCTATCAGCGGCAGTGTGAGAAGAACATTCGCAGCGAACGCCGCGGCGGACCCTGCCACTACGACGACCAATCCGCCCGAGGCAGGGCCAACGCTGCGCATCATGTTGAAGCTGAGCCCATTCAAACCGACCGCGCCGGCAACATCTTCCTTTGAGATGACATCGCCTATCGAGGCTTGCCACGCGGGATTGTACAGCGCGTTGCCACAACCGATTAGAAATGTAAGGGCGAGAAGAAGCCAAGGATCCAGAACATTGAAGCAGATAGAAGTCGCGAGAACCGCGGATACTAACACCATGCCACCTTGTGCCATGATCAATATGCGACGACGACTATAATTATCCGCCAGCGCACCCGCTATCATCGAGAAGATCATCACGGGAAGGGAATTCATTGTCTGAACCAGCGCCACCATGGCCTGCGAACCCATCATAGTGGCCATGACCCAGCTGGCGCCCACCGACTGCACAAGCGTCCCGAGATTCGACATCATCGTCGCGATCCAGAGCGATCGAAACGCCTTTTGCTTTAATGGAGACAGAAACAGGGGAACCGGCACAATTGTCTCGGTGATGCTTTTGGCAACACTTGTCGCCTTCGCGATATCAAGATCGCTAGTCCTCCGCCAAACTGAGAACGCGCGCCCAATTGCGCGCATCGACCGACAGCATTCCGCTTTCATGCACCGCTTGGCGACGCCGATAGCGGTTATCGGCCGGCATGCGAGTTGATCCTGCGTGTTTCAATTCCGCTATTAGCCTCTCCAACTGTCCCTGGAACGAAGCATTCCCGCCAGCACCGGGATCAAGGGCCAAAATGAATTGCCCGGCATTCGAGGTCTTCGCCCCAGGAAAGTTGGAAGAACAATCTTCAAATCCGAAGGTGCCGCCGGAGAGTGCCGCCACCAGAACCTCGGCCATAAAGGCAAGCGACGCTCCTTTTGCTCCGCCGAACGGCAGGAGCGCCCCCCCGTCCAGTATCGCCGCCGGATCAGTAGTTACGTCTCCGTCCCTGTTAATTCCGACCCCTGAAGGAACGGGTCTACCAGCGGCAGCGTGCAGCAGGATGTCGCCGTGCGACATGATGCTCGAAGCTTGGTCCCACACCAAAGGCGGCGCGTTTGTCCTTGGACAGGCAAATGCGATCGGATTGGTGCCGAGCGTCTTTCGCTTACCCTGCCAAACAGCCATATGGCTGCGACTGTTCACCATCGCAATTGAGATCAGACCGGCGCGCGCCAGGGGTTCCACGTCCTGCCACAAAGCACCAAAATGATGCGAATTGCGGACAAACATCGTCGCGACACCTTGGCTCCGAGCCATACCAGCAAGACGGTTCGAGAAGGCGCGCGTTGCTTGTTGAGCAAACCCGTTGTCAGCCTCAACCGCCAAACAGCCGGGCCGCGTCTGCTCGCAAGCCGGTTTAGCTGCAGTATTAATCCAGCCGCTGGATATGCTTGAGACATAGCCGGGCAAGCGATGGATCCCGTGGCTTCTACTGCCGTCGATTTCGGCGCCGGCAACCGTTTCGGCAATGATTCGTGCGATGGGTTCCGACAGTCCCGCTCTGCGCAAGGCCGAAGCTAATTTGGGTTCGAGGATCTCTAGCGGGATCTGAATTTCGTCGTCCGCTACGGTCAAGTGACGCTCCGCGATGAACGCTGTTCTATTCGACAAGCTCTGTCAGTGGCGTCACTTGTCCACCGCCTCTCTCAATCGTGTCGCGCAAAGTCTTGGCAATCTCGACCGAGCCAGGCGTATCTGAATGAACCAGAATGCTTTTCGCATCCAACTTGATTCGTTTTCCCGTGATAGCTGTCACCGTGCCGTCATTCAAGAACTGGCTTGCTCTCGCGGCGATTTGATCGAGATCGTTGATGACTGCTCCCTGCTTCTTTCGCGAAACGAGCGAGCCGTCTTCCTCGTAGGCCCGGTCGGCATAAATTCGTCCAACAGTCCGCAACCCGATCTTCCGCGCGTAAGCTTGCCAAGGGCTGCCGGGTTCTCCCGGCACGATGATGTCGGGATCATAGGCTTTGAAAGCATCGAAGATGAGCTGAAGATATTCCGGTGTTTCGCGCGACATCATGCCAAAGACGCCATGCGTACCGGCATGTGTCACCTTATAACCTTCAGCCTTGGCGATCGCCGAGAGAGCGCCCAACTGGTAAAGTGCGTGTTTCCGCATATCGTGGGGATCAATCTTCATCGGAACACGACCGAAGCCTAGTAGATCGGGCAGGCCGACATGCGCTCCTAGCGCCACTCCCCGCGCTCTCGCCTGCGCCGCCATGTCGGTCATGATGACCGCATCACCCGCGTGAAAACCGCAGGCCACATTCGCGGACGAAATCAGCGCCATCAGAGCGGCGTCATCGCAAAGCCGCCAACGCCCGAACCCTTCTCCGATGTCAGAATTGATATCGATTTTCATCGTTCGCCATCCCTGCCTCGGTTTCTCGCGAAATGCGCGCTGGTACGCCGCCGTTGTCGGCCGTCGCTATCAGGCAACCCAGCCTGTCCAAATATTTCACGATCTCAGATAGAGCCTTACGCGCTTCGGTTACCGAACATTCCACGAAACGGAACACGCTGCCTGGCCGCGCTTGGGCGACGCGCCAGAGATCGGCTTCTATGACGTAACCAATTTTCGGATAGCCACCCGCAGAGTTGCCGTCGACCAATTGCACGATAGGGCGCCCGCCTGGGGGCACCTGGATCACCCCGGGCGTGATCGGACATGATCGCATTTCTCCGGGGTCGGTACGCATCAGTTCGGCGCCATCCAATCGATAGCCCATTCTATTGCTCTGAGCGGAGACCCTCCAGGGATCACGCCAGAACGTTTGCTGCGACCTAGATGTGAAATCATCATATTCTCCGGCACGAACGACGCGGAGAACAATATCGTCCTGCTCCGCTAATGCGTGAAGTCCGCGTTCGAGAACGTTGTCGGGCGGCAAGACGGAGAGTTCGGGTTGCGGCTGCGCACTCTTTTTCAGAGCGCCTAGCTTGTCGCCTACGCGAAGCATGCGCCCTTCCAGGCCACCAACGCGTTGCCTGAAATAGGTGCTGCGGGATCCCAGCACCTCGGGAACGTCGATGCCTCCGGGCACACAAAGATAGGCTCTAAGCCCCATACGTGCCGGTCCAATCGCCAGCTCGTCGCCCGGCGCAACCGCGAAACGCGACCATGGTGCGACTTGACGTTGGTTGAGAACGGCCTGACAATCGGCCCCACACAGTGCAACCATGATTTGCTGATTGAACAGCAACCGCATGGGACCCATCTGGACCTCAATTCCGGCGGCCTCAGTGGAATTTCCAAGCAAGATGTTGCCCACCGATAGAGCGACCCGGTCGGCCGCTCCCGTTCGGGCAATTCCATGGTGACGTTGCCCTATCCGCCCCAAATCCTGCACAGAATTCAAGGGAAGCGTTTGAAGCACTTCGATCATGTCTCAACCCGTTCGATTCGGAAACGAATGCAGTCTCCCAGGTCAAGAACGTTGGGCGGCGTTTTGCTGAAGTCGAACGGTATGGGCGATGCCGGTGCATGTCCGAGTGCGTACCAGCCGCTTGGAACGAGCGAAGGCTCCTCCCCCGGCTTCAACGGCGGTCCAAGAGACGTCTGCGCTCCCGCCATGCTCAAATTTGGACCATTGGGTACCATTTGAGGTTCAGGCCGGCGTGGCAGGTGCAGCCGTCTATCCAGTCCGAAGAGAAAGCCGAAGCCTGGACCCGTTCCAGGCGCAAAGACAGTGTAATTGCCTGCCGAATGCAATTCAGCCACCCTGCTCGGCGATACTCCGAGACGATCGGCAACTTCGCGCAGGTGCCGACCTGCAGCTCCCCCGTAAACGATCCCGATTTCGAGTGTGCGGCCATTACCGGACCAAGCGGTCGTTCCATTCCATTCCGCCAAAAATCTCATCGCCAAAGGCTCGGTGTCCGTTGTCAAAGGGTCGACAACGATTAAGAGGCTGTTCAATCCCACCTGCGCGTCAGTCACCTCTTGCCAATTCCGGACCGTTCTATCCAACGCCCAAATGCGTTGCTGCGTTTGCAACGAAAGTGGCCCTTCGGCATCGAGCAGCAGAGCCGAAGCACCGCAGTGACTGACCCTCGGTGCATCAAGAACCACTAGCTTTGCGCACATGCCCGTACTTTGTCCGTCACTGCAGCTCTTCAAGGCCCAATAGAATTGGTGTACCGACCCGGTTCAGCCTGTCCAAATGTTGGAAACGTGTCAAAATAAGATCCGACCTGGCGGAATCGAACATTCCATCAGTACACGCCCGATATTTCCGCTCCAGATGTTCCCAACTGACGGGGTCGCTGCTCGAGCCGATATAATTGGATTTGCGCCGTTTAAAGAGACTCCCGTCTCGCCGCATGACATCAACTTCGGTAAAGGCTTTTCCGGCTCTGTAGAGCGGCTCGAAAAGCTCTGGCGTGCTCTGGTCTGGATGAACATAAGGTTCAACCGACTCCATTATCTTGCGCGTCGCGGGATCCTTGAGCGCATCGGGAGTGAAATCGGCTAGCGTGACGTCGCCTTTTCGCAGTGCCACAGCCACGCAATAGCTGTAGCTAAATTTTGCCTGTAAGTGACTTTCAGGCCGATCATAACGCATGATGTTAAGCGTTTGATAGCTGGTGCCGCAACGCACCGAGGTTATATCTGCCAGATCAAGCTCTTTATTTCGGAGGCCTTCGACAAGCACGTCGAGAGCCGGGAGCACCATCGCGCAAACCGGATATAGCTTGACGTTGATGCGCATCACTTCAAAGGGGGCTCCCATGTCGCGCATTGCGTCTTCAAAACAGATCACACTCAAGTCACCGAATAGGTGCATGAAACCTTCATGACCCTCGATGGCAGTCGGGCTTGCGTCGATGCCAGCCAGAGCCAGCTTTGCGGCCATTACGCCGTTCTCGGCAGCACGGCCGGCGTGGACGGGCTTGGTCGACGTTCCAAAGTTCTGACGGATGCCACAAGCCATCGAGGCGGCGATCCCCAACGCATCTCTGGTCTGCTGCGCGTCCAAACCCAACAGCTTTGCCGATGCAGCCGTCGCTGCGAAGGTTCCGAAAGTCGACGTCGTATGCCAACCGTTGGCATTATGTTGGTAGGTCATCGCCCGCGCAATCTTGGCGCCGACTTCCATCCCAGCCACATACGCGGTGATCAGTTGTTCGCCCGAAACGTTGCGCTCGTCGGCCAGCGCAAGAAGCGCCGGAACCATGCCAGTGGATGGATGGCCAAGCATAGTCGCGTTGCCGTCATCGAAATCGTGCACATGAGCTGCCACACCATTGAGAAAAGCCGCCGTTCTCGCCGTCGTGCGCAAGGAAGTGCCGATAACCAGCGATTTGCCGGGTTCATCGACCAAAGCTTGACGCGCCCTGCTTGCGGCCGCCTCGCCTGCGCCCGCAAGCGTCACAGACAACGTGTCTGCGAAAGCGCGCTTGGTCGTCTCCACCGCCTCTGTCGGGATGTCGGAAAAGCGCAGTTTCGTAACCCAATCAGCAAGGAAGGCGGTCACGGGTGGACGTGATCGCGTCGCCTCGGCGGCACTGGAAGTGATCTCGTTCATATTATGATACTTCGAATTTGGTTCAGCGTAAGGCTAGAACCGCGGAGCGGATCGCTGCCACGGCGGTACGCAAGTCGTCGTCCGACGACGCGATGGAGATACGGAAGTAAGGAGAAAGGCCATAGGCCGCGCCTTGTACAACTGCGATGTCGGCCTCGGCCAGTAAGTAATCGCACAGAACGCTATCAGACGAGATTCGGCCGCCTGCCGGCGTCGTTTTCCCAATCAGATCGGTACAGCTCACAAAGATATAGAACCCTCCCTCAGGGCGCTCGGCGGAAAGACCTGGAATTGCCTTGATGATCGGTAAGACAAAATCTCGCCGCCGGTGGAACACAGCTACGCGCTGGGCTAAGAAATCTTGTGGCCCTTCGAGTGCGGCCAGAGCAGCAGCCTGCGCGATTGAACATGCGCCACCCGTCGCTTGCGACAAGACTCGAGTAATGTCCCTGATCAGCCAATCCGGCCCGGCGCAATAGCCGATACGCCAACCCGTCATGGCGTATGCTTTGGAAACGCCGTTGACCGTCAGGATGCGCTCCCGCAAATCGGGCGCAATCTGCGCCAAGGTGTAAAACGGCCGCCCATCAAACCGAATGTGCTCATAGATGTCATCTGACAAAGCAAGGACGTTAGGATGGCGACGCAATATTTCGGCGAAGGAAAGCAATTCCGCCTTTGAGTAAATTGATCCCGACGGATTGTTTGGCGAATTCAAAAGAAGCCAACGCGTCCGAGGTGTGATGGCCGCCTGTAGTTGTCCAGGCTGCATCTTGAAGTCACTTTCGACGCCGCACGCGACTATCACCGGCTGTCCGCCGGCGAGCCGCACCATGTCTGGCATCGGCACCCAATAGGGTGCAGGTATAATGACCTCGTCGCCGTCGTTTAAGGTTGCGGCGAAGGCATTATATATACTTGGTTTCGCGCCCGGAGCGACCACGATCTGATTGACTCCGTATTCCAAGTCGTTGTCGCGTCTCAGCTTGCGCGAGATGGCCTCGCGCAGCTGAATGGTACCCGTATTGATGGTATAGCGGGTTTCTCCAGCTCGGATCGCCGCAATTGCCGCTTCCTGAACGTGCTCTGGCGTATCGAAGTCAGGTTCGCCCTGTGCAAGGCTGATAACGCGCTTGCCTGAGGCCACTCTCAACTTTGCTTTTTGAGCCATGCTCTCGGAGACATCGACCTGAATCTTGCCAACCCGCTTCGATCTGCTTCGTGTATTCAAATTAGTCACCGCTTCCTAGTCCGTGAGAACGACGCCAGGCTTTCGACCCGTCTGCGCGCGGGCTCGGCTGTCGCAGCCTCTTATTTGATGAGCCAAGCGTTGAACATTTCATTCGACTTGGACAAGTTTTCACCCCAGAAGCTGACATCGAGGGGCACGAGCTGCTTAAAGTTGTCAGGCTGCGTCGGGATCAAATACAAGATCTTGGGGTCGATATATTGGTAGGCGCTGATCGAAGCCGTTCCGTTCAGGACGCGCGCTGCACGCGCGGCTTGTCGCTTCGGATCAAGAGTGAATTCGATGAGCTTCTGAACCATCGCCACCTTCGGATTCCCTTTCGGAATCGACCAGCCATATGCGGTGTAATAGCCTTGATTCCATAGGATCTTAAGATCCTCTCCTTGCACGATAAGCTCCGCTGCCCGGTTGACATAGGTCGCGGTAATGTCGATTTCGCCGCTGTGTAACAGCTGCGCGCTCTGCGGCGCCGTCGTCCACCACATAGCGATCCGCGGTTTGATTTGATCGAGCTTCTTGAATGCCCGAATCCAACCGGCATCTGTTTTCAGTTCGTTTATGATGGCCTGGCCGGGCTTGACGCCGTCGGCGCGCAATGCCCACTCGATGTTGTCCCGGCCGCTGTTGCGGAGGGACCGCACGCCAGGGATCGCTTTGTCCCACATGTCCGCAACGCAAGTCAGATCTTTCCCGGTCGCGGAGGTCCGATAAACCGTTGAATAGGCTGATATCGAGTCGGGCACAAAACCGGCGAGGTTCCTCAGCTCCACCGGAAGGTCGTCATACAGGTGTTTTGGAAGGGTGATCTTTTCAACCAAATCCAAAGCCAAATATCGAACTGCTTCGTCCATGCCTGCGCCAATGCAAGCATCGAAGATATAATTCTTCGTGTCGACCATCGACTGCATCTGGGGCAGCGGCTGCGCGGCTCGCACCACGGGAACGACCGTGATGCCGGTAGCCTCCGTGAAAGGAGTGTAAAAGAGCTCCTTATAAATCTGAGATACGGAGCCACCAGCATCTGCAATGTAGAGAGTTTCGCCCGCTGCCGAAGCGCGACCCATGATCGCGGGTGCTGCTAACGTTGCGCCCGCCAGCATTGTGGTCTTAGTAAACTTTCTTCTGTTCATTTCTGGCCTTCCGTTAGCGACTTACGCCGACCGCGGATTTCATCGAATGTCGTCGGAGGCAATCATCCCGGGGCGTTCAAAGGGATGGTCGTTGCCGATAGTGCCGATCATCATTCGTCATTTCACAAGCCACTGATTGAACAGCTCATTCGATTTCGTGAGATTCTCTCCCCAAAAAGCCACGTCCAACGGGACCATCTGCTTGAAATTATCTGGTTGCGTCGGGACGTACTCGAGCACCTTCTTGTCGATAAATTCGAAGGCACTTTTCGAGGCGCTTCCTTGCATCAACTCGGAAGCAAGCGCGGCTTGACGCTTCGGATCCAATGAGAACTCGATGAGCTTCTGCACCAAATGGACCTTTGGATTGCCTTTTGGGATGACGTACCCATAGGCAGTGTAATAACCTTCGTTCCAAAGCACTTTGAGGTTCTCACCTTGCCGGATCAGCGTTGCAGCCCGGTTCGCATACGTCGCTGTAATATCGATCTCCTGAGCTTGCAGAAGCTGAGCGCTTTGTGGGGCCGTACTCCACCAAGTCAGGATTTTCGGTTTGATCTCATCCAATTTTCGAAATGCGCGCTCCCACCCGGCTTTTGTTTTCAGCTCATTGATAATGGCCGGTCCCGCGGGAACGCCATCCGCTCGAAGCGCCCATTCTATGTTGTCGCGACCGCCAGTACGCAGCGAGCGAACTCCCGGAATGGACATGTCCCAAATATCGGCAACTCGTTTCAGATCCCGTTTTGTCGCTAACGGCCGATATACCGTCGCAAACGCTGCAACGGAGTCCGGATAGAAGCCCGGAACATTTCTGATGGAGTCAGGAAGGTCGTCATATATTGACCTCGGCAACTCAATTCGTTCGCTGAGCCCCTCAGCATCGTAGCGGACACCTTCATCGAGACCGGCGGCCCCATGCACATCGAACGTATAGTTCTGCGTTTCCACCATGGTCTTCATCTGAGCCAGCGCTTGGGCTGGCCGAACGACCGGAACGACATCAATTCCCGTGCTTGCAGTAAAGGGCGTATAGATAACCTTCTTGTAGGACTCGGTGTACGCACCGCCCGCATCCGCAACATAGAGGGTCTCACCGGCCGCCGATGCGCGTCCGACGATGGCGGGTAGTGGGAAAGTCGCGCCGGATAGCGCAGCTATCTTGACGAATTGCCTTCTATTCATTGTTGGCCTCCTCACTAACCATTGCCTCGAACTGACGGCTCTAATGTCGGCCCATCCAACCGATGCAAGCGCTACACGCGTCTGGACGTCCCGCCAACGGAATTGGCTATGAGCATAAATCCGAGAATTAACGCCAGGAGTAGCGTCGACACTGCTGCCAACTCCGGTGACGCCCCGTACACTGCCTGTTGGTATAGCTGCTTCGGAAGCGTGGTGAAGCTGCCTCCCGTGACAAACAGAGAAATCGTCACTTCGTCAAACGACTGGATGAATGCGAAAAGAAACGCGCCATAAACTCCAGGCTTGATGATCGGCAGCATGATATATCGGAAGGTCTTGAATTTTGACGCGCCCATCGTCCATGCGGCATAGTCCAACGAACGATTGTAATTTTTGAGCACGGCCATCAGTGACATCGTGGCATAGGGCAGCGCAAACACCATATGCCCCATGATCAATCCGACCCATGTGCCAATCAGCCCGAAGCGGGCATAAGCGTAGAACAGCGCGACCGCCGTGATGATATGAGGCAGAAAAATCGGAATGGTCAGCAGCAGAATTATCAGGAACTTTGCCCTCGTCTTTTGACGAACGAGAAATAGTGCCGCCGGAATAGCGATGGCAATGGCCATCAAGCTGGTGATGGCGGCGATGCCAACCGATCGCCAGAAAGCCAATACCCAGATTGGTGAGCTAAGGACCGACGTGTACCATCGGAGTGAGAAACCCTGGGGCGGCCAGCCGAACAGAAGGCTGTTAGAGAATGAAATCGGAACGATACAGAAGATCGGAAGTATCAAGAACAACGCAATTGCCAGCGAAACCATCGACAGAATGGGTCTACTCACCCTTTGCCTGAGCTTCACCGTCCGTCCCGTCAGTTTTTCGGCGACCAATCCGAAGCTGGCGGTAATCCATGAAATTCCGTTGATTAGTTTCATTCCGCCACGGCGGAGCATTCGGTTCAGTCTCGACGGATGCTGGTCGCCCTCTTCTCCGGTCAGAATGTGCATTCCAACCACCCGATCAAACAGAAAGAAGGAAATAAGTGTTGCCAGCAACAGCATGGCGGATATCGCCGCAGCGAAGTTCCAGTGCAACACCTCGGTAACTTGTTCGATGATCAATTGAGCGATCATCGTTTCCCGAGGACTCCCGAGCAGCTGCGGCGTGATGAAAAACCCAAGAGCACTCACAAAGATCAAGATACCGCCGGCCGCCACTCCCGGTAACGACAGAGGAAAATAGACCCGCCAAAAACCATGGGAGGGGCGGGCACCCAGCGTGCTCGCCGCTTTTTCCAAGTTCGGCTCGATGCCCTCCATTACGGAGTACATCGTAATAATCGCCAAAGGCAAAAGCGAGCTGCTCAGGCCGATCATCACGCCGTTCCAGTTGTAGAGGAAGGCGATCGAATGATCGAGCCAGCTCAACTTCAAGCCGGTTACGTTGATCAAACCGCGGCGACCGAAGATAATAATCAGTGACAGATTGCGGATCAGAAAGCTAGTCCAAAGCGGCACCAGAACGGACGTCAGGATTGCTGCTCGAACCCCTGCATTTGCTTTGGAGAGTGCATATGCAACGGGGTAACCGAGCGTCAGGCAGATCCCGGTGGCCCAAGCAGCGGTTTGAATCGTTCGCACGAGCACGCTAACGTATAGATTGGTCTTAAATACTCGCGAAAAATTCTCTAGCGTCAGCGCACCGTGAGCGTCAAAGAGGCTGAGAACAAGAATTCCGCCGACAGGCAGTACAAATACGACGGATAGAAACGTCAGCAGCGGTGCTATCTGAAGAAACGGCCAGCGCGCTAGCAATTCGCTCAGAGGTAGGCGCCGATCTGATCGCGGCCATGATCCCGGGATGGTCGTCCGATCTGTCACGTTCCTACATCCTTTATTTCTACCGACCGGGAGGCGGCCCAGCTCAAGATGCAACGTTGACCGTTCTCGATATCGTGAGGAGCCTGTGCATTCAGAACAAGGGCTGAAAGGACGCGATCGGACGCCGACTTGAAGAAGTACCGGGTTGTCGGCCCAATATTGATGCGCTCAATAAACGTCGCTTCGGTCCGGTGGTGCGCGGGAACGACGTCGGCGTTGACGCGAACGTATTCAGGTCGAACCATCAGTCGCGTTCCCGCCTGCATGGGCGTCACGTTGCCGCTTGCATCGCTCACTTCGCCAGCCGCCATGATATTGGACTGTCCGATGAAGTTAGCGGCGAAGACCGTCGAGGGGCGATCGTAAATTTCGTTCGGTGGTGCCAGTTGCTCGATCTCGCCACCGTTCATCAGACAGATCCGATCTGACATGGCCAACGCTTCTTCTTGGTCGTGGGTCACGTAGATGATGGTCGTCTTTAATCGCTTATGCAGATGCTTGATTTCGATCTGCATCTGCTCGCGCAAGTTCTTATCCAGCGCGCCCAAAGGTTCGTCCATCAGTACGATCGACGGCCGGTAGACCATTGCGCGTGCGAGAGCCACGCGTTGTTGCTGACCACCCGATAGCTCCTTGGGCACACGCTCGGCAACGTGAGGTAAGCTGATGATCTCCAACATCGACTTTACCCGGTCGCGTATATCAGCCTCCGGCATCTTCCGCATGCGCAGCGGAAATGCGAGGTTTTCCGCGATACTCAAATGAGGAAACAAGGCATAGTTCTGAAAGACCATGCCAATATCCCGATAAAACGCGGGCTCGTTGGTAGCTCGACGACCGTTGATGTAGATCTCGCCGGAGTTTGGAGGGGTTAGTCCGGCGATCATGGTTAGGAGCGTCGTCTTTCCGGAGCCAGAAGGGCCCAATAGAGTCAGAAATTCTCCTTCGGCCACATCGAGAGACGTCGGCTTCAAAGCGTCGAACGCACCGTACCGTTTCGAGAGGTTTTCGATCTTGAGCTTCATTCGTATGCCCGCTCTAACGATGCGCAGGAACTGAGTTGCGGGGCGGTCCCGCCAGGAATGAAATGCTGCGTACAATCGTGTAGTTCAACAACCCCTCAGCCCCACCCTCACGCGCATACCCCGAGTCCTTTGTTCCCCCAAAAGGCGTCTCCGGCAGCGATGACGTGAAGTGATTGATCGCAAGGTTTCCGACCTGCATGTGGTCGGCGATGTAGCCGGCGTAGTCAGCCGAATGAGTCATCGCGTAACCCGCAAGCCCATAGGGCAGTTCGTTGGCGCGCTTGATCGCGTCTGGCAGCGAAGTAACCGAATTTACGAGTGCGACTGGGCCAAACGGTTCTTCCTTCATAATACGCGCATCCGCGGGCACGTCGGCCAATACCGTAAGAGGCCAATAGTAGCCGTTATTCTTGATGCGCTCCCCACCGGCAACAAGCCTGGCACCTTTCGCGATCGCCTCGCTGACGAGTTCCTGTATCGCAGCAAGGCGCCGTGAATTGGCTACGGGCCCCATCTGCGTGGCCGGATCGAGGCCATTGCCGACCTCAATTTTTCGAGCCGCCTCGCCCATGTTGTTGACAAACTCTCCATAAATGGAGTCGTGGACGAACCAGCGTGTCGGTGATGTACAGATTTGGCCCGAGTTGCTGGCTTTAGCGGCAACCGACCTGCTCGCTGAATCGAGCGGATCGACATCGTCACAAATTATGACCGGCGCATGCCCGCCCAATTCCATAATGCAGGGCTTCATATGCATTCCGGCTTGCGCGGCAAGTCCCTTGCCAACTGGAACGGAGCCAGTAAACGCAACCAGTCTGATTGACGGGTGTCCTATCAAATAGCGCGAGATATCTGCGGGAATGCCGAATACCAAATTCAACACGCCATCTGGCAGTCCGGCTTTCACAAAGGCTTCCGCCAGATGCACGGCAGCCGCCGGTGTTTCCTCAGAAGCTTTCAGGACGAGACTGCAGCCTGCCGATAGCGCACCGCCAACCTTCCGGGCGACTGAACTTAAGGGATAGTTCCAAGGACTAAAGGCCGCTACAGGGCCAATCGGATAGAGTTGCACGGTGTTTCGATACCCGGGCTCGGACGGAATGGTCCTGCCGTAAAGTCGGCGTCCTTCTTCCGCATCCCATTCCAACACCTGACATGCCCGCCGAACTTCGGTCTGCGCGTCGCGTAGCGGCTTGCCTTGCTCCAGAGTGATATCGCGGGCCACCACATCGGCATTCGCACGCAGGTTCGCCGCGGCTTGACGAATTATCTCGGATCGCCGGGCCGCTGAGGTCAGTGACCAAACGTTGAAGCCGTTCGTTGCAGCATCGACGGCAGCGGCAAGATCGGCCTCCCTTGCCATAGGAACGATCCCCAGCACGGCTTCGTTTGCGGGGTTCAATATCGGAGCGCCGTTACGTTCGATCCATTTTCCACCGATAAACAGCCTTATTGGGGTGTGCCCAGTCATCGGGTCACTCCGAGGAATTTTCGTGTGTCGGCCACCACTTTTGCCGGACTACGCTTACGCCACGGCGCGCGCTGACCTGGCGGACGGTTTTCGATTTCTGGGTGGATCTTATTCCAGACGAAGACGGGCCCGTCCTTCGCCAGGATTTCTGGCAGGGCGGCAGTATATGTGGCTAGATCATCGAAAAAATAAGTGCGATTGATGCCACATCCGCGAGCCACAAGGTCATAAGCAACGTTCTTCGCGTTCGGTACGGGCTGTCCACCAGTTGTGGCATAGCATTCGTTGTCCATCAAGAAGTAGTAGTAGTTTCGAGGCGCCTTTTCGGCGATCGTTGTCAAGATGCTGAGGTTCATTAGTAGATCGCCCTCAGAATCGAAAACGACTACCGGCTTCTCAGGTTGGGCCAATGCGAGCCCAAAACTAAAGCCGGCATGACCGCCCATGGAAGGATCACCGACTGGAAGGTCCGCACCTCCTTCGCTGATGTCCAACCAATATTGACCCGAGCGACCCGAGACGACGAGCGCATTCCTGCGATGAGGTGCGAAAGCGTGGACAAGATCTTTTGTGTAAATCATCGACCCGCGCCTCAATTAAAACCGTGAAATTCGTCGGCGATCAGTACGACGACTGGGCGCTGAGTTAGTTCAGACTCGGTGAAAGCGAGCGAGATGCGATCGGCGTCCGCATTACTTTCCACCATGTAGAACTTGATTCCGAAAGCGAGCAGGAAGCGTTCTGTATATTCGGCCGCGCTATCGTGATTGACGCCGTGCCGCGTGTAACCGCGGTAACCAACCAAGAAGACGACCGGAACGTTCAGATTGAGCAGCCAGCCGCGCATGGAATCTCCCGATTCCATCATGCCGGTATTCTGCACCAACACGATCGGCTTTGCTCCTCCTGCGAAAAGTCCGGCCGCTATTGAGCAGGCATGCCCTTCGCGGGCGACGCCGACCAAGCTCAGCGATTGCTCCTCCTGCATTTTCAAGAACAGCCAGTTCGTCTCGCTATCTGGCAGCCAAACAACATGCGACACGCCGTTTTGCTTCATTTGCGCAACGACCGATTCGGGACTCAGTGCCGCGGCTTGCTCGTCACTCATCATCGTCCTCTTTTCGCCGGCCGCCATGGGAGCGAGGGCCCGCGGCCCAATTTGTATCCGAGACGTTAATTTAGGATACGATTAAAGGGCCTCCGGCACATTCGTGTCAACCTGAATGTGACGAAATCGTAATTTCCGAATGGAATCCTCATTTTCAGAAAGCCACGAACAATGCCCGAAACTCGGCAAGCCCCCCAAAAGGGCTCGGTCTGCGACAAGTCATTGGGGGGATCGCGAACGGTTTCATATGTATCCGGGAGGGATTGCTACGGCGCCCCCTCGTTCGCGGTCAAACGCTTGCGCAATCCGGAAGGCCGTTGCATCACCAAAACGGCGGACGGTAATTTGCAGACCTACCGGCATAAGGGCTGCGAGCCCCATGGGTATCGATATAGCGGCCAAGTCCATTAGATTGGCTATACGGGCGAGGAGACCAAAAGGTGCGGTTTGCTCGTGCGCCCCCTCGATCTCTGGAGTCACGATCGGAGCCGAGGGCAAGAGAAACGCTGCTGCGCCTTCCAGATAACGATCGAATTCCACCTGCATTTCGCGGCGGGTTGTAAGCAGGCCGAAATAGTCCCTCGCGCTGATGCCACTGCTTTTGCGCATTCGCTGCGCTATCAAACGATCAACTCGACTGTCGAGCCCCTCGATGTATTGCGATAGCCCATTCCAGCCTTCGGTCCCCGTGATACCGGATGCGTGAGCCGCATATTCTTCGTGACTCCGAGGCATGGGACGCACATCTATGTGAGCGCCTAGTCTCTTGAGGTCGCCCAGTGCCTTATGGAAAAGGTCCATAATTCGGGGGTCGACGAATTTGAGCTGAGAGTCAGTTGGCGCTCGCAAGATCAAGCCCTCGACGCCAGCCGTTAACTCGCCAAGAGGATTTATGCGCCCAATTCCGTAGGTCGAGGGATCCTGGGGATCCCGCCCTTGCAAGGCATCGAGTACCAACGCGGCATCCCGGATGCTGCGGGCCAACGGACCCACAGTGTCAAATGTCGGCGCCAATGGAAAGACGCCGCCCCGGCCGACCAAGCCGAGCGTACTCTTGTGGCCAACAATTCCACAAAGCGATGCGGGGGTACGAATTGAGCCGCCGGTATCGGTCCCGAGCGCAACCGGCACGAGCCCCGCCGCGACCGCGACTCCCGATCCGCTGGATGATCCGCCGGGTACTCTCGCAACCGAGGTATCCCAGGGATTCACCGGCGTACCGCAGACGGGATTGCACCCCCAACCACCAAAAGCGAATTCAACGGTGTGCGTTTTCCCGATGAGAACCATTCCTCGATCGAGGAGGCGCTGAACAGCGTGGGCTGTGTTCTCCGCAGGGGTCGATGCGGTCGCAAGCGATCCGGCCCGGGTCGGTCTCCCCTTGACATCAAATAGATCTTTGACCGCGAAAGGTATCCCGTCCAGCATATGCAAAGCGTTGCCGCCCGCACGCCGTGCATCGGCGGTCTTGGCAGCTACGCGAGCCGAATCCGCGTAGATTGCGACGAAGGCATGGAGCTGCGGGTCGAACTTCGCAATCCGCGCCAGAAAACGCTCCGTGATCTCGAGCGACGTGACCTGCTTGGTGGCCAATGCGCGCGAAAGCTCCCCGATCGTAGCGAACGCGACGTCACCAAGGGGCAATGTATGGCTGTCACTCATCGGAGTTCCCAACTAGTCCAACGCTAGGCGCGTATCTCTCAAGCAATGCATCAATCGGTCGGGCGCAGACATCAAAGCAGCCCCGCGCCCACCGAGCCCAGATCAGGGATCAACGAAGGATCCGTGAACCTGTCCATTGTGAAGACAGCCGATCCGGGCAACGGCTTATCCGCAACCCATGCGGCCGTTTGCTCTCCGACAGCGCAAGCCATCATCGTGCCAAAGCCGGAAAGACCGACGCACATATAGGAGCCTTCCGGTCCCATGGGCCCGACCAGCGGCCAATTGTCGTGGGTCCGCGTATACCAGCCGCTATAATGATGCAGACCGCGCGTCAGCCGTCCGATATAGGTCCTGAGTCCGGGGTTGAGCCTCGAAGCCCCTCGAAGCACAATTTCGGGAAAGCGGTCGTCCAGCGGAACGTCCCAGGTCGCGTTTACCTGCGCCCTCTCGTTGTAGGCCCATCCGAGCCGTAGCCAGCTGCCGCCGTCTCCTCCGTCGGGACGGCAATGAATTGCGCCGGTCATTGGTTGTGTGAGCCAGGCAGTGTCTGCACTGGCCCGAAGCAGGCTAGCTTCTTCTTCCGTCCAATTGATCATTTGATCATCGAGGTCGATCGAAAACGGCATGTCCCGAGGAATGACCTTGTGAACATCCTCGAAGGCGATTTTCTGCTGCATCACATTGAATAGGGGCAACTCGACGTCGAGCATGGCGGCAATGTCGTTCGCAAAGGGACCCGCACAGTAAATTAGCTTGACCGCTCGGAGAGTCTTAGAGGTCCCCTCGTCCTTAAAAGCGATAGTAAACCCGCCTTCTCGCTCCGCCTTAATGCCGTCGACCATGCCCTGCATGCGGTGCGCGCCGACGCTGCCCGTGTATTCCAGCATGAAGGCTCCCATCTGCTGCCCCGAAATGTCGCCGGCTTGGCGTACATGCAGGATTGTTCGCAGGTCGCGATCATAATTGGGAAACAGCGATTGGATCAGCTCGGGATTGCGAAGCAGATCGAAGCCTCGTGGCGCCAGCGTCCAGTCAGCGTCTGCGGGTCGTTGATAACTGCGGCTCGTGGTACCCTCATGGATCCGTACCTGCTCATCGAATTCCGCACCCAAGCTGAAGCGCAATCCCTCGATCAGCTCGGAGGCATCTGTCTTTCGCGACGCCAAGACATATCCGCGTCGAGTCATGTTCAGCCGATTGCCCGACTCTCGCGCGATGTCTTCCATGAGCTGGATGGAACGATCAGAGAGACGAACCATCAGTGGATGGGTCCACCAATTTCGATAATTCTCGCCAGACTGAGCGGACGTGAAGGCCATCGGAGGGCCTTGGTCGATGAGCGCGATATCAGTGATGCCGTGGTGTTTGGCCAGATAGTAGGCGACCGCGATACCAATCGTACCGGACCCGATGATAGCGACCTCGGCGCTTTTCACGCTCGCCATATTTTGCATCCCTTCTATTGTTTTTGGATACATTTTATATTGCCACACCGCAACTGATTTCGCATCGCCGATCGCGTTTTACGGAAGGGTTCCAAAGCGCCGTTTCGAGGTCACACGGTCCGTGGCGCGTGGCGCCTCAAGGAGAACGGCCTCGCGGTCACATCGGAAGGTCTTGGAAGGCAAAGCTCCCAAATCCCACAGGCAGGGGAAAGCGTTGAAACTATATGATGCCGCGCTCGGGCAGAGGGGCGTCGTCGATCAGTCGCTGCCAACCGAAACGAGTTAAATCCAGCGTTTCGTATCGTCCCTTCAGGATAAGTTCGGAAATCGCCAGACCACAGCCGGGCGCATGCATCAGGCCGTGACCTGAGAAGCCCGCCAGCATGTGGAAATTGCCCAGACCATCGGCCCCCGGCCCGATGATGACATTGCCGTCGAAGTCGTTCTGATCATAGAGACCCGGCAAAGTTGAACGGCATTTCGTCCGTTCGAACTGCGGGAAACGGTGCGCCAATGCTGGCCACACAACTGATTCGAAATAGTCGTAGTCGACCTCGAAATTATAGCCCCGCGGTTCCGCGAGCGTCGGAACACCGCCTGAATAGCCGGCGCCTTCGGGACGGAAAGCTAATCTTTCGGGGTCTTTGAGGTAAGGCAGCGGCTCGATGGGTTCTTGCGTTTCGAAGTAATGTTCGAAACGCCGCAGCGGGGTGATTGGAACATCGAACCCCAGTTGCTTGCAGATTTCCTTTGCCCACGCTCCTGCGCAATTGATGAATTGATCCGCTTCAATCTGAGCGCCGGATGCCACTCGGGCATGCGTTACAGCATGAGCGGCGCGGTCCATCCCCACCACATCGTCGGCAAGATATTTGACGCCGAGAGATTGCGATTTCTTACGAAAACCCATCAGCACACTATGCGGATCCAGCCAGCCGTCATCGGGAGAATGGACGCCGGCGCCAAGGTCCGAAACGTTCATCGAAGGGAATTTCTCTTTCAGACCGTCCGGCGTCAGCCATACGACATTGCAACCTTGATCTCGTTGAGCGTCGTAATTTTGACGCAACATCCCCGTCGCACTAAGGGGCACGATGAAGAGGTAGCCATTTTTCTTAAAGCCGATCTCGGCATCCACGCCTTCGATCGCCATCGTCTTCGGAAATGACTCAAAGAAGGGGATTGAGAAATTTGAAAGCTGGATATTCTCGGAAAGCGCGAAAAGACGTCGGACGCCACCAGACGCCCGTGGCGTCGAGGCTATCGCATAGGTCGGATCGCGCTCTATCACTATGACATCTGAAGCCGGCGCCATGAGCTTGAGAAAATAGGCAGCCGCGGAACCGATGGCTCCGCCCCCAATAATTGCGACATCATATTTCATTTTCCTACCTGCCCGAGTAGAGTAGATGGTGTGATACTATGCCAACGCCGTGCGCCGATGCCGTTCGTAGATGCCGCCTACTCCACGTCTACCGGAAGGATCTCGAACAAGGGCGCGCCGTAACTAACCGCGGCGCCTTCTTCGATAAGAATTGTGACCAACCGCCCCCGCTGCGGCGTTCTGATCGGGATTAGAATCAAATCATCCTGTAGGTAGCCGAGGATATCATCCGAGTTTAAAGACGAGCCCATCGGCACCGCCGCTGAAGCCGCCGCGGGATGCCTTGGTAAGAATCTTCCCGGCCCAACCGCGCGAACAACAATATTTGCCGTAGCCGGCGGCGCCGCTCGCACCTTCTCGTCGGTCGTCGCCGCAAGCTCAATGTTTATAAACTCGCCGCCTTCCTCATATTCCAGCCGGATCAAGCCATGGCGCCTCATGATGGCAGTCAATTGCGGAATGTAATCGCAAAGACCCGTCATGATGCCACCGCAGAAGTGGCTCTCTTCAGCCTCAGCCCAGCGGCCAACCAATTCTTCAGAAACCGGATGTCCGCGCTGCCGGCTTTGAACGCTTCAATGGCACCGCAGGCGCGCTCCATTCTAACGGCTATTTCCCCACGGTTGGCGATCAGCACCTTGTCAAACATTTGCTCACTCGAGAACGAGAAGAGTGTCACCCGCGCAAACCACCTGGCCGTCGTCGGGTAGGATTGCTCGCACCGTCCCCGCTCTGTCAGCTTCGACACGGAACAGTGTTTTCATGGACTCTACGACAGCAACGATCTGCCCCTTGGTGATTGTCTGCCCTACTTCAACCGCAGGAGAACCACCCTGGACATCCGAGCGATAAAACACTCCGTCGGTCAAAGCTCGTATCTTATGACCTTCTTGATTCGAACCGAGACTGTCAGCTTTTTGCAGTGACAGCGGCGCGCTGGTGAAAGCGGATGTCACTTCAGCGGCGGCGATCAGCAGCAGCCGAATGTCCCCTCTTTTCAGCTCAATCTTCTGCAAATTGAGCTCAGCCGCCTTCCGGCAAAAAACTTCGATCTGCTTCAGGTCCATGAAGGCCGCGGTCTCCCGAAGAACGAACTAATCGGCAACCGAAGACGGGGCTGACAGCATCAAACTGCGCCGGGCCGTTTGCGCCGATCGCGAGACAATGAGCACGACGCCCATAACAGTCAAGCACAATGTATTCTATTGCGGCCCTTTTGGATACATCATCATGTTGCGATAGATGCTGGCCGGACATATCGACCACCCAATGTTACTCAAGGATGGCATTCACGGCTTCATCAAGAGCTTTAGCGGCGCGTTCGCGAACACAACGCAGCTTTTCCTGCTGCTCCGCATCTCTGGTCTGGCTCTCGCGAGCGAGCTTTATCTGCGCGCACACATTGGCGGGCGCCGGGCTGCCGTAAGTCGAACGTCGGCCAACGAAAGCGAGTGGACTAAGGCTTTCCCGAAACAGTTGGGGGTCAAGGCTTGGTGCAGGAAAACCGAGCTGATTTGCTGCTGCATCCAAGTCGGCACTTGTCACCGTGTTTGGCATCATTCCGCAATTGAAACAGTGCGCCACGAATCCGGCGACCAATTCATGCGCTTTACGCCACCCCAACGCAGTCTCGCGCGCTATGGCCGCAGCAAGGTCCGTTGCGGTGCACCAGTTGGCACCCGCCAAATAGCTCATTCTCGCGACATCAAAGCGCACATCGCCCACAAGGCGCGACAGAGTATCCAGTCGTGCGGGAATCATTTCACCAATGGCCTTGAGCTGACTGTCCGTATTGACCCGCTCCATGGTGGTAAAACCAGTAGGTCCGCGTTCGGACATGCTTACAGCCAGGAAGGCCGATGATGCTTGCGTCGCCAAACTCTTGATGTCCTCCAGCCCATCAGGATTTTTCTTCTGCGGCATGATCGAGCTAGTACCACACAGATAATCCGGCAATTCGACATAGCCATATTCAAATGTCGACCATAACTGCAGATCATCGGCCAAGCGAGCGAGCGAATGCGTTAAACCTGCCATGAGACCGGCATATTCGATCTCCATGTCGTGGCTGATGATCGCATCGAAAGTGTTGGGCAAGGGCCCATCGAAGCCGAGGAGCTCTGACGAGCGCCGACGATCGATCGGAAAATCGCTCCCAGTCATGATGGCAGCGCCAGCAGGCGACTGATTGATGCGAGCATGAGCTTCTTGATATCGCTGCTGATGCCGGGCTGCGACCAGTTCAAACATCAGAGCCCAATGCGCCAGTGTTGTTGGCTGGGCGTGCTGGCCATGCGTGTTGCCCGCCATGACGGTCTCGATGTGTTTCGACGCCAATTCTATGAGAGAATGGCGCAGCTTCATCATGCCATCCAAGGCTGAACAGATCTGAGCCGCAAACGCCCTCCTTCGAGAAACGGCATTCAGATCTCCCGAACTGCGCCCGGTGGCGATCTGCCCACCAATTTCACTGCCATAAAGCTTTGTTAGATATCGTTCGCCCGCGTGCAGGCCCGAGTTCATCTTAGAATGAACATTTAGAACACCTTCTGCCTCCATCTGTCGCAGGCCGGCTAGAAGTTGCTGTCCGATTTTACGCTTAATTGCGCCCCCTTCGGTTAGCGCAACTAGATGGGCCTTGTCGAACGCATGAATATGCGGAGCCGTTATCGCATCGAACCGAGACTTGTAGTTGTCAAGATAATCTAGAGGAACTTGCTTCAAACGCGCTCCGGGGTTGGCGGCGCTGCGATAAGTTTGCGGAGCGTGGGTTTCCATTTAAGGATCTGCCTTAGCTTCGGGCCCGAACGAGCCGGTTTGCCGGCCACCGACACAACCAAGCAAGCCTGATGTATGCATATTAATTATACTGTATCCAGTCGCGCTGCCTGTCAATAACATGACACTGGGCGTGGCCGATAGCCTCCGGCGAAGCGGACGAAAAATCGATGGCGAGGTGGCCGCTGAGGTGACGGGTCAGAAGACAAATGGCTTGAGACGAGTTGTGCTGCGTGTTCACTTCAGTCATTGTCATTGATGCCAAGCTGCTTCTCGACTGCCGCCAGCAGAATTGAGATTGCAATTGCCTCAGCTGCAATCCGCACGTCTTCCAACGATGCAAAACTTGGCGCAATGCGGATATTGCTGTCCTTGGGATCATGCCCGTTTGGAAAAGTCGATCCTGCTGCAGTGAGAGAGATTCCCGCGTCGCCCGCCAGCCTGACAGCTCGTTGCGCTGCGCCTGCAATAGTATCGACGCTGATGAAATAACCGCCCTCAGGCCGAGTCCAGACGGCAGCACCTTTGCCTGCGAGACGTCTTTCGAACGCTTGGAGCACTGCGGAAAACTTGGGAGCAAGAATAGCGCGGTGTCTTTTCATGTGTCGTGTCACGCCCCCTGCGTCCTTGAGGAAACGCGCGTGACGAAGTTGATTAAGCTTGTCTTGACCAGCTCCACGCCGCTTGGCGCAGTCAAGAAACCAACGAACGTTCGCGGGAGAAGCTGCGAAGAAGCCGATACCGGCTGTGGCGAAGGTAATCTTTGAGGTAGACCAGAACATAAGCGGTCGATCCGCATTCCCGGCGGCCGCGCAAGCAGGCAAGATCCGTTTAGCTGGCTTGCTGTTATCGGCTAAGTGATGGACGACATACGCATCGTCCCAGAAGAGCCGAAAATCTGTGGCCGCAGCCTCCATCGCAGCCAGTCGATCAATTACTTCATCGGACCATATTTCGCCCGTCGGATTGGCATAAGTCGGCACGCACCACATGCCCTTCACACGTGGATCCCGCACATGATGCTCCACCACCTTCATGTCTGGCCCCTTGGGCGTGACAGGGACCGGAATCAGATCGATGCCATACTCGATGCACATGTTATGATGCAGTTCATAACCAGGCACGGGGCTAAGGAACGCGATTCTTCCCTGTTTCATCCAAGGGGTCGCAATTGCTGTCACACCCTTTAGAAGAGCCCACACAATTACATCATGCATGATCGCAAGGCTGGAGTTACCTCCTACCACGACTTGCTCCACTGGAACGTCTAGGATGGGAGCGAATATGCGGCGGAGTTCGACAAGTCCCTTCGGATCGCCCCCGTAATTTCGTGCATCGTCCCCAGCTTCCGTGATCCAATCATCGGGTTTCGGTAGCGAAAGCAGTTCGTTCGACAGATCGAGCTGCTCTTCTCCCGGGCGCCCGCGCGCGATGTTCAGCTTCAATTTGCGCGCGCGAATAGCATCGTATTCCGCCCTCACGTGGCGGAGCATCTGCTGAAGTTCGTCGGCGCTCATCTCGGCAAGCCGCATCATGATCCTCTCTCGCACCTGGCGAAGATGAGGCCTGTGGGACGATCCGATCCCGAGGTCTTGCATCATCGCACGTACGGCTTAGCTCTTCGCACTAATGCCATTTCGACGCCTGAGCCGATCTACTGCTCGCCTCTTGGCCATCATCGCGTGGTCTCATCCAGTTGCAGGCGAAACCCAGATCGCGCGTCACCACCAACATGGTCACGCGCTTGTTCCTCCGCATGGTCCATCCGTCGCCTCAGGCCAAAACGCAGCACTTCTGGTCGTGGCGGAGACACGGAGTTTCGGGAAGCACCCAGTTGCTCCAGCCGGCCCACAGCCGCCGCATCTTGCCGGAATTCCACCTGGAGGATTCGATCTCAGAAGCTCGGCAAAGCTGTTGATTATACACTTGACGGTGTTTGGATACGAAAATAGCGTCTGGTAGTCAAGCAGCGCTGGCGACCGCGAAGCGGAATGCCAGACTTGCGCGCCAACAGCAAGAAACCCGGAGAAGGTTGGCGATGGCAGCTCCCGTAACACGGCAACTCACAAAAATCTGCGCCTCACGGCGGCACCTTCGTCGCACTGCCCAAGCAGCTTTGGGAAGAAGCGATTTACCGCGCGACCCCTTCTCTTGCCGCGGTCTCCGCTTGGCTTCTGCTGGTCGTGCGCTCTGTGATGCTTATCGCTCACGTGACCGCAACGAGAGCCAACGCGACAGTGGTAAGGGCAATCAGGAATTCTAGGAACGCCATGAACAGAAGGACGTTTTTAAAATGGACGGCGCGCGCAACTGCCTCGTTGGCCGCGCCCACAGTCTGGAGTCCGGCGCACAGACATTATACGTTGCGGATACCGGAGGAGCGATGACTGAAGTCAATCGTGAGCTTCTCTATGGGCCATTTGAGAAAGCCACAGGAATCCAGGTCGTCCCCGTAATCCGTAGCGCTAGTCCGACCACCCAGATCAAATCGATGGTAGAGACCAAGAACTACATGTGGGACTGTGTTTTCGGGGCCGGCGCCGATGAGTCGCTGCAGTGGCAGCAGGCGGATTTGCTAGAACCGCTCAACGTGAGTGGCGAATTCGTCGATCAGATTCCCGAGGAGATGCGGCACAATCCAAGCTTTATGCCAGATATATCTCTGCCATTGCTCTGGTATGCCTTCCCTCTGCCACCAAGAAGGAGCTGACGTCTTTCGCCGACATGTGGGACTTTTCGATCCCAGGAGCTCGTTCACTTCGCAATGGCGGCCGCGACGACAGCGAAGTTGCCTTGCGGGCTGACGGGGTGCCCGGAGGCGAGGAGATCTACAAGGTTCTTGAGACTGACGACGGCTGGAAGCGCGCCTTCAACAAACTCGACAAGATCAGAAGATAGTGACTTGGTGGACGACTCCGCCACAAGGCGCTCAGCTGTTCCACAGTGGCGAGATCGATATTATGCCAACTTTTTCGAACCGGGCCTATCAATTGATCGCGCAAGGGGATGGGCTGGCGATTTGCTGGAATCAGGCATTTTACAACTCTTATGGCTGGGTCATCCCGAAAGGTAATCCCAAAGCCGAGCTGACTCGACGTCTCATCGTTTTCTCGCTGGAACCAGAGAGTCAGGCAGCTCGTTGCGCCAAGATCGGTGCCGGACCGTCTAATGTGAACGCATATCAGTTTATGAGCAAAGACGTCAGTCGATAATGTCCACCTATCCTGACAATCTGAAGCAAATGGTGCCGGTCGACAACGAATCTTGGAGCAAGAACCTTGCCGAAGGCGAGGAACGATTCAGGCAGTGGATACTCCAGTGAGCTGGCGTAACTTCGGAGCAGGCTCTTACAGGCCGGCAGTGCCGAAGGGCGTCAGAAGAGTGACCATGGTTCAGAAGGCATGGACGCAGCTACCCTGGCTTGGACCCTCCACAATCATCGGAGAAAAAGCATCCCTTTCCCCCGCAAACAGCTGAGGCGAGCATGTCACTACCATTAGTATATGTATTGACGACTGGCGGCACGATCGCGGGCAAGGGCGACTCGTCGGTTCGCCCTGCCGACTACGAGGTCGGTCTTCTTACCGGCAATGACCTCGTTCAGGCCATCCCCGAACTCGCTCAGTTAGCGGACACACGGGTCATCGAGATTGCGAACATTGGCAGTCAAGACATTTCGTTCGGTCATTGGAAAAAGTTAGCTGAGACTGCAAACGGTCTTCTCAGTTCTAAAGAAGAGAACATTGCGGGCATTGTGGTTACCCACGGAACCGATACCCTGGAGGAGACAGCCTACTTTCTGAATTTAACGATGAAATCGGACAAGCCGGTGGTCCTGGTCGGATCGCAGCGTCCCCCAACTGCAATGAGTACGGATGGACCCTACAATCTCTACAGTGCAGTTCGCGTTGCCATTCAGCCAGAGGCGGCAGGCAAGGGAACTCTGGTGGTCATGAACGAGCAGATCAACGCTGCTCGCGAGGTTGTCAAGACCAGCACCTTCCGGCTAGAGGCCTTTAAGTCGGGAGACTTTGGCCTTCTAGGCTATGTCGATACGGATAGGATTGTTTTCTATCGGGCACCTGTCCGTCGTCATGGCAACAACTCTGAATTTGATATCAAGAACATCAACGAGTTGCCGACGGTGCATATTGTTTACTCCTACGCCGATGCACCGGGAACACCGATCCGGGATGCTCTCGCTTCGGGCGCGAAAGGAGTTGTCATTGCCGGCGCGGGTGCCGGGACCCTATCCCAAAATGAGAAGGCGGCCGTCGCGGCTTATCGTAAGACAGGTGGTGAAGCCATCATCATGCGTTCCAGCCGCACTGAACGGGCGCGTCATTGAACGCGACCACTACCTAGAGCTTGGCGTCCTCAACGCAGACAATTTAAGTCCGCAAAAGGCTCGCATCCTCCTTGCGTTGGCCCTAACCAGGACCAACAAGCCGCATGAGATAAAGCGAATCTTCTCCGAGTATTGACCGACATGGACGAGTGCGCATGTCCTAGATGGCTACCTTGTCCCTCTGCGACGCGCCAGTGCGCTCATCGGATGAAGGGGACGGGTGGTGCATCATTCATGAGGGTGCTGAGACGTTCCTTGAAGCAGGCAACGTCGCACGGCACTTCTGGCGGTCATCTCAACGACCAGCATTCCCGACCACCCGCTTCATTCCAAGCCGACGGCGCAACAGCCCAATATTAGGAGGCATCCGCGCATGCTTCGCATCCCAAACGGCTTTCTCGCCATCCCAAATCCTGGGCGAGAGGCATCCCCGGCGACGGGGGTCTTTCTGTTGTGGCTTCGCGAGGTCCTGGCCGAGAGTTCTTTGGCCGCAGTCGAAAATCGCTGAAAGACCCGACCCGCCGGCTGGTCCGCCTGGTCAATATGGCGATATCTGCATAATGCGCATGGCCAAGGGCTTTGAGAAGATTACTGATTGACTCGATGCAGTCATTGACAACAAGCGCGCCGAACGACCCGAACAATTGACTTTGGGTGCTACCGTTGCGCGGAAACCAGAAGCATCATCGGTCGCTCCAACTCTTCTTCCAGCTCTGGCGTTTGTGTGATCTGCTCGGGGGACGGGGCAAACTCTTCGACGGCTAAGATCCGGAAGCCAGCACGGATCAAGGTGTTAAGCGTCGTGCCGATGGTCCGGTGATATTTGATTACGCCTTTCGCAAACCAGTCAGTCTGGCGCTCACCCTCGATCGAATAGCAATTGACTGGCCAAGTCTTGCGCCCGTCCTCGTCGGCGATCCAATGCGGATGGACCGCTGCCATAAAGATCGGATGCTCGATGGTGAATACGATATGCCCGCCGGGCGTGAGCGCTTGGTGGACCATGCGCGCGAGACGGCTGAAGTCCCTGATATAGTGAAAGGTGAGTGCACTATAAGCGAGATCGAAGGCTGCCGGCGGCAACTCCACTGTCTCCAGGTCTGCAATCCGGTATTTAATTTCTGGATCGTTGGTATCCGCCTTTGCCCGGCTGATCATGTTTTCGGAGAGGTCCAGGCCGAGCACCGAGTTTGCGCCTTGCTTGCGCATCCAGCGCGACGTCCAACCAAGGCCGCACCCCAAATCGAGGACGCGCTTGCCGAAAATCGCTGGCAAAATCGCGCGTATGGAGGGCCATTCAGGCGCACCGTCCAGACCGCGAATTTGTCTCGGAAGCTGGCTGTAACCGGCGAAGAAATCGGGATTGTCGTAGATATTCTGTGCCATGGTGTTCTCTTGTCCGGCGTAATGGGATTCGGATCATACGACAGACCGAGATTCCTTTTGTTCCCCTTTCGTCGCGTTTACGGCGCGAATTGGTTTCAACCAATTCTCACTATTTGGGGCAGTGGCGGCGGCGAGCTTCCCCTTGAACCCAGCGATGCGGGGCTCAATCTAGACCTAGGGGATGCAGCCGACACTCTGCACGCCCAAAGCGGCTGGAAGAAACGTCGGATGATGCCGGGATTATTGGGCGTCAAAAAGAACAGAGCGACTTGGAGACTCTAGACCCCATCCCGGACGCTCTATTGCCCGTCGCCAATGAGGTTTGGCAAAAGCAAAATCTGTCTCGCCTTCTCATTGCTGACTTTGTCGCCCCGGAAACGGGAGAGGTCTGCCTTACGTAAATGACGCGGTTCAAACGCTTCCAACCATTCTGCCGCCTGACATCACTCCGGAGTATTACCGTCGTCTCCAAGGGCCGCTCAACAGGAACTATCAGGACAACCGAGGCACGGCTCGTATTACTCTTCATAGCGCAAGTGTTACTCAGTAAGGCTCTAGGTAAGCCGCTTGGAAAGAGAGCTCTGGTGGGCATCACCAAAGGACCGGGTATCTCAACAGAGCGCCGTCAATTCAGATGAAGCTTGCTTTGGACTACGTGGTCATAGAGCGCTTTCGTGGAGCGGCCTGGAAGTCGCCGCCCCGTTCGCTTTCGGCTTCGCAATTCAGCGATGGCCCCCCTGACATCGCAATGCGGGACTGAGGCCGGCGTTCGGATCCGAATTGCAGTTCTCCATGGATCATTGGACTCTCGGCAGAGACTTCGCGAAATCGAGCACCCGTCCGCTTACGCTGGTATCCACCGTATTGTACGAGCTGAATTGAGAGATATGCCCATGGCCCAACAACCGGAGTAGCAGGGGGCAATGGGACGCCCGCAGCGCCAAGGTGGCGAATAGTTCTCCGGCTTGCACCTGCATCGGAACCGGATCGTATTCCGCGTAGGTGATCAAGGTCGGCACGTCCGGGGCATCTATCAGACGGGTCGTCGACATCTCCAAATATCGGGCAGTCTCCTCGCCGAAATAGGCCTGATTGCGCAGGTCGGGAGAAGGTATACCGAAAGCCGCAGCCGCGACGCGTTCGAGAGCGACGTTGTAAGACCCGGACTGCAGAACCACGCCGGCCGCTCGGAGAGGTCGCCCCTTGTGGAAGGTGGAGACGAAGGAAGCGAGAGCGACGTGCGCGGCTCCCGCCGATTCTCCGAGCAGACATATTCGTCTCGGATCTCCTCCATGATCTTGCGCATTCTCCTGGGCCCACCTCAAGGCAGCAATCACGTCGCGTGCCCCAGACGGCCACTTGCATTCCGGGGCAAGGCCATAGTTCGCGATGAAGGCCGTGACCCCGTTGCGGGCAAAGAAGTAACCCACATTGCTCCTATCGGACTTGTCGCCGCGACTGTAGCCGCCACCGTGGAAGAACAGCACCACAGGCACCGAACCCGATGTCGCAACCGGCCGATAGACGTCCAACGACTGCCTGGTCCCGTTTCCGTAGCGGATGTTGGGAATGACGTCGACTCCGTCGGTCGGCTGGTGAGCCAGGATGTCTGCGTAGATCCGCGCGGTTCCGGGCGGATCTATCACCGGCCCCAAGGCTCTTATTCTTTCTGCTATCTCGTTCGGCGGCGAAGACATCCAGCGATTGTTTTCGAATGGAGCGGTCATGCCTCCCCCTTTGCCCTTTCATCCAAAGTCCAGCCTCCGAACCTCTGCCGGCAGGCGTACGTCAGCACGCCAGCTATCAGGACGCCGAATACGAGAGGCAACGCGGCGGTTTCGAAGAAAGCGGTACCGGAGAGTTGCTTGGACATCAGGAAGCCTCCGAACAGAGGGCCTCCGATCGCTCCGAGGCGGCCGATCGCCATTCCCCACCCGACGCAGTTCGACCGGATGGTGGTTGGATATAACATTCCGAAAGCCGAGTTGATCGCGGATTGGGTACCGGCAACGCATATGCCGGTCACAAGAACCAACCACGGCAGGACTCCGCGATCGACGAACGGCTGGCCGATGAGCGCCATCGAGGGGATCGCGACGATGTAGAAAGCGACGATGACGAGAAAACCATAGCGATTGAACCCCACCGTAAGCATGAAGCTTCCGATCAATCCTCCGAGACCGAACAGGGTCGCCGTGAGCGCGGCGGCTTCGGGTGAAAGTCCGATGTCACGCAAGACCGTCGGAGCCCAGCTCGCCATCAGAAGGGTCGTGAACAAATTGACCACCGCGAGTAGCCAGAGGAGCGGTGTGATGATGTGCATGCCGTTTCGAAGCGGCACGAGCGGGGACAAGGCTCCCCTCGAGCCCGTGGACTTCAAGGCGAAAACCGCGTCGTCCGGAAGGTGGCCCCTCGGGTCGAGAGCCCTGGCGATCCTGAGAAGCTCCGCTCGCTTCGATGGAACGAGCGACAGGTACTTGATGGACTCGGGCAGTACGAAAACGAGCACCGTCGCCAGCACCACCGGAGCGGCGCCTCCTATATGGAAAAGTACTTCCCAGCCGTAGCGGGAGACCAGATACGCGGCGACGAGGCCGGGTACTATGCCTCCGATCTGCACGCCGAGCTGTACGACTATGAGGAAGGCACCGCGGACGCGGCGTGGAATGAACTCCGATACGAGCGCGGTCGCGTTAGGGATGATCCCGGCAAGGCCGACTCCCGCGACGAAACGAAGAGCGCAGAACTGCGCGACGGAAGCGGCCAGCACGGTCGAGCACGTGGCTAGGCCGAAAAGCAATGTCGACAGAACGATCAGAGGCTTCCTGCCAAAACGGTCGCCGAGATAGCCGGCTATCGGAGTGCCGATCAGCATTCCGACCAGGCTGGAGCTCAGGATGACGCCCATCGCGCTCCGATCGAAGTTCAATATCTTGATGATCTCGGGGGCGGCATAGCCCATTACGACAAGATCGAAACCATCTGCGATCGTGACCAGCAGTGGCCAAAGCACGACATTGAGGTGGAAGGCGCCGATCGATCGGCCTTCCACGAATTCGTCCAAGTCGATCCTGCGGCCGTCCGGTCGGCTATCGACCGGAGCGGACCCATCGAACGGAACGACGACTTGTCCTCCGATTCCCATATTCCCTCCCGCTTTTTCGTTCGTTTTGGTTCGTCAAGCTCCGCGCACCCGGTCGATCACAGCCGTCGGATCCTCCGGTGGAGCGTTTCCGTGCCATGCGATGTGCTGGTCGGGCCTGACCAGAACGAGTTTGGATTGGTAGGGCTGGCCAGGAGCGGGACAACGGACCACCGACAGCGGGAGCCTCCGCAGCTTCGCGGCCTCGAGCAACGCCTCGAGAGGTTCTCCGCTTTCGAAATCGACAAGGGTGTAGTCTCGACCCAACAGATCGTAGAAGCCGCGTCCGGGCGACGGCCAGAAGTGGGGCGAACGCGCTCCCGGAAAGTCGGCGGGCTTGTAGTTGCTCCATGTGTCCGGAGGCGCGGCAGTGCCATTGGCACAAACGATGGGGGAGGATTCGTACCGCTCGCCCAACTGCAGTCCGGACGTGTCGTATTCGTCGAGATCGTCTACGACCACGAAATCCCCGAACGTCTTCCGGGCACGCGCACCGGCCTCGCCTTCATCCTCGATGGTCGGCGGGATCAGCCACTTGCCTTTCCGTTTCGAGCAGTGGATGCCGATCTTCGAGTTCCTCAAACCGATGGATCTCCGCTCGGCCTCGTACGAATCCAGGAGGTTGGGACCGGCCCACCCCGAGTATGCTGCCGCAAGCTTCCAAGTCAGGTTCAGGACATCTCCGATGCCCGTGTTCATGCCGAAGCCACCTAGAGGTGTGTAGAGGTGCGCCGCGTCGCCAACGAGGAAAGCGGGACCTGCCCGGTATGCCGCGGCAACCAAAGACAAACCGCCGGTCCACGGCCCCTCCGCGAGGATTTCGTACGGAAGGTCTTTGCCGAATATCGACCGCATCACCTCGTCGCTGCGGACCTGCTCCCAGCCGAGGCCTTCCGGAACCTGATAATGAATGATCCAGCGCTCGCGGCCGTCCTGGGCAAAAACGAACGCGCGGAGGTCGTGATTTATGATCCAGGTGATGGTCGCCGGCGCACGCCTGCTCTCCTCCAGCAGAGTCGGGGCCCGAACGAAATACGTGATCATGGTGCCGGAGACGAACGCATTGTCGATGCGCCCGTCGTCGCCCGCCATGGAAATGTTGAAGTGACGACGAACCGGACTCCGAGCCCCATCGGCACCGATGACGTACCGAGACCGGATTCGTTTGCGCACTCCCGTGCGCACGTCTTCGACCGTTGCGATCGGAGCGCCGTCCTCCCCACCGAGCGCGACCAGGCGTGTACCGAAGCGCACGTCGACCGACTCCGAGGCCTCGGCATGTCGGCGCAGCAGCGGCTCCAGAAAGAGCTGGGAGATGGACAGGCCGGACTCCGGTCCGAGCTGCCCTTCACTAAGGCGCGTCTTCAGCAGATCGATGTTACCGAATTCGTGGCCGCAGAAGCGCGTGACGAAGGCTACGCGCGGATGCATTTTGGCAAGCGGCGCCGCCGCGCGAACTTCCTCCGCCAGTCCGAGACGACGGAAATGCTCCATAGTGCGTGCATTCACGAAATTGCAGCGGGGCTGGGTCGCCGTCTCGAGGTTTTCCGTAATCAGAATGCAAGGTACCCCCCTCTGCGCGAGATCGATCGCGGATGTCAGCCCGACGGGTCCTCCGCCTACGATAAGAACGAACGTTTCCTCGAAATCGCCTGTCATTTCCTCTCTCTTCGGCTTCTTGTTTGTTTTTAGGAACGCTGCCTAGCAAGGCGTTCGCGTCACGACACCGGGCTGGGCTTTTCCCTGCAACAGCAGTTGCTGCCGGCAGAGTTCGGCGGTCTCGCTGAAGTGTCGTGTCAGCAGGACGACCGCCTCGTCCGGACGGTGCGCGAGCACCGCGTCGGCGATCATCTTGTGGTCGGCGGTGCGGGCTCCGCCGACGTGTGCGGCGCGAGACATGAACCGATACCTGTCGGCGCTGTCGAACAACTGATCGCAATACGCCAGAATGCGCGGCGCGCGGCACGCGGAGAGAAGCGTGGCGTGGAAGACACGATGCGCGCGCTCCCATTCCGGGTCAACGGAAGCCGGCGTAAACGGAATGCGGGACAGCCGGTGCCATGAGAGCAGGACCTGCTCCTCCCACTCGGCCCCACCGTACTCGAACGATTTTCTGAGAGCGAACTCGTTGAGCACGATCCTGGTCTGCAAGAGGTCGTCCAAATCCTCGATGCTCAACGGCGCGACGGAAAAGCCGCGCTGGTCGGAATGCATGATGAGGCCGTCTTTGGCCGCCCGGGTCAGAGCCTCGCGCATCGGAGCTGCGCTGACCCCATAACGTTCGCACAGCGAGCGGATCTTCAGCTTTTGGCCGAAGGAAAACATCCCTCCGATCACGTCCATACGGAGCTTCTGGTAGGCGGCCGTTGCGAGCGTCTCTGATGCGTCCGACAAACTACCCCTCCTGAAATAGAAATTTCTTGCCTTGACGTATGATAATCTTTATTTAAGTCGGGCAAGTCAAATAATATATTGTTTGGAGCCGAAATGGACCTCGGTTTGGCGGCTAAACGGGCCCTCGTATGCGCGTCCTCTAAGGGGTTGGGTTTTGCATGCGCGACTTCGCTCGCCCGCGAGGGCTGCGAAATCACACTGAACGGCCGGGATGAGGAGCGCCTTCGCCTGGCCGCAAAGTCCATCGAGGCCCTCGCGGGTAAGCCAGTGGCGTTCGTCCAGGCGGACATCGCGGAAGAATCGGGTCGCCAAACGGTTATCGAGGCCTGTCCCGAACCCGACATCCTCATCAACAACAATCACGGGCCGGCGCCCGGAAATTTCCTCGAGTTCGGCCGCACGGAGTGGTTGGAGGCGATCGAGCAGAACATGCTCGCGCCCCTTCACTTCGTAAAAACCTTTCTTCCTGGAATGCGGGACCGGAAGTTCGGGCGGATCATCAATATCACGTCTGCCATGGTGAAGGCGCCGCATCCCAAGATGGAACTCTCGTCAGGCGCGCGCGCCGGGCTCACGGCGGCCTGCAAGTCGCTTGCCCGGCAATACGCCGCCTACAACGTCACCATCAACAACATGCTGCCCGAGCGCATCGATACCGATCGTCAGCGCTTCATGGCGGAAAGGATGATGTCGGAGCTGGGAATATCGCTTGAAGAGGCACGCACCAGGATCGCCGACTCGCTTCCGGCGAAGCGATTCGGAAAGCCAGAAGAATTCGGGGATGCCTGTGCCTACCTCTGCAGCGTACAGGCGGGCTTCATCACCGGCCAGAATCTTCAACTGGACGGCGGCTCCTACCCCGGCCTGATTTGAACGAAAACCAATACAAGGGAGGACTTGATGGCGATACCGCGACCCGTATTTCGTCCACCGTTCAACATGACCCGAGCAAGCCATGTCGTGCTCGCGGTGAAAGACCTGAAAGAGAGCAAGCGCTTCTACGTCGACGCGCTCGGATTCGTAGTCAGCAGCGAAGACGAAAACCGCCTCTACCTCCGAGGACTCGAAGAAGGTTGCCATCATTCCCTCGTTCTGGAACAGGGCGGCAAGCCGAGCGCGCAACACATTGGCTTTCGCGTTCTGACCGAAGAGGATTTGGATGCTGCAGAAGCTTTCTTCCGGGATCTAGGTCATCGTCCGACCTGGGTCGAGGTACCTCATCAGGCTCGTACGCTGCGTGTTTCCGACGCCGCGGGTGTTCCTCTCGATATTTGCGCCTCCATGGAAACGAGGCCTCGTCTGATCTTGCAATCCAGCCGTTTTAGCGGCGCCTGTCCGCAGCGGCTCGACCATTTTCAGATTTTGACACCACACGTGGACCGGGCGCTCGAATTCTACACTCGTCTCGGATTCAGACTGTCGGAGTACATTACGCAGGACGGATCGGAAGAACCGAGCTTCGTTTTCCTGCAGAGAAAGGGCAATCCGCACGACATAGTGTTCGCCCCAGGTCCGGGCCCAGGACCTCTCCTTCATCACGCCGCCTTCACCATCCCGGAGACCTACCATCTCATGTTCATCTGCGATCTGCTCGCCGAGATGGGCTTCGGTAGGTCGGTGGAGTACGGCCCGGCGCGCCATTTCGCTCCCGGATATGCCCGCTTCGTTTATCTCCGCGACCCGGACGGACACCGCATCGAACTGTTCAACACTCACTACCAGACGATCGACATCGAGGACGAACCGCTCAAATGGGAGATGGCGAAGGTATTGGCCGGTGGATGGGGCCCCCCTCCTCCCCAATCGTGGATGACCGAGGCAGCTCCGTTCGGCGCGGCAGAATAGTCCGGCCAAACTGGCTGCGGCAGAGGGCCACCGGCTATTCCGAATAGTACCTCTAGAAGAGGCGCACCCGGGTGGAATTCAGGACTGAAAAGCTAGAGCGACGCGAGGTTAACCATCAGCGCGCCGACTGCCTGCGTCGGGAGCTCGGTGATCAACTTGGAGCCCTAGCCTTCAAAGGGTGTATCCGACGTGCTATATAATGATACACGGCAACGGCTAGAGGATCCGGATGGCTTTCCATATTAAGAATCCTGATACTGACGCGCTGGCCCGCAGGATCGCGGCGCTCAAGAAGATCGGCCTCACCGAGGCCGTGCATACGGCGCTCACCCATGAGCTGGAGCGTGAGCAGGGTAAGCCTACCTTGGTCGACTTGGGCGTACAGTTCTGTCGCGATCTCCGGGCCAGGGGCAATCCGCAAAAAAGTAGGCCGGCAGACAAGGTGTTTCGCGACGGCCTTTACGAAGTTGACTGATGTTTATCGATGCCTCGGCGTTGACCGCGATGTCGATCGATGAAGACGAAGCGCGGGAGCTGTTGACGCGCCTTCAACAAGCGGCCGCGCGTTGACACTCGCCGCTGGCAGTGTGGGAGGCGGTGATCGCCGTAGCCCGAATACTTGGTCTTCCAATCTCGGACGCTAGCGAAGCAGTCGAGAGCTATCTGGCGCTAATGGAAATCAAGATGGTGCAAGTGCCGCCCGAAACGGCCCGGATCGCGCTCGACGCCTTTGACCGTTAAGGCAAGGGCCGACACCCAGCACGGCTGAATTTCGGGACTGTTTTGCTTATGCATGCGCCTGCCATTTAGGAGAGCCTTTGATGTTCAAAGGCACCGATTTTCCGCAGACTAATATTGAAGCTGCATGATGCCGTCCGCGCAGGAGTGCTCACGGCAAGTGTAGGCCAGGACGAGAGCTACAAATCCCGGTCAACGACCGGCCAGTGACTGGAAAGGGCAGGTGGCTTTCCGAAGAACGCGGGCAGTCTCATCTTCTTCCCGAAGAGTGGTGCATTGACTTCCAGAGCGGACGCGCCACCCTAGACTCCGTCGAGACAGAACTGTTGCAGCTCTCCCGAGTTTCCAACTCGTTCACCTCCGCGGTGGCTCATAAATATGCGCAAAACGCCTGTCGGAATACACATTCGACGCAACCATGGATGCCATCATGGAGCTCGACATGCTCACGACGGCGTTTGTCGTAGCCTATGTGCGTCTGCATCAGGGCGGAAACGGCAGCGGATTCGATCGCCATAACCTTCCTTAAACGTTTCACAAAGTTCATGATGAAATCATCGAGATGCGCAACAAGATTCGCGCATAAAGACAGCCACCTTCACGAACTCATGGGGCTCGATTTTTATGGCGAACGCTTCTTTCTTAAATGCGGCGGAGAGGATGAAGGAGGCTGCATCCGACAAGTCCGCATTGCACGATGACGTCGACCGAGGAGAGCAAAGTGAGGAATTCAAGCGCATCACCGGCGCAGCTAGTGAACGATCGGAACGACCATGCTCGGCGCTGCCGCCGAGCATCTGAGGACCGAGGTCAAATTGACCGGCATTTAGGGCAACCGGGTGCAACGCTGCCATGTCCAAGCGGCACGCCGCCTATTCGCTGGATAGTTTCGATTGTCGCACGGTCGAACGACGCCTCCTATGTCGCGACGCCGGCGGTTGTAACCGCGACACGGATTTATCACGGTAAGCGCCTTGAAGGATCAGCTCGGTTTCCCGCGGGCACCCGTGTTGGAGCGCCGATGGCGTGGCGGCCTTCCCCGATCCCGTGTTCCTGCCGACTCCGCGCTCATTTGCGGAGCACACCTACCGACATGCCAACAGGCGGCCATTTCGCAGCGATGGGAGAGCCAAAGCTGATGCTGGCCGACTTGCGAGCTATCAACGGCAGAGTCTTGGGAGAGCGCTGCTAAAGTCGGAACTCTCGCTTTCCGAAGCGCGGCGCATCACGCTTGCGGCCCAGGGCTTCAATATCCCTCGTCGCGGCGGAGCCACCAGAGCGGCGCGGCTACAACGAGCGATCAAGCGGCTCTGCCTGCTTCAAGGGGCCCATTGGTTCAGCGTTGTTTGCTCGTCCACCTGCGGCAGAGACATCGTCGATGTCCTATCTCTTGCGACGCCGCCTTCGACAATTCGCGGACAGCTATAAGCATGACCTCACTGGAAGCCCACCGAAGGCATGCCATTCACCACCAGAGGGCCAACATCGACCTTGGTTGACATGAGAACGATCTCGGCAACTGGGATCTTTCCGTCACCGATGTCGCACAGCGCCAGCGTGCGAGCCACATTTCCGAGACAAATTGCTTGACCTAATGCGCGAGCGCGCTATCCGCGATAGTTGCTTCGTGTCGGCGGCGGCTGCTACGGAGCACCACGCATATTCTCGCAAAGAAGCATCAGAACCCCGCCTTTCCGATCGCATCAGCAAACGAACGATCGACGATCTCCGCCGCAACCAGCTTCTGCTTGATGAGGCCCCAGCGGAAATACAGATCAATCGTGCCCTGCTCGTCCGCAACCACGCCGTCGTCGATCGGCGCGATCCGGATTTTTGCGCGCGAGAGCCAGTTCTGCGGTACTGATGTCGGGATGTTCATCCACTTGCCCCAGGTCGCGGCATAGCTGTCGATATTGTTCAGCGACCACGCGCGCGCCGCGGTGAGGCGACGGATGAAGTCGTTGAGCTCGGTGCGCTTGTCCCTGATGGCATCGGATCGCGCCACCTGGAAGCTGAGGCCCGGCGTCAGGCCTTCCGAGGTGATGATGCGGCGCGATTTGAACAGCACCTCTTCCTGGCTGACGTACGGCTCCCAGGTCGACCAAGCATCGACCGAACCTTGCGTGTAGGCGATTTTGGCATCGGACGGCGCCAGGAATGCGATCTGCACGTCACCGGCACTCCAGCCGTTCTTTTCGAGCGCGGCCAGGATCAGCTGATGCCCGATCGAGCCACGGCCGGTCGCGATCTTTTTACCGCGCAGGTCGGCGAAGGTCTTGATCGCCGAGCTCTCGGGCACGAGGATCGCGAGCCCCTCGCGCGTCTGCCGGATCGCGGCGATCGCCTTGACGGGCGCGCCGGAGGCGGCGGCGAAAGTGAAGGGCGCGTCTCCGACCAGCCCGGTCTCGATCGCGCCGGCGCTGAGCGCTTCCAGCAGCGGCGCCGCGGCCGGAAACTCCTTCCATTCGATCTTGTAGGGAACGTCGTTGAGCAGGCCCGCGGCTTCCATCACCGCCCGCGCATTGCCCTTCTGGTCACCGACGCGCAGCGTCGTCTGCGCGCTGGCGAGACCGGCGCCCGCAAGGGCGAGCGCCAAAGCAGCGATGAGCCGGATCATTCCGCCGCGATGCCCCGTTGCTGGTCGCGTGTCGCGATCAGCTTGCGCGTCAGCGGGATCAGCTCGCGGCCGTAGTCGATGGCATCGGGCAGCGGATCGAAGCCGCGGATCAGGAAATGGCTGACGCCAAGATCATAATAATCGGCGAAGACCTCGGCGACCTGCTCGGGCGTGCCGACCAGCGCGGTGGTGTTGCTGTTGGCGCCGGTGAGCTTTGCGATCTCGGTCCACAGCCGCTTGTCAATGCGCGCGCCCTGGTCAGCCAGCGCCAGGAGCCGCTTGGCGCCGTCGGTGGCGTGGTTTGGCCGGCGATAGCCGGTCTGGTCCTGGAGCGCAGTTGCGCGTTCGAGGATGTGCTCCGCCTTCTGCCAGGCCTTCTCCTCGGTCTCAGCGAGGATCGGCCGCACCGACAGGCTGAAGCGCGGACTCGGCCGCCCGTGTTTCGCAGCCGCTGCGCGCACCCGCGCCGTGACGTCGCGCACCTGCGCATAGGACTCGCCCCAGAGCGCAAACGTGTCGGCATACTTGCCCGAGACCTCGATCGCGGCATCCGAGCCGCCGCCGACGAAGGTGTAGATGCCGCCCTTCTGCAGCGGCTTCACCTGGGAGAAACCGTTCTCGACGGTGTAATATTTGCCGCTGTAGTTGAACGGCTTTTCGCTGGTCCATTCCAGCCTGACCACGTCGAGGAATTCGCTGGTGCGGGCGTAGCGTTCGTCCTTGTCGTCGAAGGTGTTGCCGTCCTGACGCAGCTCGGCGGCATTGCCGCCGGTGATGACGTGCAGCGAGACGCGGCCGCCATAGAGCTGGTCGAGCGTGGCGAGCTGGCGCGCCAGCAACGTCGGCGCGGTGAAGCCCGGCCGCTGCGCAATCATCACCTTGAGCTGTTTGGTGATGGTCAGCACATGCTGGGCAACTTGCAGCGCATCCGGCGTGGTGGAATGAAACGCGAGCAGCGCGCGGTCGAAACCGGCAAGCTCATGTGCTTTTGCCACCGTCTCGATATAAGCGGGATCGAGGATCGGTCCCTGGCGCACGATGGTCTCGGAAGCATTGCTGTTGGCGATAAAGCCGATGAACTCGACCGACATGATAATCTCCCTGTTGTTTTCGGAAAGGCTAGAGGCCCAATGCGGCGCGGCCGAGGCCGGTGCGCGTGGCATCGTCCTGCGGCGTGTGCACGCGCCCGCACAGGACATCGCGATAATGCCGCTCCAGCGGATTGCTGCGGGATAGGCCGTGATTGCCGGTCAGCGACAGCGCGTCCTCGACCGCGGCGACCGCATTGTTGGTGACCGTCAGCTTGATGACGTTGGATTCGCCGTTGGAGAGATCGACGCCGTCGTCGAAGTCGCGGGCGAAGGTGTCGAGCAGCCGAGCATTAACCGCGAGCCTGGCCTCGATCGCACCGAGGATTTCCTGCGCGCGCGGCAGCGTGGCAAGCGGCGCGCCGAGGCTGGCGGGCACGCGCTGCTTCAGGAACTGGACGAACCAGTCGCGCGCCGCACGGGCAATACCATCATAGATCGCGGCGACGAAGACGGTGTGGACGGTCGCCTGCGCGACGTCGGGGGCGCGCCAGTCGGCGGGCTTGCGGACATCGACCTCGGCGTCGAGCGGGATCACGACGTCGTCGAAAATGACGTCATGGCTGCCGCTGGCGCGCAGGCCGTGATGGTCCCAGGTCTCGACGATCCGCGTTCCCGGCAGGCCTGCCGGCACCAGGAACTGGCCCACCCGCGGCTCGGCTTCGTCGGTCCGCGCCCATACCAGATACCATTTCAGGATCGGCGCGCCGGTCGAGTAGATCTTGTGGCCAGAGAGCCGCCAGCCGGTCTCGGTGCGGCGGGCCACTGTCGCCGGCAGGCCGCCCCGCGCGGGCGAGCCGAGTTCGGGCTCGACCCGGAGCGCATTGATGAGCGCGAGGCCCTCGACGCTTTCGCGCGCAAGCTTGCGCGACAGCCGCGCCGGCCAGGTCGGGCTGCGCGCCATCACCAAATGATTGATGTAGTGCATCGACAGCACCAGCGCGGTCGACGGATCGGCCTTGCCGATGATGCCGAGCACACGCGCGGCATATCGTGCGCCCGCGCCGGCCCCGCCGAGAGCCGCCGACACCGTCAGTGACAGCAGGCCGGCTTCGGAGAGCTCGCGAAAGTTCTGGAAGGGAAAGCTGGCGGCGCGGTCGTGCTCGGCTGCGCGCACGGCAAAGCCCGGCGCAAGCGCCTCGGCGCGCGCGATATAGTCGGGTTCGCCATGCGCCACCCGTCCCTGAGCGATAGAAGTCACCATGTTGCATCCAATCCCAGCAGGCCAAGAATCTGGCGGCGCAGGTCCGCAAGATATGGATCGCCGCGATGGCGCGGATAGGGACGGTCGACGCGGATGTCGGCCTTCACGCGCGCCGGACGCTCGCTGAAGACGATGACGCGGTTGGCGAGCACCAGCGCCTCCTCGGCATCATGCGTGACGAGGAGCGTGGTAAAGCCCTTGCGCTGCCACAACGAGACCAGCTCGGCCTGCATGGTGATGCGGGTCAGCGAGTCGAGCTTGCCGAGCGGCTCATCCAAAATCAGGATCTTGGGATCGTTCACCAGCGCCCGCGCCAGCGCCACGCGCTGCGCCATGCCGCCGGAGAGCTGGTGCGGATAGGCATTGCGGAACGACGACAGTCCGACGAGATCGAGCGCATCATCGACACGCTGCCGCTGGCTCTTCAGAATGCCCTGGGCTTCGAGGCCCAGGGCGACGTTGTCCCAGACCGACCGCCAGGGAAACAGGGTCGGATCCTGGAACACGACGACGCGTGACGGATGCGGCCTGACGATGCGGACTTCGTCCTCGCGCAGACTTCCCGCCTTGGGCTTGTCGAGCCCTGCCACCAGCCGCAGCAAGGTCGACTTGCCGCAGCCGGAAGGCCCCAGCAGCGCGACGAACTCGCCGGGCTCGACGGCGATGCTGACATCGCTCAGCACCGGCAGCGCGGCGCCGTCGATGTCGAAGGCATGGCCGACCTGCTCGATGTCGAGCGCGGCACCGGCGGCCGGATGCACGATTGCCTCTACCATTTCACGGTCCCCTTCTGCCAGACCAGCAGACGGTCGCGGATCGCAAACAGCAGCGTGATCGCGCCGGAGCAGAGCAGCGACATCACGATCAGCGCCGCATACATGTTGGCATAGGCAGCCCAGCCCTGCGCCCATTGCAGGTACCAGCCGAGACCGGCCTTTACGCCGATCATCTCGGCGACGACGAGCACGGCAAAGGAGGCGCCGAGCCCCATGAACAGCCCAACGAAGACGTGCGGCAGCGCGGCAGGGATCGCGACCTTCAGCACCAGGAAGGACGGTTTTTCCCCGAGCGTCCGCGCGACATCGTAATAAGCACTGCTGACACTCGCGACGCCCGACCATGTCAGCACCGTGACGGGAAAACCGGTCGCGAGCGCGATCAGAAAGGTCGACGCGCTCCAGCTCGAGGGGAAGGTGAAGAACGCGATCGGCAGCCAGGCGGTTGCCGGCAGCGGCCCGATGAAGCGCAGCACCGGGTGCACCCAATAGCCGACCGCGCGCGACCAGCCGATCGACACCCCCGTCAGGAAGCCGACCGCAGCGCCAATGATGTAGCCGCCGAGCTGCAGCTTGACCGAGGCGAACAGGCTGTCGAGCAGCTTCGGCAGATCGTCGGTATAGACCTCGATGATCGCCTGCGGCGGCGGGAAGAACGGCAGCGGCAGCCAGGCAAACTTGGCGGTCGCGACCTCCCACAGCGTCAGGAACGCGCCGAGCGCGATGAGCCAGGGCGCGCGCTGGCGCAGCGCCCTGCCCGCCGTGCCCAGATAGTCGGCGCCGACGGTCCCGAACAACACGACCGCGGCAATGACGAGCGCCGCGATGCCGAGCGAATGGGTGCGCGACCAGTCGCCGACATCCTCCCACCACAGGCAGGAGAGGCCGAAGGCAATCCACGCGATGCTGGCGAAAACCCCGGCGCCGGACTCGCGCACCCAGCTGGCAAACGCCGTCGTGGTCCGCGGCGCGCCGGAGGCGAGCCCGTCAGACAGAGAATACGTCGACATAGATGCGCTCCGCGAATTTGGTCGTATCGGTGCTCTGCTTGAAGACCTGCACGCTCTTGAGATCGTCGGCGTAAGCCTTCAGTTCGCGCTTGAGCACCTCACCGGTCGGATGATGATGGTGGGTGTGGTAGCGCACCATGCCCTCGATATCGGCGAGCGTTGCGGCCTTCGGTGCGTAGGGCTGGAATGACTTTGCCGCGACGGCCGGATTCTGCGAGGTGAACATGGCGGCGTCGAGCAGCGCCTGAGTGATCGCACGCGCGACCTGGGGTTCTTCGCGAACCAGCGAGCCGCGCAGGCCGACGATGCAGCAGCTCTTGTCGCGATAGTCGCCATCGAGGTTGGAGGCGACCTCCCTGTACTGGGTGTCCTTGAGCCAGAGATAGGCAAGCGGGTCGGACGACAGGAAAGCCTGCACCTCGCCCTTCTGGACCGCAACATCGAGCAGATTGCCGGGATAGGCGCGCCAGTCGACGTCCTTGTTAGGATCAATGCCGAGTTTTGCCAACTGGATCGAGAAGAAGTTCTTGTCGGGACCAGCGAGATCGCCGACCGCACCGATCTTGCCCTTGAGATCGGCAAGCTTGTTCACGCCGGAATCGGCGCGGCTCAGCACGCGCATGCAGCCGCCATGGGTGCCGGCGGCGATCTTGACGTCAAAGCCCTGCTCGAGCGGTTTCAGCCAGCGCAGCGCCATGCCGAGACCGGCATCGCTCTTTCCGGTCGCGATGGCCTCGAGCAACTGGTCGGTCGAACCGGAATAGTTGACGAGCTCGACATCGAGATTCTGCTTCTGGAAGAAGCCGTGCTCGATCGCAACAGGCAGCGGCGCAAGGCACACCGCGCCGGCATTCCACGAGAGCTTTAGCTTGCGCGGGGCTCCCGTGAGCACAGGACCGTCCGCGGCCGTGCGGCATAGCGGGAATTCCGAGAAGTCTATGCCAGGCGCGGGCGCCTGCGGCACAAACGCCTGTGCGCCCAGGGCGCCGAACGGGGCCGCAAAGGCCGCCGCCAGTCCCGCCTGAAGCAAATGACGCCGGTCGAGGCTCGATCCGTTGCGCTTAATGTCGTTTCCCATCAGCCCCACTCCTGAGTTGGCACGCTCCGCCATCGGCACAACTGTTCGCGTTGCGGATGTTCCTGAGGGAGCTGCGTAGAGAGAATATTTTTCGCGGGTCGCTTCCTGCGTCCACGTTGATGCGATGTGCAAATCATGCGGCGCGGGTACCGCATCGTCAATGAAATGGAATTTCGAATCTGGCGCGATGCGAAGTCATTCTCTCCATCGGCACACGCAACAACGATGAAACGATTTTCGCTGACGCATCGGCTCCCAGGCAGCTTCACGACTCTGCGAGAGGATCACTGTCACCCAGTCTGAGGCATGCGCACGCCGCTTTTCTGAAAAGCACACATTCATTGAAATGTCCTTGCTCATCGCGCGCGCAATACGGTTGGCCATTTCATTGACTGCGTATCACGCGGTCATAGACTTGATCGTCTCGCCGCATCACGCGCCCACGTGTCGTAACAGGCAAGCAACAAGACAGATCACATGAGCATCAACTCTTCGGACCATTCGATCACGCACCGCCTGGCGGCCTCTCTGTTCGCCGCGGTCGTCACCTTGTCGACGGCAGCCGCGTCGTTCGCGGCCGATACAGTCGTGCTGCGCGTCGGCGACCAGAAAGGCGGTAAACGCTCGCTACTCGAGATCTCGGGTTATGCGAAGGACCTGCCTTACAAGATCGAATGGTCGGAATTCCCGGCGGCAGCTCCCATTCTGGAAGCGCTCAACGCCGGCGCGCTCGACGTCGGCTACACGGGCGATCTGTCTTTCCTCTCCGTCTATGCAGCGGGCGCGCCGATCAAGGCGATCGGCGGCACGCGGTCGGATGCCAAGACGCAGGCGATCCTGGTTCGTCAGGATTCACCGATCAAGTCGGCCGCCGACCTCAAGGGCAAGCGCCTCGCTGGTACGCGCGGCGGCTGGGGCCAGTTCCTGATCGATGCAACCCTGGAGAAGGCGCAGATCAAGCTGGACGAGGCGACCTTCGCGCCTCTCGGCCCTGTCGATGCCAAGGTGGCACTGGTGGCGGGGTCAGTCGACGCCTGGGCGGTGTGGGAGCCCTATGTCTCATTCGCGACGTTGAAGGACAAGGCGCGCGTCATCGCCGACGGCGACGGCCTGACGCCGACCATCACCTTCATCGTCGCCTCCGACAATGCCATCGCCACCAAGCGCGCCGCGGTTCAGGACCTCGTGCAACGGCTGAACAAGGCACGGCTGTGGTCGCTGGACCATATTGCGGAATACGCCAGGAGCACGGCCGAGCTGACCAAGCTGCCGGAGGACGTGCTGATCTCGGCCTACACCGCGCAGCGCACCAGCCCGATTGTGATCGACGAGGGCGTGGTGAAAGAGGTGCAGGAAGCCTCCGACCGCTCGACCCGCTACGGCATCCTGCCGAAGACGCTCGACGTCAGCAAAGCCGTCGACCGCAGCTTCACGGCTGCTGCGGCGGGATCGAATTAGGTTGGCTCAGGTGGCGGCCGTCCGGACGAACATCACCACCGATTCGCTTGAACGCGGGCGCAAAGACGCAGTGTTCGAGCTATCGGGACCTTGAGAAGGGCTCCAACTTCATCTCGATGTTCCGACTTCAAACCAGGATAAGGTAGCTTGACGTAGAGAGCGGAAAGCCTTCCTGATGAGCCTCGATCACGGCGAAGGTACGCTATTGTTGTACTATGGAATACTGCAATTCTCGGAATAGATTCGAAATACCTTCGGATTACTTTGACATACTTTAATTGGAGATTTTCTCCAGATCAGACCGCTTGCCGCACGTCGCAGCCGGCTCCAAGCGAAAGTGCCGCTGTACGTAACCACGACGGGTCTTGCGCTTGAACCAGGACTCAAGCGCCTCTGCACGTGCCCATCGAACAGATCGAGCCGCCGTTGGCCGTGCCCACCGAGGCGGCCCCATTCGCGCACCAATGCTGTATCGCCAAACAGCGTCGGCTCGATCGTCAGCACGTAGAACTTTGCGGGCTTATTGCACGGTGAGTTCGGACATGCGCCAGAATCGCAATTCCCGAATCAACCGTCCAATTAAATAAGTGAATCGACCAGGGCCGACGATTCAGAAATTTCATAACGGCATTTGTGGCAATCGCTGCTGAGCTCGCGATAGGTGACCGAGGCGAAGCCCGCAAGCTCCGGGCCTGTCGGACTTCAACGAAAACGGCGAACGCACCGCGAAACAGCGCCGCGGGTACGACAGGCACGATTTTCTGAACTGCCCCGGGCAAGCGCTGGATCAAGATCATGGCGCCCCTACTCTTCATCTACATCACTGAATATCTCGATCAACGCTCCGGAGATCTTCGGCGAAGATTTGAAAGTTTCGCTTCGCCGCGGGGAGGCCGCTGGTCCTCATCCTCGTAGATCATCTCGTCCATCCGGCGCAAAGCCGTTGACAACGCCGCTTGCAACGCGTCATCGTCCCAAAAATACTTTGCGGCGGCCTCGAGAGAATCGCGAAAGTCACGATACATTCCTGCCTGATCGCTCGAGCTGTAACTTCTTCGCGTGCGACCGACCGACGCACCAAGGTCGGCAAGCCATTCCCATTTCACGTCGGCGCAGAGCCGTTCGAATTCGTCAGAAGGCAACAGTGATCGCACACGTCCATCCTGGAAAATCGACTCGTCGAAGCATTCCAGCGTATTCCCGTATCTCCCTCATCAGGTTTCAATGTCCTCTTCGGACAAAGGACGAACTGTTTGAATCGGGCAAGCAAGCGGATGTTATTGCCGTCAGCCATCGGAATATGCAGGGGAACTACCAAATCTCTGGGCGCGCCTCGACGAAAGTGCGCAGAAATCTTCATCACAGCGCTCGGCTAGGAAGTAATGAAGGACGCTATTGATCGGCACGTCCAATAGTACCTTCTGCGCTCTATGGCGTTCTGACGCATCGACATCGCTGCGACGTCCGCAAAACACGTACGCCAGCAGTCGCTCGGATTTGGCTCCGGGCAGGTATATCTCGACGAGGTCGGGGCCTCCCGCGACGAATAGGCATCCGCGATCGTCGGATGACGAAAGGTCCACCTGTCGCCTTCCTCGTGCTCGGCTATAGCAAGGTCATCCAGCGCGCCAAGAGACGATATCGCCGCGATCATCGATTTGCCGGAAGCCGGATCCCGCGAAGCAAGACGAACCGGTGATCCAGCAGCGCTTCCACGCTCCGTCTATGCGCGTCCGTGGTCGCGAAGCAGCGCAGATTTGTCGCCCATCGCGCCGAGTAGATGTCATGCCTGAAGATAGGCTCCGCCGTCGATGAATTGTCGGAGATGCGTGAGGTTGTAGATTCGCGGAATTAGCATCCTCGGGGACGGGCGGCTCCGAAGCTGGGCCGCGACCCAGTCGCCTCCAAACACGCGACAACGCTGCACACCGGCCTTTTCGAAAGCCTGCAGATGCTTGCCTCGGCAGCTCCCGAAACCCCGGCGTTCGTAATGAAGATGTAATCGCCTGCGCGCCCCCTGGGCAGCGAGCTCCTTGGCATTGCCCGGCTGTCGCGCGCCATGGAAAACTGCCCCCTCAGTTCCGGATGGCGTTTGACACCCGGCTTCTTGGTGAGGTGCGACAGAGATAGACGGGCGGCGGCATTTCCGAAATGCTTGATCTGGATCGTGCACTTTCCGGCGCGGGGCGGCCTCGCCTCCTTCCCAAGCGCCGGGAAATGCTCGTCCGACCGCCATCGTGGGAGGCCAAAAAGTTCTGTATCGGGGACTTCAAATCTTCCGCCACGATGGCGAGGCACAAATCTTGGAATGCCTCCCGTCCGATACGAGGCAAATCGTCGATCGTACCTAAGTGGATAGGGCAGAGGGAACCCGGCCGCGCCTTCGCAAGTCTCTGGCGCATCACTACGTAGTAGTCAAATATGATATATTGAAGCAGATAACATTTCATATATGATGAATTATAGACCAAGCGCTGTGTCGCTCTGATCATGGACGAAGGCGGCTTCGTAGTCGCGCGATTGGGCACGGCCGACCCCTGCCCGTCGGAAAGTTTCCCGCCATCCATCGGACACGCGTTGAGCTGTATCTCGGATGATCTTTCGCGCGTTGGCGTCGGTGATTTCGAAAAACTCGCAGGCCTCGAGGGCGAGCTTGATTGATCGGTCGTGCGTGCCACCTTCCATGATCGCCGTCTCGAGATGCGGGTTGCGATCGGGCGCCGGGTTCACATCGAACATCGGCGACAGACGCCACCGTCCCGAACCGACGTACAGGAAGCCATGGTTCTTCAGATGATCATCCTTGTTCGAAACAAGGATAGTGAAGACCATCCGCCGATAGAGCTCCTCAAAATCGACTTGCGGATCCGGAGCTGACGTCCGCATGAAATCGACAATCTCCGTGTACGAACCGAGCTCTAAGCCTGTCTTCCCGAGCGCCGTTCGGGCGGAGATGTAGGGAATGCGGGCGCGGCCGCGTCGATCGAAACGCTGGACCAGCGCGACCGGAAATTTCGTGTCAGCGAGTTCCAGTCTGACCTCTGGAATGCGGATGCCGCACATCCTGGCAAGGTTCAGCGTCGCGACCTCGACCTGTTCGATCGGGTGCTGATCGTGGACGGAAGTGAACTTGGCAAGCCAGAGAACGTCGCCGTCACGAACGTTGGCTTTGGGCCGAGCCCCGCCCGAGCCGCCGGCTCCGGCAAGAGCTTGCATGTCCGCAGGGGAAATCTCCTTGCCTTGTTCGTAGGCGCGGGCAATCGCCGTGATCGCCTCTAGATCAAGAAGACGCGGTACCGCTTCGTTGGCCTTACCGGTAATGATCTTCCCATGTTCATCGATGAAACGCAGAGCACCTTGCCGGCATGTATCGTCGGACAGTGTGAGATATTCGAATTCAGAGAGGCCATTGCCATAGGCACGTTCAAGCAGTCTGCGCCCCCAGCTGTCGGGCGCAGCATCGGAGAAGACGCCAGCAAGCGCCTCGCGCGAATTGCCAGACTGCGCCGACGCATGAAACGGCCCGCCCTCAAAGGGCATGTTCGGCTGCAATGCGAAAGCACGCGGATCCTTCGCCCAGGCCGGGTCATAGGTGAAGATCGAAAATTGACGAGGCCCGGTCTGCGTGAAGCGTAGTTCACCGACTCGCGTTAAGCCTTCGCCAAGGGCTACTTGGGCGTAGTATTCAGTCATCAGAAGGCCACGCCGTTCGGATCAACATCGTCCGGTTCGTTTTTCCCGTCCTTGTCGCCCTGCCTCTCCTGCTTGCGCAGCCTTGCAGCGTACGATCGACCGCGCTGCGGCAACCGCTCCGACGTCAACGCCAAACCCAGATCGTCTTTCCGTATATCGACGAGATCGGCGAGATTCTCGATAAGCCCGAGAGAGACGAGCACGTCCGCGAGCGTGCCTACGGCGACTCCCGGATCGCCTTTTTCCAGGCGTGCGATGGTGCTAGGCGACGTACCCGCGCGCGCAGCCAAGTCGGCCACAGCCACACGACGGCGCAGGCGAGCCGATCGAAGGTCGTGACCAAGACGTTCAAGCGCGGCATTGGATTTGGGCGAACTCATAATATCACCATATGTGGCGACTAACACTTGTTTATATGCCATATATGACGAATTGGTTTACTTGACAACAGCCTGAGCAGCTCCATTTGGGTCCGGAAGCCGGACATTTCTTCGACGCTCGACGAGACATCGCGCAGCTCTAGCTCGGCCCTGATCACCGGCGTGACCTCGATCCTGACCTGCGCGGCGCCTCTCTGGACGGTCAGCTTGATGACAATCTTTCACCGGCGCTGACGACTTCCGTCACCCGTGCTGCCGGCAATCCTTTCCTGATGGCCGCCGCCATGCGCTCCATCGCCGCATCGATCGGGGCCAGAGATTTGGGGCGCGGAACCACCGGCAGATAGGTGTGGTCGATATCCACCGACAGGCGCGGCATGTCGCGGTGGAAAGGATTGATGGCGGCGCCGTCCTCGAGCGCAAAAGTAGGCTCCGCCGCGACGAATATTTGCTAAATGTAAGCTACTCAAAGACGCCTGGGTCCGTCGACGATCTTGTGTGTGATGAGACCAAACAAGCGGAGTAGGCCGGCAAGCAATATCTCGTCAGATTGTCAGACGTCGCAGCTACCATCTCAAAAGAAGCGATGGTGACCGACCGGACGAAACGTTTCGAAGGTCAAATTGTGGCCGGCCCGAGGTAACATCGTTCACGCTGATTGTTCGGCGAGGTTAGATCACGATCCTATATCAAGGTGACGTGACGGGCCAGATCGATTGGCTTGCCGTTCGGTATGATGCTATTCTTTCCTTTAGGCCGACCTGCGAAGCGGACGCGATGAGCCTCAGCATGTCGAAGCCGTCACCCGTTTCTCCGCGAACGCTGCGAGCACTCGCTGCAGCCATCCAAATCGATTGATGCGTCGAACTATCTAGCCGACAGGCGCGAGCGGTCTCGCTAGACACTGCCCTTTCGATGTCTTCGTAGCCAATTTGTTTCATAGCCAAGCCGGATTCCAGCGCGGATTGCGCATCGACCGTCGCCCCTCCCATGATCCATTCCGCGGCCGTCGCGGCGCCGACGATCTCGGCGAGCCTTGAGGTACCCAAGACAAGGCCGAAATTCGCTCCCGGAAAGACGAACGACGACCCCGGTAGGATCCAACGGATGGCACAGGCGCAGAACAGGTCGGCCCCGGCTCCGATCGCTCGCCCTCGGGCTATTGCCAACGTCGGGAAAGGTGCATTCTTGATCGCCTGGAGACAATATTCGATACGGACGAATCTTGCCAATAGCGTATCGTCTGTTTCCTCCTGGAGTCGCGACAGATCAAAGCCAGTGCAGAAGTTGCGCCCACTCGACTCGACGATCATAAGCCTGGCGCACGATCTTCGTGCCTCCTCTACCTCGCGCGTGAGGGCCGCGATCAAACCTGGGTTCAAGGCGTTGCCTACTTCCGGTCGGTTCAGGCGCAATCGCACGACACCGTCGGCGCGACCGACGAAAAGGTCTTCCGTCCCACTCACTGCGCTGGCGCCCAGAGGTTGGGAGTGAGAGCATTGGAATAACCCGAGACAAACTCTTGGGTCTCACCGAGATCTTTGAAGACATGACGTCGGATTCTCCCGATATTCCCACCGTAGCAGTGGATACTAATGGACACGCGGTCATCGAACGCATTTCGCACTTGATGAATGTCGCCAACCGCTTCCGACACGATTTCCACGTCGCCTGGCTCCAGTCGCTCGGAACCACCGATCGGGTCCATCCCATAGGCCGTCCGGCCGTACCTCTGGTTGATCTCGGATCCTCGCAACATGCCGATGACACCCCACACGGAATGGTCATGGACCGGCGTCTGCTGGCCCGGTCCCCAAACGAAGCTCACGACCGAAAAGCGATCAAGAGGGTCTCCATATAGCAGATGTTGCTGATAGAATTTGGGATCGGACAGCGCCATCGTCTCAGGCAACCAGTCATCCGTTGACACAAGCTCGCTCATCGCCTTCCTGACGCGCGAAACGACTATGACTTCGTCCTGAACGTTTTCGACACAGCGTGTCACCTCGGCCACAAATGCAAGCAGCTTTTGGCTCACCTCAGTCCTCCGACCTTGTTGAAACTCGGTTGAGGTCCGGCTGCCTGCGGCTGTAGGCGTCACGGAACTCCTTTGTATGTTCACCCAGCAGGGGCGGTCGGCTCCGGATTTCAAAGCTTTCGCCGCCGAACTTCAGGGGCGATGCGAAAGTCTGCGTCGTTCGTCCACCCGGCAACTGGAGTTCTTTGATCCATCCCATGTGGCGCGTCTGAGGATCTCCAAGGGCCGCGTCGTAGCTATTAATCCTTGCATGAGGCACACGAGCCTTCGCGAAGGCTCCGATCCAGTAATCGACCGGCTGGGTTTCGAATACGGCCTCCAGCAGCTCCTTGAGGGAGTGCTGGTTCGAAGCCCTGTCAGCGGTGGTAAGGAAACGCCCATCGGTGACGAGATAGTCGCGTCCGACGACACGACAGACCTCGCGCCACAGTCCGTCGTTGCCAGCCGCAATCGCGAAGAAGCCGTCCGCCGCTCGATAAGCCTGGTAGGGCGCATTACGCGGGTGGGCGGATCCCAATCTGCGGGGGAGCAGACCAGTCCCGAAAAATTCACTTGTCTGTAACGCGGCTATACCCAACGTGCAGCCAAACATCGGAACGTCTATGTGAGCGCCGTTGCCCCCCGCCCGAACCCGCACCAGAGCGGAGGTCACGGCAAAAGCGGCGTATAGACCCGACGCAAAATCCGAGATCGGAACTCCGCATTTGACCGGCGCTCCATCGCTTTCGCCCGTTACGCTCATCACGCCAGCAGCGGCCTGAATGGTGAGATCAAACCCACCTTCGTCGGCTCGAGGTCCGGTTTGACCATATGCGGATATCGAGCAGTAGATAAGATCCGGCCTCTCCGCGGCGAATTGCGGATAACCGAGCCCCAAGCGCTCCATCACGCCGGGACGATTGTTCTCGATCAGCACGTCGGCATCGAGCACAAGCCGCCGCGCAATGTCATTGTCCTCATCATTCTTGAGATCCAGGACGATCGATTTCTTGTTGCGATTGAGTGAGGCAAAGTTCTCGCTAAATCCTTCTGTCAACGGCGGCCATTGGCGTAAGCCATCTCCATTTGGCGGTTCGACCTTGATGACGCTCGCTCCCATATCCGAGAGCAGCATGGACGCGAAAGGCCCCGCTGCCGTCGAGCAGAATTCGACTACGCTAACCTGATCCAGGGGAAGTGGCTTCGACGACATATTTTTTTCCGGTCGCAGTCGTTCTGCGCTGAATGGATCACGTGAGGCCGGATGCGTGGTCTTCCGGCCGCACTCACGCGAAGCTCGAAGTGCGGAAAGCGTGGTTTGCCTTTGCTCCGAATCGCAGCAAACCGGTGAACCGGGACAGATGCCCTTCGCTCTCGATATTGTTGATGGCCTCGAAGAGCCTATCGGAGGATACCTTGTCCAATCTAGATTTGCAGCAATCGTCGAATTTTGCTTTGCGGTCGTCGAGGCTAAACGGGTATTTGAGGGTACCGACCGGAAGATCCCGCGACCGTTCCAGCGACCGGCCATTCTTCAACTTGACGGTAATGACATGAGGACGCATTAGGTCGACGTTCTTCTGCTCCTCCGCAGGATCGTAGCAACTGACGGTTGTCAGTCCGAAAAGTCGACGGTATTTTTCCTGCTTGACGGATTGCGGCGTGAAGTGACTGAGCTTCGGAGCACCGTCGACAAGAGCCACGGCCATGCAATATTGCATAGAGAATCTAGCCTCCATTTCGGAGACTGGATTTGTGTACATCAGATTTCGCGAGTTACCGTATCCAATTAGCGTGTTGATGCTTTCGACCTCGTCGGCCTCGAACTTCTCTTGCGCCCTTAGCTCGAAGAACGCGTCTAGAACCCGGTGCGTCGAGGCGCAACACGGATAGCGTTTGAACATGAGACCGCGAGACTCCGCCGTCATCGGCGCGCCCAGTTTCTCGATGTTTTTTCCCCAGCCAGCCGGTCCTTTGCCGCCGAACAATTCGAGAAAGCCCATCCCTCCTTCAAGCGCATTCAGCCGTCCCTCGACGCCGGCCGCGGCCAATTGGGCCGCCTCGATGGCGTGCTGAGCGGCAAGCCCGGCGTGCAGAGGCTTTGCCATGCTGCCAAACTGGACCTTGCACCCAGACGCCATACTCGTCCCGAGGCTGAGCGCATGCGCGAAGCGCCTGGCATCCAGCTTGAGAAGCCGCGCGCAGGCGCCGGCGGCTCCGATGCACCCGATCGTCGAAGTGGAGTGCCAACCAAAATCGTAGTGGCTACGCATCACACCGCTGCCGACCGCGAATTGGAGCTCTAGACCGACCAAATAGGCATCGATTAATTCGGCGCCCGAGGATCCCGCTTGCTCGCCAAGCGCCATGAGGGCCGAGACGAGAACCGAACTGGCGTGATTGACGCCCGGAAGGAACGTATCGTCATAGTCCAATGCATGGCCGGCCGTTCCATTTGCGAGCGCCGCCAGCTGCGGCAACACGGCCTTCTCCTCTCCGACGACCGTGCCAGGACCGGCACTATCGGAGGCGTACACCATCTTGCGGACGTTAGAGGCGCCGAGATCGTTGGATCCCGCTATGATGCAGGCAATTACGTCTTCAACAGCGTGCCGAGCGACGTCTCGCGCTGCCCTTGAATGTTCGAAGGGCGCTTCGGACCCCCACTTTGCAAGATGCTCGATGACCGTCATTGAATATTCTCCTCTCTCGGTGTCCAGTTGTCGATTTCCTCTATTGCGGTTTCCAAGCGCGGGCCTGCGCCCGGAGCTCAGCGGGATCGAAACCGCCACAATCGTTCTTGAACCGTTGGTCCGCGTACTTTGATATTTCCATCCGCTCCGGAAGGATTCCGTTCTCGTACAGCTTGTCGACGGTGTGCTGAACGGTCGGCAGTTCCTGGTAGCCGATGATGCCACCGGCTCCTCTGTGGTTCACGACGTCGAGCTTGGCTCTCAGGATGACCTCGCCTTCCCGGACCGCTTCATCAAGTGGTTTGTTCGATGGGAGCTGGCCAGGATAGACCTTAAAGTGATTGCGCACGGTCCCTTCGATGTTTCCTTCGGCGAAGAAGAACGATTCGTAGAGCGCACGGCACAGGCCTGCGACCACCTTCGGATGCTTTTCGATTTCACTGCGGGTGACAACCATACCGACCATACCAACGAGATCGTTCAGCGGGGACGGCACGTCTCTCATCTTCACGCCGAGGAGATTTCCGATCACCGCGTTCGGGCTATCGAACCCCGCGAAAGCCTGGATCTTGCCGCTTTTCAAAGCGTCCGCCGCTGGTGCTCCGAGACCGACCGGCAGGAAGGTCACGTCCTTGTCGGGATCGAGGCCGGCTTCCTTGAGGATAGCCTTGCCATACGGATAGGCCGCCGTGCCAAAACTACCGACTCCAATAACTTTACCTTTCAGGTCTAAGGGACCCTTCACCGGACTATCGGGGGGCACAATCACCCGGAGAGAATTGCCGGGGTCGAACGAGACGATAACAAGGTTCGGGTCTTGACGGGCGAGCGGCAAGAAGGACGCTAACGCCACCAAAGTATAGAATGCATTGCCGTTGCTTACGGCCTGCACCGCAGCCGTCGCGCCAGCGGTAGGTTGAAACTTGACCGTCACCCCCGCGTACTTCTCCGGCAACTTCAAGGTGGGCTGGAGCGATGAGTAAGGCGCGGACCCGATGCTCAATGCTGTATCCGAGGATGCGAAGGTCACTTCCTTCAGACTCTCGGCTTGCGTCGCACCACAGACGAAGACGGACAGATTGGCTGCAACCGCCAAACAACCTACTAAACGCAAGGACTTCCTCCATTCAATCGTGCCGAAAGGCATTGCGTGCCCATACCTGCAATCAGCCCCACGCCATTGACTGAAGAGCTCGGGTCACCGTCCTGACGATGCTTCTAAGGCTTATGCCGATTGCGGCCGTGAGAGCGAGGACCGCATAAACGGCCGCTATGTCGCCCGTGAACGACTTTTGTTGAATGACCTGCCCCAGACCTGCGGCTCCGCCGACCAGTTCGGCAGCGATTGCTCCGAGCAAAGCCAGCACGATGGCCACATCGAGAGAAGGCACGATGAAAGCCATCGCGAAGGGCAGCCTCAATTTGCGAAGTTCTTGTAGCCGCGTCGCCTTCATCGATCGCAGCAGATCGATCATGTCCGAGTTCACTTCAGTGAATCCGGCAAGTGTAGCGGTGAATACCGGAAAGAAGGCGAGTAGAGCCGAAATGATGACCTTCGGTCCTATGCCGTATCCGAACCAGGCTATCAGCAAGGGAGCGATAGCGATCTTCGGGAACGTCTGAACAGCAATGACGTAGGGATAGCCGGCACGCCGCAGGAGCCCCGAATATGCGAACGTCGCCCCCAGAGTGATGGCGACGACCGTTCCAAACAGGAAGCCAAGTACGGTTTCGTTGAATGTCACGAGGATGTCGTTCAGGAAGCGTCCGCCGACCACGCCTTCGTAGAGCGCGCCCGCTACCAGAGCTGGGCTCGGGAGGATCAGAGCGGACACAAGTCGATATTGGGACGAGAGTTGCCAGATAGCGAGAAGCAGCAGCGCAATGCCGAGCGCTAGCAGTGCTGCTCCGAATTTTCGGCCCCCCTCTAGGATCGAGGGGACTGAGCCGATCTCGGATTCGCTTCTCACGGCCTGGCTGGACACTTGCATTCTCCGTTTACAACATCGAACGATAGGTCCCGAGTCACAAATGAAGCCTATCGAAGGCATCCCGGGCTCTCGCCACCTCCCGGAAAAATTCTTGCTTCTTCCGGAGTGAGGCGTCCCTCACAGCGGGAAAGCCCTGCGCTTCGATGATGCTGTCTAAGCGCCCGGGTCTTGGGGCCATCACTCCGATGCGATCAGACAGAAAGACCGCTTCGGATATGTTGTGCGTGACGAAGATGATGGTCTTTTGCGCGCTCTTTTGCAGACCCATCAGTTCATCGTTCAGGCGCTCACGCGTGAATTCGTCGAGCGCGCTGAAGGGCTCGTCCATGGCCAGGATTTCGGGATCTGTGATCAACGCCCGAGCTATCGCCGCTCGTTGTTGCATGCCGCCGGATAACTCGTCTGGCGAGCGATTTTTGAAAGCGGCAATTCCCATCATCTCAAGCAGGCGATCGGCCCGCGATCTCGCCTCTTGCATCGAGCATGATTTCGTCACCTCGACGGGAAGGAGAAGATTCTGAAGAACCGTTCGCCAGGGTAGAAGCGTGGACTTCTGGAAGACCATACCGATCCGTGAATCCGGTCCGGTCACTTGCGTGCCATTTATGAAAACGCCACCTGTCGTGGGGGTGGTGAGGCCGGCGATGATGCGGAGCAAGGTTGTCTTGCCGCATCCCGACGGTCCGATGAAGCTGAAGAACTCGCCCTTCCGGATCGTGAGGGAAAGCGGCTTGAGCGCCACGGTCTGTTCCGAAGCGCCGAGCGCGAAGATCTTCGATACATCGCGAACGTCGATGCCGGTAGCCGACGGCGCGGCGTCTTCGCTGCGTGCCGTCGGCACTTCGCGCCTCTTCGACTCAGCCGCCCGCACGAGCTGCATCCGCCAAAGCAGCCTTGAAACGGACGCGGCACACGGCCGGATCCAGAGTTCGCTTAAACTTCGGCGGATCGGTGGGCTTGACCCGCATCAAGATGAAGACGGCATCTTCAGATTCCCGCAGCAACTTGCTGCCTTTCGGTAGCTCGGCTGCTGTACCGATAGTCAGGGTGCGCCTGATGCCGGACCCGACGGCGATCTTCTCAAGGTCTACGCCCAAACTCGTATGGCTGCGCTGGTAGCCGGTTTCGCCGTAGTGACCGTTGTCGACACAAACGATTCTCAAGTTGGGAGGATTGCGGACGCCGATGGTGGCCAGGGACCCGACGTTCATCAGCAACTCTCCGTCACCGCAAAAGGCGATGACGGTACGATCGGGACGAGCGAGAGCGAGACCCAACCCCATCATCGTCGCCGCCCCCATGGCCCCTCCGAGACCATAGGCGGACGGACCATCGTTCACCAGCGAAGTCACATCGCGCGCGGTGCCAGCCAAGCCCGCGATGAACAGGAACTCCTTGTGACCTCCCACTAACGCTGGAACGGCCTCACGTCGATCAAGGACGTAGCGCTCGTCGAACTCCGGATTGCCAACATTTGCTTTCATGATCATGCCCCCTAGAACGCCTTCGCGCCGATGAGTTTTTGAGTGAGGAGGACCGCAACTGCCTCGCCGCCTTGGAAGGCCATCGTGATGGCAGCCGAGACGACAGGCACGACGTCCTCAGGCCGGTCTACACGCAGACATCGAACCGACATCGCTTCCAGGACCGGCTCGACGGCCCTCCCCATCGGCATCTGCCAGGGATTACCCTCGCCGAAATCTCCGCGCATACTCAGGAGCGTCAAGAAAGGGAAGCGTCCGCCCGCTATCAGGGAGAGAAGGTTGACGCAATTACCCGCGCCGCTGCTCTGCATAAGCAGCACGCCACGGGCGCCGCCCAACTCGGCACCCGCCATCATCGCGACACCTTCTTCTTCGGTTGTAAGCGCGATCGACTCGACCTCGGCATCTGCGAGCGACTCGTTGATGAGAACGGTGTGGCCGGCATCCGGGACGTAGGCAAACTGCGTGAAGTTGTTTCGTCGGAGCAGGTCGTACAACTCATATTGCCAGCCCGCCCGGGCGGCTTCCTTCGCCTTAACGCGGCTCTCTGCGTGCACAGCTGCTGACAATGAACGATCCTCCTTGTATCTCCGACCAACCCGGCAACCGGGACGACGTCGTAGTGATTGCTACGATCAGTGAGCCGGAGACGTCAAGGCGAGATCGACAGCCGGTCGCTTCCCGCGCTGCACCAAACCACGGCCGTCGCGACAAATTTACTCGAAGTCCCCGAAGCTTACGCGCAGGACAAGCCTCCTCTTTCATTTTGATCATACTTCCATAACAGCTGCTGTCGTTGCCCATGCTGCTACCTCGATCTATTGAGCTGCTTGTTGCGAACGCTCAAACGGAGGAGATGGAATGCAGCACTTCGAGATGGTGATCGGAGGAAAAAAGCGCGCGTCAAAGAGCCAACGGCGATTGGAAACACAGAACCCTTTTACATCAGAGACCTGGGCGACTGTCCCGCAAGCCGATGCTTCCGACGTGAACGACGCAGTCGACTCCGCACACAGGTCATTCGTCGAAGGACCTTGGCCTCGGCTGACCGGAAAGCAGCGAGGGGTTATTCTTCACCGGGTTGGAGATCTCGTGCTGAAGAACATCGAGAGCCTGGCGCGATGGGAGATCCGCGACAACGGAAAGACTATTTCCGAAATGCGGACCCAAATGCAGACGATGGCGCAGTGGTATCACTACTACGCCGGCCTTGCCGACAAGGTCCACAGCTCCGTTATCCCCGTCGATCCGGAGAATTATTTCAACTACACACGATACGAGCCGATCGGCGTCGTCGCCGCGATCACTCCGTGGAATTCGCCGTTGAGACTTCTTTCCTGGAAGATTGCCCCGGCCCTCGCCGCCGGCAACACGGTGGTCGTCAAGCCATCAGAATTCACATCCACATCGACACTGTTGTTCGTGGATCTGCTCGAAGAGGCTGGAGTGCCGCCCGGCGTCGTGAATGTTCTTACCGGCTACGGCTCCGAGATCGGACCCGCGCTGGTCCAGCACCCACTAGTCGCCAAGATCTCCTTCACTGGTGGTGTCGACGCCGGTCGCAAAGTCTACGAGCTCGCCGCTCGCCACCTCAAACCGGTAGCCCTGGAACTGGGCGGGAAATCGCCTAACATCATTTTCGAGGACGCCGATCTGGATGCTGCGGCAGCCGGTGCCGTCGGAGGTATTTTCTCCTCGACCGGGCAAACATGTGTCGCGGGCTCCCGCCTACTCGTTCAAGAGACGGTGCTTGAACAGATCCTTGAAAAGCTGGTCCGGCGTGGAAGCGGCATGCGGCTGGGCGACCCGTTGGATCCAGCGACCGACATCGGCCCTGTCGCGACGGAACAGCAATTCCGCAAGATACTTTCGATGATTGACACAGCCAGCTCGGAGGGCGCGCGGCTAGTGCTTGGCGGCAAGCGATCCCACGCCCCGGAATGCGGCAAGGGATGGTTCGTCGAACCGACGATCTATGCCGATGTGAAGAACACGATGACGATTTCCCAGCAGGAAGTCTTTGGTCCCGTTCTTTCTGTTATCGCGTTCAAGGATGAAGAGGATGCGATCCGCACGGCTAATGCGACCAACTTCGGCTTAGCCGGGGGATTCTGGACCAAGGACGTAAGTCGCGCTCACCGCGTCGCAGCCCGACTCCAGGCCGGAACGGTCTGGATCAACATGTATCGGAAGACTGATCCTGCCGTTCCCTTTGGTGGTTACAAGACATCCGGCTTGGGGCGTGAAAGTGGGATCGACGCGATGAAGGATTTCCTTCAGACGAAGAGCGTGTGGCTCCGATTGCAGTAGACATCCCGCTGCTATTTCGGGCCTGCGTGCTTGCACGCCCGCAAGTTCTCACGTGATCGCCGGCGCTGCGAGACAGCCGCGCGTCCTCCATCCGCTCGCGGGCGCTTAGTCGATTGCTCCCGGGCCGTCGCTTATTGATAAATCGGAGCCAAAATGAGCATCTATAGTGGGCCCGTCTTCGAGATGGCTTCACGACAGTTCACCGTGATTGCCGATCATCTGGCAATTCCCATCGACGAACGCAGCCGCTTGCTTCTTCCCAAGCGCGCCATCTCGGTTTCTTGCCCCATCCATTGTGATGACGGGTCGATCTCCGTATTCGAGGGCTATCGAGTCCAGCATCACCTTACACTCGGGCCGACCAAGGGAGGAACGCGCTTTGCCGCTAGTGTTGATATCGGCGAAGTCGCCGCCCTCGCGATTTGGATGAGCTGGAAATGCGCACTGGTCGGACTACCCTATGGCGGCGCGAAGGGCGGTATTCGTGTCGATCCAGCGAAGATTTCCCACCGAGAGCTTGAGGCGCTCTCGCGCCGCTATATGCAGGAGATGATTCCGTTCGTGGGTCCGCACGTCGACGTCATGGCTCCCGATATGGGCACCAACGAGCAAGTGATGGCGTGGTTCATGGACACGTATTCCATGTACCAGGGGCGTACCGTAACGGAGATCGTAACCGGCAAGCCTGTTGGCGCGGGAGGCACCTTAGGGCGTCGGGAGGCGACAGGACGCGGCGTCGCCCATCTGGCCAAACGAGTTTTGAAGGATCTGTCGATCGACTGGTCGACGGCGACCGCGGTGGTTCAAGGCTTCGGCAACGTCGGCTCGTACGCGGCACTGGAGTTGAGCAGGAGCGGCGTCAAGATAGTAGGTGTCGGCGACCACACGGGCGCATTTTACGACCGTGCAGGCCTCAACGTCACACAGTTGATCCGTCATGCGGCGAGGCACGGAAGTCTGTCTGATTATCACGAAGCGCCCCGTCTCGATCCAGCCGAGCTCCTGCAGCTTCCTTGCGACGTCCTTGTGCCAGCAGCCATGGAGCGGGTGATCGATGATCGCGTGGCGCGGGATCTGCGATGTCGCGTGCTTGCTGAGGGCGCCAACGGCCCGACCACTCCGGAGGCTGATCTGGTCCTAGAGAGGCGCCGCAACGAGATATTCCTCATACCGGATATTCTCTGTAACTCGGGCGGCGTGATCGTGAGTTATTTCGAGTGGCTTCAAGACCTCCAGCAATTGTTCTGGGAAGAAGAAGAGGTTATGCGGAGGGAATATCAGATCCTCGATCGCGCATTCAACGATATGGTTACCCGCGCCGCTCGTGACAACGTCTCTCATCGAACCGCCGCCATGGCCATAGGTGTCGAACGAGTGCGGGCAGCGAAAACGACCCGAGGGCTTTTCCCATAATAAGCTCACCATTCTTCGCTAACGGCGAGCGGCACTCTGCCCATCCTCATCTCACGAAAATGCCGAGACCTTTGAAGGCCTCGGCGAGTCAGGGAGGAAACGCCTCATGCGAGGCCGAGATCTAAAGCGCACGCGGCGAACTCTTTGTAAACTCGTTTCTGCCGAAAGCCGCCCTCGCGGTGGGCGAACACTGGCTGATTATGTCCGCAGGGGGCCGGCATCTCCGCCGATTTCGGCGAATCGAGACCTAGTAGACCTCGCTATGTCCGCTATTAGTCTCTGCACCAGATCTGATACGGGACGATCGACCGGGAGGCAGACCACAAGATTGCGTTGGGCCCAGTTATCCGACAACTCGACAGCCCGCGCTCCTGCGTCCTTCACCGAAGAAGAGATGACGCTTACTGGGACGACGGCAACGCCGGCGCCCGCAGCCACCATGCGGCAAACACTTTCAAACCCTCGCAAACGTATGCGGATGACCAGCTCTCGACCGAGCCTTCGCGCATGATCGGCGAGATATGTCTGAATGGATGCCTGCTCATCTAGGCCGATGAAGTGCTCGTTCAACACCTCGGCGAACCCTATTGAGGTGTAGTCGGCGAGCCAATGCCCCGGAGGAACCAGTACGACAAGGCGGTCCACTCCGAATGGCTCCGTTCGCAGCCCTTCAAACTGCGCATTCTCGGCGGCAATTCCGAGGTCTGCTTCACCCGCTCTTACCGCCACCGCGATGAGATCCGACGTCTGCTCCTGGAGATCGACCGTCACGTCGGGATGCCGGGCGAGATAGCTCGCCAAGACATCCGGAAGGAAGCTTGCGATGGCATTCGAATTGGCCCGCATCCGTATCAGGCCCCGTTCGCGCTTTCTCCACGATCGGACCGCCCCGCTCAGCCGCTCTGCCTGCATAAGTATGCTGCGGGCGTGCCCGGCGAACTCCAGTCCCGCTGAGGTCGGTCGTGTCCCTTTGACCGTACGCTCGAACAACTGCAGGCCAGCCCGCTCCTCTAGCGATTTCATGCGTTCGGACAGCGCAGAAACAGAGAGGTTGGCATGTCTGGCTGCCGCGGCAAGCCCACCTCTGTCCACGACGAGCACAAGCAGCCGCAGATCCACCAGATCGAAATGCATGCCTTTCTCCAACTCCGAATGCTGTTGCTGGATAATACGACTGTTGGTCCACCAGCGATATCCAATAGGTTCGACCAGAACGAGAGGTCTAGATGGTTGACGGACACGACTACCAGGAATGGATCGGGCGCACAGTAACCCAGGAAGACATGGTGACAGCCAGTCCGATTGAGCGTCTGGATGCGACCCTCGAAACCGACCACCAGCTCTATTCAACGGGGGTTGCGCTGCCTCCGCTGGCCCACTGGTTGTATTTTCTACCTAACGAACGGCAATCGACATTAGGGCCTGACGGGCATCCCAAGCGCGGGGGCTTTCTTCCTCCCATCCATGACCTTCCCCGGCGGATGTGGGCGGGCAGCAGGCTCACCTTTAAGAGCCCGCTGCGCGTGGGCATGCATGTCAAGCGGACATCGACGATCGAAAGCGTGACGTCCAAACAAGGTACGACCGGCCCTCTGGTGTTCGTCACGGTAGGGCACGCCGTCCACGACGAGAACGGCCATCTACTTCTGACGGACCATCACGACATTGTCTATCGAGATGTCACAGCGCCCGCCGACAGAGCGAGATCAACTGCACCGAAAGGACCATGGCATCGCAGCATCGTGCCGGATACCGTCATGCTGTTTCGCTATTCGGCTCTCACGTTCAACGGCCATCGTATTCACTATGACCGAACGTACGTCTTTGCGGTGGAAGGTTATCCAGGCCTGATCGTCCATGGTCCGCTCATTGCTACTCTCCTGATCGATCTCGTTAGGCGCAGTCTCCCTTCCTCAGTGGTGGTGAAGGCATATTCCTTCCGCGCGGTGTCGCCGCTTTTCGACGGCAGCGAACTTCATCTGAATGGCAGTCCGCCGGACGAAACCGGAAAAATCCTGCTGTGGGCCACGAACGATCGGGACGAGCTTATCATGAAGGCGGAAGCTACAATCTAAGGTCGGAGGTGTCGTGACGCGGCCACTGGACGGGGTATTGGTCATCGCAATCGAGCAGGCAATCGCGGCTCCCTATTGCACGCGTCAGCTTGCCGACCTCGGCGCCCGAGTCATAAAGATCGAACGGCCCGATGGTGGCGACTTTGCTCGGGCCTATGATACGCGTGCGCGTGGTCTTGCCAGTCATTTCGTCTGGACCAATCGGTCGAAAGAGAGCGTCACCTTCGACCTGAAACGGCCGGGAGCGTTGGAAGCCGTGCAACGGCTCATCGCGCACGCAGACGTGTTTGTGCAAAATCTTGCTCCAGGGGCAGCTGCCCGCCTAGGGCTCGCCGATGGCGTGCTGCGCTCCACATACAAGCAGCTGATTACTTGCAACATATCTGGATACGGTCCGAATGGGCCGTGGGAGAAGCGCAAAGCATACGATCTACTGATTCAGGCGGAGGCCGGCTTTTTGTCAACGACCGGCACGCCGGACGCCGTTGCAAAGGCCGGCATCTCGATTGCTGACATCGCTGCGGGCACAATGGCTTTTCAGGGCATTTTGGCCTGCTTGCTGCGTCGAGCCAAAAGCGGACAGGGCGATCATGTCGAAGTCTCGATGCTGGAGGCCATGGTGGAATGGATGGGATATCCGCTTTACTATGCGATGGACGGAGCACAACCTCCGGCTCGGGCGGGAGCTGGCCATGCCACGATCTTCCCATATGGGCCCTACGAAACTGCTGATGGCATGGTACTTTTCGGACTTCAAAATGATCGCGAGTGGGCCGCGTTCACGACGATCGTCTTACAACGGCCCGAGTGGGCCAGCGAAGCACGCTTTAAGGGCAATGCGGGCCGGATGAAAGAGCGAGCTGAGATCGATGCCGTCATCTGTGACACGTTCCGCAAGCTGCCGTCGAACGAAGCCATCTCGCGCCTCGAGACCGCCGGGATCGGTACGGCTCGCGTGAATGACATGTCCGCCGTGTGGGATCATCCGCAACTGCGCAGCCGCAAGCGCTGGGCTTATATCGAAACCCCGGCGGGCCCGATGCCATCTTTGCGACCAATTAGCGGTGAGTCCTGGCAGCCGCGTATGGACCCGGTGCCGTCCCTCGGACAACATACCGAGGCCGTCTTGAAGGAATTCGGTCTGACCGAGTTCCGCGAGAGCTGATATCTTCCTGGGACCCGAGCCCGAAGTCATCGACTCGATCGGACGCGATCTCGCACTGCACGAATTCGCCCAAGGCTGCCCGCCTTTGATGCGTGCTCGATTGCACATTAGGTTCGACGGGCCGTCGCCTATCACGCTCACCGTCGATCGGACGAGGCGCGCCGTCGAAGGATGTCTTCCAAGGAGTGGATGCTAAGGCGCGCGTCCCGAAAGGACGCGTCCTTCAATACCACCGAGTGAAGCTCGGTGTTCAACCGGATACCCTCTGCGCGCAGGTCTGCCAAGGCCGAAAGCATGCGCTCGATACACTCCGAACGATCCTCGCCCCTAGCGATCACCTTGGCTATCAAGGAGTCGTAGTGTGAAGGGACTTCCGAACCTGCCACGATATGGGTATCGACCCGAATTCCCGGTCCGCCCGGAGCCAGCCAGCTCTCAACACGACCAGGAGAAGGAATGCCGTCGAAAGGATGTTCCGCATTGATCCGGCACTCAATAGCATGGCCTCTGCAGGTGACCTCGGATTGACGAAGTCCGAGCGGCTCGCCCAATGCCACCCGAATCTGCTCGCGCACGATATCGATGCCGCTGGTTTCCTCGGTTATTGGATGTTCGACCTGTATGCGCGTATTCATCTCGATGAAAGCGAATATCCCGTCCTGGTAGAGAAATTCGAAGGTGCCTACGCCGCGATAGCCGATCGCCCGGCAAGCGGCTACACAGCGCTCCCCAAGTTCGGCGATATTGGCCTCAGGCACGCCTGGCGGCGGCGCCTCTTCAATTAATTTCTGGTGGCGGCGCTGCATCGAGCAGTCGCGGGCGCCGAGCCATACTCCCTCGCCTCCCCCATCGCAGATGACCTGGATCTCGACGTGCCTCGGGTGCTCCAAAAATTTCTCCAGGTAGATCGTCGGATTGGCAAATGCCCGCCTCGCCTCCTCCCGCGTGGCTCCGATCGCTTGGTGGAGACTTGCGCTGTCTCGTACGATCCGCATGCCGCGACCGCCGCCGCCGCCCGCCGCCTTAATGATAAGAGGGTACCCAACCTCGGTCGCACACGCTTGGCAGAGCTGCGGATCATCGGGAAGCGCGCCATGACTTCCCGCAACGCAAGGCACGCCGAGCTCGCGCATTTTCGCCTTCGCGGCGATCTTATCCCCCATTAGCCGGACAACATCGGAGGTCGGACCAATGAAGATGAGCCCAGCGCCTTCGACCGCTTCCGCGAAGTCTCCGTTCTCCGACAAGAACCCGTATCCGGGGTGAATTGCGTCGGCACCAACGGCGGCTGCTGCGAGCATCACCGCCCCAATATCCAGATAGCTCGTATCTGCCGCCGCGCCGCCGATGCAGACCGCTCGATCGGCAAGAGCAAGGTAAGCCGCCCCTCGATCTGCCTCGGAGCAGACAGCGATTGTTCGCAGCCCCAGCGTCCGACACGCGCGAATGATCCGGAGCGCTATCTCGCCTCGATTAGCGATCAATATGGACCGCACCGACATTACGCCGCAAGCTCCGTTAGCGGAACGATACGTCCTCCGCCGTCTTCGACCACCGTCCTTACGGCTCTCGCGATTTCCACAGCGCCCGGAGTATCGCTATGGACCAGGACACATTTTGCGTCGACCTTGATCCGCTTTCCCGACACGGACGTGATAGTCCCGTCATCGAGGAACTGGCTCATTCTCCTCGCAACCTCGGTCAGATCGGTGATAAGTGCGCCCGGATGTCGCCGATTAACCAAGCGAGCCTCGTCGTCGTATGCCCGGTCAGCAAAGATCTTGCCTACCACCCGCAATCCGAGCGACTTCGCGAATGTGCCTGCGTGACTCTTGACCGAAGCCGCGATGATCAGATCCCTGTCGAACGCCGCGAACACTTCGAGAATCTTCTCGATATATTCCTTGTTTTCCTGTGCCATCTGGCCCAGGGCGCCATGGGTCCCCGCGTGGGTAACCTTGTAGCCATTGACCTTCGCGATAGCAGAAAGCGCACCCAGTTGATAAAGCGCATGCTTCTGCATGTCACGCGGATCGATCTTCATCGGGATACGCCCGAAACCGAGTATGTCCGGCAGCCCGACATGTGCGCCGAGAGCTACGCCGTTCTCTTTCGCTGCCTCGACCATGCGCGTCATGATGACCGCATCGCCCGCGTGAAAGCCGCAAGCGACGTTCGCTGATGAGACCAGCTTCATCAGCGCCTCGTCGTCTCCCATCCTCCAACGGCCAAGGCCTTCGCCAAGATCAGAATTGAGATCAATCTCCATGGGTGCTCCTTTCGGCAGGACCTTCGTTTCAGCCCGATGCCATTATGCGGTATAGCGTCGTTCCGTATTCGACGTCGCTCTCACTGCGGCAGACCTGCTCGATCACACGACCGGCGACGGGCGCGATCACCGGCCTGAAGATTGGTCCGATAGCGATCACCCCGAGCAAGTCACCTTCTTGAACGTGATCTCCTACGGTCGTCGCCTCTCCCAACGGGTGTCTATTCGAGAACCTACCCACAGCAGGAGCCCGAACGAACGTGGCTGCGTCGGTCCGCTCGACGCCAGCCAGCTCTAGCGCTCTCGTCCCCACCATTTTGCGGTTGTGCCGGCCCAGAGAGAGGCGGATCGAACTCTCTCCGCGTTGCGCCTCCAACTCTTTCACGCCTGCCCGTTTCATTTGGGCGATCAACTCCGCTAATTCCCAAGACTCGATGCTCATGGGAGCTTCGCTCGCGGGGAACACCTACAAAACTTTGCCAACCGTCGGATCTCCTCGATGTAGCTGCGCGTCACCCTCTCGACATCGCGAGCTTCGGCGAAGCTGCACCGAACGAAGTGAAGACACTGGCCTGGCCTTGCTTGCCCAATCCGCCAAAGATCGGGCTCGATGACGACACCAATCTTCGGGTAACCGCCCGCAGAGTTACCGTCCGCCAGTTGTATCACCGGATCACCGGAAGGCGGCACCTGAATGACGCCAGGTACGATCGGGTGCGACCTCATTTCCACGTCATGCGTCCGGCACAGTGTCGCGCCCGTAAGATGATAGCCCATCCGGCTGCTTTTCGTGGAAATCGTCCAAGGTGTGGTCCAAAAGGCGGTTTTGGAGGATTCGTCGAACAGGTCGTACTCCGATGCCGTAATGACGCGGAGGATGACTCCCCCCGGGCTGCTGCCCGCCCACGTCGCCGACGGCAGCTCAGACAAGGCTGGACTGGCGCCATATCCTCCTAAATCCCGCAGAGTGACCGGAGCGGCGTGCCCTACCTCCAATTGGTCTCCGGCCTTAAGCGAGCGCCCTTCAAAGCCGCCGAAGCCATCGCGCAGCTGCGTACTGCGAGATCCGAGTATTACGGGAACTTCGACGCCACCGGCGATCGCCAAATACGTCCGCAAACCGTCCACCGGCTCGGACACCACAAGCTTTTGGCCGCCGCGAGCCGGCGTCACCCACCAAGGAAGTACCGCCACGCCATCGAGCTTTGCACGAGCTGTCGCGCCTGTAAGCACAAAAAGAGTGTCAGAATGAAACTTCACCGCGAACGGATACAATTGCAGTTCGATGGCGGCCGCGTTCTCCTCGTTTCCCAAAAGCGCATTGGCCGCCGCCAAGGCCACGTGATCCATCGCCCCGGATCGTCCAATCCCAAATCCTCGAAAGCCGACACGGCCGTCATCCTGCACGGAGTTGAGCGGCGGAGTCTGAACAACCTCAATCATCTCTCTATGCGCTCCACGCGGAAGCGAATTCGATCACCGACATCGAGAAGATTTGGCGGATTGCGACTTAGATCAAACGGCACCGGCGCCTCCGGTACGTGCCCGATGACGTACCAGCCGGTCGGAAACGTCGGTGGCCCACCGGCGCCGCGAGGATTTCCAAGATTTGATTGCCCGCCCCCGATCGTCACATTTCCCCCAAACGGACGCACCACGGGCACCTTTCTTCGAGGTGTGAAGAGACGTGGGTCTAAACCGAAGAGATAGCCGAATCCCGGCGTCGTGGAGGGCGCGAACACGACATATTCCGGAGTGGAATGCAGCTTTACGACGGTCTCCGGATCGATACCGTGATGAGCAGCCAGTTCACCAAGGTCCATGCCGCGATCGCCTCCATAAACGACACCAACCTCAAGAAGCTTCCCTTGTGGACCGCCCGGTTCAACTTTCCTCCAGCTCTCCAGAAGTCTCGATGCAAGTGCTTCCGGATCGGCCTTCGAAGAGTCGAACAGGACGAGAAGATTATTCATACCGACTTGAGTATCGACAACCACGTCCCATTGACCGACCTGCTTGCTAAGAGTCCAGATACGCTCCTGTGTGGGTAGACACATCGGCCCCTCCGCATCGAACAAGAGCGCCGCACTTCCGCACAAGCTCACCTGCGGGTTTGCAAACTCTATCGGCCTGGAAGGCTTCATGTCGCTTCGCCATCGCTACTGGTATTGCTATTGCACTTCACCTTGAACAATGGCCGTTCGGCCTGCACTTCCACTCCGTTTTCCACCAATATTTGCTCGATTACACCGGCTGTCGGAGCGAGCAGTGGAGTGAAGAGCTTCATCGCTTCGATGATGCCGACCTGCTGACCTGTGGAGATCCGGCTTCCAACTACTACGAAAGGTTCGGCACCCGGCGCGGGCGCGCGATGGAAAATGCCCTGCATTGAAGCGCAGACGAACGACGTCGTTTCGTCGACGGCTTCGTTCGACACGGTCGCATCAACTGGCGGATCGGAAGGCGCCGCCCCATGCATTTCCTGCCTACCCTGTGCGGCCGCAAACATCGTGATCTTTACGCGCAAGTCTCCGTCGGATGCTTCCAGCTCCTCGACCCCTGATCCATGCATCAAGCCAATGAGCTTTGAGATCATCTTGAAGTCTTCGCTTTTCATGGCTCCTTTTCGTCTCCAAGACTCATCTTCTTGCGTCGCAAACGTCGAAGCCATTCAGCCATCGATCCTCGATGGAGCTGCGTGCCAGCCATATGCTGGGCAACACTAAAAACAGTTCGCCAAAACAACGCCAATAACAAAAGTACCTACTTTCATGCATATGATGCATATAGCCCCGGCTGACGGCAGCTTCTTTTTTCCGCCGTCAAGCACCTCCTGTCGGAAGAGACCGGACGCCTTCTACACAGCAGCCGTTGCTATCGCCGGCCTGGCCCTCCCTCGGCCTCAGCAAACGCCTCCAAGCCAACCAACCTCTGCACAGCGATCAGTACAAAGACGGTTGCTCCGATCAACATCGTCGAAATTGCCGATATAATCGGACTTGCGTCCTCCTGTATCGCGGCAAAAATCTTGACTGGCAGAGTTGTGGCGTCGGGTCCGATTAGGAAGAGCGTCACGGTCGACTCGTCGAACGAAATGATAAAACTGAAGATGAGTGCCGTGACAATGCCCGGCCGCATCAGTGGAAGAATAACCTTGAAGAACATCACGACGGGCGTCGCGCCCAGATTCATCGCCGCCTCCTCGACATCCTTCTCAAGGCTCCGCATGTTGTTCAGGATCGGTCGATAAGCGAAGGGTAACGCTAGGATTGTATGGGCCAGCACAATGCCGCTATACGTTCCATTCCAGCCGAGCGATCCGATCACGGTCAGCATCACGACACCCATTGCGGCGTGCGGCAATACCAGCGGCACCAAAATCATGAACTCGAATGATGCGCGGCCCCAAAAATGGCGGCGCGCGGTCACCAATGCGGTTGTCAGCGCTAGGGCAGTGCTCGCCACCGCGACAACAAAAGCAATGACGACGCTGTCGGCCGCCGTTAAAATCCACTCGTCGCTACTGAAGAATTGACTGTACCACTTCAGTGAAGGCTGGCTGAGCGGAACTTCGATGAATCCCGACTCGAAGAATGAGGACAGCACCACGACCACAATCGGTGCGAGCAAAAAGGCGAGCACTAGGACGGCGACTATGCGGCAAGCGACTTTCATCCTACCTCCCTAAGAGGCCGCACTTTTCTTCGCACGAGCCTCGAGTAGCTGCAGAGGCAGCACGACCGCCAGGGCAGCGACGCAAAGAATCATCGCTAGCGCCGCGGCCTTCGGAAAATTGAAGAGTTGAAAGACATCTTGATAAATTTGCGCACCAAGCATCTTGTCACGCATGCTGCCGAGCAACAGAGGAGTGACCACCGATCCCATTGACATCAGAAACACGATGATGCTGCCCGTCACGATCCCAGGAAAGCTCAACGGCAACAGTACCCTGCGGAACGTTTCAAACGGTCCCGCGCCGAGACTGGCTGCCGCCTCCTCCAGTGATTTGTCCAGCCGGATCAGAACTGTCACTATCGCAAGGATCATGAAGGGTGAGAATACATGAACCAGCCCGATCACGATGGCGGTCGGACTGAACAGGATTTCTAATGGACCCGCGATCAGGCCTGATGACATCAACGCCTGGCTAATGACCCCTTTCTTGCCCAGGATCACTATCCAGCCGTACGTTCGCACGACGACGCTTACCAACCAGGGCATCATCAGAATGATGAGAAAGATGTCGCGCCTTCCCGGATATCGCGCGATCCAGTAGGCAGTGGGATAGCTTATCAGGAGCGAAATCGAGGTCGTGAGACCGGCCAACCAAATCGTTCGATAAAGAGTCTCAATGTAATCTTTACGCGCCAAGACTGCCTGGTATTGCGCGAAGCTCAATTCGTTGTTCGACGTGAACGAGCCGACCACGAGTGAGATGACACCGATCGCCAGAAGCATCAACGGTACGCTAGTTGGAACGAGAAGAAGAAATTGGGAGTCGACTTTTACCGGCCGCGCCTTGAACAACATTCCGCTGCCGCTGTGCCGCCGGGTCGTCCTCTCAGTTCCGACATCCGTCATTGACCCGCCGCTTTCCAATTTATTGCTTACTTGACCTGAGAGTAGATTTGTTCGACCAAATTGACCCGCTTCTCCTGGTTCGCGGCAAGCACCGAACAGTCTGGCTGGTAAAGTTTCGAACGCAACGATTGCGGCGAACCAACCTCCTTGAGCTGTTCCTGGCTAAGCGCGGCAGTTTGATTGAGCGGTAGGAAGCCAGACGCATCAAGCATGGCCAATTCTGGTGCTGGCCTTAAAGCATAGTTTATCCAGGCTTTCACGGCGTCCAGATTCTTCGCGCCTTTCGGCACGATCAAGAAATATGACAGCAGCAATCCTCCTTCGGAGGGTATTGTGATATCGACGTTCTTTACACCGGAAGCCCGCATGGTCCAGACGCGGCTCGAATAGTAGGCTCCCGCCGTGACCTCTCCGCGCGACAGCAGGGCATTCATCTGAGCAGTGGAGTTCGTGACAGTCAGAGCATTACGCGCGATCGACGTAAGCAGAGGAATGCCGGGCTGAATGTTGTTTTCGTCGCCCCCTCCGACTTTCGCAAAGAGAACCAAATCATTGGGAGCAGCATAGATCGGCCGGGCGATAGCGACTTTATCCTTGAATTTCGGGTCGGCCAATGCCCGCCAGGACTCGAAGTCTGACGCTTTTGCCTGATCGCTGTTGAATGCGGCCCCGTAATACTGAAAGTAGATGCCGAAAGCGTAAACTTCGCCGTTCTGGTCTATCAGATAGGACGACTTCTCGAAATTAGCCAGTTCGGGGAAGTCTTCCTTCTTAAAGCTTTCCAGCAATCCATCCTTTTGGAGATTTGCGGCGTTGTAGCAGGTGCCCAGTGCGACGTTGAACTGAGGTTTTCTCGCTTGGGCTCTTAACGTCGGCTCCGGATCCGACCAGTCGCGGATCTTGACCACGATACCGGACGACGCGGAGAACGGCTTGCCGACTTTCTCTCGCCACATCTCGCTGTTGCCTCCTCCCCAGGTGCCCATGACAACTTCTCCGTCGGCGGCGCACGCAACCGTCGTCGAAAGGCTGAACAAGCTCAGGGCCATCAATAGACCGGCAGCGTGCTTCACTTCCGCACCTCCTTGTTCGCGAAAACGATGGCGTCCTCCAAATCCCATGCCAACTTGACCTGAGTTCCCGGAAGCAGGCCTTGCTGCTGCACATGCCGGGCCGTCGTATCCACCACCACGACCTTGTCGTCGACCACAACGCTTTGACGGACGGTCGCGCCCATATAGATGTTCGCCACGATCTGGCCGACCATAAGACAACTGTTACCCCACACTTCGCGTCCCACACGTACGTTCTCGGGACGAATCGATATCGCGACTTCTGCGCCGATTTTCATCTCTGGAGTTGCCACTATCAGAGCGTCGGCCGAGACCTCGCTCAGGTGCAGACTCGCACCGTTTTTCTCGAGAGACTGCACGTGGCCGACGAAGATGTTGATATCCCCGAGGAAGCCTCCGACGAATGCATTCTTCGGGTTCTCGTAGACCTCACGCGCGCTGCCCAATTGTTCGAGCTTTCCATGATTGAAAACGGCTATCCGATCCGACAGGATCATCGCCTCTTCCTGATCATGAGTCACGAATACGAATGTTGTGCCGACTTGGTGCTGGATACGCTTCAATTCGATCTGCATCTGGCGGCGCAGCTTGAAGTCCAGTGCACCGAAGGGCTCATCCAGCAGGAGAACGGACGGGCCAGTGACCAGCGCGCGCGCCAGGGCCACGCGTTGACGTTGACCGCCCGATATCTGTTGTATCCGACGTCGTCCGAGCTCGCTCAGATCCACCAACGCGAGCGCCTCGCGTACTCTTGCTACGATTTCGTCGCGTTTGACCTTTTTCACCGCCAGCCCGAAGGCGATGTTCTCCTCGACAGTAAGGTGCGGAAATAGCGCCAAACCTTGGAAGACCAAGCCGACGGGACGCCGATAAGGCGCAACGCCCGTCATCACATGGCCGCCGATCTTGATTGATCCCGCGTCCGGCTGCTCGAACCCCGCGATCATGCGCAAGGTCGTTGATTTACCGCAGCCTGACGGTCCCAAAAATGTCAAAAATTCGCCCTGCTTGACCGTCAATGACAAGTTGTCGACGATCGAGTTATCTCCAAATCGTTTCGACACTTCGATGATTTCGAGCGCGGCCACTCTATCCGCGTCGGAATCGATCGAGCATGCTGGCGGTTCGACGATCCTGACGGCGCGGTTAGGCATTGCTCAACTCGAATACCGGTGCTTCTTGTGGCCGCCGCTCCTTGAACAGGCGGCCTACCCCCGTTGAGGTGACATCGATCTTCATCCTTCGGAGTGCCGCCCAAAGAGAGGCTTGGTTCGAGGTGACAACCGGCAGGTTCAATTCCCTTTCCAATCGGTCGATTTGATCCATCACCAGCAAATTGGTGCAACTGACAAACACGGCGTCACACCTTGAAATGACCTCACGGCTTGAGAGCACCTTGGAGGCAACGTCCGCCGACGAGATGGTCAGGATCTGTCGTCCATCTGCGCAAAAGAAGGAATCGACGGCCTCCACGCCGAAGCCATAGTGCTGCAGAAAGAGGGCCTCTTCCTTGTTGATTAGATCCGGATAGGGAGTGAGCATGAATACTCTGGTCGCCCGAACGGCCTTCAAGGCTTCGATGACGGCTGTTGAAGTGGTGACAGCGGGAATTCCGGTCAACATCGTGATGCGGTCGGCTAGCTTGGCTTCGTTGCCTAGCCCCTCTAGGAAGCTGGCACTCGTACATCCGTAAACTATCACCTCCGGATTCGCCTGTGCGAGATCCGAGGCCGCTCGATCCAACGAGTTGGCCATAGCGAGCTGCGCTTCCTTCGCTATAGCGGTGCCGGGTTTGGTGAGCCTGTTGTGATTGAGCTTGACATTGGGAGGAACGTAGGACGGTAGCTCGGTTTCCATAGCCACATTTATCGGCGGCGCGAGGATACCTATCCGTCGAATGGCGGCCATTACTTCCTCCCTTGTCGATCGCTTTGAGGCTAGCCATTTGGTAGTATTATTTCAAGCTACCAAATACCTCGACTTTCGTGGAGGCGGTTTTGCAAGACCAGCTCAGCGGCCAGCTCGATGAGTTGATCTTGGCGGTTCGCCCGTTTGGCCGCGATACAGAACGCTGGTTAGAGAGCTCATGCGGCCCTGGAGCAATGATGACATCATGTCGCAGATCTCCATTTCGCATCACGGACCCGATGAACCGCAAAACGATATGAGCTGCTCGAATGTGGTCCGACATCGCTCCACACGTATTGTCAGGGCAGCGAGCTGCATCAACTCAGTCGACTGCATGCCCGGGCTATGCGGACACAGGCCTCCTTTAAGGTTTCGTCCGCAGTAGCATATGAGATTCTGAAGTGGGGCGATAAGCCATAGGCCGCTCCGTGCACCACCGCCACCCCTTCGGCATCGAGGAGATACTTGCAAAAGTCCTTGTCATCGGCAAGGACGGTTCCGTCCGGGGTCCGCTTTCCGATCAGGTCGCGGCAGGAGGGGAAGACGTAAAAGGCGCCGGACGGCTTGTCGCAAGCCAACCCGGGCACGGACGCGAGTCCTTCCAGAACCAGATTGCGCCGTCGTTGATATTTCTCTGCTCGCTCTCGAAGCCCCTCTTGCGGCCCGTTCAAAGCCTCGACGGCCGCAGCTTGGCTGATGGACGATGGATTGGCCGTGGCCTGAGATTGCAATTTCGCCATTTGGGATATCAACTTCGCCGGACCCGCGGCATAACCGATGCGCCAACCCGTCATACAATAGGCCTTCGAGACGCCATTGACGACCAGGGTTCGCTCCGCGACGGACTGATCGATCGCCGCCGGCGTACAATATTCGAGCCCGTCATAGACAAGATGCTCGTATATGTCGTCGCTAAGGAGCCAGACGTGCGGATTTCTTCGCAATACATCGATGATTGGCTCCAGCTCCCTGCGCGTGTATACGGCCCCCGTGGGATTAGAAGGCGAGTTCAAGAGGAGCCACCGAGTCCTCGACGTGATCGCACGTTCCAAATCGATCGGATCGAGCTTGAAGTTCCTCGCCGCCGGGCAAGCGACGATTTTGGGTACCCCACCGAAGAACGACACCATTTCCGGGTACGACACCCAGTACGGAGCCGGGATGATGACCTCGTCTCCGTGATCCAACGTCGCCGCCAACGCATTGAATAAGATTTGTTTGGCGCCGTTGGCGACCGAAATTTGACTGACCTTGTAGGAGAGGCCGTTCTCACGCGCGAATTTCTTCGCAATTGTCTCTTTCAGGACTGCCGTACCATCCGTGTTGGTATACTTCGTCTCGCCCCTCTTCATGGCGGCGAGCGCAGCCTGCACGACATTATCGGGTGTGTCGAAGTCGGGTTCACCCTGGGTCAGATTGAGAATTGTTCGCCCCTGAGCCTGCAATTCCCGCACTCGCTGGGCCGCAGCACCACTCTGCGACGGTTGAATTCGATTCACGCGTGCGGCAAACTCGGAGCGGTTGGACGCAGACGCGGCGTCGAAGACTGTCATTGGTAGTTCCTCTCGTCGTTGTCATCTGCCGGATGTGCAGCAGGCCATTCGCGAGCCGATTTCGATTTCAAACCTATCGGCGCAGGAGCGGCCCCCTCATCGATATCGTCCGGATGCACAGGTAATCGCGTCCGTAAAACGGTCCGCACACGCTGGATCAGATTTGCCGGTCTCTCGATCTCGTATGTGCAGAACACCGTTCGCAATCTCGAAATACGATCCATGCAACGTGAGCTGCTTGCGACCTACGCGATCGCACACCACGGAAAACTCATTAGATTGAGCAAGGACTGATCGATCGCAGCCAGCTCCAAGTCGGTGTGATCGTCGTCCAGGCCGCCGCAACACGGCCAGCTCTGTGCGCCACCGGGACCAGACGTTGCATCCATGGAGTCGTGAAGCTTTCTGGTGAGGCCGATACCTTGCCTTTGGCATAAGCGGGGACGCCCCACACCGGGCGTGACCGAGCACAACCAGAGCAGCCCCGGCGGCGTGGAATTCTCCCTCGACACCGAAGGGCGGTACGCGCTGCAACGTTTCTGATGACGAAGATTTCCTCGGGTCTCGCATTGAATATCAATTCGGGTGAAACGCGGCTGTCGCAACATCCGATCACCAGGGCTTCCGGTGACTGCCCCGCGCGCGGCCAATGAATCGAACCTTTGTCGTTCCTGAGGAAAGCGGTCCAACATGAAAGCGGCGTAGCCCTGCATCAATTGTGCGGGAAAGCTCGACACGTCACTGGACATTCCGGATCCTACCACCGATGAGCAATTGCTGTCGGCCTGGCCACAGCGGACAGGATTGACCGATCGCTTATGGGGCCAAATTATCAATCACGCCTCGCCACGACGCCAATTACTAAAGCGCCTGCAACCATGCATGACGAGAATAATCTCGAAATTCGCTGTCGCGGTTGCACTTCAAACCCAAACGCGGCGTCAACTTGGCACGGCTGACGCCATTCCGGTCGGCGCCTAGCTGCCGACGGTATTTCCGAGCGCCTTGATGTTAATCGGCTCTTACAATGCGCTCCGCAAATCAGCTCATCCCGTGCTTGCCTTTGTAGGGCGAGGGTTCAGGCGACTTCCAACCATTCAGCGCGCCCTTCGCGGGACGAAGGATTTCCACCTTCAGGGGATAGCACTTGGGGGTCTGCCCTGGGACCCGCGGCCCACAGTCGCCGCCGGGACAGGCGGATAGCGCACCAAGGAGATTGATCTCCGCGAAGAATTCGATGAAGTCGCCTGGACGAACCGGGCTTGCCTTTTTGATATACTCGTGACTTTCGACATCGAAGCCTGTGCACATAAAGACGTTCATGACGTCGTGCACGTAGCCCTCGGCTTCCTTCGCCGAAATCTTTCTGAAGGCAGATAGGGCTCGAACGAGATTGGAATGGCAACAGTGATCGTAATCTTCACCGGTTATCATTCTTCTCGTGTAAGGGTCGCAGCGTGTTCCGATCACATCGTGAATTCCACAACCATCGGAATCCCACCCATACCATCCCAGACTGTCGTAAGTGATAGTCGCCATCGGCCTCAGGTATGGCATGCTGCTCCACAGGCGATCACCAGTAGAAATGTGCGTCGCATGAATCGCCCGCGTCTTACCGCTGTAGAAGTGTTCAGAAAGATTGTCGCTATTCCAAAGATTAAAATCACCAACCTGCGATCCCTCCACGCTCACGATCCGAAAGAGGTGCCCGGCAGGCACTTCGAACGCGCCGCCATCCCGAGCAGGGATCGTCAACTCCGACACTTTCTCAGCACCGGACCCAACGTTCTGGTAGAATTCCATATCGAGCGCCGGAATTTGTCCGACGGCGTAGACCGTTTCTTTGCGCGCCGACCGGCGAGTCTGAGCATTCTCCGGCTCGGGCATCGAAATGGATCTGGAAGTCATTTGAGTGTCTCCTAAGAGGAATTCGACTGCTGAGACTAAGATCGTCAGGCGTCCAGGACCGACTTTAGAAACGCCTGGGTTCTCGCGCTTTTCGGTTGAGAAAAGAACTGGTACGGCTCTCCTTCCTCGACAATTCGGCCGTGATCGAAGAAGCAAACCCTGTCGGCGATCTCTCGCGCGAAGGACATCTGATGCGTTACCATGATAACCGTCAGTTCCTTTTGGTGAGTCAGCTCCCGAATGACCGCTAGCACCTCGCCAACGAGTTCAGGATCGAGCGCCGAGGTCACCTCGTCGAATAGGAGTATTTTCGGTCTCATCGCCATTGCTCTCGCGATCGCAACCCTTTGTTGCTGACCGCCTGACATCCTCGCAGGGTAGTAGTCGCACCGATCTTCCAGTCCCACCCTTCGAAGCAGCTCCTTTCCGAGGCTCACGGCTTTCTCCTTCGGCATCTTGAGGACGCGAATCGGTCCCTCGGTCACGTTTTCAAGCGCCGTAAGGTGAGGAAAAAGATTAAAGCTCTGAAAGACCATGCCGACATCGCTCCGAATCGTACGTGTTTGCCGGGCCGATGCTTGGCGTGCTGCGCCGGTCGAATCGCACGACCACAACTCACGGCCGCAGATAGAGACACTGCCTCTGTCGATTCCCTCCAATGTCATGAGAACCCTGAGGAGAGTTGATTTTCCCGATCCACTCGGACCGATGACCACAAGCTTTTCACCCTGTCCGACTTCGAGATTTAGGTCATTTAGGACCGTGGACGCCCCAAAACGTTTTGTAACGTTCCTTAGCTGTACTGAGAACGGTCCGGCCGACATTACCGCCATCCCTTCTGGGACAGTCGCTCGAGCCTGTTGATGAGAAACGCGCCGGCAATGCTGAGGACGAGAAACATTATCCCAACCATCGTTATGGGTTCAAAGTACTGAAACCGCCTGGCTCCTTCCGCCTGAGCAACGGCCATGAGTTCCCAAACGGATATGGATGCGAGCAGCGGCGTGTCCTTCAGCATGTAGACGAAGTAACTTCCGGCATTTGGAATGATGAATGGGATCATCTGTGGAACAATGATCCGCCGATATGTGTCGAACGTTGAGAGATTTATGGATGTTGATGCCTCCCATTGCCCGGCCGGAACACCGATCATTGCGGCACGGTAGACCTCGGCCATATACGCACTGTAGTGCAAGCCGAGAGCAATGACGCCGGTCACCAGCGGGCTGATCACGACGCCTGCCGAAGGCCCCACGAAGTACAGAAAATAGATCAGGACCAGGAGCGGCACCCCTCTTGCGAATTCGACGTAGCCGCGAACTAAGATTTTGGTCAGACGGTGCTTAGCGCTGTACAGCGCAAAGAGAAGGAGGCCGCCAAGCAGGGAGGCGATAAAACCGAGGACGGCGGCGAGCAATGTGGTTTGCGCCGCGACCACGAGTTGCGGAAGCAACTCCCAGGCATATTGGAAATCGACCTTCATGCCGACCAGCCCCTGGTTGCGCCGTGCGTTGGCTTACCCTGCCATAACCCGAGACGTCGCTCTGCGTACGCGATTGCCGCTCCTATCAATTGCGCCGCAGCCACATAGAAGATCATGACAACGAGATAGATCGGCACGGTCTGAAAGGTTCTGATATTGAGAGAGTAGGCTTCAAAAGTCAGTTCCGGAACGGTCGCCAAGGCGGCAACCGAGGTGGCTTTCAATACCAGGATGCTGAGGTTACCGAGAGGTGGTATCATCGACAGCATTGCTTGAGGAAGAATGATCCGGCGCATCATCATTGATGGCACCATATTGATCGCCAAGGCGGCGTCATACTGGCCCCGCGGGATAGCGCCGATCGCCGTCCTGACGACCTCAGCTCCATAAGCCCCGAAGCACATGCCTATGGCGAGTGTGGCCGCCCAAAAGGCGGAAATCGCAACCCCGAAGAACGGCAAAACAAAGTAGAGCCAGAACAGGACGACCACCAGAGATATGCCCCTGAAGATCTCGACATAGAGCAAACTGATGGTTCGGATCCACCAGCTCTTGGATGTCCTGGCGATACCGAAAACGAGCGCGCAAGCGAACATCAATACTGTCGAGAGCGCGTAAAGGGCCATCGTCGTTACCGCACCAGAAAGGAGCAGCCATCTACCCTCGTAGAGCGCCGACATCTGTCACCGTCCGCTTCGGGCACGAGTCCTACTGCTTACAAAGAGTATCGAGCTTGACGTCGGCCGCCGGCACTTCGTTCTGCGTCATGCCGTACTTTTTCAGGATCTCAACATATTCCGAAGAATGCACGATCTTGAGCATCTCGGCATTAAATGCGTCCCGAAGCTCCGAATCCTCCTTACGGAAGGCAAATGCGCCGTAGTCTTGCTTCGGCTTGCCATCTATGAGCAGGCCCGTGTATGGTTCGGCGACTTCCAGGGTCGGATCGTTCTTTGCGTTCCAGCGTGCAGTTACCGATATAAGCAATGCCCCGTCGATCCTGCCCGCTTTCAGGCTCGCGACATTGGAGGGGATGTCCGGAAAACGCGTGATTTGGCTATCCTTCACGCCGGCCTTGACTGCATTCTGTGTCGGCTGGCCACTTATGTTGCCACCAACCTTGATGTCCTCGTGTTTGACGATGTCGTCAAGACTATGGATTTGCTTGGGATTGCCTTTGCGAACGAGAAGACCTTCCTGAACGGTGAAGTTGGGCTCGGTGAAGAGAACCTGAAGGCAGCGCGCGGGAAGGATATAGAGTCCGGTCGCGATAAAATCGAAACGTTTGGCTTGAAGTCCCGGGATGAGCGATCCGAACGCAACCACCGTTCCTTCGATCCGCTCTACTCCAAGGCGGTTGAATGCGAGCTTTGCGAGATCGTAGTCTGACCCGGCCAATGATCCATCGGCCTGCTTGAACGCGAAGGGCGGCTCGTTGCTGAAGCCGAGGGTAAGGCCGCTCTTCTTTGCGTCGTCCAGCCTGGCACCGGCAAAACTCGATGACGAGAAAGTCAGGAAAGCGAGTGCTAGAAAAATATGCAAAGTTCGTAGCATGTGTTTCCTCATCTGTCTCGAATGCGTCGCCATTGACACACCGGCATCTCTTTTGGCTTCTGCTCAGTTTGGATTGAGCCAGACTCGCATCCTACATATCTGAAGGGTTATTCGGAACCGCAGCAATTCAATTAGCGTAATGGATGCATTACTTGCTGTAATATCGAGGACGCGCGACTTGCCGGATCCTCCCGATTCCTCAGGAAAACGTGGTCAAGTTGGCTGTGCGTACCGCCGCGACCCGCGCGTCTACAGCACTGCACGGAAGAAGTGCAATTTATCGAATTGTTTGCCCTTGCACGAATTCGAACCGCCCCATCAAATTCTCCAGAGTGCTCCTCACGATTTCGGAAAACCGGACCGCCTGCGCCGTCTTCTTCGAATGGCGCGGATAGACGAAAGCATAGTTGAGCCTTGCCGACGTCTTGCAAGGGCGAACCACGACATCTCGCTCTGCTAGCAGCGCTGCGCTGAATGGATCCGATATCGACACACCCATTCCGGCTCCCACCATTTGGCACGCGATGAACGCCGACGACACTTCAACCCAAATGTTCGCGGCAAGGCCAGCTTGTACGTACATTCCATCAACGATCTGCCGCAACAACGTCGTCCGGTCCAGCGCAATAAAACGGTCCTCGATCAGATCACTGGGGAGAATCGTCTTATTCGCCGCAAGTGGATGATCGGGATGAAGCACCGCAACGGGAACCAATTCGGCGAAGGAATGCGACGTCAACATTTCAAATTGAGTCGGGAGCATTACTATCCCAACGTCGAACCTAAGTCCCGAAGCCCAACGTTCGACTTCGCGTCTTTCCCTGACTTCCAAAGAAATCGAAACACTCGGAAACTCCTTCGAAAATTGGGCCAGTGCCGGCACGAGTAGACTTCGGGCGAGTTGTGGCATTGCCACGATCCGAAGGCGACCGCCTCGATTGGCGCGGATTTCTTTGCCGATGCGGGTAAGATCGTCGATATCCAGCAGGATACGCTCGCATTCCCGCGAGAAGGCTTCTCCTTGAGGAGTCGGAACCAGGCGCCCACCAAGCCGGTTGAAGAGCTTGAATCCCAGCTCCGCTTCAAGGGCAGACAGCGAACGGCTTACCGCTGGTTGGGTCAAATGAAGTCGAGTTGCGGCCCCGGTGACCGAACCGGTCACGATTACACTATGCAGCGCGCGCAACTTTTGAAGGTTCAAAGCCAACTCCCCCTTAAGATTGCTGCTCCTTGCAGGCGCGCGAAACACGCCGGCGAAGCGTGCCAATCGCCGCGACAGACGCGTTAGATCTTTTCTTCTTTCAGCTTGGATTTTTTCTCAACTCGACTCGCGGTAAGCCCTAGAAGGCTTTCCAGCGCCGCAACTTGCGGTGCGGGAAGATACTTCCTTCGAAGCTCGATAATAGCGGGGCCGAACGTCTTCTGGATCGGTTGCCCGAACATTTCGAATATTTCCGCGAAGTAGATCTCGTGCCGCAATAGGGAGTCAGCAAGATTAACTATCGGCTTATTTCGCGTGTAGGAGCCGCCTTGCGCACGAATCTCCGCCACCAGAGCTTCTTCGAAATCCACTGTAAGGGTTACAAGATGCGGTGCGATTCCCACGGGAATGCCGTTTCCCTCGTGGAGATAAGTTCGCGACTTCGCACCGAATTGAAACTTCTCGACTTGAGTCCCGAAAAGGATGATGAGAATCGCAACCCCGCGGTCTGCAGCACGTCGAAGCGCGTCGCGGTGCGGCAGCAGTATTTTCTCTTCTGTTTTTACCCAAATGTGTGATTTCGCTCCGTCGATCATAGCCTCCATCTTGGCGGCGATCGCGTCCTCGCCGTTAATGGTCCATACGTAGCCACCGTCGTTGGACTGTGAAACAGCCGGAATCGTTCGGATCAACTTTGCGCAGCGCTTGCTCGTCGCTGTCGCAATTCGCTCAAACAGAACCTTGGGCGCTACCGCCACATACCGCAGTGGAGTTTCGGAGATCGGTTGAGCCGCCTCCTTCTTTGCCAGACTCTCGAGGACAGAATATGCGTTCGCCTTGGGTAAGCCTGCAAGTTTGGCTACTTCGTAGGCAGTCGCCTGCGAAAGCTCATAGAGCGCGAGGTAGGCACGCGCTTCGTACTCGCTAAAACCCAGAGCGAGCAAGTCTGGCATCAACTCACTTAGATTAGCTTGCTTATCGCCGCTCACCCGATTTTTCCTGATTTGAGCCAAGCAGCGCCCCCACCCGTCGACAAGAAGTGCTTTGCCTCAGTTGATCAATTCGCCTTCGAAGCTTGATTGTCACGCCCTAGCTGACCATTCCGACGTAGCTCCTTGCCGCTCGACGCCGTCGGCGCTCAATTTTGATAGAAGCGCAAGTCTTTGATATCCAGCGGGCAAAGCGAAACTAACATGGGTAGCAGCCTTTATGACTATGGCTTTCGTGTCAAGTGCATGACTTGATCGCGATGGCGCGTTCGACCAGATCGCGACCAGCCGATCGCAAAGCCAGCCAAAGCGAGCGCTCGAGATGAGATGGCCACAATCATCGACCTAATCAGGCCCACCCGACTCGCCAGATTTTCCGGAGAGCGGACTGGGGGCACAGTCTCAGCCTCCAAGCAACAGAGGACCCTGCCCAAAATATCCTGTCGGGGCGCCCCCTCGGAGAACATATTCCCATTACGGCCGCTCAAAACGAGACCTCGCTACCATTGCATCCAACGGCCAACCACCAATAATTTGCGCGTCGGCACAAGAACCGCGATGGGATGTCCTGACTACGGACCCCTCGGACGTTGATCGGATTGCAGTGCAGCAGACATCTGGCGAACTGTCTCGCTATCTATGGTGGATCGGATAAGTTGCTCTCTGGATGTTGCTGACGCAAACTGGGTTTATCTCGCGCCGCTCGCCTTTTTTGATCCGCCGTCACGTCCAGCAAAGCCTTCCGAATGACGAGACGATCCCGCGACTCCATCATATTGATGTCATGGGGCGACACCTATGATTCGCTCAAAGGCAATCGCGGCAGGAATTTTGGTTCGTCCCCGTACTTCCACGTGCCAAAGCGTGCGCGATATCTGCAGATCCTTCATTTTTATCGCCTTGAGCCGGCCAAGCTTGATCTGATCGCCAATGGTTGATGTTGAGACGATCGAGACACCAAGACCGCATGCGACAACTTGCTTGATCGCTTCCGTGCTGCCGATTTCGAGGGTTTTGCGCGGCCGCACGCCATGGTTCAACAGCGCCTGCGCGACGATCTCCCGTGAGCCGGAGCCTGGTTCCCGAACGATCAGGATTTCATCTTCGAGGGCCGCCGCATACACGTGATTTTCCGATAATGCGAAGGCGTGAGTCGGACCTGCTATCAGGCTCATCATGTCCGTCCGCCAGGCCGTACTGACGAGATCATCGTCTTCGACCGGTCCTTCCACGAGGGCGATCTCTATTTCATGCGCGCGCATCATTCCGGCAATATCCCGCGTGTTGGCGCTTACCAGATGCACATCGATGCTCGGATACCTGCGCCGGAAGCTGCCTATGTACTCAGCGATCATGTAGGTCGCGATCGTGGTGCTTGCCCCGATGTGAAGCGATCCGCTCGCGAGGTTGCGCAGCGACGACAGTTCCTCTTCGGCGGCCCGCTCGGCAGCGAACAGATTTTCTGCGTGCCTGAGAAGTGCCCGCCCCTCGCGGGTCGTACGTACTCCTTTCGATGTACGATCCAGCAAGCGACAGCCCACTTGCAGTTCGAAATCGCGTACTCCTTTCGAGACCGCGGGCTGGCTAACGCGCAAGATGTCCGCTGCTCGCGAAAAGCTTCCAGCCTCAGCGACGGTGGTAAAGAAGCGGAGGAAATGCAAATTCATTGGCATAACGCCTGCTTATCGGCCTAGATCAAAATTCTACTGTTATGAGCCCTTGGTTCTCGGGCATAGCCTTGTCGGCTGGCGAGGGACTCATGGCTCCATGCAAAGATCTTCCCAAATCGAGCAAGGTAGACGCGCCTGCCGGTCGTTTGGTTGCATTGCTTCCCGGCATCCTCTTATGCGTGCTCCTGACGCTGCTGTCGATTGGAATCCAGGAGGCCGAGGAGCACATCTTCCAACATCCCTATGTTGAAGCCTTGGTCATCGCCATCCTGCTCGGGATGATGATCCGCAGCGTCTCAACTACTTCCGAGCGCTGGAAGGTCGGAATCGCCTTCAGCGCGAAACAACTTCTCGAAGTGGCCGTGATGCTGCTCGGGGCCTCGATCAGCTTTGGGGCAATCCTGCCTTCCGGATTATTTCTGATTGCCGCGATCGTCGGAACGGTTGCGGTCACGCTTGCCGTGAGTTTCGGCCTCAGCCGCATGCTCGGCCTACCCACTAAGCTTTCGCTCCTGATCGCCTCCGGAAATTCCATTTGCGGCAATTCCGCGATCGCCGCGGTCGCCCCCGTTATAGGGGCAGATGGCGATGATATCGCGTCATCGATTTCCTTCACCGCGGTCCTTGGCGTGCTGATGGTGCTCGGGCTTCCACTGCTCATTCCACTCTTGGAGCTCTCGGCTACTCAGTACGGGATTCTCGCCGGCCTCACCGTGTACGCCGTTCCCCAGGTGCTTGCCGCGACCGTTCCGGCAGGAATCGTCAGCACTCAAATTGGCACCGTGGTGAAGCTCGTTCGGGTCCTCATGCTAGGGCCGTTGGTGGTCGGCTTGTCGCTTGTCGCACCACGCCTGCGTGGCGAAGTCGCGCCCGGCAAGCGCATTAACCTCATCAAATTGGTACCTTGGTTCATCATCGGCTTCTTGGTACTGGCCGGCCTTCGTTCGTTGCAGATCATACCCAGCAGCGTTGCCGCCCCCGTTGCGAAGCTCGCCAGCGTGCTAACCGTAGTCTCCATGTCCGCACTCGGGCTGGGTGTCGATATCCGGGTGCTTTCGAAGGCCGGCGGGAAAGTCACGATTGCGGTGACCTTGTCTCTGATACTTCTGCTCGCGATGAGCCTCGGCCTGGTTCAACTCTTCAAGTGAGGGCACTCTCTGCTTAACTTCGGGTTGCCAGCTGCGGTGAACATCGGGTTCACCGAAAGGATGTTGCAGGATGTGGTCGTATCACTTAATACTACCCCATACAAGTCAGCTTGTTGAGGATCGATGGGGACCTCCGCGGGTACTGTACAGGCACTACTTCCGCCTTGCATCGTTAAGTCGGCGCAATGAAGGCCGTACCTAAGCAGTTCGAGCCAGAGGCTGCTGGCGCGCTTAACGGCGTCCGTGTCGTGGACCTTTCGCGTCTGGTCGCCGGGAATATGCTCACCCTGCAGCTCGCCGACTTCGGAGCCGAAGTCATCAAGATTGAGGACATCGTCTCGGGCGACCCTCTGCGCGCTTGGCGGGTCAACGATGTCAGCATCCATTGGAAGACCTACGCCCGGAACAAGAAGAGTGTCGCGCTAGACCTTCGCGACGAGAGAGGTCGGACGATCCTATCGGATCTGCTCGCGACGGCGGACGTGCTGGTCGAGAACTTCAGACCCGGAGGTCTGGAAAAGCTGGGTTTGTTGCCCGAGGTCCTTCGAGCACAGAATGCAGGACTGATCATCGTGAGAATCTCGGGATGGGGGCAGACCGGTCCCTATCGGGACAGGCCCGGCTTCGGCACTCTGGTCGAAGGCATGTCAGGCTTCGCTTCCCGCAACGGATTCCCTGATCGACCTCCGCTGCTGCCACCCGCCACGCTCGCCGATATGGTCGCGGGCATTTACGGATTTGGGGCAACCATGGTTGCGCTCAGGCATCGAGAAGTGAGCGGGGGTAACGGCCAGGTTATCGACTTGCCCTTGTTAGATCCGCTTTTTTCCCTCCTCGGTCCCGAAGCCGGAATCTATCAACTAACACAGCAGGTACGCCCGCGGACCGGCAGTCGATCGCTTACCGGAGCGCCGCGCAACACATTCCGTACCAGCGACTCTCGCTGGATCGCAATCTCCGCCTCGATGCAAGTTGTGGCCGAGAGGTTGTTCCGGACTATCGGTCGCCCTGACATGATCGTGGATCCCCGATTTTTGACGAACTCTGATCGCATCAAAAACGCCGATGCTTGCGAGGAGCCTATCGCGGAATTCATTGCCGCGCGGACGCTTGAAGATAACATGAGTATATTCGAGCGGGCAGACGTAACTGCTGCACCAATCTACGACATCGATCAATTCTTGGATGACCCCCATGTTCAAGCTCGCGAAATCGTCGTTGGGTTACCGGACTCCGAACTCGGAACGGTTTTAATGCACAACGTGGTCCCGAGGCTCGAAACTACGCCCGGAAGGATTCGGATGCCCGCTCCGGATCTCGGTCAACACACGTTTGCGATTCTGCGCTCCCTCGGCATCACGCAGGCCCGGTTGGAAGAACTGCGCGAGGCTGGCGTCATCGTGCAGGCTAAGCCATCATCCCAATGACCCGTAGGCGACCGGAAGACACCAGTGTACCGATCTCTGCTTTATGTCCCCGCCTCATCTGAGCGCTTCATTGCAAAGTCGGCGCTTTGTGGCGCCGATGCCATAATCCTGGATCTTGAAGACAGCGTCGCGCCCGCACAGAAGGAGGGGGCACGCAATAGGCTTGCGTCGTCGATAAAACGATGCGCTGCCGCAGGAGCTGACATTTGGGTGCGTATTAATCGACCTCTGTCGGCTGCCGTCCGAGATATCGAGGCTTCGGTGCTCGGTGGTGCCAAGGGCATTCTGATGACAAAAGTCGAGGGCGCCGAGCACGTGCGGTTGCTTCTAGAGGTTGCTGAGCGAACCGAACGGGATCATGACCGTCGCGAGCCACTCCAAGCGATCGCAGTCATCGAGTCCGTCAAGATTTTGGCCAAAGCGGACGACATCGCACGCGCCCACGAGCGGGTGATAGGCCTGATGGGCGGTAGTGAGGACTTAGCGCTATCGATGGGAGCTAATCCCACTCATGAGGCACTTAAGATACCCAAGATGCTGGTTCACATGGCCGCTGCCGGAGCCGGAAAATACTCGTTCGGATTGTTCGGCTCCGTTGCGGACTACAAGGATGTCCGACTAATGCGCGAGCTAGCGGAGGAGGCATTCGGTCACGGAGTTACGGGTGCGACCTGTGTCCATCCTTCAGTGGTACCGATCCTAAACAATGCCTTTGCACCGTCCGACGCTGATGTCGCAAGGGCGCAATTGATCATCGAGACCGCCCGTCAGCAAACCGAACGTGGCGTCGGCGCCTATTCGCTGGAAGGCAGGATGGTCGACGAGCCCGTCGTCGAACGTGCCCGGCAACTCTTGGAGCGGGCGCGGCGCCACCGGCGTGCCGACGCAAGCTGATCAGAGCGTTAGAGTGTCGGCCTGCGGTAATCTGGGCTATTGATTCACAGCGCTCTATGAGCGGCCAGCAAACGTCTGGCGTTCGCGCTTCATCGCCTTGTCGACTTCCGCCGACAGAAGAGCCGTAACCTCGTCTTCGTATCGCCGGACCTGCGGGTCCCTTAAGTCCCGAGGGTGGGGTAGCTTGATCGCCACGTCCGCAATTATTCGCGAGGGCCGTGAGCTCAGAATAAGCACTCGATCGGCAAGCTGAACGGCCTCTGATACACTATGAGTTATCATCACGATAGTTCGATTGGCCTCGACCCAGAGGTTTTGTAGATCCTGGATCATGTAGTTCTTTGTTTGCACGTCGAGTGCGCCGAACGGCTCATCGAGTAGCAGCACCTCCGGATCGTAACTAAGTGCCCGAGCGATGGCGACGCGCTGTTTCATGCCGCCCGACAGAGACGATGGATAGGCATTCTCGAACCCCGAAAGGCCTGTCAGACGAAGCCACTTCCTCGCCCGCTCCTCAGCTTCCTGCCGTGGCACACCTTTGATGTCCAGGCCCAGCGTCGCATTACGCAACACCGTAAGCCAGGGGAACAGCACGAACTCCTGAAAGACCACGCCACGGTCGGGTCCTGGCCCCACCACGAGTTCGTTGTTGATTAGCAGTTCCCCCTGGCTTGCCTTCTCGAATCCAGCGATCAGGTACAGAAACGTCGACTTGCCGCAACCGCTTGGACCGATGATAGCCACGAATTCCCGTTCGTTGATCGTGCAAGAAATGTCCTCCATCGCCAGCACGTTTCCGAAATACTTCTGGACATTCTTGGCGACAATCTTGGGCTTGGTACCGGCACCGTCGCGCAGCGGGAGTATTTTTGCCGTTTCAACGCTCATTGAGTACTCCCCATTTCTCGATGGTAGCAGCTTCGATCTTGCCAACCAGAACGTTCTCAAGAAGATAGCCGAGCGCCGCAATCATCATCACGCCACCATAGATGACGCCAATGTTCATGTATTCGGAGGCGTCATAGATCATGAAACCCAGGCCATAGCTGCTGGCGGCCAGCATCTCGGCGGCGATCAGAGCGCGCCAGGCGTAACCTGTACCGAGCCGTGTGCCGGTGATCAGGCAAGGAAAAATGCCGGGAATAATGACGCGCCAAAATACCTGCCGTCGGCTCGCGCCCATCGACCAAGCCACCCAAAGCATTTTGACGTTCAGCATTTCGATGCCGCTCGCGACGATGTATATCATTTCGAAAACCGCTGCGAGAAATACGACTAGGATGGTCGTGCGGTTATCGATACCCATGACCAACAGCAGGACGGGGGTCCATGCTAGCGTCGGCACAGGCATCAAGATGCTAATGATTGGCTGAAACACCAGCCGCGCCCGCTGACTCATGCCAAGTCCAACCCCGAGCAGGGTACCTATGATTACCGCAAGTGATAATCCCGAGAGCAAGCGCAGCATGCTGTCTGCCACGTGCCACAGAATTGCATATGGCGGGTTTCCGTTTGGGCCGGATTGCACCCAAAGCTTGTTGAGGATCGCGGACGGCGCCGGAAACAAGAAGCCGTTTATCAACCCTAACCGCGAGCACACCTCCCAAGCCACCAGCGGCACCAGGATCAGCGCGATACGAGCCATCGGTATCGCGAGACCGGACGAGGCTGGGGACCGAGTATATCGCTGCAGACGGATGCCGGATGTGTCCACGCTCATCGATGGCTACCCACTTTTCCGTTACCGTGCCAGCGGTGAATGGTAAGTGCTTCGAGCGAGCCAAACACGCCACGTTCGATAAGGAGACCGATCAGGGCCAGGCATACGATGCCGACGAACATCGTGGATACGTCCATATAGGAACGCGCCGCGAATATCATGAATCCGAGGCCATGGGTCAACGCAGCTAGCATTTCGGCCGCGACCAGCGTGCGCCACGAATGCGCCATTCCAAGCTTCAGCCCCGAGATCAGCGCCGGCAGCGCACCGGGTAACAGCACACGCCGAAAGATATCAAACCGGCTTGCGCCCATGCTGCGCACGACCCACAAGGAGTGTCGGCCGATTGCGCGCACGCCCTGGATAGTACTGTACAGAATCGGAAAGAAGGCACCGAGGAAACAGACAGCAATGATCGTGATATCGCCTTGACCGAAAATGACCAGGAAGATCGGAGCCCAGGCAACTGCCGGTAGCGGCAGTAACAGGCTCAGGAGTGGGGAAGCAATCAGATAGGCCGTCCTGTTGAGGCCCAGGAAGAGGCCCATTGGGATGGCCAGCACGCATGCCAGAGCGAACGAACTCAGCGCACGCCACAAACTAACGACAATATGCGTCAGCAATATGCTCTTGGCGGGATCGGCTGGATCAAGCAGCACCCACGCGCGCCGCGCGATATTTGATGGCGAAGGCAGGATCGTCGCATTGATCCAGCCGAGACGTACCGTTGTCTCCCATATTAACAGGAAGACGATGATTGGCAGCGCGAACAAGAATGCCGATGCCGCCCCGCGGTACAAGATGCTACGCAGCCTCTGCTCGTCGGCAACACCCGCGAACGGCGCCGACGGCGTCGCGTTAGACATGATGGAGCCCTTAGTTGGTAGATGACGCGAGTTTCGCCGCTTCCTCATAGAATTGATTGCGCACGAGGCTCTTGAAGTCCGGAATGTTGGGAATCTTTCCGGCCGCCTTCATAGACTCGGCAACCGGCATGAGCTCGTCGGTCATCGCGTCGGTCAGCTTTGGATCGACGTTGATCCGCGTCAAGGCAAGCTCCAGCGCCTTTGGATCGATGTCCACGCCCTGCTTGCTGATATCGGCTGCAACCTTGCTGGCGGCATCGTCCGGTTGCGTCTTCATGTACGTGCCGGCATCGATCAACGTGGCAAGATATCGCGCCACGGCCTCGGGATGCTCATCAGCAAACTTGCGGCGCACCAGCACAAGGTTCGGCGATTCACTTACGCCCTTCATCGACTGAATACGCTTTACCACGCCCATCGTCTCGCCAATCGCAACATGCGGCTCCCATGCCACTGCAGCGTCGACAACACCTTGCTGCACGGCGGCTCGCAGGTCCTCAACCTTCATATTGACGATCTGGAAGTCGCCTTCCTTCATCCCGTTCTTGTCTAAAAAGACACGGAAAGTGCTGAAAGAGCCGGATCCGGCAACCGCGCCGATCTTCCTTCCTTTGAGTTCAGCCACCGCTTTGACAGATGAATGGTTCGCGACAATTACGCCGTAGCGATCGCCCCCATACTGATCGGCGGCAATAATGTAGAACAGATTGGGCTGCATCGCAGCCATAGTGATTAGTCGACCTGAGCCTCCGTTGCCGATATCGATTTGCCCGGCGACAAACGCCTTGAGTATTTCGCTTCCAGAGCTATAGCTCCCGATGTCAACCTTAAGGTTGTACTTTGCGCCCCAATCCTTGGTGCGATAAACGTCGTCGGTTGGAACGGCTTGCAGACCTATCTTTATTGTCAGCGCATCTTTGGACGTGGCGTGCGCTGGAATCAGCATCACGCAGGATGCCACAACAAATGCTACACGACGCAACTTGTTTTGGATTGAGCGAGCCATTTTTGTGCCTCCCTGTCGGCAGTTTATGATGCAGTTTGTTCTGCAACTTATTGATCAGGCCGCTGAACGGCTCTTGCTTGCAGCGACTGCCGCAGCAGCGCTCTCACCTGCGATCTTCCCGAATACAGCGCCTGAAGTGAGCCCCGTGCCACCTGGATAGTTATGATAGAACAGCCCCCCGACCAGCTCTCCAGCTGCGAACAAGCCGGGAATCGGAAGGCCGGCTGTATCCTGCACCTGACCGCTCTGGTCAATCTTGAGTCCACCGAATGTGAAGGTGACACCGCACGTGACGGCATAAGCCTCGAATGGTCCTGTATCAATCGTGTTGGCCCAATGGGACTTGCGCGGCGAACTCTCCGCGGAGCGGCCATCTTTCGCATTCGGGTTGAAGGGAACGTCCTGCCGCACCGATGCGTTAAATTCAGCGACGGTCTTGAGAAAGGCGTTGCGATCAACGCCTTCGAGTTGGTCGGCGAGACCCTCCAGGGTATCCGACGTAATCTTGGTGATTTGCCGGATCCTGTATTCGTCGCGCAAAAGGTGATGCACCTTAGCATCGAATACCTGCCAAGCGAACTGGCCGGGTTGCGCTAGGATTTCGCGACCATACTTGGCATAGGTATAATTGCGAAAATCGGCTCCCTCATCAAGGAAGCGTTGGCCTCGGGAATTGACCATGATGCCGAATGGGTAGCTGTGCTTCTGGTAGGCATCCCCTACTGCGAGATCGCCGAACGCCGGAGCATTTTGGTCCCAGCCGACGGCATGTGCTCCGGACCAATGTCCACATGGCATTGCACCAATCGCAAGCGCCATTTGGATTCCAGCGCCGGTATTGAAGCGTGTGCCACGAACTTTCGCCAGGTCCCAGTTTGGTCCGAGATACCGCGCGCGCATTTCCGTATTAGACTCGAAGCCTCCGCACGCCAGGATGACAGCATTTGAATGCAGATCGCGCTCCTTGCCTTGATGCCGGACGCGAACTCCAACGACCCCGCTATTGTCATTGATCAAACTGACCGCGGCAGTTTCGTAAAGAAACTGGATACCCTTCCCTTCCGCGGACTCTAGCAGCATGTCCACGAGACCGGGACCACCACCCCACACTTCCACACTGAGCCCACCCCAGAATTGGAACCGTCCGTTCACTTTGTAGGCTTGCCGCCCATGACTAGTTTGAAACCTAACGCCTTGCTCTCGCATCCACCGAAGCGTCGGCAAGCTGCGCTTGACTAAAATCTCGCATAAGTCAGGATCGGTCCTGAATTGCGTCACGCGAAACATGTCATCGAAAAATTGGTCCTCGGTGTAAGTGCCGAAATCAGTATTGGCTAACGTATCGGGATTGATGTCCGGCACTACGCTTAGCACGTCCTCCACACCATTGAAGACGTATCGCATGGCGCCCGCCGTATAGGTCGAGTTCCCTCCCCGCTCGTCCCGAGGCGCCGCCTCAAGCATGAGGACAGTCGCGCCATTATTGCTGGCGGATATGGCCGCACAAGCGGCAGCATTTCCTGCCCCTACCACGATGACGTCAGCGTCGAATTCACGAGGCATAATACGAGTTCTTTCCTGGCGGGGTCTTGGGCTCGCAGATTCCGCCTTCCCTGCTTCCTGGAATATGGTAGTAGCATGAGATACTATCCTTCAACAGATGTCAACTGCTGCAATTGTTGAGGAAACCCTGATGAAGGTCTTAGTGCCGGTAAAGCGGGTGGTCGATTACAATGTCAAGGTCCGCGTCAAGGGCGATGGATCGGGCGTTGAACTCGCCAACGTCAAGATGTCGATGAACCCCTTCGACGAAATCGCGGTTGAGGAAGCGCTGCGCCTGAAGGAAGCCGGCAAGGCGGCCGAAGTCGTGGTGGTCTCCATTGGACCGGCGCAGGCGTCGGAGACGATCCGCACCGGTCTTGCCATGGGCGCCGATCGCGGCATCCTGGTGAAGGCCGAAGGCACCGTCGAGCCGCTCGCCGTCGCCAAGATCCTCAAGAAGGTTGCAGAAGAAGAGCAGCCCGGCCTGATCATTCTCGGCAAGCAGGCGATCGACGACGACAGCAATCAGACCGGCCAGATGCTGGCTGCGCTGCTGGGCTGGTCGCAGGCGACGTTTGCCTCGAAGCTCGAGGTCGAAGGCTCCGACTTCAAGGTCACCCGTGAAGTCGACGGCGGCCTGCAGACCGTCAAGCTCAAGGGACCGGCGATCGTCACCACCGATCTGCGTCTCAACGAGCCGCGCTATGCCTCGCTGCCCAACATCATGAAGGCCAAGAAGAAGCCGATCGCGGAGAAGACCGTTGCCGATTACGGTGTCGACGTCACTGCGCGCCTCGAAGTTTTGAAGACGGCTGAGCCCGCGGGCCGCAAGGCCGGCGTCAAGGTGAAGGACGTCGCCGAGCTGGTGTCGAAGCTCAAGAACGAAGCCGGGGTGCTCTGATGACTGCGTTGTTGATTGCTGAACACGAACAGGAGGTCCTCAAGGACTCCACCAACAAGGCGCTGACCGCGGCGTCCCAGCTCGGCGGCGACGTCCACGTGCTGGTCGCTGGCGGCGGGCAGGGCACCAAGGCTGCGGCCGAGGTCGCCGCGAAGCTCGCTGGTGTTGCCAAGGTGCTGGTCGCCGAAGGCGAGGCCTACGCGCACGATCTGGCCGAGCCGCTGGCCGCGCTGATCGTTTCGCTGGCCCCGTCCTACGATGCGATCGTCGCGCCCGCGACCTCGCGCTTCAAGAACGTGATGCCGCGCGTCGCGGCGCTGCTCGACGTCATGCAGGTCTCGGAGATCACCAAGGTGGTCGCGCCCGACACCTATGAGCGTCCGATCTATGCCGGCAACGCCATCCAGACGGTGAAGTCGAAGGACGCCAAGAAGGTCATCACGGTCCGCACCTCGACCTTTGCGGCGGCAGCTGCCGGTGGCAACGCGCCGGTCGAAAGCGTCGCTGCCGCGGCCGATCCCGGCCTGTCGACCTTTGTCGGTGAGGAAGTTGCCAAGAGCGACCGTCCCGAGCTGACCTCGGCCAAGATCATCGTCTCTGGTGGCCGGGCCATGCAGAGCCGCGAGAACTTCGCCAAATACATCGAGCCGCTCGCCGACAAGCTGGGCGCCGGCGTCGGTGCCTCGCGTGCGGCGGTGGACGCCGGCTATGCGCCGAACGACTGGCAGGTCGGCCAGACCGGCAAGGTCGTGGCCCCCGAGCTCTATGTCGCCGTCGGCATTTCCGGTGCGATCCAGCATCTGGCCGGCATGAAGGACTCCAAGGTGATCGTCGCGATCAACAAGGACGAGGACGCGCCGATCTTCCAGGTGGCCGATTACGGCCTGGTCGCCGACCTCTACCAGGCGGTTCCGGAGCTGACCGACGCGCTCTCATAACCCCGCTCCACAAGCTTGGTGAGGCGACCGAGAAACGCCTGCAAGTTAAAGTCTGCTGGTGTCTCAGAACAGCCAAACGCCATCCGCGACCACCTCAAAGGCCTCTCGCTCCTGCGCAGGCCACTGTTATATCGACGGCGCCTAGCACTACTTTGGCAGATTGTTGATTTTGCCGCGTTTTATAGGATTGAACGAAGCCGCTGGCGCGGCATGTAGGGAGGCATAGCAAGGATTGCCTCCTGTCTGAGAGGATTGCGGGTTTTCGAAGCCCAACCCTTCAGACAGGAGGTTTTCCGATGGCTGAGATCAGCCCACTTCGCCGCCGCATGATCGAGGACATGACGGTCCGCAATCTGTCACCGGCGACGCAGCAATCCTACCTCAACGCCGTAGCGAAGTTGAGCCGGTATTTCGGTCGCTCTCCCGACCGCCTTGACCTGGAGGATATCCGTGCCTTCCAGGTTCATCTGGTGGCGACGGGGATGTCCTGGCCGGCGCTGAACCAGATCGTGTGCGCGCTGCGGTTCTTCTACGGTGTGACGCTTGGTCATGACACCGTTCCGGAGCGCATCGCCTATGCGCGCCAACCGCGCAAACTTCCGGTCGTGCTGAGCGCCGACGAGGTCGTGCGCTTCCTGGAAGCAGTCCCGAGCCTGAAGAGCCGTACCGCGCTGACCACGGTCTATGCCGCCGGACTACGCGTATCGGAACTGGTCCTCTTGAAGGTTGTCGACATCGACAGCCAACGGATGCTGATCCGGGTCGAGCACGGGAAGGGCGGCAAGGACCGTTACGTTATGCTCTCGCCGCAGCTTTTGAGGATTCTGCGGACGTATTGGCGGCTCACTCGGCCAAAGCGATGGTTGTTTCCCGGCCGCGACGACGAGCGTCCGCTCGTCCCGAACGTGCTGCACGCCGCCTGCCGTTCAGCTTGTGCGGCGGCCGGCTTGAGCAAGTCGGTGACGGTGCACACGTTGCGGCACACATTCGCGACCCATCTCCTGGAGAGCGGGGCCGACGTGCGCATCATCCAGGTGCTGCTCGGCCATGCCAGCCTGGCCAGCACGGCGCGCTATACCCAGGTCGCCACCAAGACCATCAGCAATACGCCAAGTCCGCTGGACCGGCTCCACCTGGAGGTCGTGCCGCCCGGCTGAGCGGGCGCCATGGCTCCGGTTCTGGAAGTGGCGGATATCTTCCGCCGCCACGGCGAAGTGTTTCGACAAGCCCGTGCCGAGCATCTGGGCCGCGTCGAGCGGCGCGTCATGGGCGCGATCACGGCATGCCGGACGGCTGTGCTCGGCGGCCACGTCGAGCAGTGCGATGACTGCGGCGCCACACGCATTGCCTACAACTCCTGCCGCAATCGGCATTGCCCGAAGTGCCAGGGCGCGGCGCGCGCGCAATGGCTCGCCGAACGGCAAGCTGAACTCCTTCCCGTACCGTATTTCCACGTCGTCTTCACCATGCCGGCCCTCGCCGGAGGGATCGCCTTCCAGAACAAGGCCGTCGTCTATGCCATCCTGTTCCGCTGCGCAGCCGAAACGCTCACCACCATCGCAGCCGACCCCAAGCATCTCGGCGCTCAGCTCGGCGTGACTGCCGTCCTCCATACCTGGGGCCAGACCCTGCAACACCATCCGCATATCCACTGCGTCGTGCCGGGCGGTGGACCCTCGCTCGACGGCACACGCTGGGTCGCTTGCCGGCCCGGCTTCTTCCTGCCAGTGCGCGTCCTCTCCCGGCTGTTCCGCCGCCTGTTTCTGCAAGAGCTGCAAGCTGCCTACGCGGCTGGCCAGCTGAGCTTCTTTGGCGCTCTCGCCCATCTCACCGATCCCGCTGCATTCGCCGCGCGCCTTAATCAACTTCGACGGACCGACTGGGTCGTCTATGCCAAGCCACCATTTGGCGGGCCCGAACAGGTGCTGGCTTATCTCGGCCGCTATACGCACCGCGTCGCCATCGCCAACAGTCGGCTGATCTCGCTTGCCGACGGCAAGGTGAGCTTTCCCTGGAAGGACTATCGGCAGAATCGTAAAGCCAAAGTGATGACGCTTGATGCCGATGAGTTCATTCGGCGCTTTCTGCTACACACCCTGCCGGACGGCTTCCATCGCATCCGCCACTATGGCTTCCTCGCCAATGGCGGACGCAACGATAAAATCGCTCTCTGCCGTCAACTCCTTGCTGTCCGCAACGCGCCGACTGATCAAGAAGCCGGCGACGATCCCCTCACCACATGTCAGATCCCCGTCTGCCCGCATTGCGGCGGCACCATGCGCCGCGTCGATGTCGTCCCGCGAGCCCGTGCCCACGACCATCCGTTTCGTTGTGATACGTCATGACCAGCGCCTGCACCATCCACCTCTTCTGTGATCACCTTCGCGGTGGCAACGTCCGAAGTCGCCGTGGCCGCACTCGTCTCCGAACACCCGGCCAATCGTTCGGCCACGCATCCCAGCGCAGCAAATCGCTCGCTGGATCGCGCCCTTGGCCCGATCAATCCGGCCGCTCACATCCGATGAACGTCTCGCCGACGCCCGGCGACCACAGGCGCGCCTTCCCCGCAGCCGCACCCGCTGCACTATTCCCATAGCGCCCACAACTCCGCAGCTTCGTTCAATCCGGCTTCTATGAGGTCGCACCCACGACCGAGCGCGCGGCTCGCGCCTGCCACGCGACCTCACAGAACCCTCAAGATTCCCGAATCAATTTTTCAATGATTCATGGGTGGTCGGCTCTTGGAGGGCTGACCATGCCAGGATGGGAAGACGAACTCGAACGCTGGTTGATGCCGTTCTTGGACCGGCTGGGTCATAAGACCCGGCAGCGGATGTGTCCTCTGTATGTTGCGGGATTGATCGGTCCCGGCGATCGTAAGAGCGTTCAGCCGATGGCGGAACGCCTTGCCACCAGCACCTACGACCAGTTGCACCATTTCATTGCGGACGGTGTCTGGGACGCGACGCCGCTGGGGACAGAGTTGCTCAACCAGGCGGATCGACTTGTCGGCGGCAGGGCTGCGGTGCTGGTTATTGATGACACCTCACTTCCCAAGAAGGGTGAGCGCTCGGTCGGTGTTGGGGCTCAATACGCCTCGGCACTCGGTAAAACGGCAAATTGCCAGACACTGGTGTCTTTGACGCTTGCGAGCGGCGAAGTGCCCGTGATGGTCGCGTTACGTCTCTTTCTGCCTGACAGTTGGACAAGCGACGTATCTCGTTTGAAGCGCGCTCGCGTGCCAGTCGAACATCGAACGCCACGGTCCAAGCCGGAGATTGCTTTGGCCGAGATTGACCGCGCGATAGCAGCCAACGTGCGCTTTGGATATGTGCTGGCGGTGCAGGATACGGTCTCAGCGTACCGTTTCGACTAGGGCTAACAGAGCGCGGGCTGGTCTGGGCTGTCGGAATCCCTCGGCACCTGAAAGTGTACCCGGTCGATGTGAAGCTCATTTGGCCGATTACCAAAGCCCGCGGGAAACCACGAAAGCACCACGTGCCTGATATCTTGTCGATTGGCGCAGAACAAATGCTGGCCAGCGCCAAATGGAAAGCCGTGAGCTGGCGCAGCGGGACCAAAGGTCGGCTGACAGCCCGCTTTGCTGCTCTCCGTGTCCGCACCGCCGACGGCCCTCCTCAGCGGATTTGGGATAAGGGTCAGCAGCATCTCCCGGGCGACGAAGCTTGGCTCATTGGCGAGCAACGTGCCTCAGGGGATCGGAGGAGGTTCACATTCCCGGGACTTGAGGACGTCGCAAAAGCTCGACGTCGCGCTAGTCCTTATCCTCGTCGCGTTTCCTGCGACGGATCTGGGATCAGCTTGAGGCGTATCGCCTTGATGATACCCTGGACGCGGGTCCTCGTAGCAAGCTTTCGCAGGGCGTTCTTATGATAATTGACCGTATTCTCGCTGATCTTCAGTTCCCTCCCAATTGCCCAAGACGATCTCCCTTCTGCCGCGAACTGCAGGCATTGTTTTTCGCGCTCGGATAGCTTTATTGACGTATCGTGGCTCATGTTTGAGGCGCTCCGTATCAAGATCAGATCGCAATGCCGAGACAGCAAGCCCCATGCCAATGGGGGGTTGAGAAAATCAGGCGGGAGGAAATGATTGAGAAAGGGCGGACGATCGATTTGCGTCCCCTTAGCGGTCGAAGCATTACGACATAGGTCGGAAGCTCAACGTCCCCTTTGCAGCATCGGCTACAATGATCGATATCGATCAAGAAGAGCGCGGCCTAGAACGGGACCGTTTTGCTCTCTTCTTCTGCGGCGACAGCGCGGTGTGTAACTGAACAGTGTCCGCTGCGTTCACGAGGATATGAAAGCTCCCTACCACGATACGTGCTGGAAGATGCGTCGCACCATCATGAGCAAGTCGCGAACTCGGATCGTCTCGAGGCTGACCAGAGCTAAGACTGCTGAGTCGATTAGGATTACCGGTTGCCGAATGGATGCGCCTTTTTGACTTTCTGCCACCCAGATCCACCATCCTGTCATCCGCCGCGATCGGCTCGCGGCGGAAATACGCCATGCTTGGGTCATAGGGCATATGGTGCAGCTGCATAAGGCCGGATGCTTATAGTAGGGGTAGACGTTCGCGCCCGTGGTCCACAGCACGATCCTGGCGTCGACCCGGTCCGCAAGCTCACAAACCTGCCAAAGCGCGATTGCGCCGCCTCCTGGTCCGGCTTAAGTTGCGGAAGCCGTGGAAATACCAGGAAGATTTGCTCTATTGGCTTGGCCCTGGACTTGCAATTCAGAGAAGTAGCAGGATTCTCCACCGTCTTGAGCTCGAGGTTGATGAAGGTGTCGGTTCGACGTTCGGCGAGCTCCCGTCGTGAAGTTCGACCTCGACAGCAGCGCCGCTTAGTTGGTGTAGGAAGGTCAGTGGGTTTCCTTCATCGCGTTGGCATAGACGCCGCTGAATGTCCTCCGGCGTTATGGCATGAAAGGCGCGACGTTCTCCTCACGAACTCCGAATCCGAGTAGTCGTGGATTGCCTAAAATCGCTGGTGCAGCTTTGAGTCCGGCTCGGACAGGTTGGTGCGGTCCTCGGCAAGCGCAGGTCCTTCCTTTCCGTGTAACCGGACAGGCAGACGTCGGCGATCAGTGCGGTCAGGATCTGTAAGGGTGCTTGCGCAGCCAGCGAAGCGACAGGAGCGTTGAGCAAGCGGGCGATCCTGCTTCTGGCTCTGCTCGCATCATTATCAATGCGGAAGGGGGTTGCCGAAACCTCGAAGGTGTCTAGTGCATGCGCCCTATTGCATTGTCGTATATCCTGGCAAAGAAACCGAACCGCTTCGGCCATGGGAGGGCCGCGGGCTATCGGCCAAAGTGCGGTACCGCTGACCTCGCCCTGTCCCTTGACGGCAGCGTGAGTAAGCGCCAGCACAATGCATATGCTCCCATCGGCATTCCCATTGTTAAAACGGAAAGCAACTTCGGTTGGTCATGTGAAGCGTACGATACAATTTTTGCTGAGCTAACTCAGAGCGCAGCTGGCTTCTAAGAGCGTCTTGCGCCATTCGTCGCAGATCAAAGCATGATCGAGATCTCACATGATATCAAACGCTGGTTGCTGGTCCTGGTTTCCAAATTGCTTTACATCTCCCGCCATGTCGACGAGTTCAGAATGTTGCGCTTCAAATCTCGCAGATCAAGCGCGTCTCATTGCGACGAGAAGCCAAAAAGCCGGAAGGTCTAGTGGCTCTGCACAGTGATTTTGACGTGTTGCGCGTCCGGCGGTCAGATTAGCTCCGGCAGGCTCTTGGGATCAACGAGGACCTCGATGCCGCGGGGTATCCTTGGCTGCCGTCTGATTAGGCCAGCTCGTTCCAGAGTCAGCACCATCTGGTGAACCGAAGGCGGGCTGACGCGAAAATACTCTTGCATGTCGGTTTCCGCCGGGGCCCTGCGGTGCAGCCGCGTATAGAGGTGGATGAAGGCAAGGTATTGCCCCTGTTTGGGCGTGAAGGTTTTTGCCGAAGGACTCACGCCGGCCATCCGATTCAGTTGTACGTGCGTGCCTCGATCAAGGAAACTCAGCCAAGTCGAGCGCACCGAACTCAAGACCCTGCTCAGCGGCGGCAAGCATGCGTCCCGCAAGCTCAAGCGAGCGCAGATTTTGCTGGCTGCCGATGCCGGGGTCGGCGACGAGGAGATCGCCAGAAGTGTCGGCGTGGGCGGCTCGACCGTGTACCGGACTAAGCGACGCTTCGTGGAACGCAATCTGGAGCGGGCGCTGAGCGAAGAGCCGCGTCCCGGGGCGGAGCGCAAACTCACGGGCAAGGAAGAAGCCTTGCTGGTGGCCACCGCCTGTGCCGGTCCGCCGGAGGGCCGTGCCCGCTGGACGCTCAAGCTGCTGGCAGGTGCGCTGGTCAAGCTCACCGAGCACAAGAGCCTGTCGCACGAGACGGTTCGGCGGCGCCTGGTCGAAAATGACCTCAAACCCTGGCGCAAGGACATGTGGTGCATTCCGCAGATCGATGGCGAATACGTCGCCCGCATGGAGGACGTGCTGGATCTTTACGCCAAGCCGTCCAATCCCGAGCGGCCGGTGGTGTGCTTCGATGAAAGCCCGGTGCAGCTCATCGGCGAGGCGCGCTAGCCAATCCCGGCCGAGCCCGGGCGGCTCAAACGTTACGATTACGAGTATCGTCGCAACGGTACGGTCAGTCTCTTCGTCCTGCTTGACGTGCATCGTCCCTGGCGCAAGGTCAAAGTCACCGAGCGGCGCGCGGCAGAAGACTACGCCCAATGCATGCGCGAGCTCGTCGACATCCATTATCCGACGCCGAGACCATCCGGGTCGTCCAGGACAATCTATCGACTCATTCTGCCGGCGCCCTCTATCAGGCGTTCCCGCCTGCCGAAGCCCGACGGATCTTGCGGCGGCTCGAGTTCCACTACACCCCCAAACGCGCAAGCTGGCTCAACATGGTCGAGATCGAGATCGGCGTCTTGCGGGGACAGTGCCTCGATCGCAGGATCGATGACCCCAAGCGGCTGCGCCGCGAAATCGCCATTTGGGAACGCCAGAGGAATGCCGCACGCTCCCGCATCAAATGGATGTTCACGACAGACAGGGCCCGCGCCAAAATGGGCCGCGCCTATCCCGACACTTCCAAAGAGTCATAATAATTGTGCAGAGACACTAGTACGGCCAGCACACTATCTGGCAAACGGGGACGAACTCGCAAAAGTTCCGCAGCTGACCGCCACCCATTGCGCGCGCAGTCAAACCGGCTGGCCGCCGCAGATTCCGAGTGCGTACGTCAGATCGTGGACGGCATGCTGCGAGAGGCCAAACCCGACAATAACACGATCTACAGCCTGGCTGGCAAGGAGATAACCACAGCGCGATCTGCCGAGCTGGCGACTAAGCCTAACGCATTCAAGCGTGGAGCACGGAATGGCGGCGACGATAGAGCACGTCGCCACCTTCATGCGCCGAGGACTCGGCCCTACGTTGCAAACAACGTCAATTTCCTGCGCGCCGCATTTGCCGTCGCTGAACTTTGTTCGCAGTGATGCTGTGACTTAAGCGTATCACTCGGCGAGAATGGAATAATTGACAGCGCGACCTATCCCGCGACGCAAACCCTCCAGTCTCAGGGCCTGCCCGGGCGCGATATTGGCAAGATTGACATCCGGGCCGAAATCCTGCAGCAGGCCGACATGTTGTTTTGGGTAGCGGTACGGATCAGCCTCAATCAAAATTCGTTCGAACCAAGGCGCGGCCGCCAGCGCCTTGAGCAGATCGGGCGCGCTTTTTGCAGCCATGTCTATCTCGGACTGCTCCACGATAATATGGTCGACGCCTCGATTGGTTAACGAAGTGACGAGACCTTCAAGTTCTTCCATCCGCATCGGCTGCTCGGGGTTCTTACGCCCAAATTCGTAGATAACCGAAAGCCCAAGGCGCTGAAAGCGCTCGATGAACGAAAGACGCTCGTTGTCGTTCAGCGTGATGTAATTTTCCGAAATCTCCAGAGAAGTGAAGCCGATCGAACACAGATGACTACTGAAGCGATCGATTTCGTTGCGCTGATAAGCATATTCGAACAGAATGCCGCCTGAATAGCAGTTCACTCCCGAGTCGCGGTACAGTTTGACGATCCGCTGCACGACCGGTTTTGGCAAAAGCAGTGCGTTCATCGCATAGATCTTGGCGAAGTCGATATACTCGGCCGCGCAATCAAGCAGATCGGCCACGCCTCGCTCTCCCGTCCAACCGAAGCCGTCCGGACCGTAGTCGATAACCGCTGTCATCCCTCGCTTGCGGGGTTTCCCCTGGCGCGCGGGGGGAACAAAGCCATCGTCGTGCGATTGCATCTCACTCATCAAGCTATCTTTCTGGCCAGAGCAGCGGCCAGCTCCTCAAACTTCCGTCGGCGAATATACACGGCCCCATCCATAATGATCCGTGCCGTACGCTCGATTTGCGCGCTCTCGATGATCGGGCCACTTGCTCCCTGAGCGATACTCGAGGCTACTCGCAGCACGCCGCTCGGATGGCCAAGTCGGACGTTCTGCAACGGCTTGCCGATGGCTGCCGCAACTACCGAGTTCGGGACCGAGCAGGCCACTGCGGTACACACCGCACCGGTGACGGCGAGCGCCTTGTGGGGGCGCTGCATGGCGAGCTGCCGAACGCAGATATCGATGTCCGATGCCGCGACCTCATGGCCACCAATAGCCGAATAGGACCTCGGCGGCGAGACCATTATTACACGCGGAATGTTTGGGCTTTTGGTGCGGGCCTCGGCTTGATCTGTCACCAGACCGAGTTTAACAGCCGCCCATCCCCTAACCTGCTCCAAGCGGGACATTAGCATTTCGTTGATGCGTAGCGCGTCCGGCGACTCGGTGCCGACTGCCCCGACATCGACCGCGTTGACAAAAACGAATGGTGTGGCCGCGTCGATCAGTGACACTTCAATGGTCTTGCCATCGATCGATATAGCTTCGCGAGCGCGCCCCGTGGGCAATAGCTTGCCTGATACGGCGCCGGCACAATTGCCGAAATCTAAACGGATCGGCGCCCCCGTATCGGGCACACCGGCGATTGCGCAGTCGCCGTCTGACAGCGGCTCACCATCGCGAACCGGAATGCGGGATACCACGACCTGCCGAGTATTGGTGTTATATATCCGCACAATCGTTTCTGGCTCGACCGCATCGATCAAACCGCGACGGATAGCGAACGGCCCGACCGCGGCAAGCATGTTACCGCAGTTGCCACCTGTCGAAACCGAAGGATTATCAATGCCGACTTGGTAGAATGTATACTCGATCTCGGCATCCGGGCGCGACGACAACTTCACGACGGCGGCCTTGCTGGTCAGTGGATCTGCGCCACCGATACCATCGATCTGGCGGTCGTCCGGCGATCCATACGCCGCGAGCAGGACGGCAGCCCGTTGGACTTCATCCTGCGGCAGATCGTCGTCCAGGAACACGCCCCCCCGACTGGATCCCCCGCGCATAAATGTGCAGCGGATCGGGATTTGATCTCCGCCGCCCGCATTCATTGCGGACGGCATGACCGGATCGACGTTTGCGTTATGCTGCTCGAAGCGACGGCCCATTATCCACCACGGCAGCTTGAGGAACGACATCGGCCTTGGGTTGCTTTTCGAGCGACATCATGAGGTCGCTGATTCGACGTGCTTGCTTCTCTTCGATCACCATAGTCGTCATCGCCAAGAACTTCGCTTCCAGCTCGTCGGAGGTGAGAGGATTGGACGGTTCACCCTTCGGCTCGAGGGAGCTGCGAGTCACGACTTTGCCGTTCTTCAGCGCGATGTCGATCTGAGCCTGACGTCCGCCCAGTCCATAGGCCGCCTCCTTCTGCAACTCGATCTTCCCCATGCCCTCGTGGACAGCCGCCTGCTTGTAGCCGTCCCAATATTCCTTCAGGCCATTCTTTCCGGAGGCCAACGCCAGCGCGATGCTAAATTGCGTGCTGCCCATCGCCGCATTGAGGTTGGTAACTTTTGGCTTTGACGCCTGACGAATCGCAAGCTCGCTCATATGAACGGTAACACGATCGACATTGTCGAGACGCACGCCGTCGAGCGCGAACGCATCCTGCGCGAGGTCGATCGGGCCGTGGGCATATCGGCACGCCGCATGTGGCTTGAATCCGACTTCCATGATCGCGAAATGCTTGCCGAGGTTGTCTTGCAAGTCGTCGAGGCGGACACTGTCCGTGAAGGCATTCAAGAAGCCCTCGCGCGACTCTAGCACTTTCTTAGGACCGCTGAAGCCGCGGCTCGCCATGATCGCCGCGAGAACGCCGTTAAAGGCGGACTTACCGGGGCTAAAGGGTTTTGCCATGCAAGGATCGTCGAGATATGACTGAATGCCCGCCGACTGCATGCAAGCCAATCCGATGGCCCAGGCGATCTGTTCAGCATTGCAGCCCAGAAGCTTCGCGCACATAGCAGCAGCACCGATGGCTGAAACGGTTCCAGTCGTGTGATAACCGCGCTGGCGGTGACCGGGATTGATCGCTTTCGCGATTCGGATTGCCACGTCATAGCCTGCAACAACCGCCGTGAGGACGTCTTTACCTGAAGCGCCCGACAGTTCCGAAATTGCAAAGGCTGCCGGAACGAGAACGGAACCGGCCTTTATCAATCCAGAGCCATGCGCGTCGTCCAGCTCGATTCCGTGCCCCATCATCGCATTAACGAGCGCAGCATTGGGCGTCGGCACTTTCATGCCATGGCCAATGATGGTGCTCTGCGGCGTGCCGGCCCACTCTTTGACAAGCTCGATGACTTTATTTGCTGGCTCGCTGATAGCGGATGCAGCAATTTCATTACCAACGCCATCGCGCAGGATCAGCTTCGCCTTGTTGCTGACGTCAGCGGGAATTTCCTCGAACTTGAGCAAAGCAACGTGCTCAGCGAAACGCATCGTTAGGCCGATGAGGGCCTCAGATTGCTGGGGGGTCGACACAGAGGTCATCGAAAGGCTCCACAAAGATGATGGTAGTAGTGCATAATACTATCATTTGGCGATGTGTCAACGCTATCGGGTCTGAGCTCATGATGCGATCTCGCCCGCGGATTTCAGACGTGGCTCTGCTACAACTACTCATCTTGGCCTTTTAAGCTATCGGAACTGAACTTCCCGATGACGAAGCCATTGAAGGAGACGTCGCAAATCTAAGAAAAAGAGCGTGCGAGCGCCTTCAGGCAAGCATCGGCGGATATCGAAAGCTCCGCTGGGGCCGCTCTTTGATGCGTCGTTGCTGTGATTTTTCTGTGCGCATCCAGAAGACCCCAGATAGCGCAGGTAACGCTCGTCAGGGAGCGACGATGGCTTGCTGAGAGGCCTTCAATTCCACAGCAGCTGGTCGGCGACTCTGTTGGCTGGACGCACAAGTAGCCGCGCAGGACGTCCGAGAGCCACGCTTTGGGATCATCATCGGTCATCTTGCAGGTTCGATGATCGTGTAGACGCCCTCTAGCACGGTGATTACCGGCGTCTGAGCCGGCGAAGGTCGAGTTTCATCTGCCGGCCGACACCCTCGCGCTGTTCAGCAGCGTTGTTGGTGAGGGAAGCGGGTGAACGCGGCCCACCGGTTCAGCAGCAAGTTGATCGCTTTCGCGATGTCGGCGCGGTGCGCCGTTCGCCGGCGAATCCCTCGATCACCCCCGCGGTCGCCAGCGCAGTCGACGAACAGCTTGTCGCCGGCCGCACGCGACTGGCGCATCGCAAACCTCTCCGTCAGCATCCCGGAATTGTAGCGAGATCGTGTCGGCATCTGAGCGACCGGCGAAGAAGCTGCGCTATCGCCGCTCCTACCAACAGCGCGGAGGTCGGCATGCGCGCGAGGACTGTGCGTAATCTCGATACTTCGCTCAGCCTCTTCATCCTGGAAATGGATTCCGAGATTCTATTCTCGGGCGACGTCGGCATACCAGGGCGGGCACGGGACGACGTTTTTAGAGTTTGACGATCTCGTGCAATCTGTGCTCCACTACGTACAAATGTACGCTGAACGTACGAGCGGAGACAGCATGATTACGCGACGGTTATTCCACGTCGGCGTTATTGGGACGGCCGTCATGGCCAATGCGCCTTTTGCCCGGTCTGCCAGTTATCCGACCAGAACGATAAGGTTGGTCTGCCCATTCCCTGCCGGCGGCGTTGTCGACGTGCTGTCTCGGTCGCTAGGACAAACCCTTTCGACCGAGCTTGGCCAGACGGTGATCGTGGATAACCGCGCGGGAGCTGGGGGCATGATTGGCTCTTTAGAGGTCGCGCGCGCTAACCCTGATGGCCACACCTTGCTCTTCAATTCGTCGAGCCTTGTACAGGCGCCGGCCGTTGCCGCCCAGAAACTCTATGATGCGGTGGACGATTTCACGACGATCGGCTCGCTCGGCCGGACCGTGATGCCACTCGTGGTCCCCGCCCTGTCTCCCGCCAACACGATGGAAGAATTTGTCGCCTACGCTCGCGGCAAAAGACTTGCATACGGCACTTTTGGCGCCGGCACCACGAGCCATGCTTTTCAGCAGCTATTTTCCGACTATAACAAGCTCGAGATGGTTCATGTGCCCTACAAGGGCGAAGCGCCGATGCTCAACGATCTGTTGAGTAACCAAGTGGCCTGCGCAATGGGCACGATGAGCACGATAGCGCCTCAAATCGAGGCCCGTACGGTCAAAGCTTTGGCGATGCTATCGCCCGATGAAGTCGACGGCTTTGCAAACATTCCGACATTTAAGAACCTGGGCTATCCTGCCGAATTCGATTGGCGAGGCGGCTTCATTGGCCTGTTTGGTCCGGCAAAGCTTCCCGCGGAGATAACGGATATCCTCGAGAAGACTTTTACCAAGATCGTTTCAACCAGCGCGATGCAAAATATCATGAAGCAGAATTTCGTCGTCGGCAAGCCAAGCGTTGGTCGTGATGCCGCCTCCGAGGTCGCCGCGACGCAAGAAGCATGGACAAGTCTTGTCTCGCGGCTTGGCCTGGTTATTAACTGAAACTCAACAACCCGCCAGGAGTGAACTCCGTAATCTCGTAGAACGCCACGAGCGCAAAATGGACTTTGGCTGGTTGTCAGACGTCAGCTTCGACCCATGCAGGCACCTGCCGAATCACTGCACGCCGCAGATCGTCGTAGCCGACGCGGCAGAGACCCGGGGCTTCCGTCCAGCCGCGGAGAATGCAATATGACGAAGTTGCGAGCCGAAGACACCGAAAGACGTCAGGCAGCGGGCCGCGGGCCCGATTTCCTCGAAGTGCTATCGCGCAGCCTGAGCGTCATCGAGACACTTGGCAATCATCGCGAGCCTCCGACTATCAGCGATCTGGCAAGGGCGACGGATCTTCCCAAGCCGAGCGTCCGCAGGATCCTGCACACCCTGACCACGCTTGGCTATGCAGAGACTTCGGGTCGTACTTTCAGGCTGACGCCAAAGGTCGTCCGTTTTGCGACGTCCTACCTTGCGAGCGGCGGTCACGCCCAGGTGCTGCAGCCTGCCTGTGAAGAGCTCTCGCGGATCACAGGACAATCCTGTCTGGTCGGCGTCCTCGACGGCGCAGAGGTGCTCGTCGTCGCCTACACGATGCCCGAACAACTGATGTCGCGATCGCTAGGGGTGGGCACGCGGTTTCCCGCCTACTGCACCGCGGCCGGTCGCGTGCTGCTGGGCCAGAAGACCGAAAACGAGCTCACCTCCTACTTGGCGAAACTGAAGCCGGTCGCACAGACAGAGGCGACGCAGACCGATAAAGCAGTCATCAAGTCCGAGATCATGGCCGCGCGCAAACGCGGCTACAGCGTGATGGAAGACGAGTTCGTCATGGGATGGCGCACAGTTGCGTTCCCTTTGTATCGGCACGACGGCTCGATCTTCGGAACGCTTAATCTCAACTGCAAAAAATCGCCTACGCTGACCAATGACGAATTCGACCGCTTCGTCGGATTGTGCGGACGGAAAGCGGAATCATTGAAGTCGCTTCTCATATGAGCACCGGATCTGTCGGAGACATTCCTTGACCAAGAAGATCGAAACCCGCCTTGCCATTGACATCGGCGGCACGTTCACCGACGTGGTGCTCGATGGCCCCTTCGGCAGGGTCACCCGCAAGGTCCTCACTACGGTTGCGCAGCCCGAGGTCGGGTTGATGAACGGCGCGAAGCAGCTTCTCGCGACGGTCAACCTCGACTTCTCGAAAGTCGACGTCTTCATCCATGGCACGACGCTTGCGACGAACGCGGTGCTCGAACGTAAAGGCGCGAAGACGGCACTAATCGCGACCGCTGGCTTCCGCGACGTGTTGGAAGTCGGCAGTGAGGGGCGTTACGACCAGTACGATCTGCAACTAACCAAGCCTCTGCCGCTGATACCCAGAGAGCGCCGCTACACCGTGGCCGAGCGCATCGACGCAAAGGGCGACGTCAAGCTCGAACTGGATCTCGCGGAGCTCGCCGAAATCGTCAACAAACTCAGGAAAAGCCTTGTCGAGAGCGTGGCGATCGCTTTCCTGCATTCATATGCGAATTCGGAGCATGAACGGAAGGCCGCGCGCTTCCTCGCCGGGCAGATGCCCGACCTGTCGATCACAATGTCGTCCGACGTCTGCCCGGAAATCCGGGAGTACGAACGCACGTCAACAGCGGCCGCCAACGCCTACGTGAAGCCGCTCATCAACGGCTATCTTGAAAGGATGGAGGCGGCGCTCACGGCAGCGGGCTTCACCGGTCGGCTTTTCCTAGTGACGTCCGGAGGCGGTCTGACTTCCATCGAGACCGCCAAACGCTATCCGATCCGGCTGGTCGAGTCCGGCCCCGCGGGCGGAGCGATCTACGCCGCACAGCGCGCCCGCAGGCTTGGGGACAAGCGGGTCGTCTCTTTCGATATGGGCGGTACGACCGCAAAGGTCTGCCTAATTCAGGACGGCGAGCCGGTCACCGCCAACTCGTTCGAGGTCGACCGGACGCACCGCTTTATGAAGGGCAGCGGGCTGCCGCTGCGGATCCCAGCCGTCGAGCTCGTCGAGATCGGAGCGGGCGGCGGATCCATCGCAGGCGTCGACCGGCTCCGCAGGGTCACCGTCGGTCCGCAGAGCGCGGGCTCGCAGCCGGGGCCGGCCTGTTACCCGGGTGGTGGGTCCGGGGCGACAGTGACCGACGCCGACCTCGCGCTAGGGCTCTTGGATCCCGGCGCGTTCGCGGGCGGACGAGTTCAACTCGATCCGCAGGCAGCCTCCCGTGCGCTCGACGCCGCCGTTGGCAAGAAGCTCGGCCTTTCGAGCAAAACGGCGGCCTTCGCCATCACCGAGACCGTGTGCGAAAGCATGGCGAGCGCGGTCCGCGTGCACGCAGCCGAACGCGGCGAGCCCATCGCCGACTATACGATGATCGCATTCGGCGGTGCGGCCCCACTGCACGCCGCTTGGGTTGCCGAGAAGGTCGGCATCCGCAAGGTGGTCGTGCCGCGCAACGCGGGCGTCGGCTCGGCGGTCGGATTCCTAGAGGCGCCGATCTCCTTTGAACTGATCCGGAGCAAGCACGTCAATCTCGCTTCCGTCGATCCAGCCGAGATCGGCGCTTTTCTCGACGCCTTGGCGGCCGACACCATCGCCCTGGTGAAGACCGAGGGCGCAGAGCTCGTCGAGCGTTGCGTGGCGCACATGCGCTACGTGGGCCAGGGTCATGAAATCTCGGTTGTCCTGCCGGACCGGTCCAAGCCTCTGACGGGCACCGTGCTGCGCGAATGGTTTGAGGATCTCTACGGACGCCTCTTCACCCGGTTCATTCCGGGCGCTGCCATCGAGGTCCTGAGCTGGTCGGTGACTGTCTCGACGACGCGCAAATCCGTCGAACCGACAGCTCTCATTTGGAACATCGGCGAGCCATCGGATGCAGGCGTGCGCGAGGTCTTTGATGGCACGGCCTCGAAGTCCATCGTTGTCCCCGCCTACAATCGTTCGCAGATGGCAAATGGATTGACCATCCGCGGCCCGGCACTCATCGTGGAGGACGAGACCACGACCTTCATCACATCACGCTTCTCCGCCTCCATCGACGGGGACGGCAGCATCGTCATGCAGCGGATCGCCGCCTCGGAACAGGCGGTCGAAACCCGAAATCTAAATTCCGCGATCCACCATCAAGTCCTCTGGAATCGTCTGCTGGCCCTCGTTGAGGAGCAGGCGCAGATTCTGATCCGCACCGCCTTCAGTCCACTAGTCCGCGCCTGCGGCGACGTCTCGGTCGGCGTATTCGACCTTTACGGCCGGATGTTGGCGCAGGCCGTGACCGGCACGCCGGGCCACGTGAACACGATGGCAGAGTCCGTGAAACACTTTCTGGGTCGCTTTCCGACCACAACGATGAAGCCGGGCGACGCCTATATCACCAACGACCCGTGGCTCGGAACCGGCCACCTCAACGACTTCGTCGTTGTCACGCCTTGCTTCCACAAAGACAAGTGTGTCGCTCTGTTCGCCTGCACCAGCCATCTCATGGACATTGGCGGGCTGGGCGCGGGGACTGAAGCTCCGGACGTATTTGCGGAAGGTCTCTACATTCCGTTGATCAAGCTAATCGACGCCGGCACGGTCAACGAGACGCTCATGGCGGTGATCGAAGCTAACACGCGGCTTCCGGTCGACACCATCGGGGATACCTACTCGCTCGCGGCGTGCAACGATGTCGGCGTCAGGCGGCTTCAAGAGACAATGACAGAGTTTCGCCTCGATGATCTTTCGGAGCTCGCCGACTTCATTCTCGAGCGCTCCCGCCAAGCGGTGCTTAAGGAGATCGTGTCGCTTCCGAAGGGAACTTGGAGAAACGAGATGATCGTCGACGGCTACAACGAGCCGCTGACGCTCCGGGCCGCACTGACGATTAACGAGGACGGCATCGTTGTCGACTTTGCCGGCAGCGCCCCCGCGGTGATTAAGGGCATCAACGTTCCCTTGACTTACGCGACCGCCTACACGTCCTTCGCCATCAGTTGCGCCATCGCTGACGACATTCCCAACAATGCCGGATCTCTGTCCCTGTTGAAGGTCCTCGCGCCGGAGGGTTGCATCGTCAACGCCAGGAAGCCCTCGCCCGTCGGAGCGCGGCACGTGATCGGCCAGATGCTGCCGGATCTGGTGTTTGGCTGCCTCTTGCAAATCCTGCCGGAGCGCATCCCCGCCGAGGGCAGTTCGTGCATGTGGAATATCGCACTGCGCGGGACCTTCACAGTCGGAGAGCGCAAGGGGCGCAACTACTCGTTGACGGTTACCACCAGCGGCGGTATGGGAGCCCGCTTCACAAAGGACGGCTTGTCGGCGACAGCGTTCCCAACGGGCATCCAGTGCATGCCAATCGAGATCGCGGAAACGCAGATCCCCTTCGTGTTCTGGCGCAAGGAGCTCCGCATAGACAGCGGCGGTCCGGGGCGCACGCGCGGTGGTCTCGGCCAAATCATCGAGGTCGAGAACGCCGACGGCACCGCGTTCCGGCTCAGCGCCGCCTTCGAGCGCGTCAAGAATCCGGCGCGAGGACGCCTGGGCGGCGAGAACGGCGGGGCGGGCTATGTCGGCCTCGCGTCCGGACGGCCGATCGCCGGCAAGGGGCTTCAGACGATCGAGGCGGGCGACCGGCTGGTGATCCATACGCCCGGCGGTGGTGGTCTCGGCAACCCGAAGGAACGACCGGCGGCGTTGATCGAGAGGGACGTCTTCGAAGGACGTCTGTCGCAGGAAGCGGCCGCTCGTCTTTACGGCCACCGCGACCGCGAAGCTTCATGATCGAAAGAGAGCGGCGATGACGAATATTTCGACTGAGGCCCTGCTAACCCTCGAAAAGACGGCCGTCGCGACCGTCTCGACTGTCCTTCGGCAGAAGGGCTTCGCCCGTGTCTCGCTGCGCGGACCGCGGGCGCTGGTGGAAGGGCAGAAGCGCATCGCGGGGCCGGCCTACACGATGCGTTTTGTGCCGGCGCGCGAAGATATCACGACGACCATGGCCGTAGCCGGCCCCACGTCGCCGCGCACGGTCATGGAGAAGATTCCCGCCGGCGCCGTGGTGGTCGTGGATGCGATGGGGCTGCGGTCGGCCGGCGTGTTCGGCGACATCATCTGCGCTCGGATGCAGACGCGAGGCATCGCAGGTCTTGTCACCGACGGAGCGATACGCGACCTCGTCGGCATGAAGAAACTCAATTGGCCGATCTGGGCGGACGGCACCACCGCGCCGCCCTCGCCGTCCGAGTTCTTCTGTGCCGACACGCAGGTCGCGGTGGCGTGCGGCGGCGTTACGATATTTCCCGGCGACATCGTGGTTGCGGACGACGACGGTGCCGTCGTCGTGCCGGCCGCGATCGCAGAAGCCGTTGCGGTCGAAGCCTTCGAGAAAGATCGCTTCGAGGAGTGGGTCTACGATCAGGTGAAGGCGGGAGCATTGCTCGACGGTCTATATCCACCGAACGATGCGACCAAGGAACGCTACGCGAAAGAGAGGCGCTGATTCTATCGTCAGCGCCCTAATCAAAGGATTTTTCCAGGAAAGCAAGATGTCATTCGTGTCCGACGCGCTCGAGCGCATTCAACCCTCCGCCACTATCTTCGTCACGCGCAAGGCGCGCGAACTGAAGAAATCCGGCTGTGATGTCGTCTTCCTCTCCGTCGGGGAGCCCGACTTCGATACGCCGGACAACATCAAGGAGGCCGCCAAGGCGGCGATCGATAGGGGCGAGACCAAGTACCCAGGTACGCCCGGCGTGCCGGCGCTGCGGGAGGCAGTTGCCGCGAAGTTCAAACGGGAGAACGGGATCGACTACAAGCCGAGCGAAACCATCGTCGGGACGGGTGGCAAAAACGTGATCTTCAACGCGCTCCTTGCGACGCTCAACAAGGGCGACGAGGTCATCATTCCCGCGCCGTATTGGGTCAGCTATCCGGATCTCGTCCTGTTTGCTGGCGGCAGGCCAGTTTTGTGCCAACTTGTCTGTCTGACGGTTTCAAGGTGACCGCGGCGGCGCTCGAGGCGGCCATTACACCGCGCACGAAATGGCTGATTCTGAACTCGCCGTCGAACCCGACCGGTGCCGCCTACAGCGGCGATGAATTGAAGGCTCTTTCCGAGGTGCTGGTCCGGCATCCGCACGTATGGACGCTGTCGGACGACATCTATGAACATCTCACCTACGGCAATTTTGTCTTTACCACCATGGCGCAGGTCGAGCCGGCTCTCCGCGACCGAGTCCTCACGGTCAATGGCGTCTCGAAATCCTACGCGATGACCGGTTGGCGCATCGGTTACGCGGGTGGGCCCGAGAGGCTGATCAAGGAGCTCGAAAAGCTGCAGAGCCAGCAGACGTCGGGTGCCTGCTCGATCGCGCAATGGGCGGCTGTCGAAGCGCTAAACGGCCCGCAGGATTACATTGCCAAGAGTCGTTCTGTCTTCAAGGAGAGGCGCGATCTCGTCGTGTCGTTGTTGAACGAGGCGGATCATCTCAAATGCCCGGTTCCCGACGGGGCCTTCTACGTCTACCCGTCCTGTGCAGACGCGATCGGAAGGAGCACCCGCTCCGGTAAGTTCCTCCGGAACGACGAGGATTTTGCCGCGGCACTCCTCGAGGAGGAAGGCGCCGCGGTCGTGCATGGCGCCGCGTTCGGCCAGGGGCCGAATTTCCGATTGTCTTATGCGACCTCGACCGAGGTTCTCCTTGATGCCTGTGCACGCATTCAGCGGTTCTGCTCAGGGCTCAAGTAGGTCGGTTGTTGCGGGCGCCCAGGGTACGCACCTCAAGCCGCTACTCGCGCAGTTCGTCGCAAAAGTTAGTCGTCCGTGAAGAGCGGCTAAACGACTGAGCTGGGATCGCATTATTCGTTGTTGCCTGTTTTGGGATTGCAGGGTTTTGATGCTTCGGGCATCGGAACCCTGCAATTTCGTTTTGAGGATTCCATCGAATCGCCAGTCATGATTCCGTCCTCGCATCGGAGGTGGCGATGCGACCGAAGAAGCCCAAAGCGACGGGATCGGGCGATCTGTTCCGGGCCAGGCTGGACCAGATCATCAACATGAAGCACGAGCTGGTTCAGCTCGCCGGCAAGGTCGACTGGGACTGGATCGACGGCGAGATCGCGCCGCTCTACAGCGAGAACGGTCGGCCGGGCATCGCGACCCGCTTCATGATCGGGCTCTTGCTGCTCAAGCACATTTACGGCCTGTCCGATGAGGGGGTGTGCGAGCGCTGGGTCCACGACCCGTATTTCCAGTACTTCACCGGCGAAGAGTTCTTCCAGCACGCCTTCCCGCACGAGCGCTCGGACCTGAGCCACTGGCGCAAGCGGCTCGGCGACAAGCTGGAGCTGCTGTTGGCCGAGAGCCTGCGGGTGGCGCACGAGGCCGGCGCGTTACGCAGCCAGGACCTCAAGCGGGTCACAGTCGACACCACGGTGCAGCCAAAGGCCATCACCTTCCCGACCGATGCCAAGCTGCTGCACGCGGCAATCAAGGGGCTCAACCGCCTGGCGAGGAAGCACGGGGTCAAGCTGCGGCAGTCCTATCTTCGCATTGCCAAGACCGCGGCGATGATGGCGGGACGCTACGCCCACGCCAAGCAATTCAAGCGGCATCAGCGGCAGTTGCGCATCCTGCGCAGCCGGTTGGGCCGGATCATCCGCGATATCCGCCGCAAGATCGAAGGTCAGGCCGTGCTCGAGAACGCCTTCGCCCTGCCGCTCGGCAGGGCCTCGCAGATCCGCTCGCAGCAGCAGCGCCAGCGCGGCTGGAAGCTGTATTCCTTCCATGCTCCAGAGGTCGAGTGCATCGGCAAGGGCAAGGCCGCCGCACCCTACGAGTTCGGTGTCAAAGCCTCCATCGTCACCAACAACCGCCGTGCTCCAGGCGGCCTGTTCGTGCTGCACGCCAGGGCGCTACCCGATAACCCGTACGACGGTCACACCTTGCGGGACGTCATCGACCGCACCGAGACACTCACCGGCTGTGCGATCGAGCGGGCCTATGTCGACAAGGGATACCGCGGCCATGACGCGCAAAATCCTCGTCGCGTCTTCATTTCCGGCCAGAAGCGCGGCGTCTTCGGTGTCATCAAGCGCGAGTTGCGCCGCCGCTCCGCCATCGAGCCCATCATCGGACACCTGAAGACCGATGGTCACCTCGGCCGATGCTACCTCAAAGGCCGCCCCGGCGATGCGGCTAACGTCATCCTCTCCGCCGTCGGTCACAACTTCCGCCGGGTCCTCGCCTGGCTGAGGGCTCTTTGGTGCCTGATCCTGACCACCTTCATCGCGGCCGCCAGCGACCGCTCATCGCTACAATCGGCTTCTTAACGGACGACAAGTTAAGGACAATGTGATTGCGACCGCGCCGCCGGCCGCCATTGCGGCAATCGTCGCCTTGTTTTTGGTCATATCTTCGGCTAACGGCCCGCCTTCTTCAGTCAGGCCGTGACATCGTGAATTCGAAAACACGATTTTACGCGCAGACTCAATACTTCGACCGCCTCACTCCGCGGCTTCGGCAGGCGCGCTCTTAAGCTCCGCAAATTTCGCAGCCATTGTCGGATTGCCCCGAGTTAGCTTCTTAATCGTCACGTCCTGTGCCTTGTCATTGGCAAGACGCAGGTTGCGATCCGCACCGATCAAGGCATCCTTCGTCTTCTGCAGATGATCGATCGACTTGTCGATCTCCGTAAGAGCCGTCTGAAAGTGCCGGGAAGCAAGATCATAGTTCTTTGAGAATGCGGTTTTGAACGATTCGAGCTGGTTCTCAAACTGGGTTATATCGACATTCTGCGCTTTCACGAGCGCAAGCTCGGTTTTGTACTTCAGCGAATTGACTGCCGCGTTCCTTAGGAGCGTAATCATAGGCAGGAAGAACTGCGGCCGGATGACATACATTTTTGGGTAGCGGTGGAAGACGTCGACGATGCCGGCATTGTAAAGCTCGTTGTCCGGTTCAAGCAATGAGACCAAGATAGCGTACTCGCAGCCCTTCTCGATGCGATCCCGGTCAAGTTCTTTGAGAAAGTCTTCGTTTTTGCTTTTCGTCGCGGTCTTATCGCTCTCGTTCTTCATCTCGAACATGATCGAAATGATTTCAGTGCCTGCCTCGTCCGAGTCGCGGAAAATGTAATCGCCCTTGCTGCCGGTCCGCGCGTCGTTGTCCTTCTCGAAATAAGCGCGCGGAAAAGCCATCGACCGGACCCGGTTAAACTCAGTCTCGCAGTGTTGCTCGAGGGTCTCGCCCACCATCTTGGTCGAGAGGCGGGCCTTCATATCCTTGAGACGCTCGATGGCGTCGTCGCGATCTTTGATCTGGGTTTCGTACTTATCCTTCAACGATTGCTCGGAGAGCTGCTTTTCGAGCTGTACTCGACTGATGCCGCTTTTCAGCTCATCACGCTCTTTTTCGAGGGCACCTACCGCTTCAGTCACGGCGAGCTTCTTCTCAAGCTCAACTGCCTGAACCTTCGCCTTCAGATCCTGGATCTCCCTTTCCTTGGCAGTAGCAATCTTGTGCTGCTCGCTCGCCAGGAGCGCGTCAGCAAGCTCCGAGGCCGCCTTCTTTTCGCGCTCGGACTCAGCTAGCGCGTTCGCGAGTCTATCCCGCTCCTTTTCGACGGCGCTGAGCGCTTCAGCAACCGCGAGCTTCTGGGCAACGCCGCTCCCCTCAAGCTTGGACTTTAATTCCTGGATTTCAGCGTCCTTAGCAGCCGTGGTCTTCTGCAGATCGCTGCTTACCTGGGCCTTGGCCAATTCAACGGCGCTCTGCTTGTCACGCTCGGCCAGCTCCAACCGTTCGTGGAGCTGCTGAGCGAAATCCGCGTCACGGACTTGCTTCAGGATGTCCGCGTAACCGGCTTCATCAACCTTGAAGGCCTTGTCACAGTGGGGACAGATGATCTCGTGCATGGTTCCTGGCCGGATCGTGGCGCTGCTGTTGTCATTGAAAAGGGACGGACCGGCAGAATCGGACCCCAGGAGAACAAAATTAGAACGAGCGAACTTGGAACGTCAAGTCAAGCCCAGCAAGTTCTGGGCGCTTTGCTTGGACTATCCCCCGCTTTCATGAACGCCATAGGTCGGCCCAGATCACGACATTCGCTTTGATGACCACCAGTGCTCATGTCAATCAGAGTGTCCATTCCGAATCGTCCTTGCGGCAGGGCGGTATTGATCCCGACTGTGTTCGCGTCGCTGCTTTGCGCCGCGCTAAAACACGACACGGCCACGCTCCCCTCCGGCCAGCGCATCCAGATCGACCTTCGCCTGGCGGCACGAGCATCGACAATAAGTACGCCTCGATCGCGCGGATCGTCGCGCAGCGCCGCGATGCTCATGCGCTATTTCGAGCATATCGCGGCCGCGCCTGCTACGTTCAAAGTAGCTTTCGAGTCATTCTGCCGCAGTTGTCCCGCCGCCTGCGGGCGCCGTGCTTCTTCCGGACGGACTAACCTCCAATCCAGCCCCTCGAAAAAGGCCGCGAACATCGCCCGCGACATCCGCATCACGCCGTCCGCAATCGTTGGCCTCGGTTCGATCGGAACACGAAGGCCGCGCCGAGGAACGGGTCGAGACGAAGCATCTCCTGCACCTCCGTCGCAAGCCCATCATGGCCGCCGCGGAAGTCGATCGGCCGCGTTGCAAATCCGCACCAGCCGCGATCATCGTGACGCTCGCACCGCACGGATTACCCGGGACAGCTGCTCGGCATCAATGGCCATATCCGTCCGCAGCACGACATCGCCGATCGCGATCTCAAGCTTGATCGCCGGAACCTGACGCTCCTCCAACGCACCTTCCACGACCAGCGGCGCGAATGTCGGCTGCGACGCTTCGCACGGCGGCAACATGTCTCGCTGTCGCAACCCCCTCGCCAATCGTAGATCTGCCAGCGCGTCGCTCCGTGCTTGCGCGCCACCTCGGACACCTGAGCACCGGGCAACAGACTCTCGGCGACGATCCGAGCTCTCTCTGTCGCGCGGCGATCAGGGTGGATGGCGCCACCACCGTGCATTCGTGGCCGAGCGATTGGATCAGACGATAAAGGCCATGGCCCGTCGGGCCGGCCTCGTAACAGAAGTGGATGCGATTAAACCGGCTGGCGAATCCACACTATAATACAATACGGCGCACGTTAACGTCCGAAGCATCGACTTCACCGAAGAAGCGAACCCCTCCCTCCCAGCCTGCCTCCGCAATCGCGACGGCATTTCTCAGTTTGGCGACACGATTCCAACAAATGCTTCCCTATAATCCGCCACGGCGCCTCGGCTCGGACCTAAGCAACCTCGGACACGCAGTGTAGGGCGAACGACCCCACCGGCAGAGACGGACATGCGGTCTTACAATCAATTCCTGCCATGACGATGAGATCAATCTATTCCTTTACCGCTTGGAGCGATGAGGCCGGCTTCGACCAGCAGTTTTCCCCGAGAGAGTTCCATCACCCATGTCGTGAGCCTGACTACCATCTCGGGATATATACTCCTGCGAACGTTTAGCATGGCGCCTTGCGCCGCCTAGTGCAAGGCGCACTGGCCCGGCACTCGCGACGTTCTGACCACAACGTTCTGCGTAAGCGGCCCCCCTAGTGTCGGCACGCCCCCGGGTAACTGTTGCAAACATACTGGCCAAATGGATATGGAGCAAGATCTTCACATCCATTAGGGTCGCCGACGCAAGGACTTGATGGTCCGGCTCCGAGTGCATCGGCGTTGAGATGCTGTCTTGCGACGTAGACGAAAGACGTCGCCGCCAGCGCGAGGGCGAGGACGATCGCCGATATAATCCAAACGTTCTTCATTCCAGCCGTAACTTCCTTAGGTTGACTCGGTGACGCTTAGCCAAATGGTAACAACGCGGAGCTCAACTCGAGCGCAATTGAGCTTTCATTTCTTGGCTGCTCCACACCTCGGCCTTTGTGATGGCGAGGCTCTTCGCGTCTCCGGCTTGCGACCAGTCAGCGGCAGTCGACTCCGAACGGGTAAGTCGAGCTGCAAACCACGTTCTCATCTGCTCCGGTCAGCAAATCTCTTGAGATCGCGCCGATCACGATCTCTGTTGCGCTTCTTTGCTGACGCCCCGGGTGGCCGATGCCGAACGGCAGCTCGGCCCCTCGACGGCGGCTATTGCCCTTACCAAAGGAACTTCGCGCCGTCTGGCAGCTCGCAGACAAATTCACCCTGGATCACGGCTTCGGCCGCGCCAGCAACCAACTTTGAGGCCTTTACCTTGAGCTTGCCTTCGCGGTTAAGGCTGTGGCGGATGTATTCGGTAACAGGGTGTCCTGAGTCGTCCAAGGTTTGATGCACATTGGCGAAGCTGATTCCGTTCTGCGCGCTAACCCTGAAGGCGCTGATAATCAGACCACCTTGCATGGCTGGTCCGGGCTGACCGCCATCAACGGTTGTGCAACGATCGAGATCTAGTATTAGCGTTACTACCTTGCCGGCCCGCAGGGCACTTAGCACGTCTACATATTTTGCAGAAGGCTCGCCGGCCTTCGCTGTCGTGCTTACGCTTGCCACTAAAAGCAAGGAAGACAGTCTCGTTAGACATGTGATATTGAGCCGCATATGCTCTTCTCCAATACAAGACTCACATACGTAGCAGTACCCGTCTCGTCTCGTGCTCGGAGACTTTGGCGGGCACCGAACGTCAGGCGAACGTCGCCGTTGCGATAAACAGCATGCGCTACTACCGTACGCAAGTGGTTGCGAACGCAAACCTAACGTCACAATCTCGTATGTAAGGTACGCATACGACGAAGCTTTCAATTACCCACATTTCCAGCCGCTGCAATTTCGGCACCGAGTTTGATATCTGTGAGTCTCGAGAGACAGCGCCAGATGACAACATTTCCCGGTGGCGGATCGGCTGCCCGGGCCAAGTAGCCCCCTAATCGTGCAAGTTTGGTAAGATAAAATGCAAGGGTTCCAGGCCGACATCGTCGATGGCTGGCGCCGCTGATGAGTTGATCGAGCAATGCGATCTCGGTGTCTGTCAGTGCGAGCTTCGGTGACGCGTTTGGGGCGAGGCGATTGAGCATGGTGAGCCAGAGGACGCGCCAGCTGAGAATGCAGAAGACTGCCATTAGATTGGCAAGTCGCTCCGCGGTCCGGAGTTTTGAGTCTTCCGCCTTACAACCCGATTTCAGGATCTTGTGGAACGCCTCGATTTTCCACCGCATGGCGTACCAGTTGATCTTCTCGATTGCCTCCGAGCGCCTGCGGACGGCTAGGTCCGTGATGAGCTTCCACTCAATCGGTTTACGGCCCTTTGGCGTACCGCGCTCAGTGGCATGGATTATAGTAAGGTCGAGGGCTGGATAATGTTTCTGCTTCCCGATGGGAGGCAAGACCGCGATCCGCTTGAACTTGATTTCCAGCGCGGCCTTCGTCGTCTCGCCCTTGTCGTTGCGCACGTCGATGTAATGCAAGCCTTTGACGCTGGTCTCTTCCATCTCGGTTGCAATCGTATGACCGCCATCGCCTGCCAGCCGATCGACGCAGGCGCGGACAAGGAAGTGAGCGCCAAGCTCTTGCGTCAGGCAATACAATTCGTCGATGTCGCTTTCACGGTCACCGATATGAATGCAACGCTCCGGCTGTCGGAGCCGCTCGATCGATTGCCTGAGATTGTCGAGCCAGCGAACGCTCTCCTTCTTCTCGATCGGAACGCGGGTCGGGTTGATCTTCTTCTTGAGCTGCGCCCTGCCTTTGAACTTTTTTCGTGTCCAGAACTTCACCGCCGCCAATCCCAGCGGCAAGCCTCGACAGTCACAGCGAGACTGGAATGCATCAGCATTCCGCAGACCGTGTGATGGCGCCAACGACCGTCCTTGTTCCGACCGCTGTTGACGCTCTTGGTTAGGCCAATGGCGCTCGTGTTCGCGCGTTGATAGGAGAATTCCGTCGTGTCCTGAATGAGGAGAATTGGGCCTGTACAATCATCGTAACGTGCGCGTGTGGCGGCGAAGTGGCCGCTGAGGATGTCGGCTTCCTCCACGCGCTCGTTGGCGAAGAAGCGGTAGGCCGCCTTCGTGTTCGCCCAGTCCTGACGCGCGAACGGTATGCTCCCGCCCATACCGTCACCAATTTGCTTCAACAGCTCGCCAAATCGTTGACCAAGACGAGCATCCTTGAAAGCTGTCTTGTCGATCTCGCGCTCCGTCCAGTGTTCGACGGCGCTTTCATCACCATCATCCTGGCGACCATCCGGGCCGGCCGACCAACGAGATGTCGTTCCACTTGAACACATCAAGGCACCTCGCCGTCGCGATTCAGGTGCTCGACAATGAATCACAAGCGATTCATCCGATTCAAGATTTTTCGATCAGGGCTACCGCAATCGAATAAAGCATTCGTGGGTAATTGAAAGACGACGAAGGTCGCCTGATTGACGCATGCGCGCGGGGGCCGGGTAGCGCTATGATAGCGCTGCGTGAAGGTTAGGCAGCTTGCTGATCGGTAGGTTCGTCGGCTTGGCGCGGGAGCTTCCATTCCCAGGGCAGCAGTTCGTGCAGACGCGAAGCGGGAAGATCGACGATCCGGGCGAGGACGTCGGCAAGCCCGGCTTTGGGATCGACATCGTTAAGACGACAGGTAGTGATCATCGTCAGCATGATGGCGGCGCGTTCGGCGCCGCGCAGGCTGCCGGCGAAGGTTCAATTGCGCCTTCCCAAGGCGATGCCGCAGCGCTCTTTCGGCGGCATTGTTGCTGAGGCAGATCCTGCCATCGTCGAGGAAGCGCGCAAAGTCGGCCCAGCGCCTGAGCATGTAATTCATAGGCTTCAGGACCTCGGAAGAGCGCGAGAGGGTTTCTCGCTCGCGCAGCAGCCAGGCGTGCATGTCGTCGAGCAGCAGCTTGCTTCGCGGTGTGCGCCGCTTGAACTTCTCCCTTGGCATCACAACGACTGGTTCCTGCAGTTCTCTACAAGAGCCTGTATCCAGATCGCGTCCCCTAAACGCCGGTCGCCATCCGCGCAGTAATCCAGGCGTCTCACGGATTGATCTCAGGGATGGCACGCGCCCCTGATTTTGGCGACGCCTTAGTAATTTTCGACGCGTCATCGGAAGATTTGCTTTCGCTCGCCTTCTGGATACGTACCTGCCCCGTAAACCCGGGACTTTTGCAACACTTGCTGATGACCGCGCCTTTTAAACGAAGCCACAGTGTCGTGGTTTTGCACCTGCGCCTGGAACACCGATGCAGGAGGGCCGTCCTCCATCTCTCATAAAGCTGTACGCATCAAATTCGGATATTCACCTCCTTCATGCTCTGCAGCACACCGTGCCAGATCACCTTTCACAAGATCGCTTCGGCGACCACGGAAGACGAACAGGTGACCGCTGAGCGGGTCCTTGCGCAGCACCTCCTGCACTTGGCGCGCCAAGGACGGAAAGCCTCGGCGCATATCCGTGTGGCCGGTCGCCAGCCACACTCGCGCACCCGCCGGAACCGGAATCATCGGCGCACCAAAGCATCGAGAACACGACGCAGCGCGTCTCCATCACCATCCCTGGAATGCGCACTCCATCAACCTCGCCATCGATCCGGATGCGGGGTCCGGTACCAAGATCAATCTCGATGATGCCTTGGCTCTTCCGTCGACGCCCCGATGTCGTCGCCAAAGGGGCTTCGGCAACCTCCCGCGGCGGCACAGACGGCCGACTCTCGACCGGCACGAACGGCCGCTATACTCGCTTCACCGTGCTTACAAAGCTCTTTGCGCCACCGGAACAGCTGGCTCACATGAAGGCCGGCCGTGCGAGCCACCTCGGAAACATTGGCTCCGGGCTCGAGCGATGCTGCAACTAGCCGTTCCTTCTCATCCCGCGACCACCGGCGCCGCCGCTCGACCGATGTGATCACCTCCGCCCTCGAAATCGTCATAGCGCTTCTCCTAGGATTACCCCTAGGACCTGCAGCGTTCGCCTCCGTCAAACAAGGCGGCCCTCAACGGAGGAATACTATGTAAGTGTTACGAGCGGCACACACTTTGCAATATCGTTCGGCACTATCAATCCGGCGAAAGGCGAAGGGCAGCACGCGCACTAAACGACGAGGTCGATGATCTTCTATGTCAGCGCCAGGGGACTTACCTAATTCCGCATTGAAGATTAGCCTCTGCATCCGCGCTCGTGCTTGACGCGAGACGATTCATGATCCCGTAAGTCGAGTAACGATACGGAGGTCAGCCGTCGTGCTCTCTTGATCCCTAAATTGCATCCTCTCGACACGACGCCCCACTAGACGCGGCAAGCTCAGAAGCGTGACATTGAGGACACTTGGCGCCACATCGCTCACCTCGTCCACGACATCCAGCCTCGCGAATGCACCTGAATGCATTTCGACAACGCTTGCGAACACCCAAGTGGTCCGGACATAAAGCGCTATGTGACAAACAGAAAGCCGGCCTTAGCGGCTGGTTTCTTGAAGGCGACTAACCAATTTGCATCCAGATTGCTTGTTCTTAGGGTCGCCAGCCCCGATGCTATCCGTTTCCGTTCGGAAGTCTAAAGCCTGGCGCATCTTGACATGGGCACAGCGGACCTTGACGGCTTGATTAGACGAACGGCCACGGCGCTGGCCCCAAGCGCACTTGCGCGGGCCCACAAAAATGTTGGCCAAACCGTCTTCTCCCGCCTATTGCAAGGAGAATACAGCATATCAGTCCACTCGCCTGCTGCGCGCATTCAGCGTCATTAAAATCGGCCTTTGTGAACTTCAGCGCTTGGGCTCCGCCCCTTGCACGACGAACCCGCCCGGCTGCGACATGGCGACGAGGCGCGCCGCCGGCGGAGGAGCTGGCTAGTGACCTATTGTGGGTACCTTGGCTGATAGGCCTCGATCCGATCGAGGCAAGTTGAGAAAGCAGTGCCGCATCTGCGACTTCGCGACATCGCCAAGCCGCCAGCTTTCGCGGATAATGTCGAGGAGGTCTCCATCTTGACAGCGTCGGTCCATTTGCTGGCGCCCCCTTGCGCGAGGCCGTCGGCCGACCATTCTATGGCTCCCTTGGCGCCGACCGTTGGACGGACAATAGCGGCACGTGCCAAGTCAAGCGGCTGGCGTCCAACGCTCGGCTACCCCTCCTGTGCAACTCGAGCTGTCTGCACGCGTACACATCTTAGAAACGTTGCCAGCTACCTTCCCAAAGGCAGCTACCAATCCCGAGAAGCTCCGGGGTATCGCCGATATAGGAAACGTGAATCAAATTCTGGCCCGAATGAGCGAGCCAATTCAACAAAGGAATTGGACTTCAGTTGGTCGGAGGCATCTAGGCGGTTTGCCTTGAGCAGATCGACAAGACCGAATTAATCTCCATGGCGCTGCCTAAAATTACGGCGAGCGTCAAGGCTTGCAGGTAGACAGCGAGCTATACGGAGAGCAGAAGGGGCGCTGTGGACGAGAACGTTAGGACAGCCACCAGCCTTACAATCGGATGGCTCGAGCACATGACAAACCTGAGGAGAGCGATCCGGATCGAACCGCCGGCACGCTCTCGCGATTGGCTCACACTAGCCCGTCCACCCTCTTCCTCTCCATCAGAAGGAGCCGCTCAAAAGGCTTTCGCCCGGCCCTTTCCGGAACGACACACGGCCTCCTCAAAATCCCTGAGACTCAGCAATGCCCCGCGGCCATCCGTCCACCGTTTGGTTTTGCACTCCTCTGCCACTCGCCGCGGCAATCCAGATTGTAGCATTGCCGCCAACGAGGAGGACCGCTAAAAGCACGATACGCCATTGATTTACTATGTGAGCGTACGATTTCTACCATGTAAGAGAACTATACGAAGGTTTGTAATGCGCCTTTTTTTTTGGCTATGCTGATTTCGGCGGCCGACGTAGAAAGCGCTCAGGAGCGCTTGTCCGGCGGCTCGAACAAATTCCTGCATTTTAATCATCCCGCCAGAAGGGCCGGACGGATACAAGCATGTTTAATTGGCTCATCGCGTTTGGACGTTCATCGGCGCAATTTATTTTGGCTAGCATTACGCTCGCGGCATTGACGCTAGCTTCCTTGTATCTTCATAGCCCTTTCGCAGCCACAGCGCTTGTCTATTTGGTCGTGATTTTGGTGTTTTCGCTGATTGGCACTTTCGTCGCATCGTTGGCGCTTTCCATAGTCGCCGTCAGCGCTTTAATTTACGTCCTCACGTTCAATCCCCAGATCGACGCCCCTCACGAGCTTTTGGTGATTATCGCTTTCCTTACTGCGTCCATCATCGGAACGCGCCTGATCGCAAAACTCCGCTACGAAAAGGAAGCAGCGCGTGAGGTCGCCGCCGAGCTAAGGCACAGCGCGGACGATCTGCGCAACCGAGAGAAACTCTGGCGCGAGATCTTTGAGCATAACCCGGCCATGTACTTCATGGTCAATGAAACCGGAACCGTCCTGAACGTCAATAGTTTCGGCGCGATCCACCTCGGCTATACGCCCGCGGAACTGATCGGCCAATCGGTGTTCAGAGTCTTTCTGAAAGACGATCGCGAGGTCGTTCGCAAATCCATCGAGCGATGCCTTACATATATCGGCCAATCGCGTACATGGGAAATCCAGAAAGTCCGTAGGAACGGCTCGGTGCTGTGGGTGCGCGAGACTGCCAAGGCGATCTTGTGGGCCGACGATAAGCCCATCGTCCTCATTGCCTGCGAAGATATCACCGAACAGAAGCGGACGGTTCTTGCTCTTCAGCGGAGCGAAGCGCATTTGGCTCAGGCGCAAGAATTGAGCCACACAGGCAGCTTTGGCTGGAACGTGGCCACCGGCGAGGTCTTTTGGTCGAAGGAAAGCTTTCGGATATTCCAGTATGATCCAGAGACCAAAGTAACGGCGCAACACGTCATTGACCGCACTCACCCAGAAGACAAGACTTCTGTCCAAGACACTTTGAATCGGGCCCTTCGAGGCGAGCATTTCGAGCACGAATACCGATTGCTGATGCCCGACGGCTCGATAAAGTACATTCACGCGGTGGCACGTGCTACGAGAACCGCGTCCGGGAATATCGAGTTTGTCGGGGCGGCCACGGACGTCACGACAGCAAAGCAGACGGAACAACAACTGCGCCGTAGCGAGGCCTATCTGGTCGACGCGCAGCAGCTCAGTCGCACGAGCACCTGGTCGTGGGACTGCAACCGTCGCTGTTTTGCTTATCGCTCCGCCGAAGTCAGTCGTCTATTTGGCTTTGACCCGGATGAGCCGGTGACCATTGAGGCCATCCGATCGCGGATTCATCCAGACGACTTGCCGCGGCAACAGGAAATCCAACGTCAGGCCATTGAACAAAAAACAGGGAATTTTGAATACGATTTCCGAATCTGTCTTCCCGACGGCGCGATACGACACATACATGCTGTTGCGCACGCCGTGCTGGCAAGCGATGGCTCAACTGTCGAACTCGTCGGAACGCACATGGATGTCACTGAGCAGCACGCAGCCAAACAACAATTGGAAGACACTCTTGCTGCGCTACGCGAGAGCGAGCAGCGCTTTCGTGACTACGCCGCAACTGCTTCTGACTGGTTATGGGAGACCGGGCCGGATCACCGGTACACCTTGTCGGAGCACACCAACGCTACGGACCTCTTGGCAAGAGCGGTCATCGGCCTGCGTTGCTGGGAGATTGCGAGCGACGTTGAAGAAGAGCCCGAGAAGTGGCGGCAGCATGAAATAACGCTAAATGCCCATCTTCCATTTCGCGATCTGGTCTATCGTACCGTGGGGAGGACCAGGTCACCAATCTACTTCCAGAGCAGCGGCAGGCCCTTATTTGATGTAAGCGGCCATTTTCTCGGCTACCGAGGCGTGGCCACTGATATCACGGCGAAAGTTCGCGCCGATCAGGCTGAACAAGGACTGCGAAAGGCACAGGCGGATCTTGCGCATGTGACGCGCCTGACGGCGCTGGGGGAACTAACAGCCTCTATCGCCCACGAAGTGAACCAACCGCTCACGGCCATAATCAGCAACGCCGATGCGTGCCTTGGCTGGCTACGTCGCGAAGCTCCCGACATTTCCGCCGTGCACAGATCCGTAGAGTGGATCATTGATGACGCTATGCGCGCAAGCGAAGTGATTCGCAGGGTCCGCACACTCGCGAGGAACGGTGATATCGAGATGGTAGCGCTAGACATTAATGAGGTTGTGAACGACTCTATCGCGCTGGTAACGCGTGAGCTGATTAACCACCAAGTGACCTTGCGAACTGAGCTAGCACCATCACTTCCCAAAATTCTCGGTGACCGGGTTCAGCTGCAACAAGTAATCATCAATCTGGTGATGAACGGAGTAGAGGCCATGCAAGCTGTTGACGACAGAGCGCGCGAACTGATGATTCAGTCATCCAGAGACAATGAGAGCCGCGTGCAGCTCTCCGTGACTGATAGCGGCGTCGGCATCGCTGAGGGTGATAGGATCCGAGTCTTAGATCCGTTCTTCACCACCAAATCTACCGGCCTTGGAATGGGTCTGTCGATCTGCCGCTCGATCGTAGAAGCTCACGGAGGCCGCCTGTCGATCGTCCAGAAGCAAGAGCCGGGCGCATCCTTTCAATTTGTCCTGCCAGTCGTGTCATGATTGGAATTTGACTAGCCGTGTGAAATCGGGTCGACAAGTACGATCGTGCTTATTGTCGAAAGCTAAACGGCTCGATGCCTCGACGAAACTTTCGCTCGGCATATCTGGATATCGCCGCATTCGGATCGGCTCACGGAATGCTGCAGGGCACACCTTCGGGTCGCATGGCCATCGGGTTCTTGACACCGACTGCTGGGACCGTGAGTTTGTATCTAACCTGGCGAAGTTGAATGTTCACCCCGCATGAACCTCAAACTGAGGAAGGCGAAGCGTTCGATCGGATCGCAACAGAATCGAAGCTGAGCAGACGATCACGACGCCTCGCTGGCAAGCAGCTTTGGCACTGGGCACCACCGGCTCCGATTCAGGGCGCTTTCGCGTGCTTCCCGCTCGACGGCCCGAATGCCGCTTCCGTCCGCAGAAGGATGCACGAGCTGAGCAGCAGACCACTCGTTAGATAGCGAAGCGCTGGCGATTAGCCGCAGTCTCAAGAGCTAACGCTGCGGGTTCCCTAGTCACACCGCCGGCGCCTTCAGGGCCTTGAGTGACGGCCTTAACCGCTTTCCGGCCAGATTCGCCACAAATTCCATCGGTACTTTTTGAAGGGGTCGATCCCTTTCGGGGTGTCAGCCCTAAGAAGCTGAGTTCCTTCAGCAAGCGCGTCGTGCCGCTTCGGCTTGACCGTACAAGCTGATCAGCTTGGACTTGCACGCGTTGCTGTACGAAATCCCCGGCGCCGCGATACGATTATTACGGCTCCTCGATCTGGCCGAAGCGGAAAGAGGACGAGACGTTCGAGGCCCCCTCCTTCAAAGCGTTGAGCCGATGGGACGTCCTGGGCCATAGCGGAACACATTGACGCACAATCGAGCGCCGGCACCCAACCTGCGCGTCAACAGCGACGCCCGATGCTCGCGGTTCTGTTTTTCGACGCGGCAAGCCAACGCATAAGAGCGTTGCTGCTTCCGCTTATTCATCGGCTCGCGGCGAGCTAGGCGCTGACTCTCCGCGCCGCTACGTGCATTCCCTTTGCAACCTATTCGCGGCTTGGATGAACACTATCAAGAAAATTGATTTTTCGATCCTACCTGAAGCCTCGTAAGTCGTATCCGTTCTTTACAAGGAGGACGCAGCTACTCGTGCGGTTCGATTTTCTCTTCAGTCAAATGCTCGACAATTGCAGCTGCTCGACCAGGCGGGGGGATCATCGTAGCTCCGTGCCGACAGTGATGCGCTCAGGCCTCGACACAATCGCACTATAGGCGACCACAATGCGAATCCTACTGGTCGATCAGGACGCCGCCTTCGTGCGAGCCGCCAAGAAAACCCTGTTCGTTCGCGGTTTTGCCGTGGACCTCATCTCTACTCTTGACGAAGCGGAGACCGCGCTGAGTTGTGCCAGCTATCACATTCTCTTGCTCGAGTTGGCTCTGCCGGACGGAAATGGATTGGACTGGTTGAAACAGTTGAGACGTGAAGGATATTCAATGCCTGCCATGATGATGAGCAGCCTGAGCGATCTTGAGACCAGGATCGCGATATTCAATGGTGGCGCCGACGATTTTCTTCCTAAGCCGGTGTCTATCGATGAGCTTATTGCTCGAATGCGCGCCATTTTGCGACGATCGACGCAATTGACGGCACCCGTGATCACCTTCGGGAACTTACATTTCGATCCTATTGGCCGGCAAGTCTCAGTTGACGGTCGGCCACTCAGAATTGCGCGCCGCGAAGTCTGCATTCTCGAACATCTGCTCAGCCGAGCAGGCCGCACCGTGCCGCGAGCGTTGCTAGAGGAAAGCCTCTATGCGTTTGACGATGAAGTCTCGACCAATGCCTTAGAAGTCGGGATCTATCGATTGCGCACACATTTGAGCAAGTCCGGCACAACGCTACGAATCAAAACCGCGCGCGGCGTCGGCTACGCGCTTGAACTGAAGAACGATCCGCTGCCTTGCCGCCACACTTGAAAACGACGCTCAGTTGAAGTTCCCCCTTGATGTTCGCAGCTGCCGATGGCCGACGGCGGTCACCTCAGCTATTCGCTCGCGCCTTCTGTATGTCGTTTGCTCGCTTCCTCTCGTGCTGCCGCCCACTACCGCAGCTCAGATAAAGCGCGACCCTAATCAGGCGTCGCCACGGTCAACAACTGACAGCCTTAGCGGGGTCTTGAATCTTTCCTCCTCTCAGGGCCAGACGATTCATCTTCCGGCGCCGGCGGCCAGCATATTCGTTGCCGACCCAACGATAGCCGACTACCAGGCCCCATCGAATACAACCATCTTCGTCTTTGGAAAACAGTCGGGACGGACCAGCCTATTTGCTTTGAACGACAATGGAGAAGCGTTAGCCGAGTTACGTGTTGTCGTTACCCAGCCTATCGAGGATTTGCGTGCTGCACTAAAGGCTGAGCTCGGGGACCATCCGATCCAAGTCACCTATACGCCACGCGGCGCAATTCTGAGAGGGACAGCACCAAGTGTCGACGTCGTTGAGCGCGCCAAGAAGATTACCGAGCAATTTCTGGGCGCGGGCGCGCTGGTCGTCAACAACATCCAAGTGGCCGGCTCATTGCAAGTGACGCTTAGCGTGCGCGTGGCGGAAGTCTCGCGCAGCGCCGTGAAGGAGCTTGGCATCAACCTCTCTGCATCGGGCCAAAACGGAGCGGTCATTTTCGGGTTTAGCAGTGGCAAGCCTGGCGGTTCCGGTGCGAGCCGGGGTGGCGGCACGGCAAGTGTCGGAGTCGGCGTTGGCAGCACGAACATCAGTGCTGTACTTGACGCCCTCGCCAACGAGCATCTCGCGTCGGTATTGGCGGAGCCAACTCTTACCGCGATGTCCGGCGAATCAGCAAGCTTCCTGGCAGGCGGCGAATTTCCAATTCCGGTCATGCAGGACAATCGTCAACTCTCAGTTCAATTCCGTCAATTCGGAATCAGTCTGGAGTTCGTTCCGACCGTTCTCAGCAACAATCAGATCAATATCCACGTCAAGCCTGAAGTCAGTGAGTTATCCAAAGAAGGTGAAGTCAATATCAACGGAATGTCTCTGCCTGGCCTCTCCACGCGACGTGCCAGTACTGTTGTCGAGCTTGCCAGCGGTCAGAGCTTTGCAATCGGCGGGCTCATAAGACGCAATTTCAACACCGACATCAGCACGTTTCCCGGGTTAGGCGATGTCCCGATCCTTGGTGCACTGTTTCGGTCCTCCTCATTTCAGAAGCAGGAGACGGAGCTTGTCATCGTCGTTACCCCTTACATCGTGCGGCCAGCATCATCTGCCGCCAAGATAAGCGCGCCGACTGACCGCCTCCGGCCGCCATCAGACGGGGGGCGCATTTTAACGAATACGTTGGCGCGTCCCCCGCGAAGCCGCGAGGCTCCCGCACCGAACCAGACGCGACCGGCGGAGCCGGCTTTGTTATCGAATGAGGACCGCTAATGACCTTGCGAAACCTGGGCCACTTGATTGCCGTAGCGGCAACCGTAGGCGGATGCACACATAATGCTGCGATCTATTCTGAGCCGACTGATCAAGCGATTCAAGTGGAGCAGAAGACCAGTATCTTGCGACTACAGAGCCTTCGTCGCGCCGAGAGGTATGGTCTGCGTAATTTCATTGCGAACGCCAGCCGCGGTCGGCGGGATGCACTCCATCTGGACGTCAGTGGTTCGCCCCGGCTCATTACGCAGGTGGCTCATGAGGCCCGCGAGATGGGCGTTCCCGCCTATAATATTCGCCGGTCCGCTTCCCCCGTAGATCTGCCCAGCCATTTCGGTGTCCAAATCGAGGCGATCATTTACGAAGCACGTCCTCCGCTCTGTCCATCCCTTTCAATCATCGGCCCTTCAGTAGACGACAATTCTTTCAATCCAACGCTCGGCTGTTCGATCCGCAATAACCTCGCGGTCACGGTCAACGATCCCGGCGACTTGCTCGAGAACAGAGCTATCTTGCCAACCAGTGGTGACCGTGCGGTGCTTCCGCTTACCGCACGGGGAGGTCTCGCCGCAGGCAACAAGAGCCACTTGGAAAGTGACACTCATAATCGCATTGCGTCAGAAGCCCAATGAGCACTCTCAATGGCTGAGCGGCAAGAGCATTGGCGATACTCTGGCGGCCAACTTCCGCAGACGCCACGATCTGCTTCCGCCTTTCCAGACGACGTGACTTACAGATCAAGTAGCGACTGGACGTCTTTGACTAACACGCCCGAATGCATCGCATTGCCGCGCCAAGCTAGACCAGGCCAGCGGCAAAGACTGCCTTTGCAACCCCCTCGAAACAGTCCTTCGGAACGGCCTTGCCCATTATTCCCTTTCGGATCAGCTGACGCGCCAAAGCAGGTTCCTGAATAATGCTCAGATGCAGCGCCCTCGCCTGATCAAACAACTGTGAAGCAAGTTCGTCCTCACCGCGGCATACCAAAACCGGCACTCCGGTCTGTCCACGAACGTAGCGCAGTCCAACTAACATCGCGGGGCCCGTCAGTATCAATGTGGCCCGATTGACTCCGAGCGGCGGCTCACTCGCCGATTCCCGACGAAGCCGGCGGTGTTCGCCCTTTACATGTGGGTTGCCTTCCTGCTCCTTAGACTCGCGCTTCGCTTCACTCTCCGTCATGCGCATGTCACGCAAGAATAGCCAGCGCTGAATTAGCAGGTCGGTCAAGCCGCCGATCAGAAACGCCCCAGCAGCAATTTCAATTAAGAATTTGACCTCTTTGAATACAAAGCTGAAACAACCCAAACCGCAGACAGGCAGGTACACCAGCGCCTTCCAACTTGCGAGTGAGGTGAAAAACAGCGTTACGCCGAGAAGGAACACTTTGATCAACGACTTACCAAGCTCGACAAGCGACTTCTGAGAGACAATCCGTTTGAGCCCTTTGATTGGATCCAATTTCTTAAGGCTTGGTTTCAGCGGCTCCACGGAGAACGTCAGCCCACCAGCAGCCAAGACACTGGCTAGAATGCCTGCAGCCACGGCCGCTCCAATGATTGGGGCAACGCTCGTCAACGAAAGTTCGATCAATCCGACCAGTGCCTGCTGGACCGCACTGTTGAAGGGCTGCCCCTGCAGCTTGTCGACGAGCCGCACCCCCTCACGCCATACGCCCTCGATCGCGCCCGCTCGGAAACATAGACAGCCGAATGCGGCGCAAATGCTAAGCGCGCTCACAAAATCGGCGCTGCGCGGGATCTGTCCCTTCTTACGCGCCTGCCGTAGCTTCTTGGGAGTTGGCGGACGCTTCTTCTCTTCGCTCGAGTCGCTCATTTTAGGAACTTCCCGAGCCACTCCAGCACTCCGTAGGACTGGATAATCTCCGTTCCCATGTATTCCATGAGGAAGACGGTGTAACTCACCATGATGATGCCAAAGGCGGCGTTCTTGATGGTGGGGGAGAGGTCGTTCAGCTTAATTTGCGGCGCAAACCGCCCTAGCAACATGAGGGATATCTCAATCAGGAGCAGCAGAGCCAGCACGGGTCCGGAAAATAGCAGGGCCGTGTGCATGATATGATCGAGAAGCGCTACAACTTCCATTGCCCCTTGCATTGTCAGAGGAGGTAGTAGCCGGTACACGGGCCAGATCAGATAGCTGCCATACAGGCACCGAACCATCGTCTGTAGACCTCCAGACGCAACGAAAATAGTAACCCCAGCAGTTCCGAGAAAGAGACCCGTGGCGGAGGCCTGGCTGCGCGTCGCAGGATCGTCCAACTGGCTTGAAACGCTCCGTTGCGTGTCAATGATGTCGCCAACTGCCTGGATGCTCCATAGCGGTATACTTAGGAACATCCCGAACAGCAGGCCGACGAATATCTCTTTGAGACCGAGGAACGCGACCGCGGCCAGACGGGTGGCCGGATCTAGAGTCTGCAGACCGGCCTTGACATGCGCAAGGCATGGCAGTCCAATCACGATCGTCAAGCTTGTGCGGATCATCCCGCTAATCTGCGGCCGCGTGAATACGGGAAGCACCAACATAATGCCTAAGGCCCGCGCAGCGCTAAGGCCCGCTGCAACGACGAACTCGACAGCACTCTGAATTAGAGCTTGCGCCTCGGTGGGTGACAAAGCATGCATTCGCGGCGCTCGTTGTTCGCCTCAGCTAATCTAACCGGTTCCGCTCGCCGTGCCTTAATGTTTGACGCCAAGGCCGCAAATAGTCGGCGGTGTTCGTTCTAATAGCGCTCAACGAGAGCACCAGCCGCACTGCGAGCCCGCAGGGTAGGCCGTCGATCCCCATACTCTCATGCTCGCTCGACAAACTGGCCAGCCACTTTGGTAATTCACCGGTGATGTCGATGGGCGGTTTTGTCCTCACAAACTCGGCCTTCGGTTCCTCACTAATACCTCGATGTGAGAGAGGGGAACTCCGTGAAGATATGTTTGGCCTGTTCGATAAGCGGCGCACTCAGCACCCGAGAAAACAGAACGAGCACGGCGACGACGACGAGGAGCCTCACGGTTAGGGGCAAGGTTTGATCCTGGAGCTGCGTTGCCGCCTGTATTATGCCAACACCCAAGCCGGCCACGAGAGCTGCTAGGAGCGGTGGCAGAACCCACATCATGAAGAGGACGAGCGATCGGGTCAAATGCGTGAGGATGCTGGTCTCGTCCATATTAACCTCCGGCCGTGGCGTAACTTAACACCAACCCGTGCATGAGCCGCGACCATCCGTCGATCGTGACGAACAGAAAGAGCTTAAAAGGAACAGATATCATTGTGGGCGATACCATTGACATGCCCATGGCCATCAGAATCGTCGTTACAATCAGATCAATCGTGATGAATGGAAGATAGAGAAGGAAGCCGATTTCAAAGGCACGCTTTAATTCCGAGATCAGAAAGGACGGTACAAGAATCGCAAAATCATCCGCTGTAGCGTTTGCCCGCATCTCCTCTGACCAAACATGTTCTGTGGATGACAGGAAGAACGTGCGCTGCTCCTCACTGCTGAACTTTTTCAGGTGAGCGCGCAGCGGCTCGCTTCCCTCCTTAGCGGCTGTCGCCCAGTCATCGAGCGTTTGGTAGTGAAGTTGCGGGGCGGTAACGTGGTTGTAGATCTGCTCCAGCACTGGAGCACCAATGAAGACCGTAAGGATCAATGCAGCGCCATACAGAACGATGTTCGGGGGTATGGATTGGGTTCCGAGCGCGTTGCGCACGAGGAAGAGAACGACGGAAACTTTTATGAATGCCGTCGTCGTGACAACTGCGAACGCCAGCAGACCGAGACCGACCGTCGCTGCAAGAAGTGCAGGAATGCCTGGCTGAATGTCAGTCATTGACCGCCAACCCACCACGTAGCCTGATGGCCAGTTCCTCCCCGACACGCACGATGTCGCCGTGGCCGATCAATCGACCATTGGCAACAATGTCAACCGGACGGTCAACGGGACGGCCAAGTTCAAAGACATGCCCTTCGTTGACGCTCCTCAACGTACCCAGCGGGATAGGCCAACGGCCGCATTCGAACACGAGCGTAATCTCAATGCTGTCGATGTCGGTTTCCGAGGGCAGGGTCGATGGCTGGGTTTGGGGTCGTGTTGTCATATATGCACTCTTGAGAGGGTGGGGTTGCAGGCGGAAGGGTCCCCGCAAGATTAGTCTGTCGCCAGCAATCTCCGCCGGCGCCCACAATTTGTCCGCAGTCAGGATGACCTGACCGCTCGCAAAGGGAATGACGTCCGGCAACAGCGCATCGCCAGTTTGTGCTTGGCGAAGAAGCCCGACGGACACGCGCAGCGAGCTAATCTCGCTGGCAACCATGATGGGCAACTCCGGGGAAAGCTTGCGCATTTCTCGGGGCAATTGGCCAAGCATCTCGCCTAACTTACAGAAGGCAGCCGGAACCGGACCCTCAAGAGACGAGAATAGGAACAGCCGCGCCTTGCCCACGAGCGCCCCGTAGACGATGTCGAGTTCCAGATAAGGACCTTCCATCGTTGCTTCGTCGATGCGGATAATTTGCAAATCCTGCGCTAGCAGATGCTCTACTCGAGTGAACCATGGTTCAAGCGCAAGTTCGAGGACGAAAGAGCGGGCTGGGTCCGAAGGTAACGTAAGGCCATGCTGCACTGTCGAAATCAATGCCTCCGCCAACTGGCGCGGCACCGACAAGACGGCCATTTCGGCTCCGACGCGAAATACACAATCAAGCATCGGCGCGGTCGATTGCTGCGCCTGCCACACAAGCCGGTTAATACATATCGAGACCGGCGTATCGCCAAGGCGGCTCTTCAGAACCGTTCGCCGGGGGGCCATCAAATTGAGGCACGAGACCGCGCTATGCGACAATCTTAGCCGCGGCACGAATCGTGCCGGTTCACCGACCGCATTTTCCGCGCTCATGTTCACGGGGTCGGCAGTTCGCGCCGACATAAGAGAAGCAGCCATTAAATCAAAACGCCAATTGCCTGGCTTCGCGAGCCACTCTGATACCGGAGCAAGACCTCATCGTCCGTTTCGATTTGAGCTGCACACTCCGAGCAAGCGTTGGTCGAGCGCTGCACATCGCACTCAATCTGCTGCCATTTCTGGCTCGCCGCCGAACGCTTGGCCCACACGACCCGCGCCTCAACAACCGCCGCCTGGGCCTGCTGTTGAGCGATGCGCGCTTGCTCAAGCACCTGGCGTGCAGTTGCGATCTCAGCTGTGAGGCGTCCAATGACGAGATGAAGCCTACGGTCGAGTTCGGTGACGCACATCCTGTTAGACGATGCGAGTTCTAAATAAAGTTCAGCTTCGAGGCTTGCGCGGCGTTTCTCGGCGCTGGCGGCATTCTTGGAAGCTTTCTCCATCGCTTTAACCGCAATTTGGCGTTCGGCTTGCGTATTGGATAATTGACGAAGCGCACTTCGCTCCCTCATGTCCTTCACCAGCCGCAATTTCGACGCTTGGCTGGGATTCAGTCGGTAAGACGCGACATCCACGTGATGGCCTCCTCAAAGCTGGACGGTTCATCCTGCCCCTGGCGCAAGAAATTCCGCAAGTCCTCGATCGACGCGATTGCTCGGTCGGTCAGCGGATCGCCCCCTGGCTTGTACTCACCGACCTTGATCAAAAATTCGGCCTCATCATAGCGCGAAAGAAGATCTCGAAAGAAAGAGGCGGCCTTTCGATGTGACACAGAGACGACCGCATCCATCACGCGACTTCGGCTCGACAACACGTCGATGGCCGGAAAATGCTCTCGCGATGCGAGCGCGCGTGAGAGAATGATATGACCATCGAGAATACCGCGCGACTCTTCGGCGATTGGATCGCCTGTCCCGTCACCTTCGACAAGTACGGTATAGAAGGCCGTGATCGAGCCCTGCTCGCCCATACCGGCACGTTCCAACAGAGCCGGCAGCAGCGCAAAGACGGAGGGAGGAAAGCCTCGCCGCGTCGGAGGTTCTCCCGCGGCTAGGCCGATTTCACGCATCGCGCGGCTGAAGCGCGTCAACGAATCCATCATGAGAACGACCCGCTGTCCCTGATCACGAAAGTACTCGGCGAGTGCCGTCGCCGTATGAGCACATTGCGCGCGCTCCATTGCCGACCGGTCGGAGGTCTCAACGACAGCGATCGTCCGATCGATGGCATTGCCAATATGGCGCTCGATGAATTCACGCACCTCACGTCCGCGCTCTCCTATAAGCGCAACGACGGTGACCTCAGCGTCCGCGCCTTTAACAATCTGCGACATCAGCGTCGACTTGCCGCAACCAGCGTCTCCATAGATTCCGATCCGTTGGCCTTCGCCACACGTCAGAAGTCCGTCGAGCACGCGGACGCCGAGCGGAAAAGGCTGCTCGATCCCCCGCCGCCTCATTGGGTTGGGTGCCCTGCCGCGTAGGGGACGAGTGTGGGTCGTCTTTATTGGCCCCTTCCCGTCGAGCGGACGGCCGAAGCTATCGATGACGCGGCCCAGCAAATCGGCACCGACCGCAACTTCCTGCATTCGCCCGGTCGGAACCACTTCCGCACGGCTAGACATGCCTACCATGTCGCCGATTGGCGTGAGCAATACTCCATCCGGCAGCAGACCGACCACCTCCGCATCAAGTGACCATCCCGTACTGTGATCCTGCAATAGGCACAGCTCCCCAACGTGGGCCCCGGGCAGCACGGCATGGACCAAGGTGCCGACGGCTCGGGTGACTCGTCCGCGCACAGCACGCGTATCGACATGCTTTGCCGTAGATTTCAGAGATGATAATGCTGCGTGCACCGCGCCTTCAGCAGCCGCATTGCCATAGCTTGGCCTTTGGGAAGTCATTGTTCGTCCTCCTGAACAGGCGGAGCAAGGGCGAGGCGCAGTGTGCGGAGCTGCGCGGCAAGTCCTAGATCGACATTACCAAACTCACTCCACAAAACGCATTGGTCCGGCGTTAGAGCCGGGTCCGGATCAATTCTGACCTTCGGACGCCCATGCGTTCCATGGAATGACGCGAACTCGCATGTCATGGCATCGACGTTCACAGGAGACACATGAAGGCGCAATTCCGCACCGCCATATCTTTGCTCGATAGCGTGACGAACCGACCTCACTAACATCTCGCCCGGATCGAACGAGCCCACCAAGTCGTTCAGGACCTCAATGACAAGTTGTGGCAGCTCCTGTTCCAGCACGGCTTTTCGCCGCGCCAGCTCAGAAGCAGCTCGAGCAACCAGCCGCGCCATTTCGTCCGAGCCTGTCTTCAGGCCTTCGGAGTGCCCGCGCGCCTGCTCGCGATGATAAGCGTTCCTTGCCCAGTTGCGAACCTGCTGTAGATACCGCTGAGCTAGCGCGCGCGTCTGTACCACATCGCACCAGATCCCAAGTTCCGAGGCTGGTATGACTGGACCCACCGGACGTATCTGCGGGCGTTCTGGCAATGCTGGCTCACCCGCGGTCATGCCGGCCGTGTCTCTGCGGCCAAATGGGTCATCACCAAAGACATCAATTGGCCCGCGGCTTTGTGATGTTCGGCGGCTGGACTCTCCGCGGCAGTCCCGACAGGCAAGCAGAGAAGCACGCGCGTACGGTCGAGTTCTGAGGCTCGCTTGAGGAAAGCGCCAAGGCAGGCATATCCGTCATGTGCAATCCGCTGCGAAAGTTGCTCCGGATCGACAATCAATTGGGTTTCGACGGCGCTGGATACATGTCGGATAGCGAAAGCATGTGCTTCCGCACCAATATTTCCGATCAGTGGAGCAAGATCATGCTTTGACACCAGCTTCAGTACCGAACGGGCATGCCAAATGCCGCCAGCGAGCAATGCCGCACGATGCGGATCATGCCCAAGCAAAGCGCCCCTTCCCCAGCTACTTCCCTTCAAGACCAGTTCACTGCCTAGGAGCAGTTCGACTAGTCTTTCCTGTAGTCTGGGAGTTTTCTGCAGTTGCAGCACTGTAGACGCCGCCAGCGACGCATCAAGACGTTCAGCAAAACGGCTTGGATGGATTATCGCAGCAAGCTCCCGCGGCCGACCGGAATGTTGGTTGAGCAAATGATTTGGTTCGTTGGATGTCATCGTTGCGGACATTGCATTCGGCCTATCTCGCATCGGAGTTCCGCTTTTTGCCAGCGGCTAGGACGGCGGGCATACTCGCCGCTGTGTCAATATTCGGCACTTTCCGCCAGAATTGACCTAGCTGGCGCACACGTGTGCTCAGCAGCACGTAAGATAGAATGCCGACCGCGGCGCCGACACCCCCGACCACGATCGCAAGAAAGGTGGCTGACGTGAACTTGGTCGGGTGGATCGAAGCAGCTGCTGGTGCAGAGAACATCTCATGCTGCGCTCGCTCAACCGGCACGAAAACGACGGCCACCTTGTCGTATGATAGTCCTTCAATGCCATTGGCGACGAGCATCTTGATTTGGGGCAACAAGGCTGAGAGGTTCGCATTGGAACCATGTCGAATGAAGACCGACGCCGAGGACGGGGTCGCATCCTGTCGCAAAAGGTCGTTCTTCGGCAAGACAACATGAACCCGGGCGGAGAGAACCCCATCGATATCATTGATTGTGCGCGACAATTCTTCGCTTAGGGCATAAACGTAACGAGCGCGCTCCTCAACTGGGGACGCAACCAGGCCGGATCCCTTGAACACCTCCCCAAGATTCTTAAACACCTGGCGCGGCAAGCCCTGGCCATTCAGCAGTTCTATCGAAACGGCCAATTGCTTTTCTTCGACCTGAATCGTGCTGCTACCGTCCTTAGCGACAACACGGACTGCATCGACACCCTTACTAAGGAGAAGGGCAAGCATCTCGTTGGCTTCACGCTCCTGAACTTTCGTATAGAGATCGGCCTTGCAGCCGGCTAGCAACAGCACAAGCGGCAATAGGAGAACGGCATGCACCTGCCTTCCAGAAGTCGCGCCGCGACCGATCTTTCTTTGCGCGAAAAGAACCATCAACCGCCGCTCAGCCCGCTGATAGCAGCTTATTCAGAGATGAACCGACGGCGCCAGCACTCTTGGAGATGAGCGAAACCTGAATGACGCCGTTGTAAACATCCCGCAGATTCTGCAACGTCGACTCGAAATTGTCGGCACCTTCTGGTTTTCCGATAACATGGACATCGACTCCGTCCAAGCGCGAGATAGGCCGCGCGGCGGGCCCAAGCTGGACGCTCTTCGAAGGGCCCGGCTCGCCGATCGAAGGGAGTCCGGTCGAAGGATATGGTTTGCCTAAGTGCGCTCCAAAAAGATTCTGCAGAATGCGATCGCCCAGTGGACCTGTCTGCGCGACTGCACGCTGAACCTCCGGTACAGGTGGCGCCAACGCGCTGTCGGCCACCAAAGAGGCGGCGCCTTGTTTCGATGCCGCCTTTGCAAGATGCTCATGAAAGTTGCCCGGCGCCGATGAACACCCCTCGGTGAGACACTCGCCGAGGTTGGCAGAGATCGGCATCGCGCCAAACATCACGGAAGGAATCATTGCTCTCGCGTCTATTAGCTGTCGTTGCCGGGAACGGCTCGGCACCCTAGCGAGCCGAGCTGACCAAAACCTGACGTGGATCAAGAGCTACGTCATCCAAAAATCACGATTGGCTTCCAATTTGCGACGAAGTTCGTCTTCCAACTTTGGAAGAGTACCAGCGCATGACCGCCTGGAATACTCAACCACACCACGAGGCTGCACACGTTGAAGAACATTCTAATTGTTGGTGTTTTCATCTCCTTGAGCGCGGTTAGGGCGCTCGGCGCCACTCTAGAGCTGCCATCCACGCCTTATACTTACACAGTTCTGGATCAGGATCTCGCGGCCGCACTGCAGGAGTTCGGCAACAATTTGAATATTCGAATCAATGTCAGCACCCATGTAAAGGGGCGGATTCGCGGGCGCATGCCGGATCTCGCGCCGCGAGATTTCCTCGAACGCGTGACCACTCTTTATAATCTTCAGTGGTACTATGACGGGCTGGTGCTGTACGTATCCGACGCGCACGAGGCGGAAAGTCGCCTGCTTGTCTTAAACCCGGTCACTTTCGATGCATTCAAGGCGGCACTCGATGCACTCAAAATTTCCGATGAACGCTACGTCGTGAGAGCCGCACCGGAAGATGGACTGGTCTTCGCTTCTGGTCCGCCTCGCTTCATCGCGCTCGTCGACCAAATGCTCAACGGCCTAGTGGCGGAGGCCCAGGCGCGACGAACTCTTACGACAACCGCAAAGCCGGCGCCCGCGTCGGTCTTGATGTTGTTTCGGGGCTCCTCAAGTACGGTTATTCGTGATGGACGACCGGAGGGACCTGTTTTGCCCGAGGCGACGCATCAAGATAACGTGGCTCACGCGCCCGGCCCAAGCCAGAGATGAATTGGACAGCAAAAGTCGCTTACAACGGCGCTCAATGCGGTCGCGGCTTTCTTTGTGAGCATGTTGAAAGCTGATGCTGTCGGCATGAGAGCCCGAGACCTAGACGGTGATGCCTTCAACTGGAAAGGTGGGCAGCATCATTCTTGCGCTGGCTACGGCTTTAGCTCCACTCAACGATCGACGATCTCAACCGTTTGAGTACATTTGCCGGCAAACGGTGACTGATCCCATAATGCTTCATGGCGCTGACGGAGCAGACGCTAACCCTCTCGTAACGGGCCGTAAGCGCGCCCACTCGCCATCGCCAGACGACGCGGCAGTATCATTTAATTTTGTTGCACGAACCCGCGCCGATCTTCCGCGGATTGCAGGCCCGAGTTCCCATTTTTGCCATCTGCCGCGTGAGGACGCGACGGAGTGGCAGACACTTTTGGGGGGATGCGGGTATTGCGCAACACCGCATTCATGTCCGTTCGCGCATTCCGCTGAGCGCCGTCAGCTTCTCGAAAGCTAACTCCCGCTACTATAAAAGGGGGTGAATATCTAGCAGGCAATGAGCCTGTTGATCGGGACCTGAGCACTGGACGCTCACTCAGCCGCCGGGAGCAGCCGCCAGGAGTTGTTGGATCTGCCCATCAACACTTGGTGTTCGTCGCGAACTCGGGCTGCACGGTGTGACAGGACGGTGGCGCAATCTCACAGCACAGGATGTATAATGTCAGTCAACAACCTATCCCTCGCCGCCAACTCGAACGTGGCTTTGTCCGGGCTTGCCCCCGGGCTCACTCCGGCGCAAGAGCTGTCAAGTTTCGAGGCGGTGCTTGCGAGCTACGCCTTAAATGACACGACCGGCGATCATTCCGCACCACAGGATTCGGCCTCGGAGTCGACTAAGAACCTGACGGAGGAGCTCATACAGCTGACGGGGAATATCGTGCCACCCGACGTTAGGGCTGCATTGGACGCAGAAGCGTATAGCCAGCCCCCGCAGTCAACCTCTGCTGCGGCCTCCACTGCGATTGCAGCGGCGCCAGTACCCAGCTCACGGATTACATGGAACAGTGGCACTCTGACTGACACCGAGTTGCAGATTGTGTCGGTGCTGAACCGTCATAAAGATAAATGCCCCCTAGATTGGAAGTCGCTCGTAGATTTGGCGACGGACCCCTCCACACCGCCGGATCTGAAGACGGCGATCGAAGCATTGCAGCAGGATCCGGAGCTCTTCTATGCGATAGGCTCACAAGGCGATGGCCGCTGCGGGGGGACAATCAAGGCAGGAGATCTCTCCGGCTTCTCCGATCATCACTCACAAGTGGCTGCATTCCAGGAGCAGCAGGCGCGGCGCTACGAGCATAACTACGTTCCGTCGGACGGCACCGGAAACGGCCAGCCCTGCGTTATGACCCAGACCGACGCACTGCGTGAGCTCTATCGCTATTCTGATAATTTGCCCAAGAACCTGAGCCTCGCGGATTTCAGGCAGATCGTTGATGGCGAGGCTAAAACGGGTAAATGCCCACCTCAGGTTCTCGCAGCCGCGAGATACTTCCTCAATCATCCAGAGGAATGGAAACAGTTGTATGGCGGCTCGGTAGATAAGGTCCACAAAGAGGACTTCTTGCAGATGGCTTCGTCATCGATGAACCTCACGCATGCCGAGTTGGATACGCTAGGTACGATCAATAAGAACCAAGCGGCTTTTTTCGGGAAGGGTGACCTGACCCGGGAGACGCTCACTAGTATGGTCGATGACAAGAGTCTCGCCCCGGACGTGCGAAAGGCGGCCTCCCAGCTGTTGTCGGATCCTCTCTTGTTCGGATTGCTGAACAACTCGATCACAGGCTACAAGACCCACCACAAGTTCTTCGACTTCGGCGGCGGCCATACGGTCGATTCCGGCAACATCAGCAGTAACGATTTCACCCATTTCTTCAGCAACATGTCCGGCGCGAACCGCACCGCTCACCAATTGAAGCAGCACGCTGTTCAGCCGGCTGCCGACCAGGCGGCCGTCAAGGACATGATGACGGGCGTGGCGGACCAGCCGGACGTCAAGTCACCCAAGAAAAACGGAGGTGCCTTCATGCACGCCTTTGATGAAGTGCTCAAGGTGGGCTCCAACGTGCTTGACTGGGCTGCGACGGCAGTTGGTGTACTCGGCTTCATTCCAGGTTTGGGGGAATTGACCGATCTCGCGTCAATGATACTCGAGAGCGAGGCGCAAGCAGCAAATCTTCTGCACACAGCCATCACAGGCGGCAACATAAAGCAGGCGCTGGAAGAAGCGGGACTCAATCTTGCGGCACAGGCGGTGGGTTGTATCGGCGGCCCGGAGGTCAAACTAGCCATGCGCGAAGGCTTGACGAAGCAGGCAATTCAAGAAGCCGCGACGGCCGGCGTCAACCTTCCGGTCTCGATGGCACAATCTTACGCGGAGGACTATTTGAACTCCCTAAAGGAGCGGATTGAGTCCGCGGACATGCAAGCTGCAGGCGTTTACAGCTAGTCAGAGTGACTTGGGGCTCTCGGCTCACAACTGCGTGGCTAGACGAGCTTGCGCAGCCCTCGTGCGGTTGGGTCTCCACTCCAAACCGGTAGGGGCTCGCAAGCTTTGCCAGCATGTTCGAGCTCCTTACCCACATCCGACGACTTTGCTTCGCCGGTTTTCACCATGGCCCGCTTTATGTTTGGCTGGACTCGACCGGTGCTTCGAGAGCAGCCCCAAATGCGGCACGTCGTCGCAACAGTTCGATAGGCGGCCGTCCGGTTCCAACAGCCGACGCTGAACTTGTCGACTTTCTTAACACCGGGACAGAACGAGATGATGTCGACGAGAAGGCACACGCCGCACTGAGATGCGCAATAGGGCAGAACGAATGAGACCAAGGGCGACCGCTCGAGGCTTGCCCTTTGCCCGCTCAGCGGGAAAGTGCTCGATGACGCTGAGGGCTTAGCAGACTTGGCGGATTTGCCTTGACGCTCTAATCGCTTCAGCACGCTTAACATTCCAGGTCGTGTTTGATCCGATCTAGGCACATCGCCGCCTGCGCTTGGCAGGGAGAAATGTCTTAATGCCTTACCTGATGGAGATGCCGCCGGCGACGGCGAGCGGGACGTTATAGCATCTCGGCCTCAAAGCCTGATGATCAACGAGACCGCCCGATCAACCGGCTTCATAACATGATCGTCTTTCTTGGTGCCAACTGTCTGATCTCCACACGTGGCCGATGCACCAATCACGTCGAATTCGTTAATCCGCCAAAACCGGTTGAATTTCTGAGATCCGTCAGCTTGTCGAAAGCTAATGCTCGCACAGTGAGGAAAGCCACGACGGCATGACCACCTTGACATAGGAGACGCCTTTAATGCGCATTCCGAGTTCAAGCGCCACTGCGCGCGTTGCTCCTGACTTCCATGCTGCTCGTGGTGACAAGAACGGCTCCCGCACACCCGACGACAATGACAATCATGGTCAATCGCCTGGTACAAGCAGCGCTGGAAATGGCACGTCAACTCCGGACAGTAGCTCGCAAGAGGCCGCGTTGCGCCAAGCATTCAACGCCGCTCTCGGAGCCGCGGCTGTCCAAATGGCAAGTAATGCAATGGCTCGTTTCCATGAGGCCATTAGCGAGGAGGATTCCTGACGCCGGATGTTGCGGCGTCGGGAAATAGGAGCCGCCAGGAGCGGCGACACCCGAACACACAGGAGAACAATATGCCTTCTAAAATTGGTGCGACTACTGCCTCGGTCGCAGGGGGGGCCGCTGGCACCGCTACGGCCGCAGTTGGTGCTGCAGCTGCTGAAGTCACCGGAGACGCCGCTTGGCACGCCCAAATCGCCGCTCTGACTGCTGAAACCACCAAAGCGACTGAGAGGGATGTGCAACTTCGCATCGTTTCAACAGAGCTCACGACGATCAAGAAGGTCGCCGACGAGCGGGTGCAGTAACGGAGGAGGTGGGACGACGTCGTCGTTCCACCTTTCTTCGCCTGCGTAAGCTGCAAAGCTCGCAACGAGCCGTACGGCTCTCTCGCTGTTCAGGAGACCGTCGACCGTGAATGAACCACACTCCCTGCATTTCGAGGTGCTGTCGGGGCTTTACTCCGGGCTGACCGGCAAATTGGGCTTTGGATCGAGCCTGATTGGTAGCGACCTGGATGCTGACTTGGTTTTCATCGAACAAGGGCTCGAACGTCATCACTTTCGTATCACCCCCCATCACAATTCGATTGAAATCGAGCCTCTTGCGCCGCAAGTAAGGATAGAGGGACAACGGGCACTTCTCCCGAACGAGCGCGTTGCTGTTTCTCTTCCCGCCGTCATCCATGCGGGCGAGATGTCCATCCGTTGTTCCATAGAGGATTCCAAACAAGCTGGCTCCATCAGCCGCTGGCTCGGATCGACCGCGGTACTCGCCTCTGTCCTGATCAGTTCCGTCGCGGTCGGCGCCGTCTCAACGAGTTTCGTCGAGACGGACAGCGCTGTTGACGTGAACGCCGACTTGCACCGTAACGTCGACGTTGCACCTAAGCTGGCGCCCAACGCTCCTGATGCTCCGACCGCCGAAGCAGCTGCCACACGGCTGCAAGAGGAAGTTGATCGAGCGGGCCTTTTTGATATCAAAGTCCGATCTGAGCCGGGTGTTGTCGCTGCTGACGGTACCGTAACGCGCGCTTCTCTCCCAAAGTGGCGGGAAGTTCAAGAATGGTTCGATCGCGATCGAAAGGACGCATATGTTCTCGTCAATGCAGTCGCCATCAGGGAGGAGAAGACGCCGTCCTCGATTTCCGTCGAAGCCGTTTGGCGAGGAAGTGAGCCATATCTGGTCATCGCTGGTCAAAAGTATTTCGTGGGCGCGCTGTTGAATAACGGATGGACCGTCAATGGGATTGAGGAACGACGTCTGCTGCTGAGCAGGAACGGCCGGCTTGTTGCCCTCCCCTATTAGAGTTTCAGCCCGCGAATAAGGAGGAAAGACTCATGACTAGGCTGTCTGAGCATTCGCTTGAGCCCGGCGCCTCTTTTGAGGAGCTCAAGGTCGACGACAACCCACCTGCTATTACGCCGGCGACTGCTAGAGCCACGGAATCCGCAATCGAGAGAACTCATGCAAATGGTGGCAAGAGCTTCGCGATTTTCCAGGATGATCCCCCGCAAGATCTGCCTGTTGTCTCCGCGATCGTAACCGCACTGGACCTTACCTCTATTGATCCCGTTTCGCGCGTCAATGTCAACGAGGCGCGCGGCGAGATTGGTGAGATCAAGCCAGGCTCAGAACTTGCTTGGCTTAATGGTCCCAGTCTCGCGGACAACCTGCTCTCCTTTGTCACGCCGCGCCTATTTCATTCGCATGTTTTGCGCCCAGAGAAGCAGGGCATTCTTCTCGAGCGTTTGGCCGATACGCTCTCGGCCGCGCCAGAGAGTTCGGTGTCTCGTGAAGACCTCGCGATTGTGCAGTTGGAGCTGCGACGGTTAATTCTGCTCCGGCAGAATGACAACGGTTTAATCAAAGGCTAGCAATGGCCGCGCCTGACGGAGAGCAACACCTCACACCTGCTCCGCCGCCACACTTATCACGTGCCGGTGAGGTTTTGCACATCACAAGAAGGGAGCGTGATTTGCTCTGCGCGCTTTCGTATGTCCATCTTGCCTGCGGTCAGAGCGCACAGAGCCTGGCTCTGTTGCAAATCGTAGCTCACGAACATTCTTACGACGTCGAGCTGCTCCGCATTCTGGTCTACGCTCTGATCTCGGAGGGCCACGGTGACGACGCATTGGCGGCACTGGACAGGTTAGACAAGCTTGACGACGACCCGTCTTCGCGCCTGCCTTTGATGGTCTTGCGCAGTCATGCGCTTCGTCAGGCCGGCCGCATGGCCGAGGCACGCGCACTCTTCAAGAGCTATGTTTCATTGCGGAGCGCTGCTCCAATCAAACAATAACAGGCTTCTCATGGCCAATACCCTGCATAGTCTCATCGTGCGCGCACCAGCTAACCCAGATTTGATGGTCGCGTTGATGCTTCTTCTGGCGATCGGAATGATGATCATGCCGATCCCGATCGTATTGATCGACATGCTGATCGGCTTCAACCTCGGCTTTGCCATACTGCTGCTGATGGTGGCCCTGTATCTCAAGACGCCGCTTGACTTTTCGTCCTTGCCAGGCGTCATCCTGATCTCGACCGTCTTTCGCCTAGCGCTTACCGTCGCGACGACGCGGTTGATTCTTGCGGAGGGGGATGCCGGCAGCATCATACATACATTCGGCGATTTCGTTATATCCGGCAATATCGCTGTTGGCATCGTCATATTCCTCATTGTGACCATGGTGCAATTCATGGTTCTCGCCAAAGGCGCAGAACGGGTCGCAGAAGTGTCGGCGCGTTTCACGCTCGACGCGCTTCCGGGCAAGCAGATGGCAATCGACGCGGAACTGCGCAACGGGCACATCGATCAGAACGAATCTCGCCGTCGGCGAGCGGCGCTGGAGCAAGAGAGCCAACTTCACGGCGCTATGGATGGCGCTATGAAATTTGTGAAGGGCGACGCCATCGCCGGGCTCATAGTTATCTGCATTAACATGCTGGGCGGCATCACAATCGGCTTGCTCTCCAAGGGCATGCCCCTGGAGGAGACGCTGCATCAATATACGATCCTCACCATAGGTGATGCGCTAATTTCGCAGATCCCGGCTCTGCTGCTGTCAATTACGGCTGCAACCATTGTCACTCGTGTCAATGGTCCTTTGCAGCTCAATCTGGGTGGCGATATTGTCAGCCAACTGACGGCCAGCACGCAAGCGCTGCGGTTGGCCGCCGGCGTCCTGATTGTGATGGGGCTCGTACCGGGTTTCCCTTTGCCTCCGTTCATCATGCTGGCCGTACTCTTCGGCGCGGCGAGCTTTGTCAATGTTGGCGTGCAGCGCGCCAAGAACGCCGCCAAGACGGAGGTCAGTAGCGCCGGTACGCCTCAAGCTCCATCGCAGGGTCAGAAACAGACCTTGCCTGCAGAGGCCCTTCCAATCGCGCTGTTCCTCGCACCAAACCTTGCAGGTGCAATCGACAAAGAGGAACTCGAGCAGGCAATCGTGCGAATATCGACACTGGTCTCATCTGATCTTGGTATCACAATTCCGCGCATACCAACCAAGATAGACCAGCTTTTACCTGAATCGCAATTCAGGGTAGACGTTGAGGGAGTGCCCGTTGGGCGAGATTTTGTGGATCCGACGCAACTCATGCTCAACGACGACGTAGCGAATATTGAATTGAGCGGTATCCCCTTTCGGCAAGACGTAGAGACAAATCGGATTTGGATCGAACAACTTCATGCGCCGGCTCTCAAAGCAGCCGGGATAGGGTATCACCGTCCGAGCGAAGTCGTCGCCTTGCGCGTCCAGTCGACATTGATGCGCTATGCACAGCGCCTGGTGGGCATTCAGGAGACCCGACAATTGCTGGGCCGAATGGAGCAGGAATATGCCGATCTGGTGAAGGAGGTGCTGCGCACGATGCCGGTTCCCCGGATCGCCGATGTCCTGCGCCGCTTACTGGACGAGGGCATCCCAATTCGCAACACTCGCTTGGTCCTGGAGGTGTTGGCAGAATGGAGTGAGCGCGAACAAAATGTTGTGTTGCTTACCGAATATGTTCGCTCCGGTCTGAAACGGCAGATCTGTCATCGCTATGCCAACGCCCACCGTGTCGTGGCAGCCTTTATCGTAGAGCGCCACACCGAGGATATCGTGCGCGGTGCGGTGCGCGACACCGCCGTGGGTCCTTATCTCGTTTTGGACGATTGCGATAGCGAGATGCTGCTTTCGCAGTTTCGCAAGATCCATTCGAGCATCGCACGCGGTCAGAGCCAACCCGTCATTCTGGGTTCGATGGATATCCGGCGTTTCGTCCGGGGTTTTCTCACCCGCAACGGGATCGACCTTCCTGTTCTTTCGTATCAGGATCTCGCTGCGGATTTTACGGTTCAGCCGATTGGATCCGTCAAGCTAGAGGCTTCACAACATAAGACTTCCCCAGGAGAGCGTCGTGACCCGATCGCCGCAACCAGCTAACAAAGGCACAGCAGTGGTCGTGAGATAGCAGTTGAATTTATGTAAAATGAATGTCTGGCGGCGGTTGTTCTCACTTGATCCGAAGTTATACTCAGCCATCCTCGCTCCGCTTGCCATTCTGCTACTCGGAGGCTGCGCGAGCTCGCCTAAGCCCAGTCCTTCATCGCAGCAAGAGACCGCTCCAGAACGCTAGGCGACAAGGATATCGATCCTGCTATGCGCGACCGCATTGCCTACGCTCTCCAAGCGGACGCTGACGAGGAGACTTTTCGCGAAACGTTGAAACAACAACCGGGCAAGGTCAATGCGGCGATTCCTCTGGCGCGTGCCCTGCTGGTGCGCAAGCGCCCGGATGAGGCGCTTGATGTCCTCGACAAGGTCTTGCTCGCGGTCCCTGCAGACCTGCGCGCCCTGAATTGCGAAGGGAGTTGTGCTTGACAGTGAAGGACGTCACCGTGAAGCACAAGCGCTATATCGGCAAGCTCTCGCAACGACCCTCGATAATCCGATGCTGCGCAACAACTTAAAGCTGTCGCTCGTACTTAATGAGAAGGCCAAAACAGGAAGCGCGAGCCTACAGCAGTTTTAGCCGCCCATCAGGGGGCGCAATCTCGCTAGCGCCGTTGCTCGCTAACGATACATTTCCTGCAGGGTTTGGTAGGTTGAGCACGGCTCAGCCTGCATCCGCTGGGGTCCTTTTTCGGCTAACGGGTTAGTCGCGAGTCAATGTGCAGATGCTCTCTTATCCCCGAGGCTTGGGATTGCGTGTGCTGGTTCTGACACTCATGTCTGTCTTCCAGCGACCTAGTGTATGCGATGGAGAGAGCATTTGCTGGTTTTTCTCTACAGCAACGCCGAAGAAACATTACGCACGACGCAAGCAATTCGCATTGCTTGTCGCACCGGCCGCCGACGAACAACTTGATGGTATGCTCAGCACGAGGTGGCTCGACATCTCTCCAGATTTGGCGTCTTCGATCGAAACGGCCGAAGACACACCATCAGATTCGCTCCTCAAACGGAAATCACTTTGGACCGTTCTGATGGTGGACATTGGCGCACACCGCGACTGGGCTGGAAACCGGCACGATGACGCGTGGCCCCCATGGCGTCAATCCGCGAATGATTCCTCCTCTCCGGATGCAAATGGAAAGCCCCGGCTCGAAGCCGGGGCTTTTGTTGAGCTATCATCGCCGCGCAACTCTCATAGACCACGGTGCGGTTGTTACCAGGGATCTCATCCGGTCAAAGCGGTCGGCTTCGACCCGCCGAGGACTCAACGTAAGCCGACAATGTCGACTTACGTTGCTCCACCGCCCGCCGCGACACGAACGCTTGCAGATCCGCGCTACATAAAGTCACCGTCCTCGTCGGAATCTGCTGCAGCTTCAGTATCACTGTCCGCTTTGGAGAGATAGCGCCGAGAACTAGTTGCACGTTGCCATTCACCATCGCTGTTTAGCTCCCACTTTCCGGACTGGGTGGGATCGAGCACCATGTCGTCCTCATCCACTTCAACGAACCCCATTGCTTGCGCGCGGGCTTTCGCTTCTGGATTAGCAGGACGCCAATTCACCAACGGTCGTTCGCCGTCTTGCCGAAGTTGGTGCTCGAGCAGAATATCGCCAGCATTCGTGACAAGCGGATGAGCCACCTGAAAGTCGACAACTGAGGTGACTTCACTTCTTCCGGGGAACTGGTCTCGCCACCTACCGCTTTCGAACTCAGTCATGCTGAATCCGCGTTCAGTCCTTTGCAGGCCGACGCTCATATTTCCTAACTGGTAGCTGTAGTATCGGGCGTCCTCGGAATCTCTTCTGACGGCGTACTTCTCGGCAACCTCTACCGTGCGCCTTGCTCTTTCAGATACAAGCTCAGAGTATTCGTGAGGATTGTTGGCGATTCGATTGATAGCTTCCCCATGATAGTTCCGCGCCTCTCTCCTGAATGTCGCTTGATCGATCTCAACCACGGGTGGCCTTGCAAGGAGGGCATATTGCGGATGCGAAGATGAGCTGCCGGCCGAATCTTGCAACTGCATTCTAGCGAACGCGTCCGCGAAGTCTTGGCTTTCGCAATTCGAATGCTCCGCATCTTGCCGATAATAAGTTTCGTTCTCGGAAAAATTGTTGATTCGACCGTACATGATGAGCACTCTCCTATGGTTCACATGTCTTGCATTGTGTCGGGCCGCTGACCAACCCACTCGTAGACCCCTAAGCTGTCCATACTCTGACACCAGCCTATAAATGGAAGGGACCTGCTGCTGCGCGGTGCTGGTCAGCGAGTACAGTTTCGGCGCCATGCCTCGGAACCGGTTGATGAGCGCCGTAACGAACAGGCCTCGCCTCCGCTAGGGCGAGGACCTTCCGAATAGAGTTGCATCATCCAAGCTCGCTCCTCCTCAGCATAGGATTAAATCAGACAATTCCCCTCTGACGATGTCGATTCGGGAGAAACAACAGGCTCTAGATCGAGATCTTACTTGGCCTGTTTGGATCGTGGTCGAGTAGCTCAGCCATTTGGCTTTCGCCCTCACAGATCCGGGCAGGCGGCTTTCCCGCACCCGGCTCTTCCCGAGAGTAACCCGCGTCATATCCGCGCCTGCGCCCAAGTGCGAGTGATGCCCGGACCGGGCAGACGGAAGTGTGTCGTCAGGGTCTCGAACTCCGACCAGCCCATGCGCCGACTTTTCTGGCTACGCCGTCTCAGACAGCGCATCCACGTCCGACGCACTTCGCGGTAGAAGCCGTTGAGCGCTGGATAATTGTGCGGCCTGCCGTAGTAGCCGTAGTGTCCACGCAGAACAGCGGCGAACCACTGGTGCTGCGTGGCCAGTGACTCGTGCATGAGCCGCCAGGCGTCCTGGCGCAACGCCGTCAGCTTGCGCGTCAGGCGTTTCCCGTCCGTCTTGTGCTTCACCATGAACCGGCCGTCCCGGGTCCGCCCGCAGTAGTGGGTGAAGCCGAGGAAGGCGAAGGTCTCGGGCCGCCGCTCGCCGCGCCGCTGACGCGAGAGGGCCTCAAACCGGCCAAACTCGATCAGCCGCGTCTTGCCCTCATGAAGCATCAGGCCAAAGCTGGCCAGCCGCACCTTGAGGGCCAAGAGCATCTCCTGCGCATCCGCCTTACTCTCGAAGCCCATGACGAAGTCGTCGGGCATAGCGCACGGTGCGACCGCGTGCATGGCGACGGCGCCATTGGTGGGCCCAGAGATCGAGGACGTAGTGCAGGAAGACGTTGGCGAGGAGCGGGCTGATGCCCGCCCCTTGCGGAGTACCCCTGTCCGTTTCTTGCTTCTCGCTGCTCTCCAGAACACCGGCCCGCAGCCACAGCCCAATGAGCCGTAGAATGCGAGGATCGGCGATCCTGTGCGCCAGCATCCGCAACAGCCACTCGTGGTCGACCGAGTCGAAGGAAGCGGCCACACACTACCCATCGCCATGATATCCCAGCTTCGGTGACGATCACGCGCAAGCGTCACGCATTCGAAGGTCAGGCGTTGGCCGTGATCGGCACCATTAGGCGGCGCGGCGTCCGCTATCTCCTCACAGTTCTGCCAGATGGCAGTCGGTCGTTGATTCCGGCGAGTTGGACCGATTGGAAGGTTGAGCCGCTTGGAGGCACGCCGCCGACCGATGACGCTGTCCACGATCTCGGCAGGCTCGGTGATTTGCTCCACTTGCGCAAGCTCGTCGACGCTCTTTGCATCGGGGGTGCCGAGTCGGCGCCGTGCAAGGAGAGTCGCCATGCAATTGAACCTGGAGTTTTTCGATCAGCCCGATGTTCCACCAAGCGCGCCAGCAGCGTGGGACCAAATCGACGAAGCCGCCCGCATGGCGGCAATCGAGATTCTGGCGCGCCTCATTGCACGCCTGCTCCCGGACGACCTGGCGATGGAGGCAAGCGATGAGTGAGCGCGTCAAGATTACGTCAAGTCATCTCTCTCGACAGGCTTTCGTCTATCTGCGCCAATCCAGCGCCGCACAGGTCGAGCACAACCGCGAATCAACCGACCGGCAATATGCGCTTGCCGGCAAAGCGCGTGACCTCGGCTGGCCCGATGAACGCATCATCGTTATCGACGAGGATCTTGGCCTCTCCGGTTTGGGCTCGGTGGCGCGTTCGGGCTTTGCCCGCCTCACCGCCGAAGTGGCGCTCGCGCGCGTGGGCCTGGTGCTCGGTCTCGAAGTCTCGCGGCTCGCGCGCAATAACGCCGAATGGTACCGCCTGATTGATCTGGCCGGATTTACCGACACGCTGATCGGCGATGCCGACGGCATCTATCATTCGGCCGTCTTCAACGATCGCCTCTTGTTGAGGCTCAAAGGCACGATGAGCGAAGCCGAACTGCACGTGCTGCGGGCTCGCCTCAACGGCGAATCCGCAACAAGGCGGCGCGGGGTGAACTGCGCCGCGGGCTGCCGGTCGGCTTCGTCTGGGGCGAGGCTGATGGCGAGGTCCGCTTCCATCCTGACGAAGCTGTCGTCATCGCCATTCGCAGTGTTTTTGCACGCTTTGCCGAGATGGGATCGGCGCGTCGCGTTTGGCTCTGGTTTCGTTCCGAGGGGCTCACGTTCCCGCTGCAGCTGCACGCCCGTGCCCAGATCCGTTGGGTCGAGGCAAGCTACACCGCCATCCACCAGGTCTTGACCAATCCCGTCTATGTCGGCGCCTATATCTATGGCAAAACGCGTCAAGAGACGATTCTCTTTAGCACTGGTGCCCGCAAGAGGCGGATTCGATTCTTGCCGCGTTCCCAATGGCAGGTTCTCATCCCCGAGCATCATCCAGGGTTCATCGACTGGCAGACCTATGAAGCAAATCAGCAACGTCTCGCCGCGAACACGCGACCCCAGCCGCACAAGGGCGGCGGCGCCGTGAGAGAGGGCAACGCCCTCCTGCAAGGTCTTGTCAGTTGCGGCCATTGCGGCCGCCGCCTGCACACCCACTATCGCGGACGCAATTCTTCGCCAGGTTATCACTGTGCTGGCAAAGTGCTGGTCGAGAACCGAGGCGTTTACTGCCTCAATATCGGCGGCGTTCAGGTCGATGACGCCATCACCCGGGCGTTCATTGCCGCGTTGGAGCCCGCCAAACTGACCGCGACACTCACCGCCGAGAGGGAGGCGACGGGAAGTCTAGTGTAGTGAACACCTAACTTTCGTGCGCTAGTGTCGGGGGCCGCGTGAGCTGTCGTTGTGTGAGTGAGCAAACTGCTCGTAGATCGAGCTAATCAGCTCAACGGGGATGATATCGAAGCGGTATGGAAATAGCGAATGCTGCCCAGTCTCCGGGTCAATGGCTTCGAGAAAGTCCGCAACCGAACAAAGTGCTTATGGCGCAAGCGGCTCATTGGCATGGAGGCTGGAAACATGTCTCCGTTGAACGTGGCGCGAAGCCATGCAAATAACGCGTGCGAAGACGTCGTATTGCGTAAGGCGTCAGGCAACGTGTCTTCGCCGCAATGTTTTTTGAGCTTGCGCTTATCTACGATACCGCGGTCGACGAGATACTGGGTAAATATTACTCGGCCGATTAGACCTTGAGCGATGCCTCGCTCTAGGTCATCAGCGACGAGGTCCCGCTCGAGAGCGCTTAGATCGGACAGAAGCCTTTGATCGACGGTATTCTTCCGATTGATGGAATCGTTTCGAAGCCAGAATTGGCCGCTCTCCATTGCGAGGCGCCCGGCGAGTTCGTCCAGCGCGGTTAGCTCGCTAGCGATGATCTTGAACGTGTGGAGTCGGTTAGCTTCCGCATCGCCTTGTGCAAGCGGCCGGCCAAAGCCGTTGTAAAGCTCGATTGTGCTCGGGCTGACGATCCACAGGAGGGGCGTGTCGTGCCCATGGCGTCGCCAGCCTCTCAAGCTCGCTCGTCGATCACGCGAAGTCAAAGGAACTTGCCGTTCGCACCAGGGACGTCGCGTTACCAACGGCCCCGAGTAGAGCAGTTGTTCAATCGGTTTCCTCTTAAGCACGCAAGATGCGCTGAAAGCGCCCTGGCGTTCACCACAAGTCGGCAGCCGACATTTATCGGAAATTGAACGGTGATGGGTTGCGCCGGCTCGCCGCGAACAGAAGCCCTGCGTCCATTCCGAAGCCGAGCTTTTGAGTGTCTGCCTTTCGCAAGAACCGTTAGTTGCGGGGATACGCAACACCCGATTGTTGCGTTTGGTAGAACAGGAAATTCCGAGAGCCTCTGCATAACTGATCAGAAATGGCGACTCTGCGCCCCAACGCCTTCTAAGCTGTTGATTTAAAAGGTAGTTCATCGCTGCGCAGGTTGCTCGACCTGCTTCGCGAGCGCTAACCGGATCTCTCGGCCGCTCGAGGGACGGAATGAGTGTCACTTCGCTGGGGACATCGCAAGGCGCGGTCGGTCGCCACAAAGCGCTCGATCATGGGAGGAATCAATTTAGGGGGCTCTGTTGGCGTCGCGCTGCGGTTCCGTGTCAGAATTTCCGCGTTGTCCGGCCTCTAACGGGGCTATTTCATGCCTGTGATGTCTGGTTGCTAAGACGGTCGCCGGACATCCACACGATGACGAGGTTGGCCGAAGCGTTGAAGGAGGTCTTATCCTAGTGTCTTGAACCAGAAGTTCGCAACATCGGGTCTTGTTTTTCCGGGGCGCTGTAACGACAGAAGCGCTCGATGGAAGCAAGGATGTCGTCGGCGGATTTGGTCCATCGGAACGGTTTCGGATCGGCGTTGTGTCGTTCGATGAATGAGGCGATGTCTGCCCTGAGGGCGGCTACGCTGCGATAGACGCCGCGCCTGATCTTCTTATCGGTAAGAAGCGCGAAGAAGCGCTCGACCTGATTGAGCCATGACGAACTGGTCGGGGTCAGGTGCACATGCCAGCGCGGCCGTTTAGCCAGCCATTTCCGGATCAGCGGAGTCTTGTGGGTGGCATAGTTATCCATGACGAGATGGACGTCGAGTTGGCGGGGCACAGCGGCCTCGATCTCGTCCAAGAACTTGCGGAACTCGGCGGCACGGTGCCGTCCGTAGCACTTGCCGATAACCCGTCCGGTCGCAATGTCGAGGGCGGCGAACAGCGATGTGGTGCCGTGTCTTTTGTAATCGTGGCTCCTTCGGGCCGGCTGGCCGGGACGCATTGGCAACATCGGCTGACTGCGGTCCAACGCCTGGATTTGCGACTTTTCGTCTACACACAGAACGATGGCGTGTGCCGGCGGCGAGACGTAAAGGCCTACGACATCGCGCACCTTGGCCACGAAGTTCGGATCGGTCGAGAGCTTGAACGTCTCCATCCGGTGCGGCTGGAGGCCGAAGGCCCGTCAGATGCGTTGTACCGTCGATACGGATAGGCCGCTCGCCTTCGCCATGTCCCGGGAGCTCCAATGAGTGGCGTTCTCAGGGCAACTCTCCAACGTTCTCACGATCACGGCTTCGATGCGGGCGTCGTCAATCGTGCGAGGCGCGCCGGAGCGCGGCTCATCATGCAGCCCGGCCACGCGCTGCTCCACAAAACGTCGTCGCCACTTGCCTACTGTGCCCCGCTCCAGGCCTAGCTTGGCCGCCACGTCCTTGTTCTGACCACCTTCCGCGCAGGTCAGCACGATCCGGGCTCTCAAAGCCAGCGCCTGCGCCGTCTTCCGCCGCTTCGTCAGCGACGTCAGTTCGGCGCGCTCGTCATCGCTCAATATCAGGGGGGCAAGTTGCTGGACCGCCATCGGAGACTCCGTCGCTGTTTGCCGCCATCTTTGGCACAGCGACGCGAATCTAATGCGAATCTACGATTGCGAACTTGTGACTCAGGACACTAGAGTTTTACTTCACCGATCTGGCGAACAGTCGTTGCAACGCGACTGCAAAAAAAGGGAGGCTGCCAACTGCGCGGGTGTGAATTGGCCGGATAGCTCTCGACTTAAGCAATGGTTTCCACGATTTCATAGCGCCGGATCAGCGGTCCGATCCCCTCGTTGAGCAGGGTCAGGACGTTCTGCGTTGTCGGAGCGAGGAGTTCAATCCGCTCGATGCGAACTGGACTCCATGAAGGCTGCTTGTCCTCATCCGAGGCGATTTCCTCGCGGAGTTCGAGAACGATCTGTCGCACCTCTTCCAGCTCTGCAAAAAAGAAACTCTGGATTCCTGTGTCTTTCCAGCGATCTTCGTTCGGCTCAATCTCGCGTGAGTAGGTATATAAGATCATGGTTCCTCGCCTGCATGGGCGGCGGCGATCAAGGTGAGACCTTAGCGACAATCAGGATGAGACTGCGCGGATGGGGACGGACCGAAGGGAGGGCGTAGCCCGACCGGAGGACCGTTCCCATCGGCGTCGCGTTTTTCGGACCGGTCTGGCGGCTGGGTGCGGCTGGTGCAAGCTGTTGATTCGTCTCGACAAGAGGGAATCGATGCCTTGCCTGGCCTTCACATCACCGACCACCAGATGAGATGGGATGGTTGCCGCCCTCCCCAGACGGCATCGTAATGTGCCAAGAACGCAGTGTTTGAACCCCGAAGCGAAGAGGACGGCAAATTGATGGATACGGTGATCGGAGTGGATCTAGCCAAGAATGTGTTTCAGCTCCACGGGGCGTCAATGGCGGGACACTTGAAATTTCGAAAGAAACTGTCGCGGCTTCAGTTTCGGAAGTTCATGGCGGGCCACCCATCGGCAGTGGTGGTGATGGAAGCCTGTGGCAGCGCCCACTATTGGGCACGGGAGATGGTCAAGCTCGGCCATGAAGTGAAACTGATCGCTCCGCAATATGTGAAGCCTTTTGTGAAACGCCAAAAGAACGACGCGGCTGATGCCGAAGCAATCGTGATCGCGGCACAGCGCCCCGAGATGCGCTTCGTCGAGCCGAAATCGGAAGAACAGCAGGCCAGGGCAGTGCTCTTTCGGGCTCGGAAGCGCCTTGTTCATCAGCGCACCGATCTGGTGAATGCGCTGCGTTCTGTTCTCTACGAATTCGGCCATATCATCCCGCAAGGAATCGAACAACTTAAACGCATTGACGCAATCCTCGAAGATCCGAACAGCGATCTACCAGAACTGGTCCGCGAGGAATGTCGGAGTCTCATTGATCAGATCGCCTACAAGACGGAGCGGATCGATGCCAAGGCAGAGCAGCTCAAGAAGTTGGCGACGCGGACGGTCACGGCGCAGCGGCTGCAGACAATGCCGGGGGTCGGCCCGCTGACCGCACTCGCGATCGAGGCTTTCGCGCCCGACATGGCGGCCTTTCGACGTGGCCGAGACTTCGCGGCTTGGCTCGGCTTGGTCCCACGGCAACATTCCTCAGGGGGAAAGGAAAGGCTCGGACGCGTTTCGAAGGAAGGACAGGCGGACATTCGCCAGTTGCTCATCGTTGGGGCGATGTCGCGGCTGAACTGGCTCGGGCGCAAGTCGATCCCTAGCGGATCCTGGCTGGCGCAGATGCTGGCGAGGAAGCCGCGCATGCTTGTGGCGATCGCCTTGGCGAACAAGATGGCTCGGACGATTTGGGCCATGCTCACCCGGAAGGAGGATTATCGGAACCCAGCGCAGGCAGTGACGGCATGACTGCATGCAGCACGAAATAGCCTGACGTTGGCGAAGGGGGTGTGAGAAGGCGACGACCCGAATGGGCGCAACGATCGAACAGATCTGGATCAGGAAACCAGCTAGAGCCAAAGAGCCGACGTGCTCGGAGATGAGAATTGGACCTGGTCCGCGGATCACCATACCGGCCAGCGGCTTCTGAAAATGCCGTAAAGGAAGGCCTGACAGAAGACCGCACTCGATCACACGCCAAAGGGTCAGAAACTTCTTGCATTGCGGGCGGCAACCACAGAAGGCTGTACATGACCTACCGACTGACATTGTCTCCCGAGGCCGCGGCGGCCAAGGCGGGGTTCTCGAAAGCGAGCGCGTATCGGATCGAGGACGATTTGCGCCTGCCATCGCAGAAGAAGGTGCCGAGAGGCCGGCGACGGTCCGATCCGCTCGTGCCCTATTGGGACGCCGAGATCGTTCCGATCCTGAAGGCTGCGCCCGGCATCCGCGTGATCGGCGTGCTGGACGAGCTGCGCCGTCGGCATCCCGACCTCAACCCCAACATCCGACGCACGCTGGAGCGGCGCATCAATGCCTGGCGGGCGCTCAATGGCCCTGAACAGGACGTGATCTTCCGCCAGGAGCACGAGCCCGGTCGTCTGGGTCTGTCCGACTTTACCGATACAAGCCCGCTCGGCATTGCCATTGCTGGTGAGACGCTCGATCACCGGCTCTACCACTTCCGGCTGGCGTTCTCCGGCTTTGAGCATGCCCATGTCGTGCTCGGCGGCGAAAGCTTCGTCGCCCTGGCCGAGGGCTTGCAGAACGCCCTGTGGGCGCTCGGCGGCGTTCCGCGGGAGCATCGCAGCGACAGCCTGTCGGCAGCATTCCGCAATCTGGCGGCCGACGCGCGGGAGGATCTGACACAGCGCTACGCCGCGCTGATGGGCCACTACGGCATGGCGCCAACGCGCAACAATGCGGGCATTGCACACGAGAACGGCTCGATCGAGAGCGCGCACGGTCATCTCAAACGAGCGCTGGAGGATGCGCTGTTGCTGCGGGGCACGCGCGACTTCATCAGTCTCGATGCCTACCGGGCTTTTGTCGACGAGATTGTCGGCCGGCGCAACGCCAACCTCGCTAAGCGGATCGCGCTCGAAAAGGAAGCACTGGCGCCACTGCCGAAAGGCCGCACGACCGACTTCGAGGAGAAGGTGATCCCGGTGACGTCGTCAGGCGGCTTCATCCTGCGGCGCGTGTTCTACACTGTGCCTTCAAGACTGATTGGCCATCGCCTGCGTGTGCGCATCTTCGACGACCGGCTCGAATGCTTCCTCGGCGTCACGCCGGTCGGGACGCTGCGGCGCGGGCGGCCTGTGTCGGAGAACCACGGCGGGCATGTCGTTGATTATCGGCACGTCATCCATGCCCTGCGGCGCAAGCCGATGGCGCTCGTCAATCTCGTCTATCGCGATCAGCTCTTCCCGCGCGCGGCTTACAAGCGCCTCTTCGAGACCTTGCGGGAGCATGGCGACGACCGGCGCGCCTGCAAGGTGACGGTCGAGCTTCTGGCTCTGGCCCATGAGCGAGCCTGCGAAGCCGAGCTCGCCGAGGCGATCGCGACCGCTCTCGATGCCGGACGGTTACCCGATCTTGCGGCATTGCGCGATCGCTTCCGACCCGAGGCGGCCTCGATCCCGAGTGTCGCCGTCAAGCTGGCGTCGCTCGACGTCTACGATGAGCTGGCCTCCGTCAGCGTCGTGTCGGCCCACTCGAACCTGGGAGGAGCAGCATGACCAGCGGAGCTACCTCCATCGATGCCGCCCGCGTCGAGCTGCTGCTCAATGAGTTGCGCCTGCCCGGCGTCAAGGCGATCTGGCCGAAGCTCGCCGCGCAGTCGGACAAGGAAGGCTGGCCCGCCGCCCGCTTCCTTGCGGCCCTTGCCGAGCACGAGGCAGCCGATCGCACCCGCCGCCGCATCGAACGACACATGGTGGAAGCGCGTTTGCCCGCCGGCAAGACGCTCGCCACGTTCGAGTTCGAGAGCGTGCCTATGCTGTCAAAGGCACAGGCGATGGCGCTCGCCGCCGGTGACGTCTGGTTGAAGACCGGCGCCAATCTGCTGCTGTTCGGTCCACCCGGCGGCGGCAAGACCCATCTCGGCGCAGCGATCGGCCTGGCTCTCGTCGAGGACGGTTGGCGCGTTCTCTTTGCACGTACCACTGATCTGGTGCAGCGGCTGCAGGTGGCCCGGCGCGAGCTGGCGCTGGAGTCCGCAATCGCCAAGCTTGACCGCTACGACCTCCTGATCCTCGACGACATCACATATGTGAGCAAGGACCAGGCGGAAACCAGCGTATTGTTCGAGCTGATCGCCTCCCGCTACGAGCGACGCTCGCTGCTGATCACGGCCAATCAGCCATTTGGCGAATGGGGGCGTATCTTCCCCGATCAGGCGATGACACTGGCGGCGATCGATCGCCTGGTGCACCACGCCACGATCCTCGAGATGAACGTCGAGAGCTACCGTCGAAAAGTTGCTCTCGATCGCAGGCGCGGTCCAGGCCGGCCGCCGGTTCACGCCACTCCAAATGAACTCGAGAAGGCGGTGACTGACGCTGGCAATGCCGCTTGATTGTCGCGCAGCGTCAATCAAGCCTTGCCAAGCCCGCAGCCAGCGTCAATTATCTTCTGACTCGGCCGCCTCGTCTCATCTTGATTGACGCGCCGCTCTCATCCTGATTGTCGCGCCATACCTGCATACCTGCGATATCCCCGCCGGTCTTATACTTTCCAATTCTGCCATGGAAGATCAAATCCCTTGTTGAGGACGATGTAGTTGTCACTCTCCGGCTCGTGCGAGTCCGATGAAGTGCGTGCACTCCGGGCGGCAAACGGGCAATGGCGCGACACCTCCAGGCCTTCAGCCATCTCGTGAGGACTTGTCGACAAGATCGGACAGCTTCAGTTGGAACTGTCGCCGTCGGAATCCCTGCAAACCGTCCCTGACGGCGAGTAAATGCGTCCAGCACTATGGCCGTATGGGCGGGGGCGATAGCCAACGACAGCTTCCGTGGCGTCGGGCGCTGCATGGTACCAATCGTTGCCCACGAGTAGTAAATTCAAATTGCAGGCTTGTGTGGCAAATATCCGGTTCAGGAGGCAGCCGCACTTGCGCTCACAGCGCCGGGGCGTCCATTCCTACGCGATTGGGTTCAAGGAACCTATTCTGTGAGTGCGTAGGGTGGACTGCCCCGGCCCAGTGAAGATCGGGCCAGTGACGCTATCAACCATCAAGATCGATAGCGAGCTAGTGCGGAGCCGATACAAAAACCCGACGCTCATCTCATTAGCACTGTGAGCGCTAGCGGTACGAGGAAAGATGTGATTAGTGCGTTTAGGCTCATAGCAATTCCAGAAAACACGCCAGCCACCTCGTCCACCTGAAATGCTCGCGCGGTGCCGATCCCGTGCGCGGCGATTCCTGCCGCAAAGCCACGAGCCCGAAAATCGGTGATGCCGGTACGGTTCATCAATCGCGTGACAACGGTCGCTCCCATGATCCCGGTGAGGATGACCGCGACTGCCGTCAGAGACGGATCCGCCTGCAGCGTTTCGCTGATGCCCATTGCGACCGCGGCCGTTACCGACTTCGGGGCAAGGGACAGGATCACCTCGCGAGGCAGGCCGGCAGCCTCCGCAAGCAGCACAATCGAGAAGACGGCCGTGACCGAGCCCGCAACGAGCGCTGCCAGCATCGGCACGATCGAGGCAAGGACAATCTTGCGATTTTCGTATAGCGGGACCGCGAGCGCGACGGTTGCCGGGCCGAGCAGGAAATGCACGAACTGCGCTCCGCCGAAATAGATCGCATACGGCGTGCCAGTTGCGAATAGAAACGCGCCGATGATCCAGACCGCGTGCAGCACGGGATTGGCAAGGGCATGACGGCGAAGCGCAAGCGACACGGCATCCGCGATTGCATAGACCAGCAAGGTGACCGTCAACCAAAGCAACGGGGATTGCGAGAGATAGACCCAGAGGGAGAACGGATTGTCCTTCACGGTGCCTCGCTGAACAGCCGACTGATAAGGCGGAACGTCAGAACCGTCGCAAGCAAAGTCACCATGACCGAGACAGCAAGGATCAATATTATAGCGAGCCCGTGCGTCGCGAGGAGATCGAGCTTTTCCACGACGCCAATGCCGGCTGGGACGAACAGGAGCGACAGATGCTTGAGCAGCCCCTTGCTTGCTGTTTCCACGCCGCTATTTCGTAGTGGGCCTCGAGCGATGCTTGAAAATCTGTCACGGGCAAGCAGCAGAATCAGCAAGAGCAGGAGCCCGAGCACGGGACCTGGCAGCGGTAGGCCGAGGCCCCGGGTGATGACTTCGCCGGCGAGTTGGCAGAGCAAGATAAGACTGAGACTTGCAAGCATGAAACACCCTGAGCGGCACATTCATATCAGGAGGAGCTACCGAAAAATTGTCCATGGCCGCGTGGTCGAGAACCGACCGCCCCTTCTTCGATTTGCTCAAGTCCGAGACGGCTTCTGACCACATCAGGTGCTCGCCCGGATCACGAACTTAGTACTGAGATATCCCTCGATTGCTTCCACCCCGCCTTACGAACCGTAGCTGGAATCCCTGATGTTTCCGAACGGGACTTCTGAAAGCGCCAAGCTAGGTATTTGATGGACACCATACCGCTTTCAAGCGGTCGGCCCCGAAGGCACAAGCCGTCGATTGGCCTCCTCGGCGACCTCGTCGTAGCTCTTGAATGCAATGATCTGGCGCGAGCGGCCAAACGACTCTTCATTCATGATACACGCCTCGGGCGAGGTCCCCGTCAGGACCGTTGACTCGACGAAGAACCCTTCGTTGCCAATGCGCTTGCCATCGGTCTGCAAGAATGCGCCGCGCTGGACTGACAGCGCCGGCAACGAAGCTCTCCATCGCATCGGCCAGCCGCGAATTGGCGAGTTGTCCCCCATTCGCGTATCCTTCTCGAACACATTTCCGACCTTGATGCGCCAAGCTTCTATCGTAGTTCGCCAAGTCGGCCCTTCTCGCCACATTTCAGACCTTTCTTGATAGGGCATTGAATTCGAGCAGCAGGCAATCCGCTATGCCTTCACCATGGCTGCGACCACCAGGAAGGAATGAACGCGTTCTCTGAGAAGCGTTCGCCGAAGTTTCGGGGTAGCTAGACGAGAAAGAGAGCTGGGGAGTAGTCATCAGAGGCCGTTGGGTCTGCACCGGCTATCGCGGCCGGACACCGGGCTTGCCAACCACAGGGAACGTAAATTCGATTCCCGCTTCAGAAAACGTCTTCCGCAACGTTTCCATCAGCTCATCAGACATCTGGGGAGTGTCATTGTACTCCTCCAGCCGCCGAATGACCGCGGAAGACACGCCCGCTCGCTCCGCTAGCTCCTTTACCGACCAGTTTAACATTCCACGCGCTGCACGCAGTTGCCTCCCCGTGACCTTTGAGGCCCCTCTTCGCTCCCGCGCGAGTATATCATGGTGTGCGTCGCTCCACGTGCCGAGCCATTCTCGAACGCCACCCTCGCTGTTCTTGAGGGGCACCGCCGCGCCCTGGTGCCAGCGATAGATGCCGTCCGGCCGGCGCAAGCGACATTCGACGTTATAAGGCTGCGCTGTCTCGACCGAGACCGCCCACTCTCTTAGAGCTGCCTCGCGGTCATCCTCATGGATGAGACCGATCCAGTCCTTGAAACGTGATCCATGATCTTCGGCAGTCTCTAGCGCATTGGAAACTGCAGTGAGGCGACCATCGCTACTGCTTGTCCATGGGAAACCCCGACAGATCTCAGCCAATGCCCTGTAGCGCTCCGCTTCTACTTTGAGCGCGTCCAAGAGATTGCGCTGTTCAGTGATATCGCGCGCGAGCCCAAGAATGCACTCTGGTTTGCCGGCCTCATCGAGCAGCGGTTCGGCCCGGCCGTGGATCCAGCGCAAAGTTCCGTTCGGACGGATGACACGAAATTCACCCTCGAGCAACGATCGATTGAGCTCCCGTGCGCCGAAACAGCGCATGCTGCTGCGGTCATCGGGATGAATCCTTTTCTCGATTTCCGCGTATGCTGGCGTAGTTCGACGCGGATCCAGCCCAAATAGCTCATAAAGGCCACGGGACCATTGCATCTGGCCGTTGCCGTCGCTGCGCCACAGTCCGACAGAGAGCTTCTCTTCCAAGAATGGAAGGACATTTGCAAGGCTGAGGCCGCTCTCGAAGTCAGGCAATGTGAGCTCCTGGCCGGACCTGGGGCCGAGTTCGGTGCATCTCGCGCGCGATCATCTTTGACGCCTCGCCCTCCTCCCGACCGCAACCAAGACGCCTCGCCCGACGGTTCACGGCAAATGACCTTGTCCTTCTTAGCAGGCAGCCACGCGGAGATTGTTTGTCGCGCCTCTATGTCCGAATGGCAGGCCAAAAACCACCACCGCCAGGTCGCCCGACCGCGCATAACCTTCCCGCTGGGCCGCCACGGCGGCGATCTGGGTTATTTCCTCATAGCCAGAGGGATCGCTGGCCACCACACTGTGTACGCCCCACAACAGGCACATGCGCCGCGCCACGTTTTCATCCTGCGTCAGAGCAAGGATCGGAACCGGCGGCCGCTTGCGCGAGATGCGGGCCGCGGTCGTCCCGCTGGCTGTGAAGCCGACGATGGCTTTGGCCTCGATGGTGGCTGCAAGATCTGCACCCGCGGCAGCGACCGCATGCGGAGGCGTATTCTCCTCGTCAACTCGTGAGGCCTCAATCAGGGACCGGTAGAGACGATGCTGCTCTGTACTCCTGATGATGCGATCCATCATGGCGACGGCCTCGATGGGATAGGCGCCGCTTGCCGATTCGGCTGACAGCATCACGGCATCGGCGCCATCATAGATGGCGGTCGCAACATCTGAGGCTTCCGCGCGCGTTGGCGTCGGCGCCGCCACCATAGAGTCGAGCATTTGGGTTGCGACGATCACGGGCTTTGCGGCCAGCCGGCAGGCGCGGACGAGTTCTTTTTGCCGGCCAGGCACGTCTTCTGGGGGGATTTCGACCCCGAGATCACCGCGCCCGACCATGAGAGCGTCTGACAACTGAATGATATCGTCGATGCGATCAAGCGCCATGGGCGTCTCGATTTTGGCGACGAGGCCCGCTGCTTCACCAATGAGGGCCCGCGCCTCGATCAGGTCTGAAGGCTTCTGAACAAATGACAGCGCAACCCAGTCGACACCGAGCTCCAGGCCGAAGGCGAGATCGGCGCGATCTTTCTTGGTGAGGGGCGAGATATCGAGCGACGCCCCCGGCAGGTTTACGCCCTTATGATCGCGGATCGGGCCGCCGACAATGACGCGCGCGACCATTTCGCGATCGCCCGGTCTTTCGACGCTCAGGCGCACACGGCCGTCGTCGATGAGCAGCTTTTGGCCTGGATGCGCAGCTGCAAATATTTCCGGATGCGGCAGAGGGATTGCCTGCTTTCCACCTCTTGCTCCGTCGAGGACAAAGCGGACGCTCTCTCCAGCATGCAGGCATAGCTTGCCCTCTTCAAGCAAGCCGATCCGGATTTTCGGGCCTTGCAGATCCTGTAGCACTCCGATGGGACGGCCGAACTCTTGCTCGAGCGCGCGGATCGCCGAAAACGCGCGCGCGTGGTCGTCTTGGCTGCCATGGCTGAAGTTCAGGCGAAAGGTATCTGTGCCTGCAAGATAGAGATCACGGATTTTGTTAGCCTCGGTTGTGGCCGGACCGAGGGTTGCGACGATCTTGGCGTGGCGCGAACGACGCATCAAAATTGAATCCTGTGCAATGGGCTACGTTAGGGATCGGCGCTCATAGCTGTTGCCAATACCGGGTTTATCACGCGCCTCGCCCGCGCCATTCCCAAGTCGACATCACGCTCCCGAAGCGGCAGCAGCTTTCTCTTGCTGCGTCGAGGAAACGATACTGTTGACGGCCCGGTACGCGAACACAATGGCTGGCCCAATGGTGATGCCTGCTCCGGGATAGATCCCACGCATCGGGGAGGTCATGTCATTGCCGCAAGCATAGAGTCCTGGAATTGGCCTTTCCTGACCGTCCAATACCTGCCCGCAAGTGTCGGTTGCCAATCCGGTTGCAGTGCCGAGCGTTGCCGGAACGATTGGGAGTGCGACGAACGGGCCGGTTTTGATTGGCCCAAGGTTTGGGTTCTTCTTGCCCACGGCCGAATCGCCGAGCGTGCGATTGAAAGCCGATTCACCGCGATTGAACAGCGGATCGCGCCCCTCAGACGCATGCGCGTTGTGTTCTTCGACAGTCTTTTGAAGCGCGGCGGACTCCAATCCCAGCTGCTTCGCAAGCTCTGGAATCGTCCGGGCGACCTTGATGTAGCCAAGGCGCGCATATTTCCCGATGCTCAAGGTCCATGGCCATGGCAGCAAATGCCCCATCCCTCTCAGCCGTACGAAGTCGTGGTCGCAGATGAAATAGAACCGCTTGTCTGCCGGATACCCACCGTTGAACATCGCCAAGCAGATGTCGTGATAGGAATTGGATTCGTTGACAAAACGCTTTCCATCTGGCCCCACGGCAATGACGCCGGGACGGCCGCGGTCGAGCCAGCCGTAGGGAACGACTTGCGAGGAACTGCCGCTCTTCAGAATCGATACGGGCGTCCAGAAGCCGGCAGAGGCAACATTGTTGTCGATTGCCGCTCCGAGCCTTGTCGCAAGAGAGATGCCGTCGCCTGTCGCATCGGGATGGGCGAGCGTGTCGTCGTGCTGGTGGGGGCCACTGAGCTCGGCTCTCAATTGCGCGTTACGCGCAAACCCGCCCGTTGCGAGGATCACCCCATGGGAAGCGCGCACGCGAATCTCGGAATCGGCCGACTTAACGACCGCGCCGGTGACGCGGCCTTCTTCCTTGATCAACTCTACGAGCGGGGATTCCGGCCATATCTCGACGCCGTACTTGCGCAGGCTCACAAGCAAGCGCGCGATCAGGGCGTTGCCTCCGCTGAGCTCGGTGCCGCGCCTGTGGCCAAGCCGGTCACGCGCGTAGCGGCTGACGCGGCGCAAGACGTGCCTGAGCGAGGCAAAGGATTGAAACGGATTGAGGAAGCTTCTCACCTCGCTCGATGAGATCATCATTCCGCCGAGCACAACGCGGATGGGATTGCCTATCAGATCGAAGTCGCTGCCAAGAAGCCGTCCGTCATAAGGCGCGGGGCTCAGTGCCCGGCCCTTATCGACTCCGCCGACCTGGCTTGAATGGTAGTCGGGGGCCGAGGCCAGCGTGAACTTGACTTCAGTCCCGTTCTCAAGGGCGGCGAGCGCAGCCGGGCCGTCCTCGAGATAGGCATCAACAAAGCCTGACCGGTAATATGTGCCAAGTTCATGTTGCAGGTAGGTCTTCGACTTCGCAAGCGAGTCGTCGATCTTCGCCGAGCGCGCTTGGTTCGAGCAAGGAACCCAGATCATTCCATTGGAGAGAGCTGTCGTGCCGCCAAGCCGCGCCGACTTTTCGCAGACAGTGACGCGCAGTCCTGCCTTTGCTGCATAGAGCGCAGCCGAAAGCCCGGCCGCACCACTACCGACCACGAGAACGTCGGTTGCCCAATTGTGCTCCGGCCTCCCCTCTCGGGCGAGTGCGACGGTCTTTCCCTTGCCTGATTGGCCCATCGGGTTATTCATTCGAGCCTCGCTGCGAGTGTTCTCTTGGAGCTGACGTCAGTGATGCCGCGGAAGCGGGACGGCTTTGAACTCCTCAGCCGCCGCCTTCACTGCCCGTTCGATCGGGATTCTTTCGATGGACGAGGCGCCAACGAAACCCACGCATTGCGTTGATCGGTACACCACGATCGTATCCTCCGGCTCCGCGATTGCACCGCCATGGCAAAGCAGGATCACATCGGAGCGCACGCTCCTTGCGGCGTCGCTGATGTCGTTGATGCGCCTGATCGCCTCTTGGATGGGCTGTCCTTCCTCATGGCCGACGAGCCCGCCTCGGGTGGCTCCTACGTGAGGGACGATGCAGTCCGCACCTGCGCCCGCCATCGCTTTGGCGTCGTCAGGGCTCGCGACATAGGCAAGCGAGAAGATGTCCTTCTTGCGCGCAGCCGCGATCATCTCGACTTCGCGTTCGAAGCCTAGTCCGACGCGCCCGCGGCGATAGCGCCATTTGTCGCCCATCGTGGAGATGGTCGGATAGTTGATTACGCCGGAGAAACCGGCCGACCAGAATTTGTCGAGCAGGGCATCAAGATCGAGCCGGAGGGGATCCCATGCCTCAATGCCGCCGATCACGGGCACCGAAGAAACGACGTTGCGGACTTCCGAGGCAAGTTCGAGCGTGCGCGCATTGGAATCGCCGATCCGGCTGGTCGGAAGTCCCATTAGGCGCGACAGCCCGGTGCTGTAGACGACCAGCATGTCCGCGCCCCCGAGCACTGCACATTTCGCAACCAGACCACAGCTGCTGCCCGCGGCAAGAATGGCTTTTCGCTCCGCCACCTGGTTTGCGATCTTGGCCAGGATTTCGGTTCGCTCAAACATTCGCATCGCCATCAGCCTTCTTGCCCAATTGCTTGAGGATCCATCTCGCAGCCGCCTCCGCAAATTCGGGATCGTTGATGTGACAGTTCAATTCGCGGACCGTAACCTTGGGCGGCAGATTGTCCTTAAGCGCATCGAGCCACGCGCGGTCCGCATCAGGATCTCGAAAGATGCCGCCGTCGCGGTCATAGTCGGAGACGCCTTTTGCCGGCCAAAGGACCATGACAGGCCCTTCTGCCAACGACAGCCGCTGGGCCGTAAGCCGGCCGATGCTCGTATTCTCGGCGAGGGTTGTGCGCATCAGCGTCGTGTACGGTGTATGGGAGTAGAATAGCCGGCCGCGAAATTGATCAGGAACGCTGGATGGCGCACCAAAATTGACCATGTCCACCGCGCCAGGCGCGATAACATGCGGTATTGATTGCTCTGCCGCTCCCTTGAGCCGATCCGGCCCGGCGCTCGCGGTGCCACCCACGATTTCGTCGGCGAGTTCGGTTGTGGTCAGATCAATCACAGCATCGAATTCGCCGGCCGCGATCAGCTGCTCCATCTTGCGGCCGCCCGCCCCGTTTGCAGGAAAGACGATCGCGTCGACCCCGGCCTTGCCGAGGCGCCCAACGCACTGAGTTGCCGCCGGCGTCGTCACTCCGAAGGCCGTGATCGCAACGATCTTCGTCTTTCGCGCAGCTTTGGCGGGCGCATAGCGCATGGCGGCGATGGCCTGTCCTGCATTCTGCAAGACCCGCTCGGTAAACGCATTGATCCCGAAGAGATCGACCAATGTCGGATAGAGCATGATGTCGTTGTGGACCGCCAATTCGGCGAGAAGTGCTGGCCTTGCGCTGCTCACGAGCAGCTTGGGAAAGCCATAAGGCAAATCAGATACGACTTCGCCGAACACCGCACTCCCCTTCCCACCGGCGACCCCGACGATCGCGCCGATGGCCCCTGATGCCAGCAGATCGCGAACTTTCCCGCGTGTTGTTGCGGCGATTTCTTTCAAGAGCTCGGCGGGCGAGGCGACGCGAACGCTATGACCGCCTGCTTGATTCGTCCGGGGCGCAATCTTCGAGGTGCCGACGTCAATCAGGACGGTCTTGCGGCCACACTTACAGATGATATCGGCCAAGTAGGAGACTTCGCGGCCCTTGGTATCGAGCGTAGCCACAATCGCGACTGCGTTCGAAAGCTCGGACAGGCTACCATCCCGGACCGCCCCCTGGCCGTCCGTGCAATGGTGAGACACGATTTTTCTCCTAGATCATTCTGACCAACGCGAGGTCTAGACCGAGCGGGATCGGCGTATAAGACCGCAAAGCGTCTAAGTGGGTAAGATTGGGTAGCCTCCTCCCGAAGTTCGAGCTACGTGCGCGCGGGCTTTTCAAGTGTACGCATACGACGAAGGCCGCCTGATTGACGCATGCGCGCGAGCACGGCGAGTTCTACGATGGCGTTGCGTGAAGGTCAGGCGGCTTGCTGATCGGCGGACTTGCCGGCTTGGTGCAGGAGCTTCCATTCCCAGGGCAGCAGTTCGCGCAGACGCGAGGTGGGAAGATCGGCGATCCGGGCGAGGACGTCGGCGAGCCAAGCCTTGGGATCGACGTCGTTGAGGCGACAGGTCGTGATCATCGTCAGCATGATAGCGGCACGGTCGGCGCCACGTTGGCTGCCAGCGAAGGTCCAGTTGCGCCTTCCCAAGGCAATGCCTCTCAATGCACGCTCAGCGCAATTGTTGGTCAAGCAGATCCTGCCATCGTCGAGGAAGCGGACGAAGTCGTCCCAGCGCTTGAGCATGTAGTTCATGGGCTTCAGGACCTCGGCGGAGCGGGAGAGGCTTTCTCGCTCGCGGAGCAGCCAGGCGTGCATGTCGTCGAGCAGCGGCTTGCTCCGCTCCTGGCGCACAGCACGCCGCTCGTCGGCACCACGGCCGTTGATGGCGCGCTCGATCTCGAACAGGGCGTCAAGACGCCTGACCGCCTCCAGCGCGATCGGGGAGACCGGTTTGCCCTTGCCTTCCCGGGCGGCTTTCTCGATGTCAGCCAGCTCGAAGAATCCCCGCCGCGCATGGGCCAGGCAAAATGCCGGCGTGATCGGCATTGCTTTCCTTTTTGGATCGAACAACGGCTCGAAGCCGCCATAGCAATCCGCCTGCAGAATGCCGGCGAAGGCGGCCAGATGCCTCTGAGGATGTTCGCCCCGTCGGTTGCCCGAGGCATAATAGACCGCCGCCGGCGGCGCAGGCCCGGCGAACGGCCGGTCATCCCGCACATACGTCCAGATCCGGCCGGTCGTGCATTTGCCCTTCGCCAGGATCCGGATGGTGGGGTGAGTAGGCCGGAGGGATTTCACCTCCAGCCTCTCGCAGAACCGGGCGTGAGACTCTCGCCTCACCCGGCTCCCATCAGGCAATCTTGCCGCCATCGCCGAGTTGCCAATGCACAAAGAGCCTGCGGTTCTCACGCGCGATCTTCTCCAGGAAGAGACGCGCGCGTCCTAAACGGTGATGGAAGCGCTTGTACTTTCGCTTCAACCAAATACCTAACGTCTGGTTGATGTAGCGCGCCAGCGGATAAAGCGCTGAGCGGGTGTATTGCCCATAATAAGCGATCCACCCCCTAACCATCGGGTTTAGCTCGCGAGCAATATCGTCCAGCGTCACCTCGGCTCGCCTGCGAAGTTTCAAGCCTCGGACCTTCGCCCGCATGGCGTTCAGCGCTGGTTTGCTGACCGCCGGGGTGAACCCACAGAACATCTTCTGCGAATGCGGCCCCAGGACCGATCGTGGCCGGAAGCAATAACCGAGAAAGTCAAACATGACCGTCTCGCTTTTACCTCGGCGTCGATCATCCTTGCAGTAGACGATCCTCGTCTTCGTAGGATGCAATTCCAGATGGCACTCCGCCAGCCGAGCCTGGAGCGCTTCGCGAACGCTTTGCGCCTCCATCTCATTCCGATAATGTACCAACCCGTCATCCGCATACCGACACCACCTGAGATCGGGGAACGTCCGCGCCATCCAGAGATCAAATGCATAGTGCATGAAGAGGTTGGCGAGGATCGGGCTCACCACGCCCCCTTGTGGGGTGCCGCGGCTTCGCTCGATTATCGTTCCATCCTCTTGCACCATCGGCGCTGTCAGCCATCGTTCGATGTAGAGCAGCGCCCATGCGCACGTCACATGTTTCCGGACGGCCCGTAGCAACAACTCGTGGTCGATATTGTCGAACAATCCTTTGATGTCGAACTCTAGAAACCAATCATACTTCCAGCACCGCTGTCGCGTGACGCCTACGGCATCGAGAGCCGATTTTCCGGGTCTGTAGCCATAGGAATCCGCCAGAAAGATTGCGTCAAGAGCCGGCTCAATCAGTTGTTTAACAACTGTCTGTGCCACGCGGTCCGCCACGGTGGGCACCCCGAGGATCCTCTGGCCTCCACTCTTCTTTGGAATGGAGACAGCCCGAACAGGCGGCGGGAAGTAAGCGCCTGAACTCATTCGATTCCAAATCTTGTAGAGATTTCCCTTCAAGTCGGACTCGAACTGCTCAATCGTCACTCCGTCGACACCGGCTGCGCCACCATTGGATCGCACCTGCAGATATGCTTCGTACACCTCTCTCTTGTCGATGTTGAACGGCTTGCTCGGCTGGTTCATCGACGTCCTCCTGTTGCCAGTTGCGACGATGGCCAGCCCACCTGATCCGATCCCTTCGCTCCGGCCCCATTACGAGCCTTCGTCGCTAATACGGATCGGTCCGTCCCAGTGCTCCGCGTCGGTAATCTCGCCTCGCGGTCTTCTCCGCTTGTGCTTCTCCCTTTCCATCGGAGCGACTGGTTCCTGCAGTTCCGCGGCAGCGCCTGCATCCGATTCACGCCCCCTCAACGCCGGTCGCCGCCCGCCCGGTCATCAGGCTCCCGGCGGGCTCATCCCAGAGGGACGACACACCTCTGGTTTTGACGACGATTTCCACGTTACGACGGTTCATCGGCGGGTTCATTTTCATTCGTCTCTCGGACGCGTATCCGTTCGGGTCTCCCCCGACCGTTAGCTTCAACGCTCACGACCGCGCCTCTTAAGCGAAGCCGCTTGAAGTGATTTGAGACCTACTCCTGAAAGTCGATCCCGAGGGGCCTACCCTCATCGCTGCCACAGCTTGCGCGCACAGATTTTCAGATCATTTTGATCATCCTTTCTGTGTGCTTCTGCAGAACACTGTCATCGCCGTGCAGCCGCTCGGCGGCGAGGACATGGCGCTCAATCAGCTGGAACAACGGCATGACGGCGAAGGTTCCGTGGCCGACCTGGTCGGCCAGCGTCGACAGCGGCAGGTCGATCCGCTCAGCCTTGAAGCGCACGCTCTGGCGATTGAGCGGGATATGCATGCCGAACTTGTCGAACAGCATTGTCGCCAGCAATTGCGGACCGATGAAGCCGCGCGGCGTGGCATGGAACGGTGCCGGCGGCTGGCTTATCTTCTCGCAATCACGGCAGGTGAACTTCTCGCGTACCGTCTCGATGACCTTAAAGCGACGCGGAATCTCCTCCAGCGTCTTGGTCACATCCTCGCCTAGCTTCGCAAGGCGCGATCCACCGCAGCAGGCGCAGGTCGTTGGAGCCTCGATAACGACGCGCTCACGTTCGATGTCGTCCGGCCACGGCTTGCGCACCGGCCGCTTACGCGTGAAGGCGCTTACGCTCTGGGTTTTTGCGGCGGCAGCCTGCGCAGCCAGCTCATTCTCGGTCGCCGTGGTGGCGAGTTCTTCGAGCTCCAATTCCAACTGCTCGAGTAGCCGCGCCGTGCGCTCGGAGCGCAGCCCGTGCAGTTCGCGTTTGAGCTTCTCGATCCGTAGCTCAAGATGAGCGATCAGCACCTCGCTGTCCGACAGCTCCGCCCGCGCGTTGGCGGCATCCGCGACTGCCACATCGCGTTCAGCCTGCAACGCCTCGCGCTCGGCCAGCAGCGCAAGGTAGGCGCTCGCGAGATCCGACGGAAGATCGTCCGGCTTCGATGTCATGAAGCCATTGAATCAGATCAAGCCGCAGATTCAAACCAAAAACGGCTATCCGACACGCGTCGGACGATGAGTTTCTTGAGGGTTGCGCCAATCGATTCCGGACAACAGGTAGCTCATCTGAGCCGATGAGATCGTCACCGCTTCGCCCGCAACCGATGGCCAGACGAACCTTCCTCTCTCAAGTCTCTTAGTGAACAGGCATGCTCCCTGGCCATGGTGAGTCGGCCCCGGGAGTTGCACCCGGAGCCGCTCTCCGAACCGTACGTGACGCTCTCACGTCATACGGCTCTCAACAAGTAACGAAGCAGAACCTAACATCGTCCAATGAGCGAACAGCTTCGGCCTACGGCAGCGGATCAGCCTGAGCCTGGTGGAGGCCCTGACTTTTCCATTCTTCAGCCCTTTGTATTTGCGTCGCGCCCAGCGGTTTAGAGATTCGTCGACGTATCGATACAGGTTATGCATTTCTGACCGCCCATATCTGCCGTAGTACTGCATCCATCCACGAAGGACGGGGTTCAGTTCCAAGGCGATTGCGTCGATTTCCGTCTGCGAGCGAAGCCTGAGCCGGAGCTGCCGGATCGTCATCCGCATAGACTTCATTGCCGCCCTGCTGACCGCTGGCGAGAACGTACAGAAGTTTTCTTTCTTCTGATGGTTTCTTGCCCTGCGCGGTCGAAAGGTAAATCCCAGAAAGTCAAATGACTGACTGGCATGGCTACCCGGGCGATTGCTATCTTTGCAGTAGACGATCTTGGTCTTGTCGGGATGCATTTCGAGTTCGCATTCCCTGAACCTCGCCTGCAGCGCCGCCTTGATGGCTTCCGCTTCAGCCTTGGTTCGGCAATGTACGAGCCCGTCGTCCGCGTATCGACACCACGGTGACTGCGGGAAGTTTCGCGCCATCCATATATCGAACGCATAATGCAAGAACAAATTGGCAAGGACGGGACTGATCACGCCGCCTTGGGGTGTACCCCGGTCGCGAGCGGTGATCGCTCCGTCTTTGCCTTGCATCGGCGCTGTTAGCCAGCGTTCGATGTAGAGCAGAGCCCATTCGTCTTGCACATGCTTCCTGACGGCTTTCATAAGCAACTGGTGGCTGATATTGTCGAACAGGCCTTTGATGTCGAACTCCAGCACCCAGTCCATCTTCCAGCACCGTTGCCGGGTGATGCCGACGGCGTCCAGCGCGGCTTTTCCGGGCCGGTAGCCGTAGGAATCGGGAAGGAAGATTTTCTCGAGTACTTGTTCAATCTGAAGCTTGACGACCGTCTGCGCCACGCGATCTGCTACTGTCGGCACGCCTAGAATGCGTTGTCCGCCGTTCTTCTTGGGAATGGGGACAGCCCGAACGGCAGGTGGAAAGTAGCTGCCAGAAGACATTCGATTCCAGACCTTGTAAAGGTTGCCCTTGAAGTCCTTCTCAAAAGCTTCGAGCGATACCTTATCCACGCCGGCCGCGCCCGCATTGGCTTTGACCAGTTTGTAGGCCTTCATCACTGTCTGCTTGTCGATATCGTACTGCTTACGTCCGGTTACACTCACATGTCCTCCTGCTCATCACAGTTGCATATGGGCGCAACCCACTTGTTTCGGCCCCTTCGCTCCAGTTCCATTACAGCACCTTCATCACTACTACGAGCCGATCCGCCCCAGTGTTGTGCTTCGGTACTCTCGTCTCGCGGTGTGTGCCGCTTGAACTTCTCCCTTGGCATCACAACGACTGGTTCCTGCAGTTCTCTACAAGAGCCTGTATCCAGATCGCGTCCCCTAAACGCCGGTCGCCATCCGCGCAGTAATCCAGGCGTCTCACGGATTGATCTCAGGGATGGCACGCGCCCCTGATTTTGGCGACGCCTTAGTAATTTTCGACGCGTCATCGGAAGATTTGCTTTCGCTCGCCTTCTGGATACTTACCTGCCCCGTAAACCCGGGACTTTTGCAACACTTGCTGATGACCGCGCCTTTTAAACGAAGCCACAGTGTCGTGGTTTTGCACCTGCGCCTGGAACGCCGATGCAGGAGGGCCGTCCTCCATCTCTCATAAAGCTGTACGCATCAAATTCGGTTATTCACCTCCTTCATGCTCTGCAGCACACCGTGCCAGATCACCTTCACAAGATCGCTGCGGCGACCGCGGAAGACGAACAAATGACCGCTGAGCGGTTCTTTGCGCAGCACCTCCTGAACTTGGAGGGCCAGCGACAGGAAGCCTCTGCGCATATCCGTGTAGCCTGTCGCCAGCCACACTCGCACATTCCCTGGTACAGCAATCATCGGCGTCCAAGCACATCGAGGACCCGCGCCAGCGCCTCCGGATCGACGTGCGCATCCACCCGGATGCACCGTCGGTTGCCGAGATCGATCTCTATCAATCCAGTACGTGCGGCTGCCGCCGAGCGAACTCGGCCATCAACCGTAGGCAAAAGCTTCGCAGTTTCTTCAGCCGAGGCCGCTACGGCGGCGATCTGCACCGGCGTAAAAGATGGTGCAACTTGTTCCGATGTCCGTGCTTGTCGACGCCAGGTAAACACCAGGCTGGCCGCTACTCCGTTGCGCCGCGCGACTTCAGTTACCTTCGCGCCCGGTACTAGCGTCTCCTCGACAATCCGTGCCTTGTCGTCCTGCGACCAACGCCGCCGCCGCTCAAGCCCGCCCAAAACTTCGACCCGCATCGCCTGATGACCTTAAAGCTAGACTTAAGGTCACACGCTTCGCGAATTACCACCCGTCACGCAAGACGGTCCTCGTCGGAGGCGTACTTTCAAGTGGACGAGAATGTCGGCTCGCTTCGAACGCAGAATGGGGCCCAGCGCGCCTGTGAGCCCGTAGCGGGCGCGTCAAGTTGCTGAGGTCAAGTCAGCAAACTCCGCTGCTGGAGTTTTCCAAACAGCCGCTCAAATCTAGGGAGAAGTCAGCCGAACCGGTCTACGATTAGCGTCGGCCGTCAAAGCAATCTGGAACGCGCCACTTAAGGCGCGAGGTAGCGCAGAAGTTCCGGATTCGTGCGGATATCGGCTGCAGCGCCTTGTAGTGCGATACGGCCGCGATCAAGGACATAGGCCTTGCTCGCCACGCGCAACGCGAGATCGAGGTGCTGTTCGACGATGATGACCGCGATTTCCTTGGCGAGTTCAATGAGACGTTCGGTAATCTCTTCGATGACGCCGATCCAGACGCCCTCGGTCGGCTCATCCAGCAGCAGCAGCTTTGGGTTCCCCAGGAGGGCGCGCCCGATCGCTAACATCTTACGCTCGCCACCAGAAAGCGTACCAGCCGCCTGGTCCAGGCGGTGGCCGAGCTTGGGAAAGATCGCCAGGACCCGATCGATCGCCGAAGCGTCGGTGTTGAAGAGGGAGCCCATTGCAAGATTATCCCGCACTGAAAGGCGTGAGAACACTGAGTGCTCTTGCGGCACATAGCCGATGCCGGCGCGCACGCGTTGCTCGGTCTGGAGCCGATTGAAATCGTGGCCATCGAAGACTACCTCGCCTCTCCAGCTTGGTAGCTCGCCAACGATAGCTTTCATAAGCGTGGTCTTGCCTGCACCGTTGCGCCCAAGCACGGCGGTACCACCACGCCACGGAATGTCGAGGCTCAGGTCAAACAGCACCTGGCTGCGACCATAACCGGCGTCGAGATGTCTTATGTCGAGAAAGCGTTGTTCAAGCACGGCGCAAATAGATCTCCTGGACACTTTTGTCAGCCTGGATCTCAGCGACGCTTCCTGTCGCCAGCACACGGCCCTGGTCGAGGACGGTGAGGCGGTCGCAAATGTCGCGGATGAAATCGAGATCGTGCTCGACGATAACGAGGGAGCAGTGCTCCTTTATTGGTCGCAACAGTTCGCCAGTGACGCGACGCTCCTCCAGGCTCATGCCTCCGGTAGGCTCGTCCAGCAGCAGGAGCCGGGGTTTTCCCGCGAGCGCCATCGCAATCTCCAGCCATTGCTGCTGGCCATGGGATAGCGCTGCTGCTGCATCGAACGCACGATCGGCAAGACGAAACTGGGTGAGCATCATCATGACCTGGTCGTGCAGCTGTCTGCGGCTGCGCGAGAACACAAGATCAAAAAGAGAGCAGTGCCCCTGCAGGGCAAGGAGGATGTTGTCGTAGAGGGTGAGGGATGGCAGAACCGATGTGATTTGGAACTTCAGGCTCATGCCAGCGCGCGCGCGCTCGGTGGGGGTGAATGTGGTAATATCAGTGTTGATGAATCGGACTTTGCCTTGCGTCGGTACCTCCGCCCCCGCGATGCACTTCATCAGCGTGCTTTTCCCCGAGCCGTTCGGCCCGATCAACCCGTGGAACTCGTTCTCGCGGACGGTGAGCGCCGCACCGTCGACTGCCGTGAGCTTGCCGAAGATCTTTCGAATGCCTGCAGCTTCAAGAAGCGGCATGATGCTGCGCCCTCTTCTTGTCTTGCGCTTTGGCGGCGAAACTGCCTACCCGCTCGCGCTCCGTCAACACCAGGCTGATAAGCCCAAGCGGCCGAAAAAGGATTACCAGGAGCAGGAGCACGCCCAGGATGATCGGCCAGATATCGCGGTAATTGTCCGACAGCCAGAAGGAGAGACCTTCGACAATCGCCGTACCGATCACCGCACCGATCAGCGTGCCGGAACCGCCGAACAGAACGTAGAGCACGACTTGCGTGGAGACGACAACGCCAATCATATTGGGCCACACAAAACCCTCGTGGAAGGCATAGAGGCTGCCGCTCAGGCCTGCGATGGCGCCACCGATCGCGAACACTATGGCTTTTAGATGCTGTGTCCGGTAGCCGAAAAAGGCAATGCGTTGCTCGTTCTCGCGGAGGCCTGCGAGTGCAAGACCGAACTGCGAGCGCACCAGGAAACGGCATGCAACGTAGACGATGACAAGAAGCCCTAGTGCCAGATAGTAAAAGTTCGACCCTTCCGATAATTCGTAGGAGCCGAGCGTCATCGGCGGAATCGAGGGAATGCCGTTCTGGCCGCCGAGATAGTACCAGCCACGCGCGAGGCGATCCGCCGCATAGGCACCGGTGAGCGTACCGAGCGAAACGAAGATCATGCTGGCCGGATGCCGTCCGAGTAGGAGGAACCCACCAAGTAGCAGCGCGAATACGAGGCCAATCAGCGTGCCCGCCGGCAGTACCAAAAGGATTGAGGTGATATCGAGGTCGCGCGCAAGCAGCGCAACGCCGTAGCCTGCGGAGCCGAAGAAGAGGGCCTGCCCAAAGCTCATGATTCCGGCATAGCCCCAGACCAGATCGAACGAGAGAGCGAAGAGCGCCAGGATCACAACGCGAGTGGCAAACACCGTAAGATAGTCGTGAAGCATCACCGGAAGGACTAGTGCTCCAATCAGCACTAGTCCTTCGATGATGAGCAGGACACGTCGTGCACGACTGACCTGTCCTGCAAAGGCGATTTCAGCCATGTCAGCCGTCGCACAATTCACTTCTAGCGTGGGCACCGATGGCCTCTCTACCGCGCTTGTCGCTTTCACAGTGATTCGTCAACATTGCCCGGGATCGACAAGCCCATTGCTGCGTTGCACGACTTGAAAAACCCCGCTCTTGCACACGGCCGTGTACATGTTCATCTTACAGTGCCGCTTGCCCGGCACCATCTCGGCGGGGCCGCCCGGACCCTCCGCGATCTTTGCGTGATCGAGCGTCGCAGCAACCGACTCGCGATCGACCTTTCCGGCCTCTTTGACGGCAGCTTCCCAAAGTTTCAGCCCGCGATATGTACTGGGAGCGGCACTGCTCGCGGCAAATAGAGAATCGCCTGGATAGTCCTTATCATAGGCAGCCTGAATTCTGGCGGAGACCGGGTCATCTTTGGCGACGGCTTTGTAATAATCGAGACAACTCGCAAGCCCTTCCATCTCATTGACCGGATGGAGGCTGAGATAATTCTCGTCCTCGTTGACGGCAGCAAGCCGTCCGCCGTTCTTCAGATAGCCCGCTTCATAGAGCTGTTTGAACAAAGGACCGACGCCGGGTGGAATAACGGTGTTAAAGACGGTGTCGGCCTTGTTGGACATGATCGCGTGGACAGTGGCGGAGAAATCCACTTGGTCTAAAGGATAATACTCCTCGAACACGACCTCGCCGCCATTGGCTTCGATTAACTTGCGAGCATATGCATTCAGGTTACGCGGCCAAATGTAGTTGGAACCTGGAAGGGCAAATCTCTTGCCGCCGTTCTTGATCAGCCACGGGATAAATGTGTCGCATTGCTGCGCCGGTGTGGCGCCGCTGCAGAACAGGTATGGCGTGCATTCCCCCCCTTCATAAAATTGCGGATAGATATAGAGCGTCTTGCCCCGAGAAACGATCACATCCTTGATCGCATTGCGCATTGAGCTCGCGAGGCCGCCTAGGACCATGTCCACCTTGTCCCGCTGGATCAGCTTGCGCACGTTGCCTACAGCGACCGATTCATTGGAGGCGGTGTCTTCGATGTACAGCTCGATCGGCCGGCCCAAAAGACCACCTGAATTGTTGATCTCCTTGATGACCATTTTGGCGACGTTGGCATCCGCCTTTCCGGCAAAGCCGATCGGGCCGGTCAGATCGATCGCGATGCCGACCTTGATGGGACCTTCGGCCGCATTGGCCCAGTCGGGACGGATCACCCAGCTACTCGCTCCTGTGGCGATTGCACCGGCCGTGAAGGCAAAGTTCGAAAGGAAACGACGGCGTGTGAAATTGAGTCGATCAACAGCCATATGACTACACTCCCCCTTGCGCGATGAGGCCTTGCGGCCGACACTTGATGAAAACAATGGCAAGCAAGAAGACGAGCACATCGGCGAGGACCGGAGGGATAACCCAGGGCAGCGCCGCGCTGAGAGCGCCGATGATACCGGCTCCTGCCACTGGGCCCATAAAGGAGCCGACACCGCCAAGCATGACGGCGACAAATCCCTGGATCAGAAAGCGAATTCCGAGATCTGCAAACAGATCGAACACCGGCACGATAAGCGCCCCGGCGAGCCCGGCCAAAGCTGCGCCGAAGGCAAAGGTGGTGCCATAGATGAAATTCGTCGAAACCCCGGAGGCGCGCGCTAGCGCCGGATTTTCCAGGGTCGCCCGAACGCGCAAGCCGAAGCTTGTGCGGGACAGGAGCAGAAAGCAGCCCCCCATCACCAAAGCCGTGATCACGAGAATCGTAAAGCGCCAAGCTGAGATGTGTATCGTGGCGATATCTATGGATCCACCGATAGGCTCCGGAACCGTCAGATAAAACCCGCCAATTAGGCCCCGCACAGACTCCCGGATGATAAGACCGAGCGCATAGGTGCCGAGCATTGCAACGATCGGTGCGGCATAGAAGCGGCGGATGATGAGCGCTTCGAGTACGAAACCCAGCAATCCGACTAAGATCGGTGCCGCCGCCATACCGAGCCAAACCGGGAGACCATGACTATAGGCGAGATAAGTAATATAAGCGCCGAGCAGGACGAACTCACCCTGGGCAAAGTTGAAGATGCCCATCATGCTCGCGATGATTCCTAGCCCAAGCACGATCAACACGATAATCGCACCGAAGCTCAGGATCTCGAATGCCGCCATGAATGCACTAGTCATATGCCGCGATCCAGTCGCACTATCGTCTCGGCCTCACATCTTCTTCCAGTCGCCTATCTGTTCGAAGGCATGGGCGGCGCGGTAGATGGTGGATTCCTCGAAGTGGCGACCGACCAGCATTAGGCCCACTGGCAGGCCGTCGACCATTCCGCAGGGCAGCGACATAGCTGGATGATGCGTAATGTCGAATGGCGCGGTGTTGGTGAACATCTCAATCGCGCGCGTGAAGTAGTCCTCGCGACTGGCATTGGATGGCGGCAGCGGGGTTGCCTTCATCGGCGTCGTCGGCATGAGGAGGAGATCATAGCTCTCGAGAGCTTTGTCATATGCCGTAGCGAGGCGGCGGGAGATGTTGAGCGCCTTGCCGTAAAACCTGGACCCGAAGGTGTTGTTGATATAGGTCCCCCACAACATAAACAGCTTGTTAGTCTCGGACAATGAGTCCGCCTTCTGCCGCCACCCGCGATGGAAATCCATCAGGGAGGTTGGATAAAGATCGCCTCGGCTGAGACCATAGCCGTCACCGAACATCATGGTCTGGACAGCCCCCTCAGTTCCGATGGGGGTCCAGATCGCCGCGCCTAGAAGGTGCATCGGAATCGAGACGATCTCTACGGTCGCGCCGAGATCTTTGAAGCGCTTTGCGGCCTCACGCACGCTTTCGTTCACGGCAGCTTCTGCGGACGGCTGCTCGAAGCCCTCCTTGAGGATACCAATCTTCATCCCTTTGATGCCCGCACCCAAGGCCTTGGTGTATTCATCCACCTTCGGAGCCTTGATGCGCGAATCGTAGCCGTCGTCGCCGGCGATCACCTCGAGTAGCAGGGCGTTGTCGGCCACCGTTGCCGTAATCGGCCCGGTGTGGTCGATAAAGATCTCAATCGGCATTATTCCTGTATAGGGAACGAGACCCCAAGTCGGCTTCATACCGTACGTGCCGCAGAATGAGGATGGCATTCGGATCGAACCGCCCTGATCGCCGCCGATCGCAATGTCGACCTCGCGTAGTGCGACCACAACCCCGCTTCCGGAGGAAGAACCGCCGGCCGAATAGCCCATCTTGTGTGGATTGTGGACCGGGCCAGTCGCGTTGGTGTGGCTGCCGCCAGAGAGACAGAAGGCTTCGCAGTGAACCTTGCCCACAATTTCGGCGCCAGCATCAAGCATGCGTGTAACGATGGTGGCGTCAAAATCGGGTACGTAGCCTTCGAGGGTGGCCGAGCCATTCATCATAGGCACTCCGGCCAACATAATGTTGTCCTTCAAGGCAACGGTCTTGCCTTTCAGTTTTCCGCTGCCGGCGCCTTTGATGTTGGTTTTGCGGTACCAAGCATTGCGAGTGTTTTCGTCTGGCGATGGCCGATAGCCGGGCGTCCGCGGATATTTGACCACGGGCAACTCGTCGGGCATCGCGGCAACGAGATTGTATGCGTCCAGCGAGCCCCGCATCAAACCGCGGAACGAGGCGACATCTTCGTCGGTCAACGAAAGACCACACTGCTTGGCAACTTCGAGAAGCTGGGTGGGAGTCGGAAGGGAAACTGACACGCGGCTCTCCTGAAAGGTTGATCCCGTCATTGGGACACGCGGCGTTCTTCTGTCGTGGCCGCTTATCAGATTAGCCGTAGGTAAAGCGCAGCAGGGCGCTCGGCCCCAGAAGGTGCGCAACGCAAGTTGGGTAATATTGGGTAAAACGACGCTGAATGCGTCTGCCAGTGCAGGCGTTTCGCCGATCTGTCCTGCCTCGCCGGCTTGTCTTTGAGCCCTTAGGTCTTTTTGACGGGCTGGTAAGGCGACAAGTGAACCGGTCTCGTCACCTTAGAGTTGAAATATGGCACGGATCTGACAATGCAGCGGATTACATCAGAGGCCTAAGCATTTCAAAGTAACAACCAGCCAATTTCGGCGATCACGCGCTTCCCCTAACTGGCGCGAACTGCCGCGCGCCAAGCTCACGATCGTACGCGCATTCGCCACCACCTTAATCCACCTAAAGGGGGGTGGTAGATGAATGATGGTGTAAAATCTTCCAGGAGGCATCATGACGGCGCAGCACAAACGTAAATCGGGCGGGTGTCGCCACTTGCAGATCATGCCGCGTTTCAGAAAAGACATAATTTCCGACGGCCATAACAATGTCAGCCGCCAAGCTGACGCAATGACATACGTCAAATTTTACCCTTGCGGTGCCATGGAAGTAGGTGCGTATTTCTGCGACACCGATGTAGAGCGTGGAACTAGACGTACCGTGAAGCAAGGCATCATCTGCGTATAACGCAACAAGATACTCCGGCTTGCCAGAGTTGAACGCTCGCGCCCAAGCTTCCAAGAAGGCACGCACATCCAGCACAACTTTGTCGTTGTTCACGATGAACGCCTCTTCAGCGGAGAAATGGCGACCGGAAGCGATAAGAGTGGGTTGGCCTTACCATCTGATATAAGGAAACCTCTTGCATATGCACTGCATTTTTGATCCGTTCGTTCATGCTTCCGACTGCGCGCTCATCCACGATCTTGTTGAGGTCGCTGCTTGTCAGCGGAGCGCAACGTTTTTTGCAAGCTCGCCTCCTCTATGCAGCTTGTCGGTCATTATGTTCTCATTGCGAGCCAGCAGTACCTTCGCCACCCCGTCCGGGTCCACACCAAATTGGTGATGGGGCCGCAAAAGAATTGGCGCGAACTCAACAAGTACGGACCGAGTTCAGAAGTGTTCGCAGAGGATCAGGGGCAGCGACGTGAAGTCGCTGCTTCGAGCCCTTGATCGCCGCGTATACGACGCAGCCCTGATACACCGGCTTATCTTCCCTCAGCTCGCCGCCAGGTGCTGGGACTGGTGCCAGTGCTGCGCTTAAATTCACGGCTGAAGTGATAGACGTCACAAAAACCGCAGCGTTCGGCGATTGCGCCGAGCCCAGCGTCACTTTCCAAGAGCAGCTTTTGCGCCATCATGATCCGCTCTCGAATCAACAAGCGCCTTGGGCTGATCTGCAGATGCCCTTGAAATAGCCGCCGCGTCTGTGCGGCGCTGAGGCCAGTGACCGAGGCGAGTTCATCGGCGTGCCAGGATCGCTCCGGGGACTGCCGCATCTTTAAAATGATGGCTCGCAATGGGGCCGGGAGACGGGATTCACCGTGCTTCGAGGAAGGTGCTGCGATGAGGTGAAGCAGTTCCGCCACGAGGCAGTTAAGTGCCAAATCGACGTTATCATCCCTGGCGCGCAAGACATCAAATAGTCTTGCGAACCACCGTTCGATCTCGTTCGGCACTGATATCGTTGCTAGCGTTGCTCCGGTGCCGAACACCTTTCGCCGAATGGCCGCACAGTCGGGCCCGTCGATCCGCACCCACAGAACAGTCCAGGGATCATTTTCATCCGGCCAGTGCGCATGCGACGTTTCGTTGGCAATCCAGATCAACTGACCGCGCTCAACAGTCGATGTCCTGCCTTCGCTGACTACAAAGCCGCGCCCAGCGGAGCAGTATAGAATGTCCTGGCCCGGATAATTGTCTCGAGCGATGTGATGATCACGTGCGGTGATGGCCTTGCCCGCCCTAAGTACCGTAAAGGCGCATCGGGTCCAGGCAGCATCAGGGAGGACGTACTGATGGCTCTCAGGAAAAAGTGTGCGCTGCGGCAAGCCGGCCATGCGCGTTTTATATAAATTGAAGCGTGCTTTGTCCATTCCCGCTGGGGCTTTCTGCATCTAGGCTCGATGTCAATGACTAACAAATGAGCTCGTGATCAGGCTCCCGGATGCACGTTTTGTATCCATAGAGATCGCTGAGGGAGCTCAGGGAGGACCGGTGCCGATGCTCACGGCCCACGAAACTGCGCCACCGCGCGCAGGGCCCTTGTGGCGACGTGGTGGAGGCATTCCACGCCACGCCTTGATCTCAGGCACTTTCAGGGGAGGAATTGATGAGTAAACCGAGAATTACCGTCGTCGGCAGCTTCGCCGTAGGACTGACCATTCGCGCTCCGAACATCCCGGTCTTCGGGGTCACGATGTTAGGCAGCAGTTTCGATATGGGCCCGGGCGGAAAAGGTTCGAATCAGGCTGTTGCCACTGCGCGGCTCGGGGCGGACTCGTCGCTGGTTGCGATCATCGGCAAAGACCAATTCGCAGATATTGGCATTGATCTGTACAAGGCCGAGGGCGTCGATACGGCGCATGTCAAGCAGATCACCGAGAAGCCGACGGCGGTTGGCTTCATCATCCTCAATGAGCGAGGCGAGAACTTCATTATCATGGATTATGGCGCCACAAACGCCATGGATCCGGCTTTTGTCGATCGCGCCGAGAGCCGCATTCGCGAGAGCGACCTCGTCATGGCGGTCCTGGAGCCGCCGGTCGAGGTGGCTATGCGGGCGATGGAGCTCGGTCGCAAATACGGTAAGAAAACCATTCTCAATCCGGCGCCGGCCGCACCGCTGCCGGATGAAATCTTCCCGTTGGTCGATTTCCTGACGCCGAATGAAAGCGAACTTCGCATCCTGCTCGGTCTGCGCCCGGATGATCCGCGGCCCTCGCGCGAGCTGGTCGATCTGTTGCGCAAGCGCGGGGCCGCCAACGTGATCGTGACGCTTGGCGACCGTGGTGTACTGATCGTCACCGACAAGGTCGATACCACCATTCCGGCTGCAGTGGTCGACGTAGTGGACACGACGGGTGCTGGCGACGCGTTCAATTCCGGCTTCGCCGTGGCTCTGGCGGAAGGGCGGGATGTGATCGAGGCCGCGCGCTTCGGGGTGTGCTGCGGTGCCCTGGTCTGCACAAAGCTAGGGGTCATTCCCGGCATGGCGAGGCGCGCCGCAGCAGACGAGATGTATCGCACAATGCGCGCCTCGGCTGCAGAATGAGAGAGCAACAAGAAATCAATGCGCCTTGGGCGCGAACAGTGAGAACTGGAACGATATGCCGCGGATTTACGATTGGGCGGCGCGCGAGGCCGAGCGCACGGTGACGGTGGCCGACCTGCGCGCTTCCCGAAAGTCGGGCAAGCGCTACACTCAGGTCACTGCCGAGACCGCCGAGGAGGCAGCGGCCGCGGAGCAGGCCGGCATTGAAATGCTGGTGACCCGCGCCCGCAACGTGGAAGCCGTACGGAGGGGCTCAAAGCACCTCTTCGTCACCGCCGCGTTGGGCTTTGCCGATGCTGTAACACAGGACGACATCCTTCGTACCGCCTTGAAGGCGCTAAGCGACGGGGCCGATGCGGTGATCACCGCACGCGGCATGGCGACCGTCTCAATGCTCGCGGCCGAGGATATTCCGGTTGTCGGTCACTTGGGCCTCGTTCCCAGAAAATCGACCTGGCTCGGAAGGCTTCGCGCCTTCGGCAAATATGCGGAGGAAGCCTTGGCACTCTTCCAGCGCTTCCGACGTCTAGAAGAAGCCGGCGCTTTTGCGGTGGAATGCGAGGTCATCCCAGCCCGGGTCATGTCGGAAATTCGCCGGCGGATCGGACTGGTGACCGTCTCGCTCGGCTCCGGACCGGATGCTGACGTGATCTTTCTATTCACCGAGGACATATGCGGTGGCGAAGGCCGGCGGCCCCGGCACGCTCGGGTCTATGGAGATCTTCAGGCCCTGCAGGAGCGCATCAAACAGGAGCGCGTGAAAGCTCTCAGCGCATTCCGTGCTGACGTCACCGCAAATGGCTTTCCAGGCCCGCAGGAAATATCGGACATCGCCGACGATGAATATGCGGCCTTCGTGTCGAGACTAAAAGACTCGGGCTTTGGCGATTGATCTAAAGCTCTTGCGACGGCGACGAGAGCTGATCTCAATCAGCCGGCGAAGGATCTAACACACGAGCTGTCTGCCTTGAAGCGGCAATGGAGTGCAATATGGACGAAGCATTGTACGGCACGCGCGATAAGCGGGGCAATTGGGTACCAAAGAAGAAGCCCGAACGTGCGCCGATTTTTGTCTGGCCGGTGCAACCGCTGAAAATACTGCGCTGGTTACCGGGCTATCTCCTGCCCTGGAATACGGTCTATTTCCTGATCTCTCTTGTATCGTGGACTTATCTCACTCCATCGCTCGATACGATGCGAGAACTCCACGCCGACTGGATACTGCTCATTCTGCTTCGTAACACCGCTTTGACTCTCCTCCTCTACGGCACCTTCCATTTCATTCTTTATATCGAGCGGCGTCAGCAGACGGCGTTTAAATACAATGCAAAGTGGCCGGATGCGCACAACCCGACCTTCATGTTCGGAAGTCAGACGGCCGAGAACATATTCTGGACCATGTGCAGCGCCGTGCCTGTATGGAGTGCATATGAGGCGCTCACCTGGTGGATGTACGCGAACGACCGCTTGCCTTACGTCGATTTCGCAGCGCATCCGCTATATTGTGCTGCACTCGTGCTGGTGATGCCGGCGTGGCGCGAACTGCACTTTTACCTCATTCACCGCCTCATCCATATTGGGCCGCTGTACCATCTCATCCACAAGGTCCACCACAAGAACGTCAATCCGGGGCCGTGGTCCGGCCTCTCGGCGTCGACACTGGAACACATCGCTTACTTCTCAGGGGTATTGATTCATTTCGTTCTTCCGTCCCATCCGCTGCACGCAATGTTTCAGCTGATGCACGCGGGACTGTCCCCCGCAAAGTCACATACCGGTTTCGACCGCGTGGTCGTGGATGATGCGAAGGCGATCAGCACCGACAACTTCTACCATTACCTGCACCACAAGTATTTCGAGGTGAACTACGGTGAACGCCGCATCCCGCTCGACGAGTGGTTCGGCACGGCTCACGACGGCTCTCCAGAGGCCGACGAGAGAATGTATAAGCGCATAAAGGCCAAGAAGTGGGTGCGCGGCGGTTAGCGCCGAAGCGGGGAGGCTCCGAAGGCCTGTCACGTTGAGGCAGCCCTTGCGCCGCAACGGTACTGGCGCACGCTGCGCGACTGAGCCACAGCCGATTGATCGCCGCCAGTTGAAGATTGAGGACTAGATATGACTAAACAAGCTGAATGGGTGGCGGCCTGCGCTGCGGACGCTTTGAGGCCTGAAGAGGTTCGCCGCCTCGATCACGGCGGCCGCACGTTTGTGATTGTTCGCTCGCCCGAGGGCGATTACTTCGCGATGGACGGCCACTGCTCACACGAGAAGGTCCATCTTGCGGATGGCATTGTCGATGGCGGAATTATCGAATGCCCGAAACACTTCGGCACCTTCGACTATCGAACGGGCGAGTCGCGTGCGCTGCCCGCATGCGTCGACTTGCAGAGTTACGAGGTAAAAATCGAGAATGGCATTGTTATGGTCAAGGTCTGAGCGGGTGAGAGCTGCGGATGACCTCACAGCGTTTACTTGTCTTGCAGTCCCTCTGGGCCATGGAGCGGCGGCAGCCTGACGGTTTCGAACGTTCTCTCGATGAAAACCTGGCGATGATACAGCAAGCGGGGTTCGACGGGATCTCTACGTCCTGCAATGATCCAGGACGCGTCAACCTGATCGCACGCGCTTTGAACGGTTCCGGGCTTGCAGTCGAGGGCATGTGCTTCCCGCAGACGATCGATCACTTGAAGTCTGCCATCGACCTCGCCAAGCAGATCAACGTTCTGCATCTCAACGTCCAGCCAGACATCCGTCCGCGCAGGGTCAGCGATTGTATCCCGCTGCTGGATGGCTGGATCAGGGTGGCGGAAGAGGCAGGCATGCCGATCTACTTCGAAACGCATCGCAACAGGATGACCACGGATCTCCTCTTTACTCTCGATCTGATGGACGAGGTGCCCGGGATGCGGATCCTTGCCGATTTGTCGCACATCCTGCTGGGTCGGGAGTTCTGGTATCCCATCTCGGACGAGGATGAAGCGCTGGTGCGGCAGGTGCTCGATCGCGCTTGGGCGTTTCATGGACGGGTTGCATCTCGCGAGCAAATTCAGGTTGAGATCACGTTTCCTCAGCACAGGATATGGCTGGATCTGTTCCTGGGGTGGTGGAAATACGGGTTCCGAAGCTGGCGAAAGCGCGCAGGCACGGGTGCCTGCCTTAGTTTTACCTGCGAACTTGGCCCGCAGCCCTATGCGATCACCGATCGGCAAGGCAAGGACACGACGGATCGTTGGGAGGAAGCTCTTCTTCTTAGGTCCCTAGTCCGTGACCTCTTCGATAGCGTGGCCAGTGAGGAGCAGGCTCTGCCTGCAAGAGGGGTGGCCATTTGAGTACTCATTCGACGATTGCCATTGTTGGCGCCGGCGAAGCTGGCACGGCAGCCGCCCTGGCGCTGCGCGAGCGCGGCTGGGAAGAGAGCGTGGTGTTGATCGGCAACGAAAGCAGTCTCCCGTATGAGCGCCCTCCTCTCTCCAAAGCAGTTCTGGTCGATGAGACGAGGCCTGGGCCGAAGACGATTGTGACGTCAGAGCGGCTTTCCGAATTGAAGATCGATTATCGCCACGGCTGTGAGGTGGTCTCGATTGATCGCACGGCCAGCATGGTGATTCTCTCGAATGGGGCCAAGATAGGCTATCATCGCCTCCTCTTGGCCACTGGCGCTCGTCCGCGTGACCTGAACGTGCCAATTGCTGAGGGATCAAGGGTCGCAACGCTTAGGTCGTATGAGGATGCCACACGCCTTCGCGAGTTAATCGGCCAAGGCTGCGAGATGGCTGTGATCGGCGGCGGCTTTATCGGGCTCGAGGTTGCTGCGAGCTCGATCTTGCGAGGCGCTTCGGTCATCGTCTTCGAAGCAGGATCGCGCATACTTTCCCGGGCAGTGCCAGTTGGCATAGCTGAACTGATCAGGGCCAAGCACGAGCGTTCTGGGGTACGGATCGAGACAACGGCAGTCGTTGAACGTATCGAGCTTTGTGAAGGACGCTCCTGCGTGGTACTGGCCGGGGGCCAAAGACATCTTGCCGATCTCGTGATCGTGGGGGTCGGTGCAACCCCCAACGTCGAACTGGCGCAAGCGGCGGGGCTCGCTGTCGACAACGGCATCGCGCTTGACGAAATGCTGGCCACATCGGATCCGCGCGTATTCGCAGCGGGGGACTGCTGTTCCTTTCCACATCGCCTTTACGGAAAGCGGATCAGGCTGGAAGCTTGGCGCAACGCGCAGCGGCAAGGGGTGATTGCGGCGGCGAATATGGTGGGCGAGGATCGTCCGTATGACGATCTCCCCTGGTTCTGGTCGGACCAATACGATGAGACTTTGCAAATGGTCGGCCTCTGCTGCGGCGGAGAAATCCCGGTCGTCAGAAGCCTAGGCCCGAGGGGCCAACTTCTATTCTCCCTTGTCGACGGCGGGCGCCTCGTGGCTGCTTGTGGGTTTGGAAGCCTCGGCGCCGTTGCGAAGGAAATCCGAGTTGCAGAGACGATCATTAGGCGGGAACTGAAGGTCGAGGCAGAGGCGCTCGCTAATCCGGCGCTGAACTTGAAGCAGCTTCTTTAGTGACTACTGCCGCGGCGCAGGTCACCCGGCAAGCAAGTCACCTGGCAAAAGGACATGCGCCACGCGGGCTACCGAATGCTCGCCCATTGGGCGTAGCGGCAATCCCTCGTCAGAGGCTGGATGCGGCGTTTGTCGAGCCAGGACGACCGTTGAGAAGGCTCGATCGATAGATCAACTTCGGGCCGGCGCGCCAGCGCTCCACTGTGCGCCAATATCCCTGCAAGCAAACGCAGACTACTTTGATACCGCGCTGAACATCATGCGCTGCTTTTCGGGACCTGGCGGCATCACGCTGGGAGCCCGATTGAATGTAGCAAGACCTACCTCGTTGAGCAAATACACTATCCCAATTTCAGATTGATATAATGCAATAATCATGAGAAGCTCTCAAGTGAAGCAATGGTGAGAACCCGCTTTCAGGTGGAACCATCCTGCATTTTCACGAGGAGCTTTGATGAGCATAGACTGGGAAGAAGCGATCGCACGTATGATGCGGCGGATCGAGAATACAGCTCAACAAGTTGGCGACGCCTATCCACATTGGGCAGATCCGGAGAGCGGCACCTGGACGACAACTTCAAACGGAGACTGGACCGGCGGCTATTGGCTGGGGATGCTTTGGCTTGCCTCGCGGAGTAACGGCGGCGAGCGCTTCAGAGATCTTGCAGAACGAGGTTGCGAGCGTCTTGAACCGCGCGTCTCGGCCGATACCGCGTTCAAGGCTGCGACCTTCTATTACGGGGCCGGACTGGGTTCGCTGCTCACCGGAAGTCACCGCGCGCGGACGCTCGGCCTTGCGGCGGCACGAGATCTGAAGCAACGCTACAACCATCACCTTGGTCTTGTGCCCCTTGGCGCGAATGCCGAGGAGGGCGCTGACGTGGGAGCCACTGCAAGCAGCGTCGACAGTTTGGTCGTCTCATTGCTGCTGTTTTGGGCCGCTCGAACTCTAGACGACCGCGCGATGCGCGAAGTGGCTGCCAATCATACGGATAAAGTTCTGACCGTCCATCAGCGTGAGGACGGATCCTTCATCCAGTCCTCCTCCCTCGATCCCGAGACCGGCAAGGTTCTCCGACGCTACACACACAAGGGCTTCAGCGAGAACAGCGTTTGGGCAAGAGCACAGGCGTGGGGCGTGGTGTGCTCGACGATCAGCTACTTTTCCGGCGGCGGAGAGGAGCGATGGCGTCAAGCCGCCATGAACGGGGCCGACTGGTGGCTCGCCCATGTGCCAGATGATTGCGTGTCGTACTGGGATTTTGACGCTCCTAAAGCGCCCAACGTCGAGCGGGACACTGCGGCGACCGCTTTTATGGCATCGGCTCTTCTAAAATTGAGCTCGATTGCGCCGACTGACAGTAAGCGGCGGCAATACCGTAGCGCCGGAGAACGCACCGCTTTGGCGCTGGTCGAACGATATCTCACTCCGGTTCATAAGAACGATAGCCGTCCAGCCGGCATGCTGGTGGAAGGATGCTTCAACAAGCGCGGGGATTCGAGAGCCGAGGACTACGTCAGTAATGCCGAATTGATCTTTGGTAGCTACTACTTGTTCGAGGCGCTTCATTTGCTAACCGGCAGGTTGCGGCCTGAAGAAATCTAAAATGGCACTCGCTGCTGGCGAAGGCCAGCGGCGAGCGCTCTCTGTGTCACTCTCGCGTTACCCCGGCCGAAATCCTTAAAGCGGCTTGGAACGGACCTAGGGGCGCATTTGACGGCTGGAGAGATCAAGGGTTTCTTGTTCAGCCGCTGTTCCACTGAGACCATTGCCTTTCCAGAGGGGAGCCGCCGATCGGCCGGACCTCTCTGGAGTGCCCTAACAAGACTGTTATCACTCGCCTACATAGATGCAGCCGCGCTTTTTAGCGATCTGATATACGACCACGCTGAGCAAAGCGACGAGCGACCCGTAGATTGGGAACATCCATGCCATGTCCTCGCGTTGCAACCATACCAGCAGGTAGGGCGTGGTACCGCCGAAAATTGTCACACCGATTGCGTAACCAAGGGCGACGCCTGTCGTTCTCACTGTGCGCGGCATCAAGGTTGTGGCTATGAAGTTGTAGAGAGCCATATTGCAGCCCACCATGGCCCCGCCAACCAGCATCACCATGGCGTAGGTCAGAAGGCTTTGGTGTGAATAGAGCAGCGTCAGGAAGAATGCTGGGATGAGCAGAAGGCGCATCAAGATGAACGCGCGCGAGGGCTTTATCTTGTCTGCAAACGCACCGATGGCAGGTGAAAAGACCATCCAGCAAAATCCCATGAGGGTCAGGATGCCGTACACCCACGTGCTGTTTTCCTTGAAAACACCATTGGCGATGTTGGGCAGGCCCACGTTGTACGTGTAGTTGGCGAGCTGCACCGAGCCGATCACCAAAATCACGGCCAGAAGCGACAGTCGCACATTCCAGAGCGCCTTCCAAACGCCGCCGGTGGTTTTCTGAACGCGCGACATCTCGTCATGATGCATAGCGCGGGCGATCAATGTTTCCGGGATTGCTTGGCGCAGGAAGAAGATGAGGACGCCAAGCAGGCCTCCGACCGCAAACGGCACTCGCCAAGCCCACTCGCGCATGACCTCGGGGGCGACGGCCGCGCTCACCAGAAAAGCGACGAGGCTTGCTCCGATCGAACCCAACATGATGAATGTACCGTTGATCAAGCCGAGATACCGCCCCTCCTCACCTGGTGGTGCCAACTCGATGGCGATTGCATTGGCGACGCCCGCCTCTGCGCCAGTGGCAAGCCCTTGCATCAGTCGAAGAATGACCAGCGCTGCAGTGGCAAGGGTCCCGATGTCCTTATGAGCCGGCAAGATCGCAATCAGGAACGAAGATAGCGCCATGACCGTAACAGCGATCATCATGACGCGTTTATGGCTGATGCGATCTGCGATAGGACCAAGCAAAGCCGCTCCCAGAGGCCGCGCAATGAATCCGGCTCCAAATACGGCAAATGCTCCCAGCAGCGAAACGACCGGGTCATTTGAAGGGAAGAAGTGGGGAGATAGAAAAGCCGCCATGAAGCCGTAGACTTGCCAGTCATACCACTCCAGCGCGACGCCTCCGCCCAGACCAATAGTCATTGATCTCGTTGCAACTTGCTTCTCGGGCTGAATGAAATCGATAGAAGGTTGGGCCATTGTTTGCATGGGTCTGCTTCCGCTCATTGGGTAAGACTGCTTAAGCCTTGCGCGGCAAGCGCGAATGCGCGCCGGCCTGTCGCTTGTTGGCCTGCTCAAGGCGCTGAGATTTCTGGCGGCACGCCCGTAAATGGACGCTGGCGCGATCGAAGGCAGCTGATCGGGCTTCCTTCATTCCAATCGTCTGTGTAACAGCCCGCGGGCGGGCTTATGTCCCAACTCCATGGTCCCTCCTGTAGCAATGCGCCCTTCTGCGGGACGCTTAAGTTTTTCGATTCAAGGCAGGCGGACAAACTCCTCCGCGCTGAGACGTCCGCTCGGCTTGGCGAGGCGAACGTTTCCTACTTTTCCGCGCAAACGATGCGAGCTGATCGAGTATCTGCTTACGTAAGCCGAACTGACCTGGAAAAGGTGAATGATGAGATCGTCTCGGGGCCGCCGCTTGGATCACAAGGACTTGCGCGGAAAGACAAAGGGGCTCGCGCGAGCGCGAGAGGGATGGTTGTAAAGGGCGCGGGCTGGCGAGAAGCTTGGCATGGACTGCAATATCGCCAGCCCAGCCGCTCCTCCCATGAAACCAGTAAATCGCCTCCACCGCTTCGTCTCCCATGACGGCCGGCATCTCTGTGCACTAGCCCAATATCGAGCGAGACCATCACAATGACGGGCCAATGTCAAGCAATAGACTATCTCAAATACAATTAGGATATATCAATCTGGTAGCCATCATTCTAGCTGAAGGATTGATACATCTATACGACTGAAATCGCTCATGAAATATTGGCACCCCCGATTAGCCAAGCACATTGACCTATCTCAATTTGAATGTCAGTCTGGCTTTGCCGCAATCAGCGCGGCTGGCTCTCACCTGGAATGGATCTCGTGCGCCTCATCCAATTTGTATCTCTGAACGGTTCTCGTCATGTCGCTGCGCTCCAGGCGGGCGACGGGGTCCCTGTGCTCGTGAACAATCGGACAAGTGTACGCGAATTAGCCTTGGAGGCAGCCCGCTCCCGGCTATCGCTTGCCGAATGCGTCCAAAGGTGCGGCTTCGGAGAGAAGGTCGATTACGATGCGATCATCCGCGAGAAGCGGCTGTTGCCGCCTCTCGACCACGCTGATCCTTCGCGTTGCATGATCGCGGTGACTGGACTTACGCACCTCGGTAGCGCCGAGTCGCGCGACGCCATGCACGCGAAATTGGCCGCAGGCGAACTTTCCGATTCAATGCGGATGTTCAAGCTTGGCCTGGACGGTGGAAAGCCTCCGCCGGGATCCATCGGGGTCCAGCCAGAGTGGGCCTATAAGGGTGATGGCTCCTGGGCAGTCGCACCTGAGCAACCCCTCACGTTGCCGTCCTATGCTGAAGACGGGGGCGAGGAGGCCGAAATTGTAGGGCTTTACGTCATTGGCGAGGGAGGCGACGTACTGCGTGTCGGCTTCTGCCTCGGCAACGAATACTCCGATCATGTGATGGAGCAGCGAAACTACCTCTACCTTGCTCATTCAAAGCTGCGCCAGTGCTCCTATGGTCCCGAACTCCTCGTGGGCGATCTTCCGGACGAGGTATCCGGAACGGTCCGCGTCTTGCGAGCTGGCGAAGCGATCTGGTCCGGAAGCTTTATCTCGGGCGAGAACAACATGTCTCATTCCATTGAGAATCTTGAGCACCATCACTTCAAATACCGCGCGTTTCGTCGGCCCGGCGACGTCCACGTCTATTTCTTCGGCGCGAGCGCCTTAAGCTTTTCGGCCGGCGTCAAGCTGCGCGGCGGTGACGCTTTCGAGATCGAATCTCCGGCTTTCGGGCGGCCATTGCGCAACTCGCTCATCGAGGAAAAGCAAACAGAGATCGTGAGGGTGCGGCCGCTATGAGCTTGATCTGGTGGACCAAAAATTGGGATAGCGAAAGCGCGGTATTCTGAGATAAGCAATCAAAATGCAGAAATGGCACCCTCACCTGCGGGCTGGCACCGCTCCCCTGTTCGTCCGGCTCGTCGAGGCCATCGAACACGACATCGCGGCAGGAACTCTTGCGGCAGGAACAAGGCTGCCTACCCAGCGTGATTTGGCAGAGGAGATCGGCCTCAGCGTCGGAACGGTCATCAAGGCCTATGCAGAAGGTCAACGGCGCGGCCTGCTTCTGGGGCACGTCGGCCGCGGGACGTTTGTCGCGTCACAGAGGCCGACCCCTGCGTCCGGTGGCAAGGTTGTCGATCTCAGCCTCAACATCCCAGGGCCGGCGTTACTGCCCAAGGTGCTAGCTGAGAGCCCATCTACGTTTCCAACGGCTGACATCTCCGACTACGTGGGATACCTCTCCCACTCTGGTGTTGCCGAACACCGGGCCCAGCTCGCCGGCCTATTTCGTCAATCGGGCTTCGAAGCCAATCCGGACAACCTCGTTATTACGAATGGAGCACAGCACGGGATAGCGCTGACCTTCAGCTCGATCTGCCAGCCTGGTGACAAAGTCTTCGTCGAGGCCGGCACTTATCACGGCATGAAGTCCTATGCTCATTTCGCAAAGCTCGACCTTATCGGGCTGCCGATGGATGGCGAAGGATTGCTGCCGGGCGCTTTCGACAAAGCGGCGGCAAGCGGGGCAGCGCGGGTGCTTTTTGCTATTCCCACCATCCAGAGCCCAACCGCGAGAATCATGAGCGCGGCACGCCGGCGAGAGATCGTGCGGATCGCGCGTAAGCGGGACATCCTGATCATCGAAGATGACGCATACGGCTTCCTGGACGAGACCAGCGAGCCGCTCGCCTCATTGGCGCCGGAGCGGACCTTCTATGTCAATACGCTGTCGAAGTGCCTGGCGCCGGGTCTGCGCATCGGAATGCTCGTCGCGCCCGAGCCTTATCTTTCGCAGATTCATCAATCTATGCGCGCGACCTGCTGGATGGCCTCGCCGATTTCAACCTTCATCGTATCCGAATGGATCCGCACGGGAACAGCCGCGCGCGTGAAGCAGTCTCTGGTCCAGGAGGCGAAGAAGCGCGTGAAGCTTGCCTCCCAAATCCTCCGGCCGCATATACGTGCAGATCATCCGGCCAGCTTTCACATCTGGATGGACCTGCCAAGCGACATTGCTCAACAGGTGGCAGCCCGTTCATTGCAACGGGGCGTCATCACAACGCCGCCCTCGGCGCTCGTGGTTGATCCCTCCTTGATCTCGGGGCTGAGGATATCGATCGGCGTTCCCGAAAACATCGAAGATCTCGAATGGGCGCTCCGCCAGGTCGCAGCTTCGCTCGAAGTCGGCAACGAAGCCAGCATGTCAATCATCTGAACGTGCAGAACTGTTCAACTCGGGCGCTTTCAGGCGGCCGCCATCACGCTCATGGTGGACCTCCATCAAACGCATAGGCTGTCTTCACAGTCGCATAGAACTCTGCAGCGTAGCGCCCTTGCTCACGTGATCCATAGGACGAACCTTTGCGGCCGCCGAAGGGCACGTGATAGTCGACGCCCGCCGTCGGCAGGTTGACCATCACCATGCCAGCCTCCGCGTTGCGCTTGAAATGGCTGGCATAGTTCAGACTTGTGGTGCAGATTCCGGAAGATAGTCCGAATGGGGTGTCGTTGGCGATCTCAAGGGCCTCGTCATAATTTCGCGCCCGGATCAGTGCTGCCACGGGCCGAAAATTTCTTCGCGCGCGACCCGCATCCGATTGTCGACTTCTGCAAACAGCGCGGGCGACAAGTAGAAACCGGGCGCATCGCGTTTCAATAGCTCGCCCCCAGCGACGAGCTTGGCCCCCTCGTCCTGGCCGAGGCGGATGTACATCAAGTCTTGCTCCAGCTGCTTCTGATCAACCACCGGCCCAATCTGCGTTCCTGGCTTGCAGGCGTCATCCACGACCAGCGCATCCATCCTTTCCGTGATAGCTGCCAGGAAGGCGTCGTAAATGCCATCTGTCACGATGAGGCGAGATGAGGCCGTGCAGCGCTGGCCGGTCGAAAAGAAGGCGCTGTTGATCGCGCATTCGACGGCCACCTTTAGGTCGGCGTCGTCGAGCACCACCATTGGATTCTTGCCCCCCATCTCCAACTGCATCTTCTTCATGGGATCGGCAGAAATGCAGGTTTGGGCAATGCGCCGGCCGGTCGACAACGAGCCGGTGAAGGAGATCGCGGCCACCTTCGTACTGGCGAGCATTGTTTCGCCCACGACCGAGCCGCTCCCCATGACGAGGTTGAAGACGCCGGGGGGAACGCCGGCGCGCGCAATGATGTCGCAAAGGGCGTTTGCCGAGGCGGGGACCAGTTCTGCAGGCTTGAACACGACGGAGTTGCCATAGGCCAGTGCCGGGGCGATCTTCCAGGCCGGAATGGCCATAGGAAAATTCCATGGCGTGATCGCCGAGCGGCTCGCGGGACATCTCAACGTCTATGCCGGCTCGCACGGAGAGCAGCTTCTCGCCGCTCAGCCTCAGGCACTCACCCGCGAAGAAATGGAAGATCTGGCCGGCGCGAGCGACCTCGCCGATCCCCTCCGGCAAGGTCTTTCCTTCCTCACGTGAGAGCAGGCGTCCGAGTTCGTCCTTGCGGGCCAATATCTCGTCACCCACGGCTTTCAGAACGTCGTGGCGGCTCTGGATCGTCGAACGCGCCCAAGCCGGAAAGGCGCCATGGGCCGCATCGATCGCACGCTTCGCCTCTTCTACAGAGGCTTGGGCGTACTCGCCTACGATGTCGCGAGTATCAGACGGGTTGATGTTCGCGACTGCCTTGGCTGCCGCAATCCATTCACCGGCGATGTAGTTCTTCGTCATCAGGCCCCCCGTCACCAAGCCTTGCAGAACGTCTCAGGACGTCCAACTGCGTCGGCACCTGCTTTTCGGCGGCAGGGAGTGATCCCCTTTCCGGCAGGTGCTGGCCCAAACGCCTGTTCGGCGCCTCGATTCGGCAATCGCATTCAAAGCCGGTTTCGCAGCGCATTGCAATATATCAATTTTATAATGGGATATAGTAATCTTGACGGCGACGATCGCGCGGCATAGTATCGAGCGTTCCAATCTGAGGGAAAGGCCTGTCGTGAGCGATAAAGCAACTGCCTCCGTAGCGCGTGGCGCCCTTGACGGCTTGATCGTTCTGGAAGTCGGCATGGTGATGCAGGTGCCGCTTGCAGGACAGGTGTTGGGGGATTTTGGCGCGGACGTCATCAAGATCGAACGTCCCCAAGGTGACATCACGCGCGGGCTTGATTTTGAGGCCACCCGCGTCGGCGGGATGAGCGCGTATTACGCTGCGATGGGCAGAAACAAGCGGACACTCGCCTTGGATTTGAAGAACCCGGCCGCCTTTGAGATCTTGCTGACCCTGGTCGACCGCGCTGACGTGTTGATGCACAACTTCCGCCCCGGCGTGATGGAGCGGCTGGGCCTCGGCTATAAGGATCTTAGCACACGCAATCCCCGTCTCATCTATGCTGCGGGGTTTGGTTTCGGGGAAACAGGTCCGCTTGCAGATCGTCCGGGCCAGGACATGCTGGCGCAGGCATTTAGCGGGTTGGCACGGGGAGGACTGCAGGAGCACCAGCCTCCGCAGCTGACGAACTCTCCTATTGTCGACTATGGCGCGGCGATGTCGCTCGTCCAGGGCATTCTTGCCGCCGTCATCGAACGCCAGACCTCGGGCCGGGGACAACTGGTGTCGACGTCGCTGTTCGATGTTTCGCTCGCTATGCAGCTGTGCGAAATCGCCAGCGAGAGCATCTATGGTGTGAAAACCGACTGGACGCGTCAGGCGATGCTCGTCAGGACCGCGGACGGTTGGGTAGCCGTTGTAATGCTCTTTCGCGACAACCCGCTTGGCCTGCTTTGCCAGGCGCTCGATCTACCGGACATAAGCACGCGGCCTGAACTCGCTACACGCGAAAAGCAGATCGAAAATCTGACCGCCATTCAGGAATATTGTGCGCCGGCTTTGATGACCTTGAACACTTCGGAGGTACTCGATCGTCTGGCTTCCGTGGATCTGCTCTGCTCACCTGTGAATGAAATTCCAGAAGCGATCAGCCACCCTCAGGCAAGCCAAAACGGCATCATGTGGCAGGTTGAGGTACCCGGGCGAGGAGTCGTTTCGCTCGCCGGACTGCCAGTCCGGCTCTCACGCACACCTCCAGCCGTCCGGATTCACCCCGCGCCGATCGGTGCCGCTACCGAGGAGGTCCTGACTTCCTTTGGCTTCTCGGAGCAGGCGATTCAGGAGGCTCGAAGCAGAAAGGCTTTCGGATAGCCCGCCCAAACCACAATGTGGTGTCTGTTTTTCCTGGCCTTGCTCGCACGATAGCAACCATATCAACCTCGGGTCCTCGGCAGCTTGCCCGGATGAATGGCAGCGAATTGTGTGCAACGCAATGATCTCTCCGAAGCTCGCTGCAAGCCAGCTTACGCAAGGTGCATCCCGATCCAAGTCGAGAAGAAGTTCTGGTTCTTCTCCCATTCTCCAGGAAGAATTCTCTCGTGATCCAAAAATCCGAACTCGTGCTATCCACTTCCCCTCTCCCGCACGTCCGCCTGCTGAGCATGAACAGGCCGGCGAAGCGAAATGCCCTGAGCAATGAGCTTATCGCGGCACTTGCATCGGCCTGCCGAGACGCAATTTTGGATGAGGACGTCCGCTGCATCGTGCTTTGCGGCACCGACACGTTCTTTTGCGCGGGCGCGGATATCAAGGAGATGCAACAACGCGGCTTCGAGGCCATTAACAATCTCGCCCGACGCAATGATTGGCGCGACCTCACCAACTGTCTCAAGCCGATCATAGCTGCCGTAGAGGGCGTTTGTCTTGGGGGCGGTCACGAACTTGCAATGCTGGCCGATATCATTATCGCAGGCGAAGGCGCGCTCTTCGGTCAACCTGAAATCAACATCGGCGTTTTGCCGGGTGACGGCGGAACCCAGCGGTTGACACGCGTGGCGGGCAAATCGCTTGCCATGCTGATGATCCTCACTGGCCAATCAATTTCGGCCCGTGCCGCAATGCAGGCAGGAATGGTCTCCGAGGTTACAGAAACGGGCCAGGCGCGGGCACGCGCGCTCGAGATTGCGGAAATAATCGCACAGAAGCCGCCTCGATCGACGGAGCTTGCGAAGGCTGCCGTTCTGGCCGCCTATCAAACGAACCTCGATGCCGGTGTGGAATTTGAACGGCAAGCGATCCGGGTTGCTTTCACCACTTCTGATCAGCAGGAAGGGATGGACGCTTTCTTCGAGAAGCGGCCCCCAAATTACCAGGGGAAATAGAACCCCTTTGCAGAATTCTGCTCTTAGGAACACAATACAAAGCGAGCAGATTTGCGAGCGCCGCACGAGAGCCGTCGGGCTGCTTGTGGTGCTGAGGCATTGGAAGCTACGATGGCCTAGCCGGATCATCGTTGATCGTCTCGATCACCCTGTCATCTTCGCTCCCGGCGAGAGCCACGAGTTCAATCGGCGGCGCAACCGCGTCGCTCTGAGCTAAAGCTGGCCGCCGGTTTGCTTCTGGTCGCAATGGTCGAATTGCATCGGTACTTAGATATTCTGGGTACGATTGTCCCGGCTGAGAATATCGGGACTGCTAGGAAGGAGAAATACAGACCGCCGCGCCGTATATGCTTCAGACAAGAGGGTGCCCAGTTGGATCTAGTCGATTGAGGCGAGCCAGTCGAAGCTCAGTCGTAAGGCGACTAAGACGATGCGGCATTTGCGACCGTCGACCTTACTCGTTCGCGCGGATCTGTGCGGTTGCAGTAATACATCTCAAAGCGGCTACCGGTTTCTTGGAATAACTTGTGACCTTCCAGCGCCCGTCGGTCACTCAGCGCAAACGCCAGTACGTGACTCGTGATCCCCCGAGATCCCATCGCGCTGTTGGAGCCGTAGCGAGGGGTGCAGATGCCGGGAGAGGCTACCACACTGCCGCTGTCGGGGCGGTGGGCGGAGTCACCATCAGCCGCCGCATTTGCACGTGGGGGACGCGTTAAAGAACCGAGAAGGAGCATGCGGCGCACTGTCGGAGTCACGACACACCCGTTCTACCTGAGACACGTGCCAGATGAGAATAAGAAGGAAACTCAGACTGACGGTTTTGGTATGCTTCTTGAACTCAGAAGCTGACCCGCCGTGTAATGCTCCATCCGAGAATAGGAAATGCTGCAATGAGCGCACCGAATTTGACCAAGCGAGCTAATGCCCTCGGAACCGACAAGGGGAATGAGGTAGGCGACGCCCACGGCTACACCAGCTTCTACTCTTTTCTGTTCGAAGAATTCCGCCAGCAACCTTTCACGATGGTCGAGATTGGATTACAACACGGAAACGGCTCTCTCGATCCCGATGTAGTGGTCGGTCGCAAGGTTGACGACATTCCGTCTATTAAGATGTGGCTGGAGTTCTTTCCCAAAGCCGAGATCATCGGATGCGACGTTGCCGATTTCAGCGCCTTTAAGATGGACCGGTTCCGTTTCGAGCGCCTTGACATGGGCGATACGGTAGCCCTGGAACGCCTAGCGAACTCGCTCCCGCCCGTAAGGATCATCATTGATGACGCTTCGCACGCAGCTTATCACCAGCAGCTTGCTCTAGCGAAGCTGTTTCCCATCGTCGAGCCTGGCGGTTTCTACTTTATCGAGGATCTACATACCACGCACGGGATTGCCGCACGATTGCCTTCCTGCAATTCAACTGAGACCGTAGTTGAGAAATTCGCTCAGACACGTCGGCTCGACATTCCGTTCCTGCCCGCGATCGAGCGTAGAAACCTCGAGACTACAATCAGGAAGATGTTCATTCATCGCGACGACAAGGGGGGTGTCAGCCGCTGGACCATGAAAATGGTGGGATTTGAAAAGTACTAAAGAGTCAACCGAACTTTCCCGCGACCAACATGCCTATCTAGTCGGCGGTCTTCGCTCGCGCACGTGAGACCACTAAAATGTTGATCTCAGAAATATGAATGGGTTCACAATGGTGGAAAAATGGCGATAGAGGTGATTTGCTGGCTGGAGCGGCTTGGCAATTCCCGTGCCTCGCTGCCGCGCGATACGGCGGCTCGAAGTCTTTGTGTTGGAGTTACAAGCTGCGGGCCGTCTAGCTACTTGATCGACGATCGCCAAGCTTTCTCGACAACAACGTTAGATTGAGGCCCTGGCTCTTTACGGACTTCAAGGCCAGGCTGTACAACGAATTCGCTGGCCATGAGCGACACGTCACGCAAGGCCTCGACAGGTGCGCCGACGACGACAATAAATTTGGAGAGGCTGCGCACCTCGAGCCGCCCGTCGACGTCAACATCGCGCCGAGTCGGCCAAATTCCTTCGTCCGCTTGGCCTGCACGCGGTAGCTCTCGATGATCGATGCATCAATGATCTGCGTGTTGCGGTACTTCCGCTGTTGACCGGAGAAGCCAAACCGACCGCCGAGTCCAGTTCGCGGCGGTAGGTCGGATAGCACCTCCCAATTGGCGTAGCGCATGCTTCTGTCCGAAAACACACTCGTCTGATGTCAGGAACCCGCCAAGCAGTTTGCGAACGCGAGAGTCGGCCGAGAAACCGCGAGGGATTCCTGCGATTTGCATTGGTCTAGATCGTGCACTGCGCTACGTGCGGCATCTAGTAATCGGATCGCCGCGCTGGGGTCACGCTGCTAGTGCCGAGACGGTCGTGGGTATGTGGAATGCAACCTTAGACCGACGTCGAGCGCGAGCGGTGCCAGAATCGATCCACGACGATTTCCTATTCGCATCTTTCTAAGTTCGATTCGGTCTTTGTCAATCGAATTGCCGGCATCAGACAAGGAGGCACTATGCGCATCTGCGGTATCAAGCTGACACATGACGGCGGGATTGCTCTTGTTGAGGACGGACGGCTTATCTTTTGTATCGAGCAGGAGAAACGGAGCAACAATCCGCGGTATCAAACAATCGACAACCTCGATGCAATCGTCGTCGCTTTGACCGAACACGGTCTGGATCCGCAAGAAGTTGATCAGTTCGTCATCGATGGCTGGGCGGGGGTGGCGGAGTCGCAGTTCCAGGTTCTCAGCGGGACGACACCGATCACTCTCAAAGGGGCGCCCTATGTTGAACGCCATGCCGACGGCCTTCTCACCTCGTGCGATGGCTCTGGTCTTAGGCTCGATGGCAGCGATTTCCCTTATAGAAGCTATCCGCACGTCACAGGCCATGTAGCCTCCGCATACTGCACCAGCCCCTTTGCCAAAGCTGGACAGCCCGCCTTCTGCCTCGTGTGGGACGGCGGCACCTTTCCACGTCTTTATCACGTAGAACATCGAGGCGCTCAGTTCATCGAATGCCTGTTCCCGGTGATTGGGCATGTCTATGCCGCCGCGGGACTTCATTTTGGACCGTATAAGCAGGCGAACCGCGCTAACTGGGACCTGGGTGGCCCCGGCAAGGTGGACCCGGGCGGTGCCGGCAAGCTTAACCTGGGTGTAGCCGGCAAGCTGATGGCGTATATCGCGCTCGGGTCTGTCATTGAAAACATTGTCACGGTCTTTGAGGAACTCTACCAGGAGCGCTTTGCGGCCGACACGAAACTTGCCAGTTTCCGTACAGACATTGAGAGCATGGAGTCCGCGCTTGCGGCTGTGCATGACTTCTTCGACGCCAGCGCGCGCCACCTAAAGGCCAGGGCCCCCGAAGATGTGCTGGCATCGTTTCATTGCTTCCTCGAGCGTCTCCTCGTCCGCAAAATGGCGCTTGCTTTGCAGCGGCATTCATATCTTGGGGCGCGCAATCTGTGCGTAGCAGGTGGCTGCGGTCTCAATATCAAATGGAACAGCGCACTACGTGCGACAGGCCTGTTCGATGCCGTCTGGGTGCCCCCGTTTCCGAATGACAGTGGCTCGGCAATCGGTGCCGCTTGCTGCGCAATGGTGGTGGAAAAAGGCTTCTCGCCGTTGGAATGGTCGGTATATAGTGGTCCAGCCTTGCAACGTCGAGATGTACCCCCCGAATGGAAGGCCGCGCCGTGTAGTCTGCATGAACTTGCGACCATTCTTGCCGGCAACAAGCCCGTGATTTTTCTTACCGGCCGCGCCGAGCTTGGGCCTCGGGCGTTGGGTAGCAGAAGCATTCTCGCCCCCGCGACCTCGCCGCGAATGAAGGATTATCTCAACGACATCAAACTTCGCGAACACTTCCGGCCAGTGGCTCCGATATGCCTAGAGGATCGTGCGCCGGATATATTTAGTCCCGGAACACCGGACCCTTACATGCTTTTCGATCACCAGACACGACCAGAATGGCGGGACAAAATCCCCGCTGTTGTACATCTCGATGGATCGGCGCGATTGCAGACGATTTGCAGGACCTCTCAGCACAAAGTCGCCGAGCTTCTCGTCGAATACGAAAAGCTCACAGGCATTCCGCTGCTTTGCAATACGAGTGCAAACCACCATGGACGTGGGTTCTTCCCGCATGTCGCAGCAGCCTGCGAGTGGGGACGCGTCGAGCACGTATGGGGCGACGGCATACTGTGGACCAAAGCTCGATAACCGTGCGGCGCGACAATCAGTGACAGTGCTTCCCAACCAGATTGTCGCGCTATAATAGCCTGTTCTAGAGGGCGCACAACGCAATTTGAGTAATACTCGGTAGAGCGGCTCCGGCGACGAATGCAGCCTCCCTGAGCGTCGCCCTCATCCAGCCGCCAGGATTTGACTTGTGTCGCAGTTGGCGCGAGCGATTAGTTTTTGTAAGGCGGCACGAGTACACCAACGTGATCACTTAGAGTTGCGGCATGGCCGCAATCTGACAGTGCAACGCAATACGCACGTGGCCTCGCTTGCCAAGGGAAACGCCAACTGTTTTGGCCGGGATCAGCACAATCCACGCGCTGTAGTAAGCGGATGTGTTCGGAATGGCTTGACGCATATCCGAGTCCGAAAAGAGTACGGCTGCTTTTCGGGTGCAGCAGTCGCAGGACCAACGGCCTATGAGCTTAGCAGGGTGCGAGTGGGCATCCTGGATCCCCGACCTCAGAGGATGACACCTGATACGAATGAAGTTCGCATAGCGCGCTCGGCGATGGTGTTGAGGTGGCGGGTTCGCGCGCTTCGGTGCTTCGGTAGTACCATCGATCGGATCGAGAACGAACGCGGCGCCTCGGTGACCGACAACGTCCCTTGGTCAGCATCCCTCCTGCCGATGAACGAAAGCACGTCTGGGCCGCGCTGGCAGTGACAGTTCAAATTGACGGCAGACCTGATTCACGATTAACCCCCGCCAGCGACCGACCATGTACGGATCGTAAGCGAACAAGCTCACTTGCCGTCCGCACTCGAAGATCCTGTCGTCGCCGATTGTCCTGCTGCACCTGTCTGTGGCCGCAGCAAACCAGAGGACCGCTTAACCCTACATTGCCATCCATGTTGAACGAGCGTGGCTTATGCCGCACCAGAGCTTCCTCTGCGCTCCCCGTTGGAACAAGCCGCCGCCGCTAGTAAGGACTCTTATGGTTCGGATCGAGTTCGATTTTGCAGTTTATGACTGGCCCACGTTAGACGTTTTGAGCTCGACTCTTGAGTGAGACTCACAGCGATGCCCTTATCACGGACCAGATCAGGAGATTGATCGCCAGAAGTGGCGGCATCGCTAGGGCTTAATTTTGAAATAGAGCAATCTCGCCGTTAACAAGATATCGAAAGCCCTATCCGCCGCTTAGCGGCAATGGATGAGGTGAACGACGGACACTCAGCTCAAATTCCTTCATTTCTGATGCGGTTAGGTCCCTGGCTGCCCGCGCCTTAGACCGTTGAGCGCCTCGACGATGCGTTTGAGCCCCATCTCCAATAGCTCCGGTGGAGCACCGAAGGAGAGACGTAGGCCGTTCGCGTCGCCGAAAGCGTCGCCTGGAACACATCCTACATTAGCTTCTTCGAGGAGCACTCGTGCGATGTCATCGGCAGATCGCACTGAGCCTTCAGTCCGCAAAGCAGACAAAAGCCGACTCAGATTGAGATAAAAACAGAACGAACCATCGGCGCGGGATGGAGTTACATCGCGTAGATCAGAAAGGATGTGAAGACCTATGTTGCGAGCGTCGACAAGACGCTGATAGATCTGCTCCTCAAAGCTGCCATCGCTGGCTTGAAGGTGGTGCAGGATCGCCTGCTGCGCGATTACATTCGGAGTTGCGATTGCATGGCTCTGAAGCTTTCTTACCGCGGAAACGAGCTGCGCGGGCGCGGCGAAATAGCCCAAGCGCCAGCCGGTTATCATCAACTCCCTTGAAAACGACTTGACTATGATCGTCCGCGAACGTACCCGGGGGTGCGCCATGACGATCGACTCGTGGTGACGAAAACCAGTGAATACCAGTCCCGAGTAGCACTCATCGGAAATGATCCATATCTGGCGTTCGATAGCGAGTTCGCCGATATCTTGTAGTATCGTTCGATTGTAGACTGCGCCGGTCGGGTTATTTGGCGAATTGATTATTATAGCTTTCGTCTGCGGTGTGACAGCAACTCGGATTGCACTGATATCGGGAATATATCTCGGGCAGCGAGCATCAACGAACACTGGTGCTGCACCAGCGAGAACGACCTGGGACAGCAATATCGGCCGCCAGGGGCGAATAATGATAACCTCGTCGCCCGGCGCTAGGACAGTCACGGCCGCATAGAGCAGCGCTTGCTGCGCGCCCGTAGTGATTACGATCTCTTCCGCACTCCAACCAACGCGCGTTTCGACCGAGAGCTTTTCGGCGACGGCCCTGCGAAGGGACGTAAGCCCAATGAGATCGACATAGCGGTTCGCTTCGGCGTTGACCGCAGCCATCGCTCCTTCGCACACTGATGAGGACGGCTCGACGACGATTTCGTCGGTTGCCAGATCAATGAACCGGCGCCCAATCACAGCTACCGTGGCTAAGTCGTGGCCGGCTTTTCGGGATCTAGAAAGGAAGGACATCGGGCGCGACGGCATAGGCGCTCTCCTGCAAAGTTGTCGCGCTTGTGAAGTGATCCCAGCCGCGTGACCGGACGTTCCTTGATCTGTTTCGGAGATATCGCTCTTCGGGTTGAACAAGCTCTTCCCAACCGCCGAGAGTTCACCGAAACCACCAAGCCCTTTCTCAATATGCACAACACGTGGTTGCGACTACTCCGGAATTGAAGCCGAACACGCACAAGACGCGGACCAGAGCCAACCGCAGCCGACCTTCAGTAGTATTGGCACGGCGATAATGCTGGGAACAAACAGATCGACTTTTGGACCCCGATGTCGCTCGGCAGGACGCCACCATGCAATGCGGGCTGGTGAGCGCGCCACGAGTCGTGCCATCTGCCAACTTGCCGAAGCTCCTGTCTTCATCAACGAGCGCATGGCAGCGTTCAGCCTCAACACGCCACAACCTCCATGTGATCGTTCTGCGACCCGCCTTGCCGCCTCGACTAGCCCGTTGACGATAGTCGATTGTGGTTGATCTTAATTGCCGACCTCCTCCCATCTGCCTTGCGATCAGCGCGTGATCCGCAGCAGTTACCCACCGTTCATTGCCAAGAAACCATCTCTTGATCAATCACTATTGTTGGTAGTTCATCCGGGCAATACTTCCTTCTGCTGGATGCCAGCAAAGCCCCGCGGCCGGCTTGGCGCGACTCGCATTGGTCATGCTCGCTAATGTGAGGACACTGCCTCGTACCCACGCGCGAGCGTGAGAGTCTCAGACCAACGGTCGGCGCCTGACACTTTTCGGACGAGCTCGTCGCACCTTAGACAGAATGTCGGGATTCGGACACGGAGCTCATCGCGGGTCGCCAAACTGTTTGCGTATCTCGACCTTCGTTGTTGCATCAGCGCGAGCCAGCTCGTCTGAGGAGTGGTACGGCGCTTGCTTAAAGAGAGCAGAGCCACGTCGTCACGCCGTGGTGCATTCGCCAATGATGCGAGCCGGGACATCGGTTCTTCGACAAGAGGGGTAAAGGCATGTCCGGCGTTGCTGCTGCGTTTTTTTGTCCTTCAAGCAATTCGCAGGCGGATGTTTATGATCGACTCGAGCACATGATCCCGAAACTTGCGCTTCGTGGCCAGGCGGCGGTCGGCGTTGCGGCTTTCATGCACAAACAAGGTATTCGATATGGGAGAGCGTTTCAGTCATCGAGCGCTTCAGTGCGCATTGATCCCAACGAACAAGATCGGCGTTTTCGGCCTCATGTTGCAATCGCTCAAGTCCGTAGCCGATGCCGCGAACTCAGTGATGGCGTCGACCTTCAGTCAATTCATAACAATGCAGGCACCAGCCGCCATCTGGCCATTTCTCTGGATGAGGCCTTGGTCAATGCTCGTGAACTCAGGGGAGCCTTTCTTGCCCAGGAGCAACGATCAACCGTCAACACAGATGCTGAGCTCTTGCTCAAGTGTATTGAACGCTGTTGTGAACGACACTACTGGCGCCACGGTCTAGCGGCCAATTACGAAACCGTTTTTCGAGAGATTGACGATCGTATTGACGGCGCTATTAGCGCGCTTTTCCTGGACGGAGACGGAAATCTCATTGCTTACCGCAATCGAAGCGGCTTGCGACCGTTGGAGACCATGCAAACAGATGACGGGTTCTTGCTCTTCGCCTCTGAAAATTGTGCCTTTGCCGCTCTCGAGGGTAAGACGCGGCAGATCTCGCCGGGCCACATAACGTATGTGGACGGAACGACGGGGGGCAGCGTTAGTCGTGCCGTGCACAACGGGCGACATAAAGCCAGGCTCTGCGCGTACGAAGCTCTCTATTTAGGAAGTCCGAATACGTCGGTCGAAGGCCATTCACATTTCGAAACCCGGTACAATATCGGTGCTGCCTTGGGTGGGATTGTTGCGCAGCGACTGCAAGCTGAAGCAGATCCTACCTGCACACTCGTTTCCTCCAAGCCGCGTACAGGTGGTCCGTTCGCCGATGGCCTGTACGCATCTCTCGCGGAATACGGGCTGCTCGCCGAGCGTCGTGAAGTGGTCGCCACGACGTTTCTTCAGCGAACGCTCATCGGCACGACCGACGAGCGAAAGTCCCGCATTTCTCAAAAGTACCGAGTACTGGAAACTGACCTGACTAAAACCAGCGTAGTAATTGTCGACGAAGCACTCATTCGCGGCGATACCAGTCGAGCTGTCACGAGCATGCTCCTTACCGCCGGAGCCAAAGCCGTGCATTGGGCGATCGGTTCGCCGCCTATAGTGGCTCCGAACTACTACGGCATGGGTATCAACACACTCGATGAGCTCGCATTCTGGCAGATTTGGAAACGACTGCCGTCCGAGCAGCGAACGCAAAGCCTTCGCTTTCACAAGATGGAACCCCACGTTTTGAGACTCATCGAAAGCAACATCGCGACATCCATCAACGCAGCCTCGATAACGTATCTGCCCTTCCCACTGCTAGAATCGTTGCTGCCCCTGAGACCGGAGAGCTTCGATCTGTCACCCTTTACATTCGAGATGCCAACTCGGGCGGGACAGGAGCGGGCGGACAGGAATCTGCGCGAATTGGTGGCTGATCTTCCCCGCATGCAATCAGTTCACGCTTGAGGTCATTAATGAAACCCGTTCTCGTCTTTGATTGGAATGGAACGTTGCTCGATGATGCGCACGCACTGCTTCAAACGACTAATGCTATTCTGAACCGCTTTGGTTACGCGCCGATCAATATGGAGACGTTTCGGGAACATTGCGACCTCCCGCTATCTCTTCTTTATCGCAATCTCGGAATGTCGCAGGACGAGGTTGCGGCCGTGGATCGCGATGGCAGCGCTGTCTTTCACAACACCTATGAACCACTTGCGGATCGCGCCGATCTGCGCGAGGGCGCGCGTAGAGTGCTGGAGCTAGCGCACCGAGAAGCAGCTTTGTCCGTCATCGTGAGCAACCATATCGTTGCCCCCCTTCGGTCCCAATTGAGAAGACTTGGAATCCATGACTACATCAACGAAGCTCTCGCCTTTGAAAGCCGCGCCACTCAATACAAATCGATGAGCAAAGGAGAGCGGCTTCGCCTCTACATGCAGAAGTACAGCCTCGACCCGGCGTCGACGTTTATCATCGGCGATATGCCGATCGAAATGGACATCGCACGCAATCTCGCACTCATAAGCATATCGATCACCGGAGGTTTTGTTTCGGACTCGCGCTTGCGGGCGGCAAATCCTGACTATTCGATTAACAACCATCATGAGCTGTTGCCTATCTTACAAAGGCACGGCTTTTTCTAGAGTGCATGAACCATGTTCAGCGAGGCATCATCACCAAACGCAGGTCCTAGCACTGCGAAACAGAGAATAGGTCTTGTCGGCGTCGGGCGAATGGGAACTGGAATGGGTATTAGCCTGATGCGTCATCAAATTGAACTGCATATCAAAGCCAACAAGAATCGTTTCGGTGCGAATCGATTTGCTTCAGCCGGTGCCCGTGAACATCCTTCGATCGCTGAGTTGGCGCAACATGTAAGCGCTGTGGTGTTGTCCCTACCGTCAAGCCGCGAGGTTGAGGCAGTGTGCCTTGGGCAGGATGGGCTTTTTGTCCATATGTCCCGTGGCGGTTTGATAATTGACTGCACGACATCTTATCCTGCTTCGACAGTTACACTGGCGGAGCAGGCTCAAGAACATGGCCTAGGTTTTGTAGATGCCCCAGTAACACGTAGCCCCGAACAAGCTGAGTTCGGCCTTCTCAATGCGATCGTTGGATCGAACGAGACGCTCTTTCCTGTGGCGGAAGGCATTCTTGCTGCATTTTGTGAGACCGTTCTTCATGTCGGAGAAGTCGGACAGGGTCATAAGCTCAAGCTTGTTTACAACAGCATGACTATGGGCATAGCGGCCGTCGCAGCAGAGGTCTGCCAATTCGCAAAGGCTCTTGACATTGATCTTGTAACACTCCGCTCTCTGGTCAGCCGCGGTTCCACTAACAGCGGAATATTCCAAGCCTTCGCTGCCTTTTTGTTGGGCGAAAAACCCGATGTTCTGGCCGTCTCAATTGCCAATTCCGCAAAGGATATTAATTGCGCTGTGCGCCTAGCGGGCGAGAACGTAGTTTCGGTGCCGATCCTAGCTGCGGCTGCGAACAAGTTAAACGCCTCGGTTGCCTCGGGCAAAGGCGAACTGACTCTACCTCATTTGTCTCACTCATAAAGTCTTCGGTCTAATCGAATTTTACTATCTCACTGCCTTTGGAGGTACGGGCGTGTTCCTTCAATGCCGAGAGCGTGGAAGGGTCCCGCCCTTGAGGATTGGCGCGCTCGTTAGCGACACTCGCGCTTCAATGAATGAGATGCCTAGTGTCCTTTAAGAAAAAGCCGCTGTCAGATTTCTCCAACAGCGGCTTAAGTTGAGGGAGGAAGGCAGACGAACCGGTCTGCCAGCGGAGCCGAAGGCTATCGTTAGCAGGCGACAAATCGGATAGTTGGTCGCCCAACGCATCGACATAGGACGCCGGAGACCACCGCGACCAAATTACCGATTGAATTAGATTTTCCTGGTGCCCCCCAGTTCGGAGAGATTCCGGACGAGACGCTGGACCAGGCTGGAGACTTGCGCCGCCACTCTCGCATTCGGAGAGCGAGGGTCGGCACGGGCTTTGGCGCTTGCGCGTGATCCAGACCATTGAAGGTTGCGGTGAAGCGGAACACCTCTTTCCCATCACTGGCGGCCGCGAGATTTCCCCTTAGTGGCCGCGAAAGGATCCAGCGGGTGATTTTTGCTTCAGCTTCAACCAACCACCGACAAGGGTGACGCCGGCTTTCACACGCACGGATTGAAACATTTACAGGCGAGGCTCCATCCGGGACCGACGCTTGGCCGTCCGCCAAATAATGAGACACGAATTTCCTCCCGGAGCATTCTCAACAATAGGAGGTCTAGACCGGGCTGAAGCATTGTATAACATCGGCGATACTTCCGGGTGGGTAAGAATGGGTATAGTCAGCTGCAAGCTTGCCACGCGCTTAACGGCCGCATCTAGAGGCGCGCCCTTGGAAATCTACGCGCCGTCCCTGCGGAGCTTTCCAGCAGACTCGATGCTCGTAATGGCGACTTTACCTGTCGTCGACTGGAATGACTGTCTTTTGCGAGATTTGCGCAGCCTCGACAAGCAAGCGTCCATTCGCGCCTACGCGGCGATGGTCATGATCGATCCCTTTGCCTGTTGGGAGGATTTTGCCGACTTGCTGAAAGAGGCGAGAATCTCCGGCGTCACAAATTTCCCACCTGCATCTATCATTGAGCAGGCTACGGATGGCATGCCAATTAACTCCGGACTGGAGCTCGAACTTCGACGTATGGAATGGTTCGCCAGCCTGGGATTCAAAATCCTGTTTGTTGCTGCCAAGGATTCTGAGATCACGATGGCAGAGACGAGACTTGGAGCGCATCTCGAAGGTATTGTGTATTTGCCCGAAGAGGCTCTTGCGCGTAGGATTTGCGACGAAATGGGGTTGATCAGCCTTGGCCAACAGGCATCGTCGATGCCAAGGTTCTCGTTTTTGCATGCGACTACGTCGCAGCAAACCCGACGCAAGAAATGAGGGTAGGCTATTCTAGGATCCGCAGTTTCTTTATCTTGTTGTAAAGCGTCTTCCTTGAAAGCCCAAGAGATTGTGCGGTCTTGCCACGGTGGAGCCTGTTTCGTTTTAGGCCTTCGATGAACCACTCGCGCTCGGAGAATGCTCCTTTGGGCCGAGCGGGCGACGTCGAGTTCAGAAGCGGCTTGAGGACGTCAGCAGTTATATGCGCGTCTTTCACCATCACCAGTTGATTGACGATCTGGCGCAATTCTCTCAAATTTCCGGGCCAATGGTGGCCCGCTAACGCCAAGAACGCGGACTTCTCTATTGCCAGCGTTTGTGCATTCGAATCCCCCTTGGCTTCGACGGCAAAATGCTGAATGAGCTGTGGAAGGTCCTCCAGACGGTTTGGCAAAGCGGGTTGTTCTATGTCAAGCCCGGCAAAGAAGGCAAGAAGGCGGGGACATAGAACACTTTCCAAGCTTGCTCCGCGGGTCACTGTCGCGGTTGCGATGATCCGGGCGTTTGACCTTACAACGGATACGCCGTTCAGCGGCGTGAAAGTACCCGTCTCGAGATAGTCCGCGAGACGCTCTTGCCCATCTCGCGACAGCTGATCGACATGCGTCAGCAGGAGCGCGGAATCACTTGCGGCTTCGAGGAGCGACAGTTGGCGCCTCCTATTCTCAGCGCTCTCGGCACCGAACAGCGCACCGACCGTGTCGATTGCCGGCCCTCGGCGGCAATGAAACAGCGCGGCCTTCGTGTGTCTCCGATCGCTAAAGGCATGGACGAGGTTCGCTATCCTTCGCTTTCCCGATCCCGCCTCGCCCCACACCAGCACAGAATTGGGATTACTTGCCAAGCGCCTTGCAGTCTCAAGCACGTGCTTCATGATCGAGGACTGCGCGATGACGCCATGCCGGAATCCGCTCAACTGGAGCTGGCGCTCGAGGAGATCGACCTTCTCTCGCAATAAGTGGATGGTCTTAAAGCCCGAGGTTACCTCGAGAACTGACATTTCGAGCGGGATGCGGTCGAGCGACGAACCGCCAATGAAACCCTGCACACCCGTTTCTCGGCAGATGTCCAGGAGTTCGTCAGGCTTCGTGATTGGCCCGCCACCAAGCAGGCAAATTGCGTTCACGTCGACGGATTGAGCGACACGCGCAACAGCGCTCGTTCGCGCGGCAAGCTCCGACAGGCTGATCGACAAGTCGCATCCGCTTTCGACAGCGCGGTTGAGATTGAAGTTGATACAGATGGCTTCAGCTCCAGCTTCAACCATGCGCCTTGCTTCGGACTGGGTGCGAGTATAAGCGATGGTCATTAGGCCGCGTTTTGCGGCTTTGACCAGGAGTTCGATTTCCCGCTCGTAGCCGAGCCCGCAACTTTCAAGCAGTGATCTCCTGTAGTCATCAATGTGGATGACGGACGGGAAATTGGTGACGCCTGAAAAACCCCATCGCATGATGCGGTCGAGAAAGCGGTCGATATCCAGCTGCGGATCGAAGGTACAAGCGCCAAAAAATACCGGCAATTTCGTTGAGGGCAGGATCTCGGTCCGGCCGAAGCCCGCCACGAATTCGTTTGTATTGCGGATTGGAAGAATTGAGGCTGGCGAAGAGCCCCCCATCGCGCGAAATCGGCCGGCGTTAAGGGCGAGAACGAAATCCGCGCCCGCCCGTTCGGCCGCTCGCGCGGTCATGCCCGATCCTATTCCAGCCCCAAGCATAAAGGAGCGGGAGTTGCGGAAGAACCGCCTGATGCCGCCGCCCTTTGCCTGGTCTGTCCGCGTGTGCATGACTTGCCCGCCTCCTGCACGGCGGTTGCGAAAACTAGCTCCAATTTGCGGGCGCGTGCAACCGGCGCAGCGCCTTTCCGTTCGTCACGAACAGGTGGCAGTCCGCCGGCGACGCCGCAAGACGAACCTTGCCAGACCTCTTCTGTGACTCCGGCTTTGGCGCCTTTGCGACCACCGATTCCTTGCCAGCGTTTCCGTAGATGTAGGTGACGCTGCCAAGATGCTCGACGAAATCGACGTCGAGTTCGATCGCGATCTCTTTCCTCTCCGCCGCAGATGGAGAGAAGTCATCGGGGCGAATTCCGAGTGTGATCGGCTTGCCGACGAGCAATTGATCCGGCTGCACGGGGACGGAGACTGTCGCCCCGGCGTCGAGCCTGACGTCCATGCCCGCCTCGTGCGCCGCCTCGATGTGGCCGCCCAGGAAATTCATCTTGGGTGAGCCGATGAATCCGGCCACAAACCGGGATGCCGGATTGTGATAGAGATCATGCGGGCTTCCCACCTGCTCGATGTTGCCGTCCTTGAGTACGACGATCTTGTCGGCCATTGTCATGGCTTCCACCTGGTCGTGTGTCACGTAGATCATGGTATTCCCAAGCTGCTTGTGGAGCTTGGCAATCTGAACCCGCATCTGCACCCGCAATTCGGTATCAAGGTTCGACAGGGGTTCGTCGAATAGGAACACCTTGGGTTCGCGAACAATTGCGCGGCCAATCGCAACGCGCTGACGCTGGCCGCCCGAGAGTTGTCGGGGTTTTCGGTCCAGAAGATGATCGATCTGTAGCAGCGACGCAGTCTCGGCGACCCTGGTCTCGATCCCGGTCTTCGCAACCTTTGCCATTCGCAGAGGAAAGGCAAGGTTCTCGCGCACAGTCATGTGCGGATAGAGCGCGTAGCTCTGAAACACCATCCCGAGGTTTCGATCCGCCGCATCGACATCATTGACGAGCTCGTTGTCAATCAGAAGCCGGCCGCCGCTGATTCGTTCTAGTCCTCCAATCATTCGCAACAGCGTCGACTTGCCCGATCCCGAAGGTCCGACGAACACGACGAACTCGCCGTGATCGATGGTGAGATCAATGTTCCGCAGGATCTGGATTGTCCCATAGGCCTTGTTGACGCCTTCCAAACGAACATCGGCCATCACGAACTCCTCTGTCGAATCCGTTCGACCAGCGCCGCCGGGACCTCAATCTCTGCCAGGCTGGAGACGATAAAATCAGGTGGCACCAGGGATGGGTCTTCGCGGGGCGGCACGCCGGTCGTGACCAGCACCGTCGGTAGCTTCGCTCGCTTTCCGGCCTGGATATCCGTCTGGATCTGGTCGCCAATCATCAATGTGGCGTTGCGCGCCGTCCCGAGACGGGAAAGTGCCGTCTCGATCATGTGCGGCTCAGGTTTCCCGACAATCAAGGGCTTCACGCCTGTGGCAGCAGCTACAGCTGTGATCGTTGCTCCTGCTCCAGGTTCGAAACCGCCTGCGGTCGGCAGGAGGAGATCGGGGTTGGTGCCGACGAATGCGGCACCGTTCAGGATCGCTTCGACCGCAATCCGCAGCTTCTCATGCGTTATCTAGCGATCGAGGCCCATGACCACGGCATCGGGTTCGCGATCGGTCACATCGAGCCCCGCTTCGGTGATGGCCTTCACCAGCGATGGCGCGCCCACGACGAATACGCGCGTTGCATCCTTGTATGTCGCGCGAATGAGCTCGGCGGCAGTGATGGCGCTCGTGACAACGTCTTTCGGCGTGACGACAAGCCCGAAACTCGCAAGTTTGCGGAGACATCTTCGGGGGTATGGGTGGAATTGTTAGTCACGAAGCAGAACGGCAATCCTGCCGTCTGCCAAGCTCCAAATGTCTGGATAGCATCTGGTATCGCCGCGTTGCCGCGATAAACCACGCCATCGAGATCCGAAATGATACCTTTGACTTGCGGCCAGTTATGGGCCGGGGCGGTATTAGCCATTCATCAGCATCCCGCCGTTCACGTGAAGAATCTGCCCGGTCATATATGAGGCCGCGGGGCTTGCGAGAAAGACAGCAAGACCCGCGATATTCTCCGGTAGACCCACGCGTCCCAGCGGGATCCGGCCACTATGGCGGGCTTCGGTCTCCTCCCGGGGACGCCCGTGCATGGGCGTGTCGATAATGCCAGGGGCGATTGCGTTGACATTGATCTTGAGCGGCGCGCATTCGTAGGCGAGCAGCTTGGTGAGATCGTGGACGATCGCCTTGGACAAGCAGTAGTCGGCGCCGCCAGCCTGATAGTTGAAGACTGCACCTTGCGAGGACAGCGAGGAGCCGACGTTGACGATACGGCCACCTTTCGCCTTCATGAACCGGTCGACCACCAGTTTGGAGGAGCGCAGGACAGCGACTGAGTTGATCTGGATCGTGCGCTCGATCTTTTCCGAATTGCCGTTCAGGAGCGGCTCGGCAGACTTGATGCCGGCGTTATTCACCAGCACATCGAGCCGGCCGAAACGTCTGGCAATCTCATCTAGCACCCTTGCGACATCGTCCTCCCGCGCGACATCCATCGCCATTGGCAGTACGCCGTTGCCATGGGGCAGGCCAGCCAAGGTCTCCCTGAGGTTTGCGAGATTAGCATCGGTGGCAAGGACATTCGCCCCTCCCGCCCGGAATGCATTGAAACAATGGCCGACCCGATGCCTCCACCGGCTCCGGTTACGAGCACCGTTCTATCCGAAACTGAGAACTGTTCAGTCATTCCAACTCCAGGATCGTTTGTGATTGCAGAAATTCGCCAACCGCCTCGCGGCTCGGCATCGAGCTTTGAGCACCGCGGCGCGTCACGCACAGGGCTGCCACCGCGAGCGCCCTTCGTACGGCTTCCCTCAAGGGCAGGCTCTCAGCCAATGAAGCGGCGAAGGCGCCATTGAAAGCATCCCCTGCGGCCGTGGTATCCACGACCTTCACCGGGAAGGCGCGCAGAGAAAAAGATTGCTTCTTGTCGGCATAGTAAGCGCCCTGCGCGCCCAAGGTGATTAGGGCGGCAGCTGGACCGAGATCGAGAAGCTTTAAGGCCGCGCCCGCGGCTGTGTGGAAGTCGAGGACTTCGATCCCTGTGAGCTCAAAGGCTTCCGTCTGGTTCGGCGTGACGAAGTCAACGCTTGCCCACGCGGCCGGTGAAAGCCCGGGCCTGACCGGCGCCGGCTTGAAGATGAGTTCAAAACCCTTGTCCGCCTTCATCTCGAAGAGCCGATTAAGGGCCGAGATCGGCATCCCCATTTCCGCAACAACGATTGCATCGCGCGCGATGAACTCGGCCGCGCGCTCGATCATCTCGGGTGTCACGTTCAAATTCGTGCCAGGGTCTATGACGATCATGTTCGAGCCGTCGTCGCCGACCATGACCAGGGCTGAACCGGAGACCTCGCCCGCAGAGATCTGAATGGCATCTGCGCGAACGCCGGCCTGCATCAGGGACTGCAACAGCCAGTGGCCGGCATCGTCATCGCCGAGACGCGTGTAGAAATGTGGCTTGAGGCCAAGCCGGGCGGCAGCAACGGCCTGATTGGCGCCCTTGCCTCCGGGGTAACGGGTCAAGCCGCCCATCAGGCTTTCACCTGGAGTCGGCAGTCGCTCGACGTTGAAGCAGAGATCGAGATTCGTCGTTCCGAAGAACATCAATGGCCGGGTGTTCATTTTACGGCACCGAAGGTGAGGCCGCGTTCGAGGTGACGCTGGCCAATGACGATCAGGATGACGGGAATGATCATCGTCACGACGAGCCCGGCCGCCATGACGGGATAGAACTGCACGCCCGGATTGAGAAGCTTGAGCAGAGCGACCGTCACCGGCGCCTTGGTCGAGCTCAGCATTAGACCGAGGGCAAAATTGTGCCAGGCGAGCAGGAAGATGAGCAATGAGGCTCCGATCAGTCCTGGCTTCAACAGTGGCAGCACGATGTGCAGCACGACGCGAACGGGTTTGGCGCCGTCCATGGCAGCCGCCTCCTCGATGTCCTTGGGGATGTCCTCGATGTAGGAGCGGCTCAGCCAGACGATCATCGGCAGTGTGACCACCTGGTAGACCCAGATCATGCCGAGATAGGTGTCATATAGCCCGATGGTCTGGAATACGCTGAAGAGCGGGATGACGACCAGGAGAACCGGGGCAAAGCGGAATCCAAGAATGAAGAACGCAATGTCCTCTTTGAGAGGTATGTCGCGCCGCGCCAGCACGTAGCCGGCCGGCACGCCCACGAGCAGAGACACGATGACCGAGCCCAGCGCTATGACGACGCTGTTGGTGATCGGCGTCAAGAAATCGACTTTGATGGTGCCATAGCTGGTCGCCCCCGCCTGGGCGACATCAAACAGCACGCGAAAATTCTCCAGGGTCGGCGAGAACAGAAAGGTCGGTGGCCAGGTCATGACTTCGGCCTGCTGCTTCAGCGACATCATCAATATCCAGATAAGCGGAAAAGCTAGGATAAATGCGCAAACGCCCACGAGCAGGTTGAGGATCAGATTGGCGGGAGTCGAACGATTGACGCGCATGCGCGGCCTCTTCAGCTGACGCGCTGGCGAACAAAGCGCCAGAGCTTGACCATGGCGAACGTCCCGACTAGCACGATCAGCCAATTGACCACCATCAGTGCGGCGCCACGCCCAAAAGCGAGATTCTGGAACGCGGTGATGTAGGCACGTACCGAAAGAACCGAAGTGCTGTTGCCGGGCCCGCCTTGGGTTGTCCCGAAGATGATGTCGAACTGGTTGAGAGACTCGATCAGCCGAAACACCGCCGCGATCAGAATGTAGGGAGCAATCAGAGGCTGCTCGATGTGCAGAAAGGTCGCCAAGCCCTTCGCACCGTTAACGCGCGCGGCTTCTCTCACCTCTTCATTGATGCCCTGAAGGCCGGCGAAGATGATGAGTGCGAAGAAGGGCGTGTAGGTCCATACGTCGATCAGGACCAGGGAGAACATTGCGGTCACGGGATCTGAGATCCAGGCAAATCGGCCGATCCCGACAAGCGACAACAGATAATTCATGATCCCGTTTTGTGGGTCCATCATGGTCGTCCACATGAGCGCTACGCTCATCGGGGGTAGGACGAGGGGCAGGAGAATGACCGGCCGCATCACGCGGGCCAGGAAGACTTCGGTCGCGAACAGCTTGGCAAGCGCGAGACCGAAGGCTGCCTCGGCAAGGACGGCGGATCCAGAGTAGACCAGCGTCGCGCGAATGCTATTCCAGAAATCCTCTGTCTTAATCAGCGCCGCGTAATTGTTGAGGCCGATGAAGTGGACCAAGGGGCGACCGAACCTGAGGTCAGTCAACGACTGATAGACGCCGTAGAAGAACAGAAGCAGAAATCCTACAAGTATGACGATGGCTGGCGCAATTGCTGCAATGCTCCACCAGTCAAGACGCGGCTCCTCAGCGCTCTTGATCCGCCGATCCTGTGAGGAGGCAAGTTGGCTGGCCGAAGACTGCAGCGTCACGATTGCGTCGTATCCTCGAAGTTCCATATGACTACATCTCTAATTGCAAGAAGGGGCAGCGGGTCGCCGCCGCCCCCTCGGCACTTCACATGGTCGATCGGATTTCGGCCGCGAGGTCTGTCAATGTCGCCTTCACGTCAGCTCCGTTGACCATTTTCTGCATGGCAACGGCCCAGGCATTCATTGCTTCGGCAAAGCCGACGCGAGCTGTAAAGGCCAGCTTTGCCCGGTCCTGCACGCTCTTGAACGTGTCGACAAAGTTGTTGAATTCAGGCTTTGCCGCGTATTCGAGCCATGCCTTGTCAGTCCAGGTCGAGGTGCGCGGAGAGTTGACGAGCTTGCCGGCCACGGCACCGTTGAGCTTCACTTGCTTCGAAGTCGCCCATTGGATGAAGAGCCACGCAGCTCCCTTCTTTTGCGATGCCGCATTCATCGCCAAAGACCAGATCCAGATGTTGGATTCGAAGTTTTTGGCATTCGGAGCACGCAAGGGCGGCGCAAATGCTATTTTGCCTGAGGCTGGCTTGCCGGCAACGTCGTTCCAAAAGCCAAACATGTTGGAATCGATCGCCATGGCTGTGCGGCCGGAATTGATGCCTTCGACCACCTGGTACCAATTGTCGTTAGCAAAGGAGGGCGCCGCGCACTTCTTGATCATGTCCACATAGTCCTTGTGGAAAGCGATCGACTCGGGTGAGTCGAGGCCGGTGTCGAGCTTACCGTCCTTGACGGTGAAATCGTGCACCCCGTAGGACCTGGCGATCGAGATTGCGGCCGTGTGGATGCTGCTCCAGAACCGCACACCGCGGACGCCAAGGGGCGTAATCGTCGGATCGGCAGCCTTCAGCTTTTCGCATGCCGCGGACATCTCCGGCGGGGTCGTAGGGACCTTGATGCCATACTTGTCGAGGATGTCCTTCCGTTAGAACAGTTGGATATTCTCGAAGCCATGCGGAATGGCCCACACCTGCCCGCTTCCCGGCTCGATCTGGCCTTCCTTGACCTTCCAAGTCAGCGCATCTCGTAGTGCTGGGAAGAAATCCTTGTAATCGTAGCCGGCCGCCGTAAGTTTCGGATCGTTCAGATAGCGGTCGAGGGGCTCAAGCAATTGACCGGGCGCAAGATCCCAAGCCGGTTGAATGCCCGTACCGACAACGTCCCAGCTTGGTGATTTGGTGCTGAGCTGGATCGTCAACTTATTCCAATACGCATCGTCCGGATAAAGCTCCGGCGTCACCTTGATGCCGGTAAGCTTCTCGAATTCCGGCAGCTGGGCTGCAACCGCATCGGCATATGGATGAATATCGGAGGCCCAGACGATCGACTCGCCTTCGAACTGGCGCCAATTGATGTCGTCTGCCTTGGCGTGGGTAAGCGCCATGGCCGTTCCGGCCAAAAGCGTGGAGCAGATAAGGGTAGCTTTCCTAGCAAAATTTGCTGAACGGTCCGGACAAGCAGCGTACTTCCTTGGCATGATTCCCCTCCGGTGAGCTCTTTGGCCCGTAAACCTCGTGCCCCCTCCTCTTCGAGAGGCCGCAGTGTCGGCAAGGCTAGCGCCCGCTGTTCCGTCGTAAGCGGTTTTCCGAACTCTCTTTGGGTAAGATTGGGTAACGTCGAACAATCGGTAGTTCAGAAAGTGATCCGCGGATCGCGTCAGGCGTACTCAAGCCACGTTGTCTACCAATTTGCTGGACTGGCAGCAGTCATCCTCAAGGATCAATTAGCAAACTTATGACGCTGACGCCTCGTAGCTTCGGCAGTCAAACGACAGTCGATTGTCCTGGGATGTGGCGGCTCCGAAATCTCTTGTGCACGCGCCGGTTAGCGAGGTTCACAATGACCGTTCTCGAGTGCGCGATAGGGCAAAGGTTTCAATCCTCCACTGCAGTACTTCACACGGTTTTCCGTCTTCCGTACCGTTCCTCCGAATGCGCCGAGACGGCTTTAAGCTGCAAGAACCGTCATCAGGAATCTCCGGACCTCTGTCTTCAGCCGCGCGCTGTCGTTGGACAGCATCTGCGCGTAGGTGAGCAGTTAACTCGAAGCCGAGCCGGTCTCCGTTGCGCGGCGCTTCACGTCGGCTATGCTCGAAGCCACTCGGCGGGCCCCGTGTGTGCCTCCTGGATATTGGAGGAGATCTCTTGCGTAACAGCTCCTTGTTCGTCAACCGCGCACAAGATCGCCGACCAAGAACTAAGTTCAACGGCGGCGTGGGCCAAGCGTGTAACTCATCAGCAACGCGACCACGAGCAGCACTCCCTGAACGAAGCTTTGCGCGTAGTACGGGAAATTGAACATTGTCAGTCCGTTGATTAGTGTGGCGACGAAGACCGCGCCAACCAGCGTACCGACGGCATTCGCTTTGTTGGCGCCAAGCACGGCATATCCCACGAGCGCGGCGGACACGGCCTGCAGCAAGTACGCGTCGCCCACATTGACGTCGCCCCGGTTGGAGCGGGCCGCTAACATGACTCCGGCGATTGCTGCCAACGCGCCGGAGATCAGGTATGCCGCCATGCGATAACGCGCCACGCGGATGCCGGCCGCCGCGGCTGCGATCGGATTGCCCCCAACGGCGTAGAAGGCCCGCCCCCACCGCGTGTAATTGAGCAGCACAATGACGACGATGAATATCAGACCTGCGACCACGACTGACGCTGGGATACCGAACAGCCGCCCACCACCTAGCCAGCCGAATAGCGGCGAGAACTTGCCCGGAGCGACATTGCCGTTGAACGACATACCCTCCGCGATCGACTGGCCCGAGACGCCGAGCAAGGTCAACCCGTTGATGAGGAACAAGCCGGAGAGCGTTGCCACCAGATCGGGGATGCGGGCGTAGACAATGAGAAAAGTGTTGAATAGGCCGACCGCGACGCCCGCCGCCACGGCGATCAGAATCGCTGGGGCGCCACCGAGGTCGCCGATCACCATCGCCGCGGTTGCTGCCATCACCGCAAGCGACATCGACGCTCCTACGGACAGGTCGAATCCGCCGACCGTCATCGAAACCGTGGCGCCAAGCCCGATCACCGCGACCACCGAGGCCGCTTGCAGGATAAACATTGCATTGGCGAACGTGCGGAAGAACGGCTGCTGCCAGGAGAAGAACAGAATCATCAGCACCAGAACGGCCAAAAGCCCGTAGCGGTAGATGAAGACTTTCAGCTTTTCCGCGCTGCCGCGGGTGGATCCAGGCTCGGCCGGCTGCGCGAGCGAGTTTTGGATTGTCATTGAAGGGTGCCCCCACTTACGCCTTGCCGAGCTGCACCGGTCCGGCTCATGATTTCAGAAAGCTCTTCGGAGCTGAGCGCATCCGCCATAACTTCGCCCGCGATCGCTCCTTCGACCATAATGAGTACGCGGTCGGCGACCTCCACCACTTCCTCAGGGTCCGACGACGAGACTACGACCGAGTTGTACTCCGAGAAAGCCCGCAGCGCGTCCGAGATGATGCCGCGCGCTCCGATGTCGATTCCCCGGAACGGTTCGTCAAGAATTAGAAGTGACCAGCCGTGCTTGAGCCAGCGGCCGACTAACAGCTTCTGCTGATTGCCTCCCGACAGCGCCTCGATGGGGGCATCCCAGCCGGGACACTTGACGTTGTAGTCACGGATGATATCCTGGGTGAATGCCACTTCTTTATGTAGGTCGATGAAGCCATAGCGGCTGAAGAATCCCATTGCGCCGATCGAGCAATGCTTCGCCAGGCCCTCGCCAGGGAAGATCGATTGCTTCGCGCGCTCCTCCGGCACCATCGCCACGCCCCTCGTCAGCGCATCGGCTGCGTCGCGCGGCTTGAAGGGCCGATCGTTGAGCAGCATCTTGCCCGAAACCAGCGGCATAGCACCGTAAATCTGTTCCAGAAGCTCGGTCTTCCCGGCGCCAACGAGCCCGGTGATACCGATCACCTCGCCCTTGCGGAACGTCAGGTCGACGGGCACCGCATCGGGCCGCACACGCAAGCCGCGTCCGACAAACACCGGCACCTGGTCCGAGCGGCGGATGACATGTTTCGCCGACAAGATCAGATCGCCGAGAATTGATGTCGCTATCGCATTCGTATCGAGCGGTGACTGGTGCTCGGAAACGATCTGACCATTGCGCAAAACGACTGCGCGGTTGCATAGTTGCTGGCTCTCGCTCATGCGGTGCGAGACGTAAAGCACCGCGATACCGCGCCGCTTGAGGTCCGCCACCGCCTCGAACAATTTTTCCGCTTCACGCGCCGACAGCGTCGAAGTCGGCTCGTCGAGGATCAACAGCTTAGGGTTCTTCACTAGGGCGCGCGCGATCGCCACCTCCTGCCGACCGCTCGCTGACAGTTCCTCCACCGGAGCTTCCAGCGGTAGCTTGAGGCCCAACTTCTGCTGCACCTGCTGCGCGCGGTCCATGACGCTGCGGCGGTTGAGAAAGAAGGGCGAGTCGGCGGTCGAGAGATCGTCGAGCAGCAAATTTTCTGCCACTGTCATGCCGAACACCACGGCATCGTCGATGTTCTGGTGAACGGTCGCGATGCCGCAGTCACGCGCTTCGGTCGGCGAGCGGATTTCGGTCCGCTCGCCCTCGATCAGGATTTCGCCGGACGTGCGCAGGAAATTGCCGGAGAGCACTTTGATGAGCGTGGACTTGCCGGCGCCGTTGGCACCGAGCAGACCCAGCGTCTCGCCCGGCATAATCGAGAAGCTCACACCCTTTAGCGCTTGCGTGGCACCGAAGCGCTTGGTGATGTTGCGGAACTCGACGAGGGCTCTCGTTCGCTCGGACATAGGGCAACCTCCAGCGAGGCTTTCCTGCGTGGACCGATTCATTTCATCTTATCCATCCAAGGGGCCTTCGCCACGTCCGGCGTCTTCAGATCCGGAAAGACCGCACCAAGCTGTTCGATGTTCTCGACTTTGTTCGTGCGCAGCTCTTCCTGAGTGATAACCAGCGGCGGCACGCTCAGCGTGTTGCCGATGAGGTCGCCGGCAATCCTGGCCGCGGCCACCCGCAGTACGACCGAGCCGACATTGGACTGGTTGGTGGTAGCCGTGACCACCCAAGGACTGTGTGGCTTCGTCATTACCGCGATGTCGGCAGTTGAGATGTCCATGCCATAGGTCTTAACCTTGTCCGCCAGACCGAGTTCGCTGATCGCTAGCGATGCGCCTTTGGTGAACTCATCATACGGCGCGACAATCGCCTTGACGTTTGGATGGGCAGTCAGCGCTGCCTTGGCCTGATCGGCCGTCTGGGCGGCAGTGTTGGCGTTGACGACGCCGATCGTCGCTACCGTATTGACGCCAGGGTTGGCCCTCAAGAATTCCTTCCAGACTTCGTTGCGCAGATCGAGCGCCTGATAGCCTGGCACATAGACATAGATGACGTCAGCCTTTGCACCGTCGCCGCCGATATGGGCCTTCAGAGCACCAAGGATGCCGGTCATCATCAGCTTGTCGCCCTGATCAACGGTGATGACCTTGTCCGACGGCTCGACCGAAACGTAGTAGGTCACGACAGGAATATTGGCGTCAGCGGCCGCCTTGATGCCGTCGCGCAGACTATCACCAAATCCCCAACCAATGACGATGGCATCCGGCTGAGTGGCTACGGCCTGCTGCAGCATCAGCGCCTGCTTCGCATTGTCGCCGTCGGCGTTGTAGACCGTCAGCTTGACGCCGAGCTTCTTCGCTTCAGCCTCAACGCCGGCAATCCACTCCTGATACACGTCGCCAGTGTTGAGCTGGCGGACAACCGCGATCTTAACCGCGTGATTCTTAAACTTTTGCGGTACCTCGGCGTGCGCGTCCGACTTAACTCGAATCGGAGTGGGCCCGTCTGCGAACGCTACACTTGTAAGGGCGATCCCCGCGACGCCTGCGAGAAATGCGCGACGAACAATCCTTGCCACAATCATAACGTTTCCCCTTTGCTGACGTGGTGCTTGGCCGCGGAGTTCTCCGTGCGGCTTGAGTTCTTCAATAGGATTCTAGGGTACGTTGAGCACCCAGTCAGGCTCGAGCGTCCTTCTTGGCATAAGCTTCAGCACGCCGTTCCATACGAAGCTTTAGACGCTCATCGGCTTCAGGGCTGCCGTCGTGAAAGCTGCCAAACCACTTGTCTAGTGGGACCGCCCCATCAGCGTAATTCACCTCGAAAAGCTTGTGGTGAAGATAATGAGCGTAGACTCCAGATGGGACGGTGCGCTCGCCCCCCAGCTCGGTTCGATCGAAACCGGTATGGGCAATTGCTGGAGCGAGGCCCGCGCGCATCACCATGGCAAGCATATGTATTGGATGTGAATTGAAGACAGCGATCAACACGATGACAGAAAAATACAGGATGTGTTCGACCGGGTGCATCGCTAATCCCGACCAGGGAAGCACGTTCGTATTATTGTGGTGCAATGAATGAACGTACTTGTAGAGGAGACGAGTATGAAGCAGGCGGTGAACCGCGTAAAAGTGGACCTCATGAATGAATGGGACGAGTAACAGCAGGACGATGAACCATATTGGGTTGTCTGACAAGGTGATGAGAGGCACGTAGCCGTTGGCATAAAGATAAAACGCCGCGACCTGATATGCTGTAAAGACCGGAACGCCGCTCGTTATCGTCCAGAAAATATTGTCCAAAGCCTGTTTGCCGAAGACGAAAACAGTAGCTCTGGCCGTGGGCCAACGCGGGTTGTACTTAAAGCGCGTCTCCTGCCGTCGCAAAACGTAGAGCCAAGAGTGCCAGGCGCCATACCAAAGGACGACGATGGCATAGTTGAGGAGAACGAGATAAAGTACCCAGCCGATCTCGAGTGTCTTCATTTGTTCAAGAGACGGCGCAAGAAAGAGCCAATAACCGATCCCGAACACGATAAGCAGCAGGTTCCAAGGCAAAAAGTACCCTGGCAACCACTTTATCACCGCCATAGGTTTCGGAGGCAACGTGAACAACGGCCCATAACTGATGAGCTCCTTAGGCGCGTAGTGACCAAACTCGTCGCGACGGCCGAATTTAGTTTCCTCCATCATCGCTTCCTCCTGGCGCGCAATCCACCCCTATATTTTCTTCAGTATATGGCAGAGCGTTGGATGGCTCGATGGTTAGGTTGATTGAAATCCATCAAAATGTCGAGCTACGGCTTACTGCATTGTCGCCACGGCCGCTAAACGCTCGTCATTGTACGGCTCGTTTGCTCCCCTGCACGCTACGTATAGCGGTCGAGAGTATAGATTGCAGATCGGCAACTGATGCAACTTAGCGTGCTCGCTATCGAAACACCGGTACACCAGACATCACTGCCTTTCGAACCGCGATGCAGCATCTGAGCGGCCACAACGGATTGCGCCGGGCGCCACTTCGAGGTGAACGACTTCGCCGCGAACCGGTCGCTCGCGTTATTAGCAGCGAACCGTTGTACGCTGAGGGCTGCGCCACCGGCGACGAACTTTGGCGTCTTGCTCACAACGGACCACACGACCTTCACCGCCGCGGCCGAACTCTTCGCCAACTTCGACCACGGCGCCGCAATGTTCGCGTTGTGTCCGTCGTCAGATAATTTGAGACCGCTCATGCATTTCGAGAAGGGAGGCTCCGGATCATCTTGGGCTAGAGGTTAAGCTGCCTGCAGTCGATGCCGCAAGCGACGGATTGCGATGGTCTCGCGCTTGATGCGCTCAGCAAGATGCGGTTCTTCAAGGTCTGATGCCAGTGCCCTGGGTCTGGCGATGATTGGCGCACCGCGCACAGGCCGTATGTCCTTGCCCTTGAGCCAGGTGGCCAGATCATCCGCGACGTAACTTGATCCGTTGTCGCTGAGAAGCCGTGACCGCTGCTTTATATTGATGTACTCCAGGCCTGAGGCGACAAGCGCCCGGTCGAGCGTGGCCGTAACGTCGGAGGCGCACATGGTTGGGCTCATCCTCAACGCCACGATATAACGCGAGAAGTCAGCGAGCACAGTGAACAGATAATACCAGCCCCAGCCGGTGATCTTGAGGTAGGCGAAGTCAGTCTGACAGAGCTGGTTGATCGCCGTGGTCTTGTCCTTGAACTCGTTGGCCGTCTTGATCACCTCATAGGCGGGGCTGGTGATCAGGTCGTGCGCCTTCAGCAGCCGATAGACCCAGCGCCTCGGAGACTAAGTACTTTCTGTCATCGGTGAAGCGCACCGCCAGCTCGCGCGGCGACAGCTCGGGAATCTCCAGCGCCAGATCGATGATCTGACCGCGGACTTCGTCAGGAACCCGATTCCAGACCATGTCCGACTTCGAGCGATACTCAGCCAGTACCTCAACGCCAACCGCACGGTAGCGATCGTACCACCGATAAAATGCGGCTCGCGGGATGCCGAGCTTCTCGAGCGTGCGTCTGGCACGCAGATGGTGATTGCTCGACCAGCGCGATGATCTCGGCCTTCGCGAACGCAGGATACCTCATGCCTCGTCCTCCCCAGCCGCGCTCAACTCTTTTTTGTAAGCGGTTCTCCAGGGTACGATCGGCGACCACCTCCTTCAATTCGGAGGCTTCACGACGAAGATCCTTGACCTCGCCGGACGTGGCTGAGCGGGCAGTGTCGCCCCCCAAGGCGGCGTTTGCCAGCCTCAAGGAACTCCTTGGACCGGCCATAATACATCGAGGCCACACAGCTCGGAGATATTCTCCTCGTCGCGCAAATCCTTCCAACACGATACGGATATTCTTTTCCGCTGAATACTGCCGAGGTGCCTGGCGTCGGTTGTCCTTCAGCACTTGTTCTGCCGGGGCTTTGTCCGGCCCGGATTTCTGCTTCAACTTCGCTCCGTACGGCAACGATGAACCAGAAATCCTCCTTCGTGAAGTCCTGGTCTCAGAGGCGCTGACGGCGAACACGCCACACTACATGGCGTTGATCCTACGCCGGCAGGCCGCCGACTCGGGGCGCCCCGCACACGAGCGAGTCTACGAATCGTAAACATGATGGAAAAACATCAGGTTCAGAATAGCCTAAATCAGATGTCGGCGACTAACCTCCAAGCTCGCACAGTTCGGACTTGATGTGATGGCTCGAAGAATTGTCATAGTTGGTGCTGGACATGCTGGGACGAGTGCAGCTCGCGCACTACGGGAGCATGGGTGGTCCGACGAGATTGTACTCCTAACGGAGGAACGGTCCGCCCCTTATGAGCGTCCGCCTCTGTCCAAGTCAGTCCTTACTCAAGAGGAGAGCTTCAGCGGCGTAGCGGCTCTTGCCCCAGGTTGGCTTGACCAGAACGGAATCCTTTTCCGCTCTGGGGTCAGAGCGGAAGCAATCGACCGGGACGCACAGAGCGTTACACTCGCTGGAGGAGATCGTTTTCGGTATGACTACCTCCTGCTCGCGACAGGAGCAAAACCGCGTTTTCCGCAGTTGCCTGGCGTCGGCTCGAAGGGAGTGATCGCGCTGCGGTCGTTGGATCAATCCGCCGTTCTCCGAGAGAGATTGATGCCGGCACGAAGGCTTGTCGTTATCGGCGGAGGACTGATCGGATTGGAAGTCGCGGCGTCTGCCCGGGCAAGAGGTGTTGACACAACAGTTTTGGAAAAGGCACCCGCTCTGCTGTCTCGCGTGATGCCGATCTCGACGTCCGATAGAATCTTAGAACTGCATCGTTCCAACGGCACCAAGGTTTTCCTCGGAGCGGACGTGGAGGCGATCATTGGTTGCGACATGGTCGAGGGCGTGCGACTCAGATCAGGACAGGAATTCGTAGCCGACACAGTTCTGGTTGCTGTTGGCGCGGATCCCGACGTTGAATTGGCGCAGAAGGCTGGCCTTGCCACTGACGACGGCATTCTCGTCAATGAATACCTCCAAACTGCAGACTCTCGGATCTTCGCCGCCGGAGACGCAGCAAGATATCCGGCGTCGACGGGTAAAGACACGATACGATTGGAGGCATGGAAGAATGCGCTGGACCAGGGGGGCACTGCCGCGTTGAACATTTTGGGACGAAAGGTTTCCTATAGGGCAGTTCCATGGATGTGGTCTGATCAATTCGACAAAGTATTCCAAGTTGCTGGCATTCCGAACAAATCGCAGGTCGAGGTAAATCGTAGTTTAGACGATGGGGGTATAGTAACGTTTCTCCTAGACAGATTTGGCGTTCTAGAGGCCACGGCGGCGTTCGGTAGCCTATCGCAAGTAGCAAAGATCGTCCGAGTCGCGACCTCGATAATTGAGAGGCGCCTTCGCCCGTCGCCTTCCGTCCTGCAGGACCCAAGCTACGATTTGAGAAAGCTCTTGCAGTCAGATGCCGTCAACGCCCACTCAACGCATGAAGCCGCTCTCTCAGCAGTTCGAAGGTAGACACTACATGAACACCATCCTGTTCTTTCAGTCGCTTTGGGCCATGGAATTGCGAAGCGCGACGGAGCCAGAACGCGGGCTTGAGGAAAACATCCGAATGATCAAAGATGCCGGCTATGACGGCGTTAGCGCAGATTGGCGGAGCCGGGAGTACGTACGCGAGCTGCATGGCCTGTTGAAGGCGAACGGGTTGACAGCCGAAGGCCAGTGTTTTCCGAAGACCATCGATGAGCTCAAGCCAGTGCTCGAAAATGCAACGGAATTCGGTCTTCATCATCTTGAGATTCAACCAGATGTACGGCCACGTCGCTTGGATGATTGCATCCCGCTTTTAGAAGGATGGCTGCGGCTTGCCGAGGAGGTCGATTTTCCCGTCTATATAGAGACACATCGCGACCGGATGACGACCGACCTGTTCTTTACACTCGATCTACTTGAACGAATCCCCGATCTCAAGCTGCTGGGGGATATTTCGCACTTCGTTGTTGGGCGCGAGTTCTCATGGCCAATTACCGAGGAGAATAACAGCCACATCCATCAAGTTTTGGATAGGTGTTGGGCGTTCCACGGTAGGGTAGCAAGCCGCGAGCAAATACAAATCGAGATTAGCTTCCCGCAGCACCAAATGTGGCTCGACCAGTTCTTAGAGTGGTGGGGCTACGGCTTTCGGAGTTGGCGCCGGCGCGCGGCGGACGGAGAGGCATTGGCGTTTACTTGCGAGTTGGGGCCGCGGCCGTACGCGATAACCGGTCGAGATGGTGAAGATACAACGGATCGCTGGAGCGAAGCCCTGATGCTTCGAGAATGCGTCAGGAAGGCTTGGGACAAGTCTGGAGCCCACCTGGAAGACAACGCGTAGAGCACAACGACAGCGCTTGAACTCAGGAAACGTTACAGCCCACTACTGCTCCGCTGCTGAAGACTGCAAACTGTAGACTGCAGATGTAGGTGTCCAGATCAAGGCGATCGCGATTTGTTGTATCGTCGATACACGCTTCGTGTGCTGATCCAGATGGCCTCTTTCTGTTGATTTGAGCTATGAGAGCGCTGGGATCTTGGTCGACATCGGTTTGGGGGGCCCGGCCGGAAGCGGCGCATGCATACATGGTCTATTGAGAAGATCCAAAGGTGCAATGAGGTCGACGGGTACGCGGGAGAACTAGAAGTCGACCTAATGATAGCCCGACTTTGCCGCCGGATCGATCGACGAAGGGTTCGATGTCAGGTGCAAAAGTGATGGCGCCAGACGTTCAGCATATTCTAAAGAGGGAAGAGAAGTTCAACATGAGCCTAGATTTGAAGATGGTTGACGACACCGCTCGTACATGGGTGTTTGCGTGCAAGGTAGAGGATATTCGGCTTCAAGACGTTCGTCGCTGGGAGTTTGACGGGCATTCATACGCAATATTTCGCTCCCCGAAGGGCGAAATCTTCGTAACAGACGATATTTGCACTCATGAACACGCCCACCTGTCCGATGGTTATGTTGAGGGCCACACGGTGGAGTGCCCCCGTCACTCTGGACGGTTCAGCTATATGACGGGAAAGGCACTTGGCGCTCCGGTATGCATAAACCTGCGCACGTACGAGGTGAGAATCGAGGATGGAGCGGTCACCGTTTTGGTACCTCGACGGGCTTAACCCGCAACGACCTCTAACTCGGCTCCGTCAAGCGTGACAGAGTTGCAGATAGCGCGTGAAGCAATCAGCTGACGCATTTTTCTCAGCTCTCGCCCGATGAGCGCCGTGGGTCCGATGGCGGTCGCGCCGACGAGTCGTTCAAGTGCGTCGCAGTGAAGCAAGATCGCGCTTCCAGACGCTGTCGGTTTTCGCCTTGTCGACGTACCGAGATGAGGTAACCCCATTATTTGAAGGGAGAGGTCGTACTGGTCAGACCAAAAGAATGGGACTGACGGCGCCGTAACTTCTTCGCCCAGCAGTACGGCGGCTAGGATTCTTGCGTGATCCTCCGCGTTTTGCCACGACTCCAAACGTATATGCCGTTGGTAAAGTGGATGCCAGAAGGCGGCAATGTCGCCACAGGCGAATATGTTGGGATCAGAGGTACGCAGCTGCTCGTTAGTTATTACACCAATGTCGATCTCCAAGCCGGCGCCAATCGCAAGGGATATCTCAGGTTCAACACCAACGGCAACGACGGCGACACTGCAGTCAACAGCATCTCCATTGCTGAGAACAGCGCGCTTTAGGCTACCATGGCCATTGGAAACGAACCTCTCGACCATGGCCCCGTACGTCAATTGCACACCAGCGTGGAGGTGCGTCTCGGCAAGGCGATCTGCTACCAGTCGCGGCACCAAGCGAGAAAGCAGTCGGTCGGAAGCTTCGATCACTCGTGGCTGGATGCCGCGCTGTGCGGCGGCCGCCGCGACTTCGAGGCCGATAAATCCGCCACCAACGACGGCCACTCGGTTTGATGCCAGGAAGTACTTAGAAACGGTTTGAGCATCGGCGTAACTTCGAAGGCTAAAGACGCCGCGGAGCTGACTTCCTTGCACCGGAAACCCGCGAACTCGAGAGCCGGTAGCGAGAACCAATCGATCGTATCTAATCACTTTACCGTCGCTAAGTCGGATGTTTTTCCGGACGCGATCAACATCTTCAACGGCGACGCCGAGATGGGTCTCTACACGCTCCCAAACTGGGTCGTTAGGCTTCCACAACACGCAGTCATCGAGCCCGCTGGTGCCCAGGAGAACTCCTTTAGATAGCGGAGGTCGTTCGTAGGGATAGATAGGCTCGGCCCCGACGAGGGTCACGTGGACGCGATCGGGGCCGCGAGACAAGAGTTGCGCCAATCTGCCGCCGGCGTGCCCCCCTCCAACGATGACTATTCTGCATCGCTCAGTCATCAGTTATAATCCTGTGCATCCATGACATCTTGGTGCGAAGTGCGGTGTTGACCTGCGATGGGCTATCGTCAACAAACATACCGCAAAACGAAAGCCGAAGCGAATGAAACCTGGGCTGAACGAGGTAGCCAAGCTCGCTGGCGTCGGAATTGCAACGGTCGATCGCGTCCTCAATGAACGAGCTAATGTATCCCCGAAGACGGCGCTGAAAGTCATCGAAGCTGCTCGTCAGCTGGGGATCAGTCGGACTCTTCCATCGCCCCATCGTCGGCTCTTTCGAGTCAAGGTAATAATGCCTTCGCAAAGGACGCCCCTTCTGTTGCGGCTTGCCCGAGCGTTTGAAAGCCAAATCGCGCAAACTACAAAATCCCTTGTGATCGAACGCGTCCTATTCGAGGAGCGGCATGCGGAAGCGGTCCCGGGTCTGATTCGCGCGGCCAAGGCAGACGCGGTGATAGTGTACGGACCCGAGACAGATCAAATGATAGATGCGATTGCCTCGGTGACCTCATCGGGGACCCCTGTCATTACTCTCGGATCAGACCTGCCGACGACACCACGGTTGGCCTACGTCGGGATTGACCACTACGGAGCCGGACGAGCTGCGGCATTCTTCATGTCCCGGATGGTCAATCGGGGAATCTACTTAGCGGTCTGCTCCGATCTGAAATACCGAGCGGAGGCCTCTAGGATTAGTGGATTTCGAGACGGTGTGAAGGCAGAACTTTCTTCTCCGATACACGTCGAGATAATGGAGAGCGATGAGTGCCCTAAAGGAATGTCCGAGGATGCTGTCAGCGGTATCTACGTCGCGGGATCAAAAAATGGGCTTGCCCACACAGTGGCACCGTGGTTGGCCAGAGCACCAATCGTGATCGCGCACGACCTTAGCGACGAGGTCAGACAGATGATGAAGACCGGCGTCGTTGCTCTGGCGATTGATCAGAACCCGGAAGAACAAGCATCGAGGTCGGTAGCTCTTCTCTTAGCCCGCTTCGGCCTAACGGCTCACGCGCCCGAGGCCGGGATAGTATCGTTTACCGTCCACACGAAATACAACATCTAAGACTGTGCAGTATCCAGAGTCCTGCGAGGGCCGCTCTTTTTCATCGCGACCGGCGCGTTCTGCGCGCTAGCGGCAATGCTGCGTTTGGCGCGGCTGACGAGCAGCCTGCCCTCGGCCGAAAGGCGCCCGAACTCGCCGTGGGCCAAGCTTGATGGTATCCGTCCGGTGATGCTTGCGATTACCCACATTTTTTGAGTCAGAGTTTCGCTCCCGTTGCGATATCGATGAATCGCGATAATCCGCGCCATATGATCAGATTCCCTGGTGGCGGATCGTTGGCGCGGGCGAGATAGCCGCCGAGCCTGGCGATCTTGATAAGATAATGCGACAATGTCTTTCGTTGTGTGTCGACTGGATTCTTGTCTTCGACGAGCCGATCAAGCAATTGGCTTTCAGCCTTGGTCAGCACAAATCCGGTGAGGCATTTGGCGCTGAACGATTAAGCATCGTCATCCAAAAAATGCGCCAGCTCACAATGCAGAATACCGAGATCAGATTCGTCAATCGCTGAGCAGTCCGCAGTTGCGAGTCCTCCTCTGCCCTACAGCCGGATTTGAGTATCTTGTGGAAGACCTCGATCTTCCATCGCAGGGAATACCATTCGAGTTTCTCGATCGCAGCCCTGCGCCGATTGCACTGGAAGATCGGTCAGGAGTTTCCATTCAATCTTCTTTCTGTTCTTTGGCGCTCCTCTTTCATCAGCGTGGATCACTGTCATAGTCAAAGTTGGATACCGCGACTGCTTGCCGATCGGTAGCAAAGTACCGATTTTACGATACCGGATTTCAAGAACAGACTGGTCTGGATTGCCCTTGCTATCCTGGACTTCGATCCGGTGGAGGCCTTTGACCACGACCTCGTCCATTATCGTTGCAACGGTATGATCGCCATCGCCTGCCAGGCGATTGACAAAGGTCCTTACCAAGAAATGCGTTCCAACCTCTTGGGCGGCGCACAACAAGTCATAAATATCGGCCTCACGATCACCGATATGGATGCACTGCGTGGCTTCTCGAAAAGCTCCGTGGATTGTTTGAGGTTCTCCAGCCACCGAATGCTCTCCTTGGTTTCAATGGGGATCCGTGTCAGGTTGACCTCGCGCCTGAGCGCGGCGCCCCCTCTGAACTTCTTTCGGTCCAGAACTTCACGGCGCTGAGCCCCAGTGGAAGCCCCTCGAGGGTCACCGCAAAGCTCGAATGCATCAATATTCCGCATGTCGTGTACGTTTGGGTTTTCCGTCCAATCTTCGGGAGTTGCTTTTGGGGATGCGCTTAATCATCCCGATCAGATCCGGGCGCTCTCTTTGATAGGTGAACTCGGTCGTATCATGCGGGACAAGAACAGGACCTTTCGCAGCCGCGATACGTTCCCGCGTCGATTTAAAGAGACCAGACAGAATGTCGGCCTCGCTTACTCGTTCATTGGAAAAGAAACGATAGGCCGCCTTGGTATTCGCCCAGTCTTGGCAAACCATCGGAATGCTCTGGCCGATGTCTCCACCGATCTGCTTCAGTAGCATGTAAATCTCTCGCCAAGTCCAGCGTCCTGGAATTCGCAAAGCGCTGCTTCACGATCAAACCAGGTCATCGCGTCGGACGCCTCCCGATGCAAGGCTCAGCCTCACAATCTCGCGCACCTGGCGCATGATAACCCTCCTCGTCGGCATCCAATCCTCCCAGCTGCTTCCAGCCGGAGAATTGGCCCAACGATCGGGCCTCACACCATCCGAATCTGCGCGCGATCAAATCCGAATGCTGCGCGGAAAATGCTCGGAATGCTGGGCGCGATCATTTCGGAACCCTGCGCGCCATCAAGTCGGTACGGTGCGCACCATCATCTCGGAATCCGCACGCATTGTCTGGGTGGTCTTGAGCTCTCTACGAACGCAGAGATCCTGCTTTCACCTGACGCTGGCTTCGATTGCATGGCTCGGGAACAGTGATGACGAAACAGTGGATCAACATGCCGTAAGGCCTGTGCAAAAAACGGGCTTCGTGCCCGAACCATTTATTGGGAACGGCGTGCGCAGATCTCATCATGGCCTGGCTGCAACAGCAGTCCACTCACGAGAGGCCGGATACATTTATGCAACTGGAAGTGTCATTTTCGTTGTTACGAACCCTTACACGGACGGGGTGAACCATACATTTTTTGACAAAAGCTCGCGCAGTGCCGCCGCATCGAGCATCTGCTCGGCCAGCAGCTTCTTCAGCTTCGCGTTCTCTTCCTCGAGCGCTTCAGCCGCTTGGCTTCGGAGACTTCCATGCCGCCGAACTTGGCCTTCCAATTGTAGATCGTCGCCTCGGAGACCCGTGTTTGCGAGCCAGGCCTGCTGTCGTCGCTCCAGCCTCATGCTCCTTCAACACTGCGATAACCTGCTCTTCCGTGAACCTTGCCCGTCCATCTTCTGATCTGAGGCCGGCAAACTGGACCATTTTTGGCTAGAGTTTTTCGCACCGGTTCCCTGGCTGGGAGGAGCGAAGGACGATGAAGGCTTCGAAGTTTTCGGACGCCCAGAAGGCGCTCATCCTGAAGCAGGGCAGTGACGGGGTTGCGGTGGCGGAGATCTGCCGCAAGGCCGGGACCAGCTAACTTATTCTGGTAGGGGCAGTTGCCAGTCCGTCCGCTCATTGATGTATTGCTTGTAGGCGGGGTGATCGAACAGGTGCAACACAAAGATCTGGTCATGCCACTGCGTTGGTGCGCCAAACTTCCAAGACAGACCGTTTATCTTTGCGATTTTCCGCGCTGCGTGAGCATCGTTAAATTCCCGGATTGCCAGAAGTTCCCCAACCCATTCGCAGTGTACTTCATCAAGATCACCGACGATATCGTCAAAGTAGCAGAAGGTCCGTGGTAGAAAATGAGATGCAGCAGAGTTGAAAAGGTTTAGTGCCGGCTTAGTACTTGTATAGAGGTCGAGGTCGAAAGACACAAAGCCGATAACAGGTGGCGAATAGCGTTCGATAAACGCCAGAACCGTCTCGCCGACGTTGCCGATTATCAGGGTGGCGCGCTTTAATTGACGCTCCAATTTAGCCCTATCCATTTTGAAAAAACCGGCGCGCCAGAGGTATGGCAGATCTCGGTAATCGTCAGAGGGTGGCAAGCCAGTTTCCAGATCGAAGCCGTAGAGTCGGAAGCGAACTCCCGTTTCAGCCTGAAGACTCTCAGCGACTTGTTCCATCTCCAGCAGTCCCATACCGCCAGCGACGCCAAACTCGATAGCGGCGATTTCGGGAATTTGGAGTGCCTTTGCTTGCCTCGCGGCTTGCCTCATTCCGAAAAGATAATTCGGGCGCATGCGTAGTCCTCGCTTTTAGTGTGGCGGCTTAATCCTGCCACCAAGCATAGGTCCTATTGTACTCAGATCGCCCCATTGGGACACCCCTTAGCGTTGGTAGGTTCGCCTTCTCGAAGACGACCTGCGGGACTTACGGCGCTCCGGATCCGCAAACCACTCCTTCAGCGATTTGCAGTAGGCCTTCCGCGTCTTCAGAGCCACGACGATCAGCAGGACGGGAGCCGTGCCTTTGGTCCAGTATTCGATGTCAGCGTCGGCGCACGCGAATTCGAACGTTTCCTCGGTCTCCACCTGCAGTCGTTCGCGCTCAGTGGCCTTGCCCTGGACCCGCAGGAGCAGGTTGCGTACAGAATCTTTCGCTCTTTCAGCACTGACGGCTTCTTCTAGAATGAAGGAGCTTTGGATGAACGATGGGAATGCCATGGGTCAGGTGATCCAGATAGATGAAGCCCGGATTCGCGATCACCTGGGCGAGATGGTCCGCGGAACGGTAGAAGAGACGCTGAATGCCATGCTGGAGGCCGAAGCGGACCTGCTGTGCGGTGTCGGACGCTATGAGCGGAGCCAGGCCCAGCAGGACACGCGGGCGGGCAGCTACGAACGAACGCTGCAAACCAAGGCGGGCGACGTCAATTTGAAGGCCAGAAGCTACGGCGGCAAACCTTCGAGACGGCGACTATCGAGCGCTACCAGAGGCGGGAGAGCTCGGTTGAGGAGGCGCTGATCGAGATGTATCTGGCCGGGATTTCAGTTCGCCGGGTCGAAGACATCACGGAGGCGCTGTGGGGCACCCGGGTCAGCCCGAGCACAGTGTCGAACCTGAACAAGAAGATCTATGCCAAGATCGAGGCATGGCGGAATCGCAGGATCGAGGACGAGCATCCGTATCTCTATCTCGATGGCATTGTGATGAAGCGCAGCTGGGCCGGTGAAGTTCGCAACGTGTCGCTGCTGATGGCCTCGGCCGTCAATGCCGAGGGATTCCGGGGGATCCTCGGCATCTGTGAAGGTGCCACGGAGGCAAGTCCGGCTGGTCATCGTTTTTGCGGCATCTCGTCGATCGTGGTCTCAAGGGCGTGCAGTTGGTGGTTTCCGATGCCTGCCGAGGTCTTGCCGAAAGCGTTACGGATTACTACGGGGGGTACGCTATCAGCGCCGCATGGTGCATTTTTATCGCAATGTCTTCAGCCTCGTGCCGTCGACCCGGGTCCGCGAGGTGAGCCACATGCTCAAGGCCATTCATACCCAAGAGAGCCGCGCCGCGGTTGGCGCGGGCGACCTCGTGGCGAAGAGCGGCGTGTCGGCTGGAAGCGCGGCCAGGCAGCCTATTCAAGCCTTATCGGGTTGAGGCGTCCGCGCGCCGCGCCCTCGGCGGACATACTTTCCAGTACGTTACAAATCGTACGTAACTCTTCTCGGCGAGTTCGGCGACCTGACGTTCCTGGTCGCGCAGAGACTTGACGTTATAGGCGTAAGTGGTCCCCCCGGCGATTGCCTTTCTTCTGCGGCCGCCCCGCCTGAGCCTCCATCCATGGCGCGCATCTTGCTCGCCACCGGAGCCGGCCGCGCCCAAAGATAGTCTTCCTGCTTGGTCAGCAGATGCCTGCATAGGACAGTGAGCTTACGGGCAAGCGCGACCGCCGCGATCTGATGCCCCCGCTTCGCCCTGATGCGAACGAACAAGGCCTCTTTGCAGCACCCCATTCCGCCTCGACCAGCATCGCCCGCGCGTGGCTGCGACCAACCTTGCTGATGCGCCCATGATGGGCAGCGCCGAGGCCCGACTGGCGTACCCGTGGATTCAGGCCGAAGTAGCTCACCAGCTTCTGTGGGCTCTTGACTCGCGTGACGTCGCCGACCGCCGCGATGATGCCGACGGCCACCGTTAGGTTGACGCTCGTGATCGTCATCAGCCTTCGCACGGGACTGTCGCCCATGACACTCAGTGCGATCTCGCGGTCCAACTCCGCCTGGTCTTCGGCGAGCCGATCGAGTTCACGGATATTCCGCTCAAGTGCCGGCTGCTCATCTGCCGGCACGACCTGCCGTGCAAGCCACACTCGGCCGCGCTGGTTGAGCAGGTCAGAGTGAAGGCACTTCGGAACAAGATGCGACGCAAGGATCGCATGCACCTCATTCTTTACGCGTGTTCGACGACGTACAATCTGGTAACGCCGCGCCACCAGCCGGCGCAATCGCTCGGTAACCGCGTCCGGCGTCCACACTTCGGGCAAGTAGCCCGCGACGTAAAGGTTCGCGAGAGTGCCTGCATCAACCTTGTCGGTCTTCACATGCGCATGGGCGATCGCCTTCACCTGCAGCGGGTTGGCGATCACCTCCCGGGCGACGAAAGGCGACAGTACGCGCGACGCTGCCATGCTATTGCCAGTCGCTTCCAGAACGACCTCGTCCGTCGGCTTAGGCGTCCTCCCGAAGCCTTCAAGTGCCACGCGGGTCATGTCGACCCGGCCTGCGTGCCGCAGCACGCCTCCTTCCCAAATCGCCACCTCCCAGAAGGTGCGGTGGATATCCATTCCGATTACGCGTCGCATGTCCGTCTTTCCTACCCGCCACGTTGATAACGAGAGCGGCGGGCGACACGACAACTACGGATTCGCGCTCTCGGCGCAACCGGGCGAGTCGTAAGAGGCGGCCACCTAACAAAACGAGCTCGCAGCTCATCGTACGAACCGGCCGCCCGCACCTTCGTGCTCCCGGAGCCTCTATCCCGGATACTCGCAGCATATGCCACCAGTTCGAAAAGCCAGTAGCGGAAACAGTGACCGCGCCATCCTCATACCGGTTAACAATCCGCTCGAGCGCATCATGAAGGAGATCCGGCGACGAACCCGTGTCATCGGCGCCTTTCCTGACGGTCAATCCTGTCTCAACTTGGCAGTGGCACGGCTGCGGCACATTGCCGGAACGCGTGGTCGACCAAATGCTACATGAATATGCGACCGCTCTATCAGCAGCAACTCTCTGAGACCGGAGTCGTCGCCTGATCAATGTGCGAAAGATACTGGACACTACCAGTTGCGACCTCGCCCGTTTCGGCGTCACGCAACTCGATGAAGCCGTCGATCTCCGCTTCGACGCCGCCGGTCGGATAGAACATGAACTCCAAGAGAACGATTCCCTCGATGAGGGACATTCCCTGCTGTCCGATGACATCGCTTTTCACGACCTTCTTCATGGCCGTATGTTGGGCGCGGGATCCGACTCCTGTCCATTGCTCGACGCCGGTCGTGCACTCCTTCGTCGGTTATCGGCGATCGACAATCCGCTTCGACCGCGGGCGCGCTCCGATGGTATGATGCCATCGGAAAGAGTCGGGAAATCGCTGGTGATGTACGTCTACTGCAATGGAACCGCCCGTATCAGACATCGACGTTTTGGCGAGATACACGAAATCGATTCGGACCTGCTGGACTGGAACGCCGTTTGCAGCGACGAGCGACAGATGGGACCGGAGCTCCACCATGAAGCCGTTATTAAGCATCCGGAATTGGGAAGACTTTCCCTAGGGTCTGGGAGTATCCGGAGGGCGTCGAGAACCATCAGGAAACCAACACCGGCTCCCACCACGTGGTCGAAGATTTCGACTACGGACTCGAGCACGACCGTCCCGAGTACGACGACGAGTGGCTGGAGCTCCCTCCGCCCGACAATCCGTTCGCACAATTCCAAACGTCGTACCGGGAAAGCACCGATCTTCTCGCGCGAAGCGGCTCAGATGCCGGCAATCGCCTGGTCAACAAAAGCGGCGGCCTTGCCGCACTTAGGTCGCCTCGTGGAATGAAGCTGCCAATCAGATGTACTCGCGCCGGTCGCCAATACGGTGAAACGCGGACGTGGCGCGGATGCATCATGTCTCGACACGATGCAACTCATGCCAAAGGCCGGCACTGTGACAGGATGTCGGCCTCGCTTACTCGTTCATTGGAGAAAGAAACGATAGGCCGCCTTGGTATTAGCCCAGTCTTGGCACACCATCGGAATGCTCTGTCCGATGTCTCCGCCGATCTGCTTCAGCAGCATGCGAATTCTCTCGCCAAGCCGAGTGTCATGGAATTCGCAAAGCGCTGCTTCACGGTCAAACCAGGTCACCGCGTCAGACGTCAACCGATCCGCCTTCTCATCCCGCGCGCGTGAAGTCAGTCCATAGAGCACCTCTTCTCGAATCAGGTACCCGTCAAAGAATCACAAGCGTTTCTGGCGACTCAAGTTTTTCGGCACAGTACACCTCAAAAAATGTGGGTAATCGTAGGGTTGCCCGGATGCGTACACTGCATCGATGAAAATGCGCAGACCGATAGAGGGCCGCGGCCCCGCCAGCTACACCTCTCCATAACGACGATCTGCACTCGCTCCGCGGTTAGAGCCCGCTCTCGATTGCTATGAATAGGCCGAGGAGCTCATGGGCGAGACAGATGAGGTAGTGTGAGTTCGCCTTTGCCCGCAACAACTGAGACATTTAATTTGTGTGCGGCGGCAGCCAAGACCGGCACCGGAACTGCGCTCTCGCCTGCCAGGCGCACAGCGCACTCAATATCCTTTGCGGAATTCGCGATTGAGATTGCCAGAACATCGGGTTTCTCGCCTAACAAAAAGGACACGAAGGCTTGAAATATTCCGCTATTGGTGGAGCCCCGACTAACCAGAGAGCGGAGTGTTACGAGATCGACGTCAAGGCCGCACGCAAACTGGCAAACCTCCGCGGCTACCGCCGCTATCCCCATAGTCATGCTGTTGTAAACAAGCTTGAGCTTGTGACCTTGTCCGACATCTCCGACATGAAGAACGGTCTCACAAAACGCACCAAGAATGCCCTCAGCGACAGGAAAAAGCTTTTCATTCGATCCAACGATCGCGTTGAGAAGGCCTAGCTCTGCTTGTTCGGGGCTCCGCGTTACTGGAGCGTCCATAAAGCTTAGGCCGCATTTTTGCGCCTGCTCAGCCAGTGCGACCGTTGAAGCAGGATAAGACGTCGAGCAGTCAATTATCAACCCTCCTCGGGGCATATGGACGAACAGCCCATCTTGCCCAAGGCATACTGCCTCAACCTCGCGGCTGGAAGGCAAGGATAACACGACGGCGTTTACATGCCGCGCCAACTCGGCGATCGAAGGATGTTCATGGGCACCTGCACCAGTCAAGCGATCCGCACCGAAGCGAGTTTTGTTCGCTTTGATATGCAGCTCGATTTGGTGACGCAATAGGCTGATACCGATACCGGTTCCCATGCGTCCAGCTCCGATAAGGCCTATTCTCTGCTTCGCCGTTTTAGGAGCGACGTTGGGTGATGATTCCTCGCCAATCATGATTTATGCATTCCGAAAAAACCCGTGCCTTTGTAAGATTGGTAACAGCTCATGATGGTTGTTAATCGTGTAGTCAGGACGCGCCGCGCGCAAGCGCGACTCCGAAACAAATCCACCGGTAATGGATATGCTTACGAGTCCGAGATTGCGCGCGATATCCGTTTCGACCGGCATATCGCCGATGATGAAGGTTGACGCCGGCTTCAGGTTGTTTTTCTGCATGTATAGACGAAGCCGCTCTCCCTTGCTCATCGATTTATATTGGGTAGTGCGGTTTTCAAAGGCGAGCACATCGTTGATGTAGTCGTCGATCCCAAGTCTTCTCAATTGGGAGCGCAGAGGATCGACTATATGGTTGCTCACGATGATGGACGAAGCTGCTTCTTGGTGCGCTAACTCCAACACCCTGCGCGCGCCCTCGCGCAGATCGGCTTTACCCGCAAGAGGTTCGTACGTGTCGTGAAAGATTGCACTGCCATCGCGATCCACCGTCGCAACCTCGTCTTGCGACATTCCGAGACTGCGATAAAGAAGAGATAGCGGAACATCGCAATGTTCCCGGAAGGTGCTCATGTCGATTGTTGCATGACCAAAGCGATCTAGTATGGCATTTGTCGTTTGGAGCAGTGCGTACGTATCATCGAGCAGCGTTCCATTCCAATCAAAGACGAGAACCGGTTTCATGATTTGACCTCAAGCAAGGATCGATTCCGAATAGGGAAGATCGGCCGCTAATTCGCGCAAGTTCCTATTCGCGCGCTTCTGCCCCGCAGGGGTTGGCATCTCGAATGTAAACGGTGACAAATCGACGCCGTCTTGCCTGCAGGGCAACAACGATACTAGAAGTGGAAACGGCAGATACGTTATCGTGGCCGCGTTGATGGATGCCGCGATATTGCTTTCGATGATTTTGAGATCTTGCGGCTCCATCTTGTGAAAGCGAAGGATTTGCGTGCGCTGTTCAGGCGGCAATTGTTTCCATATCTGCCAGAATGCCAACTCATCTAGTGTGTCGATACCCATGCCGTAGTAGTTAGGAGCCACTATGGGCGGCGAACCGATCGCCCAATGTACGGCTTTGGCCCCAGCGGCAAGCAGCATATTCGTGACAGCCTGACTGGTATCGCCACGAATGAGGGCCTCGTCGACAATTATTATCGCGGCTTCAGCAAGGCTCGTTTCCGATACGCGGTACTTTTGAGCAATGAGACATTTTCGCTCGCTGGGTGTACCGATTAGAGTTCGCTGAAAAAATTGCGTTGAGACTACTTCCCGACGCTGGGCGAACACGCCGTATTCGACGAGAGATGCAAACAGACCATCAGCGTACGGCCCGCCAGTATGCGGCATGGAGGAAACGATTGTGAGTGTGGAGCCTAGTTCTCCTTGCAGTCGCTGCGCAACAAGGCCACCAAGGGCGGCTCCGATGTTGTAACGGGTTTCGAAATGTGATTGGCCTTCGACCGATGTGTTCGGATTTCCTAAGTAAAGAGCTTCGTAGGCGCAGAGTTTGGCTTTGTATTGCCCGTTGCTCACGGAACGATCAACGCAGTACCCCATTTTCCCGTCTACATACCTGATGTGCCCTGGTAAGATTTGCTGTGTCTTACCCTCCAGATCGGCAAAGGCACAATTTTCCGAAGCAACCAGCAAGAACCCGTCATCTGTTTGCATAGTTTCCAATGGACGCAAACCACATCGATTACGGTATGCAACCAGATTTCCTTCTCCGTCCAGGAGAATCGCGCTAATAGCGCCATCAATTCGGTCATCAATGTCGCGAAAGATGTTTTCGTAATTGACGGGCAGACCGTGCCGCCAATAGTCTCTTTCACAAGAGCCTTCAATCCACTTGAGCAAGAGCTCAGCATCTGTGTTGCTGCCCAACCTATAGCCCTGGGCAAGCAATTCTCCCCTGAGTTCACGGCCATTGACCAAGGCTCCATCTAGAGAAATTGCCAAACTGCGGCTGGTGCCCGCATTGTTGTGAATTGGCTGAAGGTCCCCGCCATCGCTGATTCCGCGGCATCGGCTACGGATATGGGCGATTGCAACATGGGGCCTAAAATTCGGATCCTGTTCATCGTGCTCAATGCGCACTGAGTCGCATGAGGACTGAAGCGCTCTCGCATATCGAACACCTTCCTTGTGCATGAAAGCTGCAATGCCGACCCCCGCCTGACCGCGAAATGCAAGTTTCGGAACCATGTGCTTGAGCCGATCATAAACCGTCGCCCGTGACTTGCTTGAAGAGCATAGAAACGCAGCAGCAACACCGGACATGCTATTAGCTCCTCGTGCTAAAGAACCGATCTCCTAGGTCCATCGCAGGCGAAGGTATTTAATCGCCAGGGGGCGTAGACGTGGTTCCGCCTCTCTTTAAGCAAGCGCCATACCAGCCCTTAGATCACTCGGCTCGCGCCCCCAGAGCCGACGGAATTCGAAAAGAGTTGGCCATTTGGTTTGCCAGCGATGATTTCGCGTCGTCCGACTCCCGACACGTTGTCTGAAGCGCGACGCGTTGGTACGAAAAGAGCCAAGCTCTGACTGTTGGTTCTCGGTGTCCTATGGTCCCACGGACCCGCTCGAGCTTGCCTGCGACGCAGTCCCCTCACATGCGCGAGCATGACGATTTCGAGCCGCACCAGGCCTTCTGATCCGGCGACCGAGTCGTAATCGAGCACCTGCTTCAGGCCTACCGCCTTTTCAAACACCGCAGGATCGGAATCAGAGGCTCCAGACAGATGGCGAGCAGGTCTTGGACGCGGTCGCCGACATCTTCAGTTTCCGACTGGGATGCGAGTGAAGAGCCGCATTGAAGCCGACGCTGACGATCTCCTCTCGATGATCAACGTCCTTCGCCGCGCCGAACGGTTGTGCGCGAGCGCGACGACAACGAGCAGGCTTAGAAGCGCTCGCAACGGGGCAACACGGTAGCGACGTTAAGATCGCTCAATTTCGAGCGCTTCATGACCGAAGGCAGGGCGCCAACACTTAACCCTTTCGGTGAAACCATCGTGCGTGTCGGTTCAACGACATGATCTGAGGCCGGCAAGCTGGACCACTTTGGCTAGAGTTTTCGCTGCCGAATCCCCTCGGCTGGGAGGAGCGAAGGACGATGAAGGCCTCGAAGTTCTCGGACGCCCGGAAGGCGTTCATCCTGAAGCAGGGCAACGATGGCGTCCCGGCTGCGAAGATCTTCCGCAAGGTCGGGATCAGCCAAGCGACCTACTTCAACTGGAAGAAGAAGTGTGACGGACTGCTGCCGACGGAGATGCCGCGCTTGAAGCAGCTCGAGGCCCAGAACGGCAAGCTGAAGAAACTGGTCGCGGGCCTGTCGCTCGACAAGGAGATGCCGCAGGACGTGATCCGCCGAAGGCTATGAGGCCTTGCCGGAAGCGCAAGCTGGTTGACGAAGTCCGCAACGAATGGCAGGTCTCGATCCGCAGGGCCTGTGCGGCGTTTTAGTTTGACAGGTCGACCCACCACTACAAGTCCCGTCGCTCCGGCCAAGCTGCCCTCGAGCAGAAGATCAAGGAGACCTGTCATGCCCGCATTCGCTACGGTTATCGCCGCGTTCACGTGCTGCTGCGTCGTGAAGGATGGGCGCCGTGCCAGAACAAGACCCGGCGCGTCTATCGCGAGTTGGGCCTGCAATTGCGCAACAAAAAGGCCCAAGCGCCGCGTCAAAGTCAAGCTGCGCGATGATCGCAAGCCGGCGACGCGATCCACGAGACCTGGGCGATGGACTTCGTCCATGACCAGTTGGCAACAGGACACAAGCTTAGCGTGCTGACAATCGTCGATATCTTCTCACGGTTCTCACCGGCGCTGGCGCCACGGTTCACCTTCCGCGGCGCCGACGTCGTGGCGGTGCTGGAAAGGGCCTGCAAAGAAGCGGGCTTCCCGGCCACGATCCGCGTCGATCAAGGCAGCGAGTTCGTGTCGCGCGATCTTGACCTGTGGGCCTACCAGCGCGGCGTCATGCTGGACTTCTCGCAGCCCGGCAAGCCGACCGACACGGATGTTGTAGACAAGCCCTATGTTGCAGAAGCCTTGCTGTGTCGGGATCGCGGCTTTGGCCGCCAATCTCGTATACTCCTTCTCGGCGCATTCCACGCCTGCTCGTTCCTCAGCCCTCTTCGCGGGGATGTTGTATCATAGGCCGATCCACGCTTGGCATGGCTGGTGGGTAGTCCAGCGCGCAGTTCGATGCTCCGGAACTTGTGCGCCAGCAGGGCCGGCCTCGTCCAGATTTAGTCAGTGCTCTTGGTCAGCATATGCCAGATGATCATCGCCAGCTTCCGCGCCGTCGCGACTGCCGCGATGTGCTTGCCGCGTCGTGCAGCGACACGTTGAAGGAATGCACGCAGCGGTCCCGCCGAACGGGCTACAGCCCATGCTGCTTCGACGAGCATTCCGCGAGCTTGGCCGCAGCCCTGCTTGGTGATCCTGCCATGGTAGGGGCCCTCGCCAGACTGCCTGACGCTCGGGTTCAGCCCCAGGTAGCTCACCAGCCTGGTCGGATCGGCAAAGCGCCGAATGTCGCCGACGGCACCTATCGAACCGCGGCGCTCGCAATGCGCGCGGCATCCAACACTTGGCGGCCGATTTCGGTCACTGATGAGCTCATCTGCTCAGTGGCGCAGGCAACCGACTCTAGGTTAGCCGAAGCCTTCTCGGAAGCGACAAAGACTACGGTATTGCCGGCCAACTCGGCACTGGCGATCGCAACCGGCGTACGAAGACCCACCATCTCATTGACGGTGGTTGAGACTCCGCTAACTGCGAAAACCGCATATCCGAATGAGAGCGCTATGATCGCACATTCCGCTGCAAAACCCGCAATCAGCTGACCACGAACGCGAAGCATCAACTTGGCAAACATCCAGAACACTCCACGGTCTTCAATTGCCCGCGGGCACCGTAAGAGAAGAAATTTAGAATCTCGTTAGCCAAAAACTCGTCCATGCCAGGTCAATTCCACACAAAATCTGTCACGTCTCAACGCCACGAAATTTGTCTCGATCGAGAGGGGCAAAATTTGCGACAATTTTGCGCTTGCAGACCATGTAGATTCTGCGAGGAGGCTCGCTCCGTGAGACCTTGGACAACCCGCCTCTTCCGAGTCGTGTGATCTGAAGTACGCTGCGGTCGTCTCTCTCCGGCGTTCTCCGGAACGCGACCATGGATGAAAGCGCTCTGCTGGCGATGATCCAGCTCGGCCCAGAACCCGTCAGTCGCCACGAGCACTGGCGTGTCGTCCAGCGCAATTGAACAGAAAGCTGGCTCGACGAATTCTCGCGAGCGGAAGCTTCGCGTGAGGCGATGACGACCGCTATCGTTCGCAAGGTCGCCGATCGTCATCTGCGACACCGAGTTGGCAAGCGTGTGCGGCTGGGTTAGCCAGGACATCGGACCCGCCGGCGCCTGACGGCCAACCAGGCAATCGCCTGCGTGCAGAACGAGAGCTGTTTGAGCAGCGCCGACATGCATCAGAAGGTAACTCGCCGAATCCCTCCGAAACTGTTTCGACAGTTTAGCATGCGTCGCGCGAAGTTGAGCTGTGAGAACCCCCGCGGTGATGTTTTCGTCGGTCGACACGTACCAATCGACCATCCGACGCGCAATCTCGTGGGCAAAGGCTCCGCTCTCTGCTCCAGAGGTCGAACCGTCGAGCACTATGGCGAGGGCCGACGTCTGGCGTATGCCGATCCCGGCGCAATCCCGGTTGTCGGTCGTCCTCGTTCCCTGCTGGCTGTGCCATTGGATTGCAAACGCCATATCAGCCGTTGCCCAACTGGCTCAATGCAACGAATCGGTCGCGAACAATGTCAGCACGCCCCACCGGGCCGCGAATATTTCCTTCGAGGAAATGATCGAAGTCGCGATCTGCGAGCAGCGCTCCGAATTGCTCGGCAATGTATGAGCTAATGTCTGCATCGGAGGCGGCAACTTCGTCAAGCAGTTCCTCCCGCCCGTCGACGAGCAGGAGAATGTCCTCGGCGTCGCGGCTGCCGATAAGGTCCCACTACCTCTTCCGCGATAAGCCTCCAGCTTCGTTGCGATGAACAAGGGCGGCGTGAGGCGACGAATCGTAATGGCATCATCCAGGGGCGTCTCAACAGCTGTTTCGATGCCCTTTGCGTACCAACGATTGCTGAAACCGAGGATCTTCTCGTCGTCGGGCATGAAATCGACCTTGAGTTCATTAAGCTTCATCCGACAGATGACATTGTCCTCGGGTGTCTCGGAAAAACCCTGCGTTCGCAACTGATCCACCAGCTTTGCCCACTCCGGGAAGCCGACGAGATCCACGATCAGGTCGACATCATCTGTCGATCTGACTCCTTCGAGGGTGACCGGATCCGTTATGTAGAGAGCGGTTGTGCAGCCTCCGACGAAGACCAATCGCGCACGCAGCTCATCGCCGAGTGCGCCGGCGACTGTCTTCAGCATTTCCTTGAGATGCCCCTGGATGGTCACCCTAGTCTCTCCTTGAGCAAGTTGGCCGCGAGACTCGCTTCGCGCTGATTGCCGAGCCGTATTGCGTCGACGAGAGCCAGATAGGCATAGAGGCGATCATCCCTCTCGGCGGCTTTCGGCACAGTCTTGAACAGCGGCGCGACGGACTGCCCCATCTCGCGGCCGCGCGCATAAGGCCAAACATGAATCAGGCTACCCGCGCTGTAGAGTAAGTCCTTCAGGACCGGGGCGGCGAATGCCGTTGGCATGCCGCGCTGCATGGGACCCGGGCTTGCCGGAAAAACGAACTTCAGGCCGTATGTGATGAAGTCGCGCAGGTTCCTGCGATTGGGATCGGGACGGCTCGTCATCGGGCGCTTAATTGCCATACCCGATGCAAGGCTGCGCTTGATCGAGGCGGCGACTTCGGTTTTGCTGATTCCGAGGGACGTCTCGAGTCCCCGCACCGAGTATGGGTCTTCGCCATCTTGGCCAAAGGGGCCTACCCCGCCGGCGTGCTCATGATCCTGCAAGCACACGAGCTTCAGCAGGACGACAATATCCTGACTTTTCATGGGTTCCGCGCGCATGTCCTCTGTCCTAGGACTGAGGACAGTATGCGTGCAGACGGGTGTCCGTCAACTGGTCCGAGGTCTTAGGTCCTTTGACCGCTCAAAACGGGCGAGTTCCAGTCAAAGATTCCATCGCAGCTGAGTTGCTTCCGACCGAAATTTACATCATATTTCGGACACGCTCAAGGAGCCGACCCCGGACCTCCGATCGCGGCTCATTGCCCGCATCGACGCGGCACCCACAGAGGTATGGACAATTTCGCCGACTTCGGAAGCCGTGCGACCGTCGACAAGGCGTTGCAGCGCCTGGTCGTGGCTGGCGAACTACGCCGCTTCGATCGTGGCCTCTACGACCGGCCGCGAAAGAGCAATTTCACGGGCAAGCTGGGAATCCCCGACTATCGCGCCGTCATCAAGGCCGTGGCGCGCCGCGACCAAGCCCGCGTCGTGGTTGACGGGATGACTACCGCGAATGATCTCGGCTTCACCAGGGCCGTCCCATCGCGCATCGAGGTCCTGATCGACGCCCGCCTGAAGCCGATCATCCTTGGAAAGCAGGTCATCCATTTCAAGTCGGCAGCGCCCAGCCGTCTCTATTGGGCCGGACGTCCAGGCATGCGCGTCGTGCAGGCGCTCTATTGGATGCAGGACATGATGACAAGTAGGTATGATCGACAGCCAATAGTGAACCTCCTGAACAGACTGTTTGCAAATCCGCAGCATGGAAGGGTGATTCGCGACGATCTTCGCGCAGGTCTGTCAGCTATGCCGATCTGGATGCAGGATTTCCTTAGGCCCTTGCTCGAGCGTGACGACGCCATACCGGAGGATGGCTCGTGAGCAGCGCAGCTTGCAAGGAGGTCATCCGGCGAGAAGTTCGATCTTTTCTTAACGACAGCGAACCGGCCTCGTGCGCCGATCGACGCGCTCGCGCGTGACTATGCGAACATGACGCCAATGATCTTGCGGCGGGGCTTCGGTTCGAGCACATCCTGGCGTCAATGGAAGAGATCGAGCGCGCGGCGAAACAGGCTCCGATGATGGGATCAAGTCATGGATGAGCCTCCGGAGAATGTTCCGCACGACTGCCCGATCCCGCCACGATCGAGGCGGTCCTCGCCCGTCTTCCGATCGGAGCTAACGAAACGGCGCTGGCGGCCGCGCTGACAGAGACGTTTGCTGGATTCCCATTTTCGACGGCGGCCATCGATGACCAGTATTGGCGCGACAGACGCTCGGTGATCGCCGCTGACGGGACACGGATCGCAGAATACCGGTCGTGGATGGAAGCCGAGCTTGCCAAGAACAACGGCGACATCGGCGCGCTCTGGACGCGATTGCGCCAGAGCGATCTTCAGACTTCTGAATGGCGCGGTAAGACGGTCTACGCCTTCGCGCCGACTGGATCGGGCGCGGCGGACTATGTGCAAATCCGTCTCGGCCGGGAAGTCGAATCGCGTGCGGGGCCGATCGTCAATCGACGTACCGCCCTTGGGGCAAGGACGAATTACTCGATCCGTCATGGATCACGCACGAAGAGATGTCCGACAACAAGGTCATCGCGGGTCCGCTCTATCGGATGCTTGGGCGCGCGGGCAGCAGCGTCATCTACGTTCGGAGTTACCTTACGCGGTGCGCCCGACTCGAGCGCGAGAGGCGCGAGGCGCAGCGGCCGGAGATGGAACGTCGTGCGGTGCGTGAAGTGACACGGGAGGGCACAACCGAGACGCCGTTTCTTGAACTGGTGCCGGACTGGTTCGAGTTCGTACCGCGGGAGAACCGTTTCTTCCAGGACTGGGACGAATCGAGCGCCTCGGCTGAACGCGTCTACGCGCACTGGGCCCTCGATATTTGCGACTACGACCACAAAGGCACGCGCGAGGTTGGATTTGTGCCGCGTCCCCTTCATCTGCCGGACGAGAGGCTTGGCGTGGGAGGTGCGTCCGTCCATTTCTTGATGGACCGCGTGGAAGCGATCGACCGTGAAGTCGGCGTTCCATTCGGCTGGTTTTTTCTGATTACGCATGGCAATCGCGTCGAGCCGGAGGTTGGTCAAACCATCGCCAAGGGCCTCCGCGATCAGCGTGTCATCTTGCCCAATCGGGATGCTCGAGTGCTTCTGCGCTGGGCCGAACGGCCGTATGGATTCTAAGAGGACGACGGCTGCGGGAAGCTGGCTTTGCTCGACTTGTCGGGACGGATGTCCGTTGCAGGTCCTGCGATGATATCGACCGCGTCCTCGTTAGAGCGTTTCACATTTTGATTGAAGCATAACCTGAGTTTGCGAAGTAGTTGGCGCATTCGCGGGGCTGGACCTCCTGGACGAGGTGACCGATATGGCGCCAGGTGTCCTCGAGGGTGCGCTTCTGGGCTTGCCGCATCCAGTGTTTGATCTTGGAAAATGCCTGCTCGATCGGGTTGAGGTCGGGCGAGTATGGCGGCAGGTACCAGAGCCTGGCGCCAGCCGCCTTGATCATCTGTCTGACAGCGTTCGACTTGTGGCTTCCGAGATTGTCGAGAATGACGATATCGCCCTCGCGCAAGGTCGGCAGGAGCAGGTGCTTCACGTAAGCGCGGAAGCATTCGCCATTGATCGGGCCGTCGAAGACGAAGGGTGCCGTGAGTTGTCCTTGCAGTAAACGATCTGCGTCTTCGTCGGATGCATCTGAAGTCCGCACACTTCCAGCCTCGCTTGAAGCTCCGCCTTAATGGCTTCTGCTTCTTGCTCGGTCCGGCAGTGCACCAGTCCGTCATCGGCATACCGACACCAAGGAAGGTCGGGATGTGTCCGCGCCATCCAGAGATCAAACGTATAATGCAGGAACAGATTGGCCAGTATTGGGCTGATCACGCCCCTTGAGGGTTCCGCGGATCCGCTCAACGAGCTTCCCGTCCTTTTCCCTTGATGCCGTCAGCCATCTTTCGATGTAGAGCAGCGCCCATTTGCATTTCACGTGTCTCCGGACCGCCTTCAGCAAGAAGATCATGCGGGAGATTGTCAAACAGTCCTTTGATGTCGAACTCCAGGACCCAATCATATTTCCAGCACCGCTGACGCGTGACGCCCACGGCGTCCAGAGCCGATTTTCCTGGCCTGTGACCGTAAGAGTCCGGCAGGAAGATGGATTCCAGTTCCGGCTCAATCATCCGTTTGACCACCATCCGATCGCTGATAGTGGGCACACCTAAAGTCCTTTCGCCGCAGGTCTTCTTTGGAATGGAGACGGCGAGCACCGGAGGTGGAAAGTACACCCCCGACGACATCCGATTCCAGATCTTGTAGAGATTCCCTGCAAGGTCTTTCTCGAACATCTCGAAGGTCTGTCCGTCCACTCCAGCCGCTCCGCGATTGGATTTGACCGCCTTGTACGCTTCGTACACTCGCCGCTTCTCAATCGAGAACGGCTTGTTTATCGCACTGTTCGAAGTCATCCTGTTTCCAGTTGGTCCAAGAGTACGACTACCTGACCCGATCCCTTTGCTCCGTCCCCATTACAGGGCCCTCAACGCTCCTACGGATCGGTCCGCCCCAGTCTCTTGCATCGGTACTCCCGCCTCGCGGTTGGCACCGCTTGCGCTTCTCCCTTGGCATCAAGAGCCTGGTTCCTGCAGTTCCACGCGAAAGCCTGTGTCCGACTCACGCCCCCTCTACGCCGGTCGCCGCCCGCCCAGTCGTCAGGCATCTGGCGGACGTGTCCCAGGTTGACGAGACGGTCCTGGTTTTGACGACACTTGAATTAATAACGACGCGTCTCAGGAGGGTTCACTTTCGTTCGTCTTTCGGACACTCACCTGCTCGGTATATTCCGAACTTCTGATCCGACGCTCACCACCACAGCTCTTTACCGCAGCAGCTCGGATTGGTTTGAGACCCGCCCCTGAAAGCTGATCTCGGGGGCCCGCCCCCATCTTTCTCGCAGCTTCACCATCGGTCTTAGTTCATTTGAACTCCTTCCGCTGTCTGCAGCACACTCTCATCGATGAAGACGAGCCGGCCCGGATCGAGCCCGGCCTGCCAAGATCGCCAACGCAGGCGCCTACGAGAGACGTCGGCGCGAGCCTGTTCGAGGGCGAACAGTGTTCTTTTGAACCGCAGCCCCTCCCGGCGCAGGAACAGCCAGACTGCGTTGTGTGAGACCTTGACCCCACGGGCTGCCAGCTCTGCCTTCAGACCATGCAGCGTCAGGTGCGGCGTCTCGGTGATCCGCTCGACGATGAAGGCCCGGTGCGGATCAAGCACAGGCTTGCGGTGACCACCCATCTTGCCGGGGGCTACCGAGCCGGTCGCTCGATAACGCTGAGACCACTTCACGACTGACGAGACCGCAACGCCAAACCGTTCCGCCACAGATCGGCAGCTCTCACCCTTGGCAACAGCGGATACCGCGCGCTTACGCAAATCGTTGGAAATTGGTCGGACCATCAGATGCTGGCCTCCAGCCCAGCCAGCATCTTGAATCATATTCGCCCCAGATCCGGGATCCCTTCCGATTCAATAAATCTGTGAACCGCTCTAGGTCGGAGTTCGACCCGTACGGAGCCTCCGTTTCCAACATCCTCCAATGCGGCTTTCCAGACCCGCCGTATTGCCCGGCCGAGTGTGGCGGGATCAACTGGACAGTCTGTGACGAGCGGAACCATGACATTGCCGGTCACGCCGGCCGCTTCGTAGGCTTTGATGATCGCGAGGGTGGCGCGAGAGGCGGCGACCACTGACATCGCTTCGACGAGATCGAGGGGGACGATGCCGTTGGTTTTCGGTGTCCGGACGATGGGGATTGTGGCTGTTTCGATCGTCAAGTTCGCGTCCGCGCTCGATTGGTCTGCATCCTAGTATCGGTTGGCCATAGTGGTGCAACAAATCTTTGCGTGTCAACCCCCGGTAGTGATACCGCCCTGCGCAGTAGGGCCGCGTGATGCTGATCGATCGCGCAATGATGTATTGTCGTGTGGATGCGCCGTCGGCGGCTCCATCACCGGGGCACCGAAGGTGCGCTCGATGGAAATTATTGCGGAAATCGAGCGCGTGGCGCGAGAGGTATATTGCGGGGCGATCGGCTTCAACGGGCACATGGACACGAACATTGCGATCCGCACTGTCACGATCGACGACGACCTGGCCGTATTTCATGCCGGCGGTGGAATAACGGTGCTGTCGGACCCAGAGGCCGAATCGAGGAGACGCTCGCCAAGGCTCAGCGGATCTTTGATGCATTTCGTGCTGAAGCAGCTGGTGCACTTTGATTGCCATCATTGACAACTACGATTCCTTCGCCTTCAACATTGCCCGCTATTTCCGCGAGCTTGATCAAGCAACGGAGGTCGTCCGAAACGACTTGGCGAGCATCAGCGATCTTGTTGGCCTCAAGCCGCGCGCGGTCAGCCTTGTACTCAAGTTGCCGGTCCTGAATTTGGATCCGCAAGGAACATCGCCGCTGCCGGACCTTCAATTCGCTGGACTGATAAGCGTTCACAGGGTAAGTGCCGGCAAAGGGGGCAAACGTGAACGAAGACTCACCGGCACCGCGTGACATTCATCTGCTTACTACCGACACACTGCTCGCCGATTTGATCGGCGGGCGAGCCGTCGCTGTCGCCGCGGGCGACCATCTTTCGATAGACTCAGACGATGCCCGCGCGGTGTTGGATTGGTATCGCCGCAATCGGGGCAAGTGGGCCGGTAATCTTTCCGCAGGCGACGTCGAGGCAATCATCAACGTCATTGGGACGGAGCCGCCGACGCTGGAGACCGCGGCTGATGATGGTCAAGCTCGCACTGTCAAAGTGTTGCGGCTGGTAAAGGTCGTCGCACACCGGTTTGCTGGGCTGCACGTTTACGGTCGTTCCACCGCGCCTCCCGACACGTTCGTCTTCGAATCTGGCAAGACTGTCACCTAGGGCGCCGATGGTTCGGGCAAGACGTCCATCGCCAACGCCATCGTCTGGTGTTTGACCGGTCACCTCATCCGCTCCCAGCGCCCACCCGAGGAGGGACCGACCGAGTTCGTTTGCGAGGCCGCGCGCAACGACGACACGGTAACGACGCACCCGATGTCGGCAATCACGCCTATGCCACACAAAGCTAGCGATCTGCCTGCGGACGGCGAGGCGATTCCAGCCGACAGTTGGGTCGAGCTAACCTTCGTCGACGCCCACGGTGACCCGCTGCCACCCCTCCGCCACCAGGAGGGCCGCACCCCGCGCGGCAAGATCACCGAGACACCGCCCGATCTCGACGCAATCGGCATCGACCCAATTGCCTCGCGCATTGCGACGACCATGCCCGCGCTGCTGCCGTTTCTGGCGGTCGGCTCTACGTCGCAACTCGGCGAGGCAGTCGCCCGCCTGACCGGCCTCGCTGACCTCGTCGATCTCGCCAAGCATGCCGGTAAAGCGTCCGAGCGGATTGCCAAGCGCACGACCAAGGAACTCGAAGCCCAACGCATCAGTCGTAGAACGCTACCAGCAGGCTGCCGACGACCTCGCCGGCGCCGTCGCGGAATTTCCCGCCATCGCATTCGAAGGAGATGCACCTGCGGTCGATGCTGAGGATTCCAAAGGCGGAATCCAGGAGATCAATGAGCATTTCGCGGCCCTGAAGGCGACGGCACTGGCCAAGGCGCGCGAAGTATTGGGCGAACAATTCAACCCCGAGGACAAGAAGGCCCGCGACGACCTCGAGGCGAGCATTCGGCCAGCCATCGAACAGCTATCGAAGCATCTCAGCGAGTTGCCCTCCATCGCGCGGCTCTCGGCCCTGTCGGCGAGCGCCGACGAGATCGCGGTGGTCGCCAGACTGTTGGCGCAGATCGATGCCGAGGCGGCGACGCTGGCCGCGCTTGCTGCGAGCCCCGACCGCGCGCGGCGGGCGCAGCTGTACGCTAGGCTTTCCGCCTGGATGCACGAGCATGGCCATGCCGATGACGGCATGTGCCCGGTTTGCGTCGGCCCGCTCCACGGGGAATGCGATCCGGTTACTGGTAATACGGTCAGCGACCACCTAGCGGAAGCCACGCGAGACCGCGAGGTTATCGCGCGCACCGTCGCCGAATGTCGTCGCACTGGTGCAGTCGCCTCCTCCAAGATCTTCCGCCTACCCTCGCGAAGGAAACCCGCGGCGACTTGCCAGGGTCACCCATCGACTTATTGAGAGCTGGATTGATTGACGAACTGTTCGGGACGGAATCGTTCCGCGGTGCGCTATCGGCGCTTCGCGCCGATGCTTCGGCGCTCGTGGATGAGCGCCTCGCGACTTTGCCTGCCTTCGAAGAACCGGACACTCGTGTGCTGCCTGCCGTATTGGTGACTGGAACGACGGCGTTGCAGCGGATAGTCGACCGCACTGTGCGTGCGTTGGCGTTCGCCGAATGGCGCGGAGCCAACGCCGCAGCACTGAAGAGTTTCCTCCAGCCGTTCGGCGCGGCCAGGACGGTGCCGCCGACGCGAGCCGGGCGATCGGCCGCCGATTGTCATCGCTGCTCGCGATCGTTGAGGGCGTCGCGCCGCTTAATACCGCGATCGAATATGTTCGCCGGATAGAAGCCGCCCGCGTGGAACATGCATCGAAGCAGGCGCGTATGGACGCCTGCTGCAGGGCCGTATCCGCGCTTGATCTGCTTGTGCCACTCGCCGAGCTCGCCCAGTCTCAGGTTGAGGCGCTACGGGCGAAGCTGCACAACCGGTCGGAGCACTGGCGGCGCGCGATCTACCGCAACGCGACCGGCTTTGCTCCCGACCTTACCGGAACTGGTATGGACGCACGGGGCGTACTTGAGCTCAAGGTCGGCCGCGAGGGCGTGACCGCACCTGCCCAGCATGTCTCCAACGCTTCTGCGCTGCGCGGCGCGCTGCTCGGCTTCTTTCTCGCCTTCCGCGAGCACGTCCTCACAACCCGCGGCGGTCTGTCATTGCTGGTGCTCGACGACCCGCAGAATGCTCGACAACGACAATCGCGAGCGCCTCGCGCGAGGTTTGGCTGGGCTCGCCGAGGCGGGCGCTCAGCTTCTAGTGACCACCCACGATCGCAAGTTCGCCCGCTCGCTCGTTGCCGAGAATCGTGCCGCCGACCGCGTTGAGCATCTATCTGTCCACCCGGTGAACGCGGTGCGGCCGACTCTCATCGTCTCGCCAGCGATCGAGGAGATCGATCGCGGGCGCCACGCGTTTCATATGAACTCCGATTCCGCTTCTGACGCACAGAACTATGCGGCCTGCGCGTCTTCCTCGAATCGCGGCTCGGTGATCTATTCGATGATGTTGCTCATCCCGCGTATGCCACATCGACGAAGCCGCTGACGCTCATCCCTCTGATGGACAAGCTGCGCGGGCTCGTCTCGATCGGGACAGGCGAACTGTTTGCCAATCCGGTCGTCAAGCGGTTCGCGGAGGATACCGCCCTCGCCGAAGGGGCGGAGCCGCGGCGTGTCCTCAACACGTCGCACCACGACAAGGCGTCGATCAGCTACATGGACGTAAAGGCTGTCGAAGCCGACTTCGCGCGGCTGCGGACCAGCATCGAAAAGGTCCACGAACAATTTCGCTTGTACCGGTGGCGCGAGCCACTCGCGCCTTCCGAGAGCAGAACGGACGTCGCGCCCTTGCGGCCGATCATCCGCCCCACCTTTTCCGTTCCGCTCTGCCCAGAAATCGCCGCGTTCGTCGGCGAATTGCCCGTGGGCGGGACGCAAGATGTTGCTGTCGAACGGCTTAGTGGCGAATGGTTCGAGGGCAAAGCGCTCTTCTACGTCCGCGGCGACACGTTGGGCTTTGCTATCCCCGGCGGCGCGGTCGCGATCGTCGAGGTTGAACCTTATCCTGGCCGCGACCAACATCTTGTGATTGCTCAGTATCGCAATCGAGTGCTGGCACGACGGCTGGTGACGTCACGTGGCGCAATCGGTGTCTCGCTAGCTGCGCAGATGCCCGACCCGCGGACCTCGCGCCCGACACTGACGTTCGACGAGAGCAAGCTGCGCGTGCACCGCATTGTCGGCGCAATCTTCACCGATATGCCGCCGCCGCCTGGAAGTGGCGAGGCAACGCCTGTCGATATGGTGCCGGAGCTTGCGCACGTCGTCGTCGCTTACCGCGTCAGAGAGGACAGCGCCGTTCCACTCGCGCTTCCCGGTCAGATCATTTTGGGCGGCGCCGAGCTAACAATTGGCTATCTCGATCGATGGGAGAACACACTTGTCGCAGTAACGCTCGATGATGGTACGAGCATTCTCAAGCGGGTCGGTGCCCGTCTGCCCGGTAAGTTGGCTCACCTCCGCCAATTCGAGACGATCGGCGGCCTCGGTTCGTCGATTGTCCTCGCGACCGAGGCGACCGATATCTTCGGCGTGATACCGACCTTGGTCACTGCGCGAGGAGTCGTTGGCGTGCTGTATGATTGCGCGTGATCAGGCGACGGAGTCGTTCGGATCGTTCGCAGGTACACCGAACGCCCGTTTTCTAACAGAGAGTGCAGATAGTCGCCTCACTGCTATCGGCCAGTCTTTGCAGTTCCCGAAATTGAAGTCGCCCGCAATCTCATCCAATTTCAACCTCGCCCATCGAGATCCTAAAGAAGATCAACGCCGCTGCGGTGCTTTGTCGGCGATGCGATTACCATCGGCAAGGCCCCTGCATAGCCGATGGCGGCTTGAGGAATAGCCTCGGCAGCGCGCTCCGCGTGCTGGCTCACCGGCCGGGCTCGTGAACGAGCCCACCCGCCGTCCGGCTTCGATCCCTCGCGCTGATGCCGTCTACCCGTCAGGCCACGTTCTTTATCGGAACCCCGCGGGGTTCGAGAACCGCGGTCGCCACATGCCCGTCGAAAGCTGTGCGGGCAACGCCGACCAGATGCTGATGATGAGTGAAGAAGAGCACTTGCGTCTTTTCCGCCAGCTGTTGCAGGACTTTGAAACCAGCCGCAGCCCGCGCATCGTCATAATTGATGAAAAGATCATCGGCGATAAATGGCGCTGGCGCGGAATGCGTAAGATACTCTTCTACGGCAGCGATGCGTAAGGCCATCAACAACTGATCGGCCGCGCCTTCGCTCAGTCCTGATACTGGGACGGCGCCTCCATCCCCGCGCAGACCCGCTAGGTGCGGAACATCCTTCTCATCGTATGCGAGCGTAAGCCGTTCGAAGGAACCGGCGGTCAGGATCGAGAACAATTCCCCGGCTCGCTTGAGCAGCGGCGCCTGCTTTTCACGCCGGAACCGCTCGATCGCCCATCTGAGGATCACCGACGCCGAACGAACGCGCGCATATTGCGCGGCAGCGTCGCCGCCGACGGCCTCGAATACGCGCTCGGTATCTTTACTGTGCTGGATATTGGTCAGTTGCCGCTCCCGGACCTCTTCGAGCGATTTCTTCAAAGTCTGTTCCCGCGCCGCAGCCTGGTCGGGATCGTTGCTGTGGCACTCCTCGGCGAGAACCACTAGGCCAAGACCGTCACCATCGGCTTCGAGCGTCGCGCAACCGCGCCCGTTCATCCTTGAGCGCGCGTTGTTGGTCAGACCGCTGAATAGCTTCGCGCAACGCGTCGATCGTTCCAGCGCCGGCCGCCCGTTGGAGCCCTGTCATAATGACCCGCGCGTCATTTCTCGACCTGTCGCAGTCGTCCAGCTTCTTCTGAAGATTTTCAACCGCTTCACTCTTCTCGTTAAGTGAGTCACGCGCCTGCTTCGACGCATTCAATCGTGCATGAAGCTTGAGGGCGGCCTCGTCTGCGTCCTCACCCGCCAGCTGCACCGACACCGATGCAACGAGCCTTTCGACCTCCGTTGCAAACGCCTTGATGTCGCGCTCGATCTTTCCGATTCGCTCGTGCTGCAAGTCCGCAATCTTAACTGACGTCTCGCGCATCTGGTCGATCGCGTCGATTTGCTCCTGAATGGTCTCAATGGGACCTTCAGCCGAAAGACTGAGCGCCGCCAAGGCGTCCTTCCACTGCGCATTCCAGGCGGCGCGTTCTTTCTCGGCGCCCTCGACCACACCGCGCTTGCGCTCGACGTCGGCCTTGAGCTTCCGCTCATCGAGCGCAAGCTCGGTCCGCTTTTGCGCATTCGCCTCTTCCGTGCGGATGCGCACTTCCGCCGTCGCCAAAATGCCGTTCAGGGGCAGGCTGCCTGCCGAGGCCGCAATCGCCGTATCCTGCAGCAAGCCCACTAGCTGTCGCTTGGCTTCTGCGATTTCGTGTTGCAGCGACGTTGCCGAGCGAGCTGCGCCGTCGCGCTTGGCGATCTGATCCAGCAGATCGGCCCTCGCGTCGAGCCAGTCGAGCATCTCGTCAGGGGGCAACGGGCCATCCGTGACACCGTTCCACATGCCGGCCCAGGCATGGCCAAGGCGCTCCGCTCTGCAGCTAACGAGGCAAGTTCTTGCTTGTTGGAGTCGAGAGCGTCTTGCTGGTCGGCGATCTGCCGAGCCAGCACCATGGCCGCAGCCGTCGACTCTGCGTTCTGAAACCGCTGATCCGCCGCCGCATCGGCATGGCCGACAGCCGTTTCATAGGCGTGGAGCAGCGCGTCGCCATCTGCGAAGGCGCGCTCTTCCGATTCCGGCACTGCGATATTGTCGACATGCCGACGCCTGATGATAGGCCATCCTGCGTCCCGGCGTTCCCGCAGCTTCGTCAAATCCTCGGCCGACACGATCTTTTCATCGGATACCAACCGCGCGTAGGACTTTCGATTGTTCTCGACAGCCCGAGTCGGATCGCGGATAGCCGCTTGCTGGCTTTGAGTACGGCCTTCAAGATCGCGCACCGCGTCGCGATGTGCCTTCACTGCGGCTTCGACCAGGATTTTCATGGCGCGCAAACTCGTCTCGTCAACGACCGCGGGATTCATCATCGCCATTTGCTGCCGACATAGTTCATCCGCGTCCCGATACTCTCGCTGGGTAGCCAGGAGAGGAGCGTCAAGATCGCCCAAGGCGGAAGTGGATTTGACCACGCCCGCCAAGCCCGACAGATCCTGGGGGGTCCCGATCGCCTCAATGCGAGCCTGGAGATTGGCCAGCTTTTCGCCCGCGTCTTCAAGGGTCTTCTGGGCATTCTCGACGGCCGCAAAGCGGCCGCCGCGAGAGGTCAGCAAGCCTTGCACGGCCGAAGCTTTGGCACGCGGCGGGATTCTATCAACCAGCTCGGCGGTCTCACCCGTCCAAGCCAGTTCGGACGCGGCCCACTTGAGAGCGTCTTCCGCCGCTGCGAGCTCCGCCCGCCGCTTTGGCAATCAGCTCTTCCCGAAGCGAGCTGGATTCTGAGCTTGGACAGGCGTTCGATCTCCGCCTCATGGAGCAGAACGTTATCGTCTATCGCGATCGCGGCGCGCTCAGCGCTGAACGTTGCTATCTGTTTCTGAAAGGCTGTGATGCGCGCCTCCGCGGCGGCGTTATCGGCCGACGCCTTGTCGAATTGCTTCGCGGCATCAGCGGGCAGATCGGCAACGACGCCGAGGGCCGTTATCTCGTATTCGATTTCGCCGAGACGCCGTACGTTGCGATAAACGCGCCGGACGCGCACGATTTTGGCGAGCTCGGCGACTTGCTCTTCGATCTCTTTCTCGATCTGGACACAGCGTCGCGCGCCTCTTCATAGGCGGATTTCAGCTCCTGCCATTTGGTCGCGGTGACCGTGTGTTGGCGCAACGTCGCTTCGGCCTCTTTGAGACGTTCCTCCGCCTGGTAATATTTCCGGTGCCCCGCCCTGCGGCTGCCCCACAGCCCGTCCGCTTCTTCCTGCATCGCCGCCAGTCGATCGCGAAGACCGGAGACGCCCGCCCCCGCGGCGAACAAGGTCGCGCCGACATCGTCCTTGGCCTGGATGATGTCCCGGCCGCCATCGCGCAGGCGCTCATGGGCGAGACAGAACATCCGGCAGAAGAATGCGCGATCTATCCCGCCGACCAACGGTCCAAGCAGCCCGTCGCCCGCAGGAAGAGGCAGCTCGTCAAGGCCGAGCAGCGTGTCCTTGTTGCCCTTGCGCCGCCGGATCGATAGCTCCGTTCCCTCACGTTCCAACGTCGCGCCGATGCGCAACGCCGCGTTCTCATGAAGAACGTTTCTTGCAGACTGACCCGGAATCCCGAACAGCAGCTCTTCAATCGCCGACATCGTCGTCGACTTGCCGGCCTCGTTCTCGCCATACACGATATGAAAATCGGGCCCTTCAGACGGAATATGAAGCGAGGCTTCGGTGAAGTGTCCGTACCGGATCAGGTCAAGGGAACGGACACGCATGGATCACCGCCTCTCTCGCAGCCAAGCGCGCGCTCAGATATGCGCCTGCCTGCTCAATCACCGCGCCAAAGTCTTTGTTGATCGCCGCCTCCAGAAGCGGATCGTCGATATCCAGCGCGGCATCATGCGGAAGCCTGCGGACGAGATCGCCCAGATCGCTCGCGATCTCCGCCTGCAAGTCAGCGTCGTCCGCAGCATGAGCCAGCAGGACAGGGAGATCGTTGATCGCGCTCCCATCCGACAGAATGCAGACCGCCGATGCCGATCTGGTCACATTGATAACGCGTTCGATCCAGGCGACCTCTTCACCGAGCGCGAGGGCTGCGGCGCGCGCTTCCGCCAGCAATTGCAGCCCGGAGGCCAGCAACTCGCCATGGAGAGCGGTCGCGCCGCTCAGCTGGATGCGGCAGGCCAGCAACCGGCCCTCTGCGTTTCTGGTGGCCTCGCCGATGATGCTCTTGATTTGATCGATGACGTCCCCAAATCGTGCGCGTTCGCCAACCGGCACGTCGAGATATATCCATCGCACGACGTCGGTATGCAATGGCTCAATGCCTTGCAGCGCGCCGTCCCTCACCGTGATCAACTGCGCCGACTTTGCGCCGGCTTCGCGGATATGGCGGCCTTGCAGGTTGCCGCAGAGACGTGCGGCTGCTCGTGCAGCACGCCGCCCTGATGCACGTGTGCAAGAGCCCAGTAGTCGTAGCCCTTGTTTACCAGTTCATCGAGCGTACCCGGTGCGTAATTCTCATGGGGGCCTTTCGGTCCTCCACGGGCGGTGTGTAGAACACCGATGTTGAAATACCCCTTCACGGGCGGTGGATAAGCCGCCGCCGCGTTATCCGTCGTCGCCTGCATACGGAAGCTCTGACTGTGGATCGCAACGCGAGGATCGTCGAGTTTGAAGGTCTGGGATTTGCGATAGCTGAACACCTGCACGTTGTCCTGGAGTGGCAACCGTTTAGTGATCTGACTTTCAACGTCGTGATTGCCGTGAAGAACGAAAGCCGGGATGTTCGCCGCGCGCAGGCGCCCCATCTGCCGGACGAAAAGGAGCCCGGTCTGAAAATCGCGCCAGTCGCCATCATAGAGATCGCCGGCGATGATCATGAAAGCAACCTGTCCGTTGATCGCTTGGGTGACAAGGTCCTCGAAGGCTGCTCGGGTCGCCGTTCGGATTCTTTCAGCCGCGGGACCTTCCTGACCGCTCAGACATCCGACGCACCGTTTGGATCTCAGCCGGTCGGCGTCGAGGATGCCGCATTCAGCCTGTCGGACAACGATAACAGCGAACTTGCGCTCAGCCCCTGGAGATGGCCGATCAGGATGTCTTCGCCTGAGAGAGCGATTCTCGAAATGCTGGATGAGCTCCCTGCGGATGAAAGCTTCCAAAAGGTCGATACGCTGTTCGAGGGCTTGGTGAGCCTGCGACCAAAACTGCTGAACCAACTGCTCGAGGAGTGCCGCAGCATCAAAGTCAAGCGCTTGTTTTTCATTTATGCGGACAAGCATGTACATCCGTGGCGAAAGCACATCGACACCGCCCATATAGAATTGGGCCGCGGTGACCGCAGCCTTGTGCAAGGCGGGCGGCTTCACCCGACCTGTCGCATGACAGTTCCGGCCGAGCTCGTGCCACAGGAAACGGTCGATGGCGCGTGAACGATACATGCGCCAGGTGGAGCTGCTGGTCCGGACATTGCCCTACATCGCGAGTCAGGACAGCTTCGCTCTGAAAGGCGGCACCGCGATCAATCTCGTTTATCGCGACATGCCACGACTGTAGGTCGATATTGACCTCGTCTACTTGCCGATCGGCGACCGCGACGCAACCCTCGCAGGGATCGACGCCGCTCTTGATCGCATTCGCGAGGATATTCAGCGTGATCTCCGCGGCGTCAGCGTTCAGCGCATCGCCGGCAGCGACAATAACGACACGCGGCTCCTCGTCCGGCAGGCTGGCGCCGAAATCAAAGTCGAGACGTCACCTGTCGCATGCGGCAAGGTTCACGCTCCCGAGCTTCGCGTCGTCAGCGATCCGGCCGCCGAAGCCTTCGGATTTGCGGAGATGCAAGTGGTGGCATTCGAGGATCTCTTCGGCGGCAAGCTCAATGCTGCTGTCGACCGACAGCATCCGCGCGACCTCTTCGAGGTGAAGTTTCTGTATGACAATGAAGAACTGACCGACGCGCTCTACCGCACGTTCCTCGTCTACGTCGCAAGTTCGGGGCGTCCTCCGCATGAACTCGTCCGTCCGTCATTGTCAGAACTTGATGACATCTTTGCCAAGGAGTTCGAGGGAGTGACGGTGCCGCCCGTCGGCCTCAACGAGCTCAAGGCAGCGCGGTCGCGGTTATTGTCCGATATGCTTGCACGGCTCGACGACGCGGCGATGCGCTTTCTGCTAACGCTCCATGACGGCGAGCCGGACTTCGAGGCCTATCGGCTTACCGCAGGCCGCGCAATTACCGGCGGTTCGGCGGAAGCTGCTCAATATCGCAAAATTGAAAACGCAAAATCCTGAAAAACATGCGCAGTTGCGTTCGGAGATCGAAAAGCTGCGGTCATAGCCCCTATAGCGGGTGTCTCTTCGTGCCTCGGCGAGATGCATTTCGACCAAGGCGTGACCAAGCCATATAAATGCGCGACCCACCCTGAGACGAACTAGTGGTCGCCGCCGACAAACTTGGGTACACCAAAGAAGGCGTCCCATTCGAATGACCTTGGCCGCGTAACTGACCTGGTCCCGGTTGTCTGAACAGCAACTGCGCGTCGATAAGTGGAGCCTCTGCCGGGTTTAGGCTGCCGTGCGAAGCGGCAGCGAGGTGAAGTAGGCTTGATCCGGTGTGCCGCCGTCAAGGCTCGAATGTGGACGGCGGCAATTGTAGAAGTCCAAATAACGGCCGATCGAGGCGCGAGCTTCGCTGACGCTGTCGTAGGCCCGCAGATACACCTCCTCGTATTTGACGCTGCGCCACAGCCGCTCGACGAACACGTTGTCCCGCCAGGCGCCGCGGCCTCCATGCTGATGGCGATGTCATTGTCAGCGAGCACTCCGGTGAACGCCGCGCCGGTGAACTGCGAGCCCTGGTCGGTGTTGAAGATCTCCGGCTTGCCGTGACGGGCCATGGCATCTTCCAGTGGCGCGACGCAGAATGCGGCCTCCATGGTGATCGACAGCCGCCACGACAGCGCCCGGCGGGTCGCCCAGTCCAGCACCACGGCCAGATAAACGACGCCTCGTGCCATCGGGATGTAGGTGATGTCCATCGCCCAAACCTGGTTCGGACGCGTGATCTCCATACCGCGCAGCAGCTATGGATAGATCTTGTGCCCGGGCTCGGGTTGGGTGGTGCGCGGACGGCGGTACAGCGCCTTTATCCCCATCCGCCGCATCAGCGGTTTGAAATGCCGGCGGCCGATCTTGCACCCCTCTGCAGCCAGTAGGCGTCGCAACATACGCGAACCGGCGAATGGAAACTCCAGGTGCAGCCGGTCGAGCCGCTGCATCAGCGCGAGGTCTTTGGGCGACACCGGACGCGGCAGGTAATCGACGCTGCCGCGGCTGATGCTCAGGGCTTCCGCCTGCTTGCTGATCGGCAGATCGTGTTCACGGTCGATCATCGCTTTGCGCTCAGCAATCCCGCCTTGGTGAGCGCTCCTTCTAAAAACTCGTTCTCCAGCGTCAACTCGCCGATCTTGGTGTGCAGCGACTTCACGTCGATGGTGGGTTCGGCGATCCGACTCCCGCCGTCCGGACCGAACACATCGGCAGCGCCGCCTTCGAGCTGCGCCTTCCACGATGTGATCTGATTGGGGTGAACGTCGAACTGCTCCGCCAGTTGTGCCAGCGTGCCGTCACCCTTGAGGGCGGCAAGCGCCACCTTCGCCGTGAAAGCCGCAGTGTCGTTCCGCCGTGCTCGTCTGCTCATCGTCGCTCCTGATTCGCGGGTCAATCTTGCCCGCCGTCAGGCAGAAACTCCACTTATCGCGCTGTTCAGATTTGCGGGACCAGCTCAAACCTCGCAAACTCATGCTGATATCGGATTGATCACTCAAATCGTCAGTGTCATCGAGGGTCGCCGACCTCTGCCCAGAGGAGGCGCTCCTGCTCGGCCTTCAGCTCTTCGAGAGATACCGGGATCGGATGGAGGTCGAGATTGTACATCGGCAATGGCCAATGCCGATACAGTACATTGACATGATCCTGGGTTACGGATTCGTCCGGCAAACTTTCGGAAATCAGCCGGTCCAGAAGTTGCTCGGTTAGACGTTCCGCGTCTTGCAGCGTCTCCTTCTCCCGACACTCAAGCTGCTCCCAAACCTCTGATGTGGCTCGTAGCCCCTCTACTGTGAACATTCCGCAGGCGGAGCAGCCCGGATCACGAGCAATCAGTTTGTCAAAGCCTTCTATCATTTCGGTCATCGACAATGATCCATCCGTTCGCAGTGCAACGAGCAATCTTCTGGCATCGTACGGATACGCGGTCCTTGCCTTTGCCTCCGCCGAGGAGTTCCTGCGCGCTGCGGCATTGGCCGAGACGACCTGCGTGATTACCGACGTCCAAATGTCCATGATGAGCGGAATTGACCTGCTGATGCATATGCGAAGCCCCGGTCATCGTATGCCGTTCATCTTCATCACGGCGATGGGGTGCGCGCACGAGCGATCAAGGCTGGCGGGATCTGCTTTCTTGCCAAACCGTTTTCCACGGCTGCGTTGATCAAGTGTTTGACCATTGTACTGCCGGGGTCAGGCGACACACACGCGTGAGGACCTTGGCCCCCTCCCCACGGCCTTCAGTCCCAAAGCGGGGATGCATTGCGAGATTCCCGTAGGTTGCGCTGCCGCGGTTATTTTGAAGGTAACCGGCATGAGCTCCCACGTCCGCAGTGATCAGTGAGCGCGGGCGTAGCGGATCGGCATCCAGTATTGCCGCAAGGCTTCGACCGCCGTGGGAATATCGGCGTGGGCGTTACGCAGAAGTTTCTTGGTCTCGCGGCCGCTTCGTGGCGGTCCAAGCAGCGGTCGGCCCTGATCGTCGCGACAGTGCAGCAGGATAGGTAGAAGTAGGCCGTGATTGACGTTGCCGATGTCCAGCAACGGTGCCCACGCCAATAGCTTGAGCCGCATCGCGGCGTAGAAGCCTTGGCACCATGGTCGCGGATCGACGTCTCCACTGGGTTTACGCCGGTGCATCGGCGCGAACCTGTCGGGTGCGGTCGAGAGGGTGTTGCTGATGTCGTTGTGACGCAGGACGACAGCCGATATGGCTGCAAACTCCGGGGTGCCGCCGTGGTTGAAGGCATCGGCATCGATGGCGAGCAGCGGGCAGATCCAGTCGAGTGGGCTCATCGACACCGGTCCGGCCACGATTGCGGCGACGTAGCCGTCGAGCATGGGGAGATTGGTGGCGTCAGGATGCTGATCGACCCTAGCCTGCAGCCATCGCTCGAGCTCCTCGAGTGGCATCGCGGCTGCCGTCATTGACGACGCTGCTTTATGACGACCCGGGCTCATGCCGCGGCCTGTGCGGTGCGCTGGCGCGCCGCCTTCCAGTGCCAGGCGAGCAGTTCGCGCAGTTGATGGCTCTTGGTTCCACCGGAGACAATGCGCTCCAGCACGTCGGTCAGATAGGCTTGCGGATCGAGCTCATGGAGCTTTGCGGTGTTCATGAGCGACGCGAGGATGGCCCAGCTCTCGGCACCGCCTTCGCTCCCGCTGAACAAGGAGTTGCGTCTTCCCATGGCAATCGGGCGCATGGAACGCTCGACCGTGTTGGAATCGACCTCGACGCGGCCATCGCTGAGAAGCAGCGTCAGTCCGTCCCAGTGATTGAGCGCATAGTTGATCGCCTCTGTCAGCTTCGATTGGGAAAACAGCTCATCTCAATCAGTAGCGCATTGAGCGCCACCATCAACGGGGCGCTCCTGGTGCGGCGGGCGGCCAGCCGCTGCTCCGCACTGCTGCCGCGGATCTCTGCCTCGATCGCATAGACCGCCTGCAGCCGTTCAATCACGTCGCGCGCGAATGGCGACTGCGTGGACTTGTACACCTGGACGAATTTGCGTCGAGCATGGACGAGACAAAAGGCGAGCTGGATCGCGCCGCCATGACGGCGGGCCACGGCCTTGTAGGCGGCATAACCGTCCACCTGCAGAACGCCGCAAAAGCCCGTCAACTGTCCGGCGATCTCCTCGGTGCCGCGGCCGTCGGCGAATACGTAGGTAACCGCCGGCGGCGAGGGGCCACCCCATGGCCGGTGATCCATAGCATGCGCCCAGAACTGGCAGATGCGGGGACGATGTCGTCCTGGATCAAGCACCGGCATCGGCGTCTCGTCGCAGAACACGCGCGGCGCAGCCTGAATGATCCGCAGCTACAGCTCATAAAGGCTCCTGAGCCACCAGGCGGTACGTTTGACCCAACCGGCGAGTGTCGCGCGGTCAAGATGGATGCCGTGGCCGGCCAGGATCTGAACTTACCGGTACAGCGGCAAATACCAGGCGAACTTCGAGACCACCATATGGCTCACGAGGGCCGTCGAGGCCATACCGCCCTCAATCAGGCGCGGCAGCACTTTGGCTGGACCGCGCCATCGGTGCAGCCGCGGCAGCCGTATTTGGGACGGATCGTGCGCAGCACGCGCAGGAGCGCCGGGATCACGTTCAACACCTCGCTGACGTCCTCGCCGATCTTGTGAGGCTGGCCCTGGCAGCACGGGCAGGCCGTCACCTCCGGCTCCAGGACCTGCTCACAGCGCGGCAGATGCTTGGGCAACGCGCCGATGTTGCGGCGCGCCTTCTTACGTAGCTTATCGGACGGCTTCACCGCAGGTGCATCGTCGTTGGCAGCTGCAGGCGGCGTGACACTGGTCTCAAGATCGTCAAGCTCAAGCGCAAGCTGTTCGGCCACGAGCGTGGCAAGGCGTTCCGAGCGCTTCCCGAAGATCATCTCCTTGAGCGTCTGCACCGCAACACGCAGCTTCTCGTTCTGGGCGTCGAGCGCGAGCACCATCTCCGTTAGAGCGGCTGGATCAGTCGGGAAACGTCCCGGGGCGTATCGCCATAAATGGACCATACCTCCGCGCGCCGCAGGCTCCAGCGAAATCCTCTCCTCTCAGCCGACAATTGCCGGCTGCTTCACGAGCTTGGCCGAGACGCGCGTCCACTCGAGTCCGTCGAGCAGCATTGCGAGCTGTGTCGCACTGAGATGCACCACGCCTTCGCGGATCAGCGACCAGGTGAAGTGCCCCTGGTGCAACCACTTCGTCACCAGCACCATGCCGCTGCCGTCCCACGCCAGAAGCTTCACTCTGTCCGTGCGTTTGCTGCGGAACACGAAGACGTCACCACAATACGGATTCGCACGCAGCGCTTCGCTCACCAGTGCCGACAGTGTATGCACCGACTTGCGGAAATCGACCGGCTGTGTCGCCAGCACCACCTTGAGGTCAGAGCGTAGCGCAATCACCGGATACCCCGAAGCGCCGCCAGCACGGTCGACAGCGTCGCCAGCTCAACGCCCGGCTCGACCCGGATGCGCGCCCCGTTCACCTCGATCTCGACAACTCCGCAAACCTTGGCCGGCGGCGCGGCGATCTCCAAAGGCCTCGTCTGTAGCCCGGAAATACGTTCATGCTCGCCCGCTGTCCCGCTATCGATCCCGGGACCAATTTCGATTGGCTCGAAGTTCGGTGCCTTGCCCCCCACCGCCGCCGCAACTTGGCGGCGCCACACCGTAAGCAGCCCGCGCGAAACGCCATTGCGCCGCGCAACCTCGGAGATGTTCGCACCCTCCTCAAAGCTCTCTGCCACGATCCGGGCCTTCTCCTCGCTAGTCCACCGACGCCGTCGGCGCTCCCCGGTGATCACCTCGACGCGACGATAGGCGTCATCTTCCTGCCTGGCATCAAGCATGGCATTTGCCATCGTTCCACCTCCACCGATCAGCTCATGCCAGGCTTTATCGAGCGCAAACCGAGCGGCGGCTCGGTGGGGGCCACATGCCGGTTACTGTTCAGTTACACACCGCGCCGTCGCCGCAGATGAAGAGAGCAAAACGGTCCCATTCTAGGCCGCGCTCTTCTTGATCGATATCGACTGATGTCGCCGGTGCTGCAAAGGGGACGTTGAGTTTCCGACTTATGTCGCGATGCTTCGACCGCTAAGGCGACGCAAATCGATCGTCCGCCCTTTCTCAAGCATTTGTCGCCTGATTTTCTCAAGCCCCCAACTGGCATGCGGCTTGCTGGTTAGAGATTGCGATCTGGTCGTAATACGGAGCGCCTAAAACATGAACCACGATACGTCAGTGAAGCTATCCGAGCGCGAAAAACAATGCCTCCAGTTGGGGGCAGAAGGGAGATCGTCATGGGGAAGGAACTGAAGATCACCGAGAATACGGTCAATTATCATGTTAAGAACGCCCGGCAAGAGCTTGATACGAGGACCCGCGTCCTGGGTATCATCAAGGCGATACGCCTCAAGCTGATCTCAGATCCGTCGCAGGAGCGCGACGAGGATAAGGACTAGCGCGACGTCGAGCTTTCGCGACGGCCTCAAGTCCCGGGAATGCTGCGTGGATGGCATCATGCGAGCCTTGGCAACTAGTTCGCGTCGGCTCTCACCGGGGCCTTCATACGCGACACCCGGGACGCCCGCGCTGACGAAGTTCTCGTGCTAGCAGGCGCGCATTATTGAAATTGCCGAAGGAGCCATCACCGTGAACGCGCACAGGCCGTGCGGTCGAGTCGACGATCCGCTCGACCATGTCGATGAGTTGGCTCCATGATCCTTATTGGCGTCTCGCGAGCCGAAAGAGCAGGCAGAATTGGTAGGCCCGCCGCCCACGGGCTTCGAACCCTGCGTTCTTGGGATCACGCTGGAGAGCGCATCGTGAGCTTCCATGGAAAAGGAGAGTTCGCTGGTGGAGCATATCTGAGCGCGCGGCAGTTCTGTAGGCGACGGCTCAGCCCGTCGATCACGGCGTTTTGGGCGGATCGTGTTCCGTGGCGTGGTGTAGCTGGCGGCAGGTCACCGCCGATGTTCCGGCGGGTCGGAAGGCATCAGCCTGCCACAGCGGGCAGAACGACGATGATCGCTCAATGACGCGATGGTTTCCAGTGTCATGTAGCGGGCGCGCTGGAGGACCCATTGGTCGTTTTGCTCGAGCAAAAACGCACCAACGAGGCGACCGATGGCGTCTTCATTGGGAAGATGCCGACGACTTCGGTCCACCGCTTATTCCGCCGTTGAGGCCCTTGATCGGATCGGTCGAGTGGAGCTTGGCGTGGTGCGGAGCCGGGAAGCTCATATAGGCTCGCACGCCGAGCTCGGCTTCGTCCATGAGGGTCGCGAGCTTGGACAGTTTGAGGCCGGAGCTGATCGGCGACCTTGCGCCACTGCGCCCTGGCCGCTTCAACATTGTGTTGGGCGAACGCGGTGGCGATGAAGGCGGACACGACGCGCCGGCCGGCTCTTGCCGCATGCGCGAAGACGTTGCGCATGAAGGGGACGCGCGGCAGCGCTGCCGGGTCGCGTTGAGCGCCTTGCTGACGGCGGCCTTGATGCCCTCATGGGCATCGGACACAACCAGCTTTACGCCACGTAGGCCGCGGTGGGCGAGCTTGCGCAGAAAAGTCGTTCAGAACGCCTCGGCTTCGGACGGGCCCATGTCCATGCCGAGGATCTCGCGCCGGCCGTCGCCGTTGACACCGGCCGCGAGGAACACCGCGAGCGAGACGATGCGGCTATTCTGGTGCACCTTCAGGTGGGTGGCGTCGGTCCGCAAATACGGCCAGTCGCCTTCGATCGGGCAGGCGAGGAAAGCCTTCACACCTTGTCTTCGATGTCACCGCAGAGCCGGCTGACCCGGCTTTTGGAGATCCCGGTCATGCCCATGGCCTGCACGAGATGATCCACCGAGCGGTTCGAGACGCCCTGCACGTAGGCCTCCTCGTCACTGCGCTCAGCGCTTTCTTAGCCATGCGGCGCGGCTCCAGGAACCCGGGAAGTAGCTTCCTTGCGCAGTTTGGGAATGCGTAGTTCAACCGCTGGCACTCTGCTCGCCGTAGGCCGCTCCGGTCTGTACGGCGACCTCCAGCTTCATCAGCCGTTGGCGGCAAAGCCAATCATCTCGCGCAGGTCTGGGGCCTTCTCCACGGGCGCGCGAAGCTTCATCATCTCGTCGTTTCGGAAGTTGCGGGTGGTCGTGCGCAAGTGAATCCCATGTTCGGCTAGAGAGCCGTAGAAGGTTAGCAGCGCGGCACGATTATTGATAGACAATCTGATCACCTGGCCCTACTTGGCGCGGTAATTTTCCACTAAGACGTCGATCGCCGCTTCGCCGGACGCCGGTTCGGCGCCAGACAAACCTCACGCAGGAATCAGCTCGCCATCTCGAGCCGCCCCGCGGTTGCGACATTCGGCCGCGCTACTTCGATCGGGCCGCTGCCGGCCTGATCGTTCGCGACGGACCATAACCATGCCACAGGACACGGCGCTTTCGTCGGCTTCAACTCCTTTTACCGTGGCAAGATAATTTCGTGATAGCTTGCCCAGAAGTTGCCGCGGCGCGCAGGACATTGGTCACTGGGTCGTCGATCTCGTCGGGCTGACGAAATGGGATATGTTTGCAATCTCCTTCGCGGCATATCGCTCTCCTTGAGAGCTTCTGGCATGCTTCGGCACTGGCCTCGTTACCCCGCTTTTCTCATGCCGTGCGTAGCTCCCTTCTGCATGCCTTTAAACCTAAGACGTGCAACACAACGAAGTCGCGCGCTGGTCGGAGCTATCGAAGCAAGCCATGCTGGCGGACACACTGTTCGTCTTTGTCGGACCATCCGTCTAGCTCACCAGCTATACTTGTAAGTCGGCTCACAACCGCCACACCAGTGTTTGTAGGCGGCGCAAGGCGCGATCTGTGTCTAGTTTGTGACATTGGCGCCAAACGCGTCTGGTTCAGAACACTGCCCGAATTGGGCGCCGGGGGGTTTTCAAAAGTGCGATCATAGGCCTAACGCGCTCCGACCGCTGGCACACTCATTGCAAACACGCAGTACTAAGAGTGCTGAGTGCACGCACGCGATCGATGCTCTCCACCCGTTTCTTAGAGACAAGCGGTCAAAATAAGTCGCGTAGGGTTTGATAATATGTCGGACAGCAACGTGGCGCTGCGCATGGAATCTTTGGCTCCTCCCATCAAGGTGGGGAGTTGGCTGCGTGGCCAGCCCCTTGCGAACTTCGAGTGCGGGAAAGTCTACATTGTCGAATTTTGGGCAAGTAGGTGCGGACGATGTATGACGGCGGCGATGCCCTATCTCGTTCAACTGCAGGAGAAATATAAAGATTGCGGAGTTGAGGTCATCGGAGTCGCATGTGGCGAAGAAGCACCAACGGCGGACGAGGCCAGAACCAAGTTGGAGGCGTGGTTGACCGAAACGTCTCCGAAACTGAACTATCGGATTGCGTTCGACTTCACAGGCGAGATGAAGCAGCTTTGGGGAGACCCCAGTTTTGCTCCGGGATTCCCATCTCTTTCGTCGTCGATCGCGACGGCCACATCGCGTTCATAGGACATCCAATGCAACTCAATGATGTTTTGCCGAAGGTTCTTCAAGGGGTCTGGCGAACCAGCGAAGAAGCTAAAGCCGCCGACGCGAAGCGGATTGAGCAGAACCAACGGGTAGCCCGCGAGCTAACGCCCACCTCGCCAATCTACGCTAAACTTCGGGCGGCGCTGTGGGCAAAGGATTGGACGACGGCGCTCTCGGCGGTCCAAGAGGGGCTCGTCTTGATGCCGGACGAAATCGACCTTCGTGAGATTCATGTCAATCTGTTGCTTCACAAAATTCGCGACTTACGGGCCGGCTTGCCCGTCATGCGCCAATTGGTTCGTGACGCGATCGATAAAGGGTCCGAGGAATTGATGACGGTGGCTCTAACCCAACTCTTCGATCCGGCAAATGATGCCTCGCACCTCCCCCTTGCCGAGCGCTTTGCAATGGGCAGGGATTTGGCTGAACACATTTTATGGCTGAATCCACCGCAAGCCGATGGCTATAAGTTCCGGTCTTATGGGGCGATCGCTGAGTACTATTACGAGAGCGGCAACAAGGAACGGGCGATCGAGTTGATCGAACTGGCACTGACCTCGCTGAGCGATTCGAAGCTCATACAGGAAGAAGAGAGACAGTATTATGTGCGGCCGTTAATTCAGGCCCTGGCCAAGTACAGCACTGAGAAGGCTTTAGAGGCGCTTTTGTTTGGCTCCGCCTCACCGCCAAAGCTAAGGGCGAGTATTCAGACGCGTGAAAATGACGCATGAGCGACAATAAAATCACAGAGGCCGATCTGGCGCAGCTCGCCGGCACCGGGCATCGCCTGATGTACCAGATCGTCGAAATGCCCGCCCCCGGGACATTCGTGCCGTTCGTCGACGGTGCCAGCAAGGCGGCGCTAACCATCGCAGAGACGCGGGGGTCGAAAAAGATCGGGCTTTCCAATACCCTCAACCGTAAACTGATCCCGCGCAAGGGACCGGACCCGAACTGGCGCTGCCGCGAGCAGGCCCGCTTCGACCGGGGCGAATATCAAAAACCATTCTTTGCGTCCGGCGTCTGGTGGGCCGACCAGATTCCCAAAGACCATTTTCTGCATGTTTCCAGGAAGGACAAAAGCAAGATTGCCTTCACCGAGAGCGTGGAAAATGGTGAGCGAGACCTCCACACTCAGATGAAGGTCGGAACCTACCTGCAGAAGTACCTTGCCGACTTCGTCGGCGCGGACGAGATCACCCAACTCGCCAACCTGTTCGCGGCCGATCAGCAGGGCCTCGAACTGAAGCTAGCGCGAACACCGGACGAGATCGAGCATGTCTATATTGTCGGCCCGTCCAGCTGCATGTCAGGACCGGTCGAAAAGCTCGGCAAGTATGGCGGCTACGGCAATGCCACGGAGCACCCGGCGCGCGCCTATGGCGCCGGCGATTTGGCCTGCGCCTATGTGGAACGCAAGAATGAAATCATCGCCCGGTCGATCGTCTGGCCGAAGCGCAAGATCTTCACCCAGATCTATGGCGAGGATCACATGCTGCTGCGCTCGATGCTGATTCGTGCCAGCTACAAACCAGCCCATAGCGGCAAAGACTTCGAAGGCGCTCGCTTCCTCGAGCTTACGGTGATGCCATACCTCGACTTCGACATAAGCATGGAGCCACTGTACGAGGACGGCAGCACCGGCCGGCAATCCGCCAAGAGGCGGGCGCGGCTCCGCAACTACAAGCTTTACGTCGGCCGCTATAGAACCACCAAGTGGCTGTTAAGGGAGTATGCAAGCGGGCAGCGCTCGAGCGGCAGATCGGCGAGTTAATCAGGGCAGGTGCGATGTTAGGGCTTAACCGAACTCCCCGAAGTATCCCACAGCGCTCGCCAATAATTTGGTCGTTCGGTCAACTGCCACGTCTAAGCATTTATCTAGATAATGCATGTCAGCTATCGCTTGAGCCACACGAGCGCGATCGGCTTACCTCGATCGAGAACTGGCAGAACATCCCGAGAATGTCCGCCGGTCACATGTCCCAACAAAGGAGTCGCGATGCAATCACAGTCAGTTCTCGGCAACCGCCCTAAACCATGCGCCTCACTTGCAGAAATGCTGCGCGCTCAGATCTGCTCCAACCGCGACCTCTCCTTCCTCATGGAAGCTCACGATGCGCTCTCCGGCGCAATCGCCAAGCGCGCGGGATTCAAAGGTCTGTGGGCGTCGGGCCTCGCAATCGCCTCCTCTCTTGGCTACCGAGATGCCAACGAAGCATCATGGAGCCAACTCGTCGACGTGGTCGAGCGGATCGTCGACTCGACCGAACTGCCTGTGCTCGTTGACGGTGATGGCGGCTTCGGGAACTTCAACAATGCACGCCTGCTGGCACGGAAACTCCGTCAGCGCGGCGCTGCCGGCGTCGCGCTTGAGGACAGCTGCTTTCCGAAAATGAACTCGTTCATTGGCGATCGGCATCCGCTCGCAGATATCGATGAATTCTCCGGCCGTCTGCGGGCAGTGAAGGATACAGTGGCGGAAGACTTGGTCCTCGTGGCTCGGATCGAAGCCCTGATCGCCGGCCATGGAATGGACGAAGCACTGGTACGCGCTAGTGCTTACGCCGCTGCGGGAGCCGACGCGATCCTCATTCACTCGCGTAAGAGCACGGCGGACGAGATACTCTCGTTCGCGAGTTCCTGGCAGAACCACCGACCTGTCGTAATCGTTCCAACAAAATACTATCGAACGCCGGTCTCGTCATACCGTGATGCCGGCATCTCTACCGTGATCTGGGCCAATCACTCCATGCGAGCTGCGACTGCGGCAATGCGGCACGTCTGCGGCCGCATTATCGCTGAGGAAGGCGTTGCCAGCATTGAGCCAGCTATCGCGACCCTTGAAGAGATCTTCGAGTTATTAAGGTACGACGAACTCGCTCGCGCGGAAGAGCGATATCTTGACCCAGGATAGGTCTTCATCCACCCGATATCTCGTTCTCGATCGATTGTTGCGGTTCAATCGCCCTTGTCGATAGTCCCGCTTAAAGTATCTGATGATCGGCCAGGCAACGGATGTCGCCGCAGCAGCTCCGTTAATGAAAGGGTCGATCGTTTCTCCTGTCGGATCGTGGCTCGATTTCCGGGTTTCCGCACGAAACAAACCGCGGCAACCCTCTCGCCAATAGACCACGACCATTTAAGACGATGAACCAGGTGCAATTCTGGGCGCTACCCCGAGGTCGACAATCGTTGCGGCCCTGCACGATATCATCGAGTCCGGAGCTACAAGGCCCGCACAGAAAAGCTTCTTGCTTGTCTGTTCGAAAGTTGCAGCTCGCAGCCATGCATGCGACGATCTCAGGCGTTACGCCATCGACAGCACCGAAGATCTTTGAATTGCAGAGCGCATTCCACTGAAGCCAATGCCTTACAGGTTGTGCGATCAACTACCACACTTATCAATTGATATGGTGGCGTCGGTGCATCAAATATTTGACCGACGTGCGCCCGACTGCTCACACGTCACTTGCAAGGAATTCCGCATGCGACCCGAATCACAGTCTGTTCTTGCCAATGCACGTGATCAATGCGCTGTACAATCGACCGCAGAAATGCAGCACGGTCAGTGCGTCCTCTCCTTTAGCGTGGAAGGGCGTGATCGGCTCGCTGACACGATCATCCGGCGCGCAGGTTCCACATTCCACCGATGTGCCACGCCGATTGGCCACGACGGAGTCGCTCGCGCGCTGTTGGTGAACACCGCCTCAGTAGCGGTTTCGAGCACATTGGTTTGGCGTTGCGGTTTCCGATACTCCGGCGGGAGGACGTTCTGCTGCCCTTTTCAATCGAAAGGACGCATTGCCTGGATTGAGGAGGGAGCGCCTATCTCGAGTGGCTATGAGGCTTCATCTGCTGCGGAGTTCGCCGTAATCGAAGCGCGACCTATGACTGAGCAGATCGCGAAATGCGGCCGAGTGGTTCGATCGTGAAAGACCACAATCAGCTCAGGAGGAGCGCCTGCTGGCGCAACCACTGTCTTTGCTTTTAGGTTCGGGCACTGCCGCCGCTCGTGACGCAGCTAAGTTAGCTGCCGATGGCGCCGTCCGATCATCGATCTGGCGGCGGGTGAAGTGATCATCGATCCACCATCATCGGCCCGCGAGGGGGCAATTGCCGCCATCAAGGCCAAGATAAACCGCTATACGGATGCCATCGGCCTGACGCCGCTTCGCAGCGCCGTTGCCGAAAAGCTGTCATCGGAAACCGGCATCGGCTGGCATTTGAACGATATCGTTATAACTGCTGACCTGCCACTGAATGTTCATCCAGCGGCAGTTAGAGTCTCGAAGCGGATGCAAAACAAGGGCTGCTCAATGTTGCGTTGGCTCTGCTGGATCCGGGTGACGAGGCCATCGCCATTCGTCCCTGCCGGCCGACATTCCCGTCCCAGGTTCTTCTCGCTGGCGCAAAACCCGTGTTCGTTGATGCCCGCCCGCCCCGATATAATTCCGATATTGACGCAATCCGCGCCGCTGGTACACCGCGCACGAAATCCATTATCGTCAACTCGCCCAACAATCCTACTGGTGCAGTCTATGATCGAAGTACCCTTCGAGCTATCGGAGGCCTCGCATCAACTACCAGTTATGGATCTTTTCCGACGAATGCTATTCCAGCTTCGTATTCACTCGTGAGCGCCATGAATCGATTGTCATGGCGCAGCCCGGCGTACGTTCACGGACGATCCTGGTCAACGCTTTCTCCAAGGAACTGGCGATCACTCGCTGGCGACTGGGCTATTTAGCAGCCCCCCGGAGATCGTTTCTGCGGCCAGGAAGTTGCAGGGACATATGACCTCGAACGCCAATGTGATCGCGCAGCACGCGATCATGCACCACCTCAAAATCCATGACGGCTGCTCTGAGCGGCTGATGCATCGGCGCCTTTCTGACGCTCGTGAGATAGGACTTCTGCACCTCCTCCGAATAAGTGGACACCTGTAGTAGCTCAGAGAGCCCGGAGGTATCGAATGCCAGAACGTCAACTTCGATGGTTCACAGAGGACTACAAACGCTAGGCCGTTGAACTGGCGGTATCGAGTGGTCGATCGATCGGATCGGTCGCCAAGGAGCTCGGTCTGCGCGGTGCTGCGCCGCTGGATAGACAAATTCCGGCAGGAGCCGGCATCGGCGGCGTGGCGGCCCACCACGCAGGCGACGCCGATGCCGAGATCCGGCAGGTCCATCGCGAGAGCAGCCAGCGGCAGTTCTCGAGTCCACGCCGCCCTGCGGACGCGGGGACGTGGGCCAGCCGTGGCCGGATCGAACGGCTGATGCGACGGCATGGCATTCGGGCGATCATGGCGCCGCCATGTCGCGTCCGCACCACCGACAGTCGCCACAATCTGCCGATCGCACCAAACCTGATCGCGCGCGACTTCACCGCCGCGGCCCCAAACCGGGTCTGGCTGGCCGATATCACCTACGTCCCACGGCGGAGGACTGGCTGTACCTGGCAGCCGTCATGGACCTCTTCAGCCGCAAGATCGTCGGTTGGGCGGTACGCCTCCGACGAGGGCCGTCTTGCGTGACGGATGGTAATTCGCGAAGCGTGTGACCTTAAGTCTAGCATTAAGGTCATCGGGCGATGCGGGTCGAGGTTTTGGGCGGGCTGGAGCGGCGGCGGCGTTGGTCGCAGGACGACAAGGCACGGATTGTCGAGGAGACGCTGGCACCGGGCGCGAAGGTAACTGAGGTTGCGCGTCGCAACGGAGTAGCGGCCAGCCTGGTGTTTACCTGGCGTCGACAAGCACGGACATCGGAACAAGAAGTTATACCATCTTTTACGCCGGTGCAGATCGCCGCCGTAGCGGCCTCGGCCGAGGAAACTCCGAAGCTTTTGCCTACTGTTGATGGCCGAGTTCGCTCGGTGGCAGCCGCGCGTACTGGATTGATAGAGATCGATCTCGGCAACCGACGGTGCATCCGGGTGGACGCGCACGTTGATCCGGAGGCGCTGGCGCGGGTCCTTGATGTGCTTGGACGCCGATGATTGCTGTACCGGGGAATGTGCGAGTATGGCTCGCGACAGGCTACACGGATATGCGCAGAGGCTTTCCGTCGCTGGCTCTCCAAGTGCAGGAGGTGCTACACAAAGACCCGCTCAGCGGTCATCTGTTCGTCTTCCGCGGTCGCCGCAGCGATCTCGTGAAGGCGATCTGGCACGATGGCCAGGGAGCCTGCTTGTTCACAAAAAAACTCGAGAGAGGAAAGTTCATCTGGCCATCGGTTGCCGGTGAATCGGTAACGATCTCGCCGGCGCAGTTGAGCTATCTGTTGTCCGGAATCGATTGGCGCAATCCGCAAGAAACCCAGCGTCCCACGCGGGTCGGATAACCGTTTTGGGTTTGAATCTGCTGCTCGATCTGATTCAATGGCTTCATGACATCGAAGCCGGACGATCTTCCGTCGGATCTCGCGAGCGCCTACCTTGCGCTGCTGGCCGAGCGCGAGGCGTTGCAGGCTGAACGCGATGTGGCAGTCGCGGATGCCGCCAACGCGCGGGCGGAGCTGTCGGACAGCGAGGTGATGATCGCGCATCTTGAGCTGCGGATTGAGAAGCTCAAACGTGAACTGCACGGGCAGCGATCCGAGCGCACGGCGCGGCTGATCGAACAGCTGGAATTGGAGCTCGAGGAACTCGTAACCACTGCGAGCGAGGATGAGCTTGGCGCGCAGGTCGCAGCGGCGAAGACGCAGCACGTCCGCCCCTTCATGCGCAAGCGGCCGGTTCGCCAGCCATGGCCGGACGACATCGAACACGAGCGCGTCGTTATTGACCCTCCGACGAATTGCGCCTGTTGCGGCGGATCGCGGCTGGCGAAAGTCGGCGAGGATGTGACCAAGACGCTGGAGGAGATCCCGCGTCGCTTCAAGGTGATCGAGACGGTACGCGAGAAGTTCACCTGCCGCGATTGCGAGAAGATTAGCCAGCCGCCGGCACCGTTCCATGCCACGCCTCGCGGCTTCATCGGTCCGCAACTGTTGGCAACCATCCTGTTCGACAAGTTCGGCATGCATATCCCGCTCAATCGCCAAAGCGTGCGCTTCAAGGCCGAGCGGATCGACCTGCCGCTGTCGACGCTGGCCGACCAGGTCGGCCACGGAACCTTCGCCGTCATGCCGCTGTTCCAGCTGATCGAGCGTCATGTGCTCGCGGCCGAGCGTCTTCACGGCGACGACACCACCATCCGCATCCTCGCGAAGGGCAAGTGCACGACTGGCCGGATCTGGACGTATGTGCGGGATGACCGGCCGTTCGCCGGGCCGGCGCCGCCGGCGGCAGTCTATTACGCCTCGAGCGACCGACGGGGCGAACATCCCCAGAAGCATTTGGCCGCCTTCGCCGGCATCCTGCAGGCGGATTGCTATGGCGGCTTCGAGCCGTTGTTCGACCCAAAAAGGAAAGCAATGCCGATCACGCCGGCATTTTGCCTGGCCCATGCGCGGCGAGGCTTCTTCGAGCTGGCCGATATCGAGAAAACCGCACGGGAAGGCCTCAAGGGCAAACCGGTCTCCCCGATCGCGCTGGAGGCGGTCAGGCGTCTGGATGCGTTGTTCGAGATCGACCGCGCCATCAACGGCCGTAGTGCCGACGAGCGGCGTGCCGTACGCCAGGAGCGGAGCAAGCCGCTTCTCGACGGCATGCACGTCTGGCTGCTCCGCGAGCGGGAAACCCTGTCGCGCTCCTCCGAGGTCCTGAAGCCCATGAACTACATGCTCAGGCGCTGGGACGACTTCGCCCGCTTCCTCGACGATGGCAGGATCTGCTTGACCAACAATTGTGCCGAGCGCGCATTGAGAGGCATTGCCTTGGGGCGACGGAACTGGACCTTCGCCGGCAGCCAGCGTGGCGCCGACCGCGCCGCCATCATGCTGACGATGATCACGACCTGCCGCCTCAACAACGTCGATCCCAAGGCCTGGCTCGCCGACGTCCTCGCCCGGATCGCCGACCTTCCCACGTCACGGCTGCACGAACTGCTGCCCTGGGAATGGAAGCTCCTGCGCCAAGCCGATAAGCCCGCCGGTCAGCAGGCTGCCTGACCTTCACCCGACCGATCATAGAACTCATTGTGCCCGCGCGCATGCGTCAATCAGGCGGTCCTCGTCGTATGCGTACGTTGGGCGATGCCGGATCACATGCGGGTCGAACTCGTCTCCTCCGCACTGACGATGGCGCTTCGCCAGCAGCGGCCGGACGCCGGATTGGTCCATCATTCCGATCGCGGAGTGCAGTACGCTTCACACGAGTATCGCGCGGCCCTTACCGCCGCGGGCCTGACGCATCGACTGCTACGACAATGCCCCGATGGAGAGGTTCTTCCACACCCTCAAGACCGAGCTCGTTCATCATCGTCAGTACCAGACCCGTGCCGAAGCCCGGCGCGACATCTTCGCCTTCATCGCGGGCTTCTCCAATCGAACCAGGCTCTATTCCGCCATCGGATATATCCCTCCGATCGAGATGGAGCTAAAAGCCGCTTAAACCCGTCCGCTTTCTCGGGGGAAGATCAGAGCGCAAAAAGAGGTCAGTCTGACGCACTATCGAGATTGAAGACCGCGTTGAGCGGGGCGACTAACGGCGAAAATCGAAGCATTGTTGCTGATGGATGTTAGGCTCCGAACCACATCTTTCGTCTTGTCTGCAATGTTCTTTGTCCGTCACTTGCGCTCGCTGTCGTGACAATCGGCATTTCTTCTCTCCGCACAGCCGGGACACCCGAGGACCCAACAGCATACAACCTATCGCCACGGCCGATTCAACCCTCATGCGAGCCATCCTGGTGTGAGATAGTTGCAGTAGCTACGCTATCGCCTTGTTTGCTACCTTCAAACTCGCGTCACCAATCCTCTCAAGGTGATGCGGGGGCGGACTCGGCGTATCCCCCGATCCAGTCGTGTGCCGCCCCCACTCTTCGCGAGCGGTCTGAAGAAGATGCGGTGAAACCGGGGGCGTTGCATCTCGTTGCCTCCCCGGAAGCCCATCTCGTCGCAATATAAGACGCGAGAAGCATGCGTATACGATCATCAGCATCACCGCGGAAGAAGGGCGGACGAAGCGCGATTGAACTTTGCGTGAGCGCTGATCTCGTCTTGATTCAGTTCTCCCGCGCGGGCGTTTCGTTCAGCTCCTTGAAGAGGTCGCCGCCGGCCCCTGGCCGCTTTCATCCAGCTCCGGTCAACTGCCAAGGTTAGCGATGGAGCGAGATGAAAAAAGGCGCTATTTTTCAAGATCGGCTTGCCTAGAACGAGACGGCATCCCGAACCTGTTCACACTCCTTGGCTGTTGCGGATGTCGCGGCTAACTCGATGAGAATTCCGTCCACTGAAGCAAGCCCGGCGAACTCCTGTTACGTCGCGCGTTCATCAGCGCTAGGGTTCGTTTCGGCCGGAGCCGTATCCGAGCAGTCAATGAGACCAAGAATGGCTTTAGCAACTACTAAGACTCTCGAGCGCACCAATGTCTGAGCGTTCTTCCAGGCCAAGAGCATCCGCCGCGAAATCGTGCAGACCTCGGCCGAGCAGGGCAACCTCACACTGCGCTAATAGCGGCCGGGCCAGTTAGCTACGATAAATGATTCTGGCAGAGACGACTTCTGAGTGTGATTTTTTGCTGGAAGCTCTTGCTCCTGTAGAAGCCCCGTCCTATTTCAGCTGCGTCTGCGCTAGCACTCGTAGGCATCGATTGCTCACAAGGTTGAAGTCTCAACTCGTGCAAATATTAGGAGGACTGCATGAAATTCCGTCCGCTTCACGACCGCGTCGTGGTCAAGCGCATCGACGCAGAAGAGAAGACCGCTGGCGGCATCATCATTCCCGACACTGCCAAGGAAAAGCCCTCCCAGGGCGAAGTCGTCGCCGTCGGCCCCGGTGGCCGCGACGAAGCTGGCAAGCTGATCCCGATCGACCTGAAGGTCGGCGACCGCGTGCTGTTCGGCAAGTGGTCCGGCACCGAGGTCAAGATCGACGGCCAGGACCTGCTGATCATGAAGGAGAGCGACGTGATGGGCGTTCTCGAGGTCGCCGAGTCCAAGAAGAAGGCGGCTTAAGAGCCTCCCTCCTCCCTCCAGTCAAACACCTTAAGGAAAATTCCAGATGGCAGCCAAAGAAGTCAAATTCTCGGTTGAAGCGCGCGACAAGATGCTGCGCGGCGTCGACGTCCTCGCCAACGCGGTGAAGGTCACGCTCGGTCCGAAGGGCCGCAACGTCGTGCTCGACAAGTCGTTCGGCGCTCCCCGCATCACCAAGGACGGCGTCACCGTCGCCAAGGAGATCGAGCTCGACGACAAGTTCGAGAACATGGGCGCCCAGATGGTGCGCGAAGTCGCCTCGAAGTCCGCTGACGCGGCCGGCGACGGCACCACCACCGCCACCGTGCTGGCCCAGGCGATCGTGAAGGAAGGCGCCAAGTCGGTCGCCGCCGGCATGAACCCGATGGACCTCAAGCGCGGTATCGACCTCGCGGTCGAGGCTGTGGTTGCAGACCTCCAGAAGAACTCCAAGAAGGTCACCTCGAACGACGAGATCGCCCAGGTCGGCACCATCTCGGCCAACGGCGACCAGGAGATCGGCAAGTTCCTCTCCGACGCCATGAAGAAGGTCGGCAACGAGGGTGTCATCACCGTCGAGGAAGCCAAGTCGCTCGAGACCGAGCTCGACGTCGTCGAGGGCATGCAGTTCGACCGCGGCTACATCTCGCCCTACTTCGTCACCAACGCCGACAAGATGCGCGTTGAGATGGACGACGCCTACATCCTCATCAACGAGAAGAAGCTCTCCTCGCTGAACGAGCTGCTGCCGCTGCTCGAGGCCGTGGTGCAGACCGGCAAGCCGCTGGTCATCGTCGCCGAGGACGTCGAAGGCGAGGCCTTGGCCACGCTTGTTGTGAACCGTCTGCGCGGCGGCCTGAAGGTCGCGGCCGTCAAGGCTCCGGGCTTCGGCGATCGCCGCAAGGCCATGCTGCAGGACATCGCGATCCTGATCGGCGGCCAGGCGATCTCGGAAGATCTCGGCATCAAGCTCGAGAACGTCACGCTCAACATGCTCGGTCGCGCCAAGAAGGTGATGATCGACAAGGAGAACACCACGATCGTCAATGGCGCCGGCAAGAAGGCCGACATCGAGGCGCGCGTGGCCCAGATCAAGGCGCAGATCGAGGAGACCACCTCGGACTACGACCGTGAGAAGCTCCAGGAGCGTCTTGCCAAGCTCGCAGGCGGCGTCGCGGTGATCCGCGTCGGCGGCGCGACCGAGGTCGAGGTGAAGGAGCGCAAGGATCGCGTTGATGACGCGATGCATGCGACCCGCGCGGCTGTCGAGGAAGGCATCGTCCCGGGCGGCGGCGTCGCCCTGCTCCGTGCCTCCGAGCAGCTCAAGGGCCTGCGCACCAAGAACGACGACCAGAAGACCGGCGTCGAGATCGTGCGCAAGGCGCTGTCGGCTCCCGCTCGCCAGATCGCGATCAACGCCGGTGAAGACGGCTCGGTGATCATCGGCAAGATCCTGGAGAAGGACCAGTACGCCTACGGCTTCGACAGCCAGACCGGCGAATACGGCAACCTGGTCTCCAAAGGCATCATCGACCCGACCAAGGTGGTCCGCACCGCGATCCAGAACGCAGCCTCCGTTGCAGCGCTCCTGATCACCACCGAAGCCATGGTCGCCGAGCTGCCGAAGAAGGCCGCTGCCGGCCCCGCGATGCCCCCCGCCGGCGGCATGGGCGGCATGGACTTCTAACGACGAGTCGTCCCGGACGCGGTGCAGCGCGCAAGCGGTGTACCGCCGATCCGGGATCTCGCTGAGCAAAATCCAACAGCACAAACCCTGGCAGCAATGCCGGGGTTACCCTTTTTTAGGCGTGGACCGTCTAAACGGCCGGCACGATTGGTTCCGTTGCGCATTGCCTTCGTGCCTTGGCTGATCGTCAGATCAGGTTTTTGTTTACCCACACGGCAGGTCGCAGATGAGAAACGTTAGCCTTATAATTCTCGGACCTGAGCATTTCGTTTAGACTCGCGGACGCATGGTCGCGCGGCTTATAGAGCTATGCTCGAGCGCGGCGCAGCATTATCGAGGCATATCACTCGGCCAAAACTCGTGGGCGCTGGCGGCGACGAGATGCCCGACGACACGGGCTGATACCGCAACAGGTGTTTACCTGGCGCCGGCAACAAAAGCGGACGTTCCGCAGTTCGTACCGGCGGTGGTCGACGCCATGGCGCCAGCCGTGGCTGCGCGCCATGACGTAAAGACAGCGATGCAAGGCCAAGACAGATTCGAAGGGCTTAATTGGCGGCGGATAATTGCTGCGCTGCGGCGAACGAATCAGGCGCCTTGAGGTCGTTGCAAAACGACGGCGCATACGATCTAATCTGTGGGTGTCACCGCTCATTAGCCCGTACGCAATGTTGGCCTGACGTTTCTTGAGGTGCTGTCGCCTTCGCGCCCAGTCCGTTAGCCAAGACCTCTTCAAATTGAACCTCAACATCAAACCTGCGACGGCCCGAGCCGCTGGGCCCAAGAGACACTTACCTAGACTAGCCGTTAGGCCCTTCGTTTTTCGTGCAGTCGTGAGTTGATCTGCGCCATTAGGATTGGCCCGAGCGAGAATTCGCCGGCCTCGGCTTTTCGCGTCAGCCCCCGCAGATATCCGCCGGCTGAACGGATGACCTCCCCTCGCTGCAGGATGCAGCCGACCACAATTGCAGCCTGAGTCTCCCCCATGACGCTCTGCGCCTCCTCCCACGCGCTGGGACTGATGCCAAGCATGGATCGAACGACCGCCGCAGTCGCAATGAAATCGCGCCAGTTTGAAATCCCTCCCTTGGCGTAGTCGACGATGTCTGGACATGCGCTCAAGACCATACCCAAAGGATAGGAGCCTTCCGCAAATCGCGCCGGTTGTGGTTGCGGCTCGGTACTCGCCGCCCTGCCTTCTTGGAGGCTAGGTTCAAGTTCAGTAAGAGTGTTTGGGTTTGAATTCTGTAAGTGACGCTCAGTATGGGACTCATTGGCGCTCATATTTGCTGCTTGGACGTGAGTTTCCAGCAGATTGAGGACGTCGTCGGCAAGCTGCGATAGTTCGTCGGCGATCGCCTCAAGTTCTTGGCAGGTCGCCCGGCGTGGAATCGTCTCGACGATCGAACGGAATGCCCGATGCACCTCGTCCCAATCAGCCGGCCCCTTCCATTCCCTGTGGGTCGGCACGTTTTCCTCGATGCCCGTTGCAATCATCTTGGCGATGTCACGACGGCAGAGTGTGATGCGCTCGCGCGCATGTTTGATAGCACGAGCCTCCGCTTTGATTTCCTCAGCCAGCCTCTCGAACTCTTCGGCGCGAACGACGAGTGGCGACAAGTCAAAGCCAAAGGCGCGCTCGATGTCACCGCCGCTGCCTTTGCGAGCGTAGCGCTTGCCGTTCGGACTATCCCTGCGAACGATGAGCCCGGCGTCGACAAGCACAGCGAGATGACGCCGCAACGTGGACACCGGCATGCCGTGAGCTCGCAGCGTCAGCTGATTGTTTGACGGAAACACGATGAGGTCACCCTCACCCGTGAGCGTAGTCTCGGGATGAAAGCTGAGCAGAGCATCCAGCACCGTCAGCGCACGCTCAGAGATACCGAGGCGCGGCCTTGCGATGCAGATGGCCTGAAAGATCTTCCATTTATGGACGATCTTTTCCGATGGCCTGGTCGATACTGCGACTTGTGTTGCCACATGGGCAAGCTTCAACGAGCGCCGCCCAAAGGGCGTCGTTGGGGCACGTGATTGCATGTCTTTGCCTTATGCGGGCAAAGAAAATCTGCTCGCCGAAACGGCGCCGTCTCTCACAAGACTCTTGACTATGGTGCGCGGAAGTGATTCTCTTTAGTCGCCAAACTACGAAGAGAGGCTTCCGGGACGGTGACGTTGCGGGGGCCTTTTTTCTTTTGCCGTGCTGCTCCTGGTTCGCGGTTGTTCATGAGGCGGCTAAGCCCCGGTGGTCTCCTCGGATCTGTCCGATTTGCAAAACGTCTCGAACAGGTTCGGAAGCTGGGTGATAAGAAAGTCCGCGAACAACGCCGGGACCTTCTTGTCGATGGTCAACTTGAGTTCTCGATCGCCCTGACGGACCTGAGCGATGCGCTGTCCATCTGAGGCGAGCACAGCAGACGATCGCGCGAATTGGCGAGTTGCAGCAGGTTTATTCGCGGCCGAGAACACCGTCAGAAATCTGTCGTCTGACTCACGGCCGGCGAACTTGTCGTCCCCGATCGCCGCCCTTACGCGGTCGATCACCGACGCATCCGCCAAGAGATCAGCAAAGCTCTGCCATCGCCCGCGGCCAACCTTTGGGGCCTTGCCAATAGCATCGATAATGTCGGGCGGAATGGATCTCGCAACCGCAATCAGTTTTGACGCTTCGGCCCTATCGACTGCGAGCGCGTCTTGAACGACTGCGCGCTTGTGCCCGGCATCTTCGATGCGCATTGCGAACATCGCGCGCTCGATGAAGCTCAAATCCTCCCGCGGCGCGTTCTCAAGGCCTTGTGCCACGACGAGGGCTTCGTCGGAGAGCGGTTTTAGGATCGCTTTGACGGCAATACCCAGCTCGCGCGCGGCACGCACCCGGCGATGACCATAAGCGCTCTGATATCGTCCCGGCATTGTCGGATGCTTGCGGACGAGGACAGGAACCTCCTGGCCGATCTGCGAAATCGATTGCTTGAGAAGTTCGTAAGAAGCCGTGTCGTCGTCGCGAAAACGATCAGACACGGGCGAGGGATCTATCAGACCGGGATCGATCTCTACGATCGTCGCGCCAGATGTGAGCTTGTCCCGAAGCTCCTGATTCTCCTTCTCAACTTCTGAGAAAGATTCCTTCAGCGAGCGCACAGCACCTGACGACACCCGCGCCAGCGGCGCTGGTGCTGTGTTGTCAGCTGACAACGGACTCGTCTGAGGTGCGGCAGTAAAAAGCCCCCTGATAGCATCCGTGCGCTTGCTCATCGTCCCCACACCTTCTTCAGCAGCTGCACGATCTCCGCATTGATAGCATCGACAGATTCAACCGCCCTGTCATAGGCGCCGCGTCCGACGGATCCGCGGTCAAGCTCATAGAGCGATTGTTTTGTCAGGCCAGCATTGGAGATCGCAGTGGATTTCCAGGCTGTCGCTTGCAGCACGTTTTCGCGGAACAGATTGCGCAGCAGCGCAACGATCTGAGCCTCAGGCACGTCATTCGGATCATGGCGCGTGATCACATAGCGGATGAAATCGTGATCGAGGCGGCCGCCCGCCTCCTCGATGACGGACATCAAATCCGACGTCATCAGAAGGAATTGGCTCATCGATGCGACATCGACCATCTGCGGGTGGATTGTCACCAGCATCGCCGTCGCCGCATTCAAAGCGCCCATCGTCAGGTAGCCGAGCTGAGGTGGGCAGTCGATCACCACGACATCATAGTCGTCGCTTACCTGATCGATTGCGCTCGCTAGGCGGCGAAAAAAAAGATCATGTCCACGTTCGCGGCGCTCGACCATGGCGCGCGGCGTGTGATGCTCAAACTCCATGAGTTCGAGATTGCCAGGCACTAGGCCTATACCCTCGAAATAGGTCGGCCGCACAACTTCACGCATGGGGCGGCGCTGGTCGTCATAGCGGATGGCGCCGTAAATGGTTTCGCTTTGCCCAATGTCGAATTCCGGCTGATAGCCGAACATGGCCGACAAAGAGGCTTGCGGATCGAGGTCGATGGCCAGAACTCGAAAGCCGGAAAGGGCGAGATATTGGGCCAGATACAGGGCGGTCGTTGTTTTGGCCGAGCCGCCCTTGAAATTAGCGACCGTGATGATTTGAAGCTTTTCGCCGGGGCGCCGCCGTGGGAGAAAATCAACTGCCTCCCGCGGGCGGGCTGCAGCCAGATAGGCCCGCAGCTCATTCACTTGAGCTAAGGTATACGACCGCCGCCCGCCATGACCGATCGCGGGGGCAGGTCCCAGGCCGTCGAGGGAAAGTTGCCGCAAATAGCCGTCTGACACGCGAACGATCTTGGCCACCTCTCCGGAGGAGAACGGGCGAAGAGTCTTGGCAGCCGCTGGTGGAAAAAGGGCGGCGCCCAACGAGCGGAGTTGACCAGAGAGTAGAGTGGCATGGCAGGAAATGCGCGCGCTCGCTGTCTCCGGCCACCCCTCCTCTGTCTCAAAAACTCTCAT
>NZ_CM132115.1:7590000-8237534 GCF_053592855.1 Bradyrhizobium sp. T-1 | reverse complement strand
CATTTGAAAACTTTTCTTGAGAGATAAGGTTGCGTGGCGGGCGCCATGCGGAGTTCCTCCGGGATCTCGGCCATGGCGCGACCTCAAGCGAGTCCATCGTCGGGCAAAGCTCGACCGTTCGGCGCAAGCGCCGCGGGTCAGATCAGCGATGTCGTAGATGGAGAGTTCGCGAGGTCAGCGCGTACTCGACGCGCCCTCACACGGAGGATGATCGCAGGACGGATTGGAAACGGCATCGTGGGACGATGAAACGTGTGTCAATACCGCGTTGAATCCGTAGGACATGATACCTCCCCGTCCTGCCGTGATCGCTCACGACAAGGTCCTGCGTAAAAGAACTCCCGCGCTATACTCAAGTCGCGGATGTCCTGCCCGTCTGTTCGTGTCGTCCGCTCGGCTTCGCCATCGCGCCTGTCGGGGCAGCCTCGAGATGTCTCTCATATCCGCTTGACGCGAACGGGGTCGCTAAGATCCCGCTTGGAGACATTCAGACAAAGAGCTACCATTCCCATATTGCTATGGGTTTGATCCGACAATCGCTTGTTGAAGCGTCGCCTACGTGCACACCGCCGCCGATTTGCACGCTCGCCTCGTTTCTTAAACCGCGCTGGTCTCAAGATCGTGGGCGCCGCGAACGACTTAAGGAATACACTAAGCGGAAAGACTCGCAACGAAATTGATTCACACTTGAGGCATCAAAAAACTTGACCAGCGTTAACGCCGCGCACGAGTTGTTCACAGGCTTGAGACCAAGTTTTTGGATTCGTGCACAGATTCGAAAATGCGGCGCATCATGTGACATTGACTCCCCCATCGCCAAAAAATTTTTACAAAATCGTCACGCACGCGACGCGCGGGCGAGTTTTCCAAATGCTTGTCGCCGCTATGTCGATAAGTGATTAGCGAGACATCGTTTTTTGAGTCTCGTTTCACAGGGTAACTCCACCGCGAAACGTGTTCCGGTGAAACTACGGTGTGCAGAACTATCGCGCGTGCGAATTCAACTTAGGCCCGCGCCGCAGGGGTTTTTCGCAGCGCAGTGAAAGTTGCCGCTGTTGCAAAAACAGCGGCAGGTAGAACTACGGACGCAGCATGGCGAAGACGGCGAGACTCTTCCGACGGAAGATCAGTCGTCCAAAGACCACAAGCGGGAATTGTGACAGGCAACAAAAAGCCCGGCGTGAAAGCCGGGCTGTTTGACCTGCGCAATGTTCGCTTCAGCCGATCGAATGAAGATCGGATCGCACTGCGAACTTTACTTCACGAGTTCACTTGGCGAGCTTGGCGATCTGCGCGGTGAGGCGCGAGACTTTGCGGCTGGCGTTGTTCTTGTGAATGATGTTGCGCTGAGCGGCGCGCATCAGCGCGGGCTCGGCACTGGCCAGCGCCTTGACGGCGGCGGCGCGATCGCCGGTCGCGATGGCCTCTTCGACGTTACGCACGGCACCGCGCATCTGGGTGCGGCGCGACTTGTTGACGGCAGTGCGGCGGGCGATCTTGCGCGTCGCTTTCTTGGCGGAAGTGGTATTGGCCATGGTCTCAATGTCCTTTGCGGTACCGGTCGCGTCTTGGTCGGGTAGCGCCGGCTGCTTGACCGCGGAATCGACGCTCGGATTTAGGGTGTTCGGTGCAAGGCTGTCCCCGGAACATGAGCGATAGACCTTGCGGCTATCTCTGAGGCCCAAAAGAGCCTGCAACTGCTCAAAGAACAGCGGCGGCAGGATTGCGCCCGCCGCCAGTTGGCGCCCTTATAGAGGGGGTCTTTGGCACCGTCAACGCTTTCCAGGCCGGGAAAACAGGCCCTTGGGCGTTCCGAGGGGGCCGTAACGCCCTGATGAGGTTGAATTTCTACCGTCTCCCGGCTATTGGCTGGCGGCATTTCGACGGCGTTTGAAGGGGCGTCCGACCGGGCGACCATTTGGGGTGGGGCATGATCCGCGGCTTTTTCCGACTGATTGGCTTGCTGCTGCTGGCCGGCGGGTTCTTCTTCATGGTCTATGACGGCGCCCGCTGGGTGGCCGACCAGACCCTGCGGTTCACCCGGTTCGGCCAGTTCTGGAACGACATCAACCAGGCCAGCCAGTCCGCGTTCCGGACCTGGGTCGAGGCCAAGGCGCCCTGGCTCTGGACCTCGGTGATCCGCCTGGTGCTGGACCAGCCGGTTTTCGCCGTCCTCGGCCTCCTCGGCATTTTCCTGATGATCCTGTTCCGCCCGCGCAAGCCGCTGATCGGCTATTCCCGGGATTGATCTCCAATTCCCGCCGGACTGAGCTCCGAGCGAGGGGCGGCGTAACAAGACTGCCGCTCCCAGCGTAAAAACCTATATTCCCACTCGATCACGAGCACGCGCCGCCCGAGCATCTGGCTCAGGCGACGCACATCTCGTTTGCGGAGGTTCATCATGTTGTTCATGCGCAAGTCCACCGCATTGCCGAGCGCAGCCGACGCGCTGCCCGGCCGTGTGCAAGCCATTCCCACCGCGAGCATTCATTTCGTCAACGGCGCGAGATTGCAGCCGCCTTATCCCGCCGGCCTTGAGCAGGCGGTGTTCGGCCTTGGTTGCTTCTGGGGCGCCGAGCGCAAATTCTGGGAACTCGGCGACGGCATTTACACGACAGCTGTCGGCTATGCCGGCGGTCACACGCCGAACCCGACCTATGAAGAGACCTGTTTGGGGCGTACCGGCCATACCGAAGTGGTGCTGGTCGTGTTCGATCCGAAGAAGATCTCCTATGAGAGGCTGCTGAAGACGTTCTGGGAGAACCACAACCCGACGCAGGGCATGCGACAGGGCAACGACGTCGGCACGCAATATCGGAGTGCGATCTACACCTACTCCGACGCGCAGAAGAAAGCCGCCGATGAGTGGAAGGCGCTCTATCAGAAGGCGCTCAACGCAAAAGGTCTCGGTGCGATCACCACCGAGATCGCGCCGGCCGGCCCGTTCTATTTCGCCGAGGACTACCATCAGCAATATCTGGCGAAGAACCCCGCCGGTTATTGCGGCCTCGGCGGCACCGGCGTGTCGTGTCCGATCGGTGTTGGTGTGAGCGCGTAAGCGCTCAATGGTGCCACACCGGCGCTACACCTCTCCCGCTTGCGGGAGAGGTCGCGCTTCGCTCCTGGCGTGCAGCGCCGCCCCACATCGCCCCTCAACCCTTTATTAACCATAACTGGTGCAAGACTGGAGCTGTCTCGTTTTTAGGGATGGTCCGGTGCGAGTTCTGCGCGCGTTTCGATGGTCGATCTTGGCAGCGTCCGCCGCGCTGACCCTGGGCGGCTGCATGCAGACCGCTGGTCCCGTCGCGATGGTTCAGCCCCGTCCCGATCTCGACGCGATGGCCTATGGCCAGCCCTATAGCGCTCCGCCGGTCGTCGTTGCCAACAACGGCGGCGGTGCCATTGCCGCGCTCAGCAATTCCTTTGCCTCGGGTCCTGCACCCGTGCCGGTCGCCTATGCCGCGCCGGTGGTGGCCGCGCCGGTTCGCTACGACTCTTCCTATCACCTCGATGCCGGCGACAAGCTGCGTGTCGTGGTCTATGGCCAGGAAGGTCTCACCAACAGCTACGCCATCGATGCCGGCGGCTCCATCACCATGCCGCTGATCGGCGCGGTGCCGGCGCGCGGCCGCACCACGGCGGGACTTGCCGGCGAGATCGCAGCGCGCCTGCGCAACGGCTACATCCGCGAGCCGTCGGTCGCCGTCGAGATCGAGTCCTACCGCCCGTTCTTCATCCTCGGTGAAGTCGCCGCCCCCGGCCAATATCCCTACGTGCCGAACATGACAGTCGAAAGCGCGGTCGCGATCGCCGGCGGCTTTTCACCGCGTGCCAAGCGCGATGTGGTCACCGTCACCCACACCGAAGGCGGCGGCGCCATGCGCGCCGTCGTGCCGCTCGGCACACCCGTCAGCCCCGGCGACACCGTGTTCGTCGGCGAGCGCTGGTTTTGACCAAGTACAACGTACTTCGTCATTCCGGGATGGTGCGCTAGCACCAGACCCGGAATCTCGAGGTTCTATGGTGCGCAACTGCGCACCATAGTTCGCAGCTCGCGCGCCCCGGAATGACTGCGGAGCTTCATCGCCTGAAATCCAGCCGCCCGTTCGGAAAGCATCCGTCGATGCGCGCGGCATCGACCACGAGTCCGATCCACGGCCGCATGATCGCGGGATTGGTCAGGTTGATGTATTTCCCGACCAGGCGATTGCCGTCCTCGCGCGCAGCATCGATCAGTCCGTGTCGGCGGCCCTCATCCCAATCGAACCGCAGATAGATCCGACCAGCCATGACGCGGACTTCCGCGCGGCCTTGCTTCCATGTCTCCGGCGTATCGCCGGCGATGGTCGGATCGGCGCCACCGTTCCAGCGGCTCGCCCACGCGCCTTCGAGCGGGTCGGAGGGAGCGGGAATGGACGCCCAATGCGCGGCATTGCCGTCGGCCGCGCCCCCGGCGAGCGTTGCCGTCGCGGCGTATTCCGTCACGCCGTGATCGGTCGGCTCGGGAACATCGATGGTGCCGAATGGATTGCGGATGATGCGGGCCATGGTTTCCTGCATGAGTACTTCTCCGTGGAAAATAACTCGATTCAGTCAGCCTTATCGCCACGGCCCGCGATGCGCCCACCCGATTTCCCTGCCAGCCTACGTCGGCGCCACCGCTCACGCCTTCAGGTGAGTTTGCGCGAAGCTCGCCGCCTCTTCGATCGAAGCCATGCCCTCATCGAGCATCGGCGCGAACAGCTGCCAGGAATGGCACATACCGTCCCAAACCTTGAGCTCCGCCGTACATCCCGCGTTGCGCAGCCTGTCGGCGATCCGGATGCTGTCGTCGCGCAGCAGTTCCCAGGAGCCGACGTGAATGAGGGTTGGAGGCAGTTTCGACAGGTCGTCGTCGAACGGCGTCACCAGCGATGACTTCGGATCGCCCTTGCCGATATAGACATTCGTGAACAGCGACATCAGTTGCGGCGTCAGCAAGGGCGCGTCGCTGATCGTTCGATACGACTCGCTCTGGCCCGTGAAATCGAGCGCCGGCGACATCAGGATCAATGCGCCAGGTGCGGGCCGTCCGGCGTCTCGCGCCCGGACCGCGGCGGCGAGCGCAAGGTTGCCGCCTGCGGAATCGCCGCTCAGAGCGATGGCGGATGCCGGATAGCCGCGATCGAGCGCCCATTCGTAGACTGCGAACGCATCGTCGTGCGCGAAAGGCGCAGGATTTTCCGGCGCAAGCCGATAGTCGGCGGCAAGAACCGGAACGCCCGAGAGCCGCGCAAGATTTGCCGCGATCACGCGATGCGAACGCGACGAGCCGAAGAAGAAACCGCCGCCGTGGAAATAGATGATCAGGCGCTTGTCGTCCGCGCCGCTAAAGCGGATCAGGTCGCCTCCCGCCGGACCTGCCGGAACCCGCTCAACCATGATTCCTTCGGGGATCGGCGTCGGGGCATTGATGGCTTCGAACCACGCTCGCATCTCCGGCGGGCCGGCATTCTCCGGCGGTGGGAATTGGGCGCTGATTTCAAGGATAGCTGCGAGCTGCTGCTTGGACACGTTCACTCCTTTGTGGCGAACCGACCGCCGGTCGCGCCGGCCCGGATTCGTCGCGTATCGTGATGCGACCGATCTGTTGCTGCGCCGGCCCCGCGTGCGGAAACGGCGACGCCGCTCAGTTCATCCGCACGATCGGCTTGATGGCCTCGCCGGTTTCCGAGGCGTGGATCGCCTTGTTGATCTCGTCGAGCGCGTAGAACTTCACGAGCTTGTCGAACGGGAAGCGCCCCTGCCGGTAGAGGTCGATCAGCATCGGAATGAAGGTGTCCGGGTTGGACTCGCCTTCGACGATGCCGATGAGGCGGCGTCCGCCACTCATGAAGTGAGTCTCGTTGAGGACGATTTCGGCATCCGGTCCCGATGCTCCCAGGATGCCACAGGCACCGCGCGGACCGAGGCTCTCCACAGCGCTGCGGATCACCGTGGGCACGCCGGTGGTGTCGAGCGCGAAATTGAGCCCGCTGCCGGTGATGCGCATGATCTCCTCGACCGGATTGACCGTGGTCGGATCGATCGTGTGGGTGGCGCCAAGCGCCCTGGCGATGCTAAGCCGGGACGGCTTGGTGTCGACGGCGATGATCTTGGTTGCGCCGACGACGACGGCGGCCATCAGGGCAGACAGACCCACCGAGCCCGCGCCGAACACGGCAAAGGACTTTCCAGGTAACACTCTCAGGGCATTCAGGACGGCGCCGGCCCCGGTCTGCACGCCGCAGGCGAGCGGGCCCAGCAGGTCGAGCGGCACGTCGCTTGGCACCTTCACGACATTCGCCTCGTGGCACAGCGCATGGGTTGCGAATGACGACTGGCCGAAGAAGTTGCCGTTGATACGCTCACCGTCCGCAGAGAGGCCGCTGGTGCCGTCGACCCGGGCGGCGAAGAAGTTGCGTGGGAAGAATTCGTGGCAATAGGTCGTCGCGTGGTCGCGGCAGCTCGGGCAGGCTCCGCAGGAGTTGAACGTCATCACCACGTGATCGCCCGGCTTCACTTTGCTGATGGCGGCCCCGACGGCTTCGACGATGCCGGCTCCTTCATGGCCGAGCACGACCGGCAGGGGCGTCGGCAGCATTCCGTCGCGCACGACGAGATCGGTGTGGCAGACGCCGGTCGCGGCCACCTTCACGAGGATTTCGTCGGCGCGCGGGGTTTCGATCTCGATGGTTTCGAGGCTGAGCGGCGCACCCTTTTCGCGGGCGATTGCGGCACGAATTTTCATGGTGGGATCTCCGGTCGGGAATGAAAGTTGCTGCAACAGAATTGGAAGTCGTGGGCGCGTCCGGCGCAGCGCGCCGGGCGCAGGTAGGAAGCTCAGAACGGGTACGGCGTCGCTTGCGGTTTCTCGGAGGTCCACACCCACTGCGTGAACTCTTCCCAGATCGCGGGGCCGCTGACGCGGCTGCCATTGCCGGAGCGGCCGCGGCCGCCGAACGGCGCGAACGGGCCGCCATTCACCGTCTGGTCGTTGATGTGGAGCTGGCCGACATTCAACCGCTCCCCGACAGCGCGGGCGCGCGCGATCGAGCCCGAAATGACGCCGGCGGCGAGGCCATATTCGGAGAGATTGGCTAGCGCGACCGCATCGTCGTCCGTCGCGAAGCTGACCATGCAGGCGACTGGTCCGAAAATCTCCTCTTCGAAGGCGAGCATGCCGGGCTTCACGTCGGCGAGCACAGTCGCCTGGTAGTAGCGGCCGTCATGGCTGCCGCCGGCGAGTAGCCGCGCGCCCTTGGCCACTGCATCGTCCACGATGGATTGAATCTTCTCGACTTGCGCATCGCTGATGATCGGTCCGAGCGCGACGCGCCCGGATGAGGGGTCTCCGGCAGGCAGATGACGCGCCTTTTCGGCAATCCGGTTCGCCAGGCCTTCGGCGACGTTCTTCTGCGCCAGCACGAGGCCGGTCGACATGCAGATCTGACCCTGGTGCAGGAAGGCGCCCCAGGCGGCGTTGGACGCCGCGATGTCGAGATCGGCATCGTCGAGCACGATCAGCGAATTCTTGCCGCCGAGCTCGAGTTGGACCTTCTTGAGATGGCGACCGGCGACTTCGCCGACCTTGCTGCCGCCCGCTGCCGAACCGGTGAAGGAGATCATCGCGATGTTGGGATCGGCGCACATCGCTTCACCTGCCACAGCGCCGCCTGGCACGACCTGGAGCACGCCAGCAGGCAGGCCGGCTTCCTCGAAGATTCGCGCGATGATGATGCCGCCCGACACGGCCGTGCGCGGATCGGGCTTGTGAACGACCGCATTGCCTACCGCGAGCGCCGCGGCGACGGCGCGGATCGAAAGCACCAGCGGGAAGTTGAACGGCGAGATTACGCCGACCACGCCATGCGGCACGCGCTTGGCTGTGTTGGAGCGGCCCGGCTCCATCGAGGGCAGCAGGATCCCGTTGGGCTCGAGAGCGATGGCAGCGGCATGACGCACGAAGCCCGCGCCATGCTCGATCTCGATCGCGGCCTTCGGCTGGATCGAGCCGCTCTCGCGCATGATCCAGCCGATCAATTCTTCGCCGTTTCGTTCGAGCAGGTCAGCCGCCTTGTTGAGGATTGCGGTGCGTTCCTGCGGGAGCTTCTCCGCCCAGGTCGGCTGGGCAAGACGCGCCGCGCGTGCGGCCCTCGCAATATCAGTCGCATCGCCGATGCCTACGGAGCCCAGCACTGCGCGCGTCGCGGGATCGCTCACGTCGGTAACGCCGCCGCCGGTCGCGCACCACTCGCCGAGGAACGCCTTACCGTGCCAACGTTCGACGGCAATGAAGTTGTGAGCCTGTGTGTTCATCAAATTTCCTCCCGTGGCCGCGTTGTGCGGCTGTCGTTGACGCATCGGCGGCATGACGCCGGCGGAGCAGGGAGGAAAACGAGACGCAAAGGCGCACAGTCGGTGGACAGGCATGGATCTGCCCGCCGTGGCCTTGCATGCCAGCCCTCTTGTATCGTTGTCCTTCCCTTCGTGCGGGGGCATTAGCAAGCCGGATGCCAGGGCCCCTCGATGCTTTTGATCTGGCTCTCGGCGCAGGATAAATAGTGTAATAAAATCAATGCGATGTTGGTTACGAAAAGCCCCGTCTGGGGCCGCTTGGTTTCTTGGTCGGGCGTTTCCATCTTTCTCAAATGATGAAATGGGCTTAAAGGTCGATTTCATCATTTGAGAAAATAGAGGGGCCGTGTCGGACCCAGACGCTCTGATTTCATTGGCCGAGGCGTCGCGCCGGGCCGCCCGGATTTTGAGCCGGGGCGCGAGCAGCGAGGTCAGGACCGGCGCACCGCCGACCTTCGACGACCTCGCTGAATCCCTCCACTTTGCGCTCGGCGACGGCCGCATCTGGCTCAACGACCAGCGCATGGTCTTGATGCAGTCCCAGGTGCTCGGACGATTGCGTGCCGAGATCATCGACGCCTTCGGCGTCGAAGCCGCCAAGGCGATCTTCATGCGGGTCGGTTACATGCAGGGCGCGCGCGACGCGGCGTTGATTCAGAAGCGCTTTCCCAACGAAGATCTCACCCACGCGCTCGCCGCCGGCCCTCGCGTCCACACGCTGGAAGGGTTCGTCAAAGTCACGACGCGTCATTTCGAGTTCGACCGCGACAAGGGGACCTATTTCGGCGAGTTCTACTGGGATGATTCGTCCGAAGCCGCCGAGCACCTGGCAAGCTACGGCCCCGCCACCGAGCCAGTCTGCTGGCTGCAGATCGGCTATCCCTCCGGCTACACCACAAAACTGTTCGGCAAGCCGGTGATCTTTCGGGAGGTCGAGTGCGCCGGCATGGGCGCCTCGCGCTGCGTGGTGATCGGGCAACATGCGGACGCCTGGGGCGACGATGCGCCGGAGCGGCAATATTTCGGCCTGGAGTGGAAGAGCCGACCGGTCCGCGCCGCGGGTGGAAGTGCCGTTGCCAAAGGCGAGCCGTCCGCCACTATCGAGGCGAGAGGCGACGTTGCGGTCGGCGTTTCGGCTGCGTTCGTGCGCACGCGGCGCCAATTGGAGCGTGTCGCCGCAACCGATGCGACGGTGCTTTTCGTCGGTGAATCCGGCGTCGGCAAGGAGCTGTTCTCGAGCCAGCTGCACGCGATGAGTCGGCGCCCTGAAGGGCCCTTCGTCGCGATCAACTGTGCGGCGATTCCCGAGCAGCTTGTGGAGTCCGAATTGTTCGGTGTCGAGAAGGGGGCCTATACCGGCGCGATTGCGTCACGCGCAGGCTACTTCGAGCGTGCCGCGGGAGGTACGCTCTTTCTCGATGAAATTGCGTCGCTGACCTATTCGGCGCAAGGAAAGGTGCTGCGGGCGCTGCAAGAGCGCAAGATCGAACGGGTCGGAGGATCGAAGACAATCTCGCTTGACGTCAGGGTGGTCGCCGCCTCCAACGTCGATCTGAGCGCGGAAGTTGCCGCCGGGCGATTCCGGCAGGATCTGTATTTCAGGCTCTGCGTGTTCCCGATCGCGATCCCACCGCTGCGCGAACGTCGAGATGACATCCCGCTCCTGATGGCGCATTTTCTGGGCGTCTATTCGGCGCGCCATGGGCGTCGCTTGACCGGTTTCAGCGGCCGCGCCACCGACGCGCTGCTGAAATACGACTATCCGGGCAACATCAGGGAATTGCAGAATCTGATCGAGCGCGGGGTCGTTTACGCCGAGGATGGCGGAGTGATCGACGTTGCTCATCTCTTCAGCGGTTCCGAACTGCTGCCGCCGTTCTCGATCCAGCTCACGAGTGACGGACGGCTCGGACGTGTGCCTCTTCATCAGGACGGGCCGCCGCAGCACGGGACGCCCGACACTCCGCAATTCCAGGGCAATGAATCGTTTGCGGAAGTCGAGCGTGCCATCTATGAAACGGCACTGACGCATGCGGGCGGCAATGTTTCGGCCGCGGCGCGTGCGCTGAAGATCAGCCGGGCTCAGCTCGACTATCGGCTGCGAAGGCTGGGCCTGCGCAGCTAGCCGGTCCGGAACGGCGTCTGCGACGTCACGTCAAATGCTTCGCAAAGAACGCCATGCTACGCGGCCAGGCGATATCGGAACTCGCCTTGTCGTAGCTTTGCCGCTCGTCGCAATGGAAGCCGTGCTGGGCGCCGGGATAGATGAAGACCTCGACATCGGGCCGCTTCGCCTTGACGCTCTCGACATCGGTCAGGGGAATGCCGGCATCCTTCTCACCGAAGTGCAGCTGCGTCGGCACCTTCGGCTTCTCATCCGCAAAGCGCACGACGGCGCCGCCATAATAGCCGATGGCGGCTTTCAGGCCGGCGAGCCGCGTCGCCGCGACAAAGGCGATGCTGCCGCCGAGACAGAAGCCGATGATGCCGACCGGGCCGGCGCTTCTGACCGTGTCGATCGCGGCCTGCGTGTCGCGCAGCATCGCATTCCAATCGGGGCTGGCGACGAACTTGCGCGCTTCCGCGATCTCGTCGGGCGTATAGCCCGACTGGAAGTTCGGCGTGGTGCGATCGAAGATCGACGGCGCGATCGCGACATAGCCTTCGCCCGCGAGCCGGTCGCAGACCGAGCGGATGTGATGATTGACGCCAAAAATCTCCTGGATCACCACCACCGCGCCTTTCGGCGCGCCCGAGGGGTCGGCGCGATAGGCGCCGAGCTGGAAATTGTCCGACGCCGTCAGTTGGATGTCTTGTCCCACGCGGGTTGTCCTTCTTGGTTGTTCGTTGATTGAGAATTCTGCTCGTTCCGCAAACTCGTCATGCCCGGGCATGACGATGGGGCAACTTCAACGCAAAACCGCGGATACGATTTCTCTGAGACACGAAGAGCAGCGATCACTCCCACATCCAGTTCTCGCCATAATCCTCTTTCCATCCCGCCAGCCGTCCGTGACGGAATTGCAGGAACAGGCGGTGACGGTAGGGCACCAATCCACTGCCGCCGATGTCGCGAAGGGCGAGATAGATCTCGTTGCCGGGGCGGCCCCGGACATATTGCAGGGGTTGTCCGAGTGCGTGCGCGGTCTGATCCACATCCATCCCGAACGCCAGAGGCGTGTTGTTCGACAAGGTCTCGACGAAGGGCCGGCGCAGCGGCACCGTGCCGAAGGGCTCGGCCTGCACGGACGCCGCCATGGAGAGAAGCGCTGCGCCCGCAGCCAAGATTGCCCGCTTCATTTTCGTGATCCTCGTCTCGTCGTCTATTCCGGCAAGTTCTTCAGGAAAGGCACCACGGCGTCAACAAAAGCCTTGGGCTGGTCGATGTTGACGGCATGTCCGGCGGCGGGGATCACGACCTTTTGTGCGCCGGGGATCTTTGCCGCCATGTAGTCGGACGCCGCCAGGAACGGTGTGTCGTCGGCGCCGACCACGATTAGGCTGGGCGCCTTGATGCCGGGCAGCAGCTCCATCACCGCGACATCGCGCTGGGTCATCATGCCGCGCGCGGCGAGCGCCAATCCCCTGGCGTTGCGATGGCTGGCGGTGGCGCGCTCGCGCGTGGCCGCCTTCAGCACGTCGAGACCTTCGCGATCGAGCTTGTCGGCGGTGGCGAGCGCCCGCGCATTCCAGGCCTCGCGCGCATCGTCCTTCCTGAAGCCCGGACCGGTGTCGATGATCAGCAGCGCGCGCGTGCGTGTTGGATGGGTGCGATAGAACGCGAGCGACATGTAGCCGCCGAGCGACAATCCGCCGATGATGGCGCGCCTGGCGCCGACCGCATCGAGGATCGCCGCCATGTCGCCGACGGTGAGCGCCTCGCTATAGGCCTTGGGGTCGTCGGGATAATCGGACTGCCCGTGCCCGCGCATGTCCCACAAGATCAGTCGGTGGTCGCGCGCCAGCGCATCGATCTGGCCGTGCCACATCGCTGAGGTCGAGGAATAGCCATGGGTGAGCAGCAGCGGCGGCCCGTCGCCGTGAATCTCGTAATAGATGCCGACGCCGTCCCGATCGATCTTTGGCATTGTTTCCGCCTCTTTCTTTTTTCTCGCCGCAACACCGGTGCACCCTCTCCCGCAAGGGGAGAAGGGAAGCCCGAGTCTGCGGCCTCATCCTAGCCTGCCAAGTTACTTCGAAGAAACTGCCTGAGCGCATTCGGCGCTGATGCCTCGCGTGCTCTACTTGTTGCGTTCAGTGGCTACCATCAGCGCGGGTGTCGCAGCGCACAACAAGCCGATGCCGAGTTAGTTTCGATCGATTCGAAATTGCATTTGCCTCTCGCCGCGAACCCGATCATTCTCGCGCGCAAGGTGGGCGCCAGCCCGGTGGGCGTCTGCTGCTCAAGTTGCCGCCGTAAGCGGCTTCATGCACCGGCAGGGGAAGACGCCTATGCCAACGCTCACGATCAACGGGCGGAGTATGTCCGTGGATGCGGCAAACGACACGCCGCTCCTTTGGGCCATCCGCGAACAATTGCAAATGACCGGCACGAAATTCGGCTGCGGTGCCGGCCTGTGCGGCGCCTGCACCGTGCACGTCAACGGCGAAGCCGTGCGCTCGTGCCAGACCATGGTCGGCGATGTCGCCGGCAAGAAGATCACCACCATCGAAGGGCTTTCCGCCAAGGGTGATCATCCGCTTCAGAAGGCGTGGATCGCCGAGCAGGTGCCGCAATGCGGCTACTGCCAGTCCGGGCAGATCATGCAGGCGGCTTCGCTGCTGGCGAAGAACGCCAATCCGACCAAGGAAGAGGTCGTGGCGCATATGGACGGCAATCTCTGCCGTTGCATGACCTACTCGCGGATCCAGAAGGCAATCATGCGCGCCGCCACCGAGATGCGCACCGCATCCGCCGCCGGCAACGAGCGGAGGCCCACATGAATCAGCACGTGAAGAACGTCACACCCGAAACGACCGATCTCAGCCGCCGCTCCTTCCTGGTCGGCACGGCCGCGACAGGCCTCGTGCTCGGCTATGCCGGCGTGCCCGGAATCGGTGAAGCGCTCGCTGCGGCGCCGGCCAATTTCGAGCCGAGCGTCTGGTATTCGATCTCGCCGGACGGCCTGGTCACCGTGACCTGCGGCAAGGCCGACATGGGTCAGCACATCGCCTCCACCATGGCGCAGATCGTCTGCGAGGAGCTGGGCGCGAAGTGGAGCGACATGCGGGTCAACCTCGCCTCCAACGATCCGAAGTTCAACGACCCCGTGCTGGGGGCGCAAATCACCGGCGGAAGCTGGTCGACCATGATGAACTTCGAGGCGATGAGCCGCGCGGGCGCTGCCGGCCGCATGGCCCTGACGGAGGCCGCTGCCGCGGCCATGGGCTTGCCGCCCTACTTCAAGGACGAGCTCGTCGTCCGCGACTCCATGGTTTCGCACCCGAAATCGAAAAAGCAGATGTCGTTTGCCGACATCGTGAAGAGCGGCAAGGCGACCAAGACCTTCACGCCTGACGAGATCAAGGCGATCAAGCTGAAGACTCCGGATCAATACACCATGATCGGTGTGTCGGTGCCGCAGCTCGACATCCCCTCCAAGACCAACGGCACGGCCAAGTACGGCATCGACGTGATGATTCCGGGCATGGCCTATGGCGCGATCGTCACGCCGCCGGTGCGCTTCGGCGCCACGGTGAAATCGGTCGACGATTCGGCTGCGAAGTCCGTGCCGGGCTTCATCAAGGCCGTCATCCTCGACGACAAGACGCAGACGACGTCGGGCTGGGTGGTCGCGGTCGCCGGCACTTATGCCAATGCCAAGAAGGCGGCGGCAGCGCTGAAGATCAGCTATGACGGCGGCCCGAATGCGAAGCTGTCGAGCCAGTCGCTGCTCGATGAAGCCAAGCGGCTTCAGGGTCTGGACGATTCCGGCCAGTTCTTCGTCAAGGACGGCGATCCCGCAGCCGCCCTCGGCACGGCTGCCAAGGTGCTGGAGGCGGAGTACACCACCAGCATCAACATCCACGCGCCGATGGAGCCGATGAACGCCACCGCGGAGTTCAAGGGCGACATCCTGCACATCTATTCCGGCAACCAGTTCGCGACGCGCTCCGGCGCGATTGCGGCAGGCGCGGCCGGGATCGATCCAAAATTCGTGGTGATGCACCAGATGTGGCTCGGCGGCGGTTTCGGCCGCAGGCTCGATGCCGACATGATGGTGCCGGCCGTGCAGGCGGCGAAGGCCGTGGGCAAGCCGGTGAAGGTGATCTACACGCGCGAGAACGACATGACGATGGATTTCTCGCGTCCGCTCACCTACCAGAAAGTGAAGGCCGGCGTGGACGGCGACGGCAAGCTCGTCGCGCTCAGCCACGACGTGGTCTCGGCCTGGCCGACCGCGCGCTGGGGAATTCCTGATTTCCTCACGCCCTCGGTCGACAAGAAGGGGCCGCTCGATTCCTTCACCGTGAACGGATCGGACTTCTTCTACACCGTGCCCAACCATCATGTGCGGGCGATCAAGAACGAGATGGCGCACAACGCCACTCCGTCGGGTCAGCTCCGTTCGGTGGCGCCGGGTTGGACCTTCTGGGCGGTCGAAAGCATGATCGACGAGATCGCGGCTGCGACCGGCAAGGATCCGGCGCAATACCGCATCTCGCTGCTCGACGGCGCCGGCAAGAACGACGGCGGCGCGCAGCGGCTGCGCAACACCCTGCTCGCGGCGATGGGCCTCGCCGGCTACGGCACCAAGAAGCTGCCGAAGGGCGAGGGCATGGGCGTGGCCTGCGTGTCGTCGCAGGAACGCGCGACCGCAAGCTGGACGGCTTGCGTCGCGCACGTCGCTGTCGCGCCCTCGGGCGAGGTGACCGTGAAGAAGCTCACGGTCGCAACCGACGTCGGCACGCAGGTGCATCCCGACAACATCCGCGCCCAGGTCGAGGGTGCGGCGCTGTGGGGCCTGTCGCTGGCGATGTACGAGAAGGCGACGCTGAAGGACGGTGGCATCGAGCAGACCAACTTCGACAGCTACAGGCCTTTGCGCATGAGCCAGATGCCGGAGGTCGCAGTCGCGGTGATCGCCAATGGCGAGAAGGCCACCGGCGTCGGTGAGCCCGCGGTGACGGTCGTCGCTCCCGCCATCGGCAACGCCATCTTCAATGCCAGTGGCGCTCGCGTCCGGGCGCTGCCGATTACGGCCGAGGCCGTGAAGGGGGCGATGAAGGCGTAAGGCGAGCTGCCATCGCGGAATGAGATGATCCGCCGGAGGGGTAGCCTCCGGCGGATTTTTTGCGCGCTGCATCCCCACACTCTCCGTCACGCTTTGCGAAAGCGGGGCATCCAGTACGCCGCGGCTTCTCGGTTCAAGCCGCGCCATCTCGGAGTCCTGGATCGCCCGGTCAAGCCGGGGGACGACGGCGGGGTTAAAATCCCCTTTGTTTTCAAGGGCCCGTCTACTGTGCATGGGGTTGTTTTCGCGGTTCGGGTTCCGCGCATCCGTAAAATTGCGTGCAATTCGCCAAGGTTCCGTTGAGCACGCCTCTTAAGGGCCGGAGAACCTGATCCGGCTTAGGCTGATGCCGAATACACTCCCGTGCTCTTGGGGAAGCCATGAACGCGCCAGCCAAATCCGCCGCCAAACGCCGGCTTCTGCTTGCCTCCGACCGGAGCGATGCGAGCACCGAGCTCGCCAGCATCCTGAAGGCGGTCGGCGACGTTGCGACGGTGACGACACAGGAAATCCCTGAACAGCCGTCACGCGAACTCTCCGGCCTCGTGGTCGACATCAACCTGCGTTCGCCCGAGAGCGTACAGCGCGTGCGCAACAGGCTGCGCGGCGAAGGCTATCGTTCGATGCCGCGGCTGTTCGTGCTGGCGGACGCCCTGCACCACGGCACCATGCAGGCGTGGGCGCTGGGCGCCACCGACACCATCTCGCGGCCGCTGCAGCCCGACGCGATCCTGCAGCGCATCCGCGCCGCATTCCCGGACACTGCGACCTATGACGCGACCGATCGCGGCAAGACGCTCAACCGCGGCGTCGAGGCGGCGCATGCGGTGCTGACGAAGATGTTCGAGAGGCTGCCGCTCGGCGTGCCCCTGACCTTCGACGACGTCGTCGCCGCCGAGAACAAGATTCTGAAAGCGATCAAGCACTCCTCGCTGCGCGAATGGCTCACCACCGTCGGCTGCCACCATGTCGGCAGCTACCGCCACTGCCTGTTCGTCACCGGCTTCGCGGTCGCCTTCGCGCAGCATCTCGGCATGCGCGAGGACGATCAGCGCCGGCTGACCCGCGCGGCGCTGCTGCACGATGTCGGCAAGGCCTTCGTTCCCTCGAACCTGCTCGACAAGCCCGGCAAGCTCACCGACGAGGAAATGGCCGAGGTCCGCCATCATCCGCGCCGTGGCTATGACGCGCTTGCGGCGCAAGGCGGCTTCCCGCCGGAGATGCTCGACGTCGTCCTGCATCACCACGAATTCCTCGACGGCTCAGGCTATCCGAACGGGCTGTCGTCGAACCAGATCAGCGACATCGTGCGGCTGACGACGATCGTCGACATCTATGCCGCCCTGGTGGAGAAGCGAGCCTATCGCATGCCGTTCACGCATTCGCGTGCCTTCACGATGATGGAAGGCATGGGCGGCAAGCTGGACCAGCAACTGCTGCAGGCGTTCCGTCCCGTGGCGCTGGGGTCGTTCTAGGCGAGATGCCGCAGGGTGGGTTACGCCTTCGGCTAACCCACCCGACAAAGTCACCCCACCATCTTCCGCAGCTCTGCCTTCGCCACCTTCTCCAGGGTCGAACGCGGCATGTCGTCGACAAGGTGGATCTCGCGCGGCACCTTGAAGTCGGCGAGGCCTTCGCGGCAGGCCGCGATCACGCGGTCCGGAAGATCCGGTGCCGCGCCCGCGACACCGCCATGCGGGATGATGAAGACAACGGGCACCTCGTCCAGCATCGGATGCTTCTTCGCTACCACCGCCGGGGACGATTGCGATCACCTGCTCGATCTCGGAGGCCGCGACGTTCTCGCCGCCGACCTTCAGCATGTCCTTGGCGCGGTCGCCGAACCTGATAGAGCCGTTCTCCAGGCGCTCGACGCGGTCGCCGGTGAGAAAGAAACCGCGCCACGGCACATCGAGTCCGTCGGACGGGCCCACGATTCCGGTTGCGGTCCGTTGAATGGACATGACTCCCCCGTGCAGCCTGCATCCTGATCGCGGCTGCCTCTTGATGATTGCGTCTTTCCGCCATCACGCGGCGCGGCGCGAAGGCGGGGAGGGGATCTAATCTGCGTACGACGAAATCTCGATCAGGCTACCATCCGGATCCCGGCAATAGACCGATCGCAACGTACCGCGCGCGCCCTGCTTGGGAACCGGGCCTTCCTCGATCGCAACTCCGTGGGCCTTCAAATGCGTCACGACCTCGTCGGGCGTCGAGGAGGTGAGGAAGCACAGATCCTCGCTGCCGGCGGTCTGGTGGTCGGCGGTGAACCACTCCAGCTTGTCGGCGTCGCGCGGCCGCACGTTGATCTTCTGTTGACCAAACTGCAGCGAGGTCCGCGGCGCTTTGCCGCCGCCGGGGTCGAACACCTTGACTTCCATGCCCAGAATCTTGCGATACCACTCGGTGGTGACAGCGACGTCGGCGACGTTGATCACGAGGTGATCGAGAGCCTGAACCTTGACTGGCATGCCTTATCCTTTCGTCGCCATGGACGTTGCGCACTTTCCGCGCGTGGCGCGCTTTGTTACAACGCCGCTGCCGCGACTTTCAAGACAGCTGCTTTTCAAGAACAACACCTGGGAGAACCCTTGAGATGATCACCCGCCGTTCCGCGCTCGGCCTGCTCGCCGCCACCCCGCTTGCAGCCAGCCCGCTGTCGAAGGCCTTTGCAGCGGACTATCCGTCCCGGCCGGTGAAGTTCGTGGTCGGCTATCCGCCGGGCGGCGCCACTGACATCCTGGCGCGGCTGATCGGCCAGCGCCTGTCGGAAAAGCTCGGCCAGCAATTCGTGGTCGAGAACAAGCCGGGCGCCGGCAACAATATCGGCACCGAATCCGTGGTGAATGCCGAACCGGATGGCTACACCGTGTTGCTGGTCAATCCGGCGAACTACATCAACTCCACGCTTTATGCCAACCTCAAGTTCAACTTCGTCCGCGACATCGCGCCGATCGCCGCCTTCCAGCGCGTGCCGAACGTGATGACCGTCAACAAGGACGTGCCGGCCAAGACCGTCGCCGAGTTCATCGACTACGTGAAGGCCAATCCCGGCAAGGTGAACATGGCGTCCTCCGGCAACGGCACCTCGGTGCATCTGTCCGGCGAGATGTTCATGGCGATGACCGGCTGCAAGATGCAGCACGTGCCCTATCGCGGTGCGGCGCCCGCGATCACCGACATGCTCGGCGGCCAGGTGCAGGTGATCTTCGACAACATGCCCTCGATCATCCAGCACATCCGCTCCGGCTCGCTTCGCGCGCTCGGCGTCACCACGGCGCAGCGCTCGCCGCAACTGCCCGATGTGCCCGCGATCGGCGAGACCGTGAAGGATTACGAAGCGAGCGCGCTGTTCGGCATCGGTGCGCCGAAGAATATGCCCAAGGACTTGATCGCCAAGCTCAACAACGAGATCAACACGCTCATGAAGGAGCCCGACATGACCAAGCGACTGGTCGAGCTCGGCGGTGATCCGCTGGTCGAGACGCCGGAGGCGTTCGGCCGGGAGATCGAGGCCGAGACCGCCAAATGGAAGAAGGTCGTCGAGTTCGCCGGCCTCAAGGTCGAGTAGCGAACTCGCGCGTGAGCATGAACGGAGCCCCGCCGCAAGGCGGGGCTTTTTTCTTTGCGGCGGTTCCCACTTGACGGAACGGCGTTTGCGCCTATACTAAACCGTATGGTTAAGTATCGGGATGAGGCGCTCGATCGCACCTTTGCTGCACTGTCCGATCCGACGCGGCGCGCGCTGCTGGCGCGTCTCGGCGAAAAGGACAGCCTGTCGGTGAGCGAGCTGGCGACGCCGTTCGCGATCTCGCTGCCGGCGATCATGAAGCATCTCGATGTGCTCACCGATGCGGGCTTGATCGTGCGCGAAAAGACCGGGCGCACGGTCTCCTGCCGGCTCACCGCGCAGCCGATGGAGCAGGCGATGAACTGGCTCAATCGCTACGCGCAATTCTGGTCCGAAAGCTTCGACCGCCTTGCCGCCTTTGTGGAGGACAAATCATGGTCAATGCAGCCGCCAGTGCCGCCGAACGCGCAACCGAAGGTCCAAGCCTCACGCTCACGCGCCGGCTGCGCGCGCGGCCGGAAAAGGTCTTCGCCGCCTGGACGCAAGCCGCGCAGCTAGTGCAATGGTTCGGGCCTCCGAACATGAGGCCGGCGACGCTGAACGCCGAGCTCGATGTTCGTACCGGCGGCCGCTACCGTATCTCGTTCACCCGCGACGACGGCGAATATTTCGAGGCGGGCGGCATCTACCGCGAGGTCGTGCCAAACGAGCGGCTGGTCTTCACCTGGGCCTGGCATTCGACGCCGGAGCGGGAATCGCTGGTGACGATCACGCTGAAGCCCGACAGCGCCGGTACGCTGATGATCTTTCATCATGCTCAGTTTTTCGACGAAATCGCGCGCGATAACCATCAGCGCGGCTGGAGCTCGTTCTTCGACAAGCTCGACGCCTTCGTCGCTTGATCCCTGTCAGAGGAGGACATCATGCAGCAACATCAGGTTGTCTCGCGCGAGCAATGGATCGCCGCTCGCAAAACCCATCTGGCGCACGAGAAGGAGTTTTCTCAGGCCCGCGAGCGTCTGGCAGAGGAGCGCCGCGCCTTGCCCTGGGTGAAGGTCGATAAAGACTACGTATTCGACGGGCCGGACGGCAGCGTGACGCTCGCTGATCTCTTCAAGGGGCGCCCGCAGCTGGTGGTCCAGCATGTGATGTTTGCGCCGGATTGGGACGCGGCCTGCAAGAGCTGCTCCTTCTGGGTCGATGGTTTCGAGCGCATGGTGCCGCATCTGGCGGCGCGCGACACCACCATGGCCGCGATCTCGCTGGCGCCAGTCGAAAAGCTCGAGGCGTTCAAGAAGCGCATGGGCTGGCGTTTCGACTGGGTATCTTCAGGCGGCAACGCCTTCAACTACGATTACGGGGTCTCGTTCACGCGCGAGCAGATCGAGCAAGGTGTGCCGAAATACAATTTTGGTACCACGCCGTTCTATGGCCCGGAGTTGCCCGGCATCAGCGTGTTCTTTCGCAACGAAGCCGGCGAGATCTTTCACACCTATTCCTGCTTCGCCCGCGGCCTCGACATGATGAACGCCGCGTATCAATATCTCGATCTCACGCCGCTCGGCCGTCACGAGGAAGGTCTTCCCTATCCGATGGATTGGGTCCGCCTGCACGACCAGTACGAGCCGCAGGCGAAGGGCGCGTGCTGCCACGGGTGAGGGGGGGCTCAGCCTACATCAAAGATGTCGTCGCCCGGCTTGGCCGGGCGACCCAGTTCTCCGAGACGGGAGTGATCTAATCGAGAAGCCGCGGCGTGCTGGATTCCCCGCTTGCCGCCTACGCTAAAGCTTCGGCGCCCCAAGACCTCAACCCCGGCGTAGCCGGGTCGCGGGGAATGACAGCGGGGGTGACGCGGCAGCGCGCCTCGGCGCGCGGTAGCTACTTCTTCGCGTCAGCCTGTTCCGTGGCGTTGCAAGAGATCAGCATCGTATAGGCGCGGGCATTGCCGGCGATGTCGGTGGTCTTGAGTTCACCCTTCGGCTCGGTCGTCTGGTAAGGCACCACCGAATTGTCGAGGAAGTCGCGCAGCGCGCCGGTCTTGATGGCGAAATTGATGTTTTCGGGGATGCTGCCGGTTGCCGCGGCGACGCGCAATCCGTCGAGCTTCCCGGTGACGACGCCGACGACCTGACCGGTCGTGTCGAACAGCGGGCCTCCGCTGTTGCCGGGCTGCACGGGCGCGCTGATTTGCAGGAAGCGCGAATCGTTGCGCATGCCGCTGAGCGAGCTCACAATGCCCGTCGTCACGGTGAAGTCCGAGGTCAGCAATCCGTGGAACGGAAAGCCGATCGCGACGACAGAATCGCCGGACCGAATCGGGCGGTCACGGATCCGGGCGAAGTCCTTGAACGTCGCCGTCGACGGCGCCTGCAACAAAGCGAGATCGTTGTTGGCATCAGCAGACACCACGCGCAACACCATCGCGGATTCGCCGGTAAGATTGCCCTTGAGCTCGCTGCAACCGTCGATCACGTGGTTGTTGGTGACGATGTGCCCGCTAGCGCTGACCACGAAGCCGGTGCCGAAGCCGGAGCTACTCTTGGCCCCTCTGCCGGGCTTGCCGGTTGGCGGCGAGCCTTGCTTGTCTGCCGTAGCTGCTGGCTTAGCGGCACCTTTGGTGAAATCGCCGGCCTTGTCGAGCCCGTCAGCCTTCACCTTGGTCACGCAATTGGCCAAGGCCGCGATCACCGGCCCGGTCGAGGTCAGATCGAAATTCAGAACCGCACGGCCGGCTGTCGCCACCATCAGGCTCGCCTTCTGAAACGTGCGGACGACATTGAGCGGCATCACGGCCGTGAGCATGTTGGGCTGGTAGGCCGTGGCGAACAGCCTGGCCTGCTCCTGCCCGTCAAAGATTACGTCGATCGCTGCATTCTCGCCCTTGGTGAAGTGGTAGCCGGGACTCGCGAAGGCCAACGACCATGTGCCGGCGGCATTCTGGCTCACGACCAGGATGACGCCGTTCGCGTAGGGCGCGGTCGCTGCGCAATGGGAGAAGGCGCCGGTCTCGTCGTTGCTGAAGGCGCCGCCGATCCAGTTGCCGACATTGACGTTGCCGAATGGTCCTTTCGCCTGCGCGACGCCGGCAAAACTCACCAGTAACAGAACGACGGCGACAAACGATTTCACCCACATGACTCCCCCCGGGTCGCTAAGGCTGCATCCTATCTGCGCGGGCAGGCTCTGCGCAACCGCTAGTTGTCTGTTCGAGCCGGATGCTTTTCGCGGTGACTCTCAGGCTTGCTTTCACTTTGTGATGCGGTATACTTTGCGATACAAAGTTACTGGGTTGGTACGTGAACCGGGTGGAGCGGAGTTTTGGCGTTGCCGATGCGCGATCTCGACAAAGCGCTGGCCGACATCGTGGCGATCCGCAGCCAGATTGCGGCCGGCACCGCGTTCCGCGGCTATGGTTCGGCGACGATGGCCGCCACAGGCGTGGTCGCGCTTGTCACCGCGATCCTGCAGTTCTGGCTGCTCGGTGATCCCACGGGCGAGCCGCTCAGCTTCTTTCTCGGCTGGTTCTTTGCAGCTGCGCTGTCCGGCTTGGTGATCTGGATCGAGATGCGCGCGCGTTCGCGTCGTCATCATTCGGGTCTTGCCGACGCCATGATCCACCAGGCGGTCGAGCAGTTTTTGCCCGCGGGCGTCGCCGGCGTGCTGCTTGCAGTGGTGATGTGGAAGTTTGCCGCCGAGACGCTGTGGCTCCTGCCGGGCTTGTGGCAGATCCTGGTGTCGCTCGGCATTTTCGCGTCGGTCCGCTCGCTGCCGCGCAGCGTGGCGTTTGCCGGAGCCTGGTACTTCGTCTCGGGCTTTGCGGTGGTGGTACTGGCGAGCCAGACCCACATGCTGTCGCCATGGACCATGGGGTTGCCCTTCGTGATCGGCCAGTCGGTGATGGCGGCCATTCTGTATTTCGCGTCCGGAGACAACGATGTCGAAGACTGACAACGCGCCTTTCTCCTATGAGGGGCTCGACCGTGTGATCCACGAGAAGGCGAGACTCGGGCTTCTGACCTCGCTGATGGCTCACCCGAAAGGACTTGCGTTCGCGGACCTCAAGCAACTCTGCGGCCTCACCGACGGCAATCTCAGCCGTCATCTCGCCGTGCTCCAGGAGGCAGGCCTGGTCGAGGTGACCAAGGGTTATGAGGGCAATCGCCCGCACACCACCTGCCGTCTGACCAAGACCGGCCGCCGCCGTTTCCTCGATTACCTCGCCGTGCTCGAGCGGCTGGTACGCGACGCTGCAAAGGCTGCCGGCCGCGAGGCACCGCCGCTCGGCCGCCTCGGCATTCTCTCGACCTGATCGTCCCCCTTTTTGACCGGAGACTTTGCAATGCAAAGTGACGTCACGTCTCACAACGAGAAGCTTCATGTCGGCATCATCATGGACGGTAACGGTCGGTGGGCGACGCGCCGCGGCCTGTCGCGCGTGCGCGGCCACGAGGCCGGCGTCGAGACCATCCGCCGCATCGTCGAGGCCGCGCCCAAGCAGGGCATCGGCACCCTGACGCTCTACGCGTTCTCGACAGATAATTGGCGCCGGCCCAAAACCGAGGTCGCCGCGCTTATGACGCTGCTGCGCTTCTATCTCGCCAATGAAGTGCAGAGCCTGGTGAAGAACGGCGTACGGCTCAATGTGATCGGCCGCCGCGACCGCTTGCCGGACGGCATCGCCAGCGCCATCGCACGCGCGGAGGACGCGACCGCACACGGCAATACGTTGCATCTGCGCATAGCCGTGGACTATTCCGCGCGCGACGCCATCCTCAACGCGGCGGCGAAGGCTGCCGCGCTGACCAGCCTCACCCGCGAAGCCTTCTCGCAGCTCGTCACGGGCGAGGCTGGCTTGCGCGACGTCGATCTCATCATTCGCACCTCCGGCGAGAAGCGGCTGTCGGACTTCCTGCTCTGGGAAGGCGCCTATGCCGAGCTGCATTTCACCGAGCGGATGTGGCCCGAATTCGATTCAGGCGATCTCGCCGCGGCGCTCGCCTCCTTCCATGGTCGCGAGCGGCGCTTCGGCGGCCTCCAGGCCATCATGCCGGAGGAGGTGCCCTCACTTTCTCGGGCGTGATGCTGAGGCGCGGCCGAGCAAGAATTTCCGCGCCAGCTTCCGGACGATGTCTTCAGGTTCAGTCGGGGGATTGGGCTTCTTCACAGAAGTGGGACGGACGATCACGCCAACCAAAGCGGGAGCGAAAGTCCATGCGTGTTCTTCTCGTCAACGTGCCTCATCCCTCGATCGGAAGCCGGATTCCGGACGATCATCTGCCGCCGCTCGGCCTGCTCGCGATCGGCGGCCCGCTGATCGATGACGGTCATACCGTGCGGCTGATCGATGCCGAGTTTGGCCCGACGCCGATCGCAGAGATCATCAGCGCCGCGAGCCGCTTCGCTCCGGATGCCGTATTGTTCGGCCATTCCGGTTCGACCTCCGGACATCCGGTAATTGCAGAGATTGCGCAGGCACTGGTGAAGGCGATGCCGCGCGTTCTGATCGTCTATGGCGGCGTTTTCCCGACCTATCACTGGCGCGAGATTCTGCGTGATGAGCCCTATGTCAGCGCGATCGTGCGCGGCGAGGGGGAGGAGACCGCGCGTCGCCTGATGCGGGCGCTGGAATATGGCCACGATCTCGACGGCATCAGCGGCATCGCGTTCCGCGACGCCGCGGGCCCGCGCGCGACACCGCCGGCGCCTGTCATCGCCGATCTCGATGCCTATCGCATTGGCTGGGAATTGATCGATCACGCGCGTTACTCATACTGGGGCGGCCTGCGCGCGGTGGTGGTGCAGTTTTCGCGCGGCTGTCCGCATCTGTGCAATTATTGTGGCCAGCGCGGCTTCTGGACGCGCTGGCGCCATCGCGATCCCGTTCGCTTCGCCAAGGAGTTGGCGCGCCTGCACCGCGAGCACGGCGTCAAGGTCATCAACTTCGCCGACGAAAATCCGACCGTGTCCAAAAAGGCTTGGCGTGCCTTCCTGGACGCGCTGATTGCCGAGAATGTCGACCTCATCCTGGTGGGCTCGACTCGCGCCGACGACATCGTGCGCGATGCCGATATCCTGCATCTCTACAAGAAGGCGGGCTGGCAGCGATTCCTGCTCGGGCTGGAGAATACCGACGAGACGACCTTGGAGCTGATCCGCAAGGGCGCCACCACCGCAACCGACCGCGAGGCGATCCGCCTGTTGCGGCGGCACGGCATCCTGTCGATGGCGACCTGGGTGGTCGGGTTCGAAGAAGAAACCGATCGCGATCACTGGCGTGGATTGAAGCAGTTGCTCGCCTACGATCCCGATCAGGTTCAGCTCCTCTACGTCACGCCGCATCGCTGGACGCCATATTTCCGGCTCGCCGCCGACCGCCGCGTGATCCAGCCGGATCGCCGCCGCTGGGACTACAAGCATCAGGTGCTGGCGACGCGCTACATGGCGCCGTGGCGCGTGCTGGTGTGGTTCAAGTTCACGGAGATGGTGCTGCAATGTCGCCCCAAGGCGATCTGGCGCGTGCTGTTTCAGCGCGATGCGGGCCTGCGTCACGCCATGCGCTGGTACACGCAGATGGGCCGCAGAGTCTGGCCGCACGAGATCCTCGAGTTTTTGCGGGCGCGACGGCTGCGATGGGGGCCGACGGTGCGGGAATTCTGGGGCGCGCCGCAGGATGCCGAAGAGCAATCGATGACGGCCGTGCGGCCGGAGCGGCGCGTCGGGAGGCGCGAGGCCGCATGAGTGCCGTCTCTGTGTGACGTGCAGCGCTACGGCATGCGCTGTTCGCTTTTGGCCGCAAGATTGGCGGCCACGTCCAAGCGGCGAAAGCGCGGCTTCGGCTAGGTCTGCTGTTCCTGCAACCTGTCGAAAGCCTCGCGCATGTCACAGCTATCTCTGGATGCAGCTGTCGAGCTGCATCAAGCCAAGGCAATGGTCCGCATCCGGACCGCCAATGCATCTGACGTCGAGGGCCTCTCGATCTATTTCACCGGTCTTTCCGCCACAACGCGCAACAAGCGTTTCATGGGCGCACGCGCCGACGTCGCGTTGCTTGCCGCCGAGTGCATCGCCAAGGTCAGCCATCCCAATCATTTCACCCTGCTCGCCGAACTCAGGCAGGAGGAAGGTCCGAGCACGATCATCGGCGAGACGCGATATGCCTATGACGCCGCCGCACGGCACGGTGATTTCGCCATCTCCGTGGCCGATGTCTTTCAGCGCACGGGCGTCGGCCTGCAAATGGTGACGGCGATGGAGCGGCGTGCCAGCGATCTCGGTCACGAGATGATCGCGGCCGAGACCGCGCGTACCAACGCCGAGATGCGCGGCCTTGCGAAGAAGGCCGGGTTTGCGGATACCGGCCTCGGAGACTGGCAGTCGATCCATTTCGCAAAGCGGCTGTCACGCTGAGGTCGCTTGCCGAAAGTCTGGGCGGGCGTGCGGTGGGCTCAAAAATCGCTGCATCTCCTCGCGCATCGTGCTCTACTATCTCCCAAGATGGGAGTATGCGGCGATGCGCGCGGTTCTGGATTATTGCACCGGTGGCACTGAGCGGCAGATCGCGGCCGGCACGCATCTGCTGACCGAAGGCGGCGCATCCGGCCCCCTTTACGTGCTCATGACCGGCAGGCTCGAGGTGCTCAAGGGCGACATGGTGGTCGCCACCATTGCCGAGCCCGGTGCGGTGCTGGGCGAGATGTCCGTGTTGCTGGGGCTGCCATACACGGCGACGGTGCGGGCTTGCTCCGACTCGGTTGTTTACGAATTCGCGGATGCTGCCTCGCTCCTCAAGCGGGAGCCGGAGGTCGCGCTGTTGATCGCGCGGATGCTGGCGCAGCGGCTCAATGCCGCCAACACTTATCTTGCCGATCTCAAGCGGCAATATGCCGGTCACGGCACGCATCTCGCCATGGTCGGCGAGGTGCTGCAGAGCATGATCAACCTGCCGCCGCTCGAGGTCTCGCCAGGCTCGGATCGGCAATCCGATCCAAGGATGTGAGCCAGTCCGGTGGCAGCTCGATAGTCGACGCCGGTCGCTTCAGCGCTGCATCGAGGTCGATCCACTGCGCCTCGCCCGCCGCCAGCCAGAACGCCTTGTTTTCATCCATATCGAGCACAAGGTATGTCGGCGGCCGTCCCGGCTGCAGGCCTGTGTTGAATACCCAGGTCTGACCCAGCCGGTCGAACCACGAGCCGTCCGTGATGAAGGGGGATTGATGCACATGGCCCGAGATCACCATCGACGGCTGATATTGTGTGATCCACTGCACCAGCTCGACGTCGCCGAAGAAACGTTTGCCGCCCCAGCTCGTCGGTGAATTGGCCGGCGGCGCGTGATGTGTCCAGATCCACCGCTGCGCGCGGTTGAGCGAGGCGTCGTGCAGCTGGTCGACGATGCGCTGCTTCACCAGCGGTCCGTCCCACCACGGGCACACCGTGAACAGCGTGTCACCGATGGTGAGATTGTCGCCGTCGCACGCGATGCCAAGCTCGCGCACCTCCGAGATCCAGCGCGAGATCTTCTCGCCCTCCGCATTGCGCTCGTCGAGGTCGTGATTGCCGGAGCAGAGAATGACCCTGGTCTGCGCCGCGATCAGTGCGAGGTATTTCTTCACCACCACGATCTGGGCGCGGAAATCGACCATCGAGCCGATGTCCAGCGCATCGCCTGCGAAGATCACGAGGTCGAATTGGGGCGCCGCGCTGACCAGCCAGTCGAACTGCGGCAGCGAGTAGTGCAGGTCGGCCACGACCAGGCAGCGCATCGATCATCCGTCGGAGAGAGGGCGAAATGTCTGGGAATTCCAAAATGCAATGAAGCAAGAAGCGGACCAGCGCGCCCGGGAGCATGCCGCGGCGTGTGAAATCGGGCAGAGTGTCGCAGGCTGGACCGGGCCGTCGAATTCTGATGTCGTGGAGCACCCTTCATCGCGGCTGTTCGTATGATTTCCTTCAAGACCATTCGTGCACGCGCCGAGAAGCGCAAGGGCGGCCCCAAGGCGCTGGACAGGCTGATGCCTGACAAGCCCGATCTGAAGGGCCTGGCAAAGCTCGGCGACGATCGGATCCTGGCCGAGATGACCAGGCGCGTGTTCTGCGCGGGCTTTGCCTGGAGCGTGATCGACGCCAAGTGGTACGGTTTCGAAGACGCCTTTCTGCGCTTCCAGCCGGCCAAGCTCAGCTTCCAGCCTGAGGATTACTGGGAGGCCCTGCTGCGTGACGCGCGGATCGTGCGCAACGGCGCCAAGATCATGTCGGTGCGTGACAACGCCGCCTTCGTGCAGGAGATCGCGAAAGGGCACGGCAGCTTCGGCAGGTTTCTGGCGAAGTGGCCGCCATCCAACGAGATCGGCCTGCTCGATCTTCTGACCAAGCGCGGCAGCCGGCTTGGCGGCAACACCGGGCAGATGTTGCTGCGCTTCGTCGGCTGGGACGGTTTTGTCACCTCGAAGGACGTCGTCGCCTGCCTGCGCGATGCCGGCCTCGACATCGCCGAGGAGGTCAAGTCCAAAGGCGATCTCGCCAAGGTGCAGGCGCAGTTCAACGCCTGGGCCGAGGAGACCGGTCTGCCCTACACCTATTTGTCACGCATCTGTGCGCTGTCGGTTGGCGAGAACCGAAGCGAGTAGCTGAGGGGATGGTTGGCGCGGAAGCGAGTGGATCGTGGACATCATGTGGCGATCCCGCGACGTGAGCACGGCAGATGCAATGCGCGATCACGAAATGCATTTCCGAGGAACATTTGTGCGCAGCACCCGTTCGGGAATCTGAGCCAGGCGGCACAGGCGCGGGGAACGCGCGCGCTCCGGCCAAAAGACTTGGTTCATGCCATGAAACCCGACATGATGGAACGGAGCAGCTCATGAAGCTCACATCCGAACAGGTGAAGCAGACCGTTAACCAGCTCGGCGCGCAGGTGCTGCCCGACGAGCATCCCGCCATGCCCCAGCTCAACAGCATGTTCGGCGAGCACACCTTCTTTGTCGACGAGATGGGATTGAAAGTCCTCGAGCCAACCCCGTCGATCAGTGCGGATCGAGAGACCGGCGAAGTCGTCAGCCTCGCCGACTGGAGCGATGCAGATCTGACGCGCCTGATGGCGCATGAGCCCGAGCCGACTGGTGTGATCGTCGTGTTCGAGCATGTCAGGCACTGAAATCTGCGAGGACGAGGGCCGCGTTTCGGCCCCCGTCCGGATGCTGCGAAAGATCAGTTGAGATCAGGGGCGGTCGAGCGGACGGCGGAGGTCGCCGGGGCCGCCGAACAGGCCGCGGAAGAAGCCGGCAATGCTTCCCCAGAAGCTTCCGCCGGCGATCGTCTCGAGTTCGGTCTCCGTCAATTCGCGAGCCATGTTCTGCATTTGCAATCTCCTCATGTCACATCGGGCGGATCATTCCGCGCGACACGAAGAGAATGTCGTCGACCACGCTGCGTCGCCGTGACGGAGACCACACAGGCGGCTACCACCCCTGGGCGCCGAAGGGTGGTTGGAGCGGACGTACGACGCGTTGCTGATATCAGGACCCGATCAACGAAGGGCCGGCGCGATTGGTCGCGCGGCTCGGGCCTGTCCCGCCGCAGGTTGAACCTGTCAGCGAGGCCTTCAGCGACTCCAGGAATTTTCGAGCAGGTCGATCGTGCTCTTGATGGGCTCGGCTGGAATGACGCCAAGTCGCATCCCGTGCTGCGTTGGTCCCGGCAGTTGGATTTGCCCGGTCGGTCGGCGATAGGCACGGGAGCTGGCGCGGATCCGTTGGGCCTTGGCGGACGGGTTGCCCAATATAGCCATTGAACAATCGGAAATATTTAGAAGCAGAATAGGCGGCTTTGATGCGATACTCTTTCCCGTTCCTTTAACAACGACGATTTCGATCGGACCGCTGAATCGCATGTCGACCCTGGAAGCCGCGCTGCGAGGAGGGGCAGTCGTCATTCTTCTCTTCCGCGTGGCGATGGCTGCGCGCGACGCGCGGCGCAATCCCATCAGCCGCTATGTCGTATTGCTGAACTTGAGCATCGCGGCCTATATCGTCGACTCGGCCCCGGGCTTCGATGCGCTGGCTCTGCCGCTGCGCATGCCGGTCCATCTCGTCAGCGTCGTGATGCCGGCGGCGTTCTGGATTGTGGTGAGCGCCATCTTCGTCGACGAGTTTCGCCTGCGGTGGTACCATTGGGTCGGCGGCCTTGCGTTGATGGGGTTCGCGCTGGTCGACATGTTCAGGCATCCGATGTCGGTCGATGTGGCGCGCACCTGTCTGTCGGTGTCCTTGCTGCTGCTCGGCGTCTGGCACGTGCTGTCGGGGCGTGCGACCGACCTCGTGGAGAAGCGGCGAAGGCTCCGCGTCTGGTATGCGATGGTCACCGCGCTTTATGCACTGTTCATCATCGGCTCGGACTGGCTCTGGCCCGGGGGCCTTTCGGCGGCGTCGCTCAGCCTCGCCAACGCGGCCGGCCTGACGGCGCTGATTTTCCTGTTCGCCGTGCTGGGCACGCAGGCCTCGGCCGAGACGTCGCTGATTCCTGCGCCTGCGCTGGCAAGGACACTGACAAGCACGCTGGAAAGTCAGCCGGCCACGATCCCGCGCAATCCGCCGTCCGCGGTGCTCGCGACCGAGCCCAATGCCGCCGAACTTGCGGCGCTGCGCGGGCTGCTCGACCACGACAAGGTCTTTCGCGAGCCGGATTTGAGCATCGCAACGTTGTCACAAAAGCTCGACATTCCGGAATACCGGCTGCGCCATCTGATCAACCACCAGCTCGGCCATCGTAATTTCAGTGCCTTCGTCAATGGCTACCGCCTGGCGGAGGCCGAAGCCGCGCTGGGTGCCGATCCTGACCATCGCGCTCGACGCCGGCTTCGGCTCGATCGGGCCCTTCAACCGCGCCTTCAAGGCGCAGACCGGCCTGACGCCGTCCGAGTACCGGCGCGCGCGTGCCGACGGCGTCGCCGAAACCTGACCGATTCCCGGTTTTGGCTGGCCTTTTGCGGGAATCGGCCAGTCCTCGTTGAGGAATCGGCGCGCCACCGCGCTTTGTCGGTGCGATCCATTGCCCCGCAGGCGAGTCGTCTGTGGACACGAGGTTGACATGAAGCCGCTGATTTCCGTTTTGCAATTCGCCCTTCCCGCCGTGATCGCGATCGCGACGCTGGAGGGGCTCGTCCTGGCGCTGGTGATGCGGCGCGACTACAATTGGCGCGCCTATTGGGCCTCGCTGGCCGATGCGCTCGGCCGGCAATATCTGGTTTACACCTTGCTGCCGCTCAGCATCGCGCAGCCGCTGGTCGACCTGGCCTGGAGCCACCGGCTGTTCACCGTGCCGCTCAATAGCGCGCTCTCGGTGGTCGTGCTCGTGATCGCGCAGGATTTCAGCTATTACTGGTTCCATCGCGCCAGCCATCGCGTTCGCTGGTTCTGGGCGACGCATGCGATCCACCATTCCTCGAACGAGTTCAACCTCGCGGCGTCCTACCGCTTCGGCTGGACCGGAAGGCTGACCGGCGCCGCGGTCTTCTACGTGCCGATGATCTGGCTCGGCTTCGCGCCGGGGCCGGTGTTCATCGCCGCCGCCATCAATCTGCTCTACCAGTTCTGGCTGCACGCGGAGTGGATCCCGAAGCTCGGCTGGCTGGAATATGTGCTCAACACGCCGTCGCACCATCGCGTGCACCACGCCTGCAATGCGGAGTATCTCGACCGCAATTATGGCGGCATCCTCATCGTGTTCGACCGGATGTTCGGCACCTTCGTCGCCGAACGCGACGAGCTGCCGTGTCACTACGGCCTGGTGAAGCCGCTGCGCTCCAACAATCCTGTCATCATCGCGTTTCACGAATGGGCCGCGCTGGGGCGCGATCTCTGGCGCGCGCCAACCTGGCGTGCCCGGTTCGCCTGCCTGGTCGGCCCGCCCGGTGATGGTCCGGCGGTGCCGACGGCCGCGCCGGCCAAGGCGTACGATGGCGGTCAAAAGGTCGGGGCTGCAGCGGGATGAAATGGCGCACCCGACACGATTCGAACGTGTGACCTTTGCCTTCGGAGGGCAACGCTCTATCCAGCTGAGCTACGGGTGCAGCGAGGATTCATGTAGCCGATTGGCGAGAGGTGGGCAACCGGTCTTGCCGCGGCAATAGCCGCGCTTTAGGCCGATTTGCGCCGGGCAGGGCCAGGAACCTGACCATTGACCGGCCCATCGTCCCGGCCGAGGCCGGCGAACTCGGCCAGCACCCGCTCGGAGCAGACGACACGGTTGCGGCCGAGCCGCTTGGCGGCATAGAGCGCCTGGTCGGCCGCACCCAACAGCCGGTCGGGGGCGCCGTCGGTCTCGCCGGGGACGTGACTGGCGACGCCGACACTGAGGGTGACGTGGTTGCCGGCCCCATGGGCGCCATGGGCGATCCGCAGGGCCATGACGGCACAGCGGATCTCCTCGGCGATGGCGCAGGCATCGTCGCGGCTCGTTTCGGGCAGGATCAGCGCGAATTCCTCGCCACCATAGCGGCTGGCAAGATCGAGCGGTCGCATCGCATGGCGGCTGACGACGCGCGCGACCTCGCGCAGGCACTCGTCGCCGGTCTGGTGGCCGTGCTGGTCGTTGAACAGCTTGAAATGATCGACGTCGACGAACAGCAGCGCCAGCGGCTGCTGCGTCCGCTGCGCGCGCGCCCATTCGCTCATCAGCATCTGGTCGAACGAGCGGCGGTTCGAAAGCCCGGTCAGCCCGTCCTTGGTGGCAAGCTCCTTCAGCGCCATCTCCGCGCGCTTCTGGTCGGTGAGGTCGCGCAGCGTCTCCACCACGGCGATCAGATTGCCGGCCTCGTCATGAATGGGGCCGGCGTCGATCGCGAGATAGAGCTGGCTGCCGAGCTTCGGCATCACGCACCAGTTCTCCGCGCTGAAGCCGAGGCCGTTGTGGCCGCGCGCGGCATATTCCGAATAGAATTCCGGCAGCTGCTCGGGCCGGTCGAGCGCGACCAGATCGGCGAGGCAAGGTCGCTTGGTCTCGTAGAAGGCCTGCCAATGCTTGTTGGTGCCGATCACCTCGGTGGCGGCAACGCCGGTCAGCCGCTCGCAGGCCCTGTTCCAGATCACGACGCGGCGCTTCGGATCGATCACGAAGGTCGGCACCACCAGATGCTGCATCAGCCGCACCGCGTAGGAATCGGCGACGTCGATAGCCTTGGTGGGAGCCGTGATACGCTTTGCCATCTCAGGCCACCGCCGCCACGGGCATGGCGTCGCCTCGGCCGAACAGCTCGCGCACTTCGGCCGCCGGCTTCGGCCTGCTGAACAGATAGCCCTGCATCTCGGTGCAGCCGAGCGCGCGCAGCATCTCGCGCTGCGCCTCGGTCTCGACGCCTTCGGCGACCGTCGTCATGCGGCTGGCGGAAGCGATATTCACCACCGCCTGCACGATCACGGGCGCACCGCCGGCATCGGCGATGTCGGCCACGAAGCAGCGGTCGATCTTGATCTTGTCGAACGGGAAGCGCTTCAGATAGCTCAGCGAGGAATAGCCGGTGCCGAAATCGTCGAGCGCGATGCGCACGCCGATCGAGCGGAGCTGGTGCAGGATCGAGAGCGCCGCCTCGTCGTCGCGGATCAGCACCGCCTCGGTGATCTCGAGCTCGAGCCGCCGCGGCTCCAGCCCGGAGGCGGCCAGCGCACCCGCGATCCGCAGCGCCAGCGTGTCGCATTTCAGCTGCACCGGCGAGACGTTGACGGCGACGCGAACATGGGCGGGCCAGGTCGCGGCCTCGTTGCAGGCCGTGCGCAGCACCCAGTCGCCGATCTCGTTGATCAGGCCGGTGTCCTCGGCGATCGGAATGAATTCGGCCGGCGAGATCATGCCGCGCTCGGGATGGCGCCAGCGCAGCAGCGCCTCGCAGCCGGAGACATCACCCGATTGCAGATTGACCAGCGGTTGGTAGTGGATCTCGAAGCCGCCATTGATCAGCGCCTGACGCAGATCCTGCTCCATGGTGAGACGGGCCTTGGCGCACGCATCCATTTCCGGAACGAAGAAGCGATAGGTGCGCCGTCCCTCCGCCTTGGCGCCGTACATCGCGAGGTCGGCATTCTTGACCAGCTGGTCGAGATCGGCGCCGTCCTGCGGCGCCAGTGCGATGCCGATGCTGGCGTCGGTGGAGAGTTGGTGCCCGAGGCAATGATAGGGGCGGCGGATCGCCTCATGGACCTGCGTCACGAAGGCCAGCACGTCGGTGGAGGATTCGATTCCGGTCTGGATCACGGCGAACTCGTCGCCGCCGAGCCGTGCGATCAAATCGCCCGGCTTGAGGCAGGCGCGGATGCGGCCCGCGATCGCCTTCAACAGCTCGTCGCCGACATGGTGGCCGAGCGAATCGTTGATGCCCTTGAATTCGTCGACGTCGATATAGAGCAGCGCGAACTGTTCGCCGCCTGCGACCTTCTTCAGCTCGCGCTCGATCTGCTCGCGGAACAGCACGCGGTTGGGCAGATCGGTCAGCGCGTCGTAATGCGCCATATGCGCGATCTTGTCATGGGCGCGGCGCCGCTCGGTGACATCCTCCACGACATTGATGAGGTAGCGTGGCTCGCCGGATTTGTCGCGGATGCCGATCCGGGTCGAAGTGATGTAGCGCAGCCCCATGGTCAGGCTCTGCCAGGGATGTTCGTCCTTGAACAATCCCTCGGCCGTCTGCAGCGCCGCGCTGTCGTCTTCGCTGACCGCCCTTGCGGTGTCTGCCGGATAGATGTCAAAGGGGGTCTTGCCGAACACGGCCTCGCGCGATTGGCCGAACTGCTCTTCGGCGGTGCGGTTGATCAGCAGATATTGCCGCGTCCTGGCGTCCTTCACCGTGATCTGCGACGGGATGTGGTCGATGATCTCGCGCAGGAACGTGTAATTGCGGTCACGCTCCTGCTCCAGACTGCGCCGCTCGGTGATCTCCTCGATCGTCGCGACCCAACCGCCTTGCGCGAGCGGCGTGTTGATGACCTGGAAGGCGCGGCCGTTGGGCAATTGATGCATCTTTGTGGCGACCTTGCCTTCGGCGACGCCCTTCATGACCTCGGCGCAAAACTCCTCGACATTGCCGCTGAACGCGTTGCGCTCCTTGCGGTGGTACATCGCTTCATGGATGTGACAGCCGGGCTTGATGACGTCGTGGGAGAGGCCAAACATGTCGGCATAGCGACGATTGCAGGTGACGATATAGCCGTCGGCGTCGTACAGGATCAGTCCCTGGGACATATTGTTGAGGGCGGTGTCGAGCCGTAGCCGCTCCGCCTCCAGCCGCTGTTGGGCCTCGCGGTTCTGCCGGTTGATCAGGCGGATGATCAGGAACAGGATCAGCGCGATCACGGCCGCCGACAAAGTTGCGGTGGTGACCATGAATCCGGTCTGCTGCCGCCAGTCGGCTAACGCGGCCGACGTGGTGTTGGTCGCCATGATGACAAGAGGGAAATGGGTCAGCGATACGGCCGAGCCGAGCTTCTCTTCGCCGTCGACCGGGCTGGTGACGCGAAGCGTATGCTGGCCACCTCGGGTCAGCACCCTCTGCATCAGCGGCGCGCTCTTGTAGCTGGTCCCGATCATCGATTCGACACCCGGGTAGCGCGCCAGCATCACGCCTTCGCGGTCGAACAGCGAGATCGCGGCACCCTCGGCCAGCGCGACGGAAGCGAAATAGTGCTGATAGCTGTCGGGATCGATCCGACGGACCATGGCGCCGACGAAGGTGCCGTCCGGCAGGCTGAGCCGGCGCGCGACGACCGTGGTCCATTTGCCGATCAGGAAGCTGCGTACCGATTCCAGCAGCACCGGCTCCGCCATCGGATTGGTCTTGAAGGTCTGGAAGTAGGCCCGCGACGAGATGTTGATCTTGGGCAGGGGCTGGGCACGGGACCAGGAGATCAGTTCGCCGTCGGCGTCGTAGATCGCGATGTCGCCCAGGTAGGAGACGGCGCTGATCTTGCTCCTGAGCATCCGGTCGGCCTCGGGCCCCGACATGCGCTCGCGGAACATCTGCGGCGAGGCGATCTCCGGCAGGCGCATCTGCCCGATCAAGTCGGCTGCGACGACGTCGGAATCTTCAAACTGCTGATCGAAGTGCCGTGCAATCAGCTGCACGGTGTTTTCCAGCTCGCGCTCGCGATTGGTCAGCGTGCGTTCGCGAAACTCGCCGACGGCCATCGCGGTCACCGCAAAGATGCCGGCGACCAGCAATGCGCCCGAGAGTGTCAGCCACAGCACGGGACCGCGCCGCATGGCAGCGTCCCAGCCGCCCCTTGCGGTTCGCGACAATCTGGATGCCATGCCTAGAACTAGGTCGCGCATTTCCTCCCCCTGGGGAACAGAAATACACCGCACAAATGGCGCAAAGCTTAGGAAAACCAGTTACCTAAGCATTAATCCGGTTGCGCAACCGCATCCCTGTGCAGCGCTACGCGAATCGTGCAGTGGTTGTGCGGCTGCGATCGCAACCGCTGCGCTACATCGTTAATCGAAGCTTAATGCGAGGCGCCCGCGCTCTTGTTGCCGCCGCCATGGCGCAGCCGTCCGACCACGCCCGTCGGGAAGAAGTACACGCTGGCAATGAATAGCAGCCCGAGCCAGAGCAGCCATCGGTCGGGGTGGAGCAGCCCCGGCAGCAGCGGAAGACCGGCCTCGGACGCCGCCTTCGATGCGACGCCCATCAGCGACTGCAGATAGTTCTGGGCGAGGATGAAGATCGTGGCGCCGATGATCGCGCCGTAGATGGTGCCCATGCCACCGATCACGACCATCAGCAGGATGTCCAGCATGATCGAGAAGCTGAGAGAGGTGTCCGGGCCGGCATAGCGCAGCCACAGCGCGTTCAAGATGCCGGCGCCGGCCGCGACCAGCGCGGCGAGGCAGTTGGCGTAGGTCAGATGGAAGACGGTGCGGAAGCCGAGTGCCTCAGCGCGAAAGCGGTTCTCGCGGATCGCCTGCAACACCCGCCCGAACGGCGAGTTCACCACGCGCAGCAGCGCGAGGATCATCAGGGCCGAGATGGCGAACACCAGATAGAAGGTCAGGATGCGTCCGTTGATCTCGAATCCGAACAGGTTTTTCGAGATCAGCACCGTGCCGGGGCGCAGTAGCTCGGGGAGCTGGAAGCTGCGCCCGTCCTCACCACCGGTCAGCCAGGAGAGTTGCGACGCCAATACCTGAAAGGCGGAGGCGACCGCGAGCGTGATCATGGCAAAGAAGATCGCGGCGACGCGCAGCGAGAACAGGCCGATGGCGAGCGCGAGCAGCGCGGCCAGCGGCAGACCGACGACGATGCCGGTTGCGACCGCAGCCCAATTCGGGCCCATCCCGTACAGCGCGATCGCGATCGCGTAGCTGCCGATGCCGTAGAACATCGTATGCGCGAACGACACCGAGCCGGTGTAGCCGAGCAGCAGATCGTAGGAGGCGACCAGCGCGGCGAAGACGCAGATCTTGGCCGCGACGTTCAGCGCCTTGGCTCCCGGAAACAGGAACGGCGTCGCCGCCAGCGCCAGGATGATGACGACGAGAACGAGCGTGAGGACCCGGCTGCGCGGCGGATCGCCTGATAAAATCATCATCGGCTGGTCACCGCATAGAGGCCGCGCGGCCGCCACATCAGTATGGCGACCATCAGCAGGATGTTGGAGACGAGGGCGAGTTTCGGCACCAGGAAGCCGCCGTAATTGGCGACCATCGCCACCAGGATCGCACCGATGAAGCAGCCGCCGATCGAGCCGAGCCCGCCGATGATGACGACGACGAAGATCAAGACGGTGAGCTCGTCGCTCATGGAGGCGTGGACCTGCTCGCGATAGAGCGCCCACATCACCCCGCCGAGGCCGGCCAGCGCCGATCCGGTCATGAACACGCCGAGGAAGAGACGGCGGATGCGATAGCCGAGCGCCTCGACCATCTCGCGATTCTCGACGCCGGCGCGAATCAAGAGGCCGAGCTTGGTGCGGTTGAGCACGAGCTGGATTGCGATGAACACGGCCAGCCCGATCAGCATCGCCAGCACGCGATACTTGGCGATGGCGACGTCACCGAGGATGAAGGAGCCGCGCAACGACGCCGGCAGCGGCATCGGGATGATCTGCGGTCCCCACAGCGCATAAAGCGTCTGCTCGGCGACGATCAGGCCGCCGGTCGTCATCAGGATCTGTTTCAGATGCTGGCCATAGACCGGCAGGATCAGCACGCGCTCGACGACCAGGCCGAGGGCACCGGAGACGGCCATCGACAGCAGCGCCGCCGGCGCCAGCACCGCAAGATTCACCCAGAGCGTATCGGCCTGCACGGAGGCCGCGAACGGCGCGAACACCAGCGTCGCGATATAGGCGCCGACCGCGATGAAGGCGCCGTGGCCGAAATTCAGCACGTCCATCAGGCCGAACACCAGCGTCAGGCCCGAGGCCATGATGAAGATCATCATGCCCATGGCGAGGCTCGCGGCCGTCAGCGTCAGCCAGGTGCTGGGCGAGCCGACCAGCGGGATCATGATCAGGGCGAGCACGATCGGCAGCAAGATTGGCGCGATGTCGCGCTTCGGCTTCGGCAACGGATCGGTTGCGGCGAGTTCGGTCACTGATGTGCCTCCAGGCTCAGGCCCAGTAGCCGCTCCTGCAGCGGCACGTCGGCGGCGAGCGCCGCCATCTCGCCGCGATGGACGATGGTGCCGTTGTCCATCACCAGCACGCTGTCGCCGAGCTCGCGGGCGGCAAAGAAGTTCTGCTCGACGAGGAGAATGGTCGCACCCTTGCGCTTGATCTCCTTCAGGCACTCGATCAGCGCCATCACGATGGCGGGCGCTAGGCCCTTGGTCGGCTCGTCGATCAGCAGCAGCTTGCGCGGCTCGATGATGGCGCGGGCGATCGACAGCATCTGCTTCTGCCCGCCGGAGAGGCTCCCCGCCCGCGACAGCCAGAACCGGCGCAGCGCCGGGAAGAAGCCAAAGATCCAGTCGAGCTGGGTGTCGTCCATCGGCGCATCGCGGGCGGCGAGGACGAGGTTCTCTTTCACCGTGAGGTCGGAGAATACGGCCATGCTCTCCGGCACGTAGCCGACGCCGAGCCGCGCGATGTCGGGCGTGGTGCGGCTCTCGATGCGCTCGCCGCCGAGCGTGATCTCGCCTGACGAGGCCTGCCACAGGCCCATGACGGTGCGCAGCGTCGTGGTCTTGCCGGCGCCGTTGCGCCCCAACAGCATCGTGACCTGTCCTTGCGGGACCGCGAGGTCGATGCCCTGCAGAATGTGATAGCGCCCGATATGGGTGTGCACGCCGGAGAGTTTGAGAAGGTCGGTCATGCTGCACTCTCTGCAGCGTTCTTGGGAGCCACGCCGAGATAGGCTTCCTGCACGATCGGCGAGGCGATCACGTCGGCGGGCGGGCCGTCGGCGACAAGCTGGCCGTTGTGCAGCACGATGATGCGGTCGGCGAGCGAACGCACCACGTCCATCTTGTGCTCGACGAGGAGGATGATCTTGCTCTTGTCCTGCTTGAGCTGGGCGATCAGGTTCAGCACGACCGGCACCTCGTCGATGCTCATGCCGGCGGTCGGCTCGTCGAACATGAAGACTCTTGGTTCGAGCGCGATCATCAGCGCGACCTCGAGCTTGCGCTGGTCGCCATGCGACAGTGCGGTTGCGGCTACGCCGCGGCGATTGCCGAGCGCGACCTGGTCGAGGATGGCATCTGCGCGCGCGATGAGGTCGCGGCGCACCATCCAGGGACGCAGCATGTCGTAATGGGTGCCATCAGCGGCCTGCACGGCGAGGCGAACGTTCTCCTCGACGGTGAGGTTCGGAAACAGATTTGTCAGCTGGAACGCGCGCCCGAGACCGGCGCGGGTCCGCAGCGGCGCGGAATGCTGGGTGATGTCGGTGCCGTCGAACAGGATGCTGCCGCTCGAGGCGCGGAGCTGGCCCGAGATCAGATTGAAGTAAGTGGTCTTGCCGGCGCCGTTCGGACCGACAATGGCGGTGAGCTCGCCCGGGCGGAACGTGCAGGTGACGTTGTTGACGGCGACATGGCCGCCGAAGCGGATGGTGAGGTCGCGGGTCTCGAGGGTGAGCGTCATTGGCAATCTGTTGAATGATGAGACGAAGCTGTATCCGCGATCACGCTGCGCTCCCTCCCCCGCTTGCGGGGGAGGGGTGGGGAGAGGGTGTTTCCGCGGGCGAGAACCCCCAAGAGGAGAGAGCCTTCTCCCGGCCTCCCCCGCACGCGGGGGAGGTGAAGCAAGAAAGCTCAGCGCTTGTTGCGGACCGGAACGTCCATGTCCTCGATCTTCAGCTCGCGCACCGGCTCGAGCACAGCCCAGGCAACATTCGGATCGACCTTGACCTTGAAGGCGTACATACTCTGCAGCGCCTGGTGATCCTCTTTCCGGAACACCATCTTGCCTTTCGGCGTGTCGAACTCCATGCCTTCCATCGCGGTGATCAGCTTCTCGGTGTCGGTCGACTTCGCCTTGGTGACGGCGGCGACGACGGACATCGCGGCGGCGAAACCGCCCGCGGTGAAGAAGTCCGGCGGCGCGTTGAAGCGCTTCTGGTGCTCGGCGACGAGCCAGTCGTTCACCGGATTCTTCGGGATGTCGTAGTAATAATAGGTCGCGCCCTCCATGCCCGGCAGGCCCTTGTAGGCGGCGAGAGCCGGCAGGATATTGCCGCCGGTCGAGAGCTCGATGCCGTAGCGCTTCGGATCCATGTCCTGGAGTTTCGCCAGCGGATTGCCGGCGCCGGCCCAGATCACCCAGATCACCTTGCGGCCCGGCTTGTCCTTCAGCGCGTCGAATAGGCGCTGGCCGACCGCGGTGAAGTCGGTCGTGCTGGTCGGCGCATATTCTTCCGCGGCGAGCGTCGCGCCGGTCTTGGCGAGGGCCTCCTTGAAGGCGGCGACGCCGTCACGGCCGAAGGCATAGTCTTGCGCCAGTGTTGCAACGGTGACGCCCTGCTTGCCGATCGCGACCGCATTCGAGATCGCGTCCTGCGACGAGTTGCGCGCGGTACGGAAGATGTAGCGATTCCACTTTTCTCCGGTAATCTGGTCCGCGACTGCAGGCTCGACGATCAGGATCTTCTTGTTCTCCTCGGCAACGGGGAGAATGGCGAGCGCTGCGGCCGACGACGTCGTGCCGATCGCGATGTCGGCCTTGTCGTCCTGATAGGCTTCCGCGAGCGCGGCCTTCGAAAGATCAGGCTTGCCCTGGTCGTCCTTGGTGATGATGACGATCTTGCGACCGTCGAGCGTCATCGTGCCCTTGGTGGCGTATTCAAAGCCCATCTGCAGGCCGGTCTCGGTCTGCTTGGCATAGGCTTCGAGCGGGCCGGTCTTGCCGTAGATCAGCGCGACCTTGAGATCGTCTGCGTGCGCGGAGGCGGCCGCGGCCAAGCCGAGGATGGTTGTTGTTATGATGAGTGATCGACGCACGATGGTCCCTCCTGATTAGGATTTTCTGGGCAATAGCGATTTGCACAGCCTGACGCACATTGCAATTCAACCTTCCGGCCGAGACTCCGCATGCGAGGCTGCATCATTTTTGAGCCAGCCGCGCAGCCTGTTGCGCGCCGGTATCTGACGCCGCACCTTCGATCTGACGCCAATCCGATTGCGCCTCGTCGGCGCTCTCGAAAATATGCGGCGCGACGCCGCGCCGCTCCAGCGCCTCGCCGAGCTTGATGCGCAGGAAGCCCGACGTGGTGTAGCGGGATACGCCGACATAGAAGCGATCGACCAGGCCGCGCACCATGGCCGAATAGTCGTCCAGCAGCTCCGGCAGTATCGAGAAGTTGTCATAATTGACGATGGCGTAAACCTTGCGGCCGAGCGGGCTGAGCCTGGCCGCGACAATTCGCCCGATCTCGTCGATCTCGGCCTTGCTGCGCAAGGGATAGCGCTCGAGATTGATGAAGAACAGGTTCTGCTCCTCGTCGAGGCTGAAGCGCTGGTCGAGCGGGATGGTCAGCAGCCGTTCGCGCAGGTCCATAGGGCCGTCGCGGAAGACGCGCGCATCCATCAGGGCGGGATCGCGCGGGATCAGCGGCTTGAAATCCATCAGGCGCAGGATATCGCGCTCGATGTCGACGCCGGGCGCGACTTCCATGAGCTCGAGCCCGTCGGGGCGCAGCGCGAAGACGCAGCGCTCGGTGACATAAAGTACCCGCTGCCCGCGCGCCGCGGCGAACGGGCCGCTGAAGGTGACGTGCTCGACCGTGTCGACGAATTTGCGCGATTTCGCTTCCTCGGCGATGGCGAGACGTCCGTCCTCGACCGCGATACGCTGCTTGCCGGCGGCAAAGGTGCCGACGAACACGACCTCCTTGGCGTTCTGGCTGATGTTGATGAAGCCGCCGGCGCCGGCAAGCTTCGGCCCGAACTTGCTGACATTGAGATTGCCGGTGCGATCGACCTGCGCGAGCCCGAGAAAGGCGGCATCCAGGCCGCCGCCGTCATAGAAGTCGAACTGATAGGGCTGGTCGATCACGGCCTGGGTGTTGATCGCCGCGCCAAAATCGATGCCGCTCGCGGGAATGCCGCCGATCACGCCGGGTTCCGCGGTCAGCGTGATCAGGTCGATGATGCGCTCTTCATTGGCGACGGAGGCAATGCCCTCGGGCATGCCGATACCGAGATTGACGACGCTGTTGGCCTTCAGCTCGAAGGCCGCGCGGCGCGCGATGATCTTGCGCTCGCTCAGCGGCATCAGCGGCAGCGAGGCCGCGCGCACCCGGATCTCGCTGGCGAAAGCGGGATTATATTGCGTGCCAAACGTCTGCCAGTGATGCTCGGGCTTGGCCACGACGACGCAGTCGACCAGCACGCCGGGAATCTTGACCTGGCGCGGATTGAGGCTGCCGCTCTCGGCCACCCGCTCGACCTGCGCGATGACGATGCCGCCGGAATTGTGTGCCGCCATGGCAATCGCCAGCGCCTCCAGCGTCAGCGCCTCCTTCTCCATGGTCAGATTGCCGTCGGGATCGCCGGTGGTGGCGCGGATGATTCCGACATTGATCGGGAAGGTCCGATAGAGCAGGCATTCTTCACCGCGCAGCGTGATCAGCTCCACCATGTCCTCGGTGGTGCGCGCATTGAGCTTGCCGCCGCCGTGCCTGGGATCGACGAAGGTGCCCATGCCGACGCGGGTGATGTGGCCCGGCCGGTGTGCCGCGATGTCGCGGAACAGATGCGTGATCACGCCCTGCGGCAGGTTGTAGGCCTCGATCTGATTGGCGATGGCGAGCTGCTGGAGCTTTGGCGCAAGACCCCAGTGCCCGCCGATCACGCGGCGCACCAGGCCTTCATGCGCGAAATGATTGAGGCCGCGATGCTTGCCGTCGCCCTGGCCCGCCGCATAGACCAGCGTGAGGTTGCGTGGCTTGCCCTGCGTGTAGGGCGCATCGCCCTCGCTGGCCAGATAAAGTTCCTCCAGCGCCAGCGCGATCTCCTCGGCAAAGCCGATGCCGACGAAGCCGCCGGTGGCGACCGTGTCGCCGTCGCGGATCAGCATGACGGCCTCGGCCGCCGTGACGATCTTGCCCTTCTCTGAATTGGGCAGGTAAGCCAAGGCAGGATGCTGGCTCACGGCGTGTCCTCCCATGTTGTCTTGTCAGGAGCGGCCTGCAATGGCCGCTCCGTTTTTGCGGCTCCGTCCGGAGCTAACCGACCTTGCGCGTTTCGGTGGCGAAATAGACCGAGACGATCGTGATGATAGCGAGCGCGATCATGTAAAGCGAGATCGGCCAGGTCGCCGGCGCATAGGCCGTCATCAGGCCCGTCGCGATCAACGGCGACAGCGCGCCGGCGAAGATCGAGGCGAGATTGTAGCCGAGCGAGACGCCGCTATAGCGCACCTTGGTGCCGAACAGCTCGGAGAGGAAGCTCGCCTGCGGCCCGTACATAGCGGCGTGGCCGACGGCGAGGCCCAGCACGATCGCGATCCAGGCGAGTTGCGGGTTCTTGGTCGAAAGCAGCATGAACAGCGGGAACGACATCAGCGCCGAGAACACGGCACCGAAGATGTAGATCGGCCGCCGCCCGACCCGGTCGGACAGTGCGCCGAAGGCCGGAATGGTGAAGGTCTCGACGGCGGCGGCGATCAGCACGCCGTTGAGCATGTCCTGCTTGTTCATGCCGAGCGACTGCGTCGCATAGGCCAGCACGAAGGTGGCGTAGATGTAGAAGAAGCCGTTCTCTGCAAAGCGCGCGCCCATCGCGAGCAGGATGTTCTTCGGATACATCCGGATCGCCTCGAGGATCGGCATCTTCACGTCCTGCTTGGTATCCTTGACCTTCTGGAACTCCGGCGATTCCGCGATGGTGAAGCGGATCCACAGGCCGACCAGCACCAGCGCCATCGAGAACAGGAACGGGATGCGCCAGCCCCAGGCCAGCAGCTGCGCGTCGGTCAGCATCGCCGAGACCACCGAGAACACCAGCGTGCCAAGCACGAGGCCGAGCGGCGCGCCGAGTTGCGGCCAGCTTCCGTAGAAGCCCTTCTTGTCAGCGGGTGCATGTTCGACCGCCATCAGCACCGCGCCGCCCCATTCGCCGCCAAGGCCAAAGCCCTGGATCAGGCGGCAGGTGACCAGCAGGACCGCGGCCCAGATGCCGGCGGTGTCATAGGTCGGAAGGAATCCGATCGCCGCCGTCGCCGCGCCCATGATCAGCAGCGTGAGATACAGCATGGTCTTGCGGCCGATCTTGTCGCCGTAATGGCCGAACACGACCCCGCCGAGCGGACGCGCGATGAAGCCGAGCGCATAGGTCGCGAACGCCAGCAGCGTGCCCATCATCGGGTCGAAGGTCGGAAAGAACAGCTTGTTGAAGATCAGCGCCGCGGCGGTGCCGTAGAGGAAGAAATCGTACCACTCGATGGCCGTGCCGATCAGGCTCGCGGTGGCGACCGTGACGTGCGAGGGCTGTCTCGCCTGAAGCTGATGGACTGAGATCGCTTCACTCATCTTGCGTCCTCCCTGGTTGCAAATGCGCATGTGCAGCACGCGTCATTGTGCAAAGCGAAGAGCAAGGTCCGCGCCAGATGCCGTCGGTTTGTGCAAAACGACGGAAAATCCAGCAGATTCAGTGTGGGCGGCGTAGCCAAGGCGCAACGCGCCCTGTTAGGAATCCGAGACTCCGGACACGCATTGTCTCGAAACTCAGACGGATTCGGTGCCCGAGGCGAGGCCGAACTTGGCGAGCTTCTTGTAAAAGGTCGCGCGCGAGATCCGGAGCATCTTTGCGGCTTCCGAAATCTGGCCGTGGCTGGCGGCGAGCGCCTGTTCGAGTGTGTGCTTCTCGAATTCGGCTTCCGCCTCGGCATAAGGCAGGACGAGACCGGCCGGCCGCATGGGTGCCGCGGGAATCGCCTCCGCCCCAACGGGGAGAATGCGATCGAAGTCGTCGCTGGTGAGGCGCCCCGAATCGCTCAGGATCAGGGCGCGTTCCAGGATATTGCGCAGCTCGCGGACATTGCCGGGCCAGCCATAGCGCGCAAGCGCAGCCAGACCGCTCGGCGTAATCCTGACGTTGAGATAGTCGCCGGACGCGCTGATGTCGTCGAGCAGCCGTCCGCAGATCTCGGGCAGGTCGTCCAGGCAGTGGCGCAGGGGCGGCAGCACGATCGAGAGCACGTTAAGCCGGTAGTAGAGATCGGCGCGGAACGTCCCCTCGCTGACCCGCTTGTGCAGGTCGACATTGGTGGCCGCTATGACGCGCACGTCGACCTTGCTGATCTTGTCGGAGCCGAGCGGCTCGATCTCGCGCTCCTGCAACACGCGCAACAGCTTCGCCTGCAATTGCAGCGGCATCTCGCCGATCTCGTCGAGAAACAGCGTGCCGCCGTCGGCGACCCGGAATTTTCCCTCGCGTCCCTTGCGATCGGCGCCGGTATAGGCCCCCGGCGCGGCGCCGAAGAACTCCGATTCGATCAGCGTATCGGGGATCGCGGCGACGTTGACGCTGACGAACGGCTTCTCGGCGCGGGATGACGCGTTGTGGATGGCCTGCGCCAGCATCTCCTTGCCGGTGCCGGTCTCTCCGGTGAGCAGAACGGTGACGCTCTGGCGCGCGGCACGGGCTGCAAGCTCCTTGGCCTGTGCGATGCCCGCGGTTGAACCGACATAGTCGTCGAAGGTGAAGCGTGCGGCGCGCGCATGGGACAATTGCCGTCGCGCCAGCCGCAGATCGTTCTCAAGCTGGGCGACGCGACCGAGCAACGGCTTCAGGCCCTCGAGGCGGTCATAAAGCACGAAGCCGATCGCGCCGATGATGTTCCCCTTCTCGTCCTCGATCGGCATCCGGGTCACGACGAGTTGCTGGCCGCCGAGCTCCATGATGTCGAGGATGATCGGCTCTCCCGTTTCCACGACCCTTCGCATCAGGCTGTTGGGAATGACCTCCTCGATCGGGCGGCCAAGCGCTTCTGATTCATGCGAGAGGCCGATCGCGGTGACATATTTCTCATTGACATACACCACGCGTCCGCTGCGATCGATGGCGATGGCGCCCTCGCACAGATGCTCGAGCCGCTCGAACAGCGTCTCCATGGCGCGTGCGCGGATATAGGCGGGATCGCTGACGACGGAGACGGGGGTGGCCATAGCGTGCCTCGCGGGAAGCCCGCCTGTTTATTACCAAAAGCGCAGGTATTTCAAAGGGAGAAATGGGGCGTTTGGAGCCCGACCTATATTCGGTCGTCGTCACGGGTTCGCGCTTTGCGCGCCCCGGGACGACACCGAGATTGTTGCTCTACCGTTGCGTGCCCTGCCGCCGTTACCGCCGATATCCGCTCGCCCGCGAATAACCTTGGCGGTTCTGCTGCATCGGGCGGGCGGAGACGCTGGCGCGGGACTCGCTCGAGGCGGGGGTGGCGAGCTTCAGCTCCTCAAGGAAGATCGGGCGGGCGAAATAATAGCCCTGCGCGTAACGGATCTTGGTGGCGGCCTGGAGATAGGCGAGCTCCTCGTAAGACTCGAGGCCCTCGGCGATCACGGTCATGCCGAGCGCTTCGCTCAAGGATTCGATCGCGCGCAAAATGCCCTGGCTGCGCGGGCGCTTATGGATGTCGGTGATGAAGGAGCGGTCGATCTTGATCTCGTCGGCGGTGATGTCCGCGAGCGCCGACAGCGAAGAATAGCCGGTGCCGAAATCGTCGATGGAGACGCCGACGCCGAGCTTGCGGAACATCGGCAGGATCTCGCTCTGAAAATGATTCTTGGCGACGAAGGCGTCTTCGGTCACCTCGATCATGAAGCGTTGCGGAAAGCCGGTCTCGTCCAGGGCCAGTGCAAAGCTGCGCATGAACTCGGGATTGCCGGCCTGCTTGGCCGCGACGTTGATGCTGATGGTCGCTTCCGCGCCGAACGTCTCGTTGATCAGGTCGATCGACTTGACGATCTCGGCCAGCACGAGATGGGTCAGCTCGTCGATCAGCCCGAGCTCGCTGGCGAGATTGATGAACGAGCCGGGCGCCTGGATCACGCCCTCGTCGTCGCGCAGGCGCACCAGCGCCTCGATGCCCTTCACGGCTTGCGTGCGGATGTCGACCTTGGACTGGAAGGCGCAGCAAAAGCGCTTTTCGAGGATGGCGAGCCGCAGCGACTGCTCGATCTTCATCCGCGCCAGCGCTTCGCGCTCCATGCCGGAATCGAAGAAGGCCGCCGTCCCCTTGCCGTTGTTCTTGATGCGGTACATCGCGATGTCGGCGTTCTGGCGCAGCGTCTCGAAGTTGCGGCCATGATCGGGATAGAGGCTGACACCGACCGAGGTGGAGGCGAAGATTTCCGAATGGTCGATGAAGAACGGTGCGGTCAGCCGCTCCAGCGTCGACTTCATGAATTCGGCGACTTCCTCCTGGCTCTGGATCGGCGAAAGCAGCAGCAGGAATTCGTCGCCGGAGATGCGCGACAGCATGTCGGAATCGCGCAAGTCGCGTCCGAGCCTTTTCGACAGCTCCACCAGCAGCGCATCGCCGACGGCGTGGCCATAATAGTCGTTGATGTGCTTGAAGTTGTCGACGTCGAGAAAGGCCAGCGCGAAACGCTCGTCGGCGCGGTCACGCGCCAGGAGGCTGTTGGCGCGATGTTCGATCACGCGTCGCGAGGGCAGGCCGGTGAGCTCATCGAAATAGGCCGAGCGGAACAGCTGGTCTTCAAAGTTCTTCTGCTCGGTGATGTCGGAGGACGCCGAGATCAGCAGTTCCTGTCCGGCGAGGCGGACCGGGCGATGGGTGGTCAGCAGCACCTGGCGCGCGGCTCCGTCGTGGAGTGCTTCTTCGGAGATGACAGGCTGGCCGGACTTCAATGCCTGCTGGCAGGCTTCGCGGCGCGGCGCGAGATCGGGCGAGGGCCGGCTGCCGTCCATGCCGAGCTGGGACGCTGCGACATCGTTAACCAGCAGAAGCTTGCCCTGCGCGTCCTGCACGGTCAGGCCGGCAGGCAGCATTCTAACGATTTCCTTGAGAAATCCGAGTTCGGCTTCACTCGCGCCGTTATATGCGTTGTCGTTCATAGAAGCCATGAATCTTGTTGTTCAGCGCGCGTTTGCAATGGGCGCGATCATGCGCAGTTCCCTCTTAGGTTTGGTTAAGGGGTCCGCAGAAATACGGGGGTGTTTTGCGAGAAACTTGGCGCGTCGCGACGCGCGCCGCCGATCGTCATTAACAGAAGGTCAACAGCGCGTGCGAAAGCGCGAGCAACGCGCGCGGCTCTCTTTCGCTTTCGCGCGGCTCGTTGCGCCATGGGCGTTGATTGAATCTGCGACGTGAGCTCCGGGATCGGTCCACCTCTCCCCGTGGGGGAGAGGTGACCCAACTCTATTCGCTCTTGGGAATGCGGCATTGCATGATGCAATGCAGGCCGGTCTTCAAATACGAGATCTCGGTCTTGCCGTCGAAGGCGGACAGTGCCGATTTCAGAAGCTTGGTGCCGAAACCGGGCGCGGAGATTTCGCCAACGGTCGGTCCCTCGGTTTCGTCCCACGTGACGGTCAGGCGATCGTCACTGACGGTCCATGACACCTGCAACAGACCGCGCGGCGAGGAGAACGCGCCGTATTTGCCGGCATTGGTGGCGAGCTCGTGAAACATCAGTGACAGCGTGACCGCGAGCTTCGGTGGCAGGAACAGGCGGTCGCCGTTGAGGGTGAAGCGGACATGGCCGTACGGGCCGAGCTCAGAGATCAGGAGGTCGCGGATGTCGCAGCCGGCCTTGTCGATCCGCGAGATCAGGTCGTCGGTCGCGGCGAGCGACCGTAGCCGGGGGTCGATCCGGTCCCAGACTTGGGGCTGATCGTGCAGTACCTGGTGCAGCACCGCATGCACGGTCGACAGCTTGTTCTTCAGTCGGTGCTGCAGCTCGTCGACCAGAACCTTGCGATAGTCCTCCTCTTCGATCAGGCGCCTGGAGATCCGGCGCTGCTCCGCCAGCATCGTGCGGTAGTGCTCGACGCCCCAGATGGTCAGCGCCGAGACGCCCCAATAGAGTGTCAGCAGCGCGAACCGCGCGCGATCCGCAAAGGCATCGCCGAAATTCACGACGACGCCGAGCACACCGCCGACCAAAGCCGTCACGACGCCGACCCGAAGACCTCCGAATGCGGCCGCGAAAAACACGGCCGGGAAGTACGGCGTGAAGTAGACGTCGGGGCGGACATGCGCGAGCCCCCAGCGCGCCAGGGTCGCAACCAGCAGGCAGGCCACTGCGAACGCAATGCTCAGGCCGAGCGATGGCGGCGCCACGCCCTGCCAGCCCTTGCGGAATTCGTCGATCAGCTTCCCCATGCGCAGCCCGGTGACGATATGCGTTCGAAAATCTCGTGGCGATTGAGAATGTTACGCATCCCGCATGCGCAAGCAAAGCTTGCCTCATCGGGAGCCGCCAGGAATAGCGATGGTTGCCGCGCCGGCTGCCGCTGCGGCGTCATCGGCCGGTGTCCGCTATTTGGCATCAAATCATTCGAAAACAGGGACATTCCACGGGCGGCTGGATGGCAAGGTTGCGGTGATCACGGGCGCGACGAGCGGGATCGGACCGCGTACTGCGAAAGTCTTCGTTGCCGAAGATGCCAAAATTGTGATCGCGGGTCGCCCTATACCGGAAAGCGAGGCGCTGGTGATGCGGCGCGTGGCTGCCTGTGTTTTCCGTTAGGTGCCGCGTTGTCCCGCGGAAAGCGTTCGATCAGGGCGCATAGCGCGCCACGGCGACGGAGCCGCAGGATGGGCAAACGCGCGCTCTTCGCGCGCCGTGGCCACGATCGGTGCCCGAACCCGGAGAGACGTGGTGGGACGCTTCCGCCTTCGCTCTTCGACAAGTCGCTTTGCCCACCCTGCGAAACCGGGTTTCCATCATTGCGAGGAGCGAAGCGGCACTCACACCGCCTTCACCCGCACCTTCAATCCATCTCGCGGCTTCGGGATCGGCCACATCTGCCAGTCCGGCTTGTAGCCGGGCTCCAGCGACACCTCGATGTTCTGCAGGAAGTGTCGGGCAAAACATTTCGCCTGCATGTAGGCGAAGTGCAGGCCGAGGCACATATGCGCGCCGCCGCCGAACGGCACCCAGGCGAAGCGGTGACGGTTGCGCTGGGCCTCTTCGGTGAAGCGCAAGGGATCGAAGCGATCCGGCTCCGGCCAGATGTCCTTCATATGATGCGTATACAGCGGATTCACGCCGACCGAGGTGCCGGCGGGAATGTGGTAGTTCCTGAATGTGAAGTCGCGCACCGCGCGACGTGGCATCGACGGCACAGGCGGCTTGAGCCGCAGAGCCTCCTTAAAGGCCATTTCCGACAGCGGCAGCTTATCGAGATCGGCGAAGCTCGTCGGCGCATCGGCCGAAAGGCCGAGGGTAAAGACCTCCTCGCGCAGCTTCTGCTGCCAGTCGGGATGCGCCGCAAGCTCGCCGATGAAGGACGTCAGCGACGAGGTCAGCGTGTCGTGCGCCGCCATCATCAGAAAGCTCATATGGTCGATGATGTCCTGGTCGGACAAAAGCGCGCCATCCTCATGAGTGGCGCGGCAGAGGTGTGAAAACAGATCGTCGCCGCCGTGATTGCCACGGCGGAGCGGGATCTGCTCACGGAAATAGGCAATGATGCGTTTGCGTCCCCTCACGCCGGCTGCCATCTGCGTGCCGGGCAGGGGACGGCGGATCGGGGCGACGGCAGCCGCGACCATATCGACGAAGGCGCGGTTGATCTCGTCGACCTCGGGCCCGATGTCGGCGCCGAGAAAGGACGTCGCCGCCAGATCCAGCGTGAGTTGCTTCATCGCCGGATAGAGCTGGATCTCGCCCGGATTTGCCTTCCATTGCGCCACGCGCGCCGAAATGCCGCGATCGAGATTGCTGAGATAAGACTTCATCGGCCCGGACTTGAACGCGACCGAGAGCGCCTTGCGATGCAGCCGGTGCTCATCGAAATCGAGCAGCATCAAGCCGCGCGGAAACAACCGTCCCAGCACGGGGTTCCAGCCGTGCTCGGACGAGAACTGCCTCTGCTGGTCGAACATCACGAGCTCGTTGGCCTCGGGCCCGAGCAACACCACGCTGGTCTCGCCGAATACATGGGTCCGATAGACCGGGCCGTACTTCCGCCCATTCGCCTCGATATGCCCCTTGGGGTCGGCCAGGACCTGGAGGGTCTTGCCTATGATCGGCCAGCCCTCATCGCCGGGAATGTGCTTCAACTGATTGCGCTTGGGCGGCGTAGGCCCAGCCTGCATCGACATGACGATTGCTCCGATTGGCTGTCCGAACAGAGATCGCGCGACCGCAACATAGAGACGGCCTGAGCCAGCTTGGCGAGGTCAGCATAGCACAGGCCATCATGATTTGCTTGTGAACGTCGTGATAGGCGTCACCTCATTGATGCCTATCGCTTCGCCGCCTCCTTCTGCAGATCCGGCGCGTTGACGGCGGGTATCGCGACGCGGCCGGCGCCGGTCACCTTCAGCGCCTCGGCCGCCTTCTCGTTCTGCATGATCTTGGCCATCACCGCCTGTCCCGCACGCTCGAAGATCGCGCGGTTTTCGATCACGAATTTCTGCGACTTGCGCAGGCCGTCAATGTAGCCGTTGATCTCCGGCACGACGTAGCGCGCGACCATGTCCCAGCTCCGGCGCGTGGCTTCCGGATTGGCCCAGTCGTGCACGAAGCCGATGATTGCGCCGACGCCGCCGGACACCTCCATCACGTTCTTGATGGTTTTGACGAGATCGTCGGGCGTGCCGATGGTGGATGCGGCGCCCTCGACGAACGCGGTCTTGTCCACGGCCTCGTCGGGCGAGGAGAATGCGGTCAGGCCCGGCCGTTGCAGCGTACCGACATTATATTCGTTGTGCCAGCGCATCAGCCCGGCGCCGGCCTCCTTGCGCGCCTGCTCGCGGCTCTCGGCGATGTGGAAGCTGAGGAGCACGCGCCAGTCGGCCCGGCTGACCGTTGTGCCGTGCTTCCTGGCGGCGTCCTCGGCGAACTGCCATTGCTGCTGCAGCGACATCAGCCCCTGTGTCGTCATCGAGCCCAGCGAGATGATGCCGATGCCGTATTTGCCGGCGAGCGTCATGCCCGACGGCGAGATCTGCGACGCCACCACGAACGGCATCTCCTCCTGCAACGGCAGGATCTGCAGCGCCGCGTCGTTCATGGTGAACCAGTCGCTCTTGGCGGTGACACGTTCGCCGCTGAAGAGACGGCGGATCACGTCGATCGCCTCATCCTGGCGGTCGCGCTGCGTCATCGGATCGATGCCGAGCGTATGCGCGTCGGACGCGAGGGCGCCGGGGCCGGAGCCGAAGATGGCGCGGCCGCCGGTCATGTGGTCGAGCTGCACCATGCGCTGGGCGACGTTGAAGGGATGGTGATAGGGCAGCGAGACCACGCCGGTGCCGAGCTTGATCCGCTTGGTGCGCTCGCCGGCCGCAGCCAGGAACATCTCGGGCGATGCGATCATCTCCCAGCCGGAGGAATGATGCTCGCCGCACCAGAACTCGTCATAGCCGAGCGCGTCGAGCTGCTCGACCAGATCGAGATCGCGCCGGAACTGGAGCATCGGATGCTCCCCGATCGGGTGATGCGGGGCAAGGAAGGCTCCGAATTTCAGGCGCGCCATGGCGTTCTCTCCGGCTGTCATTTTCTGTTTGTTAGATAGCGGAGGCTACGTGCCCGGTGCCACGAACGCAATCGCACGATGTCCCGCGCGGCGGAATGCTGGCATGCGTTAAGACGCTGCTGCGCCGTCCGAGGTTCGAGCACCTCGATTCCTACCTCCCAGGTAATCGCGCGGGTGACGCCAATCTGCGAGCTTGCCGCGCAAGCACATACCGTGGGCTCGCGCGCGAATGCATCAAACCGTCACAAGGCCAATCGATTCGACCCGCCGCTGGTGGGTGCTGGCGATCGTCGTCGCGGCGCAGTTCATGTTCGGCGTCGACGCCTTCATCGTGAACGTCGCGATCCCGACCATCGCTGTCGACCTGCACGCGACGCCGGCACAGATCGAATCCGTCATCGCGATCTATCTGATCGCCTATGCCACGCTGGTTGTCACCGGCGGCCGTCTCGGCGACATCCACGGCACGAAAAACGTGTTTCTCGCTGGCGTGCTTGGCTTTACCGCGACCTCGTTGTGGTGCGGCATGGCGTTCTCAGGCGCCGAGCTGATTACTGCTCGGCTGGCGCAGGGCGCGACCGCGGCGCTGATGGTGCCACAGGTGCTGGCGACCTTGCATCTGCTCTTCACGGATGATTCGCGCAGCCGCGCCTTCGCCATCTATGGCATCGTGCTCGGGCTTGCGGGTGCCGCCGGCTTCCTGCTCGGCGGTCTCCTCGTCACGATCGACCTTGCCCACGCCGGCTGGCGCTCGGTGTTCTTCGTCAACGTGCCCTGTGGCCTCGTCATCGCGATCGCCGCCTGGCGCATCATGCCGGCGGCGCCGCGCCGGGCCGGCACGAAGCTCGACGTCAAGGGCAGTGCGGTTCTGTTCGCCGGCCTGTTGTGCCTGATCGGCCCGCTGCTGTTCGGTCACGATGTCGGTTGGGCGCCATGGCTGTGGGCGGTGATGGCGACGGGTGCTGCCATCCTCGCAGCGTTCCTGAGGCTCGAGCATGCGGTTGCGCGCGCCGGCGGCATGCCGCTGATCGACCTCTCGCTGCTGGCGGACGCAGCGTTCCTGCGCGGACTCGGCGCTGCCTTCTTTTTCTTCGTCGCCAATCTCTCGTTCTATCTGGTGATGACGCTGTTCATGCAGCGCGGCCTGAAAATTGCGCCGCTCGCCGCCGGCCTCGCCTTCGTTCCGCTCGCGCTCGCCTTCGTCGTGGCCTCGCGCCATAGCGGCGCGCGCGCGAAGCGTCGCGGCACGGGCGTGCTGATCGAAGGCTGCGCGCTGCAGATCGCCGGTCTCGCGGCGCTCGCGCTTGTCGCAGATCTGATCGATGCCCCGACGCCGCTCATGCTCGCACTCGTCATGATCGTCTTCGGCTACGGCCAGGGGCTGGTGATGGCGCCGCTTTCAGGTGTGGTGCTTTCGACTGTGAAGCCTGTTGCGGCCGGTTCTGCCTCCGGCATGTATGGCACCACGGCGCAGATCGGAAATGCGGCCGGAGTGGCCGCAATTGGTGCGATGTTCTTTGCGGTCGAAACGCTGCAATCAGCGCGCGCAGGATTTCTCGTTTCGCTTGCGCTGTTCGCGGCGTTAATCATGATCTGTGTCGCATTTCTGTCTTGGATGCGCCGCACCGCTGCACGAAGTTGAGGCATCGCGGTTAATTCATGCCGATTCCTGCTGGATTTTGCGTGATTCCGGGGGGCCGGCAGCACACGGCCTTTTCATTTTGCACTGCAGCAACTATCTGGTCTGGGTAAACGTTGAGAGCCGCCCACCAGGAATTTACCGTGTCGTTAGCCCGTAATGTCGACCTTCTGAGACGTCTGCCCAGGATGGACGGTCTGCGCTTGCCTGACTTTGGCGCGAGCGCCGATGCCGCCAGTCCGCTGGTGGAGGTGACCGGCTTTGGCGACAATCCCGGTCATTTGCGCATGTTCGCGTTCGTGCCGGCGCAATTGCAGAAGCCGCAGGCGCTCGTCGTCGTGCTGCACGGCTGTGGCCAGACCGCAGCAAGCTATGACCTCGGTGCGGGCTGGTCGACGCTCGCACGTCACTACGGCTTTGCGCTGGTGATGCCCGAGCAGCAGCGCATCAACAACGGCAACACCTGCTTCAACTGGTTCAACCCTGAAGACACCGCGCGCGACAGCGGCGAGGCGCGTTCGATTCGCGAGATGATCGCGCATATGGTCCGGACGCATCGCATCGATCCCAAGCGCATCTTCATCACCGGCCTCTCCGCCGGCGGCGGCATGACCTCCGTGATGCTAGCGACTTACCCGGAAGTTTTCGCGGCCGGTGCGGTCATCGCAGGGCTGCCTTACGGCATTGCGTCGAATCTGCGCGAAGCGCTGGACGGCATGTTCCATTCCCCGGAGCGGCCCGAGCGCGAGCTTGGCGATTTCGTGCGGCGGGCTTCCAACCATCGCGGGCCCTGGCCAAAGATGTCGGTGTGGCACGGCAGCGCCGACCGCACCGTCAATCCCGGAAACGCCAGCGAGATCGTCAAGCAGTGGCTGGATCTGCACGATCTGCCGATGACGCCGATGGCGGAGACCAATGTCGACGGTTATCCGCGCCAGGCCTGGTGGAACAAGGACGGCGAGACGCTGGTCGAGTCCTATGCCATCACCGGCATGGCGCACGGAACGCCGCTCGGGCTTGCCGACAACGACCAGCGCTACGGCGTCGAAGGCGCATTCCTGATCGAGGCCGGCATTTCGTCGTCCTATCACATCGCAAAGTTCTTCGGCCTGACCGGCTGGATTGCGGATGCGAAGAAAAAGACGGAAGCAAAAGCCGCGCCCGCCCGCTCACCCGCGCCGCATCTCGCCCGCTCGATCCGTGCGAAGGTCGCCGAAGAGAAGGCCGAGCCGAAGCGCGAGGAATCCCGCAGCTTCGATCTCGGCCAGATCATCACGCGCGCGCTGACGGCCGCGGGCTTGATGAAGTAGCCCCACTGTCGCGCGCCCCGGAATGACGGCTACTTGGTCTGATCGATCATCTCGATCGGAGTTGCCGTGACCTCGCCGCCGGAGACCTGCCGCGTCATCGCCGAATAATGCTTGAAGAAGTCGCGCGATTGCAGCGTCTTCTGGGCGCCCTCGTCGGCGACGCTGGCGAGGTGAAAATAATGGCCGTCGTCGCGGTTCTTCAGGACGCGATAGCCGATCCGCCCTTTCAGCTCCGGATCAGCGTCGATCGCCTTGATGAAGCGGCCGATCTCCTGGTGCCAAGCCTTTATCGAATCCTCCGTCGCGCCGTTCTTGAACTCGTATTTGATCATGAAGTGCTTCATGTGACGCTCCTTGTCCGCTGTGCACCATCATCTGCGCCTTGTGCGCCACCCTGCAAGTACGGACAAAATTGATAGTATGGACTTTTTCGCCGTCGCTCCTATCCTTCTTCCCCACACATGGAGGAGACGGCATGGCGAAGGCAACCGCTCCGCGCGCCTGTCCGGTCGCGGCGTTTCAAAAGATGATCAGCGGCAAGTACAAGCTGCGCATCGTCTGGGACTTGAAAGACGGCCCGCGCCGCTACGGCGAGATCCGCAGTGGCCTGTTGCGCGGCACATTGGGCAGCGCCGAGATCACCCCGCGCGTGCTCAGCCGCGAATTGAAGGCGCTGACCGCGAGCGGTCTGATCGATCGCAAGGATTTTGGCGAGGTGCCGCCGAAGGTCGAGTATCGCCTCACCCGCAAGGGCAAGAGCTTTGTGCCGGTCGTCGCGGCGATCCGCGAATGGGGCGAGCGCAATCTCGGCGGGACGGCGGCGCTGGCGGACGCCGCCGAGTAGCGCATGATCCGGAAAAGTATGAAGCGGTTTTCCGATCAGATCATGCGCAAACGAAAAAGGCTTACATCTCGCCGGTGATGAACGGATTGGTCATCCGCTCCTGGCCGATGCTCGAGCCGGCGCCATGGCCGCAGATGAAGCCGACATCGTCGCCGAGCGGCAACAGCTTGGTCAGAATCGAGTTGATCAGGGTGGCGTGACTGCCGCCGGGCAGATCGGTGCGCCCGACCGAGCCCGCGAACAAGACGTCGCCGACATGGGCGAAGCGCAGATCCTTGTTGAAGAACACCACGCTGCCCGGCGAGTGACCGGGGCAATGCAGGATGTCGAATTTCAACCCGCCGATCGACACGGCATCGCCCTCGTCGAGCCAGCGGTCCGGCTCGAAATTACGCACGCCCGTCATGCCGAAGCGCGCGCCGCTCTCGACGACGTTGTCGAGCAGGAACTTGTCCGCGACATGCGGGCCCTCGATCGGTACCTTCAGCGTATCGCGCAACTCGGCTGCGCCGCCGACATGATCGATATGACCGTGGGTCAGCCAGATCTTCTCCACGGTGACGCCGGTCTGCTTGATCGCTTCCAGGATCTTCGGCACGTCGCCGCCGGGATCGATCACCACGGCCTTCTTGCCGGGCTCGTCCCAGATGATGGTGCAGTTCTGCTCGAACAGCGTCACGGGAACGATGATCGCGCCGGCCTTGGCTTTCGAGGAGTCCTGGGTCTCATTTTGCTCGGTCATGGCCTCACAATGCCGATTTTTGCTGCGCCGCCAAGCAAAAGATTCGGGGGCTTGTCCGGGAACAGCCGCGCCTTCCGTCACACGCCCGTCCCAATTCGCCCGCCAGTTTGAACCGGGGCGTTGCTTCCGCGTTCTCCCGCGCGAGAAGCAGATTTTGGATGGTCTTTCCGGCATGGCACAGGGCAGCGAGAATTGGTGGCGCGACGGCATCTTCTACCAGATCTATCCGCGCTCATTTCAGGACTCCGACGGTGACGGTGTCGGCGATCTCGCCGGCATTTTGCGGCGGTTGCCTTACGTGAAATCGCTCGGCGTCGATGCAATCTGGCTGTCGCCGATCTTCCCCTCGCCGATGGCCGATTTCGGCTACGACATCTCCGACTATACCGGCATCGATCCGCTGTTCGGCACGATGGCGGATTTCGATGCGTTGCTTGCGGCCGTGCATGAGAACGGATTGAAGCTGATCCTCGATCTCGTCCCCAACCACACCTCAGACCAGCATCCCTGGTTCGTCGAGAGTCGCTCTTCGCGCGACAACCCGAAGCGCGACTGGTACATCTGGCGCGACCCTGGCCCCGACGGCGGCGTGCCGAACAACTGGCTTTCGGAATTCGGCGGCAGTGCGTGGCAGGTCGATGCGGCGACGGGTCAATATTACTACCACGCCTTCCTCGCCCAGCAGCCGGACCTCAACTGGCGCAATCCCGATGTCCGCGCCGCGATCTACGACGTGATGCGCTTCTGGCTGGAGAAGGGCGTCGACGGCTTTCGCGTCGATGTGATCTGGCATCTGATCAAGGATGCCGCGTTTCGCGACAATCCACCCAACCCGCATTATGTCGAGGGCCGGCCGCCGAACGAAAAGATCCTCACTCAATATTCCACCGACCAGGCGGAGGTGCATGACGTCATCGCCGAGATGCGGCGCGTGACGGATGCCTATTCGGCGCGCGTGCTGATCGGCGAGGTCTATCTGCCGCTGCACCGGCTGATGGCCTATTACGGCAACGATCTCACCGGCGCGCAGATGCCGTTCAATTTCGCGCTGCTTTCGACCTTCTGGAGCGCGCGCTCGATCGAGACGATCATCGAGGATTACGAGAAGGCGCTGCCGCGCGGCGCCTGGCCGAACTGGTTGCTCGGCAATCACGATCGTCCGCGTGTGGCGAGCCGCGTCGGGCCGGAGCAGGCCCGCGTCGCCGCCATGCTGCTGCTGACCCTGCGCGGCACGCCGACGCTCTATTACGGCGACGAGATCGGCATGCATCAGCTCGCCATCGCGCCGGAGGACGTGCAGGACCCCTTCGAGAAGAACGTGCCCGGCATCGGTGTCGGTCGCGACGGCTGCCGTACCCCGATGCAATGGGATTTTTCGGAGTTCGCCGGTTTCTCGGAAACCAGGCCGTGGTTGCCGTTGCCGGAGGATCATGTCCGCGAAAACGTCGTAAATCTCGATGCCGACGCGCGCTCGATCCTCAGCCTCTACAAGCGCCTGATCGCATTGCGAAGGACCTGCCCGCCGTTGGTCTCAGGCGACTATCATCCGATCGCCGCGCAGGGCGATCTCCTGGTCTACCGTCGAGAGGCCGCGGGCAGGTCGCTCGTCATCGTGCTCAATCTCGGCCCCGAGCCGATCGCGGTCACCACCAGCGCGCTCCGCTTCGGCAGCGAGATCCTGCTGTCGACGTTTCTGGATCGCGAGGGGGAAAGGCTCGAAGGCGTGCTGGATTTGCGGGGGAATGAAGGCGTGGTGGTCGTGCCGCCGGCCTAGCCGTCGTCCCGGGGGCGATGGCGTCATTCTCCGATGTCGTCCTGGACAAGCGAAGCGCAGATCCAGGACCCATTACCACAGGGGCTGGTTTGGCGACTACTCGGAGTGACCGTCTCCGCGCGACAACGACCTTTTGGGGTAATGGGTCCTGGCTTTCGCCAGGACGACGATGGGGGCTACCCCTTGCGCCCCTTCCGCACCGTCGTCGCATCCACATCGCTCCGCTTCAGCAGATAATCCAGTCCGCCGACGCGGTACCAGCGATAACCGTAGGGCTCCAGCACGACGCGGTGCTGGCCGCGCTTGTCGGCGTGGCTGTGGTCTTCCGCCAGCAGATTGATCAGATGCTTGCCGGCTTCGCCGGGCAGCCCGGCCGAGAACGCGATCTCGCGCGGCTTCTGGTTGAGGTTATGCACGAACAGCACGGAATTGCTGCGCCAGTCATAGCGGATGATGAAGATGGCGGGATCGCGCGTCGGGATCACGGTGAAATCACCCCAGCCGATCTCCGGCACCTCCTTACGCATGCGGACGATGCGTTCGGTCCAGTTCAGCATCGAATTCGGATCACGCCGCTGCTTGGCGACGTTGACGTGCGGATAGCCGTACGGCCCCTGGTCGATCACGGGGCTGGCCGGCTTGTCGCTCTTGGTGAAGCCGCCATGCGGTTCGGTCGACCATTGCATCGGCGTGCGCGCGCAATTGCGTTCGGACAGCGAGAGATCGTCGCCCATCGCGATCTCGTCGCCATAGCGGATCACAGGTGTTCCCGGCAGGGTGCACATCAGGCTGTAGGCGAGCTCGAGCCGCCTGCGGTCGCCACCGAGCATCGGCGCAAGTCGGCGCCTGATGCCGCGATCGTAAAGCTGCATGTCCTTGTCGGGGCCGAACGCTGCAAACACAGTGTCGCGCTGCGCCTTGGTCAGCCGGCCCAGGTCGAGCTCGTCGTGATTGCGCAGGAACAGGCCCCATTGCGCCGAGGCCGGCCGCGGCTTGGTGGCCTTCAGCGACTTCGCCAGCGGACGCGAGTCGCCGGACGCCAGCGCATAGAACAGATGCTGGTTGACGTGGAAGTTGAACATCATGTGCATCCGGTCGGCATCGCGGCCGAAATACTCCATGTCGGTATCAGGCAGCACATTGGCCTCGGCCAGGATGATGGCGTCGCCCTCGCGCCATTGCAGGAATTCGCGGAACGCGCGCAGCATGTCGTATTGCTCGGCGGGCTTTTTGACTTTCGCGCCCTTGGCCGCGATCACGAAGGGCACGGCGTCCATGCGGAAGCCGGAGACGCCGAGCTGAATCCAGAAGCCCATGATCTTCAGGATCTCCGCCTGCACACGCGGATTCGACGTGTTGAGATCGGGCTGGAAATCGTAGAAGCGATGGAAGTAATACGCACCCGCGTCCTTGTCGCGCGTCCAGGTCGATTTCTGCACGCCGGGAAACACCATGCCCTTGTTCGCATTGGCCGGCTTCTTGTCCGACCAGACATACCAGTCGCGATAGGGTGAATTCCTGTCGCGGCGCGCCTCCTTGAACCAGTGATGCTGGTCCGAGGTGTGGTTGACGACGAGATCGATGATGACGCGGATGCCGCGCTGCTTGCAGCCATGGGTGAACTCGACGAAGTCGCCGAGCGTGCCGTAGCGGGAATCGACGCTGTAATAATCGGCGATGTCGTAGCCATCGTCGCGGCCCGGCGAGGTCTGGAACGGCATCAGCCAGATCGTGGTGATGCCGAGGCCGTGCAGATAATCGAGCCGGCGCAGCAGCCCCTTGAAATCGCCGACACCATCGCCGTTGGCATCCATATAGGTGCCGACCGACAGGCAATAGATGATGGCGTTCTTGTACCAGAGATCATCGATCATGCGGCAGCCGCCTCAATGCGCCCGCCGAGGTGCGGCGGCTGCGTGATAAGTGCTGTGATGAGATCGGGTTCCCATCCTCGCCGTCGTCCAGGACAAGCGAAGCGCAGATCCAGGACCCACCACAGGGGGTAGTCTGGCGAAGGCTCGTGGCTAGCCGTTCGCGCGACAACGACCTTTTGGGGTGATGGGTCCCAGCTTTCGCCAGGACGACAGCGGGGGTGGAATCGGCTACTCTCCCCGTATGGATAACCCCGCCCGCAACATCGCTCTTGTTCCGCCGCCCGATCGCCGCCAGTCCGAGACGGCGCTGGCGATCGCGCGGGGCACGGCGCGGCTGCTGCGCTCGCTCGGCTTTTCCTGCATCAGCGAATTGCCGCTGCCGTCGGGACGCCGCGCCGATCTGGTGGCGCTGAACGAGCGCGGCGAGATCTGGATCGTCGAGATCAAGTCATCGGTAGAGGATCTGCGCGCCGATCAGAAATGGCATGAATACCGCGCCCATTGCGACCGGCTGTTCTTCGCTTTCACGCAGGATTTGCCGTGCGAGATTTTTCCGCAAGACACCGGCCTGATCATCGCGGATGCCTATGGCGCGCACATGCATTGCGAGGCGCCCGAGCACAGAATCGCGGCCGCCACGCGCAAGCAGATGACGGTGCGGTTCGGCATGGCGGCGGCATTGCGCATCAACCGCCTGGTCGATCCGCAAGGGCACGCGGATTTTTGGGAATAGCGGCGCCGCAAATGCAAGAGTCGTAGGGTCGGCAAAGCAGAAGCGTGCCCACCAAACCTATCGATGAAACCCGGAGAGAAACCGTGGGCACGGCGCAGTGCGCCTTTGCCCACCCCACGACACCGTTACCTTGGCGCGCGCTTGGCCAGAATCCGCTGCAGCGTACGGCGGTGCATGTTGAGGCGGCGCGCCGTCTCCGAGACGTTGCGGTTGCACATCTCGTAGATGCGCTGAATGTGTTCCCAGCGCACGCGGTCGGCGGACATCGGGTTCGCCGGCAGCTCCGACTTTTCGGCGCTGGTCGAGAGCAGCGCGGCGACGACGTCGTCGGCATCGGCGGGCTTCGAGAGATAATCGATCGCGCCCATCTTCACCGCGGTGACGGCGGTGGCGATGTTGCCATAACCGGTCAGCACGATGGCGCGGGCTTCGGGGCGCTTCTTCTTCAGCGCTGAGACGACGTCGAGACCGTTGCCGTCGCCGAGCCTGAGATCGACCACGGCGAAGGCGGGCGCGGACTTGCCGATTTGCGCGAGACCATCCGAGACCGTGTCACATGACGTCACCGCAAAGCCGCGTGTCTCCATGGCGCGCGACAGACGCTCCAGGAACGGCTTGTCGTCTTCCACGATGAGAAGCGAGCGGTCGGTCTGTTCGTTCAGTTCGGCGATGGCGTTCAAGGTTTTGTCCTCTCTCCTGCACATCTATATATGGCGTCGCAATCGAGCGGTGCCAAGGCCGCCAATAGTCGATCGGCCCTCACGTGCGACGCAAGGTCGCGGCCTATCCTATTGTTTCTTCGAGGCTCTCGATAGCCTCAAAACGCTCGCGCGGCCACGCGATCTGGACCACGGCGCCGTGTTGCGGAAAGGTCCGGTTGGTAAACGAGACCTTGGCGCCGGTGCGTTCCAGCAGCGTGCGTGCGATGAACACGCCGAGCCCCAGGCCGCCGCCGGCATCCTGGGTGCGCCGCCGCGACAGATAGGGTTCGCCGATCCGGTTCATGAGGTCGGGCGGAATGCCTGGGCCATCGTCGGAGATCACGATCTCGATCGTGTCGTTGTTCCACCATGCGTTCACTTCCACGCTGGTGTGCGCGAAATCGACCGCGTTCTCGACAATGTTGCCGACCCCATAAAGCACCGCAGGGTTGCGTGAGCCGACCGGCTCGGCTGTTGCCGTCACGGCGATCCGCACCTTGATCTCGACGCCGAAGTCGCGGTGCGGCGCCACCACCTCCTCGATCAGCTCGGAAAGCTTCATGCGGTCGAACGGCGCGCCGGTCGAGGAAAGCTGGGTGATCTTGCTCAGGATGTCGCGGCAGCGCTGCGTCTGTTCGCGCAACGTCTTGAGATCGGCGGCGAAGCTCGGGTCCTTCACCGTCTTCTCCAGCTCGCGCGAAATCAGGAAGATGGTCGCAAGCGGCGTGCCGAGCTCGTGCGCAGCGGCGGCGGCAAGGCCGTCGAGCTGGGTCAAGTGCTGCTCGCGCGTCAGCACCAGCTCGGTCGCGGCCAAGGCGTCGGCGAGCTTGCGCGCCTCTTCGGTCACCTGGAACGAGTAGAGGCTGGTGACGCCGATCGCGAGCACGATCGAAAGCCACACGCCGACGAGATAGATCGGCGGCAGCACCACGGGATCTTCTGCGTCCCACGGCAGCGGCAGATGGACGAAGAACAGGATCGAGGCGCAAGCCACGGCCAGAATGCCAAGGCCGAAGGTCAGCCGGGCCGGCAAGGCGGTGGCTGAAATCAAGACGGGAGCGAGGAACAGGAACGAGAACGGGTTCTGCAATCCGCCGGTGAAGAACAACAGCCCGGCCAGTTCCACGATGTTCAGCGCCAGCAGCCCGGCCGCCTGGATCGGCTCCAGCCGCCGCATCGGATTGACCGCGGTCTGGAGCACCAGGTTGAGCATGGCCGACAGGCCGATGATGCTGACACAGGGCACGATCTCGACGTTGAACTCGAGCCCCTGCGCCACGATGAAGATCGCGGCGAGCTGGCCCAGCACCGCGAGCCAGCGCAGTCGCAGGATGGTATCCAGGCGGATGTGTCGTTGCGCCGGGCGGAAGTCGGAAGCGGTGGTCTCGGTCATCACAGGCCAATCTAGCGGTGCGCGTGTCCGATCACAAACACGCTGACTCGCGCCCTTCGGGCAGGTTGCGAGCCATTTACATCAAGTCATTTCAAGCAAGTCTTGTCAGGCAAGTCTTATCAGGCAAGTCTTGCGCTCCACCGCGCAATGGCGGAAGAACGCCTCTAGCATGACCGGGAATGACAACGCTTCAAGCCGGCCGACTGTCGCGGATGGTATTTCGTCCGCGGCCATCGAGGTCGATCGCCTCGTCAAGGTCTACAAGCAGACCCGCGCGGTCGACGGCATCTCCTTTTCGCTTCCCTGCGGCAGCATCACCGGGCTGCTCGGCGGCAACGGCGCTGGCAAGACCACCACCATCGCGATGATCATGGGGCTGGTGCTGCCGACCGCCGGCCGCGTCCGCGTGCTCGGCCATCGGATGCCGGAGGAGAGCGCGGCGGTGCTGGGGCGGATGAATTTCGAAAGCCCCTATGTCGACATGCCGATGCGGCTCACGGTGCGGCAGAACCTCACCATTTTCGGCAAGCTCTATGCGGTGAAAGGCCTCGCCGACCGCATCGCCAGGCTGGCCGACGATCTCGATCTCAACGAGTTCATCGACCGCGCCAACGGCAAGCTCTCCGCCGGGCAGAAGACCCGCGTCGCGCTGGCGAAGGCGCTGATCAACGAGCCGGAGCTGTTGCTGCTGGACGAGCCGACTGCCTCGCTCGATCCGGATACGGCCGACTGGGTGCGGGCGCATCTGGAGCGCTACCGCAAGGACAACAACGCCACCATCCTGCTGGCATCCCACAACATGCTCGAGGTCGAGCGGCTCTGCGACCGCGTCATCATCATGAAGCGTGGCCGTATCGAGGACGATGACACGCCCGACGCCATCATGGCCCGCTACAACCGCACCACCCTGGAGGAGGTGTTTCTGGACGTCGCGCGCGGTCGCGTGAACGGTGCCAGAGAGGACGCAGCGCGATGACCGACATCTCCCTCCACCGCGGCATCTCCGTCCAGCGCATCGGCGCGATGATCCTGCGCTACTGGTATCTCCTGTTGTCGTCCTGGCCACGGCTGCTCGAGCTGCTGTACTGGCCGGCACTCCAGGTCATCACCTGGGGCTTCATCCAGTATTACATCGCGCAAAACGCCAGCTTCTTCGCCCGCGCCGGCGGCACGCTGATCGGCGCCGTGATCCTCTGGGACATCCTGTTCCGCGGCCAGCTCGGCTTCTCCATCTCCTTCCTGGAGGAGATGTGGGCGCGCAATCTCGGCAACCTCATGATGAGCCCCTTGAGGCCGATCGAGTTTCTGCTCTCGCTGATGGTGATGAGTCTGATCCGGCTGGCGATCGGAATCATTCCGATGACGCTGCTCGCGCTGGCGTTCTTTCACTTCAATGTCTACAGCCTCGGCCTGCCGCTGATCGCCTTCTTCTGCAATCTGATCTTCACGAGCTGGTCGGTCGGCATCTTCGTCTCGGGCCTGGTGCTGCGAAACGGCCTCGGCGCCGAGAGCATCGTCTGGACCTTGATGTTCGCGATCATGCCGCTCGCCTGCATCTATTACCCCGTCAGCGTGCTGCCATCCTGGCTGCAATACGTCGCCTGGTCGCTGCCGCCGACTTACGTGTTCGAGGGGATGCGCGCGCTGCTGATCGAGCAGACCTTCCGGGCCGATCTGATGCTGGATGCGCTGGCCATCAACGCAGTGCTTCTGCTTGCTTCTTTTGGGGCATTCCTTGCCCTGTTGCGCAGCGCCCGCAAGCACGGCTCCCTGCTCGCGGGCGGCGAATAACGTCACTTTCCCGTGGATTCAGGCCGATTTGGCTGTCCGGGCCACGTAGATGTACGGAACCATGCATTGACGCAATATTACGCATTCGGCAGTATGCTGCGATGCGAAGAGGAACATAGCGATGCCTATTGGTGAGTTTGGCGGCGCGCCGCCCCTGGTGGCTGAAGGCAGTCCGGTCCTGACCACGCCGATGTACTGGATGTACGAGATGGCGCACGCCTCTCTCAATCCGGCACGTGCGGTCACCGACGCGACCAAGCTCCTGTTTCAGAATCCCTTGAATCCCTGGACGCGCACCGAGGTCGGCAAGTCGGTCGCCGCGGCCTGCGAATTGTTCGAGCGCACCACGCGCCGCTACGGCAAGCCGGAATGGGGCCTCAACGACACCGAGGTCAATGGCATCCGCGTCCCCGTCGAGGTCCGCTCGGTCTGGGAAAAGCCGTTCTGCCGGTTGCTCTACTTCGATCGCAAATTCGCCCGACCGCTGCGCAGCCCGCAGCCGCGGGTGCTGATCGTCGCGCCGATGTCCGGCCACTATGCGACGCTGCTGCGTGGCACGGTCGAGGCCTTTCTGCCGGCGCATGAGGTCTACATCACCGATTGGGCCGACGCCCGCATGGTGCCCTTGAGCGAGGGGCGCTTCGATCTCGACGATTACATCGACTACGTCATCGAGATGCTGCACGTCCTCGGCGGCAACACCCACGTCATGGCTGTGTGCCAGCCCTCCGTGCCCGTCGTTGCCGCGGTCTCGGTCATGGAGGCGCGACGCGATCCCTTCGTGCCTACCTCGATGACGCTGATGGGCGGCCCGATCGACACCCGTCGCAATCCGACCGGCGTGAACAACCTCGCCCAGGAGCGCGGCATCGACTGGTTCCGCAATCACGTCATCACCAAGGTGCCGTTCCCGCATCCGGGCATGATGCGCGACGTCTATCCGGGCTTCCTGCAGCTGAACGGCTTCATCAGCATGAATCTCGACCGCCACATGGACGCCCACAAGCAGCTCTTCGCCAATCTGGTGAAGGGCGACGGCGATCTCGTCGACAAGCATCGCGAGTTCTATGACGAGTATCTCGCGGTGATGGACCTCTCGGCCGAATATTACCTGCAAACGGTCGACACCGTGTTCGTGAAGCACTCGCTGCCGAAGGGTGAGATGACCCATCGTGGAACTCGCGTCGATCCTTCCAAGGTGACGCGCGTTGCGCTGATGACGGTCGAGGGCGAGAACGACGACATCTCGGGTCTCGGTCAGACCGAGGCCACGCACACATTGTGCAGCTCGATTCCGGATCATCGCCGCGTTCACTACGTCCAGAAGGGCGTCGGACATTACGGCGTGTTCAACGGCTCGCGCTTCAAGTCGGAAATCGTGCCGCGCATCCATGACTTCATGGTCTCGGCAGCGAATCCGACCTCATTACAAGCGCGCGCTGCCGAATAAGCTGCGGATTTCGGCTTTCCCGTCGAAAAATTGGGCCCTGCTGGCGGCGTCGGCAGGGTCCGGTTCCGGTCAGATTCGCGGTATTTAGGTAGCCTTCTAGGAGTGAGTCACCCCTCACCTCTTGGGGGTGTCGCATGCATCCAGAGAGGGCGAAAAAAGCCGGTTCCAACCCCAGTCTGTAGGGTCTCCCGGACGCCCGACCCCTGTATATTGGGCAAATGATTTGTTTTTGCGCCGAGCGCTTTCCCTGGCGGCGGTTATGGCAGAATCCGGGCGATCTCTTGCTCCCCGGACTGACAGACATGGCCACTCGCGCGCTCCTTTATCGGCGGCCCCACGAACCGAAGACCCTTCTCATCACCCATGGGTCGCAATTCTTTGCGATTCGGCTGCGCAGGCACCGCCGAGCGCGCCGGTATACGCTGAGAATTCATCCGAGTGATCGCGAAGCGATCCTCACGATCCCGCCGCGCGGCACGCTCGCGGAAGCCAAGGATTTTGCGCAGCGTCACGGTGCCTGGATTGCAGCGCGTCTTGGTCGCCTGCCGAAGGCCGCGCCGTTTCAGCCTGGCACAGTGATACCGCTCCGTGGTGTTCCCCATCGCATCGTGCATCGCGCCGGCGCGCGCGGCACGGTGTGGACGGAGACGCGTGACAGCGGCGAGCGCATTCTCTGCGTCGCCGGTGGCCTCGAGCATGTCGATCGCCGCGTCAGCGATTTCCTCAAGCGCGAAGCGCGCAAGGATTTGCAGCGCTCAGCCGAGACCCATGCCGCCGAGCTCGGCGTCAAGGTGAAGCGGCTCTCGATCCGCGATCAGTCCAGCCGCTGGGGCTCCTGCACCTCGGCGGGCTCGCTGTCGTTCTCCTGGCGCCTGATCCTCGCGCCGCCCTTCGTGCTCGACTATCTCGCCGCCCACGAGGTCGCTCATCTTGTCGAGATGAACCATTCGGCGAGGTTCTGGCGCGTCTGCGGCAAGATCTGTCCGTCAATGGAGCGCGCCAAGAAGTGGCTCGATACCTGCGGCAACGATCTGCACCGGTATGGGGTCGAGGACTAGGCCTCGCTGCCAATCGAATGAACGGTGTCATCGCCCGCGAAAGCGGGCGATCGCATTTTACGACGTCGCATCAACGCCTTCGCACCATCCACCGCACATCGCGCCGGGAATCGCCGCCTACTGTGCATGGGGTTGTTTTTGCGTTTTTGTTTTGCGGTCTATCGATTCCCGCCAAACAGCCGGTCCATCAGCCAGCCATCAAGTCCGGCGGCTGCCTCCGGCCGTGCATTGACATTGGCGCGTGTCGGTGGCGGCGGTGCGCGATAGCCGCCATTGCTGACCGGTGCCGGAGCGGGGCCGGGCACTGCCTGTGTCGGCGGCGACACCTGCGATGAGATCTGCACGAGGTTCGACGGCCCCCAATTGCTTTGCAGGTTCGGCAGGGCCGCCACCTGTACGCCCTCGTGCGCGGCGCGCATGAAGCGGGTCCAGACTTCCACCGGGAGGCCGCCGCCGGTTGCCTTCTTGGTCGGCGAGTTGTCGTCATTGCCGAGCCAGACGCCGGTGACGAGGTTCGCCGTGTAGCCGATGAACCAGGCGTCGCGGTAATCCTGGCTGGTGCCGGTCTTGCCGGCCGCCTGCCAGCCGGGGATCTCGGCCTTCTTCGCTGTGCCGGAGATCAGCGTCTCCCGCATCATCGTGTTCATCATGCCCACGTAACGCGGCTCGATCACCTGGTTGTGCTCGTCGGGCTGGCGCATGTAGAGCAGCTTGCCGTCGAGCGTCCTGATCCGCGTCACCACATGCGGCGCGACGGCGAAGCCGCCATTGGCGAACGGGGCATAGGCGCCGACCAGCTCGACCACGGAGACTTCCGAGGTGCCGAGCGCGATCGAGGCGTTGGGCTCGAGCTTCGAGGAGATGCCGAGCCGGTGCGCGGTGCGCACCACGTTCTTCGGCCCGACCTCGAGGCCGAGGCGGATGGCGACCGTGTTGAGCGACATCGCCAGCGCCTGCGTCAGCGTCACCGCGCCGAAATATTCATGCGTGTAGTTCTCGGGCTTCCAGCCCTTGACCTCGATCGGCGCGTCCTGGCGGACGGTGTCGGGCGTCAGCCCTTGCTCCATCGCCGTCAGATAGACGAACGGCTTGAACGAGGAGCCCGGCTGACGCTTGGCGGTGACCGCTCGGTTGTACTGGCTCTCGGAATAGTTCCGCCCGCCGACCATCGCGCGCACTGCGCCGTCGGGTGTCATTGCCACCAGCGCGCCCTGGCTGACGTTGAACTTCACGCTTTTGGCCGCGAGCTCGTCGATGACGGCGGCCTCCGCCACGGCCTGGAGTCTTGGATCGATCGTGGTCTCGACCTTGATGCTGTCGTCGATCTGGCCGACGAGGTCGTCCAGCACCTCGCCGATCCAGTCGGCAACGTAGTTCACGGTGCCGGCGCCGACCGGCTTCACATTGTAGGAGGGATGGCCGATCGAGGCTTGGGCCTGCGCCTCGGTGATAAATTTGGCGTCCGCCATCGCCCCGAGCACGACCTGTGCGCGCGCTTCCGCGCCTTCCGGATTGCGGTTCGGCGCGAGACGCGAGGGCGATTTGACGAGGCCAGCCAGCATCGCGGCTTCCGCGATCGTCACGCTCCTGGCCGGCTTGCCGAAATATCTTTGCGCGGCAGCTTCGACGCCGTAGGCGCCGGAGCCGAAATAGACGCGGTTGAGATAGAGCTCCAGAATCTCGTCCTTGGAATGCTTGCGCTCGAGCCAGATCGCGAGCTCCGCCTCCTGCAGCTTGCGCTGCATGGTGCGTTCCTGGGTCAGGAACAGGTTTTTGGCGAGCTGCTGCGTCAGCGTCGAACCGCCCTGCGACACGCCGCGATGAAGCACGTTGGTGACGAGCGCGCGCAGGATGCCGACGGGGTCGATGCCGAAATGCGAATAAAAGCGGCGGTCTTCGATCGCGATGAAGGCCTTGGGCAGATAGGGTGGCAGGTCTTTCAGCGACACGTTCGCGCCGGCCATTTCGCCGCGCTGCGCCAGCAGGCTGCCGTCCATGCCGACGATCTGGATCGTCGGCGGACGTTTTGGAATCTCCAGCGATTGGATCGGCGGCAAATGGGCACCGACCCAGATCACGACGCCGATCACGGCGATCACGCCCCACAGGCTCAGCACGGCGCCCCAATAGACGAGGCGGCCGAGGCCGGCGCTGATGGATGATTTCGACCGCCGCTTGGCACCGCTGCTTTTGGCCGGTGTCTTGCGCTCGCGCGGCGGCTCGTCGTCGGACGCCTCGGCCTTGCGCTTGCTCGCGGGCTTTTTCGGCTTGTCGTCGCCGCCACCGGGAATGCGATCCGCCGCCGTCAGGCGCAGATCGGCGAGCGCCGCGGGCAAGCCGAACAACGGCTCCTTCCGCCCACCCTTTTTCTTTCCCGACCCCATACTAAAAACGCCCGCTCACCCCGCCCCGCCGCACGCTAGCGGTCGCTGTTTAAGGCCCGGTTACCCCGTGCTTAACGACTGATTAGGAGATGCGGCATTCCCTGGCCGCAGTTCCGCTCATTGAGCGGCAGAGCTAGGATCGCGGCCATAACGAAGAGGGAACTCGCATGGGCCATATCGATCCGACCAAGGAGATTTTTGCACAATTCCGGGAGAACGACCGCCCGGGTCCGATCCACATGCTCAATCTGGTGCGATTGCGCAAGGAAGCGGCCTATCCCGACGGTCGCAAGGCCAGCGGCGGGGAAGCCTATGCGGCCTACGGCCGCGAAAGCGGCCCGGTATTCACGCGCCTCGGCGGCCGCATCATCTGGCAGGGCCGGTTCGAGCTGATGCTGATCGGCCCGCAGGACGAGCGCTGGGACCATTGCTTCATCGCCGAATATCCAAGCGTCGCCGCTTTTGTGGAGATGATCCGCGATCCCGTCTATCGCGAGGCCGTCAAGCACCGCCAGGCCGCGGTGGAGGATTCGCGCCTGATCCGGCACGCGGTGCTGCCGGTGGGGAAGAATTTTGGCGAGATACCGGCCTGAGTGTCGTCATGGCTGGGCGTAGCCGTCCGAAGGACGGCGTCGCTTCCGCTCGCCTATGACCCGGCCATCCGCGACGTCCTTGGTCGCCCTAATAACGTGGATGCCCGGGCCTTCGCCTCGCCGAAGCGGCTTCGGCCGCGCAGGCGGGACAAGCCCGGGCATGACTGTCGTTGAGACAGAAGATTTCGAGAGCTAACCCGCGGGACCCGAATCCTCCAGGATCGGGCCGAACAGCTCCCAGCGCTCGCCGTTGAACTTCATCATCTGAAGCTGCTTGTTGACGCGGTAGTCGGTCGCCGAGGTGTTGGCCTTGATGCCGGGCAGCGCGACGTCGGTCGTGAAGTCCTTCAGTGAAGCGGCCTGCTTCATGACATTCTCGCGCGTGAGGTTGTCGCCGCACTGCTTCAGCACATGGACCAGCAGCTGGGCAGTGCCGTAGCCGTAGGTGTTGAAGTTCGAGTCCTTGTCGCCGTCCGGATAGTACTTGGCCATGAAGTCGAAATACTTCTTCAGGCCGGCGTCGTCTTTCCAGGTCGGATCGAGCGGCTCCTTGCCGTAGTTGACGCTGATCAGGCCCTTGGCTGCGTCGAGGCCTGCAGGCTTCAGCACCGCGCCGACCGAGGTTGCGTTGATGTCGACGATCTGGGTCGGATGCCAGCCCATCTCAGCGATCTTCTTGATCGCCTGGGCGGCCTGCTTCGGCGTGGTCGCGCTGAAGAACAGATCCGCGCCTGCGTCCTTGATCTTGAGGATCTGCGAGTCGACGGTGGGATCTGACACCTCGTAGGAGGCTTCGGTCACGATCATCTTGGCGGCCTTGTCGCCGAGGCCAGCTTTGAGGCCGTTGATGTAGTCCTTGCCGAGGTCGTCGTTCTGGTAGAGCACGCCGATCTTGGCGTCCGGATGCTCCTTGAGAATGTACTGACCGTAGATGCGGCCCTCGACGAAGTAGTTGGGGTTGTAGCCCATCGTCCACGGGAAGTTCTTCGGATCGGTGAACCGCGAAGCGCCGGTTGCTGCGAACAGCTGCGGCACCTTCTTGGAGTTGAGATATTTCTGGACGGCCGCGTTCACGGGCGTGCCGATGATCTGGAAGGTCAGCAGCACCTCGTCGCTCTCGACGAGCTTGCGGATCTGCTCGACGGCCTTCGGCGGCGAATAGGCGTCGTCATACTGGATCAAATTGATCTTGCGGCCGTTGATGCCGCCCTGCTCGTTGATCATCTTGAAATAGGCGGCCTGGGTCTTGCCGATCGACGAATAGGCCGATGCGGGTCCCGAGAACGGCATGGTCTGTCCGACCTTGATCTCGGTGTCGCTGGCGCCCGGATCATATTTCTTCTGGGCATTGGCCGCAGAGATCGACAGCGCCAGGGTCAGCGCCGTTGCCGTGGCCAGATGCAAAACTCCATTCCTCATTCGCAATTTCCTCAGTCTGTTATTGCCGATGGTCTGCCGGACGCACTGCGCGTCCGACGCCATCGCTGAGGGCGAGTGTGGAGGAGAGGTTGCTGCAACGCAAGGCGGGAAGGTGCTGGCCGTTCGTAGGGTGCTTTGGTTCGTAGGGTGGGTTAGCGAAGCGTAACCCACCACTGTTTGTCTTCGCGGACGCAGAAGAGGTGGGGCACGCCCCGCGGACTGCGCTTCGCGCAGCCGCAGGTCTAACCCATCCTACAAGATCGAACTAACCCGCCGGTCCGGAGTCCTCGATGATCGGTCCGAACAGCTCCCAGCGTTCGCCGTTGAACTTCATCATCTGCATCTGCTTGTTGACGCGGTAGTCGTTCGGACCGGTGTTGATCTTGATGCCGGGCAGCGCGAAGCTCGGGGTGAAGTCCTTGATGTTGGCGGCCTGCTTCATGACGTTCTCACGCGACAGGTCGTCGCCGCACTGTTTCAGAACCTGCACCAGGAGTTCGGCCACCGAATAAGCGTAGGTGTTGACGGTGTTGAGCTTATCGCCTTCGGGAAAATACTTGTCCATGAAGGCGAAGAAGGCCTTCACGCCCGGATCGTCCTTCCACTGCGGATCGCCCGGCTCCTTGCCATATTGGGTCGAGATGATGCCCTTGGAGATGTCGAGACCGGCCGGCTTCAGCGTGGCCGAGATCGGGCTCGCATTGATGTCGAGGATATGCACCGGCGTCCAGCCGAGGTCGGCGAGCTTCTTGATCGCCTGCGCCGCGAATTTCGGCGTCGAGGCGTCATAGAACAGGTCGACACCCATCGATTTCAGCTTGACCACTTGCGAGTCCACCGTCGGATCGGTGACCTCATAGGAGACCTCGCCGACGATCATGCTGGCAGCCTTGTCGCCGAGGCCGCTCTTGAGGCCCGCGAGATAGTCGCGGCCCATGTCGTCGTTCTGGTAGAGCACGCCGATCTTGGCGTTCGGATGCTCCTTCAGAATGTACTTGGCGTAGATGCGTCCCTCTGACACGTAGTTGGGATTATATGCGATGGTCCAGGGATAGTTCTGCGGATCGTTGAACCGCGCAGCGCCGGTCGAAGCCAGGAGCTGCGGGATCTTCTTGCCGTTGAGATATTTCTGCACGGCGGCGTTTGCCGCGGTGCCGATGATCTGGAAGGTGAACAGCACCTCGTCGCCCTCGACGAGCTTGCGCACCTGTTCGACGGTCTTCGGCGGCGAATAGGCGTCGTCATACTGGATCAGGTTGATCTTGCGGCCGTTGATGCCGCCCTGATCGTTGATCATCTTGAAGTAGGCGGCCTGGGTCTTGCCGATGTTGGCGTAGACGGAATAGGCGCCGGAGAACGGCACGGTCTGGCCGATCTTGATCTCGGTGTCGCTCGCGCCGATATCGTATTTCTTCTGTGCGAGGGCTTGGTTGGCGGAGAACGCGAAGGCGAGCGCCACCGTGGCAGCTAGATAGGCTCTGCGAGTCTTCATGTTGGTTGTTCCTCCTGACGGAATTTTCCGGCCGACGGTCTTTTCCCGTTTTTGCAACGGTCGCCATCGCTGTCGAAGAGTGTGGAGGAAGGGCAGGCCGCGCGCAAGGATCGCGGCGCTGCGCCGTAGCGCCTCAGGCCAAGGTCTTAAGCCAGGAACAGTGCTGCCAGCGCGATTGCGGCCGGCAGCGCCTGCACGATCAGGATGCGCGTGCTGACGGTCGCCGCGCCATAAGCGCCGGCCACGATCACGCAGAGCAGAAAGAAGACCTTGATCTGGAACGCGAAGGCCGGATTGCCGTGGACGAGCCCCCAGATCAGGCCGGCGACGAGGAAGCCGTTATAGAGGCCCTGATTGGCGGCCAGCACTTTCGTGATTTCGGCTTTCTCCGGCGTATTGCGGAATGTCTTCAAGCCAAGCGGCTTGTCCCAGAGGAACATCTCCAGGATCAGAAAGTAGGCGTGCAATGCGGCGACCAGCGCCACCAGGATATTGGCGATGAAAATCAAGTTGAGCTCCCCCAAAAGCGTCAGCTTTCGGGTGGACGTTAGCACAGCCGGCATGGCAAGTGCGAAATGTGTTTCGATGCCACGGTGTCGCGATGACCGCTCGATCAACCAAACCTCCTGAACGCTTCGGTCTCGATCGGCTGGTGACGCCGATCGGGATCGCGTTGCTCGTCACCGATGCCGACGGCGCGTTGCGCGCGCTCGACTGGGACGACTACGAGCACCGCATGCGCGAACTCTTGAGATTGCATCATGGTGCGGTGGAGCTGATTGATCGGCCTGCGCCGACGGCGATGAAGGCCGCGCTGTCGGCTTACTTCGCAGGGGATCTCGGCCAGCTCGCGCGAATCGAATGGCGCATCGCCGGAACGCCATTTCAGCAAAAGGTCTGGACTGCACTGGCGAAGATCCCTGCCGGCACCACGATGAGTTATGGCGCGCTTGCCGCAAAGATCGACAGGCCGAAGGCCATTCGCGCCGTTGGTCACGCCAACGGCTCCAACCCGATCAGCGTGGTGCTGCCATGCCATCGTCTGATCGGTGCGGATGGCTCGCTGGTGAAATACGGCGGCGGGCTGGAGCGCAAGCGCTGGCTGCTGCGGCACGAGGGCGTTGAGGTTTGAAGCTCAGTCATTCCGGGTTCGATGCTACGCATCGCCCCGGAATGACGGAAGAGGTTCACGCCGCCGGCTGAACCGCCTTGTCGCCCGCCATGACGTGCGTCAGTGCGCTCTTGATCGCGGCTTGGCGGGTTGGCGCGTTGATCTGCGCGCCCAAGAGATCGGTGACGTAGAACACGTCGCGGGCGCGCTCGCCGAAGGTCGCGACATGGGCCGAGGCGATGTTGAGGTTTAGCTTGGAGATCGCGGTGGTCAGCTCGTAGAGCAGGCCGGGGCGGTCGAGGCCCGAGACCTCGATCACGGTGTAGCGGTCGGACCATTGATTGTTGATGGTCACTTCCGGCTCGATCACGAAAGGCCGCGCCTTGCTGCGCACGGTGCGCCGCGCCACCACTTCCGGCAGCCGAAGCTTGCCTTCGAGCACGTCCTCGATCATCTCGCCGATGCGCGTGGCACGCCGGCCCTCGTCCTCGTCGCGGTCGTATTCCCGCGAGATCGAGATCGTGTCCAACGCACGGCCATCGGTCGTGGTGTAGATCTGCGCATCGACGATGTTGGCGCCGGCCGAAGCGCAGGCGCCCGCGATGATCGACAGCAGCCAGGGATGGTCGGCGGCGAAGATCGTCAGCTCGGTGACGCCGCGCACTTCGTCGAAGCCGACATTGATCGCAAGCTTGTGGCCGGCCTGCTCGCTGGAACGGACGAAGCGGGCATGGCGGATCTTGCGCGGCAGCTCGACCTTGAGCCAGTAGGCCGGATAGTGGCGGCCGATATAGGCATCGAGCTCGTCCGCCGGCCACTCGGCGAAGGCGTTACGGAATTCGGCATATGCAGCGGTGAGGCGCTTGCCGCGATCGACTTCCGAGAAGCCGCCGGTCAGCACCGGCTCGGTTTCATAATAGAGCGAGCGCAGGAGCTGCGCCTTCCAGCCGTTCCACACGCCCGGGCCGACGCCGCGGATGTCGGCGGTGGTGAGGATGGTGAGCAGCTTCATCTGCTCGACGGACTGCACCACGGCGGCAAAATTTTCGATGGTCTTGCGGTCGGAGAGATCGCGAGACTGCGCGACCGTGGACATCGTCAGATGCTCCTCGATCAGCCAGGCTATGAGCTCGGTGTCGGCCGCGCTGAACCCGAGCCGCGGGCAGAGCCGGCGCGCGACCTTGGCGCCTGCGATCGAGTGATCCTCGGGCCGTCCCTTGGCGATGTCGTGCAGCAGCGTCGTGATGTAGATCACCGCGCGGTGCTCGGGCCGGATCTTGCGCATCAAATCGCTGGCGAGCGCGAACTCCTCGATGCCGCCGCGCTCGATGTCCTGGAGAAAGCCGACGCAGCGGATCAGGTGCTCGTCGACCGTATAGTGATGATACATGTTGAACTGCATCATCGAGACGATCTTGCCGAAGGCGCGGATGAAATGGCCGAGCACGCCGGTCTCGTTCATCCGCCGCAGCACGATTTCGGCGTTGTCGGAGGTCAGGATCTCCATGAACAGCCGGTTGGCTTCCGGATTCTCGCGCATCTGCGCGTTGATCAGGCCGAGCGAGCGCGTCACGTCGCGCATCGCGTCCGGGTGGAAGGCGAGGTTGTTCTTCTGCGCCAGGCGGAAGATACGGATCAGATTGACCGGATCGTGCTTGAACACGTCGGGCGCGGCGACGTTGATGCGGTTGTTGTCGACGATGAAGTCGTCGCTGTCGGGGACGCGCCGCTTCACAGCCGTGGGACGCAGCCGTGCCATCATCCGGCTCAGCACCGGAGCGGGCTTGGCCTGCTGATCCTCGAGCTTGGCGCAAAGGATGGCGGTGAGGTTGCCGACTTCCTTGGCGACCAGGAAGTAGTGTTTCATGAAACGCTCGACGTCCTGCATGCCGGGATGCGAGGTGTAGCCGAGCCTGACAGCGATCTCGCGCTGCAGGTCGAAGGAAAGACGCTCCTCGGCGCGATTGCAGTAGAAATGCAGATTGCAGCGCACCGACCAGAGGAAATCGGCGCAGCGGCGGAAGCTCCGATACTCCTGCGCGTCGAACACGCCACGTTCGACCAGCTCGTCGGTGTCGCGGACGCGATAGACGTATTTCGCGATCCAGAACAGCGTATGCAGGTCGCGCAGGGCGCCCTTGCCGTCCTTGACGTTCGGCTCGACCAGATAGCGCGACTGGCCGCCGCGACGATGCCGCTCTTCGCGTTCGGCGAGCTTCGCCGTGACGAATTCGGACGCGGTGCCCTGCACCACTTCCTTGTCGAAGCGCGCGACCAGCTCGTCATAGAGAGGCTGGTCGCCGGTGAGGAAGCGCGTCTCCAGGATCGCGGTGCGAATGGTCATGTCGCCGCGGGCCTGCCGGATCGATTCATCGACCGAGCGCGTGGCATGACCGACCTTCAGCCCCATGTCCCAGAGACAATAGAGAATGGCTTCCGCGACCTGCTCGCCCCAGGCGGTCTGCTTGTAGGGCAGGATGAAGAGCAAATCGATGTCGGACTCGGGCGCCATCAGGCCGCGGCCATAACCGCCGGTCGCGACCACAGCCATGCGCTCGGCCCCGCTCGGGATCGGCGATCGGTAGAGATGACGGGTCGCGGCCGAGTAGAGGATGCGGATGATCTCGTCCTGCACATGGCACAGCCGCTCGGCGCAGCGCCGTCCATGGCGATCCTTGAGCAGGATCGCCTGCGCTGCGGCGCGCGCGGCGATCAGCTCGGCCTTGAGCAATTGCGCCATCGCGGTACGGAACGCGTCTTCGCGGCCCTGATGCTTCTCCGCGAGCGCATCGACCGCGGCGGTGATCCGCGCGGTGTCGAAGCGATCATCCACCTCTGGCTTATGCTCGGTCGCAACGCTGTCCATGTCTCACCGGATATAAGAGGTGACAGGCGCTGTCACCCGCCATTCTCTGGCAATAGTCGTTCCATGCTGGAAAAGACCGGCTGGAAGCAAAATTGTTCTCGGGCCGCGCGCTTTCAAGGGTGGGATTTTCTCGTTGATTTCTAGATGTAACTCATTGAAAAATAATGAAGTTTTCAAGGAGGCTGGGCATGGCTGACATGACACGACGCATTTTGCTGGCGGGAGCCGTCGCGCTCGCGCTGACCCCCGCGGCAAGGGCTGCAGATCCGCTCAAGGAAATCCGCATCGACTGGGCGACCTACAACCCGGTGTCGATGGTCCTGAAGCAGAAGGGGCTTCTAGAGAAGGAGTTCGCCAAGGATGGCATCACCATCACCTGGGTGCAGTCGGCGGGCTCGAACAAGGCGCTCGAATTCCTCAATGCCGGCTCGATCGATTTCGGCTCGACCGCGGGCTCGGCGGCGCTGGTCGCGCGCATCAACGGCAATCCGATCAAATCGATCTATGTCTATTCGCGTCCCGAGTGGACCGCGCTGGTCGCGGGCAAGGATTCCAAGATCGCGAGCGTTGCCGATCTCAAGGGCAAGCGCGTCGCCGTGACGCGCGGCACCGATCCGCACATCTTCCTGGTGCGCGCGCTGCTCGGTGCTGGTCTCACCGAAAAGGACATCACCCCGGTGCTGCTCCAGCACGCCGACGGCAAGACCGCTTTGATCCGCGGCGACGTCGATGCCTGGGCCGGTCTCGATCCCATGATGGCGCAGGCCGAGGTCGAGGAGGGCGCAAAGCTGTTCTATCGCAAGGCCGATGCCAACACCTGGGGCATTCTCAATGTGCGCGAGCAGTTCTTGAAGGACTATCCGGACGCCGCTCGCCGCGTGCTCGCGGTGTACGAAGATGCGCGGAAATATTCGCTCGCCAACTACGACGAGCTGAAGAAGACCTTCATCGCGGTCACGAAGCTTCCCGACGCCGTCGTCGACAAGCAGCTCAAGGAGCGCACCGAGCTCACCCACAGCCGCATCGGCGCCCCCCAGCGCGAGTCGATCCTTGCCGCAGGCCTCGCCCTGCAGCAGGCCGGCGTCGTCGACCCCAAGGTCGACGTGAAGGCGACGCTGGACGCGCTGATCGACGACCAGGTGCCGCTGCCGACGAATTAGCTCGGCAAACGCGCGCCACATACTCCGCCGTCGCCCCGGGCGCGAAGCGAGCCCGGGACGACGGCTGTGAGTGTGGCAACACTGTTGCATTCCTTTCCTGGACGCGCTTCCTAACGGCCATGATCTCCGACGCGCCAGTTTTGCAGCAATCTTCGGAACCCGCCGAGAGCACTGCCGTGCCCTCGCGGCTATCGCGCTATGCGCGGCCGATGCTGGGGCTGCTGCTGCCGGTTGCGCTAGCGGTCGGCTGGGAGCTGGTGGTCTGGTTCGGCTGGTCCAATGGCCGGCTGGTGCCGCCGCCCTCGCGGGTCTTCGCCACCATCACCGAGCTTGCACGCTCCGGCGAGCTGGTCCGCCACATCGCAGCGACGCTGTGGCGCGTCGGTCTTGGCTTCGCCTTCGGCGTGGTCGCGGGCACGCTGTTGGGCGCGATCTCCGGCTATTGGTCGCTGGCACGGCGGCTGTTCGATCCGACCGTGCAGGCGCTGCGCGCGATCCCGTCGCTGGCCTGGGTGCCGCTGTTCATCCTCTGGCTCGGCATTTTCGAAACCTCGAAGATCGCGCTGATCGCGGTGGGCGTATTCTTCCCGGTCTACCTCGGCGTGATGGGCGCGATTCTCTCGGTCGATCGCAAGATCGTCGAGGTCGGCCGCACCTTCCGTCTGTCCGGCTTTGCCATGATCCGCCGCATCCTGCTGCCCGCGGTGCTGCCGGCCTATGTCGTGTCCTTGCGTGTTGGCCTCGGTCTCGGCTGGATGTTCGTGGTGGCGGCCGAGCTGATCGGCGCCTCCGAAGGCCTCGGCTATCTGCTGCTCGACGGCCAGCAGCTCGGCAAGCCCGCGCAGATCTTCGCCGCCATCGTGATCTTCGCCATCCTCGGCAAGCTCACCGACTGGCTGATCGAGGTCGCGGCCGCACCCTTCCTGCGCTGGCAGGACGCCTTCGCCCGACCGAAGGGAGCGTAACACGATGCTCGCGCTCGACCGGGTCAGCAAGACCTATCCCAACGGCGTGCAGGCGCTCGCGCGCTTCTCCGCCGAGATCAGGCAGGGCGAGATCATTGCCATCATCGGCGGCTCCGGCTGCGGCAAGTCCACGCTGCTGCGTGCCATCGCCGGGCTTGACCGCGCCAGCTCCGGCACGGTGACGCTCGACAGCGAAGCCATCGCCTCGCCGCATGCCAAGATCGGCATCATCTTCCAGGAGCCGCGGCTGCTGCCCTGGCTCAGCGTCGCCGACAATATCGGTTTTGGCCTTGCCGATCTGCCGGCGACTGAACGGCGCGAGAAGGTGACGCGCGCGCTGGCCCGCGTCGGGCTCGCCGACAAGGCGCAGGCCTGGCCGCGCGAGCTCTCCGGTGGACAGGCGCAGCGCGTTGCGATCGCCCGCGCGCTGGTGCCGCAGCCAGAGGTGCTCCTGCTCGACGAGCCGTTCTCGGCGCTCGACGCCTTCACCCGTCGCGACCTCCAGGATCATCTGCTCGACCTCTGGGCCGATACGCGCCCGACCTTGATCCTCGTCACACATGACGTCGATGAGGCCGTGGTGCTGTCCGACCGCGTGCTGGTGATGCGGCCGCGGCCCGGCCGGCTGTTCGACCAGATCGAGATCAATCTCGGCCGGCCGCGCGACCGCAATTCGCCGCTGTTCGAGAACTTCAAGCGAAGTGTGCTGACGTCGCTCGACCGTTCGCTGGACCGTAACGTGCCCGACCGCGACGCAACCCAGGGTCCCGGTCAGGCCATGTGGTGGTGACAATTTCTCCCTGAGCCGGTACATCGAGGGGCAATTTTTCCGGGAGAGAACAAGATGGACGCCGCAGAACTGCGCCAGATGCAGGCCCCGATCAAGGAGCGCTACAAGACCGATCCCAAGACCGCGATGATCACGCTGAAGGCAAAGGGCTCGACCGACAGCGAAGGCATCGCCTGCAAGGTCGAGACCGGCCGCGCCATCGCGATGGCCGGCCTGCATCCCGCCACCGGCGGCTCCGGCCTCGAGCTTTGCTCCGGCGACATGCTGCTCGAAGCACTGGTCGCCTGCGCCGGCGTCACGCTGAAGTCGGTCGCGACCGCGATCGAGGTGCCGCTGAAGACCGGCAACGTCTATGCCGAGGGCGATCTCGACTTCCGCGGCACACTCGGCGTCGACAAGGAGACCCCGGTCGGCTTTGCGGAAATCCGGCTGCGCTTCGAAGTCGACACCGATGCGCCGCAGGACAAGCTCGATCTCTTGCTCAAGCTCACCGAGCGCTATTGCGTGGTCTACCAGACCATCAAGAACGGCCCGAAGGTTTCGGTGTCGATGCAGCGGATGTGATTGCCTACCTCTCCCATAGGGAGAGGTCGCGCTGAAAGCGCGGCAGAGGGGCTGCGCTTTCTCGTGGGACCTGAATCCCTCACCCGATTTGCTGCACAAATCGACCTCTCCCTGTGGGAGAGGTGCTCGACCCCGCGGACAATACACCTCAACAAGATCACCCCGCGCTAGATGTCCCTCGAACTCTCCTTCATCATCTTCCTTCTCCTGCGCATGGCGATCGCGGCGGCGTTCGTGGTGACGGCATCGATCATCGCGGAGCGCTCCGGGCCGGTGATCGGCGCGCTGGTTGCGACCTTGCCGATCTCGGCGGGTCCCTCCTATGTTTTCCTCGCACTCGACCATGACGCCGCCTTTATTGCGCAGGGTGCGCTCGCGAGCCTGCCCATCAACGGCGCGACGATCGTGCTGGGGCTGATCTATGTCGTGCTGGCGCAACGGCACGGCCTTGCCGTCAGTTGCGGCGCAGCCGTGGCGGTCTGGATCGTGCTCGCCTCGATCATCCGGATGTTCGACTGGTCGCTGACCGCCGGCCTTGCCGTCAACTTCGTCGCCTTCGGCATCTGCATCCCGCTGCTGGCGCGCTATCGCCACGTGAAAATGCCGCTTGTCACGCGCCGCTGGTACGACGTGCCGTTCCGCGCTTCGCTGGTCGCGACCCTGGTCGCGATCGTGGTCTCGACCTCAGGCTGGGTCGGACCAAAGATCAGCGGCATCATGGCGCTCTATCCGATCGTGTTCACCAGCATCATGGTGATCCTGCATCCGCGTATCGGCGGCCCTCCGACCGCTGCCGTGCTGGCCAACTCCGCCTGGGGTCTGCTCGGTTTCGGAATGGCGATTGCCGTGATGCACGTCGCGGTGGTGCAATTCGGCTCCGCCGTCGGTCTATGCCTTGCGCTCGGAACCTGCGTGGCGTGGAACCTGACGCTGTGGTGGATCAGCCGGCGTGCGATGCACAAGGTGTGACAGGAGCAGTGAGACTACGGACTCGCGTGACACCGAGTCGCGAGAAGACATATCCCTCATGTCAGGCCGGCAAACCCGCGGCACGTTGGTCAAGCCATTGAATGAGAAACATCATTTCAAGCCGAGCGGCACGCCGTTCTCGAGGGTAGCCGCATTCGTTGCGCCGACGGCCGCGCCAAACCCTGCCGATTCTCGCTATTTCCATTAGAACTTTGTTCGAGTTTTTCATTTACGAATAATGTTGCATGCCCGCCTCCGCTGCCGTTGGCGCAAAACTTGTCCGATCGGCATTCGATTGTGCGGACCCGCGGGAACTGTGGACTGGACTACGGCAGTGTCGCCGGAGGGGCGTATCCCCGGCGGACGTGTCCGCCCGGGCTTTTTTTCAAGATGGAGATTGTTTGATGTTCGGTCGCAAGTCCCATGGTGATGCACAGGCGCGGCTCGACGCCATTGGCCGGTCGCAGGCCATGATCGAATTCAATCTTGATGGGACGATCGTCACGGCCAACAAGAATTTCCTCGATGCCCTCGGTTATCGGCTCGACGAAATCCAGGGCAAGCATCACTCCATGTTCGTGCCGGCCGACCAGCGCGACACCGCCGAGTATAAGGCGTTCTGGGCTGCTCTGAAGCGTGGCGAGTATCAGGCGCGCGAGTTCAAGCGGATCGCGAAGGACGGCCGCGAGGTCTGGATCGAAGCATCCTACAACCCTGTGCTCGATGGCGACGGCAAGGCGGTGATGGTTGCCAAGATTGCGACCGACATCACCGAGAAGAAGATCCGGAGCATGACGGATGCCTCCAAGATCGCCGCCATCGGCCGCGCCCAGGCTGTGATCGAGTTCAAGCTCGATGGCACCATCGTCTCCGCCAACGAGAATTTCTGCAGGACGCTCGGCTACTCGCTCGCCGAGATCCAAGGCAAGCATCACAGCCTGTTCGTGGCCGACGCTGAGCGCAATGGCACGGCCTATCGCGAATTTTGGGCCGCGCTCAACCGCGGCGATTATCAGGCCGGCGAGTTCAAGCGGATCGGCAAGGGCGGCAGGGAGGTGTGGATTCTCGCTTCCTACAATCCGCTGCTCGACGAGAACGGCAAGCCGTACGGCGTCGTCAAGTTCGCAACCGATGTCACCGCGGAGAAGCTGAGAAACGCCGATCTCGCCGGTCAGATCGCGGCGATCGACAAGGCGCAAGCCGTGATCGAGTTCAACATGGACGGCACGATCATCACCGCCAACCCCAACTTTCTCAGCGCGCTCGGTTATTCGCTTTCCGAGATCAAGGGCAAGCATCACAGCATGTTCGTCGAGCCGAGCGAGCGTGACGGCGGCGCCTATCGCGAGTTCTGGGCCGCGCTCAACCGCGGCCAGTACCAGGCGGCCGAATACAAGCGCATCGGCAAGGGCGGCAAGGAAGTCTACATCCAGGCCTCCTACAATCCGATCCTCGATCTCAACGGTAAGCCGTTCAAGGTCGTGAAATATGCCACCGACACCACCAAGCAGGTGCTGGTGCGCATGGGCAACGAGCGCGTTCGCGGCATGATGGAATCGGTGGCCGCCGGTTCGGAGGAGCTCAACGCTTCGGTGCGGGAGATCTCCGAAGCAATGACCAAGTCGCGCGAGACCGCGATGAGCGCCGTGGATCAGGTCGCTGCCGCCGACGCCCAGGCCCAGCGGCTCACCGAAGCCGCGCAGGCGATGAGCGGCATCGTCGAGATGATCAACAGCATCACCGGCCAAATCAATCTGCTGGCGTTGAACGCCACGATCGAATCCGCCCGCGCCGGTGAGGCCGGCCGCGGTTTTGCCGTGGTGGCTTCCGAAGTGAAGAGCCTCGCCAACCAGGCCAAGCAGGCCACCGACAAGATCGGCCAGGAGATCGGCAGTCTCAACGGCATCTCAGGCGATGTCGTCAGCGCGCTTGGCTCGATCAAGCAGGCGATCAACAACGTCAGTGAATACGTCACCTCGACCGCCGCCGCCGTCGAAGAGCAGAGCACGGTGACGAACGAGATGTCGACCAGCATGCAGCGCGCCGCCGCCGAAGCCGCCGCGATTGCCGCGAGGGCGTAGGCAGCAACCACATCGTCATTCTGGGGCGCCTCGAAGAGGCGAACCCGGAATCTCGAGATTCCGGGTCTGGTCCTTCGGACCATCCCGGAATGACGGTTCCCGTCACTGTTTCGGCAGCTTGGCCTTCAACGCATACAGCGCATCGAGCGCCTCGCGCGGCGACATCTCGTCGGGATGCAGTGCCTTCACTGCGTCCATCAATAGCTCGGCCTCGGTCGGCGGGGCGGCCTCCGCGGCGGCACGCGAGGGCACGGCGAACAGCGGCAGATCATCGGCCAGCGCACGCGCGGTCTGGCCGCGGTCCTGCGCTTCGAGTTTTGCCAGCACCGATTTGGCGCGCGTGATCACGGCCGGCGGCAGGCCGGCGAGCTTGGCAACCTGGATGCCGTAGGAGCGGTCGGCCGAGCCTGGCAGAACCTCGTGCAGGAACACGACATTGCCCTGCCATTCCTTGACCCGCACGGTCGCATTGAACATCCGCGGCAGCTTTGCCGAGAGCGCGGTCAATTCGTGATAATGCGTGGCGAACAGCGTGCGGCAGCGGTTGCTCTCATGCAGATGCTCGATCGCGGCCCAGGCAATGGAGAGGCCGTCGAACGTAGCGGTGCCGCGGCCGATCTCATCCAGGATCACCAGCGCGCGTTCACCGGCCTGGTTGAGGATCGCCGCGGTCTCGACCATTTCCACCATGAAGGTGGAGCGGCCGCGGGCGAGATCGTCGGCGGCGCCAACGCGCGAGAACAGGCGGTCGATGATGCCGATCCGCGCGCGGGTGGCCGGCACGAAGCTGCCGATCTGCGCCAGCAGGGCAATCAGCGCGTTCTGGCGCAGGAAGGTCGACTTACCCGCCATGTTCGGACCGGTGAGCAGCCAGAGCTGGCCGGATTTTTGTGCAGGGCTCGGTGAGAGATCGCAGGCATTGGCGATGAACGGTTCGCCATTGCGCTTCAAAGCCTGCTCGACCACGGGATGGCGGCCGGCTTCGATGGCAAAGCCGAGGGAGCCGTCGACCTCGGGCCGCACATAGTTCTCGTCGACTGCGAGCTTGGCCAGTGACGTTGCAACGTCGAGCAGCGCAAAGCCTTGCGCGGCGGCGCGCAGATCGTCGCTGATGTCGAGCGCCTTGGCGCAGAGCCGCTCGAAAATTTCGAGCTCGAGCCCGAGTGCGCGGTCGCCGGCATTGGCGATCTTGGCTTCGATCTCGCCCAGTTCCGAGGTCGTGAAACGGACCTGTCCCGCCAGCGTCTGGCGATGGATGAAGGTTGCGTTCAGCGGCGCCGACATCAGCTTGTCGCCGTGCTGCGCGGTGACCTCGACGAAATAGCCGAGCACGTTGTTGTGGCGGATCTTGAGACCCTTGACGGAGGTGTCGTCGGCGTAACGCGCCTGCATCGAGGCCACGACCAGGCGCGAGGCGTCGCGCAGGTTGCGGGCTTCGTCGAGCGCGGGCTCGTAGCCCGCACGCACGAAGCCGCCATCGCGCTTGATCAGCGGCAGCTGCTCGTCGAGCGCGCGGGCAAATTCAGCCGCGAGCTCGCGCGGCGGACGCTTGAGTGCCGCCATCACCGCGGCGATCTCCTGCGGCGGCTGGTCGAGCTCGGACAACCGCGCCAGCACCTGGTCGGCAGCGATGATGCCGTCGCGCAGACCCGCGAGATCGCGCGGTCCGCCGCGGCCGACTGAGAGGCGGGCGAGTGCGCGCGACATGTCAGGCGCGCCGCGCAAGATGCTGCGGATGTCTTCGCGCGTCGCCGAATCCGCGACAAAGGCGCTGACGGCATCGAGCCGCCGCGCGATCGCAGGCGCATCGGTCAGCGGTGCCGCCAGCCGCTGCGCGAGCAGGCGCGAGCCGGCCGAGGTCACCGTGCAGTCGATCGCATCGAGCAGCGAGCCGCGGCGTTCGCCCGCAAGCGTCCGCGTCAGTTCGAGATTGGCGCGCGTGGCGGGATCGATCGCCATGGTCGCGCCGGAAGCTTCGCGTGCGGGCGGCGACAGCGGCGGGTGCTTACCGACCTGGGTGCGGTCGACATAGGTGACGGCGGCGGCCGCGGCGGTGGCCTCGAGCCGCGAGAGCTGCGCCAGTCCGTCCATGGTCGCGACGGCAAAATAGTCGCACAAGCGCTTCTCGGCGGTGGCGCCATCGAACACGTCGCGGGTCACCGGCGTCACCGCCGGCAGCTCGCGCAAGGTCTGTCCGAGCTCGTTATCGCTATAGAGCGCGTCGGTGACGATGGCCTCGTTCGGGTTGATGCGTGCCAGCGTGGCGGCGAGCTCGCCACTCGAAACTTCCGTGACCGTGAATTCGGCGGTCGAAATGTCGATCCAGGCAAGCCCGAAGCGATCGCCGCCGGCAGAGGAGCGGGCGCGCGCAATCGCCAGCAGATAATTGTTGGCGCGCGCATCGAGCAGCGTGTCCTCGGTCAGCGTGCCCGGCGTCACCAGCCGCACCACGCCGCGGCGCACGACGCTCTTGTTGCCGCGCGCTTTGGCCGCCGCAGGATCCTCGGTCTGCTCGCACACCGCGACCCGGTGGCCGGCGCTGATCAGGCGATGCAGATAATCCTCGGAGCGCTCGACCGGCACGCCGCACATCGGGATGTCGTTGCCCTGATGCTTGCCGCGCTTGGTCAAGACGATGCCGAGCGTTTTCGAGGCGATCTCGGCGTCCTCGAAGAACAGCTCGTAGAAATCGCCCATCCGGTAGAACAGCAGCAAGCCCTGATGTGCCGCCTTGATCTCCAGGTACTGTTCCATCATCGGCGTGACGCGCGATGCGGCTTCCGCCTGCGGCGCGGGGGTGGGTTCAGGCTCTGGCGCTGGGATTGGCTGTTGCATGGTCATGGGCGGCGCAACCTACAAAATTTCGCCTCCTGCTCCTATCGCTTTGGCCGGGGAGGGGAGGTTTTCCACGTTGTCCGCACCGCGGCATGCGCTGGCGGCGTGGACACCCCTCGGAACACGCAAGAAACCGTCAATTGACCTGCTGCGGGCGCCCTCCTAAAACTCCGCCGACATTGAAGAATTTTCGCCGGACCGCGGCATTCAGGGAGAACAACGATGCGTGACGTGTTTATCTGCGATGCCGTGCGGACCCCGATCGGCCGTTTCGGCGGCTCGCTCGCCAAGATGCGTGCCGACGACCTCGCCGCGGCCCCGATCAAGGCGTTGATGGCAAAACACCCCAATCTCGACTGGGCGCAGGTGGATGAAGTGTTCTTCGGCTGCGCCAACCAGGCCGGCGAGGACAACCGCAACGTCGCGCGCATGGCGCTGCTGCTCGCGGGTCTCCCGGACTCGGTTCCCGGCCAGACCCTCAATCGCCTCTGCGCCTCCGGCCTCGATGCGGTCGGTGCTGCGGGGCGCGCCATTCGCTCCGGCGAGATCGAGCTTGCGATTGCCGGCGGCGTCGAGTCCATGACGCGCGCGCCCTTCGTGATGGGTAAGGCGCAGGAAGCCTTCTCGCGCTCCGCCGAGATCTTCGACACCACGATCGGCTGGCGCTTCATCAATCCGCTGCTCAAGGCGCAGTACGGCGTCGATGCGATGCCGGAGACCGGCGAGAACGTCGCCGAGGAATTCCAGGTCTCGCGCGCCGACCAGGACGCCTTTGCCATCCGCTCGCAGCAGCGCGCAGGCAAGGCGATCGCCGCCGGCTATTTCGCGGAAGAGATCACGCCGATCATCATTCCCGGCGGCAAGGCAGGTCCGATCACGGTCGACAAGGACGAGCATCCGCGCCCCGAGACCACGCTCGAAGGTCTGGCCAAGCTGAAGCCGATCGTGCGCAATCCCGGCACGGTGACCGCGGGCAATGCCTCCGGCGTCAATGACGGCGCCGCCGCGATGATCCTGGCGTCCGAAGCTGCCGTGAAGAAGCATGGCCTGACGCCCCGCGCGCGCATCCTCGGCCTCGCCTCGGCCGGCGTGCCGCCGCGCATCATGGGCATCGGCCCCGTGCCCGCGACCCGCAAGCTGATGGAGCGTCTGGGCAAGAAGATCAGTGATTTCGATCTGATCGAGCTCAACGAAGCCTTCGCCTCGCAGGGCATCGCCTGCATGCGCCAGCTCGGCGTCGCCGACGATGCCGATTTCGTCAATCCGCATGGCGGCGCGATTGCGCTCGGCCATCCGCTCGGCATGAGCGGTGCCCGCCTCGCGCTCACCGCCGTCCACGGCATGGAGAAGCGCGGCGGCAAGCTCGCGCTGGCCACCATGTGCGTCGGCGTCGGCCAGGGCGTCGCGGTTGCGATCGAGAAGCTGAACTGACGGTGCACGCAGTGGACCGTCATCTCGGAGCCGCTCGTTAGAGCGGAATCCGGGATCTCGAGATTCCGGGTTCAGCCCTGTCGGGGCTGCCCCGGAATGACAGGGAGAGAGAGCCATGATCATCGAGCGCGAGCAGGACGTCACGGCCGCGGCTCTGGCGGTGATGGAGCGGACGTCCGATCCGCGGATGCGGCAGATCATGATCTCGCTGGTCAAGCATCTGCATGGCTTCGTCCGCGACGTTCGCCTGACCGAGAAGGAATTCCGCGACGCCACCGCCGTTATTGCCGAACTCGGCAAGCTGACGACCGACACGCATAATGAAGTCGTGCTGATGGCGGGCTCGCTCGGCGTTTCGCCGCTGGTTTGCCTGCTGAACAACGGCGATCAGGGCAATACCGAAACCGATCAGTCGCTGCTCGGGCCGTTCTGGCGGTTGAACTCGCCGCGGGTGGAGAATGGTGGGTCGATCGTCCGCTCCGAGACCCCGGGCGCGCCGCTGTTCGTGAACGCCCGCGTCGTCGACAAGGAGGGCCGCCCCGTTGCGGGTGCTGAGGTCGATGTCTGGCACGCCTCGCCGGTTGGGCTTTACGAGAACCAGGATCCCGATCAGGCCGACATGAACCTGCGCGGCAAGTTTACGACCGACCAGGATGGGCGTTTCGCGTTCCGCTCGGTGATGATGGTCGGCTATCCGATTCCGACCGACGGTGTCGTCGGCCGCCTCCTGGAGGCACAAAGCCGGCACCCTTATCGTCCCGCGCACCTCCATGCCCTGATCTTGAAGCCCGGCTTCAAGGTGCTGATCTCGCAGGTCTACGATCCCAACGACCCCCATATCGACAGCGACGTGCAGTTCGGCGTGACCCAAGCGCTGATCGGCAAGTTCGTGCGCCATGAGACGCCGCATCCGACCGTGCCAGACGTCGCAACGCCCTGGTACTCGCTCGATCACACCTACCGGCTCGAGGCCGGGGAGGCCGTGCTGCCGCGTGCGCCGATCAAATAGGGCAGCCGGCCCGAATGTCCGGGGGGAGATGGGTGCTAAAGCCGCTTCCCTAAATTAGTTATATTCTATAATGATTGGCGCAAATGTTGTCCGGCCGGCCCAAAGTGGCCGGGGCCGGGGAGGAGTTCGCCAATGACGTTCATTTATCCCACGGACAGCAACAAGGCGCATCCGCTGCCGCTGTCGCCCGACTACAAGAGCTCGATCAAGCGCGCGCCGAACAAGCCCTTGATCCCGATGCGCCACACGTTGTCGGAACTGACCGGTCCCGTTTATGGCCACGAGACCGTGCGTGACGGCGACAGCGATCTCACCACCCAGCACAAGGGCGAGCCGCTCGGCGAGCGCATCATCGTGCACGGCCATGTGCGCGACGAAGACGGCCGCGGCGTGCCCCACTCGCTGATCGAGATCTGGCAGGCCAATGCCTGCGGCCGCTACGTCCATGTCCGCGACCAGCATCCGGCGCCGCTCGATCCCAACTTCACCGGCGCGGGCCGCACCGTGAGCGATGCCGCCGGCTATTACCGCTTCGTCAGCATCAAGCCGGGCGCTTACCCTTGGGGCAATCACCACAATGCCTGGCGCCCCGCCCACATTCATCTCTCGGTGTTTGGCCATTCCTTCGTCACACGTCTGGTGACGCAGATGTATTTCCCGGGCGACCCGCTGTTCCCGTTCGATCCGATCTTCAACTCGGTGCCGGACGAGAAGGCGCGGATGCGCATGGTCTCCTCGTTCGATCTGGAGAATACCAAGCCCGAATGGGCGCTGTGCTACCGCTTCGACATCGTGCTGCGCGGCAAGAACGCTACCCCCATGGAGACCAAGTAAGTGCAGGATTCCGCGAAGCCCGATGGGATCACGCCATCGCAAACGGTCGGTCCGTTCTTCAAATACGGCCTGACGCCGACGGGCGAATATGCCTGGAATGATGCCTTCACCAACTCGACGCTGACACCGGATGTCTCCGGCGATCGCGTCCGCATCGAGGGCCGGGTGCTGGATGGTGACGGCGCCGCCGTGCCCGATGCCATGCTGGAGATCTGGCAAGCGGATGCGCAGGGTCGCTTCGCCGACCCGCAGGACAAGCGCGCGCTGCCGAATGCGAGCTTCCGCGGCTTCGCCCGCTGCGGCACCGATAAGGACGGTCATTATTCCTTCGACACCATCAAGCCGGGCGCCGTGCCCGATCCTGATGGCAAGCCGCAGGCGCCGCATATCGTTCTGGCGGTGTTTGCGCGCGGCATGCTGCGGCATCTCTATACCCGCATTTATTTCAGCGACGAGGCCGGCAACGCCGCCGATCCCGTGCTGGGATTGGTGCCTGCCGACCGCCGCGCCACGCTGATCGCGGTGCGGGAGGCCGGCAAGCCGGTCTATCGCCTCGACCTGCGCCTGCAGGGCGACACTGAGACGGTGTTCTTCGACGTCTAAGTCAATGCGTGCCGGCCATTTGCGAATCGCCGGCGCGAGCTTCTCATCCAGCGCATCGCAGTGCTTCATCAGTCTCGACACTTGTCTCTTCCGGCCAGTGCGTCGGCGCGACTGACTCAAAACCGATTGCCCGGCATCTGTTTCCCGTAGTTTTGCGGGGCATTCCTTTCGCCGATGCGTCCTCCGGGAAATCCCGTATTTACCGTATCCGGTTAGGCTCGCTGCAGTTTCAGCACGTGCCCCCGGAATATTTCATGAAAATTCGCCTGTCCTTGTCCTCTGCGATCATCGCGTTCGGGATCGTTCTTGCCATCGGCTTCACGGCGGTCGTCTCCACCAGCCTCTATGCATTGCGCGAGCTCAAGGTCGGCGGGCCGCTTTACTCCGATATCAAGCTCGGCAACGACCTCATCGCCGACATCCTGCCGCCGCCGGAATATGTCATTGAGGCCTATCTCGAAGCCACTCTTGCCATGCGCGAGCCGGACCAACTGGTGGCTCATGGCGAACGCCTGGTCCAGCTCCGCAAGGATTACGATGAGCGCAAGGCCTATTGGACCGCGTCCAGCCTCTCGGCCGACTTGAAGACGGCCCTGGTGTCCAAGTCCGACGCCGAGGTGCAGAAGTTCTGGAAGCTGTTGTCCGATCAGCTCCTGCCGGCGCTCAAGGCCAAGGACGCGGCCGCATCCGAACGCGCCTATGCGCAGCTCAAGGATGCCTATACCACGCATCGCGCCGTCATCGACAGCATCGTCGAAAGCGCCAACAAGCAGAATGCCGACATGGAGAAGCTGGCCGCCGACCGCGACAGCGCGATGCTTTATATTCTGCTCGGCGTCTCCGCGGCCGTGCTCGCCTTCATCGCCGCCGGCCTGCTCGGCGTTGCGTTCGGCGTGGTGCGCCCGATCGTGCGCATGACGGACACGATGCAGAAGCTTGCGACCGGGGATCTCGCCGCTGAAATTCCCTTCGCGCAACGTCAGGACGAGGTCGGCTCGATGGCCGGCGCACTCCAGGTGTTCAAGCAGGGCGCGATCGAGAATTCGCGCCTGCGCGAGGAGCAATTGCGACAAGAGCAAGAAGCCGCGCTTGCCAAGCGCGGAGCCCTGTACCAGATGGCCGAAACCGTCGAGCGCGAGACCGGCCGCTCGGTCGACACCGCCAGCGCGACGACGCAAGGCGTCGAGCGGGCTGCCCTGAGCCTGTCCGAGATCGCGCGATCCCTGTCGTCGGAATCGCAGGCGGTCGCCGCGGCCTCCACCCAGGCGCTCGGCAGCTCGCAGACCGTTTCGGCCGCCGCCGAAGAGCTGAGCGCATCGATCCGGGAGATCGCAACGCAGGTCGGACGCACCTCGACCGTCACCAAATCGGCCGTCGCAGGCCGCGAGCAGGCACGCTCGACCATCCAGGCGCTGGCGGGCGCCGTGAAGAAGATCGCCGAGGTCTCCGACCTGATCGGCGGCATCGCCGGCCAGACCAATCTGCTCGCGCTCAACGCCACGATCGAGGCGGCGCGTGCCGGGGAGGCCGGCCGCGGTTTTGCGGTCGTCGCGGCCGAGGTGAAATCCCTGTCCGACCAGACGGCGAAATCCACCGAGGAGATCGGGCGCCTGATTGCCGAGATCCAGGCCTCGACGCAGGCCGCGGTCGATGCCGTCGAGACCATGGGTGGTCATATTGTCGAGATCGACGGCGTGGCGACCTCGGTTGCCGCCGCGATGGAACAGCAGGACGCCGCGACGCGGGAGATCGCGCGGTCGATTTCCGAGTCGGCCTCCGCCGCGAAGGAAGTCTCGGCCAAGATCGCCAATGTCAGCCGCGACGCCGCGTCGGTGAACGAACGCGCCGCAGACGTCAGGCAGGCAATCGCAGGGATGGCGGCCAATCTGGAATCGCTGCGATCGGTCGTGGTCCGCACCGTGCGCGACTCGACCGCAGCGGCGTAAGCTCTGCCGCTGGCGCGCGGGGGTGTGATCGTGCAGTATGGCGCCGGGCAGGGGCATCATGGCTATGACACCTCCACAACTGCCGGCGGTCGTTGAGCCCGCCCGATTGACGGCGGCACTGCGCAAGGCCGGCGCACTGGACGCCGGCGCCGTGCGCGAGGTGAAGGTGCTGCACGAGCGCGATACGGTGGTGTCGCACATCGTTCGACTTGGCCTGCGCTATGTCGGGGAATCCGCTGGTGCGCCGCAATCGCTGATCCTCAAGACGCCGCATGCCGACTTCGCCAAGACGCTCGCCAATGGCGGCCGACACGAGGTGGCGTTCTACACCAGGCTCGCACCGCGAATGCCGCGGGGACTGGTCCCGCGCTGCTTCGACGGATTCTTCGACGAGGAAACCCTCAACTGGCATCTGCTGCTCGAAGACCTCACCGATAGTCATGAGATCGCAACCCAATGGCCGCTGCCGCCGTCGCGCGCGCAAACATTCGCGATCGTCACTACGCTCGCACGCTGGCATGCGGCCTGGTGGGACCATCCCGATCTCGGTGACACCGTCGGCACCTGGGCGAGCCCCGAGGACAGCGCGCAGCACATGGAGACCTTTGCCGGTCATTACGACCGGTTCGCCGATCTGCTCGGCGATCGCCTCAGCGAGGAGCGCCGGCTTCTCTATCGTCGCCTGATCGACCAGTCGGCCCGGCTATCCGAGCGCTACCACGCGCGCCGTAACCTCAGCATCACCCATGGCGATGCCCACACCTGGAATTTCATGCTGCCGCGCGCCGGCGTCACTGACACCGTGCGCCTCTTCGATTTCGACCTGTGGGGCGTTAACGTCCCGACCAACGACCTCGCCTACATGATGGCGCTTCATTGGTTTCCGGAACGCCGCCAGGCGCTCGAACGCCCCTTGCTCAATCTCTATCACGAGACATTGCTCGCAAACGGCATCACCGGATACACACGCGGTGCGCTCGATCGTGACTACCGCTTGTCGGTGCTCTGGCACATCACCAAACCGGTCTGGCAATGGAGCATCAACATCCCACCCGGCATCTGGTGGCACCATCTGGAACGGATCATGATGGCGGTCGAGGATTTGGGGTGTGAGGAGTTGTTGTAGGGGCAACAAAATCGGTGTCGCCCGGCCTTCGCGGGGACGACGTCGGAGATTAACGCTCCGGCTCGGCTCTAAACGACTGCAGCCTACTCCATCACCGCATGCTCCGGCCCGGCCGCCTGCTTGCGCAGCGTGGCTTTGGTCGAGCCGATCATCAGCGCCAGCGGGATGGTGCAGAGAATGAAGAACATCACCAGCTGGTAGTCGTGCGAAAACGCAATGATCTGCGCCTGCACGCTGACCATCCTGTCCGCCATGGCGCGACCGGCGCTGGTGGAGAGATCGATCATCCGGCTGACGTCAGGCATCTGGAGCGCCTGGTTGAACGGGTTGACGTGTTCGGACAGGATCGCATAGGTCCGCCGCGTCCCCTGCGTCAACTGGGCGATGACGACGGAGATGCCGACCGAGCTTGCGACGTTGCGCATCAGGGTCAGCATCGCGGTGCCGTCGGTACGCAGATTGTTCGACAGCGTCAGGAACGACACCGTCGAGAGCGGTACGAACACGAGACCGAAGCCAAAGCCCTGGATGACGCTGACGGTCACGATCTCCGGCACCTGGGTCAGGTCGGTCCAGCCGGTCATCTGGAATAGCGAGCCGGCGGTCAGCGACAGGCCGGCGATGATCAGCGTGCGCGCCTCGAAATATCGCATCATGCGCCCGACCAGCATCATGGCGAAGAAGGTGCCGAAGCCGCGGCTCGCCAGCAGCAGGCCGGCGGTGATGATGGGATAGCCGATCACGTTCTGCATGTAGGGCGAGGCCAGCGCCATGGTTGAAAACAGCACGAGCCCCATCACGATCATGAACACGCAGCCGGTGACGAAGTTGCGATCCCTGAACAGCGCAAAGCGGATGAACGGCGTCGAGGTCGTGAAGGAGTGCGCGAGGAAGAAGTAGAAGGCGACGGCCGAGACGATGAACTCCGCGATGATCTCGTCCGATTCGAGCCAGCCCAATTGCTCGCCGCGATCGAGCGCGAGCTGCAACGCGCCGATCGCGATCGCCAGCGCGGCGAAGCCGAGCCAGTCGAATTTGAGGCTGAGATCCTTCTTGGTCTCGTCCATGAAGATGATGAGCCCGATGACCGTGATCGCGCCGAACGGCAGATTGACGAAGAACACCCAGTGCCAGGAATAGGTTTCGGTCAGCCAGGCACCCAGCGAGGGTCCCATGATCGGACCCATCATCACGCCCATGCCCCAGATCGACATCGCCTTGGCGCGTTCTTGGAGCGTGTAATAGTCGAGCATGACCGATTGCGACAGCGGCACCAGCGCCGCGCCGAACACGCCTTGCAGCAGGCGGAACAGCACCATCTGGTTGATGTCCTGGGCGAGACCGCACAGCACGGAGGCCATGGTGAAGCCGCCCGAGCAGATGATGAAGATGCGCTTGCGGCCGAAGCGGTTGGCGACCCAGCCCACCGGCGCCGTCATGATCGCGGCCGCGACGATGTAGGAGGTCAGCACCCAGTTGATTTGGTCCTGGGACGCCGACAGCGTGCCCTGCATATAAGGCAAAGCGACGTTGGCGATCGTGGTGTCCAGCGCCTGCATGATGGTCGCCGTCATGGCGCAGATCGTCACCATGTTCCGGCGCAGGCCGGGAACCATCAGGCTGGCATTGGGGCCGGACATCGGCTTAGTCCTTGTCCTGGTCTTTATCTTGGCTTGCGGTCGCCGACAGGCCCAGCAGGCCGGCGAGCGAGCGCTGATGGCCGGTGTCGATGGTGGCGTAGACGCTCATGCCGGCCTTCAGCTTCTTCACGTATTTGTCGCTCTCGTCGAAATAGATCCTGATCGGCACGCGCTGCACCACCTTGACGAAGTTGCCGGTGGCATTCTGCGGCGGCAGGATCGCGAATTGCGCGCCGGTGCCGGGCGAGAGCGAGCCGATCTTGCCCTTGAAGACGTGGTTCGGGAACGCGTCGACCTCGAGCGTGACGGGCTGACCTTCGGCAACGTAGGTGAGATCACTCTCCTTCGGATTGGCGTCGACCCAGGGGTGGGCGACGTCGACGATGGTGAAGACCGGCGTGCCGGCGGCGACGTAGCGGCCGAGCTGAATCTGCTCGACCTGGGTCGCGATGCCGCCCATCGATGCGCGCACCACGGCGTGGTCGAGATTGCGCTCGGCATTCTCGAGCTTGGACTTGGCCTGGGCGTAAGGCGGGAATTTCTCCAACGGCAGGTCGATGTCGCCGAGCAGCTGGGTCTTGGCGGTCGAGATCTGCTGTTTGACGTATTGTGCGATCGAGCCTGATGTGACCAGGGCGTTCGAGGCATTGTCGAGATCGAGCTGCGAGCCAAAGCTGTTCTTCACCAGCGCCTGCTTGCGCTCGACGTCACGCTGCTTCAGGTCGATGCCCTTCTGCGCGAGATCGAGCATGTCGCCGTAGATCTTGATGTTGGCGCGCAAATTGTCATAGGTCGTCTGCGCCTGCATCAGCTGCGCCTTGGCGTCGTCCACGGCGAGGCGGAACGGCACGGGATCGATCTCGAACAGCACGTCGCCCTGTTTGACGAGCTGGCCTTCCTTGACGACGACCTTCTCGATCTTGCCGGAGATGTCGGGCGTGACCAGCACCTTCTGCGCGCCGACATAGGCATCGTCGGTGCCGACATAGCGGCCGCCATTCAGATAGAAGGTCAGGCCGGCGATCACGGCGACGGTCGGCAGCACCACCATCAGCAGGAAGCGGCGATGGCGGCGCAGGCCGGCGACGAAGCGGCGGCGCGGATCGGTCCCGGCCTTCTTTGTCGGCTTGCCGCTGTCGATCTTCTGCTCGGGCTGGAATTTGATGACCTGATCAGCCATAGCGCTGCTCCTTACGCGCTTGTTCCGCTCCGGACGTCTGGATCGCGGTACGCACGTTTTCCTTGATGGTTTCGAGTTGGGTGAGGAGACGATGGGCGTCCGCCGGGCTGATGCCGTCGAGCGCGTTCGCCGTGAGCTCCGATTTCAGGCCGCTCATTCTCCCCAGCAGCGCACGGCCGGCCTTCTTGAGGTAGAGGCGTTTGACGCGGCGGTCCGAGGCGTCGCTGCGGCGCTCGATCCAGTCGCTGTCGCAGAGCTTGTCGATCAGCCGGGTCAGCGTGATCGGCTGCATCTCCAGCAGCTCGGCGAGTTCCGACTGCTTCATGCCCTCGCTGCGTTCGACCTTGGCCAGCACCGCCCATTGCGCGCGGGTGATGCCGAAGCGCGAGGCCTCCTTGTCGGCATAGACGCGCAAGAGGCGGTAGAGCTCGCCGAGGGTGAACAGGAAATTCTGGTCGACAGACCCGCGGGTCATAAGCTTGGTCTCCAATAAGCTTGAATATAATAAGCAAGCTTATGATTTTTTCATGGCGGATTAAAGCGATGCTGTCCCGCAGCAAGAGCATGGCTGACCGCCGCGGTGCCGGACGAGCTTTGGGTTCCACGGCCGAAATGTTAGAAGGCAGGCCAAATGACCCTCGCAAAGCCGGCATTTCCAACGCCTGACCATGATCACGGCCGCTGTACCGCGGACGCGCTGGCGCATGCGGAAGCGGTCTGCGAGCAGCGGGCACAGAAATTCACGCCGATCCGCCGCCAAGTGCTGGGCGCACTGCTCTCCAGCCATCGCCCCCTCGGCGCCTATGAGGTGATCGACGAATTGGCAAAGTCGATGCCGCGGCCGGCGCCGATCACGGTCTACCGCGCTCTCGATTTTTTGATGGCCAACGGCCTCGTGCATCGCATCGAAAGCCGCAACGCCTATCTTGCTTGCGCCGCCCACGACCATGATGCGACCTCGGCGGTGGCGTTCCTGATCTGCGAGCGCTGCGGTCTCGTCGGCGAGATCCCATCGGCGTCCTTCGCCAAGGAACTAAACGCGGCGGCGCGCGCGTCAGGTTTCGCACCAAAGCTGTCCGTGGTGGAGATCACGGGCGTCTGCACCCATTGCCAGAAGGTCTCTTAAAGCGATGGAATCGGCTCAAGCCAAAGCGGTGGTGCTCACCCCTCCCAGAGGGAGAGGTGAAGAGTCCGCCGTCTGACCAAACAAGCAACAACGGCGCAAAGCCGGGTCCCAGGAAGATATGTCCACACCTCAAGCCATACCGCCCGCCGGCCGTCCGCTCAGTGCTGGCGCCATCGCCCTGATGCTCATGCTGTGCCTGACTTGGGCCTTCAACCAGATTGCGGTGAAGCTGGTGCTCCCGGACATCCCGCCGATGCTCCAGGCCACCTTCCGCTCGATGGGCGCGCTGCCGGTGCTGTTCATCATCGGCAGCTTCCGCGGCGTCAAATTCTTCGAGCGCGACGGTACGTGGAAGGCCGGCCTCGCCGCCGGGGTGATGTTCGGCATCGAGTTCGTGCTGATCTACCAGGGTCTGCGCTTCACCTCGGTGTCCCGCGCCGTCGTGTTTCTCTACACCGCACCGTTTTTCGTCGCGCTCGGGTCCTATCAGATGCTCGGCGAGCGGCTTGGCGGTTCGCAATGGCTGGGGCTCGCCGTGAGCTTTGCCGGCGTCGCGCTCGCAATCGGCGTGCCGCAGCCGGACGTCGATGCCAAGGTGCTGCTCGGCGATCTCATGATCGTCGGTGGAGCGTCCCTCTGGGCCGCGACCACGCTGGTTGCCAAGAGCACGCGGTTGCGCTTCGCCGCGCCCGAGAAGGCGCTCGGCTATCAGGTCGCAACCTCGATCCCGATCCTTGGCGCCGCCGCCTGGTTGTTCGGCGAATCCATCACCCACACGCCGTCGCCGCTCTCGATTGGCCTGTTGGCTTTCCAGGCGATCTGGGTGGTGGGAACCACGTTCACGCTTTGGTTCGCGCTGGTGAAGGCCTATTCGGCCAGCAAATTGTCGGCTTTTACCTTCATCACCCCTTTGTTTGGCGTGGTGGGTAGCTATTTCATCATGCACGACACCTTAAGTCTGGCCTTCGGGGCGGCAGCCGTCCTTGTAATTGCTGGGCTTTTTCTGGTTAACCGTCCGAGCCAAACGGCCGCGACGCCAGCTGATGCATTGCTGAACGTCACCAAAACCTGATATTTGGACCCCATGAACAAGCTCGAAAACCCCCTCGATTCCGAGATCGCAGGCCCAGCGCCGCGTCACCGGACCACCCAGGTCAAGGTCGGCGACGTCGCCGTTGGCGGCGGCGCGCCGATCGTCGTGCAGTCGATGACCAACACCGACACCGCCGACATCGACGGCACCATCGCCCAGGTCGCAGCGCTCGCGCGCGCCGGCTCCGAAATGGTCCGCATCACCGTGGACCGTGAGGAGGCCGCTGCCGCCGTTCCGCACATCCGCGATGGCCTCGCCAAGCGCGGCATCACCACACCCTTGATCGGCGACTTCCATTATATCGGCCACAAGCTGCTCGCAGCCTATCCGGCCTGCGCCGAGGCGCTCGCCAAATACCGCATCAATCCGGGCAATGTCGGCTTCAAGGACAAGCGCGACACCCAGTTCGCCGACATCATCGAGATCGCGAACAAGAACGGCAAGCCGGTCCGCATCGGCGCCAATTGGGGCTCGCTCGACCAGGAGCTGCTGACCAAGCTGATGGACGAGAACGCCGCCTCCGCCAATCCGCGCGACGTTCGCGCGGTGACGCGCGAGGCCATGGTGCAGTCCGCGCTGCTCTCGGCCGCGCGCGCCGAAGAACTCGGCATGCCCAAGGATCGCATCATCCTCTCCGCCAAGGTCTCGGCGGTGCAGGATCTGATCGCGGTCTATCAGGATCTCGCGTCGCGTTCCGACTACGCCATCCATCTCGGCCTCACCGAAGCCGGCATGGGCTCGAAGGGCATCGTCGCCTCATCGGCCGCGCTCGGCATCCTGCTTCAGCAGGGCATCGGCGACACCATCCGCATCTCGCTGACGCCGGAGCCCGGCGGCGACCGCACCCGTGAGGTGCAGGTCGGCCAGGAACTGCTGCAGACCATGGGCTTCCGCACCTTCGTGCCGCTGGTTGCAGCGTGCCCCGGCTGCGGTCGCACCACCTCGACCACGTTCCAGGAACTGGCGCGCTCGATCCAGGATTTCATCCGCGACGAGATGCCGAACTGGAAGAGCAAGTATCCCGGCGTCGAGGAGCTCAACGTCGCGGTGATGGGCTGCATCGTCAACGGCCCCGGCGAATCCAAGCACGCCAATATCGGCATCTCCTTGCCCGGCACCGGCGAAGCGCCGGCCGCGCCCGTGTTCGTCGACGGCAAGAAGTTCCGCACGCTGCGCGGTCCGACCATCTCCGCCGATTTCAAGGCGCTGGTGATCGACTACATCGACCAGCGCTACGGCCAGGGCGCCAAGGTAGCCGCGCCGGCGGAGTAGCAGCTCTCAAATATTGGAATCGCAGGGCGGGTTCGCGGCGAGCGACCCGCCCTCTTCTTTTGCGCGACCGGCCCGGATTGCACTTCGCTCTATCCGGGCTACCATGTCTCCCAATCAAGAATGATCGGGAGCAACACGATGAGCTCGCTGTCCGGCAAGCAAGGCCCGCGCTATCGCCACACGGCCGAAGACGGCGCTCCTTACGAAACCATCGCGGTCGAAAAGCTCACTCCCATCATCGGCGCGGAAATCTCCGGCGTCGATATCGGCAAGCTCGTCGAGGGCGATGCGCGCTCCAACCAGCAGATGGACGAGATCCATCGCGCGCTCGCCGAGAACCTCGTCATCTTCTTCCGCGACCAGCAGATCACGCCAAAGCAGCATCTCGCCTTCGGCCGCAAGTTCGGCGAGCTGCATTTTCATCCCGCCGCCCCGCATGAGGACGAAGATCCGGCGCTGATGAAGATATATGCCGACAAGAACTCGCCGCGCGCCAATGGCGAGGGCTGGCACTCCGACGTCTCCTGCGATCTCGAGCCGCCGATGGGCTCGATTCTCTACATCAAGCAATGCCCGCCGCGCGGCGGCGACACGCTGTTCGCCAATATGTACGCGGCCTATGAGGCGTTGTCGGATCGCATGAAGGCCTATCTCGACGGCCTCACTGCACTGCATGACGGCGAGCCGATCTACCGCGGGCTCTATGCGAACTATGGCGTGGCCGATCGCCCGTCCTATCCGAGCGCCGAGCACCCGGTGGTGCGCACCCATCCGGTCACGGGCAGGAAGGCGCTCTACGTCAACCGCGGCTTCACCCGCCACATCAACGGCGTTCCGCGCGACGAGAGCGACGCGATGCTTGCCTATCTCTACCAGCACGCCGAGAACCCGCTGTTCCAGTGCCGCTTCCGCTGGACCGAGAACGCCATCGCCTTCTGGGACAACCGCTGCACCCAGCACCGCGCGATGTGGGACTACTGGCCGCACACACGCTCCGGCACGCGGGTGACGGTGAAAGGGGAGCGGCCGGTGTGAAAATATCGTGGCGCATCACTGCCGCTATCGCTGTTTGGCTGATCCCGCTTTTGGCCTTGCCGGCTGACCATGGCGAGGCGGCTGTGGCCCGAAAGGCCGCGAGAGCCAGGATCAAGCCGCCGGCGCCGGAGGCCTGCGATCCGCGCAAATTCAGAATCATCCTCGATGTCGGACACACCTCGGAATCGCAGGGTGCGACCAGCGCGCGCAACGACGTGGAATTCGGCTTCAACCTGTATTTGACGCGGCTGATCGGAGAGCGCTTGAAGTCGGCGGGCTTCGCCGCGACCCGCGTGCTGGTGACCGAAGGCAAGGCGCGGGCCAGCCTGCTCAAGCGCGTCGGAACGGCCAATGACGCGCATGCGGATTTTTTCTTGTCAATCCACCACGATTCCGTCCCGGACAAGATGCTCGAAGCATGGGAATTCGACGGCGCCAAGAGCTATTTCAGCGACCGCTTCAGCGGTCATTCGCTGTTCGTGTCCGAGCGCAATCCGCATTTCGCTGCCAGCCTCGCCTTTGCCAAGCTGCTGGGCCGCGAACTGAAGCAGCAAGGCCTGCAATACGCCACCCAATACAGCCTGCCGCTGATGGGCCGTTACCGGCATCCATTGCTCGACAAGGATGTCGGCGTCTACCGCTATGACGGACTCGTCGTGCTCTCGCAGACCCGAAGCGCCGCGGTCCTGCTGGAAGCCGGCTCCATCATCAATCGCGACGAGGAGATGGCAATGAACTCGCCGGAGCGACGAGAGCTGACGGCGAAGGCCGTGGTGGCGGCGATGCGCGCGTATTGCGCTCGCAATGACGAAAAAGACTACAGCGGCGCCCCCTGATACTCCCGGTTCGCCAGGCTCGCTTCCTCCAGATCGAGGTCGCGCTCGATCCTGCGCCGCGTCTCGTCGGTGATTTGTCCGTCGCGCAGGAGATCGTGGATGAATTTGCGCTCGGCGGCGATCAGCTCGCGGGTCAGCGCGGTGCCGGCGGCGGAGACGTCGTGGTGGGTCGGATCGAGCGAATCCGGGAGCTGGTTGACGCGGATCTCGTGGCGCGCGCGCAGGAGCCGCATCACCTCGTCCGACACCTCTTTCTCTTCCATCAACGCGTCCAGCGATTTCAGCGCGGCGTCGAGCGCCTGGCGCCGCGCCGCGATCTCGGCCTCGTGCTCGGCGACATGCTCGTTGCGGCCGGCCTCTGCGATGCCGAGCCAGCGCACCACCGGCGGCAGCGTCAGGCCGACGCCGATCAGGGTGATGAAGATGACGCCGAAGGCCACGAACAGGACCAAATCGCGATACGGGAAGGTCTCGCCGCCGGGCAGCGTGAACGGCAGCGCCAGCGCGGCCGCCAGCGACACCGCGCCGCGCACGCCGGTGAATGCGAGCGCGAATGGCCATTGCCAGGGCGGCGACGGATCGCGCGCGCGCAGCGACTTGCTGAGCATCCGCGGCAGATAGGTCGCGGGATAGAGCCAGGCGAAGCGCGCCACAACGATAATGGTCATGACCAATGCGGTCGCGATCATGATGTCGTCGAGCGGGAACATCTTCGATTTCTCGTAGAGCGCGCGCATCTGGAAGCCGGTGAGCAGGAACAGCAGGCCCTCGATCAGATAGATGATGAGGTCCCAGAAGAAGATGCCCTGCAGCCGCGTCGACGCCGAAATCAGCAGCGGCCCGTTCCAGCTCACATAAAGGCCACAGGCGACGGTGGCGATCACGCCGGAGCCGCCGACATGCTCGGGCAGCCAATAGGAGACGTAGGGCGTGATCAGCGACAGCGTCAGCTCGACCTGCGGATCCCCGGACCATTTGCGGAAGCGTAGAGAGAGCCAGCCAACGCCGATGCCGAAGGCGATCTCGCCGGCGACGATGAGCGCAAATTCGCCGGCCGCCAGCGGCAGCGAGAAATGCCCGACCACGATCGCGGCCAGCGCGAAGCGGTAGAGGATCAGCGCGGTGGCGTCGTTGGCGAGCCCCTCGCCCTCGAGAATGACCAGAAGCCGGCGCGGCATGTTCAGCCGGCGGGCGATCGCGAGTGGCGCCACCACGTCGGGCGGCGCGACGATGGCGCCCAGCAGGAAACCGATGCTCCAGGGCAGGCCGATCACGTAATGGGTGGCCGTCGCGACCATTGCGGCAGTGAAGATCACGGCCCCGACCGCGAGCAGCACGATCGGACGTAGATTATTCCTGAACTCGCGCCAGCTCATCGCGACGCTCGCCGAGTAGATCAGCGGCGGCAGCACCATCAGCAGCACCAGCTCCGGCGGCAGTTCCACCGGCGGCATGCCCGGCACGAACGCGAGGCCGACGCCGGAGAGCATCAGCAAAATGGCAGGCGCCATGTTGAAGCGGCGCGCGATCAGCGCCGTGCCGGCCAGCACGGCCAGCAGGATGAGAAAGGTCTGGAATTTCGCTGCGATCATGACCTGTCTTGGCCGGAAGCGGCCAAGAGGTCAATGTGACTGGGTTAGACCAGCCGTTCGGCCACCACGCGCCCGATCCGCGCGAAAACCGCTTCGAGCTGCGCCGCATTCGGTGCGCCGCCCTGGGTATAGGCCGCGATCAGGATCGGCGCTTCCGGTTTGGGCCAGGCGACCGCGATATCGCCCGATGCGTCCTTGCCGTTGTTGCCGGTCTTGTCGCCGATTGTCCAACTGGCCGGCAGGCCGCCGCGCAGCCGGTTCGCGCCGGTCTTGCAGCCCACCATCCATTCGGTGAGCTGGGCCTTCGAAGCGGGCGACAGCGCCTCGCCCGTGACCAGCCGCTTCAGATTGCCGGCCATCGCCGCCGGCGTCGTGGTGTCATGGGGATCGCCGGGTGGCGAGCGGTTGAGCTGGGGCTCGTTATGGTCGAGCCGCGAGGTGGTGTCGCCGATCGATCGCCAGAATGCCGTGAGTGCGGCGGGGCCGCCGATCCGCGCGAGCAGCAGATTGGCGCAGGTGTTGTCGCTGAGCTCGACGATGGCTTTGCACATGTCCGCGACCGACATCGCGCCGGCCGACAGGTTCTGCTTCGCGACCGGCGCGTACTCCAGCAGATCGGTCTTGCCGTAAGAGATCATCGCCGCCAGCTGCTCCTCGCCGCGATCGACCCGCGCCAGTACGCAGGCTGCGAGCGAAGCCTTGAAGGTCGAGCACATCACGAAGCGCTCGTCGGCCCGCCAGGCGAGCTTGGCGCCCGTGGCGAGATTCTCCGCATAGACCCCGATCCGTCCGCCGCTTTCGCGTTCATAAGCTTCGAGTTCGGGCGGCGCCTCCGCAGCAAGCACGGGAGAAGCGGCCATCCAGCACAGCGAGGCGAGCAGGGAGCGGCGGTCGAGCAGCATGAGATGACTTTCGAGGGAGACGGAGGTGGGGAGCAACGTGCGGGCTATCCCCGCCGTCATTGCGAGCGCAGCGAAGCAATCCAGAATCCCTCCGCGAAGAGACTCCGGATTGCTTCGTCGCAAGGGCTTCGCAATGACATGTGGCGAGAGTTGGGGTCGCAATCGGAGAATGTGGGGCGGGCGCGTCAGATTTCGGTGAGCGGCAGGCGAGCCGCTCACTCTTTCAGATCGTACCGATACGATTTCGACACGATCTGCCAGCCGTCGGCGAGCTTCATCGCCACCAGGTAATCCGTGAAAAACCGCGGCGGCAGCTGGCATTTGACCTTGATGAAGGCGGTCTTGTCGTCCGAGCGGTCGATGGTGACGATGAAATCCTCGCGCGGCTTGCCTTCCGCCTTGGCGGAAGGGCGCTTGCGCACCCAGGCGAGCCAGTCCGGCACGGTCAGGATCTTCAGCTCGCCCTTTTCGACCCAGCGCAGATCGGCGGACGGGTGGAAGACGGCACCGAGCTTGTCGGCATCACCCTCGTACAGTCCGTCAAAATAGGATTGCACGACCGCTTCGACGCTGGACCTGTTCTGGCTCATGGGTCATCCCTTTGAATGATGGCTGGCCGCGAACTTAGTCGTACACATCAAATTGCGCTATGGATGTCTTCTGCCATTTGCGTGAGGGCGCCATCATGACGGGTTCGCAACAACCGAACGCTCGCATCCTTGCCGGTGAATGCTATTGCCGCACCGTCCGCTACGAGGTGGCGGACGCATTCGCCTACGCGCTGAACTGCCACTGTTCGAACTGCCGCCGCACCACCGGTTCCGCCTTCAAGCCGTTCGCCGGCATCGCATACAGCAAGCTCCACCTCGTCAGGGGCGAGGACCAGCGGCGGCTCTTCGGGGACGACACCACCCATGACGCGCACTGCGCCCGGTGCGGCTCGCTGCTGTATTCGAGGGTCCGCGACGGACAATGGGCCCATGTCGCCATGGGAACCCTGGTCGATGCCCCCTCGATCCGCCCGACCGCCCACATTTTCGTCGGCTCCAAGGCGCCATGGCACGAGATCACGGACGATCTGCCGCAGCATCGGGGGCACATCGGCGATGGCTAGAGGAAACCGGCCCGCGTGCATTTGGCGGCGAACCGCCAACGCACTGGCGCGACTAACAAAAAGGGTTCCTCGGCCTGTCGGCGCCGCCTTCGTGACCTCCATCACAAGCGCAGGCGGCGGATCTTGCTAAGGCTATCCCTGAGGGTGTGAACTACCTCGAATTTTTGGAAGTCGTGTCATGCGCAATTTGTTCAGGCTTTGCCCATTGCTCCTCGCCGCCGCGCTGCTGTTCGGCGCCGGGCCCGCTTTCGCCGGAAAGCGCGTCGCGCTGGTGCTGGCCAACTCGGCCTATCAGCACGCGCCTTCGCTCGCCAACCCCGTCAATGACGGTGCGGTGATGGCGAAGACGCTGAAGGATGCCGGCTTCGATGTCGTCGATTCCCGTCGCGATCTGACGGCGCTCGACACGCGGCGCGTGCTGCGCGACTTCGCCGATTCGACCCGCGATGCCGACATCGCCGTGGTCTACTATGCCGGCCACGGCATCGAGGTCGAAGGCTCCAACTATCTGATCCCGGTCGATGCCAAGCTCGAGCGCGACACCGACGTCTATGATGAGGCGCTCTCGCTCGATCGCGTGCTGGTCGCGGTCGAGCCGGCCAAGCAGCTTCGCCTGGTGATCCTGGATGCCTGCCGCGACAATCCGTTCGGCAGGACCATGAAGCGCACGCTTGCCTCGCGCGGCATCGGCCGCGGTCTGGCCCAGGTCGAGCCGACCAGTACCAACACGCTGATTGCCTATTCGGCCAAGGCCGGCTTCACGGCGCAGGATGGTGACGGCGCCAACAGCCCGTTCACGATCGCGCTGTCGAAGCATCTGACGACGCCGGGCCTCGACGTCCGCCGCGCCTTCGGCTTCGTTCGCGACGACGTGCTCAAGTCCACCGGCAACAAGCAGGAGCCGTTCGTCTACGGCTCGCTCGGTGGCGAAGACGTGCCGCTGGTGCCGGTCAAGGCCGCGCCTGCGCCCGTGACCGCGGCAGCGCCTGCGCCCGCGACGAACCCGCAGGCCGACATGCGCCGCGACTATGAGCTCGCACTTCAGGTCGGCAACAAGCCGGCGTGGGAAGCCTTCCTGGCCCAGCATCCGGACGGTTTCTATGCGAACCTTGCCAAGCTCCAGCTCGACAAGATCCAGGCCGAGCAGGTTCATGCGGCCGCGACCGAGAAGACCAAGCAGGCCGAGGCCGAGCGCGATCGTCTCGCTGCGCTTGGTGCGCAGAAGGACGCCCAGGCCAAGGCCGCGGCTGACGCAAAGGCGGCCGAGCAGGCCCAGCTTGCCGCGCAGAAAGCCAAGGAGCAGGCGCAGCAGCAGGCGGCAGCTGCCGAGCAGCAGCGCGTCAATCTCGCCGCCGCAGCCCCGAACGCCGCTCCCGCCGGCGCGGCGAGCCCCGCCGGCACCAATGTCGCCTCGCTGACGCCGGCAACCGCGCCGGCGGATCTCAGCCGCTCGGTGCAGACCGAGCTTGGCCGCGTCGGCTGTTTCTCCGGTCAGGCTGACGGCAATTGGAATACGTCCTCGCAGCGGTCGCTGTCGCAGTTCAACCGCTACGCCGGCACCAAGCTTGACGTGAAGATGGCGAGCACCGATGCGCTCGACACGGTCAAGTCAAAGCAGTCGCGCGTCTGCCCGCTGGTCTGCGAGCACGGCTTCAAGGCTGACGGTGACAAGTGCACCAAGATCGTCTGCGGCGACGGCTATGCGCTGAACGACGACAATGAATGCGAGAAGCAGCGCGCTGCCAAGCCGGGCAAGCCTGCAACCGCCAAGCGCGACGACGGCGATGAGCGGCCCGCACGTCAGCGTCGCCAGTCCGGTGGCGCGGCCATTGGAGCGGCGGGTGGCATCGCTGCCGCTGCCGGTCGCGCCACGGGCGGTGGCGGTCAGGTCTTTTGCAATGATCTGCTCTGCCGTCCCGTTAAGCGCGGCTGCCATCTCGAATATCACGGCGGCGGCGGCCCTCACAATGACGCCAATGTCGAGGTCTGCAACTGATCTGCCGCAAGAAACCCGTGACGGTTATGTCGCGATCGCGCTCGCCGCAATGTTGACCGTCAACGCCAGCAACGCGGTGTTGTAGATGAAGGACACGATGCCGTGCGCGGTGGCGGTGCGGCGGATGGTCTTGTCGGTGATGCCGACGTCGGAGACCTGCGCGGTCATGCCGATCACGAAAGAGAAATAGACGAAGTCCCAATAGTCGGCGTGGTCTTCCTTGTCGCCGCTCGGGAACTGCAGTCCGCCGGGCGGATGGCGGTAATAGTCATGGGCGTAGTGCAGCGCGAAGGTCGTGTGCACGGCGGCCCAGGACAGCGCGATGGTGGTGATGGCGATGGTGAGCTCCGCGGCGCCACGGTGCGGGGTGCCGAGCTCGGAGACGATTGCCGCGATGCTGGCGAACGCGCCGATCGCCGTCACCAGCAGGATCACGAAGCGGCCGTCGTCCTGCATCGCAGCCGCACGGCGGATGTGCTGGTGGTCGTTACACAGCATCATCGTGTAGACCAGCACGAGATAGACCGCGATCAGCGCATCCCAGCCGAACAACAGTCGCGTCACCAGCCGGTGCGAACCGGGGACGAGCAGGCAAACGAGGACGCCGACGGCAAGCGAGATGAAGGTCCGCGGCCGCGCGTAAATCAGCCGCATCGGCCGCGACATCTGACGGAAGCGGGCGAGGACGGGATCTTCTTTTTCCATGCAGATCGTCCAGTGAGGCTTGAGCGGCATCGAAGGTGCGCTCCCTCCCCGCTTGCGAGGGTAGGGGAGAGGGTGTCTCCGCAAGCAAGAACCCCCAAGGGGAGAGAGCCCTCACCCGCGCCTTCGGCGCGACCTCTCCCACAAGCGGGAGAGGTGAAAACCCAAGGTCAGTTCTTCCGTTCGGCAACGAACCGCGCGGCGGCCTGCAGCACGGCGGCGCGATCGCCGAAGATCGAGACGGCGCCGTCCGCGCGCGCGAGCAGATCGCGCACGCGCTGCTTGGCGCCATCGATCCCGAGCTGGGTGACGAAGGTGGTCTTGCCAAGCGCCGCATCGGCCCCGGCCGGCTTGCCGAGCGCGGCCGCATCGCCTTCAACGTCGAGCAGATCGTCGGCGATCTGGAAGGCTTCGCCGAGTGCACGACCGTAATCATCGAGCGCCTGGTATTCCGCACTCGAAGCCTGGCCGAGGATCGCGCCGGCGATGCAGCCATAGCGCAGGAGCGCGCCGGTCTTCATCTGCTGAATGCGAGCGACATCGATCGGTTCGTTGCCGCCAAAGCGGCCTTCGCCGGCGAGATCGAGGATCTGGCCGCCGACCATGCCGCCGATGCCGGCGCAGCGCGCCAGCGCGCGCGTCAGCAGCAGCCGCACATTGGCGTCGCGATGGATCTCGTCGCGGGTGACGATGTCGAAGGCGAGCGTGAGCAAGCCGTCGCCGGCGAGGATCGCGGTCGCATCGTCGGTCTGCTTGTGCAGGGTGGGGCGGCCGCGGCGCAGGTCCGAATTGTCCATCGCGGGCAGATCGTCATGGATCAGCGAGTAGCAGTGAATGCACTCGAGCGCGGCACCCACGAGCAGCGCGGCCTCGCGCGGCACGCCGAACACGGTGGCGCTCTCGACCACCAGGAACGGCCGCAGACGCTTGCCGCCATTCAGGCTCGAATAGCGCATTGCGTCCATCAGTCGCTTGGGCCGGGCGATCTCATCGTGCAGGATATCATCCGACAGCAGGCGGCCGAGCAGGGCCTCGGTGTCATCAGCGGTCTTGTCCAGACGTTTGGCGAAATCGGACGGGGACGTGCCGGTCATCAAGAAAGGCTCCAGAACTAAAATTCGGCGGGACAATCCTTTATGCGCCCGCCCCAGTCAATCGTTTGGAAGGCCTAAAAAGTGCTGGAAAAGGCCCGAATTATCACAGACTTAATGGCGGGATTCGCGGCCACGTTCATTTCGCGCCGGAAAGTTCGATTTGCGCATCGTTAAAATCCTGCTGGCAGCGTTCGCGATCGTGGCTCTCGCGCCCTATCTGATCGCACCGTTCTATCGCACGGGGCATCCGGTTTCGACGCTGATGGCCTGGCGCTCGCTGACGGGCGCGCCGATGCATCGGGAATGGATCGATCTGGCGACGATGTCGCCCTATGTACCGCGGTCGGTGGTGGCGGCCGAGGACGCCCATTTCTGCAAGCATCACGGCATCGACTGGGGCGCGCTACGCGAGGCCATCGACGATGCGCAGGAGGACGGTACGCCGTTCCGCGGCGCCTCCACCATCACCCAGCAGGTGGCGAAAAATCTCTTCCTCTGGCAGGGCCGGGATTTCGTCCGCAAGGCGCTGGAGTTTCCGCTGGCGCTCTGGATCGATTTTGTCCTGCCCAAGCACCGGATTCTGGAAATCTACCTCAACATCGCCGAGCTCGGCCCCCAGGGCCAGTTTGGCGTGGAGGCGGCCAGCGCCTATGCTTTCGGCAAGTCGGCCGCCAACCTGTCCCCCCGGGAAGCCGCCCTTTTGGCCTCGATCCTGCCGAATCCGGTCAAACGCAGCGCCAGGACCCCGGGACCGGGCGTTCGGCGGCTGGCCGGGACCTATGTGGCGAGGGGGCAGGCCCCCTCGCTTTTGACCTGTTGGCGGGAAAATCGCTGATTTCTGGCCCTTTTCGGGCAGATTTTCCGGTCCAAGAGCCTAGCTTTACGGCCAACCTTCCTCTATAAGCCCGGCCTTGATTGGCATTCAGCTCGCCTCGCATTGCGGGTGCTGAGCCGTCCCTCCGCGGACGATGCCCGGATGAACACCAATCCCTAGAGGATATTGAAATGGCCGTTCCGAGAAGAAAAACCTCGCCGTCGCGCCGTGGCATGCGCCGCTCGGCAGACGCCATCAAGAAGCCGACCTATGTGGAAGACAAGGACTCCGGCGAGCTCCGTCGTCCGCACCATCTCGACCTCAAGACCGGCATGTACAAGGGCCGTCAGGTCCTGAAGAAGAAAGAGTCCTAAGGTTTAGGACCTTTCTCCGGGCAGGATGATTTGACCTGCCTGATTTCGGCCAACCCATGAGATATGACAGTGACGGCGGCGGAGCAGATGCTTCGCCGCCGCATTGTCCTGCCCGGACATCTTGATCGAGAAGGCGCTTTGCCGATGGTCGGTTTCCCGCTGCTTCTGATTCCGCTCGCGGTGTACAACATCATCGCCTTCCTGATGCCGAGCGTGTCCTTTTCGGACGTGCTGTTCAAGGTGCCGATGGTGTCAGGGGAGGCCTGGCCGGTCACGCTGGCCGATCTGCTGCTGGCGCTTGGCGTGCTGCTGTTGCTGCTGGAAGTGGTCAAGGGCGCGCGGCCCGGCGCGAAATTCCTGATGGATCATCTGCTGTCGCTGATCATCTTCGGCGCGGCCGCGGCCGAATTCGTGATGTGGCCCAAATTCGGCAATTCCACCTACTTCCTGCTTGTGCTGCTTGCGATGGCCGACTTGTTCGGTGGCATTGCCCAACGTGCACGCCGCCGCATCACTTATGTTGCTGCCGAGACGGTCGCGGTGCCGCGCAAGGCGAAACGCCAGGCCGAGGCGCCGCCGCCAGCGACGGTGTTCGAGCCGAAGCTTGATCCGGTGCCTGCACCGCAGCCCGAGCCGCCGGCGCACTCGGCGCAATCAGTTGCCGAATCCGTTTTGATGGATCCCCCGGCGCCGAAGCCGGTCCAGGGCATCGCGCCATCGCCGGAAATTCCCTCGCCGCATTTGCAGCCGGGCAACGGCACGCCGTCCTCGCCCGAAGAGCCGCGCTGAGCTTGCCGCGATGCCGGTGCGCTCCCTCGCCCGCTTGCGGGAGAGGTGAAGACGAGTTACCGCGCTGAGGGCCTTACGCCACCTGACGCGTGCGTGAAGTGACGCTCGGAAGCGGGCGCTTGTGTCCATAGGCGAGGTATGCGTCCTCGGACGAGCCGCGGCGCAGCCGGCTTGCCTGGGGCAGGTGCTCGGCATTGGCGATCAGCTGGGTGACGAAGCTCGGATCGGGGCGTGTCAGAGGCATCTTGCGGATCAACTGCAAAACCGGCGTCAACGGTACCAGCGCGGTACTCGCCTCCCGCGTTGCCTCTTCGATTTGATCCTCATTCACCATCGCAACACCGCTGATCCGGTCGAACTGGCGCGATTTGGGACGCTGGCGCCGGTGCATGTGATGGTCTCGCAAGGCCTATGCCGGACGAGCCTATTCCGTTCCGCCGAGTTCGGGAACGTGGTTTCCAAATTGTTTATGAACTTTGCATAGGGTCTGAGGCGAATCTGGCCGTATCCTGTGCCGGCTTAGGACTCCCCGCTGTCCCGAAACGAGGCGCTTTTGACCCCTGCATTGCCGCAAGCCTCCGAAATCCTGGCCGCCCTCGGCCAAGCCGTTTTCGTCTGGGATCTTTCCAGCGACGCCATCGTCTGGGGTGAGCAGGCCGGCGCGATTTTCCCCGGCATTCCCGCCGAGCGGCTTGCGACCGGCGCGGAGTTCGCCAAGCTGATCGAGCCTGCGCAAACGCTGCGGAGCGCCGCGCTGGCGCAGACATCCGCCGTGCACGGCGCCGACGGCACGCCCTACCGGGTCGAATATGGCGTGCGCATGAGCGCCTCCGATCCCGTGGTCTGGGTCGAGGAGACCGGCCGCTGGTTCGCCGGCGCCGACGGTCGCCCAATGCGTGCGCTCGGCTCCGTCCGTATCAACAATGAGCGGCACGCCCGCGACGAGGAATTGACGAAGCTTGCGCGGCTCGACCCGCTCACCGGCGAGCTCAATCGCTCTCATCTGATCGCGGCGCTGGCCGAAGCGATCGAGGAGACGAGCCGCTTCCGCTCGACCGCGGCCTTCATGCTGGTCGGCATCGATCATCTCGCCCGCGTCAATGACGCCTTCGGTTTCGACGTCGCCGACGCCGTGATCCTCGACGTCGCCCAGCGCATTCGCGCGCGCTTGCGCGGTGGTGACGTGCTCGGCCGTTTCTCCGGCAACAAGTTCGGCCTGATCCTGAAGAACTGTACCGTGGACGACATGAACGTCGCCGCCGAACGCTTCCTCACCGGCATCCGTGACGAGGTGGTGCCGACCAAGTCCGGTCCGGTATCCGTCACCGTCTCGATCGGCGCGGTCAGCCTGCCGCGCTATGCCCGCAATACCGACGAGGCCATCAACCGCGCCCACGAGACGCTGGACGCCGCCAAGCGCCGCCGCGCCGGTTCGTTCGCCGCGTGGCGTCCGAACGCCGAGCGCGACGCGCAGCGCCGCGTCAACATCCGCGTCACCGACGAGATCGTCACCGCGCTGAACGAGCGCCGCATCAAGCTCGCGTACGAGCCGGTGGTTTCGGCTGCCACGCGCGAGGGCGCGTTCCACGAATGCCTGGTGCGGATGGACCAGGGCGACGGCCAGGTGCTGCTCGCGCCGGATATCGTGCCGGTCGCCGAGCGGCTCGGCCTCATCCGCCTCGTCGATCATCGCGTGCTCGAGCTGGTGGTGGCCGAGCTCGCGGCGGCGCCCGACATCCGCCTCAGCCTCAACATCTCGCCTGATACGACGATGGACCCGGACTGGTGGGCGGGAATCGAATCGCTGATGCGCGCCCATCCCGGCGTCGCCGAGCGGCTGATCGTGGAGATCACCGAGACGGTCGCGATCCAGGACATCGACGACGTTCGCGCCTTCGTCAGCCGCCTCAAGAATTTCGGCAGCCGCATCGCCATCGACGATTTCGGCGCCGGCTACACCTCGTTCCGCAATCTGCGCAAGCTCGGCGTCGATATCGTCAAGATCGACGGCGCCTTCGTGCAGAACATCACCCGTTCTGCCGATGACCGCGCCTTCGTGCAGACCCTGATCGACCTCGCCCGCCGGCTCGACATCAAGACCGTCGCCGAATGGGTGCAGGACGAGGAAGCAGCAGGCATGCTGCGCGACTGGGGCTGTGATTACATCCAGGGCCGCCTGATCGGGTTGGCGTCAGCCGAGCGCCCGTGGGGCGCGCCACCGGACAGCGCGCTGCCCGCGGCAAGCTGAGAAGCCGTAGGGTGGGCGAAGGCGCACTTGCGCCGTGCCCACGATTCTCTCGGCGAATGCACAGAAATGGTGGCACGCTTCGCTTTGCCGCCCTGCGATAGTGTTCGTCGGCGCGGCCCTCCCCCGTTCATTGCTTCGCTGCGCTCGCAATGACGATGTGGTGACTACGCCACGCAAATGCCTGCTACCGCGACCTTCTGAAACAGATGCGGACTTGCGACGGCGGATGCGGGGTAGATCGCGATCTTCGCGCGGAATTCCGGGTGGGTGAACGCCGCGCGGAAATGCGCATTGGATTCCCAGACCGCGTAATTGAGATAGGTCGGACTGTCGCCGACGGCGCGGTGAAGCTGGGTCGAGATGAAGCCGGGCTGCCGTTTCATGAAAGCGGCGTCGTCCTGCCAGCTCGTCAGGAAGCTCTGTTCGTCCGCGGCATCGAGCGTGAACAGATTGACCAGCACCACGGGGCCGGTTTCGAGTGCGATCTGGCGGTCGATCGGGAAGCTCGGGTCGAGCGGGCGCATCTGGGGCATGGCATTACTCCTCGCGATTTGGTATTATCATGTCAATTCGACAATACATTACATATGAGTTTGACATGATGATGTCAATGCAGAGCGATGATTACAAATGAGCAAGGCCAGGCGAACCCCAGCGGGCGAGGCCCTGACCGGCCTCATCCTCGACCTGTTCCGGGCCAATGGCCTGCTCCTGACTGCTGGCGACCGGCTGGTCGCCTCGCTCGGCCTCACCAGCGCGCGCTGGCAGATCCTGGGGGCGATCGTCGATGCCGAACGTTCGGAGCCGGTAGCGTGGCTGGCGCGCAATCTCGGAGCCAACCGCCAGAACGTGCAGCGGATCGTCAACGACCTCGAGCGGGATGGCCTCGTCGCATTCGAGACCAACCCGCATCACCGCCGGGCGCAGCTCGTGGTGCTCACCGACAAGGGCCGGCAGGTCTACGATGCCGCCGGACGCTTGCAGGTGCCGTGGGTCAATGGTCTGGCGGATGGCTTGTCAGTGAAAGACATTGAGGCGACCCATCGCCTGATCAGCGTTCTGCGCGACCGGCTTGAAGGAACCGGCGAGGGCTGATCGCCCGTGGGGCGCACCGCCGGGCAGCGCGCTGCCTGCGGCAAGCCGAGAATCCGGTTTAGAATCAACCCCGTTCTACTGTGCATGGGGTTGTTTTCGCAGAAGTTCATGAGGCGAGAAGAAACCTCACGCCACGCGGCGAACGGCGTTGAGCGTCTCGATGGTCAGGCCCACCTCGGCCGCCGGGCAGGGCTTGCCGAAATAAAAGCCCTGCACCGCGGTGCAGCCGCATTCGCGCACGAAGTCGAGCTGCTCCACCGTCTCGACGCCTTCCGCCGTGGTCTCGACGCCGAGCACCGAGCCGAGGCTCGCGATGGTGCGGACGATGGCGACGCTCTCCGGGCTTTCGCCGAGCGTGCCGACGAAGGAGCGGTCGATCTTGATGCGGTCGAACGGAAACTTGCGCAAGTAACTCAGCGACGAATAGCCGACACCGAAATCGTCGAGGCTGACGCGCACGCCGAGGGCGCGGAGCTGATGCAGGATCCCGATCGTGGCTTCGCTGTCGTCGAGCAGCGCCGTCTCGGTGACCTCGAGCTCGAGCCGCTGCGGCAGCAGGCCGGCTTCCGCCAGCGCGCTCGTGACCATCGCCACCAGCCCGCGCGAGCGGAACTGCACCGGCGACAAGTTCACGGCGACCGTGACATCCGGCCATGCTGCAGCTGTGGCGCAGGCCGTGCGCAGCACCCATTCGCCGATCGGAACGATCAGCCCGTTCTCTTCGGCGATCGGAATGAACTCGGCCGGCGAGACGAGGCCGCGCGAGGGATGCTTCCAGCGCAGCAGCGCCTCGAAGCCGGTGAGCTCGGTGGTGTCGAGCCGCACCTGCGGCTGAAACACCAGATGGAATTGGCTGGCTTCCAGCGCGCCGCGCAGATCGTGCTCGACCGCGTGCCGGCTGCGCGCTTGTTCCTCCATCTCGGGCTCGAACAGCTGATATGCGCCGCGCCCCTTGGCCTTGGCCTGGTAGAGCGCAAGGTCGGCGCATTTCATCAGCTCGTCGGCATCCAACCCGTGATCGGGCGCGATTGCGATACCGACGGAGGCGCCGACATGGATGGACTGGCTTTCCAGCGGCGGCGGGTGTCCGATGATCTCGACCAGGCGTCTTGCAAGCCGCTCTGCCGATTGCGGCTGCGGTCCGCGCTGGAGCACGGCGAACTCGTCGCCGCCGAGGCGCGCGACGGTGTCGTGCTCGCCGACATTCTCCCTCAGCCGTGCCGCGACCCAGCGCAGCAATCGGTCGCCGGCGGCATGTCCGAGCCGGTCGTTGACGGTCTTGAAATTGTCGAGGTCGAAGCACAGCACGGCCATGGCGCCGCCGGCGATCGCGACCTGGTTCAGCCCTTCGCTCATCTTCTCGCGGAACAGCGTACGGTTGGGCAGGTCGGTGAGCGAGTCGTGCTGCGCCATGTGCGCGACGCGCGCCTGGGCCTTGTGGCGCTCGGTGACGTCTTCGTAGGTGACGACCCAGCCGCCATGCACCATCCGCTTATGGTTGAGCTTGATGATGCGGCCGTCGCTCAAATGGCGGTGCAGCGTGTGCTCGCCCTCGCGCAGCCGCTCGACGTAGTCGGCATAGAGCCTGGCGCCGGTCATGTTCGGATGGATGCCGAGCGAACAGCTGTGCTCCATGATCTCGCGCATTGAAATGCCCGGCTTCACGATGTCGGGCGACAGCCCGTACATCTCGATGTAGCGGCGGTTGCAGACGATCACGTGCAGGCTCGCATCGAGCATGCACAAGCCCTGGCTCATATTGTTCAGCGCTGCGTCGAAGCGGCGATACTGCTCACTCAATTCCTCGACGGCGCGTTCGCGCTCGGTAATGTCCTCATAGGTGGCGACGAAGCCGCCCTCGGGCAGCGCGCAATAGCGCACCGAGATCATCGTGTCGTTGATCATGCGCCGGCGCATCGGCGAGGAATCGTTGTTCTCGATCCGGGCGCGGGCAGCTTCCAGGATCTGCTGCGGGCTGTATTCGGAGGCGAAGGCGCCGTTGGCCATCGACCGCTCGATCAGCTCGGAGAGATGCGTGCCCGGCTTGCTCTCCTCCGGCGACAGCCGATAGATCTTCTGATAGGTGGAGTTGCAGATGCGGAGGCGCATGTCGCCGTCGTAGAAGGCGAGCCCATGCGCCATGTTTTCGAGCGCGGCATCCAGCATCAGGTTTTGCTGCTTCAGCGTCTCTTCGTGCTGCAACCGCGCGGTGACGTCCTCGTGCACGGTGACCCAGCCGCCATCGGGCATGAAGCGGGATACGGCCTGCACTTTTCGACCGTCATGGCATGTCACGAGAATGGTCTTCGGGCTTCTCGTCCGGATGTCGTTGGTCCGGGCATCGCGGAACGCGTCTCCGGACATCGCCGCTCGGTTGCCGCGTGACAGCCAATGATCGATGGCCGCGCCGTGGGCGATGCCGGGCTTCACCACGTTCGGGTCGAGATTGTAGAGTTGCAGGAAGCGCTCGTTGCAGACGACGACACGCCCGCCGGCGTCATACATGATAAGGCCGTGCGACATGTGGGCGAGCGCGTGCTGGCTGCGCTCCGTCTGCAGTTGCAGCTCGGCCTCGAGGCGGGCGAGGCGGCTGACATCGTCGCAGATCGTCATCCAGCCGCCGCCGGGAAGCGGCTTCAGTTCGAGCGTGATGACAAGGCCGTTTGCGAGCGTCTGTCGCGTCTGGAACGGCTCGCCGGCCGCAATCAACGCGATCCGCGAAGCGTAGAGCGCATCGAGCTCGCCCGCCGGGATATTCCCGCGCGCCACGCTGTGGGCGAGCACGTCGCGGTAGCTCGTTCCGAGCCTGACGATATCGGCCGACATGTCGAATAGCGTCAGGTAGCGCGCGTTGACCAGCACGATGCGATTGTCGGCGTCGTAGACGCAAACGCCCTGCTCCATGCCGTCGAGTGCAAGCTGGCTCAGTGAGAGCAGGGCCTGTTGGCCTTGCTCGCGGCACGCACCGAGCTCGTTGTCGCGGGTCGACGTCATGGGATCAGCGGGATCTCGGTGGCAATAGACTTAACGCAACGTAATTCAGCCACGGAGCGTAGCGAAGAGGCGGGAAAATTCCCTTAAGCGCCGTAGTTTACGGAGGGTGACTGGCGATGGAGAGCGAGTGCACGAACCGCTGGCCCACGGGGCGATAGCAGGGCTCAACGCCTACGGTCCGTACAACACGAGTTCCGTATCAGTGAGATCGGCCAGCCGTGGGCGATGCGGACCCTTGAAATATTTGCGGCCGCGTCGCTCGGTATAAATACCGACAAGGCCGGGGATGGGCTCGTTGGAATCGACCAACACCGAGATCTTGCCGAGACGCAGCAACAACCGGCCGATGCGGCCGGCGCAGGCGGCGTATTCGGCGGCGTTGCGGCAGTAGATCAGCTGCATCGCCGGCGGTGCGATGAAACCGCGCCGGATCCGCACCGGTTGCAGGATGAAGGGGAAGACGCCCTTCGGCGTGCGGCAGACCAGGCTGAGGCAATTATAGCGCGCATGCCGTGTCAGCAACTCGGTCTCGGCCTCGGACAGGCCCTCGATCTGCTTGGTGTGTGGGGAGATGACTTCGATCTTGCTCCAGCGCGGAGCGCGCGACAGAGCCGGCACCGAGACGAACAGGCCGCGGCAATAGGCGCGAAAACCCTGCGTCTCGATGAGCGGCCAGGTCCACGGAGCCGGGCTGATGTTGAGGTAAGTCACGTGCTTGTGCCGCTGCGCGATCTTGGTCAGCAGCGGCGCATAATTGCGGTAGGCCGGCTCGACATACCAGCTCGACAAATTGCACTGGATGGCGGTCTCCTCGCCATCCCTGCGCGCGGTGTAGATCAGGAGCAGTACGCCGACCGGTTCGCCGTCATTGTCGAGCATGTAGCCGAAGCGCGGATAGCCGTCCGGCACCGGCCGGAAGGCCTGCCGGCGCAGACCCTGGATCCAGTAGCTGTGCGAGCGGCCAACGAAGCCGCGCGTCAGCAAGTCCGCGATGGCTTCAACATCGGACTCGGTAATCTCGCGACATCGGACCTTGGTATGGATCACGCTCGTCTTGCCCGTGGAAATGGTCGGCCTCTTACCTTAGCGCCAGCCTTCGCCGTGAGCGTCCACCGCGACGTGCGGCATGCCCAGAATGTCCCGCACCTTGGCGGGCCAGGCGGAGAGATCCGTGCCGTGGGTGTGGAACATGGCGACGGCCAGGCGATCCATGCCGAAGGCGACGCAGCCGGTGTGCGCGGGCTCGCCATTGGCGTCCTGGATACCCCAGGTCGTGCCGAAATGTTCGCGATGATAGTTGAAGCTCATGCAAGCCGTCGGCTGCTCTTCCGAGCGTAGTGGGATCAGGAGCTCGAACTTGAGCTGCTGCTGCTTCTGGCTCACCGCCTTCATCTGGCCGACGCGGCCGAAGAAGGGATCGCTGGCATAATCGACGCGGAAGGTCAGGCCGAGATCGGTCGCGATCTTCTGCGCGCGCACCATCCAGCGCTCGCGGAAATCGGCGACGTCGTCGGGGGTGCCGATGCAGACATATTCGCGCATCCGGAACGATTGCAGCCGGTCGAGATGCTTCGACGGCTCGCGGCGGAAGCAGTCGGCGGCGACGTCGAAGCGCAGGCCGCCCTTCGGCAATTGGCCACGGCTCGCCGCGATCGGGTACACGGGATAGCAGGCAGCCGGCGACAGCACGAGATCGGCGGGCGAGAGCGACGAAGTCCAGTCGCCGCCGGCATCGAAGCGGCTCACCGCAGCGTTGATCTCGCGTTCGGTGCCGTGCAGGCCGCAGACGCAGCCGAGCAGATTCGGAAAGCTCTTGAGATAGCCGGACTTTTCCAGCTGCGCCCGGCTCATCACCGGCGGAAAGCGCATCACCTCGGTGCCGGCTTCGCGGTTGCCGGTGATCAGCGCGGCGAGCTTCTCGACGACGCCCTCATAGAGCGCGGTGCGGGCGTAGACCCCGTCCGAGCCCATGCGGTGGAACAGCTTGTCGGCGAGATGATCGAGCGGGTCGACAATTTCTGGCGCGGTTTCGGGTGAGTTGGGGAGGACGGCAATGTTCATGGGATGATGTCCTGCTATCTGAAAATTGTTCTTATTGGTTTAGTCACGAAGGCTCGTCGGCACGCCGCTCATCAGCGTCGAGGTGGCGGCGTTGGCCAGAATACGGTCGTTGTTGATCATGATCGGCGACGACAGCACGTCACGCAGATGGCGGCCCATGGTGAACTCGCCGTCGTTGCGATAGCCGGAGAGGCCAGCGGTGCGCATCGCATGCATCACGGTCTCGACCGCGAGCTCGGAGGCTTGCACCTTGAGAAGGGTGATCGAGGACTGGAAATCGAGCGAGCCGAGCGCGCGCTCGTCATGTTCGGCGCGGGCGAAAGCGTCGATATTGGCTGATATCAGCGCGCGCAGCTTCGCCAGCGACATCTTCGCAGCCGTGAAGTGCGCGGCCGCCGGCGGCATCTGACCACCGGAGCTGCGGGCCGCCTTGCGGACGAAAGCCTGCGCGCGCGTGACGGAGGCAGCGGCAATACCGGCCCAGGCCGACGACCAGCACAGATGTGCGAACGGCGTCATGGTCTGAGCGTGGATCTTGTCATAGGCTTCCGGGAAGACGCGGTCGGCGGGACAATCGACCTTCAGCTCGAAGCCCGTCGAGCAGGTGCCGCGCATGCCGAGCGTTTCCCAGCCTTGCGTCTGCTTCAACGAATAATCGTCCTTGGCGAGCGCCAGCAGCACCTGGTCGGAAGCCGCGGCCTCAGTGGCGCGGCGGGCGATGGTGACGAGGCCGTCTGCCTCGGCGCCGTATGAGATCACGGTGGCGTCGCGCACCAGTGAGACGGTGTCGCCGGCGTGGTCGACGGCTGCCGCGCTGGCGCGGATGTTGCCGCCGTTCTGGCCTTCGGTGGTGGAGGAAGCGAGCAGCCACTGGTCGCGGGCGACCCGGCGCATCATGGTTTCCATCCACGGGATGCCGTGACCGTGCCTGACGACGCAGGCGACCTTGGTGGTGTGCATGGCATAGATCATCGCGGTCGAGGCGCAGGCGCGCCCGAGCGCGTAGCAGATGTCGGTGACATCGTGGATCGAGGCGCCAAGGCCGCCGAACTCGGCCGGGATCATGACGCCGAGCAGTTTCTGCTCACGGGCAACTTCGAAAGCCTTGTGGGGGAAGCGGGCGTCGCGGTCGACCCCGTCTGCGTCCGTCGCTGCCGCAGCGGCGGTTCGCGCGGCGCGCTCGATCAGGGATGGACCCTGCTCGAGGAAGCTCGTCTGCGTTTCGTCGACAGTGAGGACCGCTTCACGCACGTTCATACTCGTCCGCCTCCGGTTTGTCGTTCAGGATCGCCGGCCATCATTCGCGATGCCGCTCGAAGCGATCCTCCGACCATCTTTGCTTGTGGGACGAGGCTACGGATTTAATTCAAATTCGTCGATGAAATAGAGGGTAAACGAACTGCAATTCCGGACGAACAGTTAAGGTCCGGTTGTTTGCATCCTCCGAATTTCGACGGTCACGTTAGGGATCTGGAAGAAGTCCGAATTTCCGACAATCTGAGTCATCGTTTACTAAGAAGCATGAAGTAATGGTCACGCCCATTGTAGGATCGGCCCGTCGCGGCCATCGTACGGGGCGACAGGTCCGACCTCGATAGACAGATGGGAATTTAACCATGCAGGCCTTCCACACCGACGTGCGTGATCGCATCATCAAGCTGGTGAAGGGCATCCTCGAACAGAATTCGCTCATCACCGATGTCACGCCGTCGACGAAGCTCGTCGATGCCGGCCTGACCTCGATGGACATGGTCAATCTGATGCTGGGCGTCGAAGCCGAGTTCGACTTCACCATTCCGCAGTCCGAGATCACGCCGGAGAATTTCAAGTCCGTCGAGACGCTGGAGCGCATGGTCGCGACCCAGCTGAAGCTGGCGGCCGCGGCTTAGTCGCGTGGTCGTCCCGGCGTAGGCCGGGACCCATACCCCGCGATCCGTCGGCCGCGGATGGTAGCAGTACCGAACGACTGATCTTCGCCAAATTACTCCCTATGGCAATGGGTCCCGGCCTTCGCCGGGACGACACTGAGTATCTAGCCAGCGCTTTACGTCCCTCACAGCACGCCCCCGTTCCAAAACCGCCGCAAAACTGGCATAGCTTAACCATGTCGCAGGTCGCGGACAGGGTGGAGCAGGCATGACGCAGGCGGTATTGGGCATCATCGGCGGCTCGGGCATCTACGATTTGCCGGGTCTCGAGGGCGCGCACGAAGAGGTGATCAAGAGCCCCTGGGGCGAGCCGTCGGCGCCGGTGCGGCGCGGGACCATTGCCGGCCTGCCGATCGTGTTCCTGCCGCGCCACGACAAGGGCCACCGGCTGTCGCCCTCCGACATCAACTATCGCGCCAATATCGATGTGCTGAAGCGCGCCGGCGTCACCGACCTGATCTCGCTTTCGGCCTGCGGTTCCTTCAAGGAAGAGATGCCGCCAGGCACCTTCGTGCTCGTCGACCAGTTCGTCGACCGGACCCACAAGCGGGAGAGCTCGTTCTTCGGCAAGGGCTGTGTGGCGCATGTGTCGATGGCGCATCCCGTCTCGCCGCGGCTGCGGATTCATCTGGCCGCGGCGGCCGAGGTCGAGGGCATCGCGATCGCGCGCGGCGGCACCTATGTCTGCATGGAGGGGCCGCAATTCTCTACCTATGCGGAGAGCATGACGTACAAGACGCTTGGTTACTCCGTGATCGGCATGACCAACATGCCCGAGGCGAAACTCGCCCGTGAGGCCGAGATCTGTTACGCGACGGTCGCAATGGTGACCGACTTCGATTGCTGGCACCCCGATCACGACGCCGTCACCGTGCAGGACATCATCCGCGTGCTGACCTCAAATGCCGACAAGGCCAAGGCGCTGGTGGCGCGGCTGGCCAAGGATTTTCCGCGCGAGCACGAGCCGTGCCCCATAGGCTCGGATCGTGCGCTCGACACCGCGCTGATCACTGCGCCCGAGGCGCGCGATCCCGAACTCTTGAAGAAGCTCGATGCGGTCGCCGGGCGCATCCTGCGTGCTTGAGATGAAGGGCGGAATGCCATGAAGGTCGACGGAAAGCATTTCCGCAGCATCTGGCGCGAGCGCGACGGCTGGTCGGTCGGCGCGATCGACCAACGCAGGCTGCCGCATGAGTTCATCGTTGCGAAGCTCACCTCGTGCGGGGATGCCGCGGTTGCGATCCGCGACATGCTGGTGCGCGGTGCACCGCTGATCGGTGCCACTGCGGCGTACGGCATGGCGCTGGCGATGCGCGAGGATGCCTCAGACGCAGGCATGAAACGCGCCTACGACACGCTGATCGTCACGCGGCCGACCGCGATCAATCTGAAATGGGCGCTGGACGAGATGCGCGCGGCACTCGCCCCGATCGATCCGATCGAGCGGGCCGAGGCCGCCTATGCGCGTGCCGACGAGATTGTCGAGCAGGACGTCGAGATCAACCGCGGCATTGCGGCCAACGGCCTGCCGTTGATCGAGGCGATCGTGGCCAGGAAGAAGCCGGGCGAGACGGTCAACGTGCTGACCCATTGCAACGCCGGCTGGCTCGCCACCGTCGACTGGGGCACCGCGACCGCGCCGATCTATCTGGCGCATGAACGTGGCATCAAGATTCATGTCTGGGTCGACGAGACCCGCCCGCGCAATCAGGGCGCTTCGCTTACCGCCTGGGAGCTCGGTCACCACGGCGTGCCGCACACGGTGATTCCCGACAACACCGGGGGTCATCTGATGCAGCACGGCATGGTTGATCTCGCCATCGTCGGCACCGACCGCGTGGCCGCCAATGGTGATGTCTGCAACAAGATCGGCACCTATCTGAAGGCGCTTGCCGCGCACGACAACGGAGTGCCGTTCTATGTCGCGCTGCCATCGCCGACGATCGATTTCGCCGTCAACGACGGCATTCGCGACATTCCGATCGAGCAGCGCAGCGGCGCAGAGGTCACTGACATGACGGGTCGTACCGCGGACGGACGGCTGGAGACGGTGCGCATTGTGGCGGAGGGCTCGCCAGTCGCGAACTACGCGTTTGATGTGACCCCGGCAAGGCTGGTGACCGGCCTGATCACTGAGCGCGGTGTGCTGAAGCCGGATCGTACCTCGCTTGCTGCTGCGTTTCCTGAGCGCATCGCTACTGCGGCGGAGTAGCGCTCGTAGCGTGGGTACGCTTCGCTTTGCCCACCTTACGGCAGCCACAGCTTTCCGCGAACTATCTTAGCTTCAACCCCGTCGCTGCCTCGAGCTCGGCGATCGCCTGCGCGCCGCTCGTAACCTTGATCGTGGTCATACCCATCTCGCGCGCCGGCTTCAAATTGACGCCGAGGTCGTCGAGATAAACGCATGTTTTCGGATCGACCTTCAGCGTCTCGACCATCTGCTGGTAAATACGTGGATCGGGCTTGCGCAGGCCGATCTTGGCGGATTCGATCACATGGTCGAACAGCACCATGACCTCCGCGATGTAGAGTGAGCGACCGGTCATGCTGCCGATCGCGTTGGCCGGCAAATTGTTGGTGATGCAACCGGTCTTGAATTGCGCCTTGACGCGCTTCAAGGCCTCGACCATCTCGGGGCGCAGATCGCCCTGGATGAGCGGCAGCACCTCGCGGCCGCGCACCTCAGCGCCAAGCGTGCGTGATTCCTCGGCGAAAAGCTTGTCGAACGTGTCGATATCGACCTCGGCGCGCTCGAACCTGGCCCAGGCATTTTCCAGATGGTTGGCCGCATTGGTGCGTCGGATAATGTCGATCGGCAAGCCGCGCTCCGTCTCGAACCGCGAAAAGGCCTCGAACGGCGAGCTTGTCAACACGCCGCCAAAATCAAAGATCACCGCCTCGATGGTCACTGTCCCGCCCTCGTCAATTCCTTCCCAAGAGCGCTAGCATGCGGTATCGGCAAGGACCAGTCCGAAGCAGTCCCCGCTGATGCCGAAGCGTGTTCCCATGAAGAAGCTTGCAATTCTCATCGCATCTACGCTGCTGCTCGCCACGCGCGCTCACGCCATTGTCGGCGGTGGTACGCCGCAGACGGAAGGCGTCGCGCGCGCGGTCGTCACCATCGTCGGCTCGCGCGGCAATTTCTGCACGGGCACTCTGATTGCGCCGAAGCTCGTGCTGACGGTTGCCCACTGCGTGCAACCCGGTGCGGACTACAAGATCGTCGATCGCGGCGCTGACGGCCAGCCGCAATTGTTGAACGTGCGCACCGTGGCGATCCATCCAAGTTTCAACATGCAGGCCATGCAGGCGCATCGCGCCACGGCCGACGTGGCATTGCTGCAATTGGAAATTCCACTCAAGGGAAAATCGGCGATGCCGGTTGGCGCGCCGACGATTCCAATTCAAGTCGGCAGCCGTTTCACCATCGCGGGCATCGGTGTCACTATGCGCGGTGATGGCAAGAGCGGCGGGACGATTCGGGTTGCCGGTCTCGTTGCCACGGGCCAGCCTGGCACGTTCCAGATGCGCCTGGTCGATCCCGTAACCAACGGTGTTCGCGACGGAATCGGCGCTTGCACCGGTGATTCCGGCGGTCCGGTGTTCGAGGACAAGCCGAATGGCGCGGTGCTCGTCGGCGTCATCAGCTGGTCGACTGGATCGAATGGTGCCGCTGGCTGCGGCGGATTGACCGGCGTCACGCCGCTGACTCTTTACCGGGATTGGATCTTGCAGACCGCGCGGAGCTGGGGCGCGGCGTTGTAGTTTGATCGCGGCTTGATCTATGTCATTTTGCAGAGGAAGCGCGATGGGTGATCATGCCCGTCGCTGAGGAAACGCGTCGCCAATCAATGGCGGCCTGAACAAGACAAGGCATAGAAACAACAATGAATGTCGCTGTTCGCACTCACGCCACGGCCAAGCAGGATTCTGAACATTTCGACGTGCTGATCGTCGGCGCCGGTATCTCCGGCATCGGAAGCGCCTATCACATCGAAAAGCAGCTTCCGGGCACGAGTTACGTCATCCTGGAGACGCAGGCGACGTTCGGCGGCACCTGGAGCACGCATCGCTATCCCGGCATCCGCTCGGACAGCGATCTCCATACCTTCGGCTACAGCTTCAAGCCCTGGGTGGGTCCGCCGATTGCAACCGCCGACGAAATCCTTGCCTACATGAACGAGGTGATCGACGACAACGATATCGCCCGCCATATCCGCTACAAGCACGAGATCAATTCGGCGAGCTGGTCGAGCGAGCGGAATCTATGGACCATCGAGGCGGTGACCACGGACACCGGCGAGGCAAGGACCTTCACCGCCAACTTCCTCTGGATGTGCCAGGGCTACTACCGCCATTCGGAAGGCTACACGCCGCAATGGAAGGGCATGGATCGCTTCAAGGGCCGTATCGTCCATCCGCAGACCTGGCCTGACGATATCGATCTCAAGGCGAAGAAGGTCGTCGTGATCGGCTCGGGCGCGACCGCGGCGACACTGGTGCCGAACATTGCGGACGAGTGCGCGCAGGTCACCATGCTGCAGCGCTCGCCGACTTATTTTCGCCTGGGGCGCAACGCCATCGAGATCGCGGAGGAATTGCGCCGGCTCCAGGTCGACGAGGCCTGGATCCACGAGATCGTTCGCCGTAAGATCTTGTTCGAGCAGGATGCATTCACAAAGCTCTGCCTGGCGAAGCCCGAGCAGGTGAAGAAGGAACTGATCGGCCAGATCAGCGCAGTGCTCGGTCCGGACTACGACGTCGAGACCCATTTCACGCCGAACTACCGGCCGTGGCGGCAGCGCATCGCCTTCGTGCCCGACTCCGACCTGTTCAAGGGCATCGCCAGCGGCAAGGCGTCCGTCGTTACCGATGAAATCGAGTGCTTCGTCGAGAATGGCATCCAGCTCAAATCGGGCAAGCTGCTCGAGGCCGATGTCATCGTCACCGCGACCGGCTTCAATCTTTCCGCGCTGGGCGACATCGCCTTCGAGATCGACGGCAAGCCGCTCGCCTTCGGCGACACCGTCACCTATCGCGGCATGATGTTCACCGGCGTGCCGAACATGGTCTGGGTGTTCGGCTATTTCCGTGCGAGCTGGACGTTGCGCGTGGATCTCGTTGCCGATTTCGTCTGCCGGCTGCTCGGCCACATGAAGGCGAAGGGCAGCAAGAAGGTCGAGGTCAAGCTGCGGCCTGAGGACCACAACATGCCGATCCTGCCCTGGATCGATCCGGAAAACTTCAACCCCGGCTACATCACGCGTAACATGGACTTGCTGCCCAAGCGCGGCGACAAGCCGGAATGGCAGCACAGCCAGGATTACTGGACCGAAAAGGACGAGATCCCGAAGACGGATCTGGACGACAACGCGTTTGTGTATGGGTGATTAGACCGGCCGTTCGTTCTCCGCTGTCGTCCTGGATCGGCGCTTCGCTTGTCCAGGACGACGGCCGGACGGAATCGTGCTCTGGTTGCGAGAGGCTGCCCAACGGTGCCGCGCTGGCGCGCGATTCTGCACTGACCACGGCATCGGTGCAGATGAACTGGATGAACGGCTGGTCCGCATCGGCGACCTTCGAGGGCGAATTCTCGAATGTCACGCGCTCATACGCCGGCAAGGGCGTTGTGCGCTACAACTGGTAGGCCCTACCGCTTCGGCTGCGCCGGCTTGCGCGGCGGGCGCGGAGCGGCGGCGGGTGCGGGTGTTCCGCTCATCTTGTTGGCGGCATCGCTGACGTCGAGCAGCGAGCGGCGGGTGTCTTCGAGGAAGTTGGCCGATTTCTTCTTCATGGTGTCGGCGAGCTCGTGCAGCCCCTTCACCTTCTCGAACAGCTCGTCGGCCTTGCCGTCGACGAAGCCCGGCACCACGCCCTCGATCTTGGTGACCGCCTTGTCGAACCCCGCAAAAGCATTGTCGACCTTCAGCATCACGGCGTCGATCTCATCGCCCTTACCCCTGAGGTCGGCGGTGTAGTTTTCGAATGTGCGCAGGCCGTCCTTGATCGCTGGCGCGTTGCTGATGATGGTGCGGTCGACGCTGTGCAGTGTGTCGACGATGGATTCGGCGTCACTGAGATCTGCGGTCAGGACCGGCACGCCATCCGAGTCCAGCGGCACTGGCGGTGCGGACGGGGCACCGCCGATCAGCGAGACCGCAGCGACACCGGTGAGACCCTGGAACTCGATGCCGGCCACCGTGTCCTTGCGGATCGGCGCGCTATTGTCGAGCGACACCAGCGCCACGACCTTGCGCGGATTATCCAGCTTGATCGACAGGATCTGGCCCGCGGGCACGCCGTCGAAATTGACCGGGCCGCCGCGGCGCAGGCCGCTTGCGGAACCGCCTTCGAACACGACGCGCAATTGGCTACGGCTCTGGATGGCGCGCCATTTTTGCACGCCGAGCACGCCGCCGAACGCCACGGCGATCACCGCCAGCGTCGTCGTCCCGATCACCAGATTGCTCGCGCGTGCCATGCGGGTGCGATTTTACGACCAAAGCGGGGAAGTTGGAAGGAGCCCGGACGGCCGCAATGTTAGCGCGGGCGGGTTAACGACTTGCCCGCCCACGCGAGATCAATGCTTGGCAGCGCGTCTTGCCGCCGCATTGTTCAACACGATCAGGGCGTCGACCGCGACACCGGTTTTGGCATTGATCAGGAAGGGGTTGACGTCGATCGAAGCGATCCGGTTGCCGGCATCCGCAATCAAATTGGACAGGCCGACCAGTGCTTTTACGGCCGAAGTCTCGTGCAGGGCCGGCTTGCCGCGATAACCGCGCATCTTGATGCCGGCCTTGGTGCGGCCGATCAGAAGCCGGGCCTCGGCCTCGTCCAGCGGTGCGCCGGCCAGCGCCACGTCCTTCATCAGCTCGATATCGATGCCGCCGGTGCCGAACAGCACGACCGGACCCATTTCGGCATCGAGCGAGGCGCCGACCACGAGCTCAAGCTCGGCCTTGACCTGCTGCGCGATCAGGATGCCGTCGAGTTTCGGCCTACCCTTCAGCTTCGTCACCCGTGCGGTGATGTCGGAAAAGGCCTTCTTCACTTCGGCCGCGCTGGTGAGGTTCAGCACCACACCGCCGATATCGGATTTGTGCAGGATCTCGGCGCTCACGACTTTCGCCACCACCGGAAAGCCGATCTGCTTTGCGATCTTCACCGCCTCTGCCGCCGTCTGCGCAATTCCTTCCCTCGAAACCGGGATGCCATAGGCCCTCAGCAGCTTCTTTGATGCGACCTCGTCGAGCGCAGCACCGCTCGCCGACTTCAACGCTTTCTCCAGCACGGCGCGCGCGGCGGGCTTCGAGCTGGAGACGATGTCAGGCACCTCCTTGCGCAGCTTGGCGTAGGCGAGCAGAGATTTGATGGCTGTCACGGCGCGGTCCATGCCCTGCATCGCTGCGAGATGCGGCAACGACTTTCGCAGGCCCTTGGTGAACTCGGTGAAGCCGATCGACATCGCGCTGATATAGATCACGGGCTTTGACGCCCGGCTTGCCATCTCGTTGACGATGCGCAAATTGCGCTCGCGCTGCTCGTGTGGCGCTTTTGGAAGCTCGGCGTCGATGATGACGATGTCGATATCGGGATCGTCGATCATCAGCTTGATCGACTTCATGTAGACGGAGGGATCGACCACCGCGGCAAAGCCGGCGTCGAGCGGATTACCGACGATCGAGCCCGGCCCCAGCATTTTTGCAAGCTCGCCGCTGACATGCGGGCTCAGCGGCGCAAAGTTCAGGCCTTGTGCATAGAAGGCGTCGATCAGCATGCCGCGCTTGCCGCCGGATAACGTCACCGCCGCAAGCCGGTCGCCTCTCGGCACTGCGGCGTGGACGAAGCATTCGGTGGTCTCGATCAATTCGTCGAGCCCGCTCACGCGGATCACACCCTCACGGGTTGCGATCGCGTCGAACGTCTCGATCGAACCCGCCAGCGCACCGGTGTGCGCCATCGCGGCGGCGCGACCACCCTCCGACGATCCGAGCTTGAGCGCGATCACCGGCTTGCTCGCGGCACGCGCCGCTTTGCAGGCGTCGCGAAACGCCTTGGTGTTGCGCACGCCTTCGAGATAGACCACGATCACCCCAACGCTCGGATCTTCGGCGAAATAGCGCATCAGGTCCGGCGTCTCGAGCCCGGTTTCGTTGCCGGTTGTCACCATATAGCCGACACCGACGCCGCGATCCTCCAGCGCCTGCCGGATCGCCATGACGATGGCGCCGGATTGGCCGGCAATCGCTACCGCGCCCTGTTCCATGGTGACGATGCGGTCGTCGATATTGGTGAAAAGCTTTTCGCCGGCGCTCAGATTGCCGAGGCAATTCGGGCCGGTTACGGCGAGGCCCGTCTCGCGCACGGCCTGTCGCAGTTCGGCAGCGAGCTTCTGGCTTTCATCATCCTGCAACTCGCTGAAACCCGAAGTGACGATGGTGGCTGACCGCGCGCCGGCCGCAGCAGCGTCGCGGATCACCTGCACGGCAAAGCGTGCGGGCACCAGCACCAGGACGTGATCGGGCTTCTCAGGGAGACTCGCAAAATCCTTGTAGCAGGGCACGCCCCAGATGGTGTTGCGCTTGGCGTTGACCGGATAGAGCCCGCCCTCGTAGCCGTACTTGATCAGATTGTTCCAGATACGCTCGGCGTAATTGCCCGGCTTGTTGGTCGCGCCCACCAGCACGATGTTGTGCGGATGCAGCATGGCGTGGATGCCCTTGACGATCTCGCTGGCATCGGGCGGCGGCGACCATGGGCGGGCAGGAACCGACGCGGCAGAGACCTGAGCTTCCATGGCGTGACCTCACCTGTTGTTCTTCTTGGCGGTGCGTCACGTGGTTGTATGGCGAGTTGCGGGGAGTGGCAACCAGCACAGCTGCATGCCGCCGGGCGGAATGCGCGGCGGATCGCAAGTGACGACTGCAATCGTCGGCTCGCGTCGCCGCCTCAATAGCGCAAGACCCCGCATTTGTACGCATAGTGATAGGCGAGCTGCTGAAGGAGATAAGGTGCGATGGCACGGCGGATCTGCATCTGCGTCGGATCGAATCCGAGGACGCGGCGCCGCAAGATGCCCATTTCCTTGACGCCGATCGCGTAAGTGGCTGCGGTCTTCTGCGCATCATGGATGCGGAAACAGGAGAGAAACCGCGGCAGGCGCACGAACTTGAATCCAGCGCCCTGCGCCCGCAGGATGAAGTCCCAGTCCATCGCATAATGGAAGCTTTCGTCGATCGGACCGATCTTGTCCCACACGCGCTTACGCCAGAACATCGTCTCCTGCGGAATGTAGTCGGCATATTGCAGCGCCTTGCCGTCGTGGCGGGGCAGGACCGCGCGGCCGACTTCGAGCCCCTCGCGATCGATGAAGATGCGGTTGCCGTAGACGATGTCGACATCGGGATGCGACATGAAATAGCTGACGATATAGGCGAGCGTGCCCGGCAGCAGCATGTCGTCGCTGTTGAGATAAGCCATGATCTCGCAATCGACGCCGGCAAAACCGAGGTTGATGGCGTTGGACTGGCCCTTGTCCGGCTCGCTTTTCCAGCTGATGCTGTCGCCGCGGCTCTTCAGAAGATCGATCGTGCCGTCGATCGAGGCGCCGTCCTGCACGTGATAATAGAGGTTCGGATACGCCTGGCCCAGGATGCTCTCGATCGTGGCGTCGAGATATTGCGCGTGATTGTAGCTCGGCGTGACCATCGCGATCCGCGGTGCGTTCGCAGGGGTCGCGGGTGCGGAGTTGAACGCGTTCAGGTTGAGCAATCGCGCCGGATATTGCTCGAAGGTCCACATCGGCGGACGCCGCCAAAGACTGCGAAGCGAGGAACGTCTCTGACCGGCCGCAACGAGATCGAGATTCCGCTCCAGCAGCGCGACACGGTTTTCGAGCTGCTCCACTCGCTGCCTGAGTTCTTCGTCCATTTACCCCTTCTTCCCGCCCGGCTCCGCCGCAAAATTCGCAGGCCTTTGCTTATAAGTCTACAGTCGGTAGCGCCAGTTCAGCGGTTCCATTGACGCGCCTGCCGCGCACGCCACGCATGTTTGCGGGAGCGCGACCGATCCCACACGGGTCGATTGCGAATGGCTATTCACCATCTCCGATCAGGGTGGCATGCAGGAGGTAACGTTCGGGGCCGGGCGTGATGGCGTCGAACGGCCAGCAGGTCGTCAGCATAAGCTCGAAATCTCCAGTCGCGGGATCGATACCCGATGCGTCGAACCTGACAATCGCGGAGGAATCTGCGCGATAGCGAAAGCGCTTGCCGTCACTGCGTGTGACATCGATCACGTCCCCAATGGCAACATTTCGCAAGAAGCGAAAATGTGTATCGCGATGTGCAGCATATACCGCAACGCCGCGTTCGCCCGCATCAGCCGTTCGGTCGAGATGGCCAGGGCCGAAGGCAAGTGCCTGGCCGCTCGTGCCTTCCAGCACGATCGCGCTGGCTCCGATCCGCTTCACCTCGATCCGCGCCACCGGCCAGGTATCGGCCCAGGACCATGGCTTGACCACCTGCCCGGTCTCAATGCTCCTGTCGAACGCTCGCTCCAGCAGCACCTGCGCGAGCCACGCCTTGGCGTGGATGTAGGCGCCGTCACCGAACAGGATCGTTCCGACGAGCGCCAGGACAAGAGGCGAGATGAGGCGGGGCATTGGCATCTCTTGTTCCGTCAATCCGGGGCGATGCGAAGCATCGAATTCCGGTGCGGAATTGCGCACCGGAGAATCTCGAGATTCCGGGTTCGGCTCTGCGAGCCGCCCCGGAACGACATTCCCAAAAAAGACGCGCGCGGCCGTTGGTTTCGGGACGGGCAGCCGCGCGCGCCAAGCAAGAGGAGTTCGGGGGGCTCCTCCCTCAAGCGGCGTCAGTGAGCAAGGTCCGACGCCGGTTGAACACGAACAGGATCAGGGCGAGAACGATCATGATGAGGCCTGCGATCATCTTCACTTCGGCTGATGTCGCGGTCTTGGGCAAGCGGATGGCGTCGGGTGTGACAGGCGCCGGCCGCCTTGTGGCAGGCTGGCCTGCATCGGCGCGGCGCTCGCGCAACTGTGTCGGGGTTAGCTGCGGCCGTTCGCCGAACACTTTTGCGAAGTCCCAGCCCGCGGGCAGGTTGATCGGCAGCTCGCTGAGCTTGAGCGGCTCGCCATCGGGACGGCTCGGCGTCTTGTCGACCGCGACGAGGCTGGTCAGCCGCGTGACAATCTGATGGTCGAGCGCCAGCGCAAGAATCGTCTTGTCCGTATCCTCCGGCGCCATCTCGCGTAGCGTCCGCGCCACTTCCGCATCGCCGATCTTGCGTCTGGCCCAGAGTTTTGACAGGCCTTTGCCTTCGGCGGCGTTCTGCAACGGCAGCGTCACCGACCATGGGCGGTCTCCGACACGGCCCTTGATCTCAAGCGAGCCAGCGAGCTTGTCGAGCTTGGCGGCGAGCACCAGCGGCTCGCCGCGGTAGACGTCGGGAATGATCGTGGGGGTGACGTCGGCCTTGGCTTCGGAAAATTTTGCGGAGAGCCCGGTCACGGCAGGGTTCTCCAGCTTGGCGAACAGGCCGCGCATGCGCTCCTCGACCTGCTCGACCGAGCCGATATGGGTGAAGGCACCGCGGCCGAGCTCGGAAGCGCGTGTCATCAGATAGGTGTTGGGCGCGGAGCCGATGCCGACCATGAAAATGCGCGAGCGGCCCCGCATCGCCGTGATGGTCTCGAACAATTGCTGCTCGTTGCCGATCGCGCCGTCGGTCAGGAACACGATCTGGCGAACCATGTTGGTGTCATTGATCTTGTCGGTCAGTGCCGCGCGCATCGCGGGCACCATCTCGGTGCCGCCGCGCGCCTGCAATGCGCGGACGAACGAGGTCGCTTCGTCGACATGCGCGGCATCGGCCGGCAGCGAGGTCGGAAACAGCACGTCCATGGTGTCGTCGAACCGGATGACGTTGAAGCGATCGTTCGGCTGCAGCCGGCCGAGGGCATAGAGCAGGCTCGCCTTGGCCTGCTCGATCGAGGTGCCGCCCATCGAACCGGAATTGTCGATCACGAACACGACCTCGCGTGGCAACGGCTTCTGCGTGGCTTGCTCGGCGGCCGGCGGCGTGACGAAGGCGAGCAGGTAATCGGCATCGCCGACATGCTCGCGGAACAGGCCGACCGACGGCGCTTTCTCGGCGACCGGCTTCCAGGTCAGCTCGAAGTCGCGGTCGGCGGGCACGGTGCCGTCCGCGAGTGTCACCACGCGCGTCCTGTTGTCCGGGCTCTCGATCTTGACGTTGTGGTGGTGGCTCTTCACCTCGCCTAGCGCGAAGCCGGAATTCAGGTGCACCGTGATGCTGGTCGGATTGAGCGGCGCGCTCCTGGCGGGATCCGCGACCTCCGGCGAGATGCGGTCACGGTCCGGCACCGGGTCTGATGCGGTGGCGCCCCAGCCGGAGCCGTCCTTGCGAAAGTCGACGCTCTGCACGATCGGCGCCGGATTGTAGCGCGGCCCGACGACGAGCGGCACACGCAGCGAATATTCGTTGCCGGACTGATGTATCGGCTCCTGATATTCGATCTGCACCAGCACGGTCTCGCCGGGACCGATATTGGCAACCGAGTTGGTGAAGATGTTGGGCCGCTCCTGCTCGGTGAGCGCGGCCTTCTGTCCGTCGCGGCGGGCTTGCTCGTAGATGATGCGGGCCTGCTGACGCTCCTTGATGTCGCCGACGATGACGCGGTCGCCGACCACCATCTTGAGCGTGTCGACGGCGCCGTCGGTGGCCAGCGGGTAGACATAGGTTGCCTCGACCCAGTCCCTGGTCGGGTTGCGGAAGGCTTGCGTGACGCGCGTACGCAGGGTCGGGCCTGATACCGTGATGTCGACGTCGATCCCGAGGCGGATGGCTTCGGTGTAAGCGCCGTCCTGCTTCAGGAGGAGGCTGCCGGACTTGGCATCGCCAGGTTGGAGCAGGCTTGCCTGCTCCGTCGTCGCCGACCAGGAGGTCTCGAAACTGACCAGCAGGGCCACGAAGCTCACCAGCAGCACGGCAATGCTTTGCGCCAGAAGGAACAGACCGACCTTGATCAGCCTCCCGAGCCAGGGGTGTTCGTGGCTGTCGACCGTGTCGTAATTGTCCATTTGGCCTGCTCCCGAAGCTGTTTGATGCCGCTAAGCATCGGTCCGGAGGGGGCGAATTCGCGAGCAGAATGATCGGCAATGTTCCGCCAAGGCTGGCCCGGGCAGGCCGCCGCCTTGGCGGCGATGTCCGGTTTTGTGCTGACTTGTCCGCCCTGCTAGACTGGCGGCCGTGGAGCAGGGTTAACGATGCAGACGCAAGACAAGCTCTCGGACCGGCAGCTTTCGGACGAGCAGAGCCGCGAGGTTGCGGAGACGATCCGCGAGGAAATTGCCAGGCGCCGGATCTCGCGGCAGGCGCTGGCCGAGCAGGCCAAGCTCAGCCTGTCGACGCTGGAGAAGGCGCTTGGCGGTCGCCGCCCGTTCACGCTGGCAACCACGGTCCGGCTGGAGCAGGCGCTCGGCGTATCCCTGCGCAAGAACCCGGTTGCGCCGGCGCCGGCGGCCGGTAGCGACGTCGCGCCCGACAGCCTCGGCTCCTATTCGCATCGCGCGGTGACTTGGCTCGAGGATGTCTACATCACGCTGCGGCCGTCCTTCGGCGACAAGGACGCGATCTTCGCCTATCGAACCGAGATCATCTGGGAGCCAAAGGTCTCCTCGCTGGTCTTCCGCGAGGGCGAGCGGACCGATGCGGCCTATGAGCACACCGGCGAAGTTGCCGTGCCGCATCAGTCGGGGTTCATCTATCTTGTCATCAACAAGCATGGTCAGCATCGCGTGATCACCGTATCGCGGCCGACCGTGTCTGGCGCGATGTATGGCATCATCTCGACGCTGCGCGCTGGCGCCGGCTCGCAATTGACGCCGGTCGCGGCACCGATAGCCTATGTGCCGGCGCGGACGATCACCGATCCCGTTGTGGGAAGGATCGCTCCCGACCACGCGAACTACAAGCTGTATCGCGATCACCTTCGGCGTACTGTCGAGGAGTCGTTTGCGGTGTTTCTGCCCGCCTGAACCTGCGCCGGACTGGCGTCCCGCGCGATTTTGTTGAGGAGGGGAATCCGGCATGAAATCCGGCTTGAGTCCCGACCGGCCGCTGTTCTCCGTCATCATCCCGCTCGAACACCACCGCGGGCAGTGGGAGCAGTCCTGGCTCGGCTGGACGTCGCAGACGGCCGATCGGTCTCTCTACGAAATCATCCTGGTCGTACCGCCGGATTTTACCGCACGTGCTGAGCTTAAGGCGCTCGCCGGCGACGCTGCGCGCCTCGAATTCGCCGATTGCGTTCACGATATCGGGCTTTGCGCAGTCGGTGCGGCCAGGGCTAGCGGCCGCTATCTGTTCTTCACGGAGGCACATTGCTGGCCCGAGCCCGACGTGATCGCGCTCTGCATCCGCGCGATTGATGATCATCCCGATTGGGCCGGGTTTTCCTGCCGCTCGGTTCCGATCTGCCACAACCGCCTGTCGGAGGCGGAAGCCGCGATGTATCAGGCCGACATCGAGTTCGGCATGAAGCAGCACCCCTGGCGCAAAGTGCTCGACCAGTGCTTCGTGACGCGGCGCGACGTCTACTGGGAATGCGGGGGTCTGCGCCAAGAGCTCGGCCATTTCGCCGAATGGGTGCTCGCCGCCGGATATTCTGCGCGAGGTTACGCCATCGGCTATCTCGAAGAGGCGCGCTTCCATCACTATTACGTCGGCCGGGTCGGTGAGCTGAAGACGTTCACCCTCGATTTCGTGCAGGGCGAGATCCGCTATCTCAGCGACGACAGGCGCGATCCCGGCAGTGAACTGCTCGAGATTCCCCGCGAATGGAGTGAGATGGACGATTTCGATCGTCCGCTGGCCCTCCACGCGCTGAAAGCGTTGCTGTGCGACGGAGGCTGGAGGCGGCCCGGCGAGAAGCTGCGGGCTGTGTGGCGCTGGATCGAGCCGGCGCTGCTTGGTGATCTCCATCTCCGCCTCGCGGCGCTGCTCGCCGTCGCACATGCACGATCGATGCTGACGGCACTGCTTTTGGTCGGGTCGAGCAGCGCCGTCGCGCATTGGTTGAAGCGCTACATCGCATCACTGATCCGGCTTCAGCGGCTTGTCTGTATCCATGATGTTCGCGGCCGTGCCGGACCTGCGCAGAGACTGCTCGGCGATCACGTGCTCGCGCGGATCGGATTTCACGGCCTGGAGGTCGCGGCCGGCCACACGTTTCGCTGGAGCGAGCCGGAGGCGGCCGTCCGCATCAGGGGCGTAGCCGGGCGCAACATGGTCTGCATCCGAAGCCCCGCCCTGCGCGCACCGCTCGCCAAAATCGGTGCGCAATTCTATCTCGACGGCGCGCGTGTCGATCCCGCGGCGATCGAGATCGGTCGTGACCGCTACACGCTGAGCCTCGATCTGCCGCGGTCGGGCATCGCCATCCTGGCATGGGCCTGCCCCGTGCTGATAGGCGTCGGCGATGTGCGTCGTCTTGGCCTCTCCGTCGTTGGCATTGAAGTGGCTCCGGAGCTCACGTGACCGTGGTCACAAAGAATAGCGGCCTTTCGGCCGCCATCTCGCGCGTACCAGCAATTTTTCGGCCTGAGCTAGCCGCTCGGCTCGGCGCTGATGATGGGGCCGAACAGCTCCCACTGACCGCTCTTGAATCGCCACATCTTGAGCTGCTCGATCGGTGCGAAGTCGGTCGCCGAGGTGTTGATCGTGATCCCCGGGATCAGCGTGTCGGGGGCGAAGTCCTTCAGGCTGGCGGCCTGCTTCATCACGTTCTCGCGGGTGAGATTGTCGCCTGACTGCTTCAGCACCTGCACCATGGTCTGGGCTGCGGCATAGCCGTAGACCAGGTTGGCGTCTGAAATGTTCGCGCCGGGCATATACTTCTCGATGAAGGCCATGAACTTCTTCATGCCCGCGTCGTCCTTCCATTGCGGATCCGACGCATCCTTGAGGTATCCCGCCGAGAGCACGCCTTCGGAGGCCTCGAGGCCGGCCGGCTTCATCACCGCGCCGATCGACACCGACACGTCGGTCATCAGATGCATCGGCTTCCAGCCGAGCTCCGCGATCTTCTTGATCGCCTGCGCCGCGAACTTCGGCGTCGAAATATTCACGAAGACATCGGCGCCGGTGTCCTTGAGCTTGACGATATGGGCGTCGATCGACGGCTCCGAGGTCTCGTAGCTTTCCTCGGCCACGATCAGCTTCGAGGCCTTGTCGCCGAACACGTCCTTGATGCCGGCCAGATAGTCTTTGCCGAAATCGTCATTGGCATAGAAGATCGCAACCTTCGCGTCCGGCTTTTCCTTCAGGATGTATTTTGCGAAAATCCGCGCCTCGACCCGGTAACTGGGCTGGAAGCCCATGGTCCATGGAAAATTCTTCGGGTCGTTCCACTTGCTGGCGCCGGTGGCGAGGAAGAGCTGCGGCACCTTCTTGGAATTGTGATATTTCTGCACCGCGGTCTGGGTCGGCGTGCCCAGCGCGTTGAACACCAGGAAAACTTCGTCGCTCTCGATCAGCTTGCGGATCTGCTCCACCGTCTTCGGCGGCGAGTAGCCGTCGTCGTAGGAGATGAAATTGATCTTGCGGCCGTTGATGCCGCCTTGCTCGTTGATCATCTTGAAATAGGCTTCCTCGGTCTTGCCGATGATGCCGTAGGCGGACGCCGGGCCGGAATAGGCCTCGACATTGCCGATCTTGATCTCGGTGTCGGTGACGCCGGTGTCGTACGCCTTCTGCGCGTCGGCGCCCTGGGAGGAAAGCAATGTCAGGGCCGCCGCCGCGGCGAGCAGGGAGAGTTTCTTGTTCTTCATGGAAATTCCTTGGGTTTCTTGTGGGATGGAGCAGGCACTTCAAAACAAGAAAGCGCCCGCGAGGGGCGCTTTGATCAGGCGTTGGCGACTTTCTTGTCGACCTCGGAAGCCACCGAAAATTCCTGGCGCAGGGTCGGCTTGTGGATCTTGCCGGTGGCGTTGCGTGGCAGCGCATCGACGAAGCGGACCTGACGCGGACATTTGAAGCGCGCCAGGTTCGCCGCGCAGTGCGCGAAAACATCCGCTTCGGTCAGCCGCTGGCCTTGTTTGACTGCGACGATGGCGAGGCCGACTTCGCCCCATTGCGCATCGGGAATGCCGATGACCGCGGCTTCCGCGATTGCGGTGAGCTGGTGCAGGACGTTCTCGACCTCGGCCGGATAGACGTTCTCGCCGCCGGAGATGTACATGTCCTTCCAGCGGTCGACGATGTAGTAGAAGCCCTCCTCGTCCACGCGGGTGGCGTCGCCCGTGTGCAGCCAGCCGTCGGTGAAGGAGGACTTGTTCGCCTCAGGCCTGTTCCAATAGCCGGGCGTGATGTTCGGACCCTTGACCCAGAGCTCACCGAGCTCGCCGGTATCGGCATCGCTGCCGTCGGGCCGCACGATGCGCACCTCCGTGTGCAGCACCGGCTTGCCCGCGGAGCCTGCTTTCCGCGCCGCATCCTCGCGGTCGAGCACCAGCACGGCGGGCGAGGTCTCGGTCATGCCATAACCCTGCTGAAGTGCGACGCCGCGCGCCTCCCAAATCTTCAGCAGCGGCACCGGCATCGGCGCGCCGCCCACGCCGCAGACGATCAGCCGGGTCAGATCAGTCGTCGAGAAGGCCGGATGCTGCGCCATGAATTGGTAGATCGCGGGCACGCCGAAGAACGCGTTGATTCCCTGCGCGGGATCGTTGATCAGGCCAAGCGCGGTGCCGGGATCGAACGCGCGCATGATCATCACGGTGCCGCCGGCATGCAGCACGGGGTTGGTGTAGCAGTTGAGGCCGCCGGTATGGAATAGCGGCAGCACGGTCAGCAGCACCGAGGACGGTCCGATGCAGGCGGGGCCGCCGAGATTGACGCAATTCCAGAAGGTCATGCCATGGGTGATGGTCGCACCTTTGGGATGACCCGTCGTGCCCGATGTGTACATGATGGTCGAGACGTCATCGAGCGTGACCTCCTCGGCGTAAACGAGCGGCTTGGCGGACGCGATGCCGGCCTCGTAGGCGCCGCCGGGGCCGAGCAGCAGGCTGGTCGCGACATCGCAGAGTCTTGCGACCGCGAGTGCGGTGTCGGCGAGATCGGCGTCGTGGATCATCACCTTCGGCGCGCAGTCGGCGGTGATGAATTGAAGCTCCGGTACGGTGAGACGGGTGTTCAGCGGCACGAAGACAGCGCCCAGCCGTCCGCAGGCGAACTGCACCTCCAGCGTATCGGTCGTGTTCAGCGCCAGCACCGCGACGCGATCACCGCGCGAAACGTTTAGCGTGTTGTGGAGGAACGAGGCGAGGCGCGAGATGCGGGAGTTGAGCTGCGCATAGGTGAACCGGCGCTCGCTCGCGAGGTCGATGGCCGCGACCTTGCCAGGCGAGCGGCGCGCATGATGGACGATCCAGTCGTAGTAACGAACGGCCAACAGTCCCTCCCTCGGCGGTCTTGTGCCGCCTGAACTTTATTGCTGTGCACCATGCCCGGCATGGCCCTGGGAGGCCAGCCGGAGTTTGTGCAGCAGTCTTTTTTGATTTGGAGTTGGCCCGCGCGGGGTGAAAATCGTCTTGCGTTGAGTTGCTAGGTCACGGCCGGCAAGGTGCGCCTCCCCCAGCCAGCCACTCCGCGCAAGTGAGCCGCTGATGTTCCAGCCATGGTGGAACGGCAGGAGTCGTCGAAAGCGAAATCGCAATGAAGAGCCCGTTCTATACCGCCGAGCACGACGCGTTCCGCGACGTGATGCGCCGCTTCGTCGACAAGGAGATCGCGCCGTTCGCCCATGATTGGGATGAGGCCGGCGAATTTCCGCGCGGACTCTATCGCAAGGCGGCGGAGATCGGGCTGTTGGGGCTGGGATTCCCCGAGGAATATGGCGGGATCGCCGCCGACCAGTTCATGAAGATCGTCGCGAGCCAGGAATTGGCGCGCGCCGGGGCTGGCGGTGTCAGCGCCAGCCTGATGAGCCACACCATCGGCTCGCCGCCGATCGCGCGCGCGGCGCGCCCGGAAGTCAAGGCGCGCGTGCTGCCGCAGGTGCTCTCTGGCGACAGGATCTCCGCGCTCGCGATCACCGAGCCGGGTGGTGGGTCCGATGTCGCGAGCTTGCGCACCCGGGCGCGGCGCGACGGTGATCACTACGTCGTGAGTGGCGAAAAGACCTTCATCACCTCGGGCGTGCGCGCCGATTATCTGACCGTTGCGGTGCGTACGGGCGGTGAGGGCGCTGGCGGCGTCAGCCTGCTCCTGATCGAGGGCGATACGCCCGGCCTGTCGCGCACCAAGCTGAAGAAGATGGGCTGGTGGGCCTCCGACACCGCGACGCTGCATTTCGATGATTGCCGCGTGCCGGCCGAAAACCTGATCGGCGAGGAGGGCCAGGGTTTCAAGATCATCATGCAGAACTTCAACAGCGAGCGCATGGGCATGGCCGCCGGCTGCACCGCCTTTGCCCGCGTCTGTCTCGACGAGGCCGTCGCTTACGCCAAGGAGCGCAAGACGTTCGGCAAGCCGCTCGCCCAGCACCAGGTCATCCGCCACAAGATCGTCGACATGGCGCAGAAGGTCGCAGCCTCGCAAGCGATGCTGGAGATGCTGGCCTGGCGTCTGGAGCAGTGCGAAAGCCCGGTCGCGGAAATCTGCATGATGAAGAACCAGGCGACGCAGACCATGGCGTTCTGCGCCTCGGAAGCTGTGCAGATCTTTGGCGGCGCCGGCTTCATGCGCGGCATCAAGGCCGAGCGCATTTACCGCGAGGTCAAGGTCAACGCCATCGGCGGCGGCACCGAGGAGATCATGAAGGATCTGGCATCGAGGCAGATGGGGTTGTGATCTCAGCGTCATTCCGGGGCGGCGCGAAGCGTCGAACCCGGAATCTCGATATCGTAGAACTCATCTCTGGATTCCGGGTTCGCGCTTCGCGCGCCCCGGAATGACGAAGAGGACAAAATGCTATTCACCGCCGATCACGACGACATCCGTCGTTCGCTACAGAAATTCATCGCGGGCGAGATCAATCCGCATGTCGATGAATGGGAGAAGGCCGACATCTTCCCGGCACATGAGCTGTTCAAGAAGATGGGCAGCCTCGGCTTCCTCGGCCTGAGTAAGCCGGTCGAGTTCGGCGGCTCCGGCCTCGATTATTCCTATGCGCTGATGATGGCGGAGGAGCTCGGCGCGATCACCTGCGGCGGCGTGCCGATGGCGATCGGGGTGCAGACCGACATGGCGACGCCAGCGCTGGCGCGGTTCGGCTCCGACGAGGTGCGGCGCGAGTTTCTGGCTCCTTCGATTGCGGGCGACTTTGTGGCCTGCATCGGTGTCTCCGAGCCCGGCGCAGGCTCCGATGTCGCCTCGATCAAGACCAGCGCCCGCGCCGATGGCGACGACTACCTCATCACCGGCGGCAAGATGTGGATCACCAACGGCACCCAGGCCGACTGGATCTGCCTGCTCGCCAATACCGGCGATGGTCCGGTCCATCGCAACAAGTCACTGATCTGTGTGCCCATGAAGAGCAAGGGTGTCACCGTCGCCCGCAAGCTCGACAAGATGGGCATGCGCTCATCGGATACCGCGCAGATCTTCTTCGACAATGTCCGCGTCCCCAAGCGCAACCGGATTGGCGAGGAAGGTCAGGGCTTTACATACCAGATGATCCAGTTCCAGGAGGAGCGGCTCTGGGGCGCGGCCGCTTGCCTGAAGGCGCACGAGTACATCATCGATCAGACCATCGAATACACCCGTAACCGCAAGGCTTTCGGCCAGAGCATCCTCGACAACCAGGTCGTGCACTTCAAGCTCGCGGAGATGCAGACCGAGGTCGAGTTGCTGCGCGCGCTGATCTATCGCGCCGCGGAGCAGCTGGTCGCGGGCGAGGACGTGACGCGGCTTGCGACCATGGCCAAGCTCAAGGCCGGCCGGCTCGGCCGCGAGCTCACCGATGCCTGCTTGCAATATTGGGGCGGAATGGGCTTTACCAACGAGACGCCGGTCAGCCGCGCCTATCGCGACAGCCGCCTGACCTCGATTGGCGGCGGCGCCGACGAGGTCATGCTGATGGTCCTGTGCAAGATGATGGGTACGCTGCCCGGGAGTCGTAAAGTTTGAGCATGATCTTGTCGGAAAACCGCTTCACACTTTTCCGGATCATGCTCTAGGGGGAAGTCCTGATGATCACGCTCTATCACTGCGACGCCGCGCGCTCGTTCCGCCCGCTCTGGATGCTGGAGGAGATGGGGCTGCCGTATGAGCTGAGGATGCTGCCGTTCCCGCCGCGGGTGTTCGCCAAGGAATATCTCGCACTCAATCCGCTCGGCACGATTCCCTTCATGGTCGACGGCGAGACCAAGATGACGGAGTCCTCCGGCATCTGCCATTATCTCGGCGTCAAGCACGGCCCGACGCCGCTGATGGTCGGCCCCGAGGATCCCGCCTATGGCGTGTTCCTGAACTGGATGTATTTCAGCGACGCCACGTTAACCTTCCCGCAAACGCTGGTGCTCCGCTACACCCAGCTTGAGCCGGAGGAACGCCGCAATCCGCAAGTCGCCACCGACTATGCGAAATGGTTCCTGGGCCGGCTGCGCGCCGTCGAGGCCGCGACCGCTAAAGCCGAAACCTTGTGCGCCGGCCGCTTCACCGCCGCTGACATTGTCATCGGTTATGCGCTACGTCTCGCCGACAATATCGGTCTCGCCAAGGATTTCGGGCCGAATGTCGCGGCCTATTGGGCGCGTTTGCAGCAACGCGATGGTTTCAAGCGCGCGGTTGCTGCGGAGCAGAAGGCCGGCACTGAACAGAATGTTGCGCCGCGTGTGAGGGCGTGAGCATTCCGCAGGGCGGGACTACGGGTCTCATCGCGGTTCCGGGAAGACGGATGCTCGTCCCGGAATGGTAATCTTTTGCGCGTCGTGACAGCGCTATCCCGTCGTGACAGTGCCCAAATTTCCGCTAAGGTGACCTCCGTCCGCAGCGGCCAAAGAGCCGCGCGAGGAGGATCCCAATGGAAGACCAGGGTCGCGAATCCGACCATCTGATGTTGATCACGCCGGAGCGGGTCTTTTATGCCGGCTTGCTCGGACGGCCCCGCAAGCGGACCCCAGGTTGCTGCCACGTCTATGTTGCTGTGAAAGGCAGTCTGCATCTGTCCATCGACGACGTTCTTGCCACCGCCGAATTGTTCGTCACCCTGCCGAATCAGCGGCATTCCATTGCCAGCGACTATCGCACTGCAATCAGCGTGACCCTCGAACCGGAAAGCATGCCTGACGGCGTGATCGAGGCCCTAGCCGAGCGGCTGACCGGAGTCGACAGGGCCGTCTACGCCCGCAAGATCCTCGCCGCCTACGCGCTGCTGCGCCAGCGCCGCTATGGCGACATCACCACTGCCGAATTCGACGAGATGTGCTTTGGCGAGGCGCTGCCGCGCCGCGTGCTCGACCCGCGCGTCACGCGCGCGGTTGCGCGCATCGAGCGCTTTTCCGGCGAGCCGGTGACGGCTGACACATGCGCTGCCGAAGCGGGGCTCTCCGCTTCGCGCTTCCTGCATCTGTTCAAGGAAGAGACCGGCATCTCGTTCCGCTCCTTCCGGGCCTGGAAGCGCGCGCGGCATCTGCTGCACTTCGCCAACCAGGACCTCAACCTCGCCCATCTCGCACAGGATATCGGCTATCCCGACAGCACCCATTTCAGCCACTCGATCCGCCGGTTCTACGGATTGAAGCCGCGCGCCATCTTCGTCGGCTCGCGTGATCTCGCGATCTATCGCAGCACCGAGACGGTGCGGCTCGCGGAGGCGAGCTAACGGCGCTCTCGTAGGGTGGGCAAAGCGAAGCGTGCCCGCCATTCGTTGCGATGGAGAAAAGTGGCGGGCACGGCGAAAGAGCGCCTTTGCCCACCCGACGAGAGCTCGTCTTTAGCTAGCTTCTCCGCGCAAGAAGCCGCTTGTCCCGCATCACATGATCGCAAGCGTTGAATTCTCAACGTGCGAGATATTTTTGGCATGAGCGACAAGGCCGTCATCACCTGCGCGCTGAACGGCGTGCTCACCGACCCCAAGCAGCACAACGTGCCCGTGACGCCCGAGCAGATGGCGCGCGAGGCCAAGGCTGCGTTCGATGCGGGCGCGTCGATCATGCACATCCATCTGCGCCAGCAGGCGCCGGATAAGGGGCATCTGCCGTCCTGGGACGTCAGCGTGAGCAAAGAGATCCAGCAGGCGATCCGCGAAGCCTGCCCCGGCGTCATCATCAACCACACCTCGGGCGTGTCGGGGTCGAACTACTCCGGCGCGCTCGATTGCATCCGCGAGACCAGGCCGGAGATCGCCGCCTGCAACGCCGGCTCGCTGAATTATCTGAAGGTGAAGGCCGACAACACCTGGGCTTGGCCGCCGATGATGTTCGACAACGCGGTCGAGAAGGTGAAAGACTATCTCGACGTCATGAATTCAGTCGGCACCATCCCCGAGTTCGAATGCTTTGACGTCGGCATCGTCCGCTGCGTCGGCATGTACCACCAGGTCGGCATGTACAAGGGGCCACTGGAATATAACTTCGTGATGGGCGTTGCTTCGGGAATGCCTTCGGATCCGGAGCTACTGCCGATCCTGATCAAGCTGAAGCGGCCCGAAGCGCAGTTTCAGGTCACCGCCATCGGCCGCGAAGAGATCTGGCCGCTGCACCAGCGCTGCGCCGAACTCGGCGGCCACCTGCGAACCGGTCTCGAGGATGCGTTCTATCTCGCCGACGGCAGGAAGGTGACCTCGAACGGACAGCTGATCGAAGCCATCGCCGTCTGTGCCCGGCGTGCCGGTCGCGAGATCGCCAGCCCCGCCGAGGCGCGGAAGATCTTTGGGACGAACAGGTAGCCACACTCCGTCATTCCGGGATGGCCGAAGGCCAGGCCCGGAATCCATAGCCACGATCGGGAGTATGGATTCCGGGCTCGCGCTCCGCGCGCCCCGGAATGACGAGCAGGAGATTTAATGTCCATTCTCGAAAACGCCATTTCCCCCGGCAGCGCCGCATATCGTGCCAATCGCGACGGCATGCTCGGCTTGATCGATCGCATGCGCGCGCTGGAAGAGCGCACGCGTGCGGCGTCGGCGGCGGCAAAGGATCGCTTCCACAAGCGCGGTCAATTGCTGCCGCGCGAGCGCGTCGCGCTGGTGCTCGATCCCGGCGCGCCGTTCATCGAGCTGTCGACGCTCGCCGGCTACATGTTCGACATACCGGACGCCGACAAGAGCGTCCCCGGCGGCGGTGTCATCGCCGGCATCGGCTTCGTCTCGGGCGTCCGTTGCATGGTCAGCGCCAGCGATTCCGGCATCGATGCCGGCGCACTCCAGCCCTTCGGCCTCGACAAGACGCTGCGCGTGCAGGAGCTCGCGCTGGAGAACAAGCTGCCTTACGTCCAGCTGGTCGAAAGCGCGGGGGCTAATCTCTTGCGCTATCGCGTCGAGGATTTTGTCCGCGGCGGCAACATCTTTCGCAACCTCGCGCGGCTCTCGGCCGCAGGCCTGCCGGTCGTCACCGTCACGCATGGCTCGTCCACGGCGGGCGGCGCCTACCAGACCGGCCTGTCCGACTACATCGTCATGGTGCGTGGCCGCACGCGCGCCTTCCTGGCCGGGCCACCACTGCTGAAGGCCGCCACCGGCGAGATCGCGACGGAAGAAGAGCTCGGCGGCGCCGAGATGCACACGCAGATCTCCGGCCTCGGCGACTATCTCGCCGAGGACGACCGTGATGCGCTGCGCATCGCGCGCGAGATCATGGCGGCGCTGGAATGGGAGCGGCCGGGCCGAACGGCTCTGCAGTACAGACCGCCGCGCTATGACCAGGACGAGTTGCTCGGCATCATGCCGATGGATCACAAGCGTCCGGTCGATATGAAGCAGGTGATCGCCCGCATCATCGACGATTCCGATTTCACCGAGATGGCGCCGAATTACGGGCCGGCCACCGTCTGCGGCCATGCCCGCATCGAGGGCCAGGCGATCGGCATCATCACCAACAACGGCCCGCTCGATCCCGCCGGCGCCAACAAGGCGACGCATTTCATCCAGGCCTGCTGCCAGACCCGCACGCCGATCCTCTATCTCAACAACACCACCGGCTACATGGTCGGCAGAGCCTATGAAGAAGCCGGCATGATCAAGCACGGCTCCAAGATGATCCAGGCGGTGACGTCAGCGACGGTGCCGCAGATTACAATCTATTGCGGTGCCTCGTTCGGCGCCGGCAATTACGGCATGTGCGGCCGCGGCTTCCATCCGCGGTTCTGCTTCTCCTGGCCCAACGCCAAGACCGCGGTGATGGGCGGCGAGCAGGCCGCCGAGACCATGGCGATCGTGACGGAAGCCGCCGCCGCGCGCCGCGGCAAGCCGATCGAGAAGGACAGGCTGGAGGCCATGAAGGCTGAGATCATCGGCGTGTTCGACGGCCAGATGGACGTGTTCTCGACCAGCGCACGGGTGCTCGACGACGGCGTGATCGATCCGCGCGACACCCGTGCCGTGCTGTCGGAGGTGCTCGCGATCTGCCGCGAGGGCGATGCACGCACGCCGCAGTGCATGCAGTTCTCGGTGGCGCGCCCATGAGGAACGAATCAGGGCAGCACCGGCCGTTCTTCAGGGTCTTGGTCGCCAATCGCGGCGAGATCGCACTGCGTGTGATGCGCAGCGCGCGGCGGCTCGGCCTCGGCGTTGTCGCGGTCTATTCGGATGCGGATCGTGATGCGCTTCACGTCAAGCAGGCCGATCAGGCTGTGCGGATCGGCGAGGCCCTGCCGGCGCAATCCTATCTCAGCATCCCCGCGATCATCGCGGCGGCCAAGGCCAGCGGCGCGGATGCCGTGCACCCCGGCTATGGCTTCCTTGCCGAGAACGAAGACTTCGCGCAAGCGTGTAAGGATGCCGGTCTCGTCTTCATCGGTCCGTCGCCGCAGGCGATCGAGGCGATGGGCAACAAGGCCGGCGCCAAGGAGATCATGAAGAAGGCCGGCGTGCCTATCGTGCCCGGCTATCAAGGTGCCGACCAGGGCGACGAGGTGATGGTCGCGGAAGCCAAAAAGATCGGCTTCCCCGTGATGATCAAGGCGGTCGCGGGCGGCGGCGGCCGCGGCATGCGGCTCGTCGGTGATGTTGCGTCGTTCCCGGATGCGCTGCGCAGCGCGCGGTCGGAGGCCAAGGCTGCCTTCGGCGATCCCACGGTGATCCTCGAGCGCGCGATCCAGAACCCGCGCCACATCGAGATTCAGGTGTTCGGCGACAGCCACTGCAACGCCATCCATCTCGGCGAGCGCGACTGCTCGGTGCAGCGGCGCCACCAGAAACTGATCGAGGAGGCGCCGTCACCGGCGGTGACGTCGGAGCTGCGCGCAAGAATGGGCGAGGTTGCGGTCGCCGCCGTGAAGGCGCTGCGCTATGAGGGCGCCGGCACGCTGGAATTCCTGCTCGATGCCAACGGCGAGTTTTACTTCATGGAGATGAACACGCGCCTTCAGGTCGAGCATCCCGTGACCGAAGCGATCACCGGGCTCGATCTGGTCGAACTGCAACTGCGCGTCGCGCGCGGCGAGCCATTGCCGGTGAAGCAGCAGGACATCCGCTTCTCCGGTCATGCCATCGAGGTGCGGCTGTGCTCGGAAGATGCCGCGCAAGACTTCATGCCGCAGTCCGGGCGCATGGCGCGCTGGCAGGTGCCTGACGGCATCCGCGTCGAGCACGCGCTGCAGTCGGGGGCGGAGATCCCGCCGTTCTACGATTCCATGATCGCCAAGGTGATCGGCCATGGCGCCGCGCGCGAGGAGGCGAGGGGCCGGCTGATCGTCGGACTGGAGCAGCTCACGGCTTTCGGCGTGACGACCAACCAGGCGTTCCTGATGGCTTGCTTGCGTCATCCCGGGTTTGCCGCGGGCGAGGCGACGACAGCTTTCATCGGCACGCATCGCGACGAACTGCTGGCGCCGCGGGCAGACGCTGCATTCGATAGGGCGCTGGCGGGCCTGCTGCTCTACGTGACCAATCCGCGCGCGCCGTCGTGGCGAAGTGGTCGAAGCCTGTCGGCGACCTTTCCTCTGCCGGCGAAAATCGAGATCGCTGGCCACGCATACGAGCTCGACATCACCCGCGAGCGCGATGGCGGCTATGCCGTTGCCACTGACGGCCGGCTGGACAGGTTCGAGATTGACCAGCTCGATCCCGACGCGATCCGCTTCCGCCACGATGGCGTGATGGACAGCGCAAAGTTCCTGCGCGACGGCGACCGGCTCTACGTCCAGCATCGCGGCATTCCGCTTGCGGTGAATGATCTCACGCTCGCTGCGCCGAAGACTGCCGCCGCCAATGGCGGAGATGGAAAGATCCGCGCCGCCATGAACGGCCGTGTCGTCGCCGTCCTCGTCAAGCCGGGCGACCGCGTCACTGCCGGTCAGCCGGTGGTGACGCTGGAGGCGATGAAGATGGAACACGTCCACAAGGCCGGCATCGACGGCGTAGTGGCGGCGATCGCCGTGGCCGAAGGCGAGCAGGTCACGACGGGCAGGATCGTTGCGGAGATCGGGGCGGGGTAGCTGGCGCCTCAAACGGCCGTCGCCGGTACGACGTCAACGATCTCGCCCCGTCCCCTCATTCAACAAGCACGCCACCTGATGCTCATCGCCTGCATCCATCAGCACCGGCCGCTCCGTTTTGCATCGTTCCATCGCGAACCGGCAGCGCGTGTGAAAGGCGCAACCGGGCGGCGGATTGACCGGGCTTGGCACGTCGCCGTCGACGAGCGGCGCGAGCTTCTTCGCCAGCGGGCTGGGGATCGGCACGGAGGCGAGCAGCGCCTGGGTGTAGGGATGGCGAGGGTTACGAAACAGCTCGTCCTTGTCGGCGATCTCGACGATGCGGCCGAGATACATCACGGCGACGCGGTGGCTGATGTGGGCGACTACGGCGAGATCGTGCGCGATGAAGAGATAGGAGAAGCCGTGCCGCTTCTGCAGGTCGATCAGCAGATTGATCACCTGTGCCTGGATCGAGACGTCGAGCGCTGAGACCGGCTCGTCGCAGACGATCAGGCGCGGTGACAGTGCGAGCGCCCGTGCGATGCAGATGCGCTGGCGCTGGCCGCCGGAAAACTGATGCGGGAAGTTGCGCATCTGGTCGGGCCGGAGGCCGACCTGCTCGAACAGCTTTGCGACGCGCGCCTCCAGCGCCTTGCCGGCCGCGAGCCCGTGCACGGCCAGCGGCTCGCCGACGATATCGCCCGCGGTCATGCGCGGATTGAGCGAGGCGAACGGATCCTGAAACACGATCTGCATCGAGCGTCGATGCGGCCGCAGCGCTGCCTTGGACAGATGCGTGATGTCCTCGCCATCGAGGCGGATCCGGCCTGAGGTCGGCTCGACCAGCCGCAGCACGCTGCGCGCCACCGTCGACTTGCCGCAGCCGGATTCGCCGACGAGGCCGAGCGTCTCGCCGGCGCCAAGCGAGAAGGACACGCCGTCAACCGAGTGCACGGTGCCGACCTGCCGGCGCAGCACGCCGGCGCGCACCGGGTAATACTTCCTAAGGTCGGTGACTTCGAGCAGCGCTTCGGTCATGCCACCTCCGCCACTTCAGCCGCGCGCCAGCACGCCGCGAGATGGCCACCGCCCCAATCAGTCAGCGGCGGGTATTCTGCCTCGCAGCGCTTCACCGCGAGCTTGCAGCGCGGCGCAAAGGCGCAGCCCTTCGGCAGCCGCACCAGCGACGGCACGGTGCCGGGGATTTCGTTCAGCCGCTCCTGAGCGGGAACGCCCGACGCAGGGACGGCCGGGATCGAGGCCATCAGCCCGCGCGTATAGGGATGCTTCGGCGCGGCGAACAGCGCCTCGACGCTGGCTTCCTCGACCTTCCGGCCCGCATACATCACGATCACGCGCTGCGCCGTTTGCGCGACGACGCCGAGATCGTGCGTGATCAGCACGAGCCCGGTGCCGAGCTCTTTCTGGAGATCGAGGATCAGGGCCAGGATCTGTGCCTGGATGGTGACGTCGAGCGCGGTGGTCGGCTCGTCCGCGATCAGCAGCGCCGGCCGGCACGCCAGTGCCATCGCGATCATCGCGCGCTGGCGCATGCCGCCGGACAGCTGGTGCGGATATTCGCGCGCACGCCGTGCCGGTTCGGGGATGCGCACCAGCCGCAGCATCTCGACTGCGATGTTGTGCGCCTCCTTGGCCGACAGGTTCCGGTGCAGCCGCACCGCCTCGACGATCTGGTCGCCGATCCGCATCACCGGGTTGAGCGAGGTCATCGGCTCCTGGAAGATCATGGAGATGCGGTTGCCCCGGATCTTGCGCATCTCCGCTTCGTCCAGGGTCAGCAGATCTGTGCCCTCCAGCGAGATCGAGCCGCCGACAATGCGGCCGGGTGGATCGGGCACCAGCCGCATCAGCGACAACGCGGTAACGCTCTTGCCGCAGCCGGATTCGCCGACAATCGCCAGCGTTTCACCGCGCCTCACCGTGAAGGAGACATCGTCGACGGCTTTGAACAAGCCTGAATTGGTGAAGAACACCGTCTTCAGGCCGTTCACCTCGAGTACGAGATCGGATTGTTTCGCCATCAGCCACGCTGCCGGGGATCGAGGATGTCGCGCAGGGCGTCGCCGAACAGGTTTGCGCCGAACACGGCGAGACTGATGGCGATACCCGGGAAGATCACCAGCCACGGCGCAGTGCGGACATATTCGGCGGCGGATTCCGACAGCATGCGGCCCCATGACGGGTAAGGCTCGGGGATCCCGAGGCCGAGGAAGGAGAGCGAGGCTTCGGTGAGGATCGTCGAGCCGAGCTGGGCGGTGGCGAGCACGATCAGCGGCGCGAGCGTGTTCGGCAATACGTGGCGGAGCGCGATGCGGACTTCGCTCATGCCGATCGATTTCGCCGCCTCCACGAACGGCTGCTCGCGCAGCGCCAGCGTATTGGCGCGGGTGACGCGCGAGACGGTCGGGATCAGCGGAATCGCGATGGCGAGGATGACATTCGGCAGCGACGGACCGAGTGCGGCCGTCATGATCAGGGCCAGCACCAGCAGCGGCAGCGCCTGCAAGATGTCGGAGACGCGCTGGAATACGAGATCGACCCAGCCGGAGAGATAACCGGAGGTGAGGCCGACGATGACGCCGATCGTGCCGCCGAGGGCGGTCGAGCCGATGCCCACCGCAAGGGAAATCCGCGCGCCGTGGATGATGCGGCTGAAGACGTCGCGGCCGAAGGAATCCGTACCCATCCAGTGCGCGAGGCTCGGCCGCATCAGCGCGTGGGCCGAATCGACGCTCAGCGGGTCGTAGCGCGCGATGAAGTCGGCAAAGATCGCAGTGAACACGAACAGCGTCATGATCATGAGACCGGCCGCGCCTAGCACGTGCCGCTGTGCCAGGAACAGCACGCGCCGCCACCCGCCGGTCGCGTGCGCGCCGGCCCGCCTCAGTTCAACGTCATAGTCGATCGCGGCCAAGCGCCTCTCCTAATCCGTGTATCTGATGCGCGGGTCGAACACGGCGTAGAGCATGTCGACGATGAAATTCGCGCTCACCACCACGACGGCAATCAGCATCACGAGGTTCTGCACGATCGGATAATCGCGCCAGCGGATCGCCTCGACCAGAAAGCGGGCGACGCCGGGGATATTGAAAACGGTTTCCGTCACGATCAGGCCGCCGATCAGGAACGCCGCCTCGATGCCGATCACGGTGATGACGGGCAAGATCGCGTTCTTCAGCGCGTGGTGATAGTTCACGGCGGCGTCGGAGGCGCCCTTGGCGCGCGCGGTGCGGATGTAATCCTGCCGCAGCACCTCCAGCATCGAGGATCGCGTGATACGCATGGTCAGCGCCGCGCTGCGGAAGCCGACGGCCGCGGCCGGCACGGCGTAGGTCGCGAACGCTTCCAGCCACGTGGCCGGGTTTGGATTGAAGATCGGGATCTGGCCGAACATCGCCACCGCCGCGGTGAGGATCAACAGGCCGAGCCAGAATGAGGGCAGCGACAAGCCACTCAGGCTCACCACGCGCAGCGCGTAGTCGAGCCGCGTGCCCTGCTTCACCGCGCTGATGACCCCGAGCGGGATGCCGATCGATGCCGAGAACAGCAGCGCGAGGCCGGCGAGCCGCGCGGTGATCGGGATCCGCGGCAGGATCTCTTGCAGCGCAGGCTTCTCCGACACGTAGGAGTAGCCGAAGTCACCACGCAGAAAGCCGCTGATCCAGTGCCAATATTGCAGGATCAGCGGCTGATCGATGCCGAGCTCCTTCTCCAGATTGGCCTTGTCGGCCGGATCGACATAGCCGGCTGCCGCGAACAGGATGTCGACGATGTTGCCGGGCACGATGCGCAACAGGAAGAAGATGACGATCGAGATCCCGAACAGGGTCACGAGCATCAGGAACAGGCGCCGCACCAGATAGGCAAACATCCCGCGTCCTCCGCGAGCCGCTAGGGCATGATCCGGAAAAGTGCGTGGCGGTTTTCCGACAAGATCATGCTCAAACCAAAACCTCTTCAGCCTGCCGCACTATTTGTCGAGCCACACGTCCTCGTAGCGAAATCCGTTGTATGAGCTGTTCGACATGATCGTGATTCCCTTGACGTAGGGCTGCCAGCAGGTGCCGGCGCGCGCATGGAATATGATCGGACGGGCGACGTCCTCCTGCAGCTTCTTGTCGATGTCCCAGACCAGTTGCTTGCGCTTGTTGGTGTCGATCTCCTGCGACTGCACGTCGAACAGCTTCTCGATCTCCTTGTTGCAATAGTTGGTGTAGTTCCGCTCCGAGCCGCAGGAATAGTTCTCGTAGAAGGACTGGTCCGGATCGTCGACGGAATTGCCCGTCAAATTGAGGCCGAGCATGTAGTCCTTGCGCGCGACTTTCGGGAACCAGTTCGCAGTCTCGACCACATCGAGTTCGCCGTCGATATAGATGCTCTTGAGCTGGTCGATCAGGATCACCGCGGGATCGCGATATTCCGCGAGATTGCGCGTCGAGATTTTTACCGCCAGATGCTTGTCGGGGCCGTAACCGGCCTTCTGCATCAGCTTCTTCGCTTCCTCGCGATTCGCGTTCACGTTCGGACCATAGCCCGGAATGGTCTCAAGCTTGTCCTTGGGCATGCCCCAGATGCCCTGCGGCGGCGGCAGCATGGTGCCGCCGATGTCGGCCTGGCCTTCGAACAGGATGTCGACGAAGGCTTTGCGGTCGAGCGCCAGCGACATCGCGCGGCGGATATCGATGTTGTCGAACGGCGCGGAGGTCGAATTGACGATGATATTGGTCGAAACGTTGGTCGGTTCGACGACGCAGGTCGCGTTCGGCGCCTGCGATTTGATGTCCTTCAGGAGTGGGATGGTAATATGCGTCGGAAACGTCATATCGAATTTCCCGGCGACGAAGGCGAGGATCGCGGTCGAGCGGTTTGGGATGATCGTGTATTCGATGCCGTCGAGATAGGGCAGGCCCTTCTTCCAGTAGTCCGGATTCCGCGTCAGCTTGATCGATTCATTGGCTTTGAACTCGACGAATTTGTACGGTCCGGTCCCGATCGGATGGGTGCGCATGTCCGCCGGTGAGACGTGACAGGGGTAGATCGGCGTATAGCCGGAGGCGAGCATCGCGAGCAGGGAGGGTTGCGGCCGCTTCAGGTTGAAGGAAATCTCGAAGTCGCCGTTGGGCGCGACGTCGTCGACTTCGTTGTACCAGGCCTTGCGCGGATTTTGCCGCAGCTTCTGCTGCGATTTGCCCATGAGGAGATCGAATGTGCATTTGACGTCGGCTGACGTGAATGCCTTGCCGTCATGCCATTTGACGCCCTGGCGAAGTTTGAATGTCAGCTTCTTGTTGTCGCTGCTCCAGGACCAGCTCTCGGCCAGCTCGGGCCTCAGGGTATCGGGACTGTTCTGCGCGATGTGCTGATCATAGATGACGAGATTGTTGAAGACCCCCATGAAGGGTACGTTGAGCGAGTAGGTCGCGCCCTCGAGGATCGAGGCGTTGCCGGGGCTGTCGCGGTGATACATCCGCAGGATTCCGCCCTGCTTGGGCTCACCGGCGAATGTCGTGGTCGAAAACGCCAGCAAAGATAGCGCCGCCGTCGCGGCGAGCGCCCAAACGCTCCGCATCCTCGGTCCTCCCTGGACATCGGCCTTTCTGGCCTGTTTGACCAGACGATAGCCGAGCCGCGTGGAGGGAGGCAACCGGCCAACGCGCTTTACCGCCTTGACAATTTGGATGACGTAACGCCGCAGGCGTTCACACTTTCACAGTGGGAGAGTGCAAGTGCGAACGGTTCCAGAGCCGTTGTTATGCAATGCCGCAACGCCAATCTTCGCTGTCGTCCCGGACGAGCGAAGCGAAGATCCGGGACCCATACCCCCAGAGAGCAGTTTGGTGAAGATTCGGAGTGACCTGCTCGCGCGACGATTGCGCGTCCTGTGGTTATGGATCCCGGGTTCGCGACTTCGTCGCGCCCCGGGACGACAGCGGAGTTTGCGGCGCTCGCTTCCTCACACAACGCGACCGAGCTGCTCACACGATCCGCGACGTCTTGTTGCCCCAATACCGGTCCCGCAGCAGCCGCTTGTAGAGCTTCCCCGTCGGCAGGCGCGGCAGTTCCTGCTCGAAATCGACCGAGCGCGGCACCTTCTGCCGCGACAGCGATGCGCCGCAGAAGGCGATCAGCTCCTCGGCGAGGGCCTCGCCGGGCATCACGCCCGGCATCGGCTGCACCACCGCCTTCACCTCCTCGCCGAGATCGGCATTGGGCACGCCGAACACGGCGGCATCGGCGACCTTCGGATGGGTGATCAAGAGATTTTCGCACTCCTGCGGATAGATGTTCACGCCACCGGAGATGATCATGAAGGTGGCGCGATCGGTCAGATAGAGAAAGCGGTCCTCGTCGACATAGCCGACGTCGCCGACGGTGCTCATGCTGCCGTCGGCCGAGCGCGCCTCTTTGGTCTTCTCCGGGTCGTTGAAATATTCGAACGGCGATCCCGTCTTGAACCAGACCTGGCCCGGCGTGCCGGTCGGACACGGCTGCATGTTCTCGTCGAGAATATGGAGATCGCCGAGCAGCACCTTGCCGACGGTGCCGCGATGAGCGAGCCATTCCTTGCTGTTGCAAGCGGTGAAGCCGAGCCCTTCGGTGGCGCCGTAATATTCGTGGATGATCGGCCCCCACCATTTGATGATGTCGTCCTTGACCAGCGCCGGGCAGGGTGCGGCGGCATGGATCGCGATCTCGAGCGAGGAAAGGTCGTAACGTGAGCGTACCTCCTCCGGGAGCTTCAGCATGCGGGAGAACATCGTCGGCACCAACTGGGTATGCGTGATGCCCCATTGCTGCACCAGCTGGAGGTAACGCTCGGGATCGAACGTTTCCATGATGACCACGGTGCCGCCCATCCGGATCGTGAGATTGACCGCGGCCTGCGGCGCCGAGTGATAGAGCGGCGCCGGCGACAGATAGACCATGCCCTCGCGGTAGTGCCATAGCTTCGTCAGGAAATCGAACAGCGGCAGATTGTGCTTCGGCGGCTCCTCCGGCAGCGGCCGCAGGATTCCCTTCGGCCGTCCGGTCGTGCCGGACGAATAGAGCATCGCGGTTCCGAGCCATTCATCCGGGATCGGCGTCTTCGGCAGGTCCGCGGTGACGTCGGCCAGTCCGACGATGCGATCGCTCTCGCCGGGGCCGTCGGCGACAATGCAGAGCTTGACGTCGGGACAGGCCTGGATTGCCTCGCGCGCGATGTCGAGCTTTGCCACCGACGTGATCAGGATTTTCGACTGGCTGTTGACGAGGAGATAAGCGAGCTCGCCCGGCGTCAGGAAGGAGTTGATGCAGGTGTAATACAGCCCCGACCGCTCGCCCGCGCCGCAGGCTTCGAGATAGCGGGAATTGTTCTCCATGAAGATCGAGTAGTGATCGAGCCGCCGCAGGCCGTGCTTGCGAAACAGATGCGCCAATCGGTTGCTGCGTGCATCGAGTTCGCGATAGGTGACGGCCTCGCCCGTCGCCGCCATGATGAAGGCGGGTTGCAGCGGGCGCAGGCGGGCATGCAGACCTGGGTACATCAGTCCTCCGGGCTTACAATTATGCGGCGAGAAGCAGGATTTCGCGCACTTGCGCTGGGTTCTCGATCCTGCGCGGATTGCGCGGGATCCAGTTCGTGCGCATCGCCTGTTCGGCGATTCCATCGAAATGCTCGGGCATCACGCGCACGTCGGCAAGCCTGCGCGGCATGCCGAGCGAGCGGATGAAGGCATCGAGCACGTCCGCGGCATCGTGGCCGGGAAAACCCATCGCAGCGGCGACGATCATCTGGCGTTCGGCATTATCGCGCGCATTCCAGCGCATCACCGCTGGCAACATCACGCAGGACGTGTAGCCGTGCGCGACGTCGAAGGCGGCGCCAAGGACGTAGCCGATGCCGTGGCTCGCGCCCATCGGCACGCCGGCCGCGAGCGCGCCCATCGATAGCCAGGTGCCGATCTGCGCATCCATCCGCGCGTCGAGATCTCCGGGATCGGCCTTCACCCGCGGCAGTGCATCGGCGAGCATGGCGAGGCCCTTCACCGACTGGGCATCGGCATAAGGATGCGTCTCACGCGAGCAGATCGCCTCGACGCAATGATCGATGGCACGGATGCCGGTGGAGAGAAACAGCCATTCCGGCGTGTGTACCGTGATGGCGGGGTCGAGAATGGTCGCGCGCGGTACGGCAAGCGGATGCCGCAGCATCTGCTTCACATGGGTGCTGCGGTCGGTGACACCCGCGATCGACGAAAACTCGCCGCCGGCAATCGTGGTCGGCACGCTGATCTGGCGCACTGTCGGCGCGGTCATGTCGGGCACGGCGCCCTTGTGCACGCGGATGCGGTCGATGCCGTCGATGTCCTCGATGCCGTTGGCAAGACAGAGCTGCACCGCCTTGGCGCCATCGGTGATCGAGCCGCCGCCCACGGTCACAATCAAATCGGCGTCGGCCTCGCGTGCGGCATTGGTGGCCGCGATCACCGCCTCACGCGGCGTGTGGGCCGGCATGGCGTCGAACAGCCCGGCGCAGCGCGGGCCCAGGGCCGCGACAATTTTTGCGATTTCGTCGGTCTGGCGGTTCAGCGTGCCCGAGACCATCAGGAAGGCACGGTGGGTGCCCAGACGGTCCATCTGCGCGACGATGGCCTCAGTCGCCGGATGGCCGAACACGACCTCCTCGATCGCGCCGTAAACGACACGTCCCTGGTGCACGCCTGTCCTCCCCGGACAATTCGTCTTGCTTTTGTGGATTTAATCTAACCGAGCTGACGACGTTCGTCATGCGCGAAGGCGCTGGGTCCTCTTCTCCCTCTCCCCGCGTGCGGGCAGAGGCGAAGAACGCACCACGCCCATTCATGAGCCCGATGAATAAGTCCAATCGCAAGCGGTCGGCTAATCACCGCGTGCGGGGCGGGCTACCACCCTGTCAACCCGCCATCCGGCCAGGGCATCGTTCCGGGCTCTGCGCATGCTTTGGTCTTGAAGAGTTCATCAACTCGACCCATCTTGGGACCCCCGCGGGTAAACGCGTACCCCGCTTTTTCCGCGGCTTTTGAGGCGAGGACCTGGGATGACCGGACCAGACGGAAGCGAGCGACTCGTCAAAAGGCTTGTCAAAAAGCACGATTTCGTTCAACCGCGGCATTGCGCAGCCGCGGGCCTCCTCGCCGCGGCATTCGCGCTTAGCGGTTGCGGGCAGCCGGCCTCGCAAGCGTCGGCACCGCCGCCCGCACCGGTGACCGTGGCCCAACCGGTCAAGCGCACCGTCACCGATTGGGACGAGTACACCGGCCGCTTCGAGGCGGTCGAGGAGGTGCAGGTGCGCCCCCGCGTCGGTGGCTTCGTCAATTCCGTCGAGTTCCAGGACGGCGCGATCGTGCATCAGGGCGACCTGCTCTACGTCATCGACCCGCGCCCGTTCGAGGCAGTGGCCGAGCAGGCGGACGGCCAGCTCTCCGACGCCCGCGCCAAGGTGGAGCTTGCCAAGCGCGAGCTCGATCGCGGTCTGAACCTGGTGCAGACCAGCGCGGTCTCCGAGCAGGTCGTCGACCAGCGCCGCCAGGCCTTGCAGGCCGCGCACGCCGCCGAGACCCAGGCCGAGGGCGCGCTGAAGGCTGCCAGGCTCAACATCGAGTTCACCCATGTCACCGCGCCGATCACCGGCCGCGTCAGCCGCCATCTCGTCAGCCCCGGCAATCTCGTGCAGGGCAGCGACAACGGCTCTTCGACCCTGCTGACCTCGATCGTGACGATGGACCCGATCTACATCTATTTCGACATGGATGAGACGACCTTCATCAAATACAGCAAGCTCTGGTTCGAAGGTAAGCGGCCGAGTTCGCGAGACACCGCGAATCCGGTGCAGGTGACGCTCGCCGGTGAGACCAAGCCGTCGCATGAAGGCTCTATCAACTTCCTCGACAACCGCCTCGATGTCTCCACGGGAACCCTGCGCAGCCGCGCCGTGGTCAAGAACGCCGATCTCTCGATCCTGCCCGGCCAGTTCGGTCGCGTTCGGCTGATCGGCAGCGCGCCTTACGAGGCGCTCTTGATTCCGGACGCCGCGGTCGCGACCGATCAGTCGCGCAAGATCGTGTTCGTGGTGAAGCCTGACGACACCGTGGAAGCGCGGCCCGTGGTGCTCGGGCCGCTCGATGACGGCCTGCGTGTGATCCGCGAAGGGTTGAAGGCCGAGGATCGCGTGATCGTCAATGGCATCCAGCGCGCCCGCGTCGGCGCCAAGGTCGCCCCGCAGGCCGCTCAACCGCCGGCCGGTGGCAAGGCTGGTGACAAGTCATGAATCTTGGCCGCCTCTCCATCAACCAGCCCATCCTGGCGATGGTGCTGTCGATCGTGCTCCTGATCGTCGGGACGCTCGCTTATTCGACGCTGCCGGTCTCCGAGTATCCGCAGGTGGTGCCGCCGACCGTCGTCGTCACCACGCAATATCCGGGCGCCTCGGCGCAAACCGTGTCCGACACGGTCGCAGCTCCCATCGAGCAGCAGATCAACGGCGTCGAGGACATGCTGTATCTCTACAGCCAGGCGACCTCGAACGGCCAGCTCACCATTACCGTCACTTTCAAGCTGGGCACCGATCTCGACAAGGCGCAGGTGCTGGTCCAGAACCGCGTCGCGATCGCGCAGCCGCAGCTGCCGGACGAGGTGCAGCGCAACGGCGTCGTCACCCGCAAGAACTCGCCCGACATCCTGATGGTCGTGTTCATGCTGTCGCCGGACGACACGTTCGACCAGCTCTATATCTCCAACTACGCGCTGCTCCAGGTTCGCGACCAGCTGCTGCGCATCGACGGCGTCGGCGACATCCAGATCTTTGGCGCGCGCGATTATTCGATGCGGCTGTGGCTCGATCCCGATCGCATCGCCAATCTCGGCCTGACCTCGACCGAGGTGCTGGCCGCGATCCGCGCCCAGAACGTGCAGATCGCCGGCGGCCAGATTGCGGAACCGCCGATCGCCGATCGCGCCTTTCAGCCTAACCTGGTTTTCACCGGGCGACTGAAGGACCAGAAGCAGTTCGAGGACATCCTGATCAAGGCCGGCTCCGACGGCCGCACGGTACGCCTGCGCGACGTCGCCCGCATCGAGCTCGGTGCGCTCGCTTATTCGACCAACAGCTTCCTGCTGCGTAAATCCGCGGTCGCCATGCTGGTGACACAGCGGCCGGGATCGAACGCGCTCGCGACGGCAAAAAATATCTCCGACACCATGGCGAAGCTGAAGGAAAGCTTTCCAAAGGGCCTCGACTTCAACATTGGCTATAATCCGACTGAATTCATCGCGCAGTCCGTCCACGAGCTGATCAAGACCATCTACGAAGCCATGCTGCTCGTGGTCGTCGTCGTGCTGGTGTTCTTGCAGGGCTGGCGGCCGGCGATCATCCCGATCATCGCGATCCCGGTCTCGCTGGTCGGCACGTTTGCGGTGATGGCGGCACTCGGCTTCTCCATCAACAACCTCACCTTGTTCGGGCTCGTGCTCGCCGTCGGCATCGTGGTCGACGACGCCATCGTCGTGGTCGAGAATGTCGAGCGGCATCTCGAGCACGGATTGAGCCGGCGCGACGCCGCGCTGAAGACCATGGAGGAGGTCGGCGGCGCGCTGGTCTCGATTGCGCTCGTGCTCTGCGCGGTGTTCGTGCCGACGGCGTTCCTGGGTGGCATATCCGGACAGTTCTTCCAGCAATTCGCCGTCACGATCGCGGTTGCGACCGCGATCTCCTGCTTCTGCTCGCTGACGCTGTCGCCGGCGCTGGCCTCGCAGATCCTGACTCCTCATGAGGAGAAGCGGCCGCCCGCCGCCTGGAATCTGATTGCGCGGGGTTGGAATGCCTTCACGGGCGCCTTCAACCGCGTGTTCGACCGGCTCGCGCACGGCTATGCCGGCGTCGCCAACTTCGTGATCCGGCACTCGGTGGTGATGATCCTGATCTATCTCGTGCTGATCGGCAGCGCAGGCTGGCTGATCGGGACGACGTCTCAGGGCTTCATCCCGGCGCAGGATCGCGGCTACGTCATCATCTCCGTGCAATTGCCGGGTGCGGCGTCGCTGGCGCGGACCACCGAGATCGTGCGGGAGATCGAGCGGATCTCGCTGGATACGCCGGGCATCATCCGTGTCGCCGCCTTCGCCGGTTTCTCGGGCGCCACGCGCACGCAGGCGGGCAATGCGGCCGCGCTCTTCCCGGTGTTCGATGAGCCCGAGGTGCGGCTGAAGAAGGGCCTGACGGCGAATGCCATCACGGCCGAGCTGCGCAAGCGCCTCGCCGCGATCCAGGGCGCCTTCATCATCGTGATTCCGCCGCCCGCCGTGCCCGGCATTGGCACGGGCGGCGGCTTCGCCATCCGCATCCAGGATCGGCAGGGCCGCGGGCCGGCGCTGCTGGCATCCGCGACCGACGAGCTCGTCGCCGCCGCGCGCAAATCGCCCTCGCTGCTTGCCCCCACGGTGTTCTCGCCGTTCACGGCCAACACGCCGCAGCTGTTCGTCGACATCGACCGCACCAAGGCACAGAAGCTCGGTGTGCCCATCGCCAACATCAACGACACGATCCAGACCTATTTCGGATCGACCTATGTCAACGACTTCAACCTGTTCGGCCGCACCTATCACGTCACCGCGCAGGCTGATTTCCCGTTCCGGAAAGAGCCGAGCGATCTCGCGCGGCTGCGCACGCGCAACGCCTCCGGCGACATGGTGATGCTCGGCAGCGTGGTCGACTTCAGGGATGTCTCTGGCCCAGACCGCGTCGCACGCTACAATCTCTACGCGGCGTCCGAATTGCAGGGCGAGCCGGCGCCAGGGACCAGCTCGACCACCGCGCTCAACGCCATCAAGAAGCTCGCCGACGACACTTTGCCGAGCGGCTTCAGCTTCGAATGGACGGATCTCTCCTATCAGCAGGTTACCGGCGGCAATGCCGGCCTCTACGTGTTCCCGATCTGCGTGCTGTTCGTCTATCTCGTGCTCGCCGCGCAATATGGCAGCTGGACGCTTCCGTTCGCGGTGATCCTGATCGTGCCGATGTGCCTGCTCGCGGCCACCATCGGCGTGCGCATCATGGGCCAGGACGTCAACATCCTCACCCAGATCGGCTTCGTCGTGCTGGTGGGGTTGGCGGCGAAAAACGCGATCCTGATCGTCGAGTTCGCGCGCGACATCGAGAACGAGGGCAAGCCGCGGCTCGAGGCCGTGATCGAGGCCTGCCGCCTGCGCTTGCGGCCGATCCTGATGACGTCCTTCGCCTTCATTCTCGGCGTGCTGCCGCTGGTGATCTCATCCGGCTCGGGTTCCGAGATGCGTCAGGCCGTCGGCGTGGCCGTGTTCTTCGGCATGATCGGCGTCACCCTGTTCGGGCTGCTGTTCACGCCGATCTTCTATGTGGTGGTGCGGAACCTGGCGGAAGGGCGGCGGGACAAGAAGCTGGAGAGAGTGACTTAAGCCTGTCTCTGCAGCCATCGGCGTCCCTACACCCTCCGCTGTCATCCCCGCGAAGGCGGGGATCCATAACCCCAGGGAGAAGTGTGGCGCGACGCTGACAACCACGAGTCTTCGCCAAACTCCTCCCTGTGGTGATGGGGCCCGGGCTCGCGACTTCGTCGCGCCCCGGGACGACAGCGGTTATTTGACGCACAGCTGCCCTTACCAACGATCTACGCAAATTCGATGGGCACGGCCGAGGTTCTTCACTAGTATCCGCGCGATTTCAAAACAGAACACTGCTGGGAGATAACAGATGAAATCAGCACTTTTGGCCGCCGTCGCAACGTCGGCTCTGTTGCTGGCCGCGCCGGCCTCCGCGCAAGGCGTCAAGATCGGTATCCTCAACGATCAGTCCGGCGTCTACGCAGATTACGGCGGAAAATACTCGGTCGAGGCGGCCAAGATGGCGATCGAGGATTTCGGCGGCGAGGTGCTCGGCCAGAAGATCGAGATGGTCACCGCCGATCACCAGAACAAGCCCGATCTCGCCACCTCGATCGCGCGGCGCTGGTATGACGCCGACAATGTCGACATGATCACCGAGCTGACGACGTCGTCGGTGGCACTGGCCGTGCAGGACCTGTCGAAAGAAAAGAAGAAGATCGACATCGTGGTCGGCGCGGCCACGTCGAGCATCACCGGTTCTGCGTGCTCGCCCTATGGTTTCCACTGGGCGTTCGACACCCATGCGCTCGCGGTCGGCACCGGCGGCGCGCTGACCAAGGCGGGCGGCGACAGCTGGTTCTTCCTCACCGCGGACTATGCCTTCGGCTACGCGCTGGAAAAGGACACCAGCGAGATCGTCACCGCCAATGGCGGCAAGGTGCTGGGCTCGGTCCGCGTGCCCCTCAACTCCTCGGACTTCTCCTCCTTCCTGCTGCAGGCGCAGAGCTCGAAGGCGAAGATCGTCGGTCTCGCAAATGCCGGTCAGGATACGACCAACTCGATCAAGCAGGCGGCCGAATTCGGCATCGTCTCCGGCGGTCAGAAGCTCGCTGGTCTTCTGATGACGATCGCCGAGGTGAATGGTCTCGGCTTGCAGGCGGCGCAGGGCCTGGTGCTGACGGAAGGCTTCTATTGGGATCATAGCGACACGACGCGCGCCTTCTCCGAGCGCTTCTTCAAGCGCACCGGGAGGATGCCGAGCATGATCCACGCCGGCACCTATTCGGCGACGCTGAGCTATCTGAAGGCGGTGAAGGCCGCCGGCACCAAGGACACCGAGGCGGTGGCCAAGAAGCTGAAGGAGCTGCCGGTCGACGACGCCTTCGCCAAGGGCAAGGTGCTCGAGAACGGCCGCATGGTCCACGACATGTATCTGTTCGAGGTCAAGAAGCCCTCGGAATCGAAGAAGCCGTGGGACTATTACAAGGAGATCGCGACCGTCCCCGGCGACAAGGCGTTCTTCACCGCCAAGGAAAGCGGCTGCCCGCTGACGAAGTGATCCTTTGTCGTCCTGGCGAAAGCCAGGACGACACTGAATGTGTGGCGCCGCAGTTGTCTCATACCAGCCTTAACACCACCGCCCCCAGCGCCCCCGCCCACAGCGCAATCGCGGCGATACCCTGGATCGCAAATCCGGGGCCACGCTTCGCGGCGGCCTGCGAATAGCCGATGAAATAGACGATACGGCCGATGATCCAGACCGCGCCGATGCCGGCCGCGACGGCGTCGCTGATGTAGATCGCGAACAGCCAGAGCGACGGCAGGAAGATCGGCATCCATTCCAGCGTGTTCATCTGGATGCGGAAGGCGCGCTCGAAATCCGGATGGCCCGACATCGCCGGCACCTTCACGCCGGTTTTAGTCCGCGACCGCGAGACATTCATGCACGTGAAGAAGAAAAACAGAATAGCGAGCAGCGTGACGAGCGCAGTCAGATGGTACATCGAAGCCTCCGGCAATCAGATGCAGCTCAATAGCCGGTCAGCTCGAGATAGCCAACGCCGTCATGTGTGCCGGCAAAGCTGATCGGCCCCTCCCAGTAAGAGAAGCCGGTCCCCATCCAGGCCCTGGGATTGAGCGGCTTGCAGAGAATCGAGAACGAGCGCGAGGGGATTGCGATCTGCCATTCCACCGGCAGCTTGCGGCCCGCAACCTCGGCGGTCGCCTTCGGACTCATTTGGATGTCGCCACCCGCAATCATCTGCGTGTCGCCATTGGCGCTGATCCAATTGCCGAACGGATAATCCCTGCCGTCTTTCTGGCGCAGCCGGTACAGCATCAGCTTGTCGCCGGATGAAAGATGTAGCGACAGCCAGTCCCAGCCGGTCTGGTCGGTATCGAGCGGCTGGCTGCTCCATTCCCTGTCCATCCAGGCCTGGCCCGAGACCTCGACCGGCTTGTCGTCGATGGTGAGCGTGCCGCGCGCGCGGTAGAATGGCTGGCTGTAATAGTACGACGCTTGGCCACGGTCGGATTTGCGGCTGTAGCCGCCGTCGCCCTGCAAGACCACCGGGCGATCAGCTTCAAGCGTCAGCGCGTAGCTGAAATCCGTGCCGGAGGCTGTCAGCGTCACCGGCGCCAGGGTGCGATCGTCGGTGCGCTCGGCACCCTTCATCTCCCAATTGTCGATCCAGGCCGCGAACGGCTTGGCCTCGACGCCGGCCTGGCCGACACCGCCGCGCGAAAACAGCTCGTTGAAGCGGTGCGTGTCGGCGCGCGTCACCGCGGCATGCGCCATCCAGATCTGCTGATTGGCCCAGCCTTCCGCTTGCGGCCCCGGCCTCGCGGCCTGGCGAAACAGCGTCCATTGCAGCCCGCACGCCACACCGCCGCTGTCGACGAGGTTCGCCGTCAGGTACCACCACTCGATGCGAAACTGCGGATGCGGCCCATGATCGGCGGGAAAGGTGAATGCCTTTCCGGGCGCGACCTTCGCAAAGCCGTCGGCGGTCTCGCCGAGTCCGGCATAGCCTTGCGCGCCGGCGCGGCGGGCTGCCGCGAGTGCGGCGATGCCGCCGACGAAGGCACGCCGCGAGAGTCCGTCAGCGCTCATTGGCAAACACCTTGACGAGGCTCGCCGGCTGCATCCGCGCCAGCCGCAACACCGGCAGCAGCGCGGCCAGCAGCGAGGCGACCAGCGCGACCGCGACCAGCTCGACCAGTTGCAGCGGAAAGACGTGGAACGGCAGCCGCCAGCCGAACGCCTTCACGTTGACGATCGCGATTAGGCACCACGCGACCAATAGCCCGAGCGGTACGGCCAGCAGCGATGTGAACAGCGCAACCGCTAGCGTCTTGGTCAGCTCGATCGCCGCAAGGCGGGGTCGCGTGATGCCGATCGCCCAGAGCGGCGCGAGTTGCGGCAGCCGCGAGTTCGCCAGCGTCAAGAGGCTGGTCAGGAGTGCGATGCCGGCGACGCCGAGCGTGAAGGCGTTCAGCGCCGACGTCACCGCAAAGGTGCGATTGAAGATGCGGATCGATTCCGCCTTCACGGTGGCCTGGTCGGCCACGCCGCGGTCGTCGAGTGCGAACTGCTTTTGCAAGGCTGCGATCAGGCCGGCAATGTTATCCCGTGGAACAATAAGCCCGATCCGGGTCTGCGGCGTTTGCGGAAACTGCCGGATCAGCGCCGCGACATTGACGGCGAGCTGGCCCTTGGGGTTGCCGTAGTCGGCATAGATGCCGACGATGTCGAGCTCCCAGGTCCCGCCCGGTGCCGGCACCGCGATGACGTCGCCGACACGGATATTGAGGCGGCGGCTGAGCTGCTCGCTGATGAAGGCGGCATTGCCGGGCACGAGCTGGGTCCAGGCGCGCGGCGCTGTCTCCAGCAGTGGCCAGCGTTCACGGTAGAGCGCGTGATCGGGCAGGCCGAGCAACTCCACCGGCTGGCCCGCTACCTGCGTCTCCGCGCGTCCGCCCGACAGGATCGCCTGCACCTCGCTGCGGTCCTTCAACCAGTTGCGGATCGCGGTGCCTTGCGCATTGTCGGCGGCGCTGATGTAGACGTCGGCGGCCAGCCGCCCGTCGAGCCAGCCGACAAAGGTCCGGCTGAACGTTTCCACCATGGTCGAGACGCCGACATTGACCGCGAGCGCAAGCAGCAGCGCCATCAGCGCCAGCGACAAGCCGGAGAGCTGCTGCCGGCTGTCCGCCCAGAACCACAGCGCCAGCGGCCCGCGCGCCAGACGCTGGCCCGCGAGCAGGAGAATCTCGAGGAAGGCCGGCAGGCTCAGCGCTGCACCGAGCATCAGCGCCGCCAGGACGCCAAACCCTGTGATCAGCGATTGTCCGTAATGAAGCAACAGCAGCGCAACCGCGAGCACGGCGCAGGCAGCGAGGCTTTGCAGGAAGAGCCAGCGGCGCTGCCGCTGCTGCCAGGCGCGCGGCTGCGCCGTCGCCAGCACGGGCATCCTGATCGCCTTGATCAGGCTGGTCGCGGCCGCCACGATGGCGCCGGCAACGCTGATGCCGATGCCGGCGAGCCACCACTGAGGTTGCAGTGTGAGCTGCCCTGGAATCTGCGCGCCATAGAGCCCGCGCAGTGACGCCGCCACATCAGGCAGCAGCGCCGCCGCGATGACATAACCGCAAACCAGCCCGATCAGGCCCGCGACCAGCGCCAGCGCCACCAGCTCGACCACCAGCACGCTATTCACCAGCCGCGCCGAAGCGCCGCAGGCGCGCAAGGTCCGCAGCATCGGCAGCCGCTGCTCGAAGGCGAGGCCGACGGCGGAATTGACGATGAAGAGGCCGACGAAGAACGACAGCAGGCCGAACGCGGTGAGGTTGAGATGGAAGCTGTCGGTCAGCCGCTCCAGCTCGGTCTCGGCGGTCGGCTCGACCTGCTGCAACTGGTCGCCGACAACGCTCTGCAACGGCGCGGGCTTGCCCTTGGCCTTGCCGATCAGCAGCCGCGAGATCTGATCCGGCTTGTTGAGGAGCCGCTGCGCCACGCCGATATCCACCACCAGCACGTCGGGCACGAGTTGCGGCTGCACGCGCAGCGGCGGCAGTTTTGCGCCGCTGCTGGTCGACGGCGCAGCGCCTTCGCCCTCGTGCAGATCGTTCAGCGTCTCCCGCGCGACCAGCGTCTGGCCGGGGGCGGCGACGAAACTGCTCAAGTCCGCAGCGCCGAGGCGCGGCGCATTGCCGACATCGGCAGGCAGCGTCACCGGCTCGATGCCGAGCAGCCGCATCGATCGTCCGTTGATCTGAACCCGGCCCTCCAGCATCGGCGAGACCGGCCAGCCTGCGCGGCGGAGTTTTATGAAAAGGTCTTGCGGGAAGGTCGCTGCATTGGGTGCGACCAGTGTCGCCGTGCGCACCCCGCCGAACGTCGCCGCCGCGCGGTCGTAGGCGCTGCGGGCCTGCTGATTGATCGCCTGCACGCCGCTCCACAGCGCGGTCGCCGCGATCAGCCCGATCAGAAGCGTCGCAAACTGCATCCTGTGCCGCCGCCAATGGCTGAGCAGTACGGCCAGCACCCACAGCGCGCGTCTCATGCGATCCGCCCCGCATGCAGCACGATGTGACGATCGAGCGTACCGGCCAGATGCAGGCTGTGCGTCACCATCAGGAAGCCGCAGCCGGTGCGCGCCACGAGATCGCGCGTCAGCGCCAGCACGTCGTCGGCGGTGGCTTCATCGAGATTGCCGGTCGGCTCGTCCGCGAGCAGCAGCGACGGCTTGGTTGCCAGGGCACGGCCGATCGCGACCCGCTGCTGCTGGCCGCCCGACAATTGCTCCGGATAACGCTTGAGCAGGGCGCCGAGCCCGAGCCGCTCGACCAACTCCTTGGTCCAGGCTGCATCATGCCGGCCGGCGATCCGCGCCTGAAAGGCAAGGTTGTCTGCGATCGAGAGACTCGGGATCAGGTTGAACTGCTGGAATACCAGGCCGATCCGGTCGCGGCGCAACGCGGCGCGGCCCGAATCCGGCAGCTCCGTGACCTCCGTGTCCTGCAGGCGGATCGTGCCGCCATCGGCGGCATCCAACCCCGCGATCAGGTGCAGCAGCGTGCTCTTGCCGCTGCCGGATTCGCCGGTCAGCGCGACGCGTTCGCCGGCCCTGAGGTCGAGGTCGACGCCACGCAACACATGGACCGGCTCGCCGGCCGAGGAGAAGGTCTTTGAGAGGTTTCGAATGCTCAGCAAGATCAGTGCGCCGGACGGAATTAACACAATGCTGCGTAGCACACTTGCTGCGGAAATGCCGGGGTTGCGTTGCCGTTCAAGCCGTTGTTAGCTCCGAAGACGGCCAAATCAAAAGTGCCGAACAAAGAATATGCGGGGAGAATGATGAGCGCTCAGGGAACGCCCAATGCGGCGGGCAGGACGGCAGGGGTGTCCCGAGGGACGGGCGCAACGCCGAAGGGTGCCTGGACCGTCACTTTTCTCCTGTTTCTCTTCATGGTCGTGAACTTCGCCGACAAGATCGTCGTCGGCCTCGCCGGCGTGCCGATCATGACCGATCTGAAGCTCGAGCCCGCGCAATTCGGCGTGCTCGGCTCCTCGTTCTTCATCCTGTTCTCGGTCTCGGCCATCGTGGTCGGCTTCATCGTCAACAAGGTGCCGACGCGCTGGGTGCTGCTGACGCTGGCGGTGATCTGGGCGCTGGCGCAGTTTCCGATGGTCGGCACTGTCTCTTTCACCACGCTCCTGATTTGCCGCATCGTGCTTGGTGCCGGTGAAGGTCCGGCGGCTTCTGTCGCGACGCACGCGATCTACAAATGGTTCCCCGACGAGAAGCGCACGCTGCCGACCGCCATCCTGTTGCAGGGCTCGGCCTTCGGCGTCATCCTCGCCGTGCCGGCGCTGAACTGGGTCATCGTCAATCATTCCTGGCACTACGCCTTCGGCGCGCTCGGCGTGGTCGGCCTGATCTGGGTCTGCGCCTGGCTCGCGCTCGGCAAGGAAGGCCCGCTCGAGGACACCCAGGCCCTCGCGGCCAATGAGGCGAAAATTCCCTACCTCCAACTTCTCACCTCGCGCACATTCCTCGGCTGCGTGGCCGCGACCTTCGGCGCCTATTGGGCGCTGTCGCTCGGACTCACCTGGTTCACGTCCTTCATCGTCACGGGGCTTGGTTTCTCGCAGAGCGATGCCGGCTGGATCTCGATCCTCCCCTGGGTGTTCGGCGCCACCATGGTGATTCTGACCGGCTGGATCTCGCAGGTGATGATGGCGCGCGGCTACACCACGCGCATCTCGCGTGGCGTGCTGGGCTCAGTGCCGCTGATCATCGGCGGCCTGATCCTGGCGGCGATGCCGTACGTCCCGGGTGTGGGGCTGAAAATCGTGATGCTCGTGGTCGGCCCTGGGCTTTGCAGCGCGATTTATGTCGTCTGCCCGCCGATGCTCGGCGAATTCACGCCGGCCTCGCAGCGCGGCGCCATCCTCGCGATCTACGGCGCGCTCTACACGCTCTCGGGCATCATCGCACCGAATGTGATGGGCACCGTGATCCAGCGCGCCGGCAGCATGCTCGACGGCTACATGACCGGCTTCACCATCAACGCAGTGGTGTTGGTCGGCTCCGGCGTTATCGGCCTGCTGCTGCTCTGGCCGAACACGGAAAAGGCCCGCCTGACGCGCGGTGCCGCTCCGCGGGAAACCGGGCTGAAGGGCGCCGTCTCGCCGACCTAAGGCCGGCGCAACCAGGCCCAACCGCAATTGTCATCCCGGGGCGCGCGTAGCAGAAAGCGGTTTGGTAAGTCTTCGCAAAGCGATTGCTGCGGCATATGGGTCCCGGCCTTCGCCGGGACGACACCGAATTTGTAGCTACGCCTTGGCTTGCGTCTTTCGCTCCGTGAACGGCGACAGCACCACGGTTGCGACCATGAAGATCACGGAGGCGCCGAACACCCAATGCGGCGCGCTCTGGTCCATGATCCAGCCGAACAGCAGCGGTGCGACGATGCCGCCGAGATTGAAGCCGGTGGAGACGATGCCGAAGGCGCGGCCCGCGGCACCGGGAGGCGCCGCGTTGCGCACCAGCATGTCCCGCGATGGTGCGATCACGCCGGAGAGGAAGCCCGCGGCTGCCATTGTGGCGGTCAGCGCCCATCCGGGCAGCGTGACCAGCGCGATCAGGAGAACGATGGCCGCATTGGCGGCAAAACAGGCCGCGGCGACGTAGCCGTGGCGTTCGGTGTGGTCGGCGAGGAAGCCGCCCGCGAGCACGCCCACGGCGCCGCAGCCAAGACATGCCGTCAGCGCGACATTGGCGACGGAATAGCTTGCGCCGTAGCCGCTCATCAGCGCGACCACGCCGAAATTGTTGATGCCGGCAACCGACAGGCTCAGCAGCATGAACAGCGCGGTCAGCGTGATCAGCGCGGGCGTGATGACGGCCTGCTTCGGCGCATTCGCGGCGCCTGGCTTGGTCTTGTGCGCGCCGGCATCGGGAATGTTCATCACCACCAGCAGCAGCGCCACCAGCGCGCCGATCGCGCCCGCTGCGAGCAGTGCGCCGACGCCTCCGGACACCGTGATCAGGGCGGCGACGATCGCCGGCGCAACGGCGCCACCAAAATAGCCGGCAAAGGTGTGGACCGAGAAAGCGCGGCCCATCCGCGCCTCGTCCATGTGCGCGGCGAGGATCGCGTAATCGGCGGGATGATAGACGCTGTTGGCGAGCCCGAGCAGCACGGCGCAAGCGATCAGCGAGGCGTAGCTCAAATGCAGGCCGAGCATGATCAGCGCCAGCCCGCCGAGGGTCAGTCCGCCGAGCAGGATCTTGCGCGCGCCAAAATGGTCGACGAGATAGCCGGTCGGCGCCTGCGTCAGCCCGGAGACGACGGCCGACACGGTCAGCGCGAAGCCAAGCTCGACATAGCCGACGCCAAGCTGCCCCTTGAGAAACGGAAACAGCATCGGCAGGACCAGCAGATGGAAATGGCTGACCCAATGCGCAATCGAAATTCCCGTCAGCGTGCGTAGCGCGCTGTCCGCCTTGCCTTGTTGCGGTGCGGCGAGAACGTCGACCATTGCAGTTCCGTTTGCGTCCTAAGAGAGGCGCAAACTATCGGGCACAGCGGTTATTTGTCCATGAACGCAGGCGCATGGCAGGTAGTGCGGGTGGGGCTCAGTCCCGTCGTCCTGGCCAAGGCCGGAGTGGTGAAGACAAGCTGCATCCCCATCGTCGTCCTGGCGTTCGCCAGGACCCACCGCACGATCTCTCGATTGGGATCGATCGCATTACCGAACTGGGTGTCTTCGCCAAACTGCGCATTGGGGTAATGGGTCCTGGCTTTCGCCAGGACGACGGCGGAGCGTGTCGCGCCGGCGCGTAGTCAAAACACACGTCTCACCCTCACAACGGCTCGTCATCGGTCCCATAGCGATCGCGCTTCGGGGTGGCGATGTCGCCGTCTTCGTAATCGTCGTCGGTGTCGCGTGGCGGCTCGGGCTTCTTGGCCTTGTCGTCCACGGTCTTCGGCGGTTCGTTCGGCTTGGCAGTCTTGTTTCCGATCTTGGCCATGGCTGATCCCGGATGGTGATGCGTCATCCGCTTCTAATCACGAAATCTATGCGGCGTCTGACCTATCTCAAGACCCGCGAGGATGTCGTCAGCCCTGCACCACCGGCCCGCCGGCCTTCTTCCAGGCATCGATGCCGCCGGCGATGTGGGCGGTGTTGGTGAGCCCGGCCTCCTTGGCGGCGGCAACAGCCATCGCCGAGCGTTCGCCGAAGGCGCAGAAGAACACGATGCGGCGCCCCGTGGCGGCGGCGACCTCGCGCAGCATGCCGCCGGGCTTGAGGCTCTCCTCGACGCTCGGATAGGGCGTGTGCAGCGCGCCTTCGAGCATGCCGTGCTTCATCCGCTCATTGGTTTCGCGCAAGTCGACAAGCAGCATGTCGGGCCGTCCGAGCGAGCGGATCGCCTCGACCGCGCTGAGCGCTCGGCCCTCTTTCTCCAGCTCTTCCTGATGCAGGCCGACATGCATGTTGGCCGGCACCGCCACGTCCATCATCTTCGGATTGGGCAGCTTCAAGTTCGCCATCAGCTCGATATATTCGTCGACCGAGCGCACCTGGAGCCGCGGATTGTATCGCTTCTCCTCGCCGATGGTGGAAACGGTGTCGCCCTTGTAGTCGTGCGCCGGAAAGACCATCGTCTCATCGGGCAGCTTGAGCAGGCGGTTGAAGATCGAATCGTACTGCGCGCGCGATGAACCGTTCTGGAAATCCGTGCGGCCGGTGCCGCGGATGAGCAGCGTGTCACCAGTGAAGACGCGGTCGCCCATCAGATAGGAGTAGGAATCGTCGGTGTGGCCCGGCGTGTACATCACGTCGAGCGACAGGCCCTCGATCGTCACCTTGTCACCGTCGGCGACACGCATCGCCACCACGTCGGCCTTGGTCTGGTCGCCCATCACGGTCATGCAATGGGTGCGGTCGCGCAACTCGCCGAGGCCGGTGACATGGTCGGCATGCAGATGGGTGTCGACGGCCTTGACCAGCTTGAGGTCGAGCTCGCGCAGCAGCTGGCAGTAGCGGTCGACCTTCTCCAGCACAGGATCAAGGATCAGCGCCTCGCCGCCGGGGCGGCTGGCGAGGAGATAGCTGTAGGTGCCCGAAACGCTGTCGAAGAGCTGGCGAAAGATCATGGCAGGACCCGGCGTGAACTGATGCCGAGGATTCTACTACGCGGGAAGCCGGAAAGAGAAGTAATGTGCTGCTGAAATAAGAAAATTTAGAAGATTTTTATTGCGGCTTGAGACCTCAAGTGGATCTCCAAAAAAATGGTGTCGTCCCGGCGAAGGCCGGGGGACCCATTACCCCAGGGAGTAGTTTGACGAAGATCACGTCGTTCGGTACGCCGACTGCGGCGGACGAGAGGTCACGCGGTGGGCCCCGGCCTTCGCCGGGACGACAGCGGAGGGTGTGGCCAAGACCTACGGCCTCACCACCGTGTACCCGTTCTCCGCCAGAAACAGGATCTGCCCGACCCCCACCTGCACCGGCGTCGCGGCCGGGATGAACTCCGGCCGCTTGCCCGTCTCCCGCGCGATTGTGTCGATGGTGTTGAGGCAGATATCGAAGCGCACGCCCTGCGCGATCAGGCTCTCGACCTGCTTGCGGCGCTCGCTGCCTGACAGCAGCAGATCGATGCCGGGACCGAAGGCGACGACCTCGACCGCAATCTTGTCGGGGTCGTAGGCCTTCAGGAGATTGTTGGCGACGCTGAGCACCAGCGCCTGCTTCTTCACATCGCCATCGGAGAGCTGGAGCACGATCTTGTGCTCGGCGAACGGCTTGTCCTGGAGCGGCACCTGCTGCGCAACAGCGAGCGGCATCGCCGCCCAGGCGAGCAGCGCCAACAGCATCGCGCGAAAAATCTTGAACCGCATCATTCCTATCCTGCGATGCCCGGATTGCCGTCGACGCCTTTCAGGGTGACGCCGGTGCCGAGCCGCTCCTGAAGCATCCGGCCCGAGCGCAGATATTTGGCCACGACATCCCACACCGCAGCGCCCTGCTGGTCGTTGACCGAGGCCCAGCCCGCAACCTTGTAATGTCGGTTGGCGCTCAGCGCCTTGCCATTGTCGAGCTTGAGCTCGGAGATGCGGCTGCCGATCGCGTTGGTGGGGCTGCAGGCGTAGCTGAGTCCGCCGGCGCGTACCATGTCGCCGCCTTGCTGGTAATACGGATCTGCATTGAAGAGATTGTCGCAGACGTCTTCCAGCACGTCCTTGATCTGCGAACCGGTCATTTCCTGCACATAGGTCTCGGGATAGGTGATCGCGGTTTCCGCGAGCACATCCTCCATGGTCAGCGGCTGGCCCGACAAGGTGGTGACACCCCAGCGGAAGCCGGGCGACAGCGCGATCTCGGCGTTGAGCTCGGTTCGCAGCGCGGTGCAGATCAGCTCGTCGATGGGGCCTGCGAAATTGTCGCGGCGATAAAATAGGCGATCGGGCGTTGCGATCTTCTCCGACCAGTCCGTCACGTGCGGTGCGCGCAGCTTTCCGATCAGCTCGGCCATCGCAGGATCGGGCTTCAGCAGTTCCGAATAGACCGGCAGCAGATGGTATCTGATGTCGCCGACCTTGCCCTTGTCGAGCGCCAGATCGAGCACGGCCAGAAATTTCCCGTTGGAGCCGGCGTTGGTGACGAGCGTCGTGCCGGCGGCGTTCTTCACCGGGATGGGCTGCGGCACGGCATCATGGGTGTGGCCGCCGAGAACGACGTCGATGCCGGTGACGCGGCTTGCGAGCTTGAGGTCCACATCCATGCCGTTGTGCGACAGCAGGATCACCGCATCGACCTTGTCTTTGCCGCGCAATGCGTCGACATGCTTTTGCAACTCTTCCTCGCGGATGCCGAAGGTCCAGTTCGGCGTGAACCGCTTGGGGTGCGCGATCGGCACGTAAGGGAAGGCCTGGCCAATGATCGCGACGCGATGGCCGGCGAGCTCCTTGATGATCGATGGCTTGAATACGCGCCCTGTCGCCTTGTCGAAGGCGGGCGCGTCGTTGAACGCCGCTTCCTCGGTCAGGAAGACGTTCTGCGCCAGAAACTCGCCCTTGAAGTGCTCGAGATTGTCGCGGAGCGCCTGCTCGCCATAAGTGAATTCCCAATGCCCGGTCATCGCCTCGATGCCGAGCAGATTGGCGACCTCCACCATGTCGCGGCCCTGCATGATGTTGGCAAGGCCCGTGCCCTGCCAGAGATCGCCGCCGTCGACCAGCATGGCGTGCTTCTCGCCGACATCACTGCGCAGGCGGTCGATCAGTGTCTTCAGATGGGCGAAGCCGCCGAGCTTGCCGAAGCGTCCGGCGGATTTTTCGAACTCGACACAGGTGAAAGCGTAGGCATCGGCGCTATCGGGCCGGATGCCGAAGCGCTCCAGGAAGGCGCGACCGACCAGATGCGGCGGCCGTCCCGCCATCTCGCCGATGCCTATATTGATGCTGGGCTCGCGGAAATAGACCGGGTTGAGCTGCGCATGCGTGTCGGTGGTGTGAAGGATCCGCGCATTGCCGAAGCGTTCGATGTCGTAAATGCTGGCGGCTTCAGCGCCGCGCGCCAGCCGGGGCAGGCTGAGCGAGGTGGCGACAGCGGTTGTACTCTTCAAAAAGTCGCGGCGGCGGATCGCCATCACACATTCTCCGCGCCGGTTCTCGGCAGTTCCACAGGGTTCGAGTCTAGCGGATTTCCATCGCCTTCCAGGCTTCTTTTTCAGTGGTTGCCTGGACAATCGAGGCTTTCGCCAGCGCCTCGGCTTCCTTGGCTACGGCCACGGCGCGGTCGAAATCGCCGCCATCGCCCGCCTTCTTGGCGGCCGCCAGCGTCGAGACGGTCGTGGTCCATTGGTTGCGCATGCCGGCTGCCTCCTTGGAGGCGGCCTCCGCAGCGGCATAGGCCGCCTTGTAGTCTGCCTCGGTTGCCGCGCGCGCCGCCGGCGCGAAGCTCAGAGCAAGCAACATGGCCAAGGTAAGTGACCGCTTCATGGCCGCGCTCCCGGGCCCGATATCGGCAGGCCGTTGGCGACGTAGGACAGGAAATATTCGACGTCGCGATATTCGTCCGACTGAGGCTCCAGCGGAACCGCGCGGGTCTGGCTGTTGCAGGTGATGAAGCGCCGGCTGGTGGTGCCCATGCCGCTCCATTCGGAGCGGTAGATCGGCATCGCGTTCAAAATACCGAGCGCTGGCGCCAGAATTTCGGCGCGGATGCGTTCGCCCGGGCTCTGCACGTGGCAGCTCGCGCAGGAGAAATTCATCTGGCCGCGACGGGTGTAGAAATAGCGCTTGCCGTTCTCGAACGCTTCGAGCGCGCGCGGGTCATCGGGAATCCTGATGTCCATCGTCTTGCCGCGCGACGTGAAGGCCATGTAGGCGGTGAGCGAGGCCATCTCGTCCTTGACGTAGGAGTAGGGCGCTTCGCCATTGGCCTCGCGGCAGCGGTTGAGCGCGAGCTCCAGCGTAACGACCTTGCCTTCCTTGGTGTCGAAATAGGGATAGTTCTGACGGACGCCGATGCCGCCATTCGGGAAGCAGTCGGCATAGGTCTTGCCGTTCTTGAACGGCGTCGCAAACATCTCCTTGCCGGCGTCGAGCGCGAACTCGTAGGGCGGGAATTCCTCCTTCTCCTGCCACTGTCGCTTCATATCCTCGTTCAGGGAATAAGGACCGTTGACGAAATCCTCGTGCTTCACGTTCGGAAATTTCTGGAAGAAGAAATTCTGGAACGCCCTGGCGTCAGCGACGGGATCGACCTTGTCGGCTGCGCTCACGCGCGGAGACGCGAGCACGAACGCGACGAGCGCAGCGCTCAACGAGCCAAGCAGGAAGGAGGTGCGGGCCTTCATCACGCGATCTTCGCGGTGGTCTCGTCGGACGCACCCTTGTTGTCGGTCCAGGAGATCTTGAGATCGTCGCCCTTCTTGGCGCCCTTGAAGCTGAACTTGAGGTAAGGATCCTTGGAAACCGCGGTGCCCCAGTTGGCGACGAAGACGTCCCTGCCGTTACATGCGAATTTCAGCTCCTGGATGTAGTGCGCTGGGATCAGCTCGCCCTTGGCGTCCTTGACGAGGCCGGTATTCATGGGATGCTGGATCAACGTCTGCACCTCGGTGATGTCGCCGTTGGATGTTGCGCGTACTCGAATGCTGGATGCCATCGGACCGATCCTCCTTAACCGCCGCAGCCGCCGACGGTGACCTTCACTTCCTTGGTCGCGCTGTAGAGCTTGCCGTCGGCTTCCACGATTGCAGTCACGCTGCTGGTCTTCGCCATCTTCAGGCGGTTGGCGACAGCGGGAATCGTGCCGTCGGGAAACTTGTAGGACGCCGCCAGTGCGTTCGGGTTCTCGGCCACGAAGAACGAGATCGAGGTGACCTTGTCGAGCGTCGTCGCGACCGAGATCGGCACGACCCCGCCGTTCTCGGCGATCTCGGGCGCATCGAGCTTGATCTTGTCGGACGGCTCGGCGGTCCTGCCATAGAGCGCCTTGATCGCATCCGCTTCGTTCTTCAGCTTGAACGCTTCTTCCGGATATTTGTCGTTGGCCGCGGCGCGCGCGGGCGCAAACGGCAGATTGCCGAGGCCGATCAGGGCGACCGAGACCGCGCCTTGAAGGATCAGGCGCCGCGTCGGATGAGGGCTGGTGTGCGTGGTCATCTGAAATCTCCTGGGCCGACCGTTACAGCGTCTGCAGGAAATCAACGATCGCGCTGATCTCCTGGTCGGTCAAAATCCGGTTGCGGCCGAACGGCGGCATCATGGTCTGCGGGTTGCGCTTGGTCTCGTCGAACAGGATCGCGGCCAGCTCGTTGCGATCGGGATACTTGACCTTGAGGTCCTTCAGCTCGGGCCCGATCGTGCCCGGCAAATCACCGCCCTTGATGACGTGGCAGGTCAGGCAATTGCCCTTGCCGCGGTCGAAGGCGAGCTTTTGGCCTTCGGTGACGGTCGATTGCGCCCATGCCGGGCGCGCGGCAAGTCCGGTGAGGACGACCAGCGAAAGCAGCAGGGCGGACTTGCGAGGAAAGGCGGTCAAGGCGTCGTTCCGAAGCGTTAGGTTGAGGGTCTCGTTCGCAGAAATATAGTGCTCAAAGCACAAAGGACACACCCTGACAATCAAGACTATGCAGGCTGCAAAATGGCGTTAATATCTGCCGCATTGCAACTGACGAGATAGGTCGTTCATCAAGCCGGGTTTAACCGGCAATTGTTCGGGGCGTTTGGTCCTTGCTCGCGTTTTCGTCTGCTTTTTCGTTTTCCGGGGACATCGATTGGCTGAATATGTCGTTGAATTTGGTAGGGACGGCGGGAGAGTCGAGCCTGACGGCCGCCTCGATGCGCCTGCTTTCCATCGCAATCACGAGCCGCTCTGGGGCGCGCTCGCTAAGCACCTCATTGGGCGGTCGGGCGACGTGGTCGAGGTCGGCAGTGGAACCGGCCAGCATGTGGTCCATTTCGCCGGTCACACGCCCGATCTCGTCTGGTGGCCGAGCGACCTCAACCAGCGCCACGTGAAGAGCATCGAGGCCTGGCGGGTGCATTCGGGCCTGAAGAACATCCGCTCACCCCTGCGGATCGATCTCGCCGATCCCGACTGGTGCCCGGAGATGAAGAGCGGACAGGGGCCGACCAATCTCGCAGCCGTGTTCTGCGCCAATGTCATCCACATTGCGCCCTGGGCCGTGGCGGAGGGCCTGTTTGCCGGCGCCAGCCGTTACCTGCGGTCCGACGGCGAGCTGTTCCTCTACGGTCCGTTCAAGCGCGACGGCAAGCACACCGCGCTCAGCAACGCCGTGTTCGATACGTCGTTGCGCGAAGGCAATCCCGAATGGGGCGTGCGCGATGTCGGCGATGTCGAGGCGCTGGCGCGCGGTGCGGGCCTCAGCCTCGTCGATACGATCGGCATGCCCGCAAACAATCTGACGCTGGTGTTCGCGCGCGGGTGAGGCGCGACGCCCTCACACCTCGCCGTCGCGCCACCCGATCCTCTCCTTCAAGAACTGAAAGCCCAGCACCTGGAAGCCGGCGCGCTCCTTATTGTCCTTGCCGTAGCCATGCCCGCCGGCGGCCGGCTCGTAGAACCAGGCCTCGTAGCCCATCGCCTGGAGCTTTGCGGCCATCTTGCGGGCGTGACCGGGATGGACGCGGTCGTCGCGCCGCGTCGTGGCGATCAGGATCGGTGGATAGGGCTGGCCGGGTATGGCGTTGTGATAGGCGGAGTAGGTCTTCAGCCACTCCCATTCCTCCATTTTGTCGGGATCGCCATACTCCGCAATCCAGCTCGCGCCTGCGAGCAGCTTCGTGTAGCGGCGCATGTCGATCAGCGGGATGGTGCAGAACAGCGCGCCGAACCGTTCGGGGTAACGCACCAGCATGTTGGTGATGAGGATGCCGCCATTCGATCCGCCCTGCGCGGCGATTCGCTTCGGCCTGGTCACGCCGCGGCGCACGAGATCGGTGGCGACGGCGGCAAAATCATCGTGCGATAATTTCTTGCCAGCGTAGCGGCCGGCATCATGCCAGCGCGTGCCGAACTCGCCGCCGCCGCGCAGATTCGCCTGCACCGTCGTGCCGCCGCGCTCCAGCCAAAGCTTGCCGAGCGACGAATTGTACTGCGGCTTCACGGCGAGTCCGAAGCCGCCATAGGCGCTCATATAGACCGGCGCATCGCCGGTCTCGCCTGCGGGCCCGGTCTGGACATAGGGAATGCGCTCGCCGTCGATCGAGATCGCCTCGTGCTGCGTGACGATGAGGCCATCGGCGTTGAACGTCTTCGGCGCCTGCTTCAGGAGCGTCGGGCTTTCGACGCCGCGCTCGATCAGCATCAGCGAGGGCGGCGTGAGCGGGTCCTGCACATTGGCCAGCAGGTCGCCATTGCTCTCGGAGTCATAATGATCGAAGCGCCAGACGTCGACCACGCCGATCCCGGGAAGGCCACGCAGCGTCTCGCGGCTCCAGCCGGCCGGCGACGGCGTGCAGATCTCGAACACCGGCCGCAATTCGTCGAGGATGGACAGCAGCAGCTTGCCATCGGCCCAGGAAAATCCCTGGAGGGCGCGGCGTGCGCCTGGCTCGAACAGGATCGCGAAGTCGCGATCGCCTGCGAGAAATGCCGAGAGCGAGATGCCGAGCACGCTGTCCGCCACATAGGTTCGTCCGGCAACGGTCCAGTCCTCTCGCAGCTTGATCGCGAACCAGTCGCGATGTGCCTGCATCCAGACGTCGGTCGGCAGGTCGAGTTGCGTGAGCGTGCCGGTGGCATCACGAAGCCAGATCGCAAAATTGAAGAAGTCGACCTGATCGATGATCCAGGCGCGCGGCGCCGCACCGGTGTCGTCGACCCCGCAATAGACGCGCATCCGGTCGGCGGTGGTCTCGAAGATCACTTCCGCCTGTTCGATCGGCTGCCCGCGCCGCCACAGCCGGACCGTTCTGGCGTAGCCGGATGTCGTCGCCATGCCCTCGCCATAGGCACTGGAGAGCACGAGCGTATCGGGATCGAGCCAATCGACGCTGCCCTTCGCTTCCGGCAGGACGAAGCCATCGCTCACGAAGCTCTTCGTCTCTCCGTCGAATTCGCGCAACACCACGGCATCGCTGCCGCCGCGCGACAGGCTTAGGATAACCCGCGAATATTTGGACCGCGAGGTCGTCCAATTGAGCAGCCAGTCTTCGCCTTCCCGTGCCGCAAGCTCGTCGATGTCGAGGATGGCTTCCCATGACGGCTCAGCTTTGCGAAATTCGTCGAGCGTGGTGCGCCGCCACAGGCCCCGCGGATGGTCCGCATCCTTCCAGGTGTTGTAGAGCAGGCCGCCACTTCGGCTCGCATAGGGAATGTTGTCCGGACGATCGTAGATCGCCGCGAGCAAGTCGCGATCGCGTTCGAAGGCCGGGCCGCCGAATTTGTCCAGCGTCAGGATGTTCTGACGCTCGACGAAATCGAGCGCGCGGGCGCCTTCGACCTCCTCCAGCCAAAGCCAGGGATCGTCGTCGGGAGCGCTGACCGTAGGCCTGTCATCGACGGACATGAAAAAAACTCCCAAAAATCGCGGCGGATAGGATTTGATCGAGCGCAAGCCGTCAAGAGCGCGGGCCGGTATCATCGGCTCGATTGCGTCGGAGGCATGGCCTGCGCCCGTTTGCGCCGGTTGCCCGGTCCTTTCGGCCCGTCCATAGTGCCGGGAATCAACCCCCCGCTATAAATAGTGCCTTGGGCGGAAATGCCGATGTTAGACGTGACTTCGACCCATGAGATCGCCGATGACGCCCGCGCGCGTGCCAATGTGGTGCGCCTTGCCGCTGCGCAGGCCCTGACCGGCGCCAACTCGGCGGTGATCTTCGCCACCGGCTCGATCGTCGGCGCCACGCTCGCGCCCGACATGTCGCTCGCGACGGTGCCGCTGTCGATGTACGTCGTGGGCCTTGCCGCCGGCACGCTGCCGACCGGCGCGATCTCGCGCCGCTTCGGCCGCCGCTGGGCGTTCGTGATCGGCACCGGCTGCGGCACGTTCACCGGCCTGCTCGGCTCGTTTGCGATCCTGCACGGTTCGTTCGCGCTGTTCTGTATCGCGACCTTCCTCGGCGGCCTCTACGGCTCGGTGGCGCAATCCTATCGCTTTGCAGCCGCCGACGGCGCCAGCGCGGCCTACCGGCCCAAGGCGGTGTCGTGGGTGATGGCGGGCGGCGTGTTCGCCGGCGTGCTTGGTCCGCAGCTCGTGCAATGGACCATGGATGTCTGGTCGCCTTATCTGTTCGCGTTCAGCTTCCTGGTCCAGGCCGCCGTCGCGCTGATCGCGATGGGTATCGTCGCCGGCGTCGACATGCCGAAGCCCGCGCCCGCTGATCTGCATGGCGGCAGGCCGCTTCTCACCATCGTGACACGGCCGCGCTTCATCGCAGCCGCACTGTGCGGCGTCATCTCCTATCCGATGATGAATCTGGTGATGACCTCGGCGCCGCTCGCGATGAAGATGTGCGGGCTGAGCGTGTCCGATTCCAATTTCGGCATCCAATGGCACATCGTCGCGATGTACGGCCCGAGCTTCTTCACCGGCGCGCTGATCGCGCGCTTCGGCGCGCCGAAGATCGTGGCTGCCGGGCTGCTGCTGGAGGCCAGCGCCGCCGGCATCGGGCTCTCGGGCCTAACCGCAATGCATTTCTGGGCGACGCTGATCGTGCTCGGCGTCGGCTGGAATTTCTCCTTCATCGGCGCCTCCGCTCTGGTGCTGGAGACGCATCGCCCGCAGGAGCGCAACAAGGTGCAGGCCTTCAACGATTTCCTGGTGTTCGGCATGATGGCGATCGGCTCGTTCTCCTCCGGTCAGCTGCTCGCCAATTATGGCTGGTCCGCCGTGAACCTGGTCGTGTTCCCGCCGGTGGTGCTCGGCCTCGTCGTGCTCTCATTCGCGTCCTGGGCGCGCCGCCGCAAGGCGCGGCTCGACGCGGCCATGGGCGAGTTCCCGGACGCGATCTGACTGCGCGATCTGAATTGGCAGGAGGCTGTCAGCAACGTTGATACTTCGATCGCTGTCGAAGTGATTTTCGGATGAGGGTTCATTAGATGATGCGTCATGGCCGGGCTCGTCCCGGCCATCCACGTCTTAGGACGTCGAAGAAGGAACGTGGATGCCCGGGACAAGCCCAGGCATGACGGAGTAGGCAGCATGCTCGACAATCCTCAGACTCAAGCGCTCGACGAATCCTCGCTTCACTACCAAGGCTGGCGCATTGTCGCCGTCTGCTTCCTGCTCGCAACCTTCGGCTGGGGCCTCGGCTTCTACGGCCAGAGCGTCTACGTCGCCGAGCTGCAGCGCGCGCGGGGCTGGCCGGCCTCGCTGATCTCCTCCGGGACAACGTTCTTCTATCTGTTCGGTGCGCTGCTGGTCGTCTTCGTCGGCGAGGCCGTCAGAAAATATGGCCCGCGAATCTGCCTGATCGCCGGCACGCTGGCGATGGCGGCAGCTGGCGTCGCGATCGGCGCGGTGCGCGAGCCCTGGCAGCTTTATCTGGCGGATGCCGTGCTCGCCTTCGGCTGGGCCGGCACCAGCCTCGCCATGATCACCAACACGATCAGCCTGTGGTTCGACCACAAGCGCGGCATGGCGATCAGCCTGGCGCTGAACGGCGCCAGCTTTGGCGGCATCGTCGGCGTGCCCTTGCTGGTCACGCTGATCGGTCATGCCGGCTTTGCCAATGCGATGTATGCGGCTGCGGGCGCCATGCTGGTGCTGCTGGTGCCGGTGATTTTGCTTGTCGTCGGCCGGCCGCCGGACCTCCATGGCTGGCACGGGGCGGCGAAGGCAAGGCCGCAATCATCGGCGCAGATCCGCGCATGGGCGCTGCGCGATGTCGGCTTTCTCGCGGTGACGATCGCCTTCGCGCTGGTGCTGTTCGCGCAGGTCGGCTTCATCGTGCACCTGATCTCGTTCCTCGATCCCGTGATCGGCCGCGAGCGCGCCGCCGTGGCGGTCGCAGTCCTCACCGCAATGGCGGTGGTCGGCCGGGTGCTGTTCTCGATGGTGATCGATCGCCTCAACCAGCGGCTGGCGTCGGCGCTCTCGTTCCTGAGCCAGGCGGCGGCGCTGTGCGTCGTCATCAATCTGCACAATGATTACGTGCTGATCGCGGCCTGCGCCGTGTTCGGCTTCTCCGTCGGCAATCTCATCACGCTGCCGTCGCTGATCGTGCAGCAGGAGTTCGATTCGGCCTCGTTCGGCGTGCTGATCAGTTTGAACACCGCGATCAACCAGGTGACCTACGCGTTCGGCCCCGGCGTCGTCGGTGCCTTGCGCGATTGGTCCGGCGGATACACGCTGCCATTCTATCTCTGCGTCGCGCTGGAAGTGGTGGCCGTAGCGCTGATCATGGTGCGGGGCGCTCCGCGAACGAAGGCTGCGTAGAGATGCGACGCCGTTTCCACGCATTCCGTCATTGCGAGCGAAGCAATCCAGGATCCCTCCGCGGAAACAATCTGGATTGCTTCGTCGCAAGAGCTCCCCGCAATGACGGAGGAGAGAGCGGAGTTCACGTCTCGCGCTGCCTCAACAGCGCCTCCACGTCCAGCCGCTTGGTGACCATCGCGAGCTTCCCATCCGGCCCGAATGGCCATTGCTCCCGCGGCTTGTCCCAATACAGCTCGACGCCGTTCTGATCGGGATCGCGCAAATACAGGGCTTCGCTGACGCCGTGGTCGCTGGCGCCGTCCAGCGCAATGCCTGATGTCAGCACCCGGTGCAGCGCGTCCGCCAGTGCCGCCCGGGTCGGATAGAGGATGGCGGTGTGAAACAGTCCGGTCGTGCCTGGCGGTGGCGGCGAGCCGCCCTTGCTCTCCCAGGTGTTGAGCCCGATGTGGTGATGATAGCCGCCGGCCGAGACGAAGGCTGCCCCCGAACCCATGCGCTGCATCAGCTCGAAACCAAGCACGCCGCAATAGAAGCCGAGCGCGCGATCGAGATCGGCGACCTTGAGGTGGACATGGCCGATGCGGGTGCCGGCGGCGACGGGTGATGTTTGCGACATGTGGCTGCTCCGTGTCTGAACCCCACTTAATCCGGGCATCGGGACAGTGCCACTGGCTGATCCCGAAACCCAGCGTTTCCCGATGCGAAACTATGACAGCTCCGCCACCTCGCCCTCCGGCAGCTCGAACTCAAAGGTGTTCAACGTCATCGACACCATCGTGTAATAGCCGCACAGCCCGATCACCTCGACCACACCACGTTCGCTGAGCAGCTTCACCGCCGCGTCGTAGAGACCCTTCTCGACGCCGTGGCCCTCGTGCAGCGATTTTGCGAGATCGTAGATCATCTTTCCCTTGGGGTCGTCGAAATCGGGCGTACGGCGGTCGCGGATCGCGTCGATGATCTCCACCTTCATGCCGCCCGCCAGCGCGAGGCGCTTATGCGCATACCATTCGTAATGCGCTGTCCAGTGCCGCGCCGTCACCAGGATTGCGATCTCCGAAAGCTTGGCCGGAAAAATCGTGTCATAGCGCAGCACTTCGCCGAGCCGCGTGGCGTGACGGGCCATGTCAGGACTGTTGAGCCAGGCCATCATCGGCGCCGGCGGCTTGCCGCGCTTGCCGGCAATGGACTCGTCATAGGTTTGCCGCTGGCTCTCGCTCATTTCGCCAGGCGAAAGAAGTTTCAGGCGCATTCTCGTTTCCTCTTTGTTTTCAAGCACCGTCGCGCTGGCGAGTATAGCGGATGACACGACACGGAAGTGGTTGAATTCCGCAGTGCGATGGCCCAGAGTCGCGCCCAACAACTCGATTGTGATTGATGGAAGCGACCATGAGTGAGACCGACACCGCCGAACTCGAACAATTCCGCAGCGAGGCGCGCGCCTGGCTGGACGCCAACTGCCCGCCGGAGATGCGCAAGCCCGCAACGTCGGATGCCGACGTGTTCTGGGGCGGTCGCAACGCAAAATTCTCGTCCGAGCCGCAGCGCATCTGGTTCGAGCGCATGCGCGACAAGGGCTGGACCGTGCCGGACTGGCCGAAGGAATACGGCGGCGGCGGTCTCAGCGCCGCCGAGCACAAGGTGCTGCGCTCCGAAATGGCCAAGATGGGCGCGCGGCCGCCGCTGTCGAGCTTCGGCATCTGGATGCTCGGGCCGGCGCTGCTGAAATACGGCAACGAGGCGCAGAAGAAAGAGCATCTGCCGAAGATCGCGGCGGGCCTGATTCGCTGGTGTCAGGGCTATTCCGAGCCCAACGCCGGCTCGGATCTCGCTTCGCTGCAGACCCGCGCCGAGAGCGACGGCGACGATTTCGTCATCACGGGGTCGAAGATTTGGACCTCCTACGCCAACTATGCCGACTGGATCTTCTGCCTCGTGCGCACCGACTCGGCTGCGAAGAAGCACGACGGCATCAGCTTCATCCTGTTCGACATGACGTCGAAGGGCGTGACGACCAAGCCGATCCTCTTGATCTCCGGCTATTCGCCGTTCTGCGAAACCTTCTTCGACGGAGTCCGCGTGCCGAAGTCGCATGTGGTCGGCACCGTCAATCGCGGCTGGGACGTCGCGAAATATCTGCTGCAGCACGAGCGCGCGATGATCTCCGGCATGGGTGAGCGCGGCGTCGGCCGTCCGCTCGGCCAGATCGCTGCGGATTCGGTCGGCTCGGATGCGCGGGGCAAGCTCGACGATTCCATGCTGCGCGGCCAGATCGCGACATTCGACGTCGACGAAGCCGCGCTCGCCGCCTGCGCCGAGCGCGCGGTCGATCTCGCCAAGGCGGGACAGGCGCATCCGGCATTTTCATCCGCGATGAAATATTACGGCACCGAGCTCAACAAGCGCCGCTACGAAATCCTGATGTCGGCCGGCGGCGTCGATGCGCTGGAATGGGAAAGCGAACGCTCGAAGCAGGGCGCTCGTCCGCGCGCCTGGCTGCGCACCAAGGCCAACTCGATCGAGGGCGGCACCAGCGAGGTGATGCTCGGCATCGTCGCCAAGCGCATCCTCGATTTGCCGGGGGCGTAACCCCACCGTCGTTCCGGGGCGTCGCGAAGCGGCGAACCCGGAACCTCGAGATTCCGGGTTCACGCTTCGCGTGCCCCGGAATGACAGCAACAGATTTCCAAGACACTAGAGACTCAAGCACATGGCCCTCGTCCTCACTGAAGAACAATCGATGCTCCGCGACTCCGCGCGCGGGCTGATCAGCGACAAGGCGCCGGTGTCGCATCTGCGGCACTTGCGCGACAGCAAGGACCCCACCGGCTTCTCCAAGGAGCTGTGGCACTCCTTTGCCGAGATGGGTTTTGCCGGCCTGCTGGTGCCGGAAGAATTCGGCGGCAGCGGCCTTGGCTTCATGGAGGCCGGTGTGGTGATGGAGGAGATCGGCCGCACCTTGATGCCGTCGCCCTTCCTCGCTACCAGCGTGGTCGCGGCCTCGGCCCTGAACCGCGGCGGCAATGCCGCGCAGAAGTCGGAGTTCTTGCCGAAAGTCTCCAACGGCTCGCTGCTCGCGACGCTCGCGATCGACGAGGGCGCAAAGCATCGTCCGCTCCACACCAATTTGCAGGCCGTGCGTGCCGGCAACGGCTTCAAGCTTTCCGGTGCCAAGGCACTGGTGGTCGACGGCCATGTCGCCGATCTCGTCATCGTCGCCGCGCGCACCGCTGGCGCCGCCGGCGAGCGAGACGGCCTGACGCTGTTCCTGGTCAATCCTGCGGCCAAGGGCGTATCGATCGAGCGCACCATCATGGTTGACGCGCACAATGCGGCGCGGATCGAGTTTGCGAACGTCGAGGTCAATGCCGACAGTGTGCTCGGCGAGGTCGATCAAGGCGCCGCGCTGCTCGACGGCGTGCTCGACATCGGCCGCGGCGCGGTGGCCGCCGAAATGGTGGGCCTCAGCGACGAGGTCTTCAACCGCACCGTCGAGTATCTCAAGAACAGAAAGCAGTTCGGCAAGCTGATAGGCGAATTCCAGGCGCTGCAGCATCGCGCCGCCGAGCTCTATGTCGACATCGAGATCACCCGCGCCGCCACGATGAAGGCGCTGCAGGCGCTGGATGCCGACGTCGCCAAGGCCGCATCAAGCGTCGCCGTGGCAAAGGCGCGCGCCGGCACCACCGCCACCCGCGCAGTGCAGGAAGGCGTGCAGATGCATGGCGGCATGGGCATGACCGACCAGTTCGACATCGGCTTCTTCATGAAGCGCGCGCGGGTCTGCGAGGAGCTGTTCGGCGACGCGAACTACCACACCGAGCAACTGGCGCGGGCGCGGGGGTATTGAGGGGGACACCGTGACGCCTCAATACCAGGCGTCGTCCCGGCCTTCGCCGGGACGATCCAGGAGAGGCAGGCCGCCTACCGCATCGGCGGTGCGTACTGCACGCCACCGGCGTTCCACAGCTGGTTCATGCCGCGCGGGATCTTCAGCTGCGACTTCTCGCCGATGTTGCGCTCGTACATCTCGCCGTAATTGCCGACGCGGCGGATGATGCGCACGGCCCAATCCTTGGTGAGGCCGAGCTGCTCGCCGTAATTGCCCTCGGTGCCGACCAGGCGCATCACGTCCGGCTTCTTGGACTTCAGGGCCTCGTCGATGTTCTCCGAGGTGACGCCGAGCTCTTCGGCGTTGATCATCGCGTAGAGCGTCCACTTCACGATCATCATCCAGTCGTCGTCGCGCTGGCGCACGACCGGCGCGAGCGGCTCCTTGGAGATCATGTCCGGCAGGATCATGTGGTCGCCTGGCTTCGACAGGTTCAGCCGCAGCGCATAAAGCTGGGAGACGTCGGCGGAGAGCGTGTCGCACTTGCCGCTGTCGTAGGCCTTCACCACGTCGTCCAGCTTGTCGAACTTCACCTCTTCATACTTCATGTTGTTGGCACGGAAGTAGTCGGCGACGTTGAGCAGCGTGGTGGTGCCGGACTGGACGCAGACCTTGCTGCCGGTCAGGTCCAGTGAAGTCTCCTTGTTGCGCGACCGCGGCAGCATGAAGCCTGCGCCGTCGTAATAGGCAACCGCCGGGAAATAGAGGTCATAGTCGAGCTCGCGCGCCATGCTCCAGGTCGAGTTGCGCGAGAGGATGTCGACTTTCCGGCTCTGCAATTCCTTGAAGCGCTCGCTGGCGTCGAGCGGAACGAACTTGGCCTTGCTCGGATCGTCGAAGATCGCGGCTGCCACCGCGCGGCAGAAATCGACGTCGAAGCCGGTCCAGTTGCCCTTGTCGTCGGGGATCGAGAAGCCCGGCAGGCCCCTGTTGACGCCGCACAGCACTTCGCCGCGGCGCACCGTGCGCTTCAGCGTGCGGGTATCATAGAATTCGTAAGTGATGGCCAAGGCGCCGACCAGCACGGCGACCGCGAGCCCGATCAGCAGGCCGCCTCGAAATGTGCGCATCATGTTGCTCTCTCGAAAAATCGGGAAATTGAATTTGGGGGAGGGCGCAGAGCATGATCCCAAGGGGATTCCAACGGATCATGCTCAAACGACAGGCTTACAGTTCAGGCTTCTGCCGGATGACCACCTTGGTGCCAACAGGGACGCGATCGTAGAGGTCGGCGACATCGTTGTTGACGAGACGGAAGCAGCCTGAAGACACCTTGGTGCCGATCGTGTCGGGCCGGTTGGTGCCGTGGATGCGGTAGACCGTGGTGCCCAGATACATGGCGCGGGCGCCGAGCGGGTTGCCGGGGCCGCCGGCCATGAAGCGCGGCAGATAGGGCTGGCGCTGGATCATCTCCGGCGGCGGCGTCCAGTCTGGCCATTCCTTCTTGTTGGTGATGTTCACCAGTCCCTGCCACTGGAAGCCGTCGCGGCCGACGCCGATGCCGTAGCGGATCGCGCGTCCGCCGGGCTGGACCAGATAGAGGTGACGCTCGGAGGTCGAGATGATGATGGTGCCCGGCGCTTCGGTCGTGCGGTAGTAGACGACCTGCTTCTGCCATTCCGGATCGAGCTGGTAGCTGTCGTCGGCGATCAGGCCGGGCTCGTCGCCGCGGTCGGGCTGCTGGGCGAAGGCTTGCGGCGCGGACAGCATCAGGCCGATCGCAGCCACAACCGCCCCGGTCAGGCGACGAAAATCCGTCATTTCAAGCTCTCCCCGCTGCCACAGCGCAAGTCGTTAGGAACCATCTGAACTCAGGGGCAGCTTCGTGGCAAGTTAAAGGCACGCCCGGCAGGTATGTCACGACAATGCTTTGGTTTTTTGACGGGGCCCGGCAATGCCTCAAACAGGGGATGGCGCGAAAAGCATAGGTTGTTGCCGCTGCGGTGGTGCGCTCCCTCCCCCGCAAGCAAGCGGGAGAGGCTCAAGACCGAGCTGGCGGCGAGGTCAACTTCGTCAATAGATCAGATCTGATTGGCCTCCGCCCCGATCCCGAGCCGCCGGACGATCTCGGCGCCCACGGCGCGGGCCTCGTTGCGGGAGCCGATCCGGGGGCTGCGAAACCGCCGTCCGGACTGCAAGCGGATCGCGACGATGCAATGCTCGTCCTCGGACCGCCCGCGGCGCTCGACCGTGATCGTTTTCACATCGTGCCCTTCGATATGATCGGCGCGCGGCGTGCCGTTGCCCCATAGGCGCTCGACGCGGATATCGCCCTCGCGGACGATCCAGAAGGCGCCCGTGACGAGATTGGCGAACCGGTAGACGCCGAACGCGGCGATCACGCCCAGCGGCAGCAGTGTGTAGTCGATCCATTGGGGTGGCAGGCCACGCCAGAGCCTGTAGGCATAGGGTGCGGCACTCAGCGCGACGGCGATCAAAGCCGCGATCCGGATGTCTCTTTGGGAAAACGGCTCGACGGGGTCGCCAAGACGCATCTCGGGATTGCTGGCATCGAGCGGGTTGACGGGCGACTCGACGTCGGGAACCTCGAATTGCGCGGCGATCCGCGCCACTGTGTCGCGCACATGCGTGACGTCGGTGAGCGGCGGAGAGGTCAGGCGTTCGCCTGAGGCCAATGTGAAGGCCAGCTGAAAGCGGGCTCTTGCGGTCTTGCTGCCGGGAACCTGCAAGCCGAGGATGTCGTCTTTCGGGACCGTTCGTGTCTGCAGCTTGCCGAACGGACGCTGCCGTCCGATCAGGATCTCATCCGGCGTGATGATCCACACCACCGCCGGCGTCATCATGACCACGCCGACGAACGCAGCGCCCGCCAGCAACGCGACCACGGAGATGATCATCTCCAGCGCATCGTGCGTGAACAGGCCCGGCGTGAAGCAGAGCGCAACGGCCGCCGCAGAGCCGGCCACGACCAGCCGCTGCGCGATCGAGGAGCCTTCGCGAAGGCGGATGTCGTTGCTGGTGGTCGCGTCGTTCATTGCGGCGGCTGATTTCGAGGTTGCGAACCTCCACGGACGGGTCCGTGGAGTCAAGCAACAACATGGCGCCGCTGCATGCGGCGTCAGCTGTTTGCGTTCAGCAGCTTCGCCACCGTGCGGTCGATCTCGTCGTAGCGGCCTTCGCCTTCATGCTGGAACACGATCTTGCCGCTCTGGTCGATGATGTATTGCGCCGGCCAATATTGGTTGCGGTAGGCGTTCCAGGTCTTGGACTCATTGTCCTGTGCCACCGGATAGGTGATGCCGTGGCGCTTCAGCGCGGCCTGGACGTTGGACGCGGAGCGCTCGAACGGGAATTCCGGCGTGTGCACCCCGACCACGACGAGGCCCTTGTCCCTGTACTTGGCGTAGAGGTCGGTGACGTGCGGCAGCGTGTTGACGCAGTTGACGCAGCCATAGGTCCAGAAGTCGACCAGCACGACCTTGCCGCGGAGGTCGGCGATGGTGAGCGGTTTCGAGTTGAACCAGTTGCTGATGCCGGCGAAGTCGGGCGCGGTCACTGCCTGCGCGGCCGCAACCTTGACCGGCATGGCCGGCGTCGCCTCATCGCAGATGCCGGGGATGACGGCGCCGGTCACGGCGAAGCCGACCAGTGCGGTGGAGACGACGAGCAGCTTGAAAGTCATGGTCATGTTCTCCGTGAAGAGGGATGCGATCACAGGCCGATCTGGCCGGTGGGGTAGAAGCCGGTGAGCCACGCCACGATCAGCGTGTCGTATTGGAAGTAGGCGGCAACGGCGAAGGCGATCACGACCACGCCAAAACCCTGCTGCAGGCGCGGCGAGATGCGGGCGAGGCTGCGCACGCGCGTGGTCGCGGCCTGGCCGCCATAGGCGATCGCCAGCATCGGGATGGCCGCGCCGATGGCGTAGGCAACGAGCAGTGTGCCGGCCCAGGCGAGATTCCGGGACGTCGCGACCAGCGTCAGGATCGAGCCGAGCACCGGCCCGGCGCAAGGCGTCCAGACGAGGCCGAGCGTGGTGCCGAGCACGAGGCCGCCGAGCGCGCCCTCGCGTTGCACGCCGCCGGCCGCGCCGGGATCAAGCCAGCCATTGAGTCGAAGCGACAGCCACTCGAACGGCGCCGGCCAAAGCATCAACAGACCAAAGCCGAGCAGCAGGATCGCCGCTGCCTCGCGCAGCACATTCGGATCGAAATCGAACAGCCTCGTCAGTGCGCCAAGCAGCAGCGCCACCGCGGAAAAGGAGACGACGAAGCCGAGCGCGATCATCGCGGGCCGCAGATGCGACGTGCGCCCGATCGAGGCGCCGAGCAGGATCGGCAGCATCGGCAGCGTACAGGGGGCGGCGATGGTGAGGATGCCGGCGAGCAGAGCGAAGAGAAGTTCGAGCATGGGGCACTCGTGAAGGAGGTCACGAGAGCAGTTCGGGATGGGTGTGCCGCTCGTTACGCGGTGTCACGCGCTCGTGACGGGGGAAATCGCCAACCGCAACAACGGTGCGCTCGCTGCCCCGCTCTTGTCCGACGAAGCCTCTTGGCGAAGGCGGAGTCTATCTGTGCCCCAAAAATACAAAACGACCCGGAGGGGGGGCATCCCGTCCGGGTCGTTGGAGGTTCTTGGGAGGTTTAACTAAAACCGTATGAGAGCTTTATAGGGACGAAGTTTTTCCGCCTGATGTTGTGCTTTGTTTCATTTGTTTCGTCGGCGGTAACGCTTTCGTGTCCCGGGATGGGGCCGAGAACTCGGCCTTATCCCATTGAAATCATTGGCCTTAGGCCGCGAAGCGGTCGACGCCGCAACCCTTAAGCAAATCGGCGAGCTGCTTGCGGGCATAGAACATCCGGGTCTTCACCGTGCTCTGGGGGATGCCGATGATCCGCCCGACCTCCTCCACCGACTTCTCATGGTAGTAGACGAGGGTGATGATCTCGCGATGCGCGGGCGACAGCTTGGCGACGCAGGCGCGCAGGATGGCGCTGGTGTCGCTGCGGTCGAGCGAGGCCTCGGGCGTATCGGATCCATCCGGAATCTCGCGCACGTCTTCCTGATCGATGTCCTCGAAGCGGCGTTGGCGCATCGCAGTCAGCGCCTTGAAGCGGGCGATCGAGAGCAGCCAGGTCGAGACCTGCGAGCGGCCCTGGAACTGGCCGGCGGTCCGCCACACGTCCAGAAACACCTGGCTGACCAGGTCTTCCGCGGTGGTGGCATCGCGCACGATGCGCAGGATGAAGCGGTAGACCCGCACATTGTGCCGGCAATAGAGGATGTGCATGGACGTCCGATTGCCGTCGGCAATGCTTTCCAGGAGCATGTCGTCCGAAGTCGCCTGAGCGGCAATGATGCTCTGACTGGCCTGGGCGTTGATGGCGATGACGTTCCGCATTGACTTGGCTCCCCGGTGCGCCGCAACCGAGCGGCGTTTCCTTGGACCAAAGTGTTAATGAGCCAACGTTTCGGGATGTCTGCACGAAAAGGGGAAAATGGTTTCGTCGGCGGTTAAATTGTTTCGTCGGGGCACGTGCGACGAAATATTCGGGACAAAAAAGCTAGTAATTTCAATGTGCGGAAAATACGGGAGTGCGGATTTGGTGTAGCAGGAACCAATTTCCGGGACTTGCGTTCGGTCGCGCCACACCCACTGCCGTCGTCCCCGGGCGCGCGTAGCGCGAGCCCGGGACCCATCACCACAGGACGTGCTTGGGCGAAGACCCGGAGTGACCGGCTTCGCGCCGCAACGTTTTCCTGTGGTTATGGATCCCGGATCCGCGCTTCGCTTGTCCGGGATGACGGCGTGGGCGCCGCCCGCCTAGGCCTTCTCGCCGGCCGGCGAGAACAGGTAGCCGCCGCCGCGGATGGTGCGGATCACGGCAGGCTTGGTCGGGTCGGGCTCGATCTTGCGGCGGATGCGCATGATGCGCAGGTCGACGGCGCGGTCGAAAGCTTCGGCATCGCGCGCATTGGCCAATTCCAGGAGGCGCTCGCGCGACAGCACGCGTTTCGGATTGGCCGCGAACACCTTGAGCAGGCCGAACTCGGAGGCCGTCAGCGGATGCTCGTTGCCTTCGTCGTCACGCAGGGCCTGGGCTTCGAGGTCGAGCCATTTGGTGCCGAAGCGCACCAATTGATCCTTGTCCGATTTCCCAGGCGCTGCGTCAGAGGCGACGGCTTTCACCGGCGCGCTCCGCCGCAGCACGGAGCGGATGCGCGCCATCAGCTCGCGCAGCTCGCAGGGCTTTGCCACGTAATCGTCGGCGCCGAGCTCGAGGCCGACGACGCGGTCGATCGGGCTCGCGGTCGCCGTGAGCATGATGACGGGAACGTTGATGCGGCTCTTGAGGTCGCGGATGATCGAAAGGCCGTCTTCCTCGGGCATGTTGAGGTCGAGCACGACGAGGTCGGGCATGCTGCCGTCGATCGCGGTGCGGAGCGACTTGCCGCCGTCGCACAGCGTCACGGTGAAGCCGTGCATCTTGAGGTAATCGCCGACCATCTCCCGGGCCGGGGCCTCGTCGTCGACGATCATGATGTGCTGGCTTTGTGTCATGTCACTTCGGAATCTTGGAGATCTCGATACTCAAATCACGGCACGTCGGTCGCGGGCAGGGTGATGGTGAAGGTCGAGCCCTTGCCCGGTCCGTCGCTGTCGGCGGTTACCTCGCCGCCATGCATGTCGATAATACGCTTGACGATGGACAACCCAAGCCCCGTCGAGCTCTCGCCCGCGGTCGGTTTTGCCGACAGTCGCTGGAACCGGCCGAACAGGCGGCCGAGATCCTCCGGCGACAGGCCGGCACCCTCGTCACTGACGCGGATGATGGTGTCGTTGGCCTCATGGGTGACCGCGACGGTGATCTTGCCCGATATCGGCGAGTATTTGATGGCGTTGCTGATGAGGTTGTCGATCGCCTCGCGAATGCGGTCGGTGTCGCACATGGTGACGATGTTGGCCGGCGCGCTGACGCTGATCGCCTGCTGCTTGTTGACCGCGAGCGGCTGGTTGGCTTCGGCGACCTCTTTCACCAACGCTGCGACGTCGACCGGCTCGCGGCGGATGGTGATGTCGAACGCATCGGCCATCGCGTCCGAGATCAGATGGTCGACCATCGTGGTCAGGCGCTTGGTGGCATCGCGGATGTGATCGACCTGGGCGACTACGCCGTTTGACGAGGCGCCGGTCGAGATCAGCTCCTTCAGCATCTCGGTACGGCCGAGGATGACGCCGAGCGGGTTCTTCAGATCGTGCGCGACCGTGCCCAGAATCTCGTTCTTGAAGCCGTTGGCGCGCTGCAGCCGCAGCCATTGTGCCGAGAGGCGGCGGTTGGCCTGCATCAGCGCGCGGGTGCGCTGCGCGACACGGTCTTCCAGCTGGGTGTTGGCGTCCTGGAGCTGCTGGTAGAGGATCACGTTGTCGAACGCGATCGACAGCCTGGAGGAGAAGATCTCGACCAGCGAGCGGTCGGTCTCCGACAGGTCGCGCTCGGATTGCAGCAGCACCACGACCTCGCGGCCGGATCCGGTGCGCAGGTAGATCACGCTGCGATGGTCGGCGAATTCGTTCTTGCGGCGCTGGAAGGCGTCCTCCACCAGCTGGCGCAGATCGGGGTCGAGCGCCTTCGACGAGGTCGTGCCGATGAAGCGGCTGTAGCAGCCGCTGCCCGCGAGCACCGAGAGCTCGGGATCGACGCCGCCATTGTCGCGCAACACCAGGATGCCGGCGCAGTCGACATTGAGCAGCGAGGCGAGCTGGGTCAGCACGCCCTCGGCGAGCCGCTGCATCGACTTGAAATCGTACAGCGTCGAAGCCGCATCGATGATGATCTCGAGCCCGCGCCTGGTCTGCACCATGCGCTCGAGCTGCTGATAGGAGCGCAGCGCCGCGGTCAGCGAGGTGAACAGCTTGTCGGCGGTGAGCTCGGTCTTGGCCTTGTAGTCGTTGATGTCGTACTGCACGATCACACGCCGCTCCGGCGCCTGGCCGGGCTGGCCGGTGCGCAGGATGATGCGCACGGTCTCGTTCTTGAGCACGTTGCGGATGTATTCGACGAGCTCCAGCCCGGCGACGTCGGTCTCCATGATGACGTCGAGCAGAACGGCGGCGATGTCGTGGTGCTCCGCCATCAGCTTGCGGCCTTCGGCCGCGGAATGGGCGGAGAGGATCTCCAGGCTCTGGCCGTTGAGGCTGTAGTCGGACAGCGCGAAGCGCGTGCCGTCATGCACGGCCGGATCGTCGTCGATGACGGCGATCTTCCATTTCCGGGCGTCCATATCCTCCGACGCGGTACCGGTGTCGTCGATCAGGTGGAGGACATCGTCCTGTTCGGCCATTGAGAAGTCCCGTCACTTTCTGCGCTTTGCGCGCCGCCCTTGGCGATCCGCGGCATGATAATCCGAAAAGTAGTACCTTGTCCCAGCTTGGATTCCAGCATCATCCGCCCGCCGAGCTGCTGGGTGACAAGGTTATAGACGATATGCAAGCCGAGTCCTGTACCACCTTCATTGCGCCGGGTGGTAAAGAATGGGTCAAAGGCCTGGCGCTGCACGTCGGGGGTCATGCCGGCCCCGTCATCGGCAAAGATGATCTCGATGTCGTCGGCCCCGCGCGGCCGGGCCGAGATCGTGATGGTGCCGGCGCGGCCATCGGCGAAGGCGTGGTTGGCGGCGTTGAGGAAGAGGTTGGTCAGGATCTGGCCGTAGGAGCCGGGATAGCCGTCGAGCAGGAGCCCCTCGGGCACGTCGACCTGGAGCGTGATCGGCGACCGCTTCAGCACGGGCCGCAAGCTCGCGATGATCTGGTCGGTGGCTTCGCTCAATGAGAACTGCCGCCGCTCGGCATGGGAGCGGTCGACCGCGACCTGCTTGAACGACTGGATCAGCTCGCCGGCGCGGGTGAGGTTGGCGACCAGCTGCTGCGAGGCGTCGCGCGAGGACTGCACGAACTCGTCCAGCTGCGAGCGGCGCAAGCCCCCATCGCCCCTGAGCTGGGCCTCGAAGATCTCGCTGCGCCTCGCAAAGCTCGAGGCCACCGTCAGGCTGATGCCGATCGGGTTGTTGACCTCATGTGCGACGCCGGCGACGAGGCCGCCGAGCGCTGCGAGCCGTTCGGCGTCGATCAGGTTCTGCTGCGCCGTGTTGAGCTCGAGCAGCGCGCTCTCGGCCTTTTCCTTCGACGCGCGCAGCTCGTCCTCGGTCTCGCGCTTCGCGATCGCGTTCTCGCGGAACACTTCCACCGCGCGGGCCATCGCGCCGACCTCGTCGCGTGCCCTGGTGCCCTGCACCTCGCGGCCGAGATCGCCGAGCGTGATCGCGCGCATCGCCGCCATGATCTGCTGCAGCGGCAGCCGGATCGACAGCGCGATCAGCACTCCGGCGGAGAGGATGATGCCGAGGAAGATCACCGCGATGGAGAGAACACGACGCGAAATCGCCGCCAGCGTGCGGTCGAAGGTCTCCTGCGCCTTCTGCTCGCGCTGGCGCATCTTGGTCGAGAGATCGTCGATGGCCCCGATCGCCTCGGCCTGGCTGGCGTCGATGGTGTTGCGCAGGAGCTCGGTGCGGCTGGTCAGCTGCTCGCTGAGCTTTGCAAAGCCTTCGCGCAGCGCGATGGTGCGGGCCCCGAGCTTTTGCAGCGCCATCTTCTGGAGATCGTTGTCGGCGAGATCGATCATCACGGGGATGGTCTTCTCGATCGTCTCGGTGTGGCGGCGCGCGTCGTCAGCCGCAGCGACCGACTGCGACAGATAGTAGGAATTGGCCGCGACCAGCATCGCGGTAAAGGCCTCGCGCGACTTGCCGAGCGAGGGCCAGATCAGCGCGTCGCGATGGCCGGTGGCGCCCTCGATGATGGAGTACAGGCCCGCCATGTCCCTGGCCGGGCCCTGCACCTGCTCCTCATAGGTCTTGGCGATGGTGGCCTGCACGGTGCGCAGCTCGCCAAAGCCGTTGAGGAAGCGGTCGGTCGTGCGCTCCAGCTCCTCGACCGAGCCCGCCAGCATCGGGTCCTTGGCGGCGCGGTCGGTCAGGGTGCCCAGCACGGCTTCGCGCAGCAGCAGGATCTCGGCGAACAGGTCCGGGCTCGGCTGGTTGATGTAGCGGTGAATCAGGTTCTGCAGCCGCCCGGTCTCGCTTTCGAGCAGCGCCAGGATCCGGTCGGATTCGCGCACCTGGCGCACGTCGTCCCAGGCCGATCCCAGCACCTGCGCGCCGTTCCAGATCATCGCGACCAGCACGATCACCACCGCGGAGTTCAGCGCCGCGATCGACAGAATGCGCCAGCGGATCGGCACCGCCCGCAGCACGCCCACGAGCCGCGCGCGCATCCGCCCGATCGGGCCGGGCGGCCGCTCCGCGATCTCGCTGGGTCCGGGCACGATCAAATGGACTCACTCCACCTTGCGGATGCGTTCGATCAGCGCCGCCGCGGCGGGATCCTGCGCGGCCCTGGCGTAGATCGGCGCCATCGCGTCCTCGAACGGCTTGCGGTCGATATCCCTGACGACAGTAATGCCCCCTTCCTCCGCCTTGTGCTGCGACTGCTCTTCGAGGTCACGCCACTTCTCGCGCATGAACAGGCTGGAGCGTCGCGCGGCCTCCCGGAAGATGGCCTGGTCCTCAGTCGTCAGGCTGCGCCAGGCCTTGAGCGAGATTACCAGGACCTCCGGGCTCATCGTGTGCTCGGTGAGGGTGTAATAGCCCGCATATTTGTAATGGTCTGTCGTCACGAAGGATGGCCAGTTGTTTTCCGCGCCGTCGATCAGATGGGTCGCCAGCCCCGTGAGCACCTGCCCATAGGGCAACTCGACGGGCTCGGCGCCGAGCGAGCGGATCATCTGGCTCATCAACTCCGATTGCTGCACCCGGATCCGCAATCCCCTGAGGTCGGCAAGGCTCTTCACCGGACGGACGGAATTGTAGATCGAGCGTGCCCCGGAATCGTAGAAGGCGAGTCCGACGAAGCCGTAGGGCTCGAAGCTGTCGAGGATCTCGTTGCCGATCGGCCCGTCCAGCACCTTCTGCATGTGCTCGATGGACCGGAACAGGAACGGCATGGCGAGCACGTTCATCGCCGGGACGAAATTGCCGATCAGCGCCACGTTGGTCCGGTTGAGGTCGATCGCGCCGGCGCGAGTCTGCTCGATCGTCTCCTTCTCCTCGCCGAGCTGGCGGGAGTGAAACACTTTGATCTCGTGCCTGCGGCCGGTGCGCTCGGCGATCAGCGCGCCCATGTAGCGCAGCGCCTGGACGGTCGGGTAGTCCTCGGTCTGGGTGTCGGCGGCGCGGAATTCGCGCGCAGCAGCTCCCGTCGCGCAAATGGCGAGTAGAAGCGCGACGAAAATCACTCCGGTCCGCGAGAGTTCGGCACGGTTTAGCACTGGCACACTCAACCCCTCGGTGATGGAGTCTATGGCGGGACCAAAAGGTTCAATGCAATCTAAAGCGTTTTCAAGCGAAGTGGATACCGGTTCGCGTAAAGAAAACGCGTCAAACCAGGAATCTGGAGGCCCGGCCCGATCAGAGCGGGGGCTCCAGCAGATGATAAAGGGAAGGCCATCCCACGCCACCCGCGGTGCAATTGTGCGGCGCGGCCGTTCATCATTCCCGGTTGAAACCGCGAAGGGCCCGCCTTAAGCAGGGTGCGGTCGCCTTTTGCCGCTTGATCCGGGACGCGCCATCGTGACTTCAGCATTGCGCCTTTTGCAGGTCGCCGCCGCCACTCTGGTCTTCGCGTTGAGCTGCGAGGCGCGTGCCACGACCGACATCGCGTGGTGGCACGCCATGTCGGGCGAGCTCGGCAAGCAGCTCGAAAAGCTCGCCTCCGACTTCAACGCGTCGCAGTCCGATTACCGCATCGTGCCGAGCTACAAGGGCAATTACACCGAGACGGTGACGGCCGCGATCTTCGCCTTCCGCTCGCGCAGCCAGCCCGCGATCGTGCAGGTCAACGAGGTCGCCACCGCCACCATGACCGCGGCCAAGGGCGCGATCTATCCGGTCTACAGCATGATGCGCGACATGGGCGAGCCGTTCTCGCGCACCGACTACCTTCCGGCAGTCTCCGGCTATTACACCGACGCTGCCGGCAATCTGCTCTCGTTCCCGTTCAACTCCTCGACGCCGATTCTCTATTACAACAAGACCATGTTCCGCGACGCCGGGCTCGATCCCGAGACGCCGCCGAAGACATGGCCCGAGCTCGGCGCCGCCGCAAAGCGCCTGCGCGAGCGCGGCGCCGTCTGCGGCTTCACCACGTCATGGCCGTCCTGGATCCATGTCGAGAATTTTTCGGCGTTTCACAATCTGCCGCTGGCCACGCGCGCCAACGGCTTTGCCGGGCTCGATGCCGAGCTGACCATCAACAACCCGGTCGTCGTCAAGCATGTCGCCCAGCTCGCCGAATGGCAAAAGACGAAGCTGTTCGACTATAGCGGCCGCGGCCAGGCGGCCGAGCCGCGCTTCCAGCGCGGCGAATGCGGCATCTTCATCGGCTCCTCGGCGACGCGCGCCGACATCACGGCCAATTCGAAATTCGAGATCGGTTACGGCATGATGCCGTACTGGCCCGACGTTGCGGGCGCGCCGCAGAATTCCATCATCGGCGGCGCCACGCTGTGGGTGCTGCGCGACCGGCCGCGCGAGGAATACAAGGGCGTGGCGCGGTTCTTCGCCTATCTGTCGCAGCCCGGCGTGCAGGCCGCCTGGCATCAGAACACCGGCTATCTGCCGATCACCCGTGCTTCCTTCGAGTTGACGCGCGCGCAAGGTTTTTACGAGCGCAATCCGGGCTCGGCGATCTCGTATGAGGAGATCACGCTGCATCCGCCGACCGGGAATTCGAAGGGCATCCGGCTCGGCTCCTTCAATCTGATTCGCGGCACGATCGAGGAGGAGCTCGAGCAGGCCTTCGCGGGCCAGAAGAGCGCGCAAGCCGCGCTCGATGCCGCCGTCGAGCGCGGCAACAAGCTGCTGCGCCAGTTCGAGCGCGCCAGCCCGGAGCGGTAGTGATTTGCGATTGGATCAGGCCGCAGCCGAGAGCGGGGTGCGCTCCCTCCCCCGCTTGCGGGGGAGGGCTGGGGAGAGGGTGTCTCCGCAATGGGACAATCCCCAAGAGGAGAGAGCCCCCACCCGGCGCTTCGCGCGGACCTCCCCCGCAAGCGGGAGAGGTGCACCGCGTTCTTGGCTCGCACTGAATCGACCAAACCTGATAAGCGAAAGCGAATGACCACCGCTCCATCGCAGCAGTTGCCGGCTTTCGCCGACGCCAATGCCTTTCGCGCCTGGCGCTCCGATCCGCCGCAATGGCTGCCGATCGCGCGCGACATCGCACGCAGCCACGGCATCGACGTCGGCTCACCGCATGTGTTCTCGACCGGCACCAATCTCGTGGTCGGCTTCACTGACAAGCTGATCCTGAAAATCTTCCCGCCGCTATTGCGTGCGCAATTCATCTCCGAGCGCGGCTCGCTGATGCAGCTGGCGGGCCGGCTTGATCTGCCGATCCCCGAGATCGTCGCGGAGGGGATGCGCGACGGCTGGCCCTATCTCGTCATCACGCGCCTCGCCGGCACGCTCGGCTCGGAGGTCTGGCCGCAGCTCCCTGAAGTGCAGAAGGAACGCGTGCTGCGCCAGATCGGCGAGACCATTGCCGCCGTGCAGCGCGCGCCGCTCGGCCCGCTCGCCGACATCGAGCCGCGCTGGGACGCGTTCATCCACGCGCAGATGCAGGGCTGCCGTAACCGGCATACGCGTCTCGGACTTTCGCCGAAATTCCTTGAAGGCCTCGACGATCTCCTGCGTGACGCAGCGACGCTGATTCCGATGGACGCGCCGCCGGTGATCCTGATCGGCGAATACATTCCGGAGAACTTCCTGCTCGCCTGCCGCGACGATCAATGGTCGCTCGCCGGCCTGTTCGACTTCGGTGACGTCCGCGCGGGCTGGCGCGATTACGATCTACTCGGCCCCAGCGCCTTCATGGCGGCGGGCCGGCCGGGGAGGGTGCGCAGCCTGCTCGAAGGCTTTGGCTATGAGAAGCCAGACTACACGCTCAAGCGGCGCCTGACGGCCCTGATGCTGCTGCATCAAGCCAGCGACCTCAAAAGCCATATCTGCATCGAGGGTTGGCAGGAGCAGGCGAAGGATCTGGTCGATTTGCAGGAGCTGATCTGGGCGGAGTGATTTTCACCTGTCGTCCTGGACAAGCCGAAGCGGAGCGCCGATCCAGGACCCATCACCCCAGGGAGAGGTCGTCGCCCGAGCTGGCAATCGCGAGTCTTCGCCAAACCACTTCTTGGGGTCATGGGTCCTGGCTTTCGCCAGGACGACGGCCGGGGGTAGATGGCCGCCTATCAAATAAGCCGACGAAAAGAGCTGCCCACTTTGCAGGCAAACGAACATGTTTGTATGCAATGCTAGAGGTCTGGGTGCTCGCTCCGTCCTGCCAAATTCCAAATCTATTCAAGGTATCAATGCATTAGGTCGGAAGTAAACTTTCCTTAACCCTTGGCACGAACCTTGCGAATCCTGTTCCAACCAGAAACGCCCGCGTTGGAGCAGTCTCATGAAGCGTCGCGATTTCCTCAAATCCGTGTCCGGATTGGCCGCCGGCGCGGCACTTCCGGCGATGCCGCAAGTGATCTCGTCCGCCTATGCCGACGCGCGCTCGGAGACGCTGCTGATCGTCTCGGAAGGCGGGCCCAACAATCTCGACATCCACGGCGTCGGCACCAACGTGCCCGGCTATGAGGTGTCCTGGAATTGCTACGACCGCCTGATCAGCCACGAAATGAAGAGCGGCCCCGGCGGCGTGCCCTATTACGACCGCGACAAGTTCAAGGGCGAACTCGCCGAGGAGTTCAAGATCGACGACATGTCGGTCGCCTTCAAGCTGCGCAAGAACGCCAAGTTCCACGACGGCACGCCCGTGACCGCCAAGGATGTGAAGTGGTCGCTCGATCGCGCCGTCAACGTCGGCGGCTTTCCGACCTTCCAGATGAGCGCGGGCTCTCTCACAAAGCCGGAGCAGTTCGTCGTGATCGACGACTATACCGTGCGCATCGACTTCCTGAAGAAGGACAGGCTGACGATTCCCGATCTCGCCGTCATCGTGCCCTGCATCGTCAACTCCGAGCTGGTGAAGAAGAATTCCAGCGAGAAAGACCCATGGGGCCTGGAATTCACCAAGCAGCAGACCGCGGGCTCCGGCGCCTACAAGGTGACGAAGTGGACCGCCGGCACTGAAGTCATCATGGAGCGCAACGACGACTGGGTCTGCGGTCCGCTGCCGAAGATCAAGCGCGTGATCTGGCGCATGGTGCCGCAGGCCGGCAACCGCCGCGCGCTTTTGGAGCGCGGCGACGCCGACATTTCCTACGAACTCCCGAACAAGGATTTCCAGGAGATGAAGGCGAACGGCAAGCTCAACGTGGTGTCGCTGCCGTTCTCCAACGGCATCCAATATATCGGCATGAACGTCACCAAGCCGCCGTTCGACAATCCGAAGGTGCGTCAGGCCGTGGCCTACGCGCTGCCCTATCAGAAGATCATGGACGCCGTGATGTTCGGTTTGGCGAACCCGATGTTCGGCGCGCCGAAGGACAAGCCGACCGAGGTCGTTTGGCCGCAGCCGCACAAATACAACACCGACATGGAGAAGGCGAAGGCGCTGATGGCGGAAGCCGGCCTCGCGGGCGGCTTCGAGACCACGATCTCGTTCGATCTCAACTTCGCCGGCGTCAACGAGCCGCTCTGCGTGCTGGTGCAGGAGAGTCTCGCCCAGATCGGCATCAAGACCACCATCAACAAGGTGCCCGGCGCCAACTGGCGCACCGAATTGAACAAGAAGGAGATGCCGCTCTTCACCAACGTGTTCTCGGGCTGGCTCGATTACCCCGAGTACTTCTTCTACTGGTGCTATCACGGCAACAATTCCGTCTTCAACACCATGAGCTACAAGTCGGCGGAGATGGACAAGCTGATCGACGGCGCGCGCACTGCCGCCGCGGCAGGCGACATGGCGGCCTACGACACCGACGTGAAAGGTTTTGTCGATCTCGCCTACGCCGACATCCCGCGCATCCCGCTGTACCAGCCCTTCGTCAACGTCGCGATGCAGAAGAACATCTCAGGCTACCAATACTGGTTCCATCGCAGGCTCGACTATCGCGCGATGGCGAAGGGGTGAGGGGCGTGGGCGAGGTGAGCACGCTCTTCTGGCTCCCTCCCCCCTTGTGGGGGAGGGTTGGGGAGAGGGGTGGCCACGAACTCAGACCCCTCCCGGAGCCACCCCCCTCCCTAGCCCTCCCCCACAAGGGGGGAGGGAACGCAGCGGAGCGTGGGGCGCTACTTCAATTCCACATCAGGAGCATCCAATGCTCACCATGATCGGTAAGCGCCTGATGTTCGCGATTCCCTCGCTCATCGGCGTCGTCATCGTCACCTTCCTGCTGACGCGCGCGCTGCCGGGTGATCCCGCGGCGTATTTCGCCGGGCCCGCCGCAACAAAGGAAGCGGTCGAGCAGATCCGCAAGAAGCTCGGCCTCGACAAGCCGCTGATCGAGCAGTTCTTCCGCTACACCAACGATCTCGCGCATGGCGATTTCGGCAACTCACTGACGACAGGCCAACCGGTGGCGGCCGAAATTCGTAACCGCCTGCCAGCCTCGGCCGAGCTGACGCTGCTAGGCCTGATCGTCTCGATCGTCATCGCCATTCCGCTTGGCGTGCTGGCGGCAACGCGACCGGGATCATGGGTCGACCATCTCTATCGCATCACGACAACAGCGGGCGTCTCGCTGCCGGTGTTCTTCACCGGCCTCGTGCTGGTCTATGTCTTCTATTTCCGGCTCGGCTGGTCGCCTGCGCCGCTCGGGCGTCTCGACGTGTTCTACAGCGCGCCGCCGACGGTGACAGGTTTCTATCTGATCGACACGCTGATCGCGCGCGATGTCGAAGCGTTTCGTTCGGCGCTGAGCCAGCTCATCCTGCCCGCGACGACGCTGGCGATCTTCTCGCTGGCGCCGATCGCGCGCATGACCCGCGCCTCGATGCTGGCGGTGCTGGCATCCGAATTCGTCCGCACCGCGCGCGCCAGCGGCCTGTCGCCGGTGACCGTCATCGTCACCTATGCCTTCCGCAACGCGATGCTGCCTGTCATCACCACGCTCAGCATGGTGTTCTCGTTCCTGCTCGGCGCCAACGTGCTGGTCGAAAAAGTGTTCGCCTGGCCGGGCATCGGCTCCTACGCGGTGGAAGCGCTGATCTCCTCGGACTTCGCGCCGGTGCAGGGTTTTGTCCTCACCATGGCGGTGATGTACGTGCTGCTCAATCTCGTGATCGACATTTTGTACGGCGTGATCGATCCACGCGTGCGGTTGGAGGGCTAAGCCATGAGCTCCGTTGCGCCTGCCGTTGAACCCGTCGGTCCCGCGCGAACGTCGGGACTGGCCGCGATCCTCGAACAGACCCGCTATGTTCTGAGCGAGAACAAGGTCACGGGCTTTTCCTTCGCTCTGCTGATCGTCATTCTCCTTGCCGCGGTCTTCGGTCCCTATGTGGTGCCGTACGATCCGCTCGCGTCTGATACCGCCGCCGCGTTGAAGCCGCCGTCGGCAGCGCATTGGTTCGGCACTGACCAGCTCGGCCGCGATATTTTTAGCCGCGTCGTGGTGGCGACGCGGCTCGATACGTTCATCGCGGTTGCGTCCGTCGTGCTAGTGTTCCTGATGGGCGGCCTTGCAGGCATCGCGGCCGGCTATTTCGGCGGCTGGACCGACCGCATCGTCGGCCGCATCGCCGACACCATCATGGCCTTTCCGCTGTTCGTGCTGGCGATGGGCATCGTCGCCGCGCTTGGCAACACCGTGCAGAACATCATTCTGGCCACCGCCATCGTGAACTTCCCGCTCTACGCCCGCGTCGCGCGTGCCGAGGCGAACGTGCGTCGCAACGCCGGCTTCGTACAGGCCGCGCGCCTGTCCGGCAACGGCGAATTCCGTATCCTGCTGGTGCACATCCTGCCGAACATCATGCCGATCATGATCGTGCAGATGTCGCTGACCATGGGCTACGCCATTTTGAATGCCGCGGGCCTGTCCTTCATCGGCCTCGGCGTCCGGCCGCCGACCGCCGAATGGGGCATCATGGTCGCTGAAGGCGCCGGCTTCATGGTCTCAGGCGAATGGTGGATCGCGCTGTTTCCCGGCCTCGCGCTGATGATCGCCGTGTTCTGCTTCAACCTCCTCGGCGACGGCCTTCGCGACATCGTCGATCCGCAGCGGAGGACGTGATGGTCTGGACAGAATTCTTCAACGATTTCAACGCCCGTTCTACTGTGCATGGGGTTGTTTTCGACCGTTTGAGCGATGGGAGGTCCGCATGACGGCCCAGCCGCTGCTCGACGTCCAGGATCTCACGGTCGAATTCACCACCCGCCGCGGCATCGTCAAGGCCGTGCAGCACGTCAACATCTCGGTGGCGAAGGGCGAGGCGCTCGCCATTGTCGGCGAGTCCGGCTCGGGCAAGTCGGTGACCTCCTATGCCGTGATGCGCATCCTCGACCGCGCCGGGCGGATCGCCGAGGGCTCGGTGATGTTCTCCGGCATCGACGTGAAGGCCGCCACCGAAGCCCAGATGCGCGATCTGCGCGGCCGCGAAGTCTCGATGATCTTCCAGAACCCGCGTGCGGCCCTCAACCCGATCCGGAAAGTGGGCGATCAGATCGAGGACGTCTTGCGCACCCATGTGCAGCAGGCCCAGGTCGCCGATCACGGTGAGAAGGCGATCGAGGCGCTGGAGCAGGTCAAGATCGCCCGCCCGCGCGAGCGCTATCACGCCTATCCGTTCGAGCTGTCAGGCGGCATGTGCCAGCGCGTCGTCATCGCGCTCGCGCTCGCCTGCAATCCCCAGCTCCTGATCGCCGACGAGCCGACCACGGGCCTCGACGTCACCACGCAGAAAGCGGTGATGGATCTGATCGTCGAGCTGACCAAGCGCCGTGCGATGTCGACCATCCTGATCACCCACGACCTCGGCCTCGCCGCCGCCTATTGCGACCGCGTTGTGGTGATGGAGAAAGGCCGCGTCGTCGAGACCGCCAAGGCCGCCGACATCTTTGCGAGCCCGCAGCACCCCTACACCAAGAAGCTGATGCGCGCGACGCCGCGGCTGGGTGTGAGCTTGCGGGATCTGCTGCCGGAGGAAGAGGGCGCTTCCTTCGCCTCTCCCCGCACGCGGGGAGAGGCCGACACGCTCGGCAGCGCAATTGCGCGCCTGAGCGTGGCGGGTGAGGGGGACTCTCCAGGAGTCGTGTACGTGGAAACAGTCCCTCACCCCAACCCTCTCCCCGTGAAGGACGGGGAGAGGGAGAGCCCCCTTCTCCTCATCGAGAAGCTCGTCAAGGAATATCCCCGCCAGGGTGCCACGGCGACGCTCGGAAAGCTGTTCGGCCGCAAGCCGCCCGTCGAGCCGGATATGTTCCGCGCCGTCGACGGCATCAGCTTCTCGATCGGCCATGGCGAGAGCGTCGGCCTCGTCGGCGAATCCGGCTGCGGCAAATCGACGACGTCGATGATGGTGATGCGCCTGCTCGACCAGACCTCCGGCCTGATCCAGTTCGACGGCGAGGACATCGGCGGCATCGCCCCAGCCGCCTTCGCCCGGCTGCCGCAGCGCAGCCGTATTCAGATGGTGTTCCAGGATCCGACCGACAGCCTCAACCCGCGCTTCACCGCCGCCCGCGCCATCGCCGACCCCATCATGCAGCTCGGCGATATCAGGGGCCGCGACGCGCTCCGTGCCCGCTGTGTGGAGCTGGCGACCATGGTCGGGCTGCCGCACAATCTGCTGGATCGCTTCCCGCACCAGCTCTCCGGCGGCCAAAAGGCCCGCGTCGGCGTCGCCCGCGCCATCGCGCTGCATCCGAAGCTCGTCATCCTGGACGAGCCGACCGCGGCGCTCGACGTCTCGGTGCAGGCCGTCGTCCTGAACCTGCTGCAAGACCTCAAGGCGCGACTAGGTATGAGCTATCTGTTCGTCTCGCATGATTTGAATGTAGTGCGCTTGTTGTGCGATCGTGTCATTGTGATGCGGACGGGGCGGATCGTCGAAGAGGGCTCTTCCGAAAACGTCCTCAGCGATCCGCAGGACGACTACACCAAGGAACTGCTGACGGCGATCCCGCATCCGCCGTTGCCGGTGCACTGAGATCAGCTTGAGAGAGTGATGGCCGAACCGCTGGACGACTATATCGACGCCGTATCGAAAGCGCTGGCGCTGCCGGTCGAGGAAGCCTGGCGGCCTGCGGTGCGCGCCAATCTCGAAGTGTCGCTGCGGCTCGCCCGCCTGGTCGACGAATTCGCGCTGCCGGACGAGACCGAGCCGGCGCCGATCTTCACGGCCTGATGCTGACATGACCACCAAGCCAGAGATGACGGCCGCCGAGATCGCGAGTGCGGTCGCGGGCCGCAAGATGTCCGCGCTCGATGCCACCGAAGCCACGCTCGCGCGCATCAAGCAGCACGACACCATCCTCAACTCCTTCACCGACGTCACCGCCGATCGCGCCCGCGCCAAAGCGCGCGCCATTGACGCCGATATCGCCGCCGGCAAGGAAGTCGGCCCGCTCGCTGGCGTGCCCTTCGCGGTGAAGAACCTGTTCGATGTCGCTGGCCTGCCGACGCGGGCGGGCTCGAAGATCAACCGCGACCTCGCGCCGTCCAAGCGCGATGCCACGCTGATCGAGCGCATGGAAGCGGCCGGCGCCGTGCTGGTCGGTGCGCTCAACATGGGCGAATACGCCTACGATTTTACGGGCGAGAACGACCATGACGGTCCCTCGCGCAATCCGCATGATACCACGCGCATGACCGGCGGCTCCTCCGGCGGTTCGGGCAGTGCCGTCGGTGGCGCGCTGGTGCCGATCGCGCTCGGCTCGGACACCAATGGCTCGATCCGCGTGCCGTCCTCCTTTTGCGGCATCTTTGGCTTGAAGCCGACCTATGGCCGGCTGTCCCGCGCGCGCTCGTTCCCGTTCGTCGCGAGCCTCGATCATCTCGGCCCGTTCGCACGCTCCGTCACCGATCTCGCGCTTGCCTATGACGCGATGCAGGGGCCGGATGCCGACGACGGTGCCTGCACGACGCGCGGACTGGAGCCGACGCTGCCGCTCATCGCGAATCCGATCTCGGACCTGCGCATTGCGGTCGCGGGTGGGTATTTCCAGAAGAACGTGTTCCCGGAAGCGGTCGAAGCCGTCAGCCGCGTCGCCAAGGCGCTCGGCGCGACAAGGGTCGTCGACGTGCCCGAAGCCTCGCGCGCTCGCGCGGCGGCCTATGTCATCACCACCACCGAAGGCGCCTCGCTGCATCTCGATCGCCTGCGCAAGCGCCCGAACGATTTCGATCCGGCGGTGCGCGACCGATTGATCGCGGGCGCCATGGTTCCGGCGCCGCTGGTCGATCGCGCGCAAAAATTCCGCCGCTGGTATCGTGCGCAGCTTGCCGAGATATTCAAGTCGATCGACGTACTGCTCGCGCCCGCGACGCCCTGCACCGCGCCGAAGCTCGGCCAGGTCAACTTCAATCTCGATGGCGTCGAGCTGCCGGTGCGCGCCAATATCGGCATCCACACCCAGCCGATCTCGTTCATCGGCCTGCCCGTGGTCGCGGTGCCGGTGCCGCTCGAGCCGCTGCCGATCGGCGTGCAGATCATCTGTGCGCCCTGGCGCGAGGACGTCGCGTTGCGCGTCGCGTACGCATTGGAACAGATGGGCGTGGCATCCGCGCCATCGCCAAGGGGACTCTAAGAGGAATCCAAAATGGAGATCGATCTCCCCGACGTGATCGCGGAAGTCACAGCCGCGTTCGAGCGCTATGAGCAGGCCCTCGTCAGCAACGACGTCGCCGTGCTCGGTGAACTCTTTCGCAACGACCCCCGCACGCTGCGCTACGGCATTGGCGAGAACCTCTACGGATATGAGGCGATCTCCGGCTTCCGCGCGGGCCGTTCGCCGGTCGGCCTCAATCGTCGCACCGCGAAGACGGTGATCTCCAGCTATGGCCGCGATACGGCCGTGGCCTCCACGCTGTTCTATCGCGACACGGCGCCCGGCAAGGTCGGCCGCCAGATGCAGACCTGGATTCGCTTCCCGGAGGGCTGGCGCGTTGTCGCTGCCCATGTCAGCATCATCGACGAGTCGAAAGAGACCTGACCGTATGACGCTTGACGATTTTCCGCCCGGGATACTGCCGGCCGAGCCGGTGGTGCCACGGGTCGACCGGGCGCAGCCGAGCATGCACAAGGTCACGCGCGCCGAGGAGCTGCGGCTTCAGCTCGCCGACGAGATCGTGCGTGGAACCCTGGCCCCCGGCGCGCCGCTGGACGAGACCGACATCGCGCGCCGCTTCAGCGTGTCGCGGACCCCGGTGCGCGAGGCGCTGCGGCAACTGGTGGCAAGCGGTCTGGTCGAGGCGCGGCCCCACCGCGGCGCGGTGGTGGCGCAGCCCTCGATCGAGCGGCTGACGAGCATGTTCGAGGCGATGGCGGAGCTGGAGGCGCTCTGCGCCGGCCTCGCCGCCGAGCGCATGTCGGCTGCCGAGCGCCATGGGCTGGAGGCCATCCACGAAGAGCTCCGCGTTCTCAGCTACGCCGGGAATCCCGATCGCTTCCACGAGGTCAACGAGCGCTTTCACAACGCGATCTACGCGGGATCGCAGAACGGCTACATCGCCGAGATTACGCTCGCGACCCGCGTGCGCGTGCAGCCGTTCCGCCGCGCCCAGTTCCGCAATCTCGGCCGCCTGGCAAAGTCGCAAGCCGAGCACGACCGCGTCGTCGTCGCCATCATGCGCGGCGACAAGCAGGGCGCCGCCGCCGCGATGCGCGCGCATATCGAGCTGGTGCGCGGGGAGTATGAGATCTACGCGGTGTCGGTGTAGGCGACGGCGCTTCGGACAAGTGCCGTAGGGTGGGTTAGCCGAAGGCGTAACCCACCCTACGAGACCTACGCCTTGGCAGCTTCCGCCATGAACTTCCGCCAGCCGCCATACACGGTGATATCCCGCGCCTCGCCCAGCACCTCCGGCTCGACGAGAAATCCCTTCACGCTCCGTCCGTCCGCCAGCCGGATCGTCCCGATCGCCATTGGCGCCGGGATCGCATTGACGAACTTGCCGAAGGCGGAGGACGACAGCGACCAGATCTCCAGCTCGATCGACGCGCCCGCGCCGGCCGCAACGCGTAACAGGCCTGGCTTTGGCGGCGTGGTCGTGAGTGCATAAAGCTTGTAGTCCGGCGTAGTCTTGGTCGCCTCAAGCAGCTTTGCGCTCAACGCCGTCAATTCGCCGTTCAGCGCCATGCCGGAGAGATGCGCGCCGACGACGGCGATGGGGATCTCGTCGCCGCTGTTTGCCGGCAGCGGCGCGAGAGCAGCTTGCGGCACGCCCTTCGCGCCGACGGTCAGCTTCGTATCAGCATGGAACACGCGGCCGATGCTTGCGAGCAGTGCATCGCGGCCCGCGGGAGCCAGCAACGTGATGCCAAACGGAATGCCATCGGCGCGCATCGACGCGGGAAGTGCCAAGCCACAGAGATCTAGCAGGTTGACAAAATTGGTGTAGGTGCCGAGCCGGCTGTTGAGCTCGATCGGGTTGGCCAGCACTTGTGCGGTCGTATAGGCCGTCGGTGCGGTCGGCAGCACCAGCGCGTCGATGTTGGCGAATGTGCGCTCGGCGGTCTTGCGCAGGCCCTGCAGGCGGTAGAGCGCCGAGAAGGTCTCCGCCGCAGTCAGCCGCGCGCCGGCGGCCGTGATCTCGCGCGTGACCGGATGAATCGAATCGGGTGCGGACGCCAGCAGATTCTTGATCACGAGATAGCGTTCGGCGACCCAGGGACCTTCGTACAACAACCTTGCCGTCTCGTAGAACGGCTCGAGATCGAATTCGACGAGCGTTGCGCCAAGCGCGGTCCAGCGCTTCAGCGCATCGGCATAGGCGGCCTCGGCCTTCTTGTCGCCGAAGAAGATCAGCTGTCCGTTGCGCGGCACGCCGAGGCGAAGATTTGCAGGGAATGGCGTGAGCGCGCCGAGCGGCCGGTCGCGCGAGAACGGATCAGCCTGGTCGGGGCCGGCCATCACCGACAGCGCGAGCGCGGCGTCGTCAACCGTCAGCGCGAAGACCGAGATGCAATCGAGCGTGCGGCAGGCCGGCACCAGGCCCGCATTCGAGATCATGCCGAGGCTCGGCTTCAGCCCGACGATGTTGTTGAGCATCGCCGGCACGCGACCTGAGCCGGCGGTGTCGGTCCCCAACGACAGCGGAACCAGGCCAGCGCCGACCGCCACAGCGGAGCCAGAGCTCGATCCGCCGGGAATGAGATCGTCGCGGATCGAATTTTTGGGAATGCCATAGGGCGAGCGCACGCCGACGAGGCCGGTCGCGAACTGATCCAGATTGGTCTTGCCGATGATGATCGCGCCCGCGGCGCGCAGCCGCTGCACGGCGGTCGAGTCATGCGCCGGTGCATAAGAGTAGGCCGGGCAGGCCGCCGTGGTCGGAAAGCCGAGTGCGTCGATATTGTCCTTCACCGCGACAGGCACGCCGTAGAGCGGCAGGTGATCTGCATCCTTCGCGGCCAGCTTCTCGGCCTCCGCGATCGCATCCCCCTCGTCGCGCAGGCTGATGAAAATGGCGGGATCGTTGTGGTCGCGGATGCGCTGATAGGTCCGCGCGACCGTCTGCGCCGGCGTCATCGTGCCCGCGCGATGCGCGGCCACGATCGCAGCGATCGTTTCAGGCTGCTCAGCCCCCATTTCGGCCTTCATGGCGATAAAGCTCCGGCAACTTGTCTCCCCCCCGGTGAAGCAAGCGATGTGCCATTGTGTACAATATCCGGGCAGCGCGGTCGCTGCAGATATTATCGCGAGATCAGTGGCTTGGGAGACGCTCTGATGAACCATCAGGCGGCCGCGCCGGCGCCCGGTTCAGGTCACTTGCCTAAATCGTATGCAGTCATGATCAGGTGAAGTCAGCCAGGATCCGCAGCAGCCGCTCCCGGTTCTCCTTGCCGATCTTGTCCTCGACATGCCGCTCGTGCTCGGCGGCGAGCCGCTTGAATCTGGCCAGTGCGGTTTCGCCCTGCGTCGTGAGGTGCAGTGCGTGGGAGCGGCGGTCCGTCTTGGACTTGATTCGTTTCACCAGCCGGCGCTGTTCGAGACTGTCGAGCAGGTGCACCAGCCGGGCGCGCTCGATGCCCAAGCGTTTGGCCACGGCCATCTGCGACAGGCCGGGATTGGCGCCGATCACGGTCAGCACCGAATATTGCGTCGGCCGGATGTCGACGTCGCCGAGCGTCTTGATGAAGTCCTGGAAGATCCAGATCTGGAAGCGCCGCACCGCATAGCCGGCGTGGCCGACCAGGGCGTCGAGGCCGATCTCGTCCGCGTCGATCCGTCGCGCGGCGCCGTTGCCGGCGCGTTTGCGGGGGGAAGTCCGGGCTGCGGTGGTTGTCACGTCGCCTCTCCTGCCGTGTGACCTTAGCGCCTCGCGGGTTCAAGCGGAAGATTGTTGTTGACGACAACAATTGCTGTGCCCAACATTATGGCCAAAGGGGCCCGGAACGAGGCCGCGACCGATCCCCGATGTGGGCGAGGAGGAAACCATGACGATCGCCTCACGCGGTGGCGCCGCAAGCCTGTTCGCAACGCCCAACACCGTCGCCGAGCATCGCGCCGATGGCAGCATCGTGCTGCGCTCGCAGGACGCCTTGCGCGACACCGTGCGCTGCATCGGCGACTGGCTGGAACAATGGGCGCGGCAAACGCCTGACGCGATCTTTCTCGCCGAGCGCGGCAGCATCGAAGCGCCGTGGACGACCGTGAGCTACGGGCAGGCGCGGCGGCAGGTACGGGCGATCGCGTCCTGGATATTGGCGCAAGGGTTGAGCGCCGAGCGCCCGCTCGCGATCCTCTCCGACAACAGCATCGACCACGCGCTGCTCGCGCTGGCCGCCCAGCATGTCGGCGTGCCCTCGGCCGCGATCTCGCCAGCCTATTCGCTCATGTCGAAGGATTTCGACAAGCTCAAGAGCATGATTGCGCTGCTTCAGCCCGGAGCGATCTATGTGTCCAGCACCAAGCCGTTCGCGGCGGCGCTTGCTGCGATCGAGCCGTTGCACAACGCGCAGGTCATCAGTGGCAACGCCGGCGACGCCGATGCGCTCGCCTTCCGCACCATCGCGGCAACGCCTGAAATCCCCGAGGTCACAAAAGCCTTCGCGGCGGTGACACCTGACACGATCGCAAAGTTCCTGTTCACGTCGGGCTCGACCGGTACGCCCAAGGCTGTGATCAACACCCAGCGGATGCTGACCTCCAGCCAGCAGGCCAAGGCGCAGACCTGGACTTTCCTCGAACAGGCAGGCAACGAACTCGTCATCCTCGACTGGCTGCCCTGGAGCCACACATTCGGTGCCAACCACAATTTCAATCTCGTGCTGCGCAACGGTGGCTCGCTCTATATCGATGGCGGCAAGCCCGCGCCCGGTTTGTTTGCGACCTCGCTCGCCAATCTGAAGAGCGTGATGCCGACGGTGTATTTCAACGTGCCGCGCGGATTCGATATGCTGATCGCGGCGCTGCGCGGCGACGAGGAACTCCGCCGCCGCTTCTTCAGCGAGGTGAAATTCGCCTTCTATGCCGGCGCCGCGCTGCCTCAGAACCTTTGGGATGCGCTTGAGCAGCTTTCCGTCGAAGCCGTCGGCCACGCCATGCCGATGGTCTCGGCCTGGGGCTCGACGGAAACATCGCCGCTCGCGACCGACTGCCATTTCCTTGCCGAACGCTCCGGTAACATCGGCGTGCCCATTCCCGGCACGGAGCTGAAGCTCGTCGCCTCCGGCGACAAGCTGGAAGTGCGCGTGCGCGGGCCCAACGTCACGCCGGGCTATTGGAAGGCGCCGGAGTTGACCAGGCGGGCCTTTGACGAGGAGGGTTTCTACCTCATCGGCGACGCCGTGAAGCTCGCGGACGCCGATCGGCCGGAGCGTGGTCTGTTCTTCGATGGTCGCGTTGCGGAAGACTTCAAGCTCAACTCCGGCACCTGGGTCAGCGTCGGCACGCTGCGGGTCGCCGGCATCGCCGCGTTGGCGCCGCTTGCGCAGGATATCGTCGTGACCGGCCATGGCGGTGACGAGGTGCGCTTCCTGGTGTTTCCGAACATCGTCGCATGCCGCGCTCATGCCGGCTTGTCCGAGACGATCGGCGTGAACGACGTGCTCGCGCACGACAAAATCAGGACCGCGATCGCGCAGGGGCTGGCAAAGCTCAAGCAGCAGGCCGCCAACTCGTCCGGTCACGCCACGCGCGCGCTGTTGCTTGCCGAGCCGCCGTCGGTCGATGGTGGCGAGATCACCGACAAGGGTTACATCAACCAGCGCGCGGTGCTGACGCGGCGGGCCGATGCGGTGACGCGGTTGAATGATGATGCGTCGGCGGAGTGGATCGGGCTGTAGCGGTCGAGTTAGCGAAGCCACGTTCCGCTGTCATTCCGGGACGCGCCTCTTGGCGCGAGCCCGGAATCCATTTCACCGCTGGGGTGTTGCACGATGGATTCCGGGGTTCGCGCTGCGCGCGCCCCGGAATGACGAGCGGGATACGCCAGCTATCCTGTCGCAATATCCTGCACAATTCTTTTGTTGCCTAAGCAACTAATTTATGCGAACCGTTCCGATAGGGATGACGGCGGAAGAAACCGCTGCGTCCGATTTCGGAGGAAACGATGCTCGGCAGCAAAGGTGCCGCTGGCAAACGCCGGCGTGTGCCCGGAGACGATAGCGGATCGCGCCCGGCGCCCGGCCTGTCAGCTCTCGGGGCCGCCGGTCACTGCGCCGAGATTCTCGTGCAGCCGGCGGACGAGGTCGATCAGTACCTCGCGCTCGTCCTTGCTGAGGCAGGACAGCAGGCGGCGTTCGCGGTCGAGGGCAGCAACAATCACCTTGTCATGGGTGGCGCGGCCCTTTGCCGACAGCGAGATCGAATGGGTGCGGCCGTCGTTCGGGTCGGTGCGGATCGAAACCAATCCGCGCTTCTCCAGTCCTGCCAGCGTTCGGCTCACCGGCCCCTTGTCGAAACCAATGACGTGACAGATTCGCGAGGCTGGAATGCCGGGCTCGATCGCCAGCAGCGACATGATCCGCCATTCCGTGACGTTGACGCCGAACTGTCGTTGGTAGAACGCGGTGGCGCTATTCGAGAGCTTGTTGGCGATGAAGGTGATGAGGGCCGGGACGTAACGGTCGAGATCGAGCGTCGGTCCCGCCTCCGTGGGCGCGGGCTTTTGGCGGGATCTGGTCGAAGGCGCAGGCATATCGGGATTCTGACTTGCGGCGGGTCCCAAGACCTAAGGGCATGCGCCGCGCTTTCACAAGATCAAAATGAGGGAGAACCCTTATGAGTGCATCCGGCTCGATCGCAACCGACGTCCCGCATCTCGATGTCGATCCCTTCGACATGAACTTTTTCGCCGACCCTTATCCCACGCATGAGCTGCTGCGCGAGACCGGTCCCGTCGTCTATCTCGACAGGTGGAACGTCTATGGCGTGGCCCGTTATGCTGAGGTGCACGCCGTCCTGAACGACCCCGCGACGTTCTGCTCCAGCCGCGGTGTCGGCCTCTCCGATTTCAAGAAGGAAACGCCGTGGCGGCCGCCGAGCCTGATCCTCGAGGCCGATCCGCCCGAGCATACTCGCACCCGCGCCGTACTCTCCAAGGTCCTGTCGCCAACCGTCATGAAGGGGCTCCGCGACCGCTTTGCCGCGGCGGCTGAGGAGCGCGTGGACGCGTTGCTGGAAAGGCGCAGCTTCGATGCGATCGCCGATCTCGCCGAAGCCTATCCGCTCTCGATCTTCCCGGATGCGCTCGGCCTGAAGCCTCAGGGCCGCGAGCATCTCATTCCCTATGCGAGCGTCGTCTTCAATGCGTTCGGCCCGCCGAACCAGCTGCGCCAGGATGCCATTGCTCGGTCGGCGCCGCGCCTGGCCTACGTCGCCGACCAGTGCCAGCGCGACAATCTCACGCCCGGCGGCATCGGCGCCTGCATTCATGCCCATGTCGACGAGGGCGCCATCACGGCCACGGAAGCGCCGCTGCTGGTGCGTTCACTGCTGTCGGCCGGCCTCGACACCACGGTCAACGGTATCGGTGCTGCCATCTATTGCCTGGCGCGTTTCCCCGATCAGTGGCAGCGCCTGCGCGACGACCTCACACTGGCGCGAAATGCCTTTGAGGAAGCGGTGCGCTTTGAAAGCCCGGTGCAGACTTTTTTCCGCACGACCACGCGAGAGGTCGAACTCTCAGATGCAACCATCGGTGAGGGCGAGAAAGTGCTGATGTTCCTCGCCGCTGCCAACCGCGATCCCAGGCGCTGGGACAGGCCTGACAGTTACGACATCGCCCGCCGCACCTCCGGCCATGTTGGCTACGGCTCCGGTATCCACATGTGCGTCGGCCAGCTCGTGGCGCGGCTCGAAGGCGAGACGATGCTCTCGGCGCTGGCCCGTCGGGTCGCCCGCATCGAGATCACGGGCGAGCCCAAGCGCCGCTTCAACAACACACTGCGCGGGCTTGACAGCCTGCCGGTGACGATCACGCCCGCCTGACGCGGCTGGCGGCCAAGGCAACAAACGGGGGAGGGACCCATGAAGAATCTGACGTGGACGATCGCGCTGGCGGCGAGCCTCATCGGCGGCGCAGCGAGTGCCGAGATTTCCGACAATGTCGTGCGGATCGGCGTACTCAACGACATCTCCGGAATCTTCCAGGACACTAATGGGATGGGCTCGGTCGAGGCCGCGCGCATGGCGGCGGAGGATTTCAACGGCGGAGCTAAGGGCATCAAGGTCGAGATCGTCTACGCCGACCACCAGAACAAGGCCGATGTCGGCAATGCCATCGCGCGCAAATGGCTCGACGTCGAGGGCGTCGACGCCATCGTCGACGTGCCGAATTCGGCGGTCGGCCTTTCCATCAACACGCTGCTGCGCGACAGCCGCATGACGTTCCTGGCGTCGTCGACTGCGAGCGCCGATCTCACCGGCAAGGCCTGCTCGCCCAACACTATCCAATGGGTCAACGACACCTGGGCGACCGGCAATACCACGGCAGCCGCCATGGTGTCGCGCGGCGGCAAGGACTGGTACTTCCTCACGGTCGATTTCGCTCTCGGCAAGGGCATCGAGTCGGAGGCGCAGAAATATATCGAAGCCCATGGCGGCAAGGTGATCGGCTCCTCGAAACATCCGCTCGGCACGTCCGATTTTGCCTCGTTCCTCTTGCAGGCGCAGGGCTCGAAGGCGCAGGTGATCGGCCTTGCCAATGCAGGCGGCGACACCATCAACGCGGTGAAGCAGGCCGCCGAATTCGGTATCCAGCAGAACGGGCAGAAGCTCGTCGCCTTCCTGCTCTTCATCAACGACGTCCACGGCATGGGCATCAAGGTCGCGCAGGGCCTTCAGCTCATGGAAGCCTTTTACTGGGACATGAACGATGACACCCGCGCCTTCGCCAAGCGCTTCGCGGCGCGTCCGGGCATGAACGGCAAGATGCCGAGCGGCAATCAGGCCGGCGTCTATGCCTCTACGCTGGCTTATCTCAACGCGGTCGCCGCGACCGGAAGCGATAGTGCCAAGGATGTCGTGCCTGAGATGAAGAAGTTCAAAGGCAGGGACAAGCTGTTCGGCGACACCGCAATCCGCCAGGACGGCCGTGTCGTGCATCCGATGTACCTGTTCGAGGTGAAGAAGCCGGAGGAGTCGAAATATCCGTATGATTATTACAAGCTGGTCTCGACGATTCCCGCGGAACAGGCATTCCGACCGATGGCTGAGGGCGGGTGCGAGTTGGTGAAGTAGGTGGTCTTTTCACCTCTCCCCGCGGGGAGAGGTCGGAATTCGCGCGAAGCGCGGATTCCGGGTGAGGGGGTACAGGTCCCACGTCCATCTGCTCCGCGGAGAGGGCCCCTCACCCCAACCCTCTCCCCGTAAGAATGTTCAGACCGGGGAGAGGGAGGAGAATGCTCACACCACCTTGCTGCTTCCCTGAGTGATCAACCGCGCCGCCCGCTGGTCGCGGGCGTAGATCCAGAGCCAGCTCAGTGCCACGCTCAGGCGATGGCGCAGCCCGATCAGGAAGTAGATGTGGGCGATGCCCCAGATCCACCACGCGATGGTGCCGCGCAGTTTCACCTTGCCGAAATCGATCACGGCAAGTCGCTTGCCGATTTGTGCGAGGCTGCCGGCATGCTTGTAACGGAACGCGCCCTTGCTCTCGCCGCGCAGCCGCGCCTTGATGGTCTCGGCGACATGCTTGCCCTGCTGCTTCGCGGCCGGAGCGATGCCGGGTACCGGCTTGCCGTCCCAGGCGTTGATGTTGATGGTGTCGCCGATCGCAAAAATCTCGGCATGGCCGGGAATGGTGAGGTCGTCGTTCACCTGCACGCGCCCGGCGCGATCGCTCGGTGCGCCCAGCCATTCGGCGGCCGGCGAGGCGCGGACGCCGGCGGCCCAGATTCGCGTCTTCGCCTCGAGCAGTTTGCCGCCGAACACGACGCCTTCACGGTTGATCTCGGTGACAGCCTGTCCGAGCACGACCTCGACGCCGATCTTTTCGAGCGAGGCCTGCGCATAGGCGGAGAGATCGTCGGGGAAGCCCGCGAGCACGCGCGGGCCGGCCTCGATCAGCACGACGCGGGCCTTGGTCGTGTCGATATTGCGGAAGTCGCCGGGCAGCGTGTGGTGCGCCATCTCGGCGATGGTGCCGGCGAGCTCGACGCCGGTCGGGCCGGCGCCGATGATCACAAAAGTCAGCCGCGCAGCGCGCCTGGCCGGATCGGTCTCGCGCTCGGCGCGCTCGAAGGCTACCAGGATGTGACGACGCAGCGTGGTTGCGTCCTCCAGCGTCTTGAGGCCTGGCGCCCACGTCTCCCATTCATCATGGCCAAAATAGGCGTGGCGCGCGCCGGTCGCGAGCACCAGCGTGTCGTAGGGCACCTCGCTGCCGTCGTCGATCAGCACGCAGCGTCTGCCGGCATCGACGCCACTGACGGTCGCAAACAGCGTCGTCACCTCGCGCCGGTCGCGCATGAGGTGGCGGACAGGCCAGGCGATCTCGCTGGTGGCGAGCGAGGCGGTCGCGACCTGGTAGAGCAGCGGTTGAAACAGATGATGATTGCGGCGGTCGATCAGCGTGATCTCGACCGGCGCCCCCGCGAGCCGGTAGGTGGTCTCCAGCCCGCCAAAGCCGGCCCCGACGATGACGACGCGATGCGGTGTCGTGGTCATGATGTGTCCTCGAATCTCGCTGCTCACTTCTTTCATTTAAGTGCGGATCGGGGGGCGCGGTCCAATAGCCGTCATCTATCGCCGCATAGGCCGGATGTATCGACATCCCGCGAAAAAGCGCCGCAGCCTCGGCCAAAGTGAGTAGAATTATATTTCTTGCCATCCCCGTTTGGGGCGAAATATGGTGCAGGGCGGGCGCTGAGCCATTGGCGGCGCGACGGATTTTGCGTTCAATAGACACAGGCCCGGGGCGGCGATCACCCCGTTTCCGGGATCAATAATAAGGAGGGGAGTGAGTTATGAGGACGGCATTCTGGCTGGCGGGCGCAGCGGCGCTGGTGCTGGCGAGCCCGGCATTCGCCGGCGACACCATCAAGATCGGTTTCGTCTCGACCTTCAGCGGCCCGACCGCCGTGATCGGCAACGACATGCGCAACTCCTTCGAGCTCGCGCTCGATCATCTCGGCCGCAAGATGGGCGGCAAGCCGGTCGAGGTGATCTATGAGGACGATGGCCAGAAGCCCGATGTCGGCAAGCAGAAGACCGAGAAGCTGGTGCAATCCGACAAGGTCGATTTCCTCGTCGGCTACATCTGGTCGAACGTGCTGCTCGCCTCGCTCAAGACCGCGGTGGACTCCCAGACCTTCCTGATCTCCGCCAATGCCGGCCCGTCACAGCTCGCGGGCGAGCTGTGTTCGCAATACGTGTTCTCGACCTCCTGGCAGAACGACCAGACGCCGGCCGCTATGGGCCTCTACATGAACGCGAACGGCGTCAAGAGCGTGTTCCTGATCGGCCCGAACTACGCCGCCGGCAAGGACATGCTTGCGGGCGTGAAGAGCACGTTCAAGGGCGAGGTCAAGGGTGAGGAATACACGGTCTGGCCGAGCCAGCTCGACTTCTCCGCCGAGTTGGCCAAAGCCCGCGCCTCCGGCGCCGAATCGATCTTCGTGTTCTATCCCGGTGCGGCCGGCGCGCAGTTCCTCAATCAATATGTCCAGGCCGGCATGAAGAGCACCATGCCGCTCTACACCGCCTTCACCGTCGACGAGACGACGTTGCCTTTGCAGAAGGAGAATGCGTTCGGGGTGCCCGGTGCGCAGGAATGGGTGAACGACTTGCCCAACGAGCAGAACAAGAAGTTTGTCGCCGACTACCGCACGAAATATCCCAGCGCCCGGCCGAGCTACTACGGCGCACAGGCCTATGACGCGGCCCAGCTCATCAACAGCGCGGTGGTCGCCGTCGGCGGCGACACTTCCAAGAAGGATGCGATGAAGGCCGAGATGGAGAAGGCCAATTTCAAGTCGCTGCGCGGCGCGTTCAAATACGGCAACAATCACATCCCGATCCAGAACTTCTATCTTCAGGACGTGGTGAAGGGCGCCGGCGGCGAGCTTTCGCTGAAGACCGTTGCCACCATCGTCACCAACGATCAGGACCGCTTCCACGACAAGTGCCCGATGAAGTAGCCACATGCGATGTTGCCCCTTCTCCCCTTGTGGGAGAAGGTGGCGCGAAGCGTCGGATGAGGGGTTGCTTCCGCGAAGCAATCTCTATCGCATTCGCGGAGAGATACCCCTCACCCGTCTCGCCCACCCTCTCCTACAAGAGGAGAGGGGAAGAGGGAGCCTACACCCGCGGCATGCTTGCAGGTCGTACCTCGCGGGCCTGCGCGGCCAGCCTGATGCCCGCATTCGCCGCACCAAAGCCCTGATAATTCCTCCGCTCCACGATCTCGAAGAAGAACCGCTCGTCGAAAATGTGGGTGTAGACCTGGAAGAACTCGCCGTCACCCTCGCGGTCGTAGAGAATGTGGTTGGCACGGAGGTTTGCCATGACATCGGGCGCGAGGTCGTATTTGGCTTCGATGTCGTCGTAATAATTCTCGGGGATGTCGAGGAAGCCTGCGCCACGGGCGCGCATCGCGGCGACGGTCGCGAAGATATCCTCGCACGCAAACGCGACGTGCTGCACGCCCGAGCCGAAAAATTCCGAGATGAAACGCGCCGGCAGAGTGCGGTTGGCTGAGGAGCCGTTGACGACGAAGCGCAGGCTCTGGTCGGCGTTGATGAGGGCTTGGCTCTGCACGAGGCCGCGGGGGTCGGCGATCTCCATCTGCGGCAGGCGCTTCAGATCGAGAATGCCGGTGTAGAACAGCAGCCAGGACAGCATCTCGTCATAGGGCATCGACTGCGCGATGTGATCGACCGCCAGCAGCGCATCGGCGCTTGCGTCGCTCGTCACAGGCTCGAAATCCGTGTCCCAGTTCTTGCCGGCCTGGTCGAGAAAGTAGAGCAGGCTGCCGCCGACGCCGTGGATCGCCGGGATCTCCAATTCGCCCGGTCCGACCGGCTGATAGAAGGTGCGCGCCTTCAGCGTCTCGGCGCGCTGCATGGCGAGGCCGGCATTGTCGACATCGAGCGCGATGGCGCAGACGCCGGGGCCGTGCGTGACATAGTGCGAATGCGCAAAGCCGTCGGTCTCCGAATTGATCACGAGCTCGACCTTGCCCTGCGACCAGCGCTCGACCGCCTTGCTGCGATGCTTGCCGGTCTTGCGGAAGCCGAGCTGTGAAAACAGATGCGCGAGCTCGCCGGCCTTGGTCTCGTTGACGGCGAATTCGATGAAGCCGGTGCCGTGGCTCTTGGCCTTCGGCGCCAGGGGCTCGCCGACGAGCTTCGGCCAGTCCGGGGCGAGCTGGTCCTGCAGCAGGATCAGCGAGCGCAGTCCGTCGACCGCGGTCTGCGCCGCCGAGCCGGCGCGGAACTGGTCGTTGAAGATCTCCAGCGACCACGGGCCGGCATAGCCGGTCGCGGCGATCGCCTGCATGAATTCTCCGACCGGCAGGTCGCCCTGACCGGGGAACGAGCGGAAGTGCCGGCTCCACGACAAGATGTCGAGCTCGAGTTTGGGTGCGTCGGCAAGCTGCACCAGAAAAATCTTGTCGCCGGGGATCGAGGCCATCGCGCGGGTCGGGAAGCCCGGCGCCAGCGCGTGAAAAGAGTCGAGGATGACGCCGATGGCGGGATGATCGGCGCGGCGGACGATTTCCCAGGCGTCGCGATAGTCGTTGACATGGCGGCCCCAGGCCAGCGCCTCGTAGCCGACGCGCAAGCCCCGCTTGGCGGCGCGATCGCCGAGCTCGCGAAAATCATCGGCAGCGCGGTCGATGCCGCCGAGCGAGGCCGGCGACACGTTGGAGCAGATCAACAGCAGATCGGTGCCGAGCTCCTGCATCAGATCGAACTTGCGCTCGGCGCGGGCGAAATTGCGCGAGCGCTGCGGCTCCGGCATGCCCTCGAAATCGCGGAACGGCTGAAAGGCGCAGATCTCCAGATTGAGATCCTTGCAGAGTCTTGCGATGTCGCGCGGGCCTGAACCGAACGACAGCAGATCGTTCTCGAAGATCTCCACCGCTTCAAAGCCGGCGGATGCGATCGCGCGCAGTTTTTCGTCCAGCGCGCCTGAGAGGGAGACGGTCGCGATCGAGCGCTTGTTCATGCTGCCTGCTCCATGATGTGGCCCGGCGATATTTTCTGGCCCGTGCGTGCCGCTTCGCTGACGGCCTCGACGACCGCGAGCGTGCCCATCGCATCTTCGACTGAGATCAGTGGCTGTTCGCGGCCCGTGATCACCGCGCAGAAATGCCTGAGCTGCTCTGCCAGCGGATCGGATGCCGGCGGCGCGATGGTCTCGCGCGACAGCGGCGCGTGCCAACCGGGCGGCTGCTTGTAGGACCACAGCTCCATGTTCGGCACGGAGAGCGAGCCGCGGGTGCCGGTGAAGATGTAGCAGGGCTGATCCTGCTTGGGGTACGCAGCGTTCTCGCCCGACGCCAACTCCCAGCTCCACGGGGCCGGCGTCGCATCCGACACGGTTACCGTTCCCAGCGCGCCACTGGCAAAGCGCAGCAGCAGTGCAGCGGTGTCCTCGACGGCGAAGCCGCGAACCTTGTTCGAGGTCATCGCCTGCACTTCGGTGATTTCGCCGCAGATAAAACGAAGATTGTCGATGTCGTGGATGAGGTTGATGAGTAGCGGGCCGCCGCCTGCCTCGCGCCGCCAACTCACGTCGAAGTAATCATCAGGCTTCTTCAGGAGCCATAGTCCGGCCACGGCCGTGAGCTGGCCGAGCATGCCGCTCGCCACGCTTTCGCGTGCGGCCTTGATGATCGGATTGTGCCGGCGGTGATGACCGACCAGCATCGGCACGCCGGTCCGCTTGACGGCTGCGCAGAGGCGCTGCGCGGCCGCGACCGTGTCGGTGACCGGCTTCTCGATCAGCGCGGGCACTCCGGCTTGTGCGCAGTCGAGCGCCACCGGCGAATGCAGCGCGTTCGGCGAGGCAATGATGAGACCGTCCGGTTTCTCGCCTGCCAGCAGTGCGCGGTGATCGACATGCCAGGGCGTATTGCGCGCCTGCGCATATTCTTTCGCGGCGGGGGAGGGGTCGGCGATACCGGCCAGCATGCAGTCCGGCGATGCCTCGACCAATTCGATATGGCGGCGGCCGATCAGGCCGGCGCCGGCAACGGCGATACGCAGAGGCGCGCTCATGCTGCGCTCTCCTCCATGGCGCCCCCGAGGAAGAGCTGGCCGATGCGTGGGTCGTTGAGGATGCGCTCTGCCTTGTCGACCATGCGGGTCTGGCCGAGCTCGAGCACGATGCCGATATCGGAGATCTCCAGCGCCGAGCGCGCGTTCTGTTCGATCATCAGGATCGTGACGCCGCGGCCACGCAAGCTCTTGAGGATGTCGAAGGTCTGCTGCACCATCAGCGGCGAGAGGCCGATCGAAGGTTCGTCGATCAGCACGAGCTTTGGCTCGAGCAGCAGCGAGCGGGCGATCTCGAGCTGCTTCTGCTCACCGCCCGAGAGTGTCGAGGCCTGCTGCGTCGACTTGCGGCGCAGCGCGGGAAACAGGTCGAGTGCGGCCTCGATCCGCGTCGGCAGGTCGATGCCCTTGCCGGCAGCGACGCCACCAAGCTCGACATTGTGGCGCACCGACAGTTCCGGAAAGATGTTGCGGCCCTGCGGCACGTAGCAGATACCGGCATTGAGCAGCGCGCGCTGACTCAAATTGGTGACGTCACGTCCCGCAAAGCTGATCTTGCCCTCGCGCAGCTTGAGCAGGCCGAAGATCGCCTTGAACACAGTGGACTTGCCGGCGCCGTTCGGGCCGATGATGGTGGTGATGGTCGCTGGCGGCACCGAGAATGTCGTGCCGTTCAAGATCGTCATCTTGCCGTAGCCGCCGACGAGATTGTGAACCGAGAGGATCGGGTCGCTCATCGTTGCACCTCAATGTCCGAGATAGGCTTCGATCACGGCGGGGTTCTTGCGCACCTCGTCCGGCCGGCCCATCGCCAGCACCTTGCCTTCCGCCATCACCATCACGCGTGAGCACAGCGACATCACGAACTCCATGTTGTGCTCGATCACGACGAAGGTCGCGTTCTTCTCGCGGTTGATCGCGACCAGCCGCTCCTTGAGGTCAGACAGCATCGTCGGGTTGACGCCGCCGGCGGGCTCGTCGAGCAGCACCAGTCGCGGGCCGCCCATGAAGGCCATGGCGGCATCGAGCAGCTTTTGCTGTCCGTAGGAGAGGCCGCCGGCAGGCTCGGCCGCGAGGTGGTCGAGCTTGAAAAAACCGATCATCTGGTTGGCGGCGTCGGTCAGTCCGGCGTCGGAGCGGCCGACCAGGCGCGAGGCCATGTTGCCCTGATGCTCCTGGCCGGCGAGGATCAGGTTCTCGCGCACCGAGAGTTTTGGAAACACCTGCAAGAGTTGGAAAGTACGGCTGACGCCGAGCTTGTTGAGCTCGGAGGGGCGCAAGCCGGTGACGACCTTGCCGTCGAGCTTGACCTCGCCGCCTGACGGCGTGAGCTGGCCGAGGATGCAGTTGAACAGGGTCGACTTGCCGCAGCCGTTCGGGCCGATCAGGCCGAGGATCTCGCCCTCGTGGACGTCGAACGAGACGCCGTCGACGGCGCTGATGCCGCCAAAGTTCTTCTTGATATTTGTGACTTCGAGCACCGCACTCATTGCGCCGTCTCCAGGCGGGACTTGGCAACGGCGCGCAGCGCTGAGGCTGCCTTGGTGCGCCGTGCGGCCATGTAGCGGTCGAGAATTCCCAGGATGCCGGTCGGCGACCAGATCAGCAATGCCATCACCGCGATCGCATAGAGCATCAGATAATAGCCCTCCGTGAAGCGCAGCCATTCCGGCAGCAGCACCGCGATCATCGCTCCCAGGAACGGGCCGAAATAGAAGCCGGCGCCGCCGACGATCACCATCATCAGGAGGTCGAGCGAGAGCGACAGGTTGAAGGGAACGGGGTCGATATATTGCGTCAGCGGCGCATAGAGCGCGCCGGCCACGCCGCCGAGCGCCGAGCCGATCGCAAAGGCCATCAGCGTGTAGCGGCGGGTGTCGATGCCGAGTGACTGCGCACGCAGCGGATTCTCGCGCAGCGCCATGAAGGCGCGTCCCCAAGGCGATCGGATCAGCCACCACACCGCGACCGAGACGATCGCGAGCGATCCGAGGCAGACATAATAGAATGGCAGCGGCTTGTTGGTCGCGATGCCGAAGACGTGCGGCCGCGGAATGTTGGAGATGCCGTAGATGCCGCCCGTGAGCCAGCTCTCGTTGCGGAACACCAAAAAGGCCAGCGTCGAGAACGCCAGCGTGACGAAGGCAAGGTAATGATGCTGCACGCGCAGCGCGGGATAGCCGAGCACCCAGCCGACTGCGAAGCTGAGCACGATCGCGACCAGGATCGCGGCCGGCAGCGGCCAGCCATGCGTCGTCATGATCGCCGCCGCATAGGCGCCGATGCCGACGAACGCGCCCTGCGCCAGCGAGACCTGTCCGGCATAGCCGAGCGTGAGGTTGAGCCCCATCGCGGCAATCGTCATCACCGCCCACTGGCTCAGGATGAACAGGCCGTAGCGGTTGAAGTTCATGGGGACGACGATCAGGCCGGCAATGACGATGAGGCCGAGCGCGATCTTCAGGGGTTTGGCGAAGCCGCTCATACCGTGCGCTCCTCGGCGCGGTCGAGCAGTCCTTGCGGCCGGAACAGGATGACGACGATCAGGAAGATCAGCGGCACCGCGGCGCGATACTGCGTCGAGACGTAGGAGGCCGCGAGATTGTCCAGCACGCCGATCAGAAGGCCGCCGGCGATTGCGCCGCGGACCTGGTTGAAGCCGCCGACGATCGCCGCGATGAAGGCCGCCTGGCCAAGCACCTCGCCGGAGGAGAATTTTGCCAGATAGATCGGCGTGATCAGCAGCGAAGCCAGCGCGACCAGGAAGGCGTTGATCAGGAAGGTGAGCAGGATCATGCGCTCGACGGGCACGCCGATGATGCGCGCCACCGTCGGGTTCTGGGCTGCCGCCTGCATCTGGTGGCCGAGCGAGGTGCGGTTCAGGAGCGTGGTCAGGCCGAATACGGCAAGGATGGCAACGACCAGGACGCCGATGCTTTGCAGCGAGACGGCGTGGCCGAGCACGGAGATGTCACCGGTCGGCACGATCGACGGGAAGGGCGAAGCCTCTGCGCTGAAGAACTGCTTGACGGCCTCCTTGATGCCGATCGCGAGCGCCATGGTCGCGATCGCCAGCGGCAGAACACCATGGCGCATCATCGGGTCGACCAGCAGCATCTTGAAGGCGAGGCCCAGCAGGATCATCGACAGCAGAATGCCGAGGATGATCGCGAGCCAGAACGGCGCGCCGACATGCATCGCCGCCAGCATCAGGAATGCCGGCAGCATCACGAACTCGCCTTGCGCGAAATTGATGGTCTGCGAGGTCTGCCACAGCAACGTGAAGCCGACCGCGACCAGCGCATAGATCGCGCCGGTGGCCAGTCCCGCGACCAGAAGATCGAACAGATTGGACATTTTCCCCTCTTTCTTCTCCCTCTCCCCGCTTGCGGGGAGAGGGTCGGGGTGAGGCTCCCCCTCACCCGGAATTTGCTTTGCAAATTCCGGCCTCTCCCCGCCTGCGAGGAGAGGCGAAGAACGCCTCACTTCATCTTCGGCAGCACCTGCTTCACGACCTGCTTGCCTTCGACGACCTCGACCAGAAAGCTCTGGCGATCGATGTCGCCGTTCGCATCGAAGGTGACGTCCATCAAAATGCCCGGCTCATCCGCGGCCTTGATCGTCAAGCCGTGGAGCGTGTCGGCGAAGGCTTTGGGATCGACCTTGCCCATCTTCTCGGTGGTGGCCTTCACCATGTAGACGGCGAGGTAGCCCTTCAGGCCGTTATGGTCGGGGACATAGTTGTACTTCTTCGAGAAGCGGTCGCGGAAACCCTTGATCAGGTCGACTGGGGCATCCGTGGTGAGACCGACATGGCCGCGGGCGCCGTTGGCGGCGTCGCCGGCGAGCTCGATCACCTTTTGGCCGATCAGCGTGGTCTCGCCCATCAGCGGTGCGGTGACGCCCTGGCGCTTCAGCTCCTTCAGGATGCGCGCGCTCTCTTCCTCGTTGAGATAGACGAAGACGGCGTCGGGATTGGCAGCCTTGATCTTGCCGACGTCGGCGGCGAAATCGGCCTGGCCCGCCTCAGTGGAGAGGTCGGCGACGACCTTGGAGCCGAGCCGCTCGAGCTCCTTGATGACGACGTCGCGTCCGCCGCGACCGAAATCGTTGTTGACCCAGACCACCGCGACCGACTTCGCCTTCATGTCGTCGTGGATGTACTTTGCCACCTTCGGCATCGAGGATTGCTGGCCGAACGAGGTGCGGAACAGGAACTTGTTGCCGGCCTGCGTCAGTTCGGCAGCTTCGCCGCCCATGATCTGCGCGATACCGGCTTCGGCTGCGAGCGGCGCGGTGACCTTCACGGATCCGGAATAGCCGGGCCCGAGCAGCACATAGGGTTCTGCGTCGAGTGCTTTTTGCACCTGCGCGCGGGCGACGCCGGGATTGGACTGCGAGTCGGCATGGGTGACTTCAAGCTTGCGGCCGAGCACGCCGCCCTTGGCGTTGATCTCCTCGATCGCGAGATCGATGCCGTTCTTCCAGTTGGTGCCGACGGTGGCGCCGCCGCCAGAGAGCTCGGCGACGTCGGCGAGCTTGATCGCCTGTGCGAAGGCGCCCGTCGTCGTGATTGCAGTGAGCAGCGCGCCCACCAGTAGCGTTGATTTCATCGTCCTCTCCTCCCGTTTCAATTTTGCAAGCGGCCTTGTGTCCGGCCGCTTCGCCTCAAGCTGCCTGATAGGCGGCGCTGCGCGCAGCCATCACGGCGTCAAAAGCCTCTCCCATGACTTCGGTCGACGGGGCAAGGCCGGTGAACAATTCGAAGGCGTCGGCGGCTTGGTAGATTGCAAGCTCCCGGCCGGTCATGACGCGCGCGCCCTTCTCTTGCGCTGCGGCAAGGAGCGGCGTGATCAGCGGCGAATAGACGGCATCCGCGACCCACAGGTCTGCACGAAGCAGCGCCGGCGGCACCGGCGTGTTGCGGTTCGGCAGCATGCCGACCGGCGTGCCGTTGACGAGGCCGGTGGCGCCATCCAGCGCGCTCTCGACGCTGGTTACGACTCTTGCGCCTGTGGCGTTCAGGAGCGAGGCAAGCCTTTCGGCCCGCGCCGGCTCACTGTCGAAGATGCGGATGTCGGAAACTTTTCGGTCCGCCAGGGCAAAGGCGATCGCCTTGCCGACGCCGCCGGCGCCGATCACCGCCACCGCGTTGCCTGATGGCGTCAGCAGCGGTGATACCGCACGGGCAAAGCCCGTGGTGTCGGTATTGTGGCCGATCAGCCGGCCGTCCTTCACGACCACGGTGTTGACCGCGCCCATGGCGGCCGCGCCCGGCGCCAGCGCGTCGAGCAGCGGTACCACCGCCTCCTTGTAGGGAAAGGTGACGTTGACACCGGCAAAGCCGAGCCGCCGCACGCCTTCGAGCATCATCCTCAGCCCGGTCGCATCGGCGCCGGCGACCTCGATGAGCTGATAATGGCCGCGCAGTCCGAGAGCCTCGGCGGCGCGCTCGTGCATGGCGGGAGAGGCGGAATGAGCGATCGGCGCACCGATCAGGCCGGTCAGGAGCTTTTTGGGGGCAGCGGGGGCGCGGCTAGACATGATCCACTATCGTCTCTTGATAGGCTTTTGGGGCGCGTTGATGTCCGGCCATTAGCGGAGAAATCCGCGCAATTCCAAGAGGGACGATAGTCATTCCCCTGCCTAACACAATTACTCATTTATCCGACAAACCTAACATTATGTTATTTCCTCCGTCCGCGCGCTGCGGCGGCCTTGCCGGGGCCGCGGGACGGTTCGACCGCGCGCATCTCGGCGCGCAGGGCCTCGATGAAATGCTCGACATGGAGCGACAGCGGCGCGCCGCGCTTGACCGCGATGTAGGTGTCGAACCGGGTCGGTTCGGTGATCTTGATCAGCTCGATCCCGGGATAGCCGCCATGGGCGACCGTGAACTGGTCGATGATGGCGATGCCGAGCCCGGCCTTCACCAGCGCGCAGACCGTGGTGCCGAAGCGCGCGCGGATGGTGATGTTGTACTCCAGCCGGTTGCGCGCAAAAATCTCGGCCATGATCCGGCCATAGGGGTCGTTGGGATCGATGCCGATCAGCGGGTAGCGGGTGATCTCGGCGGCCGAGACCTGCTTGCGCCCGGCGAGCTCGTGGCCCGGCGGCACGATGCAATAGAGCTCGCCAGAGGCGAGCGGCATGAAGTCGAGCCCGGAGTGCTCGAGCCGGTAGCTCATCGCCACGCACTCGCCGCGGCCGAGCATCAGATAGTCGATCGCTTCCTCGAGCTTGAGGATGTTGATGTCGATGCCGAGATCGGGATAGCGGCGGCGGACCCGCTCGATCGCGCGCGGCACCATCACCTGCGAGATGCTGGGCACCGAGCCGATGCGCAGCTCCGACAATCCGCCGCGGCCGATCTTGGAGATGATCTCGGAGAGATCGTCGACCTTCTTGTAGACGCCGTTGATCTGCTCGAAAATGTTCTCGGCTTCCGGCGTCGGGAAGTAGCGGCCGTTCTGGCGCTGGAAGAAGCGGATGCCGAGCGAGCGCTCGGTGTATTTGACAAGCCGGCTGATCCCCGGTGCCGATACGTTCAACAGCTTTGCCGCGCCGCCAATGGTGCCCGTCACCATCACGGCACGGATCACTTCAACCTGGCGCAGGGTCATCATGGTCTTGGCATCCGAAAGACGATCGTGGCGGCGATCATCTCACGACAACCGTGATGTCATCCAGCGGCAAGTGGGCTCTGATCGAAGTGGGAAAGGATGGGCAACGTCGCAGTCAGATTGTTTCAACCAAGGTCAGCGCGCTCAAAACGAAGGGCATCGTTGCACAATCGGCTGCATCGGGGGGGTATCCGCTGCGACCTGCGCGGCTAGCCCGCGGGTTTTTCCGGCGAGACGCTGTCGACGAGCTTCGGGCGTTCGCTTTGCAGCACGTCGCGCGCGAACTCGATGATCTTCTGCTTGTTTGCCGTATCGCGGACGGCGAAAAACACGCGGTTCAATTCCAGGCCAAGCACGCTGTTGAGCGCGATGTTCTCATCTTCCATCGTGGTTTTCCCGCTCTAGAAGCGTTGGGTGTAACTGGGCGTCACTTCCTCCACAAGTAGATTAAATCTTCGGTGCGAGTGCCACACCGGGAAATTACGGATGCAGTGAATTGAGGCGGCCGCCCAAGACGTGCTATATCGAGCGGCGAGGAGGCAGGAAACGCACCAATGTCCGCCGTGGATTATGGCCGCGAAGCGCTGGACTTCATCGAAGGGCTGGGAGCCTATGACAGGGTTCCGGATGCGATGGATGCGCTCGCCATCACCTTTGGCCGCTATGGCTTCGAGCACATCATCGTCACCGGATTGCCGAATCCCGATCAGCGCTTTTCCCAGATGGTGCTGGCCAAGAAATGGCCGGCCGAATGGTTCAGCCTCTATACCGAAAAGAGCTACGATCGCGTCGATCCCGTGATTCGGAAGTGCCGCCAGACGGTCAATCCGTTCGAATGGTCGGAAGCGCCCTATGACGCGGAGTTCGAGCCGGGTGCGGTGGAGGTGATGCGGCGCGCTGTCGATTTCCGCATGTCGCGCGGCTTTGTCGTGCCGATCCACGGCTTGACCGGGTATGAGGCCGGTGTCTCGCTCGGCGGCGTTCATCTCGATCTCAACGTCCGCAGCAAGCCGGCCCTGCATCTGATCGCGATGTACGGCTTCGATCACATTCGTCGTTTGCTTGCACCGTCGCCGCATCCGTCGGCACGCTTGACCCCGCGCGAGCGCGAGGTGATCGCCTGGGCGTCGCAGGGCAAGTCGGCCTGGGAAATCGGCGAGATTCTGAACATCACGCAGCGCACCGCGGAAGAGCATCTTGCAACCGCTGCGCGCAAGCTCGGCGCCGTCAACCGGACGCATGCGGTCGCGATCGCGATCCGCCAAAGAATCATCAATCCCTGAAATCGTCGCCTACTGGGAAATTTCCCAATAGTCGATTTGGCCTTTTTCGCTGAGGCTGCCCCCATTTCAAACTATGGGGGAGTTCATGATTCATGTGATTTCTGCCGTCAACCGGCACCTCTACGAGGATGTCCTCGAGCAGCATTTCCGGGTACGTCACGAGATTTTCGTCGAAGAGCGGAAATGGGAGGGGCTGCGCAAGCCCGACAGCCGCGAGATCGATGCCTACGACAATGAGGACGCGATCTATTTGCTGGCCCTCGAGAACCGCCGCGTGCTCGGTGGCTCGCGCCTGTATCCGACCACCAAGCCGACCATGATGAGCGAGGTGTTCCCCCATCTCGCCGCGGTGCGTGGCTGTCCGGTAGACCCGCAGGTCTGGGAGTGGTCGCGCTTCTTCGTGACGCGCGAGCGCCGTGATGGCGCGTTCAATCTGCAACTGATGGCGGCGGCGCAGGAGTTCTGCCTCGATCAGGGCATCGAGCGGCTTTGCCTTGTCATGGAGACATGGTGGCTGCCCCGTTTCCAAGACATCGGCTTTGTCGTCACGCCGCTGGGATTGCCGGCCTTGATCGAGGACTCCTGGACCATGGCCGCGACCATCGAGGTCCGCCAGGAATCGCTGAACATCGTGCGCGACCGTATCGGGATGAAGAACGTCGTCCATCAGGACGGACCCCGTCTCGATTGCCTCGCCCGTGCCAACCTCTGCGGCCGCACCGCCGCGCAACGAAAGAGCGCCTGAAATGTCGAATATGATGCGGGACAGCCAGATCATGGCGGAAACCAAGGACGAGAATCTCGGCTACATGTCCGACATGGCGCTCGAGCTGGCGCAGATGGCCGAAGATACCGGGCTGGCAACGCTGGCCTACCTGTTCCGGATGGCGGCGCTGGAGGCCTCGACGGCCAACAGCGAACTCAACGAGCCGGACGATTTTCCCCACCAGGTCACGTCGCACTAGACGTCGCCCTTTCATCCGGGCCTCGCGCGCACCCCTCTCCCTGGAAAACGGGGGGAGGGTTATCGTTTGGGTGCGGCAGGCTGCCTCACCCCGTGCGGAGCCTTTGCCGGGCGGGTTCTGCAGGGCCGAATTTACAAGGGTGATTTCGAGCGCATGACACCGGCATGCAACAAAGTGCATGTTCAATGTCGAATCGCTCTTGCCTCGGAACGATACTGCCATTACCCATTTTTCCGCCTTGAAGAGGCGGGGGGAGCTCTTTCACTGATGGCGACTGTGTTCGAACATCGGCGCGTGTGCGTGTGCGCCTGAAAGAGTCTTGATGCTGCTCGTCGTCGAACAGTTCTTGAACGGATTGCAATTCGGCCTGCTGCTGTTCCTGCTCGCCGCCGGCCTGACGCTGGTGTTCGGGATCATGGATCTCGTCAACCTCGCGCACGGCTCGCTCTATATGATGGGCGCCTATTTCGCCGCGACCTTCGCCGCGTGGACCGGAAGCTTCCTGCTCGGCGCACTGCTGGCGCTCGGTGCGACCCTGGTGCTTGGCATCGTGCTGGAGATGAGTGCGCTGCGGCATCTCTACGGCCGCGACCATCTCGACCATGTGCTCGCGACCTTCGGCCTGATCCTGTTCTTCAACGAGGCTGTGCGGCTGATCTGGGGCCCGGCGGGCCTGGCGCTGCCGCTCCCGGCCTGGCTCACCGTGCCGGTGCCGATCCTGCCCGGCATTCACTATCCCGCCTATCGGCTTGCGATCATCATCGTCGCGCTGCTGGTCGCGCTGCTGCTCTATCTCGGCGTGATGCGCACCCGCATCGGTATGCTGATCCGCGCCGGCGCCTCCAACCGCGAGATGATCGGCGCGCTCGGAATCAACATCAAGCTGCTCTACACGTTGGTGTTCGGGCTTGGCGCCGCGCTCGCAGGATTGGCCGGCCTGATGCAGGCGCCGATCCTCACCGTGCAGATCGGCATGGGTGAGAACATCCTGATCCTCGCCTTCGTCATCATCGTGATCGGCGGCATCGGCTCGATCCGCGGCGCCTTCCTCGCCGCGATCTTCGTCGGCATGATCGACACGCTCGGCCGCGCCTTCCTGCCCAACCTGTTGCGGCAGGTGCTGAGCGGTGCCGCTGCCTCCACTGCCGCGCCCGCGCTGTCGTCCATGCTCATCTATCTGCTGATGGCGATCGTGCTGGTGGTGCGGCCGGAGGGGCTGTTTCCGGCCAACCGTCGATGAAGACTTTCTCGGTAAGCAAGGCCGTCACGGCCGTGATGCTGGCGGGCCTCGTGCTGCTGCCGCTCTATTCCTATCTGTCCGGCAACATCTTCATCCTGACGCTGTTCACCCGCATCGTCATCCTGGCGCTGGCGGCGGCGAGCCTCAACCTCATCATGGGGTTTGGCGGCATGATGAGCTTTGGTCACGCCGCCTATCTCGGCATCGGCGGCTACGCCGTCGGCATGCTCGCGCAGGAAGGTGTCGGAAGCGGCTTCATCCAGTTCCCGGTCGCGCTCGCGGCCTCTGCAATTTACGCGCTGGTGATCGGCGCGCTCTCGCTGCGAACGCGTGGCGTCTATTTCATCATGATCACGCTGGCCTTCGCGCAGATGGCTTATTACGTCGCCTCGGGCCTTGCGCGCTACGGCGGCGATGACGGCCTGACCGTCTACAAGCGGAGCGACTTCTCCGGCCTGATCAACCTGTCGAACCGCACGCAGTTTTATTATCTCTGCCTTGCCTGTCTGTTCGGCGTGATCTTCCTGATCTGGCGCATCGTCAATTCGCGCTTCGGCCTCGTCGTGCAGGGCCTGCGCTCCAACGAGCAGCGTATGCAGGCGATCGGCTTTCCCGCCAAGCGCTACCAGCTCGTCTGCTTCGTCATATCAGGCACCATGTGCGGCCTCGCCGGCGCGCTGCTCGCCAACAATACCGATTTCGTCAGCCCGGCCGTGATGTACTGGACCCGCTCCGGTGACCTCATGGTGATGGTGATTCTCGGCGGCATGGGCACGCTGTTCGGCCCCGTCATGGGTGCGGTGGTCTATCTGCTGCTGGAGGAGTTTCTGTCGCAGATCACCGAATATTGGGCGCTGATCATGGGCCCGCTGTTGCTGCTGATCGTGCTGTTCGGCCGCGGCGGCATCATGGGCCTTCTGGGGAGGCTCAATCGTGGCTGAACCGCTGCTCCGCGTCGAAAAGCTGGTGCGCCGTTTCGGCGGCATCGTCGCGACGGACAACGTCTCGCTCGACGTCGCGGCCGGCGAGTTGCACGCCATCATCGGTCCGAACGGCGCCGGCAAGACCACGCTGATCAGCCAGCTTACCGGGCACCTCGAACCGCATTCCGGCAGCGTCTCGCTGGGCGGACGGGACATCACTTATCTGCCGGCCTATCGCCGCTGCGCGCTGGGCCTCGCCCGCTCATTCCAGATCACCTCGCTGCTGCTCGACTTCACCGCCGCCGACAATGTCGCGCTGGCGGCGCAGGCGCATGCAGGTCACTCATTCCGCTTTTTCGCCAATGCGCGGAAGGAGAAGGGCCTGCGCGATGCCGCGCACGCCGCGCTCGACCGCGTCGGTCTGGCTCATCGCGCCGATGTTCTGGTGTCGAAGCTCAGCCATGGCGAGCGGCGCCAGATCGAGCTTGCGGTCGCGCTCGCCAGCAAGCCGAAGCTGCTGCTGCTCGACGAGCCGATGGCCGGGCTCGGCGTCACCGAATCGCAGGGCATGGTGAAGCTGCTGCAGGAGCTGCGGAGAGAAGTCTCGATCGTGCTGGTCGAGCACGACATGCCGGCGGTGTTCGCGCTCGCCGACCGCATCTCGGTGCTGGTCTATGGCCGCGTCATCGCGTCCGGAGATCCCGCGGCGATCCGCGCCAACGAGGACGTCAAGCGCGCCTATCTCGGCGACCAGCATGTGGTGACTCACCATGGCTGATACGCTGCTCGACGTCGACGGCATCGAGACCTGTTACGGTCTCAGCCAAGTGCTGTTCGGCCTGTCCCTGTCGATCAGGCCGGGCGAGATGGTCTCGCTGATGGGCCGCAACGGCATGGGCAAGACCACGACGATCCGCTCGATCATGGGCCTGACGCCGGCACGCGCCGGCAGCATCCGCTTTGCGGGTACGGAGGTCCGGCAGCTGCCGTCGTACCGCATCGCCAAGCTCGGCATCGGCCTCGTGCCCGAGGGCCGCCAGATCTTTCCGAACCTCACCGTGCGCGAGAATCTCGTCGCGGCCGCCGCCGACCGCTTTGATAGCGCCAATCCCTGGACGCTCGCCGCAATCTACGTGCTGTTCCCGCGCCTCGCCGAGCGCGCCGCCAACATGGGCAATCAGCTCTCCGGCGGCGAACAGCAGATGCTCGCCATCGGCCGCGCGCTGATGACCAACCCGAAACTCCTGATTCTGGACGAAGCCACCGAGGGTCTCGCGCCGTTGATCCGCGAAGAGATCTGGAATTGCCTGTCGTTGCTGAAAAGCCGGGGCCAATCGATCCTGGTCGTCGACAAGAACGTCGACCACCTCGCCCGCATCTGCGATCGCCACTTCATCATCGAGCGCGGCAAGACGGTGTGGAGCGGCACGTCGAACGAGCTGATGGCCGAGCCGGATCTGCAGCACAAATATTTGGGGATTTGAGGCAGCGTGAGGCGCGGAAAGGTCCGTGCCGCGAACACGCCGTCGTCCTGGCGTAAGCCAGGACCCACCGCGTGATCTATCGGTTGCAGCCGCAATCAGTCGCGAACGACCGGTCGTCCCCAAACCTCTCCATGGGGTAATCGGTCCTGGCTTTCGCCAGGACGACACCGGTCTCTCACCAATAAATCCCGTGCCGATGCAATTCGCGGATCACGCGTGCCTCGGTGGACGGCTGGCGGTGCTTCGGCTTGGCGGTCTCCGCGGTCGTCTGTGCGGGCGTCGCGGCCGGCACTGTTGCGGCTTGTGCTGGAGCTGCCGGCTGGCTTGACGCTGGTGTGGTGGTCGCCGTCTGGACATTCGCCTGCGGCGTTGTGGTCGGAGCCTGCGTTGCTTGCGGCGGGGCCTGAGTTGCCGGCTGCTCGGTCGCCTGGCTCGCGTTGGTTGCAGCCAGGCTCAGGCTGCGTGAACCGCCGGCATAGGCTTGACCTGCCAGCAGCGACAACGTCGCGATCAGGATCAGCTTGCGCATGGAAACCCTCCCTTTGGTCAGTCCGTCTGACCTGACTTGCGCGCCGTCAGCGGGCGAGGCGGTGGGTGCCGATCTCGAGCAGGGTAGCCCGGCAGGACAGGCGATAGATCAGGCTGAACAATTGACCCAACATGATCGAACTCCACTGTTGATCATGGGAGACAACAATAAACCTCGCGCCTTTCACGCGGTTTTCGTGGCGCAGGAAAATGGCTTCGTCGAAGACCGGCGTGATGTCGTCGGAACAGATGGCATGAAGTCGCCTCACAGCGCCGTGAGGCGGTCTCCCTCAAAACATCTCAAAATATTCGCGATGCTCCCAGTCGGTCACCTCCGCCAGGAAGCGGTCGATCTCGGCGTTCTTGATGTGGGTGTAATAGTCCACGAACTCCGCGCCGAACTTTTCGCGGAAGAACGGATCGTCCTTCAGCGCGGAGACCGCATCCCGCAACGACTTCGGCAGCAGCGGGGCCTTGGTCTCGTAGGGCGTGTCGGCCGAGGGGCCGGGATCGAGCTTGCGGTCGACGCCGTCGAGGCCGGCGAGGATCTGCGCGGCCATGTAGAGATAGGGATTGGCGGCGGGCTCCCCGACCCGGTTTTCCAGGCGGGTGGCGGCATCGCCGGCGCCGCCGAGCACGCGGATCATCACGCCGCGATTGTCGCGGCCCCAGATCGCGCGGTCGGGCGCCAGCGAATAGGAGCGGTAGCGCTTGTAGCCATTGATGGTCGGCGTCGTGAACACGGTGGCCGCACGGGCGTGATCGAGCAGGCCGGCGAGATAGGCGCGGCCAAATTCGCTGAGCGGCTGGCCGGCCTCTTTCGCCATGAAAAGATTGTCACCGCTCGCGCGCGAGACGATCGATTGATGCAGGTGCCAGCCGCTCGCGAACAGGTTCGGTAGCTTTGGCCGGCACATGAAGGTGGCGTGATAGCCGTGGCGGCGGGCGATCTGCTTCACGGCAGAGCGAAACAGCACCATGTTGTCGGCGGGCTCCAGGCCCTTCTTCGGCGCGAAGGTGAATTCGCACTGGCTCGGCCCAAACTCCACCTCGACCGAGCGCAGCGGCAGCCCGAGCGCGACGATATCGCGGCGCAGGATCTCCAGCACCGGCTCCATCTGATCGAAGCGCTGCTCAGTGAGATATTGATAGCCGTGAGACAGCAGACTCACCGAGGGCGGGGTGCCCGGTTGGCCGGCGTCCTCGGGGCGCATATGGGGGTCGTCGAGCTTGAAGATGTGGAATTCGACCTCGAGGCCCGCAACAAAATCGTGGCCGTGGCGGCCGAGCTCGTCGAGCACCTTGCGATAGAGCCCGCGCGTCGCGAACGGCACCGGGCGGCCGTCATTGAAATAGAGGTCGCACAGCACCCAGCCGGTCGCCGGCGCCCACGGCAAGACGCGAAACGTGGTGGGATCGGCGACCATCAGCACGTCGGCCGCACCCTCCATCTCCTTCATGCCGAAGCCGCCGCCCGCGGTGAACACCGGAAACACCGTGCGGTGCGAGGTGTCCTTGGCGAGCATGGTGGTAGTGATGGAGCAGCCGTTCTCCAACGAGGCAATCGCTTCGGAGGCGATGATGGTCTTGCCACGCAAGATGCCGTGCTGGTCGGGAAAGGCCAGGCGGATGACCTCGAGATTCCTGTCCTCGACGAGACGGCGCATGCGCGCGGCCGCGTCCTTCTGCTCATCCGACCACAGCGCATGACGCGCGACGAAAGTCACTTTGCAACTCCCTCAACTGCCGTAGGGTGGGCAAAGCGAAGCGTGCCCACGATCTGTATCCACGGAGAAATGGTGGGCACGGCGCGCTGCGCCTTTGCTCACCCTACGGGAGCGGCGCACAAACGTCACTCCGCCGCCGTCAGCCGATGCACATTATCGGCAATCTCCTTCGGCACCGGCGCGGTCCATGGCGCGCCGCGGCGGCGCTTGACGTCGATCTCCATCCAGTAGGTCTCCCAGCCGCGCGTCGGGCCGATGCCGTCCATGGTTGCCGGTCCCTGAATGCTGCGCGCATTGGCCGCGTCCAGGAACAGCATCGGCTTTTCGCCGCCGCCGACCTTCTCGATCTCCTGCCGCAGCAGGCGGCGGTATTGCACGATCGCCTTGTCGCTCGACCCGAGATGCTCCTTGGTGCGGTCCTGGATCGCGCCCATCGATTCCACCGCCCACTGGTCGTGGACGTTGATGTCGTTGCCCATGCCGGTATAGGTCGCGGTCTGCTGCTCGTGCGGGTCGAAACCGTAATCGTTGGCTTTGTTCTTGCGCGACTTGTAATCCGGCAGCTCATAGAGCTCGAGCCGCTGGTCGCGCATCTTCTGCTTGTCGACCGGGTTGGAATAGCTGGTGAAGATCGCGTACCAGTAGCAGTTCTCGTCATCGACCGGCACGTGCCACTGCGTGATCGTCATCTCCGTGCTCATCGGGATGACGAAGCCATGCGGGAAGAGCTGGTTGGTGACGCGCACATGGGTGCGCTCCTCGTCGATCTCGCGCAGCGCGATCAGCCGCAGGCCGTATTCGGTGTGCTCGACATTGATGATCGGGCGGTCGTATTCGCGCAGGATCTTTGTCATCGGCAAATCGCTTCCCGCGGATGCGCCCCGGAATTGCTTGCCGTAAGCGGTGGAGGTGTCCTCGTCCTCGAAGAAGCGGTGCAGATAGGAGGCGTGCGCGGGATCGATGCCGACCTCCAGCGCCTGCAGCCAGTTGCAGGCCATGTGGCCCTTGAAGGCAAAGGTGTGTGTGCCGGGCGCGACGAAGCAATCGATTTCCGGGAAGGCTGGCGGCTTGCCCTCGCCGAGATAGGCCCAGAGGATGCCGCTCTTCTCCACCACGGGATAGGAGCGCTGGCGGATGTTCTGGCAGAGCTTTGAGTCCTTCGGCTCGGCTGGCGTCTCGATGCATTGGCCGGTGGCGTCGAACAGCCAGCCGTGGAAAGCGCAGCGCAGGCCGCCATGTTCGAGCCGACCAAAGGCGAGGTCGGCGCCGCGATGCGCGCAATGGCGATCGATCAGGCCGTAACGCCCGGTCTCGTCGCGAAACAGCACCAGGTTCTCGCCGAGCAATTTTACGGGACGGATCGGCCGCTCGCCCTGGAGCTCGTCGACTAGGGCCGCGGGTTGCCAGTAGCTCCGCATCAGTCTGCCGCACGGGTCTTTCGGCCCGGTGCGGGTGATCAGGTCGTTCTGCTCCTGGCTCATCATGGCGGTCGCGTCCTTCCTTGCTCGAACATGCAAGTCGAGAGCCGGTGCGCTCTTCGCCTCTCCCCGCAAGCGGGGCGAGGGGGACCACGAGCGTGCCTGCCTAACGAGTTGCGTTCGCCTATTGAACGAATGGGCGAATTATGACATGCCTTGGATCGGCAGCAAGCGCTATTTTGCAGGATTGTCCCGGGGATCATGCCAAAGCTGAAGCGGAGCGAGACTGACGAGCGTGCGACGGATTTCGTCGAGGCCCTCGATCGTGGCCTGCGTCTGCTGCAGTGCTTCGGCACCAGTGCAGGCCCGATGACGCTGAGCGATCTCGCCCGCGCCGCCGATCTGCCGCGCGCCACTGCGCGGCGCATGCTGTTCACGCTTCAGCGTGGCGGTTTCGTCTCCGGTGACGGCAAGCTGTTTTCGCTGACCCCGCATGTGCTGACGCTGGCGGCGTCCTATTTGCGTTCGAACCAGCTCGTCGCGGTGCTGCAACCGGTGCTCGATCGCGTCGCAACCGCGGCGAACGAAATCTCCTCGCTCGCGGTGCTCGACGGCGACGATGTCGTGTTCATCGCCCGCAGCAGCCCGGCGCGCATGTTCTCCGGTGGATTGGAGATCGGCTACCGGCTGCCGGCGTTCTGCACCTCGGTCGGCCGCGCCATGCTCGGTCAGTTCGACGACGCCGATCTGCTTGTCCGCCTGAAGAAGACGAGGCGTGAGGCGCTGACGCCGCAGACGGTGACCGACCCGAAGACGCTGCTCGCGCACATTGCGGCTGATAGATCGCAGGGCTATTCGCTGGTCGATCGCGAAGCCGAGCCGCATTTCCGCTCTATCTCCGTGCCCGTGCGCCGCTACGACGACGTGATCGTCGCCGCCATCAACATGGGTGCCCATGTCGACCGCGTGCCGGCGCAGGAATTGATCGACCGCTTCCTGCCGCTGTTGCGGGAGGGGGCGGAGGCGGTGCGCTCGCAATTGCTGTAGTTGACGCCAATCCCCCAACGTCGGCGTCTGTGCTATTGTGCTATAATGTACCTACACAACACCAGGGAGCACGCCATGCAACACACCATGGTTCCCAGTGATCGCGTGGAGCACGTCGCCGTCTATGGTTGTGACGGCACCAAGCTCGGCACGATCGAGCGATTGATGCTCGACAAGGTGAGCGGAACGGTTGCCTATGCGGTGATCAAGACCGGCAGGCCATTCGGTGCCCACCACCACTACCCCGTGCAATGGAGCGCGCTGAAATATGATCCGGGACGTCAGGCCTTCCAGGTCGAACTGACGCCGGAGCAATTGAGCAGCGGCCCCTGCGAGGTCGATGGCGATGAGTTCGACTGGGGCGACCGCTCGCGGTCTTACCAGCATCCGAATTATTGGTCGATCTAGGCGGTCGAATTTCATTCGTCGCGCTCCCGCGCCGCCTCGCACGCCCTGTCGTGCCCGCGATATCCTCCGCTCATCGGCGCCGGGCGCTACCGGTTGCGCATCCAGTCGGCGAGGCCTGATATCGCGCGATCGAGGTCCTGCCGCGCGGCGCTATCCGTGATGGTCTCTTCCATCGCGCCGCGCATGCAAGCCATCCACGAGTCGCGTTCGGCATCGCCGATGGCAAAGCCGATATGCCGCTGCCGCAATCGGGGATGGCCTTTCTCGGGGGTGTAGAGCTTTGGGCCGCCGGTCCATTCCGTCAGATAGCGCTTCAGCACGTCCCTGATCAGGCCGAGGTCGTCGGCATGCATCGCGCGGATGATCTTCGCTTCCGGCAGCGAGTCCATGCGGTCGTAAAAGCTGTCGACCAGACGGTCGATCGTGGCACTGCCGCCGATCCGCTCGAACATGGAGGTGGTGACGTCGCTGTCGGTCATCTCTACAGCGCTACACTGCGCAGCCCAAAGCTGCGCGCCTCGTTCTGCAGCACCGGCCGCACCGCATCGATCAGTCGCGCAGCGGCCGCATCGACGCTGAGCCCTGCCGTATCCACGACCGCCGTTGCACGTGCGTAAAGCGGTTCGCGGCTGAGCAGGATGTTGCGCAATTCGGCCATCGCGGAGCGGTCATCCGCCATCGGGCGGAGATCGCCCTGGCGGCGGACGCGGGCCATGTGCTCTTCGGGCTCGGCCTTCAGCCAGATCGTGTAGAACGAGGTCAGGATCTGGTCGAAGGTCAGCGGCTCGGAGACGATGCCGCCGCCGGTCGCCAGCACCATCAGTTCGTTGCGTGCAAGCAGCTGCTGCAGCGCGGCCTGCTCCAGGCGGCGAAAACCTTCCTGGCCGTAGAGCGCGATGATCTCGGCGACCGAGAGGCCGTTCTGCTGCTCGATCTCCTTGTTGAGCTCGACAAAGCTCCAGCCGATCTTCTTCGCCAGCATGCGCCCAAGCGTGGATTTGCCGGCGCCGCGCAGGCCGATCAGCGCGATGCCGCAGAACGGCGCGCGCCGCGGCGCAGTTGCGCTGCCGCCGGCGAGCAGGTCTTTTGCTTGGGCAATCTGGCCCGGTGTCGCCTTGCGGAGGAGATCGCGAAACATCTGCCAGTCCGGTGTCGGATCGGCGGAGGGGAGCAGATCTTCGAGATGCGCGCCCATCGCGTCGGAGACGCGGCGCAGCAGCACGATGGAGACATTGCCCTTGCCGCTCTCGAGCTGCGCGATGTAGCGCTCCGAAATTCCTGATACTTTGGCGAGCACCTTGCGCGACATGCCGCGCAGCGCGCGCATGGTGCGCACGCGCTGCCCGAGTTGTTCGAGAAAGTGGGATTCGGCGTCGGGACTGTCGGTCATGAGTCTTCTTTACAGGGGTCCTGCGGCGCGTTTTAATGAAACATAGTGCCTGCTGGCATTGACAGCAAGCTGTCACAATGTCTTTCTATGAATTATAATTCTAAATTCAGGGGAGACGACCGTGAGCGAGGGATCCTACAACGCGGTGACCTGGCTGCTCGACCGTAACGTCGAGGAGGGCCGGGAAGGCAAGCTCGCCTTCGACGACACCGTCTCGCGGCTCAGCTATGGCGAGCTCCAGCGTGAGACCCGGCGCGCCGCCAACATGCTGCGCCGGCTCGGCGTCCGCCGCGAGGAACGCGTGGCGATGATCATGCTGGATACGGTCGATTTCCCGGTCGTGTTTTTGGGCGCGATCCGCGCCGGCGTCGTGCCGGTGCCGCTGAACACGCTGCTGACCGCGGACCAATACGCCTACATCCTCGCCGACTGCCGCGCCCGCGTGCTGTTCGTCTCCGAGGCGCTCTATCCCGTCATCAAGGACGTGGTCGGCCGCATGCCTGATCTTGAGCACGTCGTGGTGTCCGGCGCCAAGCAGAACGGGCACAAGCAGCTCGCGGAGGAGCTCGCGGGCGAGAGCGACCAGTTCACAACGGCCGCGACGCATCCGGACGAGCCGGCGTTCTGGCTCTATTCGTCGGGCTCGACCGGCATGCCCAAGGGCGTGCGCCACATTCATTCCAACATGCAGGCGACCGCCGATACCTATGCGAAACAAGTGCTCGGCATCCGCGAGAGCGACGTGTGCCTGTCCGCAGCAAAACTGTTCTTCGCTTATGGCCTCGGCAATGCATTGACGTTTCCGATGTCGGTCGGCGCAAGCGTGATCCTCAATAGCGAACGCCCGACGCCGCCGCGCATGTTCGACCTGATGAACCGCTACAATCCGTCGATCTTCTACGGCGTGCCGACGCTGTTTGCGGCGATGCTGAATGACGAAGCGATGAAGAGTGAGCGCGGCGGCAAGTCCTTGCGCATCTGCACCTCGGCCGGTGAGGCGCTGCCGGAATCCGTCGGCAACAGCTGGAAATCGCGCTTCGGCGTCGACATCCTCGACGGCGTCGGCTCGACCGAGCTCTTGCACATCTTCCTGTCGAACGCGCCGGGCGACATCAAATACGGCTCCTCCGGCAAGCCGGTGCCGGGCTATGCGGTGCGGCTCGTCAACGAGGCCGGTCAGGACGTCGCCGATGGCGAGGTCGGCGAGCTCCTGGTCGATGCCCCCTCCGCCGGCGAGGGCTACTGGAACCAGCGCCACAAGAGCCGCCGCACGTTCGAGGGCCCGTGGACCCGCACCGGTGACAAATATGTCCGCGACACCGAGGGACGCTACACCTTCTGCGGCCGCGCCGACGACATGTTCAAGGTCTCCGGCATCTGGGTCTCGCCGTTCGAGGTCGAGAGCGCGCTGATCACGCATCCGGCCGTGCTGGAGGCTGCCGTCGTGCCCGAAGCCGATCCGGAGGGGCTCTTGAAGCCGAAAGCGTTCGTCGTGCTGCGCCCGGGTGTGAAGACGAACGACCTTCAGGAAATGCTGAAAGAGCACGTCAAGCAGAAGATCGGCCCGTGGAAATATCCGCGCTGGATCGACGTGGTGGAGTCACTGCCGAAGACGGCAACGGGAAAGATCCAGCGGTTCAAACTGCGCGAGGGCGCGAATTGAGCGGCCTCGTCATTCCGGGGCGTGCGAAGCGCGAACTACGGTGCGCACTCGCGCACCTGAGAATCTCGAGCCATGGACTGCAATATCGAGATTCCGGATCGGCTCGCGTTGCGATCCGTCCGGAATGACGGAAATGAACGGGAACGACAGCATGACCAGCCTCACCCCCGCCGGCTTCCTCAGCATCGGCACGGCCCGCCTCGAATACAAATGGCTTGCGCCGCCGGCCCCCGACGCCCCCACCATCGTCATGCTGCACGAAGGCCTTGGCTCCGTCGGTCTGTGGAACGACTTTCCTGAAAAGCTGCAGCAGGCGACCGGCGCCGGCATCTTCGTCTATTCGCGCGCGGGCTACGGCCAATCGAGCTCGGTCACGCTGCCGCGGCCGCTCGACTACATGCAACGCGAAGCGCTCGACGTATTGCCGAAGGTGCTCGATGCGATTCCTTTCAAGCGCGGCCTGTTGCTCGGCCATTCCGACGGCGCCTCGATCGCGGCGATCTATGCCGGCGCACATCAGGACAATCGCCTGCAAGGCATCACGCTGATCGCACCGCATTTCATCGTCGAGGACGTCTCGGTGAAGTCGATCGCCGAGATCAAGACGACGTATGAGACGACCGATCTCAAGGTAAAGCTCGCGCGCTGGCACAAGGACGTCGACAACGCCTTCTACGGCTGGAACGGCGCCTGGCTCGACCCGGCATTCCGCGACTGGGATATCTCGGAGTATCTGGCCTACATCCGCGTTCCCGTCCTGATCGTGCAAGGCGGGGACGACCAATACGGGACGCTGCGTCAGGTCAAGATCGCGCAGGAGGAATGTTATTGCCCGGTCGATGTGACGATCATTCCAGGCGCGGGACATTCTCCTCAACGTGAGGCCCCGGCGCCAACGCTCGAGGCAATCGCGCAATTTGCAAAGGCCGCCTTGCAGGATGATCGAGGTCTCCACGCTGCGTGACGCGTAGAGGGCGGCGTGGTTGCGACCGGCTGTCGCTCAGATGAAGCAAAGTGCATGTTAGGCCAAGATTTGGGCTAGACGCCTCTCACAAGATGCACTATTGTGCATCTAACGCTTAAACCAAGACGAGCTCAAGGGTGGCCCATGGCCGGGGAAGATCGGCGCCTCGCAGGCGGCGCGACATTCATCGATTTCCAGACCGAACCGTCCCGCTACAAGCACTGGAAGCTGGCGGTCGACGGTGACGTCGCGACGCTGACCATGGATGTCGACGAGAATGGCGGCCTGTTCGAGGGCTATCTGCTCAAGCTCAATTCCTACGATCTCGGCGTCGACATCGAGCTGGCCGACGTGGTCCAGCGGCTGCGCTTCGAGCACCCCGAGGTGAAAGTCGTGGTGATGCGCTCGGCCAAGAACCGCGTGTTCTGCGCCGGCGCCAACATCCGCATGCTCGCGGGCTCGACCCATGCGCACAAGGTGAACTTCTGCAAATTCACCAACGAGACCCGCAACGGCATGGAGGATTCGTCCGAGAATTCCGGCCAGCGTTTCATCACCGTCGTGAACGGCTCGGCCGCCGGCGGCGGCTATGAGCTCGCGCTCGCCACCGACCATATCATCCTCGCCGACGACGGCGCGTCTGCCGTGGCGCTACCGGAAGTGCCGCTGCTCGCCGTGCTGCCGGGCACTGGCGGCCTCACCCGTGTCGTCGACAAGCGCAAGGTGCGCCGCGATCACGCCGACTTCTTCTGCACCATCGAGGAAGGCGTGAAGGGCAAGCGCGCGGTGCAGTGGCGTCTGGTCGACGAGATCGCGCCGAACTCCAAGCTGGAAGCGAAGATCATCGAGCGCGCCAAGGAGTTCGCGGCTGCCTCGAAGCGCGCCGGCAACGGCAAGGGCATCGCGCTCTCGCCGCTGAAGCGGACGATCGACGAAACCAGCATCCGCTATGGCTTCGTTACCGTCGACATCGACCGCGCCGCCCGCATCGCCACCATCTCGATCAAGGCGCCGGAAACGGCGCCGCCCGCAGACATCGACGGCATGATGGCGCAGGGCGCGTCGTTCTGGCCGTTGCAGGTCGCGCGCGAGCTCGACGACGCCATCCTGCACCTGCGCATCAACGAGCTCGAGATCGCCATGCTGGTGTTCAAGAGCCATGGCGACCGCGCCCATGTGCTCGCCAGCGATGCCTTCCTCGAAGCCAACAAGTCGCATTGGCTGGTCAACGAGATCCGCCACTACTGGAAGCGCGTGCTCAAGCGCATCGACGTCACCTCGCGCACGCTGGTGACGCTGGTCGAGCCCGGCTCCTGCTTTGCCGGCACGCTCGCCGAGCTCGTCTTCGCGGCCGACCGCTCCTACATGCTGATCGGCACGCGCCAGGGGGACAACCGTCCGCCGCCGTCGATCGAACTCTCCGCGATGAATTTCGGCCCCTATCCGATGAGCCACGGCCTGACGCGGCTGGAATCGCGCTTCCAGGCCGATCCAGCGGATGTGGAGCGCGCGGAAGCCACGCTCGGCACCGCGCTCGACGCCGAGCAGGCGGAAGAGCTCGGCCTCGTCACCTTCGCGCTCGATGACATCGATTGGGACGACGAGGTCCGCGTGTTCCTGGAAGAGCGCGCCAGCTTCTCGCCCGACAGCCTCACCGGCATGGAAGCCAGCCTGCGCTTCGTCGGCCCCGAGACGATGGAATCGAAGATCTTCGCGCGCCTGACAGCCTGGCAGAACTGGATCTTCCAGCGCCCCAACGCGGTCGGCGAGGAAGGCGCGCTGCGCCGCTACGGCAGCGGCCAGAAGCCGAAATTCGATATGACGCGAGTCTAGCGAATAGGGAGTGGCGAATGGCGAATAGGAGTTTTCACTCGCTACTCGCCATTCGCCTCATTAAACGAGCTAGTCCCCAACGGGAGGTCCACCATGAACATGAACATCATGAACGTCGACTACTCGACCAAGATTCCGAACAACGTGAATCTCGCTGAAGACCGCCAGGTGCTGAAAGCGCTGGAAGGCTGGCATCCCGGCTATATGGACTGGTGGAGCGACATGGGCCCCGAGGGCTTCCAGGAATCGCTGGTGTATCTGCGCACCGCTTACTCCGTCGATCCGCGCGGCTGGGCCAAGTTCGATTACGTCCGCATGCCCGAATATCGCTGGGGCATTTTGCTTGCGCCGCAGGAAGAGAACCGGGTCGTTCCCTTCGGTGAGCATTATGGTGAGCCGGCCTGGCAGGAAGTCCCGGGCGAATATCGCGCCTTGCTGCGCCGTCTGATCGTGATCCAGGGCGACACCGAGCCGGCCTCGGTCGAGCAGCAGCGTCATCTCGGCAAGACCGCGCCCTCGCTCTACGACATGCGCAATCTGTTCCAGGTGAATGTCGAGGAAGGCCGTCACCTCTGGGCGATGGTCTATCTGCTGCAGAAGTATTTTGGCCGCGACGGCCGCGAGGAAGCCGACGATTTGCTGCGCCGCCGCTCCGGCGATGCCGATGCCCCGCGCATGCTCGGCGCCTTCAACGAGGCGACGCCGGACTGGCTGTCCTTCTTCATGTTCACCTACTTCACCGATCGCGACGGCAAGATGCAACTGCACTCGCTCGCGCAGTCCGGTTTCGATCCGCTGTCGCGCACCTGCCGCTTCATGCTGACCGAGGAAGCGCACCACATGTTCGTCGGCGAGACCGGCATCACCCGCGTCGTGCAGCGCACGTGTGACGCGATGCGCGAGGCCGGCATCACCGATCCCACCGATATCGCAAAAGTTCGCGCGCTCGGCGTGATCGATCTTCCGACCATCCAGAAGAAGCTGAACCTGCACTATACGCTGTCGCTTGATCTCTTCGGCTCGGAGGTCTCGACCAATGCGGCCAACGCCTTCAACACCGGCATCAAGGGCCGCTACCACGAGACCCAGATCGACGACGACCACCAGCTCAAGAACGCCACGTATCCGGTGCTGAAGTTCATCAACGGCGAGATCCAGCTGGTCGACGAGCCGGCGCTGACCGCGCTCAACATGCGCCTGCGCGACGATTACAGCCAGGATTGCGTCAAGGGCATGCTGCGCTGGAACAAGGTGATCTCGACCGCAGGCTACGACTTCCAGCTCAAGCTGCCGAACGTCGCCTTCCATCGCCATATCGGCGAGTTCAAGGATATCCAGGCCACGCCCGACGGCATCTTGATCGATGATGCCACCTGGGCGAAGCGCAAGGACGAGTGGCTGCCCTCGATCGCCGACGGCGACTTCATCACCTCGCTGATGCAGCCGGTGACCGAGACCGGCAAGTTCGCGTCGTGGATTTCGCCGCCCAAGGTCGGCATCGACAACAAGCCGGGTGATTTCGAGTACGTGAAGATCGAGTCGTAGGCTTCTTACCTCTCCCCGCTTGCGGGGAGAGATCGACGCGCAAAGCGCGGCGGGTGAGGGGGTACAGGTCTCACGTCTATCTCGGGTGGGGAGAGAGGCCCCTCACCCCAACCCTCTCAGCGCGAGCGAAGCTCGTCGCGGCCCCGCAAGAGCGGGGCGAGGGAGCGGATCGAATGCGCCGCGTATAACGTGCCTTTCAGTTAGCGTCGCCTACCCCGCGATCTCCAGCCCCGCATTCGCATACACCACGCCGCCATCGACCGCGATGGTGTTGCCCACCACGTAATCGCCCGCGCGCGAGGCGAGAAAGATCGCAACGCCCGCCATGTCCTCGTCGGTGCCGATGCGCCGCGACGGAATGCGCTTGGCGACGTCGTCTGCGTGGTCGCGCGCGGCGCGGTTCATGTCGGACTTGAACGCGCCCGGCGCGATCGCGGTGACATTGATGTTGTCCTTGATCAGCTTCGTCGCCATGCGCCGCGTCAGATGGATCACCGCGGCCTTGCTCGCCGCATAGGAATAGGTCTCGCTCGGATTGACGAAGATGCCGTCGACGGAGGCGATGTTGATGACCTTGGCGGGCCGCTCGTGCGACGCCGCCGCGCGCAGCGGCTTCGCCAACGCCTTGGTCAGGAAGAACAGCGACTTGACGTTGAGGTCCATCACCTTGTCCCAGCCGCTTTCGGGGAATTCGTCGAACTCCGCGCCCCAGGCGGCTCCTGCATTGTTGACGAGGATGTCGAGCTTCGGCTCGAGCTTGATGATTTCGCCGGCGAGCTTGTCGCAGCCTTCGACGGTCGAGATGTCGATCGGCAGCGCGATGCATTCGCCGTCATGTTGCGCCGAGAGCTCTTTCGCGGTCGCTTCGCAGGGGCCTGCCTTGCGCGCGGTGATATAGACTTTCGCAGCTCCTGCACCGAGAAATCCTGCCGCGATCATTTTGCCGATGCCGCGCGAGCCGCCGGTCACGAGTGCGATGCGGCCTTTGAGCGAAAACAGATCGTTGGACATGGTGCCTCCCTTGGGTTGGCGACGTTTTGAGCGCCGCGGGGAGGGGAGTCAACTATGCCGCCGCGATCCGGCGGAAGCCGTTCCACATCGCGGTCGCGGCGCCCGAGGTCAGCACCGGCAAGATGCGCGCGTCCTGGTAATTTCCGTTGAGCGAGACGCGCGGCAGCGCGGTCATGTGGCCGGCGTTCTCGGCGAACAGCATGCCAGGGCGTGTCGTCACCGCGGTCTTGAAGCCGGCGGACGCGGCCAGCGCGAATTCGCGCATTCCTGCGGCTTCGCGGTCGCCATAGGGGTAGGCGAGATGCAGCACCTCGCGCTCCAGCGCGTTCTCGATCCGCGCCCGGCTCACGGCCATCTCCTGCGTGGCGATCGCCTCGCTCTGCTTGGCGAGGTTGCAATGGCTGATGCTATGGGCGCCGATCGTGACCAGCGGATCGGCGGCGAGGCGTTTCACCTCGTCCCAGGACAGACAGAGGCTGCGGCACAACGCGCCCATGTCGACACCATGCGCGGCGCAAAGTGCCTCGATCTCCCGCTTCAAATCGTACTCGCCCGGCAGCGCCCGCAGCCAGTCATGCAGACGGTCGAAGGCCGCCTGCTTCGCGGCCGGATTCGTCGTGTCGAGCCGCAGCGCGGAGTGGCCGATCTGCACGTCGACCTGCTCGGCCTTGGCGATGACGGCCTCCAGCGCGGTCCACCACAGCCGCCCGGTGCCTTCGGCGAAGTCGCTGGCGACGTAGATGGCCGCCGGCGCGTCGAATTCGCGCAGCACCGGTAGGGCATGGTCCCGGTTGTCGCGGTAGCCGTCGTCGAGGGTGATGGCCGCGAAGCGGCGATCGAACCGGCCCTGCACCAGCCGGTCGTGCAGTTCGTCCATGCTGACGATGTCGATCTCGCGCGAGCGCAGATGGCACAGCGCTGCGCGCAGGAAATCGGGGGTGACCTCCAGATGCCGGTTCGGCTGGAACGCACCCTCACGGGCCGGCCGCACGTGGTGCAGCATGAAGATCGCGCCGACGCCCGACAGCAGCGGACGCAGCAGATGGTGCGCCCCGCTGAAGTATAGTGCACCCAGCCCGGCGCGAATGACGTTGTTACGGAGTTGTTTCATGACCGGCTGGCGGACCCCAGGGCATTCCGCCCTCAACTTACGGAATGACCCTTGAAGAAAAAGTTATTCCAATTGTCCACGCACGGCCCCCGAAACGGCCCCATTTCCGGTTTGACAGCCTGCCAAGGGTTTGTTTTGTCTCCGGTTCCAGAGTTCGGGTCGTCGAATGCAGATGCTTTTCAGGTGGGCCAGCAAATGGTGGCCAGGGCTGATTCCCCTGGCCGTCATGTGGGGATTTGCGGCCTGGAATAATACCTTGCCGGTCGAGGCAGACCTGTCGGCCCGCAGCTCGGCCGCGCTCAAGGAGACCGTCCTGGACAAGACCCGGATCGCGGTCGACGGCCGTGACGTCCGCCTGGCGGCGGATGCATTTTCCGAGGAGGGCCGCCGCGACGCCGTGACGGCGGTCGAGATGGTTCCCGGCGTACGGCTGGTCGACGACCAGACCCGCCTTGTTCCCGAAGCCAAACCCTTCGTCTGGAACGCCGAGCGCGACGTGGTGCGGGTCACGCTGTCGGGCTCCGCGCCGCTGCCGTCGATGAAGGTGCGGCTGACGGACGCCGCGCGCAAGGAGGTCAACGGGACCGAGGTCGCCGATCAGATGGGCCTGGCGCGCGGTGCACCGGCGCGGTTCGAGGCCGCAGCCATGCTGCTGCTCGACCAGATCGGCAAGCTGAAGGACGGCAAGATCACGATAACAGACACCAAGGTCAGTCTGTCCGGCATGGCGCGCGACCTCGGTGGGCGCGAGGCGATCGCGGCGGCGCTGAAGAATCTGCCTGAAGGATTTTCGATCGCCGCCAACGAGATCAAGGCGCCGCCTTACATCTTCCAGGCCTACAAGGATCCGGTCGCGGCCACGGTGACGCTGACCGGCTACGTACCTGACAACAACGTCCACGCCTCGATCGCGACCAGCGCGTCGCGAAAGTTCTTCACCGAGAAGGTGGTCGACAGCCTCAAGGCCAGCATTGGCGCGCCCGGCTCGTTCAACACCGCCGTGGTCGCTGCACTCGGTGCGTTGTCGCGGCTGTCGACCGGCACGCTCGTGGTGTCCGATCGCGAGGTGAAGCTGTCGGGCGATGCGCTGTACGAAGGCGCTGCCAACGACATCCGCGCCGGCCTCGGCAAGGATTTTCCAAAGAACTGGCAATACAAGCCTGAAATCACCGTGAAGCCCGCGGCGGGGCCGGTCGACGGCACCGTCTGCCAGCAGTTGTTCTCGGAGCTTTTGGCCAAGGGCAAGATCCGCTTCGCAACCAAGCGCGCCGACATCGATCCTGACTCCGCCGGCATTCTCGATCATCTGATCGAGACCGCGCTGCGCTGCCCGACCACCAATATCGAGGTCGCCGGCCATACCGATGCCGACGGCGAGGACTCCTTCAACCAGGCGCTCTCCGAGAAGCGCGCGCAGGCGGTGATCGACTATCTGGTCAAGGCCGGCCTGCCGGCGGATCGTTTCACCGCGGTCGGCTATGGCGCCACGCAGCCCGTCGCCGGCAACGACACCGACGACGGCAAGGCGCAAAACCGCCGCATCGAATTTCTGGTGAGGTGATGATGCCCTATCTCGTCTCGTTCCACATGGGCTGGTTGATCGGCGCGGTCCTGTTGGGCTTCTGCATGGGCTGGATCTCCGTGGTCCAGCGCGGCAATGGCACCTCGAAGGTCACGGCGCGCTGGCTCGCCGCACTCGCGGCGGGCCTGGTCGGGGCCTCCTTCGCGCATGTTGTCCCGGGCCGCTTCGGCTACTGGCTCGATCTCGGCCTGGTCCTGTTCGCCTGCTACCTCGTCGGCTGCACCATCGGGGCGTGGCTGCGCTATTGGGTCGTCTCGCGCAGCCAGCCTGCGGCCTGACGGTTTCCTGGCCATATGCCGGGACCGGCATCCGGCAGGCATCAAGCTCCAAATTCAACATCCGCGAGTCATGCAGCGAGCTGTCCCGTCACGCGCGGACGGGACATTTCCTGGCGCGACGTGCTCAGCGGAAGCCGGCACTGAAATTGTGGTCGCGAATGCCGATGGCCTTGGCCTGCGCCGCGGACACGCCATCCCGGCACTGGATATACCGCAGCACTTGCGCGTCAGTGCCCGCGGAGTGCGCACGCCACATGTCGAGAGTGAAGCCGTTTTTGGCCATGCAGGCCTGCGAATGAGGACTGTCGTTGCGCTCTCTGGCGCCGGCGGGAGTGGTGGCAAGAACGATGACCGCGATGGCGGCACCGAGCAGAAGCTTCATGGTTTTCCCTTTATCATGCAAAGTATCACGCAAAATGCCTGGCTGACTTGACGGCTGCCCGGGGGCGACTGCCTCGTCCGCCGAAAACCTCGCCGATTGCAAGCTGGCTCGCCATAGGCCGTCGAGCGATAGCCACAGGTAGTTGTGCAAGGGCCGAGGAACGCTCAAGACGATCATCTCGTTACTCCCCCCGGAGGGCGCCCGGGATGGGCCAGCCGGCCCGTGGGGCCCCTCTTTCAACAGGCCGACGCTGCCCATAGATTGATTTCGACTTAAGCCGTGAAGGAACATTGTCCGGCCGAAATCATCAAAACTTCACGGCGACTGCGCAGGATTGCCATGGAGATTCGCGTCAGCCTTGCCGCCGAAAGCGCCAAACCGTGCATCAGGAGCCCGCAAAGCTGCCTAAAATATTGAAGGCACGTGATTTTGTTCACATTGGCGAATTCCACTCCGCCCCAAAACGCGCTAGTGGAGGGACGGGGGGCATGCGCGATGCTGGAGCCGGCGGCGAGGGTTCGTTGAGTGCCACTGCGTCGTTCGCCTGTTCGCCGGCCACCCTGGCCGCTGAAGCGTTATTCGAGGTCTAGATGCTGGAAGCCATACGCAGGGCGATGACGTTTCTGCGCCAGAAGCAAATCCTGCATAAGCTTGGAGTTGTGATCAGCGTCGCGGTCATCGGCATCGCTTGCTATGTGCTCTACCACATGCTGCGCGGCATCGACATGAACGAGGTGATCGAGGCGATCAAGAGCACCGAGCCGCGCCAGATTGCGATGGCCGCGCTGTTCGTCGCCGCGGGCTATTTCACGCTGACATTCTACGATCTGTTCGCCGTGCGCGCGATCGGCCATTCCCACGTGCCTTATCGCATCAATGCGCTTGCGGCCTTCACCAGCTATTCGATCGGACACAATGTCGGCGCCAGCGTCTTCACCGGCGGCGCGGTGCGCTACCGCATCTATTCGGCCTATGGGCTGAACGCGATCGACGTCGCAAAGATCTGCTTCCTCGCCGGCCTCACCTTTTGGCTCGGCAATGCTGCCGTGCTCGGCCTCGGCATCTCCTATCATCCGGAGGCGGCCGCCTCGATCGACCAGTTGCCGCCCTGGCTGAACCGGACGATAGCGATGATGATCATCGTCGCCCTGGTCGGATACGTGGTCTGGGTCTGGACCCAGCCGCGGGTGGTCGGACGCGGCCCCTGGACCGTGGTGCTGCCGGGCGGCCCGCTGACCTTGCTCCAGATCGCGATCGGCATCATCGATCTCGGCTTCTGCGCGCTCGCGATGTATGTGCTGGTCCCCGACGAGCCCAATCTCGGCTTCGTCGTCGTCGCAGTCATTTTCGTCTCGGCGACGCTGCTCGGCTTCGCCAGCCATTCGCCCGGCGGGCTCGGGGTGTTCGACGCCGCCATGCTGGTCGGCCTCTGGCAGATGGACCGCGAGGAGCTGCTCGGCGGCATGCTGCTGTTCCGGGTCCTCTATTATCTTTCCCCGTTTGTCATCTCTGTAATCTTGCTGACGTTTCGCGAGGTTATCATCGGCGCCCGATCGAAGCGCCTGCAGCAGGCGGCGCTCAAGCTCGATCCCGGCCCACCGCCTGAAGCCGCTTACGTGAGAAAGCGCAGCGACAGCAGCGGCGCCTGACCGGCGCCAGCCCCTAGGAGAAGTTCCGCCCCGATGGCGATCGACGCCCCATCTTCTCCCCCCGCACAGCCTTGGTCCGATCGGCTGCGGCATTCGACGATCATCCTGATCGCTGCTGCGCTGGCGCTCTCGATCGTGGTCTCCCTCGGCGAATTGTCGGCGCTGAACGCCGCGGTCATATTCCTTTGCATCGCGGCGGCTGCACTGATCCCGTGGCGGCTGCATGATACCGCTGCCTCACGCGAGGACGTCAGGCGCGTCAATCCGGTCGAGAGCGCGGCGGTGGCCGCTGTTGTCGCCGGCATGCCGGATCCGGCCGTGCTGCTCGACCGTGCCGGCCGCGTCATTCATCTCAACGCCGCCGCCTCCCAGCTTGCGCCGGCGTTGCGCAAGAACGAGCTTGCCCAGTTCGCGCTGCGCTCGCCGGAGATCATCACGGCGCTGCGCGAATCCATTGCGACCACCGAGCCGCGGCGCGCGACCTATCTCGACCATGTGCCGGTCGATCGCTGGATGGAGCTGATCATCACGCCGGTGCCGGTGCCGACCAATTTCGGCGGTGCGGACAAATGCATGCTGATGACCTTCCACGATCAGACGCCGCTGCGTCGGGTCGAGGAGATGCGCGCCGATTTCGTCGCCAATGCCAGCCATGAACTGCGCACGCCGCTGGCGGCGCTGTCCGGCTTCATCGACACGCTGCAGGGCCAGGCCAAGGACGATCCCAAGGCGCGCGAGCGCTTCCTCGGCATCATGCATAATCAGGCGACCCGCATGGCGCGCCTGATCGACGATCTGCTGTCGCTGTCGCGGGTGGAGCTGTCGGCCCATGTGCGGCCCGATACGCTGGTCGACCTGCTGCCGATCATCTTCCAGGTCGCCGACGGGCTCGAGCCGCTGGCGCGCGAGCGCCAGGTCGAGGTCGAGACCCATCTGCCGGAGACCCCGGTGATGATCGCCGGCGATCGCGAGGAGCTGCTGCGCCTGTTCGAGAATCTGATCGAGAACGCGCTCAAATACGGCGCCTCCGGCGGCCGCGTCATCGTGTCGCTGACCACGACGCCGGCGCCTGACGGAACTCAGGAAATCAGGGTCATGGTGCGCGATTTCGGCCCCGGCATCGCACCCGAGCACCTGCCGCGCCTGACCGAGCGCTTCTACCGGGTGGACGTCGGCGACAGCCGCTCGCAGGGTGGAACCGGGCTCGGATTATCGCTGGTGAAACATATTCTTAACCGTCACCGCGGCCGTCTTTTGATCGAAAGCGTGCCCAAGCAGGGCGCCACCTTCACCGCCTGTTTTCCCCCGGCTAAGACTTTAGTTTAATCAGAAAACGCAAGCGATTTCAATCGCTTGGTTGTGTCATCCGACTGTCACCAAACCTTCGTAAAAGCTCAGCCGACCGCTCCTAAAGGGGCGGCGCGGGGAGCGCGATCGGGCGCGGATGGCGCTTCGCTCCCCTGTATGGAGACCAGCATGAATTTCATCAAAACGATCGTCGCTGCCGGCTTGGTCGCCGCCACGACGACGGCGGCGTTTGCTGCCGATATCACCGGCGCAGGTGCGACGTTCCCGTTCCCGATCTATTCGAAGTGGGCTGACGCCTACAAAAAGGAGACCGGCAACGGCCTGAACTACCAGTCGATCGGTTCCGGCGGCGGTATCAAGCAGATCCAGGCCAAGACCGTGACCTTCGGCGCCAGCGATGCGCCGCTCAAGGCCGAGCAGCTCGAGAAGGACGGCCTCGCGCAGTGGCCGATGGTGATGGGTGCCATCGTTCCCGTCGTCAACCTCGAGGGCGTCAAGGCTGGCGAGCTCGTGTTCGACGGCGAGACCCTCGCCAACATCTATCTCGGCAAGATCACCAAGTGGGACGATGCCGCGATCAAGAAGCTCAATCCGAACGTGAAGCTGCCGTCGGAGGCGATCACCGTGGTCCGCCGTTCGGACGGTTCGGGCACCACCTTCAACTTCACCAACTACCTCTCCAAGGCCAGCGCCGACTGGAAGAGCAAGGTCGGTGAGGGCACCGCCGTCGAGTGGCCGGTTGGCGTCGGCGCCAAGGGCAACGAAGGCGTGTCGGGCAACATCAGCCAGACCAAGAACTCGATCGGTTACGTCGAGTATGCCTATGCCAAGCAGAACAAGCTGACCTACACCGGCCTCGTCAACAAGGCTGGCAAGTCGGTGCAGCCGACCGTCGAAGCCTTCCAGGCAGCCGCTTCCAACGCCGACTGGGCCAAGGCGCCCGGCTATTACGTCATCCTGACCGACCAGCCCGGCGACAAGTCCTGGCCGATCACCGCGGCGACCTTCATCCTCATGCACAAGGACGCCACCGACAAGGCGGCGTCGCAGGAAGCCATCAAGTTCTTCCGCTGGGCGTTCAAGAACGGCGGCAAGGCGGCCGAAGAGCTCGACTACATCCCGATGCCGGACAGCGTCGTCCAGCTGATCGAGAAGACCTGGGCTGCCGAGATCAAGAGCTAAGCGCTTTCTCTTCGGACGCGGTGCGGCCTCCAGTTTGGCCGCAACGCGGACCTCACGACTTTTCGGCCCCGGATCAGCCTCGTGCTGCTTCCGGGGCCCGAGACCAACAAAAAGCGTATATGACTTGGTACAGGGGATCGGCGTGGCAGAGATGGCCGTTCAGAGCGATGTAATCGACGACGCCGGACCGTATGATCGCGCAAAAGCCTTGAGCGCGTTCAAGCTCGGCGATGTCACCTTCTACTGGATCACGCGGCTTTCCGCGATCTCGGTGCTTCTCATTCTCGGCGGCATCATCCTGTCGCTGATCGTCGGCGCCTTCCCGGCGATGAAGGAATATGGCTTCGCGTTCCTGTGGACGCAACGCTGGGCGCCCTCGGCCGATCCGCCCGTGCTCGGTGCGCTGGGACCGATGTATGGCACGCTCGTCACCTCCTTCATCGCGATGCTGATCGCCATTCCCGTCGGTCTCGGCATTGCGATCTTCCTCACCGAGCTCTGCCCGCAATGGCTGCGCCGCCCGATCGGCATGGCGGTGGAGCTGCTCGCCGGCATTCCCTCGATCATCTACGGCATGTGGGGCTTCTTCGTGCTGGGGCCGTTCCTGGCCAACACCTTCCAGCCCTTCATGATCAAGATCTTCGACGGCGTCCCTGTGCTCGGCGCAATCTTCGCAGGTCCGCCGTCTTACCTCAGCCTGTTCAACGCCGCGCTGATCCTCGCGATCATGGTGCTGCCCTTCATCACCTCGATCTCGGTCGACGTGTTCAAGACGGTGCCGCCGGTGCTGAAAGAGGCCGCCTATGGCGTCGGCTGCACCACCTGGGAAGTGGTGCGCAGCGTGGTGATCCCCTACACCCGCGTCGGCATCATCGGCGGCGTCATGCTGGCGCTGGGCCGCGCCCTCGGCGAGACCATGGCGGTGACGTTCATCATCGGCAACTCGTTCCGCATCTCGTCATCGATCTTCGCGCCGGGCACCACGATCTCGGCGGCGATCGCCTCCGAATTCGCCGAGAGCGACGGCCTGCACCAGTCCGGCCTGATCCTGCTCGGCTTGTTGCTGTTCGTGTTGACGTTCTTCGTGCTCGCAGGCGCCCGGCTGATGCTGCTGCGTCTGGAAAAGAAGGCGGGGAAGTAACATGAACCCGATTTACGCACGCCGCCGCCGCAAGGACATCGTCGTCCGCGGGCTTTGCATCGGTGCCGCCGCCTTCGGCGTCACCTGGCTCGCGCTGATCCTGATCACGCTGCTCTACAACGGCCTGGCCGGCCTGAACCTCGAGCTCTTCGCCGCTGATACCCCGCCTCCGGGCTCGACCGAAGGCGGTCTGCGCAACGCCATCGTCGGTTCGCTGATCATGACCGTGATCGGCGTCGGCATCGGCGCGCCGCTCGGCCTGTTCGCCGGCACCTATCTCGCCGAGTATGGCCGCAACGACAAGCTGACCTCGGTGATCCGCTTCATCAACGACATCCTGCTCTCGGCGCCCTCGATCATCATCGGCCTGTTCATCTACGGCGCGGTGGTGGTGCCGATGCGTGGCTTCTCGGCGATCGCAGGCTCGCTCGCGCTCGCGGTCATCGTGATCCCGGTGGTGCTGCGCACGACCGAGGACATGCTGCTGCTGGTGCCGAACGCGCTGCGCGAGGCGGCCTCTGCGCTTGGCCTGCCGCGCTCGCTGGTGATCAAGCGGATCGCCTACCGCGCCGCGCGCTCCGGCCTCATCACCGGCGTGCTGCTCGCCACCGCCCGTGTCGCCGGTGAAACCGCGCCGCTGCTCTTCACCGCGCTGTCGAACCAGTTCTTCAGCCTCGGCCTGAACAAGACCATGGCCAACCTGCCGGTCACCATCAACAACTTCGTCCAGAGCCCCTACGCCTATTGGAAGCAGCTCGCCTGGAGTGGCGCGTTGCTGATCACATTGACCGTGCTTGCCCTGAACATTGGCGCGCGCATTCTCGGCGCCGAGAGGACCGCAAAATGACCGATCTGTCCGTATCCGTGAGCTCGAATGCTCATTTGGCGTCGCAGCAGCCGCTGCCGGAGGCGCCCGCCAAGGTGACGGTGCGCAACCTCAACTTCTATTATGGCGAGCATCACGCACTGAAGAACATCAACCTGGCGCTCGGCACCAACCGGGTCACGGCGTTCATCGGCCCGTCGGGTTGCGGCAAGTCGACCCTGCTGCGCATCTTCAACCGGATGTACGATCTCTATCCGGGCCAGCGCGTCACCGGTCAGCTCATGCTCGACCAGACCAACATCCTCGACCCCAAGCTGGATCTCAACCTGCTGCGCGCCCGCGTTGGCATGGTGTTCCAGAAGCCGACGCCGTTCCCGATGACGATCTACGAGAACATCGCGTTCGGCATTCGTCTCTACGAGAAGATCTCGAAGTCCGAGATGGACGACCGCGTCGAGAAGGCGCTGCGCGGCGGCGCGCTGTGGAACGAGGTCAAGGACAAGCTCAACGCTTCCGGCCTGTCGCTCTCCGGCGGCCAGCAGCAGCGCCTCTGCATCGCCCGCACCGTCGCGGTGCGCCCCGAGGTGATCCTGTTCGACGAGCCCTGCTCGGCGCTCGACCCGATCTCGACCGCCAAGGTCGAGGAGCTGATCCAGGAACTGTCCGAGAACTACACGATCGCGATCGTGACCCACAACATGCAGCAGGCGGCCCGCGTCTCCGACAAGACCGCCTTCATGTATCTCGGCGAGCTGATCGAGTTCGACGACACCAGCAAGATCTTCACGTCGCCGACCGACCGGCGCACGCAGGATTACATCACCGGCCGGTTCGGCTGAGGAGACAGGACATGGGTTCTGAACATACCGCAAAAGCCTTCGACACCGACCTCCAGGAGCTCACCCGCCTGGTCGCCGAGATGGGCGGCATCGCCGAGCGCATGATCGTCGACTCCGTCGACGCGCTGATCCGCCGCGACGTCGCGCTCGGCCAGCGCGTGGTCACCATCGACGCCGAGCTTGATACGCTGCAGAAGAAGATCGAGGAGCGCGCCGTGCTCACCATCGCGCGCCGCCAGCCGATGGCGGTCGATCTTCGGGAGATCGTCGGCGCGATGCGGGTTGCGACCGATCTCGAGCGGATCGGCGATCTCGCCAAGAACATGGGCAAGCGCGTCGCGGCGCTGGAGACGGATTTCCATCCGCTCAAGCTGTTCCGCGGCCTCGAGCACATGACCGACCTCGTGCAGCAGCAGGTCAAGTCGGTGCTGGACGCCTATGCCGCGCATGACCTGCCGGCGGCGATGGCGGTGTGGAAGGGCGACGAGGAGGTCGATGCCATCTGCACCTCGCTGTTCCGCGAGCTCCTCACCTACATGATGGAAGATCCGCGCAATATCTCGTTTTGCATCCATCTGATGTTCTGCGCCAAGAACATCGAGCGGATCGGCGACCACGCCACCAACATTGCCGAGACCGTGTTCTACATGATCGAAGGCCAGGCCATCACCGATAAGCGGCCGAAGGGCGACATGACGACGTTCGCCACGACGGTCCCGAACACCTGATTACGCAAGGAGCGACGACCCCATGGGCGCACGCATTATGGTGGTTGAGGACGAGGAAGCTCTGACCGAGCTTCTCCGCTACAACCTCGAAGGCGACGGCTATGACGTCGAGACGGTGATGCGCGGCGACGATGCCGACACCCGTCTCAAGGAGCACATTCCTGATCTGATCGTGCTCGACTGGATGCTGCCGGGGCTGTCGGGCATCGAGCTGTGCCGCCGGCTGCGGACGCGATCCGACACCAAGCAGCTGCCGATCATCATGCTCACCGCGCGCGGCGAGGAGAGCGAGCGGGTGCGGGGCCTGGCGACCGGCGCCGACGATTACATCGTCAAGCCGTTCTCGGTGCCCGAGCTGCTCGCGCGCGTGAAGGGCCTGCTGCGGCGCGCAAGCCCTGAGCGGCTCGCGACCATCCTCGCCTTCGGCGACATCGAGCTCGACCGCGAAAAGCGCCGCGTGGCACGCTCGGGCCGGCCGATCGATCTCGGGCCTACCGAATACCGCCTGCTGGAGTTCTTCCTGGAGCATCCCGGCCGGGTGTTCTCGCGCGAGCAGCTGCTCGACAGCGTCTGGGGCCGCGACATCTATATCGACGAGCGCACCGTCGACGTACATATCGGCCGCCTGCGCAAGCTGCTCAATCTCGGTCGTGAGCAGGACCCGATCCGCACCGTCCGCGGTGCCGGCTACGCGCTCGATGATCGGTTCGCGAAGGCGGAGCAGACATAGGGTTTGCGGGCGACTGGTTTAGTGAGCTGCGGCCACATTCTCAGCTGTCGTCCCGGGGTGCGCGCAGCGCGAGCCCGGGACCCATAACCACGGGGAGTGGTAGCTATGGATTCCCGCCTTCGCTGGGATGACACCGAATAATTGGCGCCGTCATCGTGTCACGGCCGCCGTCTTGGCAATCAATAGAATTGGTAGCTCAGCGCGTGCCGGGCTTCGCCGGTGCGCGACGCCGGTCGGCTGCCGGCTGATACGCCACCCGCGAGTGTTGAGCGCAATAGGGCAGGCCGGAGAGTGCCTTGCCGCCGCAGAAGAAGAAATCCGGGCTCGAGGGATCGCCGACCGGCCAATGGCAGGTTGCCTCGTTCAATTCGAGCAGCGACAGCCGCTGGCTCATCGGCACTACGTTGTCGTAGGTAACCGGCTCGGCCTCGACCTCGACCTCGAAGGCCTGCGCCAATGCGGTGTTGCCGCGCGCGATGGGCCTGCTCACCCGCATCATGTGCTGCGCGGGACGCGCCTTGCGCGGCCGCGGAGCTGCCGAAGACGGGCTCTTGGCGCGGCCGGACAGGCCGAGCCTGTGCACCTTGCCGATCACGGCATTGCGGGTGACATTCCCAAGCTCAGCGGCGATCTGGCTAGCCGAAAGTCCGGCCTCCCAGAGCTTTTTCAACTGCTCGACGCGATCGTCCGACCAGGTCAAAACCGTCATTGTAACCTTTCCTTCGCCGCGCGCCTGCCATCCTGGGGCGGCACAACGAATGCCTAAGCCTCGAAAAACCCGTGCCGCCAGAATCCCTTAAGGCTCGCCGGGCGTGACTAGAACGCCCGAACGTTTACGCCGGTACATGAGGACTCTTGGGATCAGAACCGCTGCACGAGATGTCGTATCTGACAAGCCAAACGCTACAATATGGCGTGACTCACGCGCAAGAGTCCGCCGACTCGCTTCCACATGTTCCGTGGTGAAAATCCCGCAAAATCGCCACCGCAAGACTACGGATTCAGCGTTTCGCGAGGCTTTCCGGGCGGCATTGACACCCGTTTCACCAGGCCTAAGATAGTCGCGCGTGCCGCCCTTAAAAGGCGGCACGTTTCGTTTTCCGGGCCGGTCAATGGTGCGTTGCGCAAAGCACGCGTTACACCGTCCGCAACATCAAGTGATCGTCATGACTAGCAGCGCAGCGCCGCATTTGCTCCCCGTTTTCGCCAGGGCCGACATCGGTTTTGAGCGCGGTGAAGGCGTCTGGTTGATCGCAACCAACGGCGATCGCTATCTCGATTTCACCTCGGGCGTGGCAGTGAATGCGCTCGGCCACGCCCATCCCGCGCTGGTCAAGGCGTTGCAGGAGCAGGCGACCAAGCTCTGGCACATGTCGAACCTGTTCCAGAGCCCGGACGGCGAGAAGCTTGCGAACCGTCTCTGCAACGAGAGCTTTGCGGACTTCGTGTTCTTCTGCAATTCCGGCGCCGAAGCGCTGGAAGGCGTGATCAAGCTGGTCCGCCATCACCATTTCTCCAAGGGGCATCCGGAGCGCTACCGCATCATCACGTTTGAGGGCGCCTTCCATGGCCGCACGCTGGCGACGCTCGCCGCGACCGGCTCTGCAAAATATCTCGAAGGGTTCGGTCCGCCGATGGACGGCTTCGACCAGGTGCCGCATGGCGACCTCGAGGCCGTGAAGAAGGCGATCGATCCCCACACTGCGGGTATCCTGATCGAGCCGATCCAGGGCGAGGGCGGGGTGCGCTCGTCGACGCCGTCGTTCCTCAAGGCGCTGCGCCAGCTCTGCGACGAAAAGGGCCTGCTGCTTGCGTTCGACGAGGTGCAGACCGGCATGGGCCGCACCGGCGATCTCTTCGCCCATCGCCGCACCGGCGTCACGCCCGACGTGATGTCGCTGGCGAAAGCGCTCGGCGGCGGCTTCCCGATCGGCGCGGTGCTGGCGACCGCGGACGCGGCCTCCGGCATGGGGCCCGGCTCGCATGGCTCGACCTTCGGCGGCAATCCGCTGGCGATCTCGGCTGCGAATGCCGTGCTCGACGTCATGCTCAAGCCCGGCTTCTTCGACCACGTGCAGAAGATGTCGCTGCTCTTGAAGCAGAAGCTCGCCTCCGTGATCGATCGTCATCCCGATATCGTCAGCGAAGTGCGCGGCGAGGGCCTGCTGATCGGCATCAAGGCCGTCGTGCCCTCGGGCGACCTGGTCGCAGCGCTCCGCAACGAAAAATTGCTCACGGTCGGCGCCGGCGACAATGTGGTGCGCTTGCTGCCGCCCTTGATCGTCACCGAAGCCGAGATCGAGGACAGCATCGGCCGGCTCGAACGCGCCTGCGCTGCGTTGTCCGGCAACAAGCGGGCGGCAAGCTGATGAGCAAGGCTCCAAAGCACTTCCTGGATATCAACGAGCTGCCGTTGTCGGAGCTCAAGAGCATGCTCGCGGCCTCCTCCGCCATGAAGGCGAAGCAGAAGGCGCATCAGCCGGTGAGGCCGCTCGAAGGCAAGACGCTGGCGATGATCTTCGAGCGTCCGTCGACCCGCACGCGCGTCTCGTTCGATGTCGCCATGCGCCAGCTCGGCGGCGAGCCCATCATGCTCACCGGTGCCGAGATGCAGCTCGGCCGCGGCGAGACCATTGCCGACACCGCGCGCGTGTTGTCGCGCTATGTCGACGCCATCATGATCCGCATCCTCAATCACGAGGCGCTGCTGGAGCTCGCGGCGAATGCGACCGTGCCCGTCATCAACGGCCTGACGCGGCGCTCGCATCCCTGCCAGGTGATGGCCGATCTCATGACCTTCGAGGAGCATCGCGGGCCGATCGAAGGTCGGACCGTGGCCTGGACCGGCGACGACAACAACGTGCTGGCGTCCTGGGCCCATGCCGCCGAGCGTTTCAAGTTCAAGCTCAATGTCGCGACCCCGCCGGAGCTGGCGCCGAAGAAAGTCATGCGCGACTTCATCAAGGCCACCGGCGCGCCGATCGTGATCGGCACCGATCCCGAGGCCGCCGTCAGGGGCGCCGATTGCGTCGTCACCGACACTTGGGTGTCGATGGGCGACAAGGAAGGCGAGCATCGCCACAACGTGCTCAAGCCCTATCAGGTCAATGCCAAGCTGATGTCGCTGGCCAAGCCCGACGCGCTGTTCATGCACTGCCTGCCCGCCCATCGCGGCGAGGAGGTCACCGACGAGGTGATCGACGGCCCGCAATCGGTCGTGTTCGACGAGGCTGAAAACCGCCTGCACGCGCAGAAGGGCATTTTGGCCTGGTGCTTTGACGCGGTGAAGTAACGCTGCGGTGGAGCGGGGTGGCTGTACGGCGACCCCATCCTCCGCTGTCGTCCCGGACAAGGGTAAGCGCAGATCAGGGACCCGTAATCACAGGACCTCGTTTGGCGATGAGTTGTCATCGCCGACAACAGCCTGATCCTGTGGTTATGGATCCCGGGTTCGCGCTTCGCGCGCCCCGGGACGACGCTGAGTTTGAGGCCCCTGTGCCTCTTCCATTTCCACCCTCCGACCCCAGATAAAGCGCCATGGTTTCCCAATCCCCTGACATGAAAACCGGGCCTGAAGGCCCGGTTCGCGCACCATCCGCGGTTCCGATCGATGACGCTGTGCTGCCCTACGAGGTCGATGCGCTCGATGTGCGCGGCCGCCTGGTGCGGCTTGGTCCTGCGCTCGACGACATCCTGACCAAGCATGATTATCCTGCGCCGGTCGGCAAGCTGCTCGGCGAGGCCATCGTGCTGACGACGCTGCTCGGTTCGGCGCTGAAATTCGAGGGCCGCTTCATCCTGCAAGCCCAGACCGACGGCCCGGTGTCGTTCCTGGTGGTGGACTATCAGGCGCCGGATCGCCTGCGCGCCTATGCGCGCTTCGACGCCGAGCGCCTCGGCGACGCCAGGGACTCCGGCGCATTGCTCGGCCGTGGCCATCTCGCCATGACCATCGACCAGGGGCCGGACATGAGCCGCTACCAGGGCCTGGTCGCGCTCGACGGCGGCAGCCTGGAAGATGCCGCCCACGAATATTTCCTGCGCTCCGAGCAGATCCCGACGCGCGTGCGGCTCGCGGTCGGCGAGGAGTGGCGCAGTAGCGACGGTGGCAAGCATCGCTGGCGCGCCGGTGGCATGCTGATGCAGTTCTTGCCGAAGGCGCCGGAGCGCGCACGGCAGGCCGACTTACACCCCGGCGACGCGCCTGATGGCGCCGAGGTGCACAGCATCGCCGAGGACGATGCCTGGGTCGAGGCGCGCTCGCTGATCGAAACCGTCGAGGACGTCGAACTGATCGATCCCGATCTCTCCGGCGAACGGCTGCTCTATCGCCTCTTCCACGAGCGCGGCGTGCGCGTGTTCAATCCGCTGGTCCTGAAGGCGCAATGCTCCTGCTCGCGCGACGCGGTCGCCTCCATGCTGAGGAGCTTTTCGCCGGATGATCGGAGTGCCATGGTCAAGGACGACAAGGTCGTCGTGACCTGCGAATTCTGCTCCTCGGTGTACGCGTTCACGCCGGACGAAGCGGGCGTCGAGGACGCGTAGCGCGGTAGGTAGGTTCGTACGGCACCTCGCTAATTCAACACCCGCTTGTTGTCCGGGCTGTCCAGCGAGAACGTCGGCACGTCGATCTCGAAGCGTTCGCCGCTTTCGCTGACCATCTGGTAGCGGCCGGTCATGAAGCCGGACGCGGTCGAGAGCGGGACGCCGGAGGTATATTCGAAGCGCTCGCCGGGGGCGAGCGTCGGCTGCTCGCCGACCACGCCTTCGCCCTTGACCTCCTGCTGGCGGCCGGAGGCGTCGGTGATGATCCAGTGCCGCGTCTTGAGCTGCACCGTCTCGTCGCCGGAATTGGTGATGACGATGGTGTAGGACCAGAAATAGCGCGAGCGGTCGGCCGACGACTGCTCCGGAACAAAGTTCGGCTCGACGGTCACTTCGATCTGGCGGGTCACGGCGCGGTACATGATTGCCATCATAACGAAATCCTGGCCGGGAACCAAACGCCGAAGTCCGCTTTGGCGACATCGTCCCGCCAGAATTGACGGGGAAGTACACCCCGAGAACACCCGTATGTGATCCCGCCGCTTTGCGAGGCGGCGACGGGACCGGTACACTCCTTTAAGCGTCGCGATTTGCGGAAGGGTTTTTGGGCCCCGATGACCATTGCCGATCAAGTGACGGGATCGACGATCGCGGGAACCGCGGGGGCCACGCCTGTGGGTGCCAAGCCCGTGGATGCCAAGCCCGTGGATGCAAAGCCGCGCATTGCCGCGCCGGCCATCACGCTGCCCGCCATCGGCGAGCGCGAGCTCAGGCTCGACCTGTTCCGGGGCCTCGCGCTGTGGCTGATCTTCATCGATCATCTGCCGCCGAATTTGCTGACCTGGTTCACGATCCGCAATTACGGCTTCAGCGACGCCACCGAGATCTTCATCTTCATCTCCGGCTACACCGCTGCCTTCGTCTACGGCCGCGCCATGCTGGAAAACGGCTTCCTCATCGCCACCGCGCGCATCCTGCGCCGTGTCTGGCAGATCTATGTCGCCCACGTCTTCCTGTTCACGATCTTCCTCGCCGAGATCTCCTACGTCGCGACCAGCTTCGAGAACCCGCTCTATACCGAAGAGATGGGCATCATGGATTTCCTCAAGCAGCCCGACGTCACCATCGTGCAGGCGCTGCTCTTGCGCTTCCGTCCCGTCAACATGGACGTGCTGCCGCTGTACATCGTCTTGATGCTGGCGCTGCCGCTGATCCTGTGGTCGATGAAGTGGCGGCCCGACGTGACGCTTGCGCTCTCGGCCCTGCTTTATGCGGCGACCTGGGAATTCGACCTCTATTTCTCGGCCTATCCGAACGGCTTCTGGGCGTTCAATCCGCTGGCCTGGCAATTGCTTTTCGTGTTCGGAGCCTGGTGTGCGCTCGGAGGTGCGCGACGCATGTCGCGCATCCTGGCTTCCCCCATAACGATGTGGATCTCGATCGCCTATCTCGTCGCGGCGTTCTACGTGACGCTGACCTGGTACCTGCCGCAGCTCTCGCACTTCATGCCGAAGCGGCTTGAACAGTGGATGTATCCGATCGACAAGACCGACCTCGACGTGCTGCGCTTCACGCATTTCCTGGCGCTGTCGGCGCTCACCGTTCGCTTCCTGCCGCGGGACTGGCCGGGGCTGAAGTCGCCGTGGCTGCGGCCGCTGATCGTGTGCGGCCAGCATTCGCTGGAGATCTTCTGCCTCGGCGTCTTCCTGGCCTTTGCCGGCCACTTCATCCTGGCCGAAGTCTCCGGTGGACCGGCCATGCATGCGCTGATTAGTCTCTCCGGAATCCTGATCATGTGGGCGATGGCCTGGGTGATTTCGTGGTACAAGCGCGTGGCCGACAAGAGCGGTACGAAAAACAAAGCCGCCGTCGGCAACGCCGATCTGGCGGGAGGGGGCTGATGAAGGCTAAGGTTCTCCTGAGCCTGATCCTGCTGTGCGGTGGTCTCGCTGCGCCTTCGGCGCGCGCGGGCGATGCCGTGCCTGCTGCGCCCGCAGCCTGCGAATTGCCGCCCTATCTGCTCGCCACCGACAGCCAGCTCCACAAGGTCGCCGACACCGTCAAATCGGGCAAACCGCTCGAGATCCTGGTGATCGGCAGCCGCTCCACCACCATTCCGGCCCAAGAGGACAGCTCCTATCCGGCGCGGATGCAGGCCGTCTTGAAGGACAAGCTGCCGCCTGCGGAGACTGTGCACGTATCCGTAGAAATACAGAGCAAGAAAACGGCGGAGGAAGCTGCCGGGACCTTCGTTAAGCTGATGGAAGCAAAAGCACCTACTTTGGTCATCTGGCAGACCGGGACCGTGGATGCTATCCGCTCCGTCGATCCCGACGATTTCCGCGGCGCCGTGACCGAAGGTGTCGCTGCGTTGCAAAATGCAGGGGCTGACGTCGTCTTGATGAATTTGCAGTACAGCCCCCGTACCGAAACCATGATCTCGGCACCGCCTTATCTCGATAACATGCGGGTGGTGGCACAGGAGCATGATATCCCGCTGTTCGACCGTTTCGCGATGATGCGGCAGTGGAATGATCAGGGTCAGTTCGACCTGTTCAGCCCATCCCGGGGCCCCGAGCTGGCGAAGCAGGTCCATGATTGCATCGGCCGGGCGTTGGCACAGTTCGTGATCGACGCAGCCCATCTGGGGCCGGCCGAGCAGCAAAATTGAGGTCTAGCGTTAATGAGTTCTCTCCGCCCTTTTGGCCTGTCGACACGGCTGGTCGCGCCCGCAGCGGCGGTGCTGCTGGTGCTGACGCCCATGCTGCAGGTCCCCGCTCGCGCTCAAGCCGCGCAGGCGACGCCTGCTCCGCAGCAATCCGCTAATCCCGCACCGGCATCACCGTCCCAGACGACCGTGGCCGCGACCGGCCAGTCGACCACCGACCAGCGCGGTCTCACCTCGCGCGCCATCGACAAGGTGAAGCAGGTCGCGAAATCCGCCGGCGACATTTTCAGCCGCGTGCCTTGCCTGTCGCCGAAGGGCGTCTCGAAGACCATGGGCTCGCTGCCGCATGTCGCGAACAAGCTCGTCGCCGGCAAGCCTGTCGTGATCGTCGCGTTCGGCTCGTCGTCGACCGCGGGTTACGGTGCGAGCTCGCCCGATTTCAATTATCCGAACCGTCTCGCCGCGCAGTTGCGCCGGCAATACCCGACCGCCGACATCACCGTCATCAATGCCGGCGTCGGTGGCGAGGACGCGCCCGAGATGATGACGCGCCTCCAGAAGGAGGTGATCGATGTGCATCCGGATCTCGTGATCTGGCAGGTCGGCACCAACGCCGTGCTGCGCAACCTCGATCCCGGCGATACCGCCAAGATGGTCGAGGACGGCGTCACCCGCATCCAGACGGCCGGCGATGCCGACGTCGTGCTGGTCGACCCGCAATATTCGCCGCGCGTCACCGAGCGTCCCGAAAGTGCGGGCAAGATGGTGAAGCTGCTCGGCAAGGTCGCCGAGCTCCGTCACGTCGGCATCTTTCCGCGCTTCGAGGTGATGCGCGAGTGGCACGAGAAGCAGGCGCTGCCGGTCGAGAGCTTCGTCATCGCCGACGGCCTGCACATGAACGATTGGGGCTATGCCTGCTTCGCCCAGTTGCTCGGCGACGACATCATCCGCTCGGTGGGGCAGATCAAGCTAGGGGTGAACGTGCCGGCGGACGTGCGGACGTACCGGCCGATGTAAGGGAAGCGAGTAGGGAGTGGCGGGTAGCGAATGGGGATCGATCCATTCGCCACTCGCTATTCACCCCGTTACGCCTTCTCCAGCGCCGCCGTCAGATCCTCGATCAGATCATCCGCGTGCTCGAGCCCGGCCGAGTAGCGGATGAATCCTTCGCCAATGCCGAGTTCGGCGCGCACTTCCGGCTTCAGCCGCTGATGCGTCGTGGTCGCCGGATGTGTCACCAGGCTCTTGGCATCGCCGAGATTGTTCGAGATCTTGGCAAGCTTCAGCTCGTTGAGCACGCGGAACGCCGCGGCCTTGCCGCCCTTGACCTCGAAGCCAACCAGGGTCGAGCCGCCGCGCATCTGCTTCTTGACCAGCGCCGCCTGCGGATGATCCTCGCGTCCGGGATAGACCAGCCGCGCAATCTTCGGATGGCTCGCCAGCACGTCGGCGATGCGCGCCGCAGTGTCGGTCTGCGCGCGTACGCGCACGCCGAGCGTTTCCAGGCCCTTGAGCAGGACCCAGGCGTTGAACGGCGAGATCGACGGGCCGGTCTGGCGCATGAAATTGTGAATGTGCTCGGCGATGAAGGCTTCCGAGGACAGGATGATGCCGCCGAGACAGCGGCCCTGGCCGTCGATGTGCTTGGTCGCGGAGTAGACGACGACGTCGGCCCCTAACGCGAGCGGGCTTTGCCAGATCGGCGTCGCGAACACGTTGTCGACGACGAGCCGCGCGCCGCCGCTGTGGGCGATCTCGGCAATGCCGGGAATGTCGAGCACGTCGAGCGTCGGATTGGTCGGGCTCTCCAGGAAGAACGTCTTGGTGTTGGGCTTCAGCGCACGCTGCCATTCATCGAGATTGGCGCCGTCGACCAGCGTGGTCTCGATGCCGTAGCGCGGCAGCAGGTCCTGAATGACATAGAGACACGAGCCGAACAGCGCCCGCGAGGCCACGACGTGGTCACCAGCCTTGAGCGGCGCCAGGATCGCAGTCGTCACGGCGGCCATGCCCGTTGCGGCCGAGCGCGCGGCCTCTGCCCCTTCGAGCTCGATCATGCGGCGCTCGAACATCGCGATCGTGGGGTTGGAGTAGCGCGAATAGATGAAGCCGGGGTCCTCGCCCTTGAACCGCGCCTCGCACTCCTCGGCGCTGTTGTAGACGTAGCCCTGGGTCAGGAACAGCGCCTCCGACGTCTCGCCATATTGCGAGCGCAGGGTGCCGGAATGGACCAGGCGGGTTTCGGGACGGTAAGTAGCAGGCGACTTCGACATAGGACCCTCCGAGATGACCGTCTCGTCGAAAACGGTCACAAAAAAACCGGCCTGGATATCTCCACGGGCCGGGATCACAGAGGTCCCCGGCCTGTTTAGCGACTTATTTAACGTGGCTGCAAGCCGGCCGGCTCAAATCACCACGGGATAAGTGATGCTCATATTCCGCAATGCCCTTTCCGTCAAGGCGTCCATCGGATAGCCGTAAAAGACTAGTATTTCCCGCAAGTCCGGATGTACTTGACCCCTGATGAGGACCCACGGTTGACGTTCACGGTTGCCGCCGACGCCAATGGTATCCTGCCCGACCGCATGATCGCGGCGATGGCGGAAGCAGGCCTCATCCTGCCCGCATACGATTTCGTCGAAAGCCAGATCCAGCCGGCGAGCCTCGATCTCCGCCTCGGCGACATCGCGTATCGCGTGCGCGCGAGCTTCCTGCCCGGCCCCGGTGCCACCGTCGCCGAGCGCATCGACCAGTTGAAGCTGCACGAGTTCAGTCTCGCCGACGGCGCGGTGCTGGAGACCAACTGCGTCTACATCGTGCCGCTGCTGGAAAGCCTGGCGCTGCCGCCGGAGATCGTCGCGGCAGCCAATCCGAAAAGTTCGACCGGCCGGCTCGACGTTTTCACCCGCGTGATCGCCGACGGCACCCGCCGCTTCGACATGATCGGCGCCGGTTATCACGGCCCGCTTTACGCCGAGATCAGCCCGAAGACGTTTCCAGTCCTGGTGCGCGAAGGCTCGCGCCTGTCGCAGGTGCGCTTCCGCACCGGTGACGCCATCCTCAATGCCGATGCGCTCGATGCACTCCACGCCACCGAGCGTCTCGTCGACATCGACGATGCCGATCTCACCGGCGGCGTCGCCGTCTCCGTCGATCTCTCCGGCGAGAAGGGCACCGGCTTCGTCGGCTACCGCGCCAAGCGCCACACCGGCGTGGTCGATGTCGACCGTCGCTCCGGCTATGCCGTGGAAGATTTCTGGGAGCCGATCTCGGCGCGTCCCGACGGCAGCCTGATCCTCGATCCCGGTGAGTTCTACATCCTCGCCTCCAAGGAGGCGGTGCAGGTCCCGCCGGATTACGCCGCGGAGATGGTGCCGTTCGATCCCTTGGTCGGCGAATTCCGCGTGCACTATGCCGGATTCTTCGATCCCGGCTTCGGCTATGCCGGTGCGGGCGGGCAAGGCGCGCGCGCCGTGCTGGAAGTGCGCTCGCGCGAGGTGCCGTTCATCCTCGAGCACGGCCAGATCGTCGGCCGTCTCGTCTACGAGAAGATGCTGGCGCGCCCCGACGCGATGTACGGCCAGCGTATCGGTTCCAACTACCAGGCGCAGGGCCTGAAGCTGAGCAAGCACTTCCGGGTGTAGCTGCACACTCCACTGTCATGCCCTGGCAAGTCGGGCGACGACACCGAATGTGTGTCAGGATGTGCAAAATCCGGCGACATGCGAGGTGGTGCCATGACCGATCAATCTCAGCTCGACGCAAACATCCTTGACGACGTCGCCGACGCGCTGATCTATTCGGATCGGTCAGGTACGATCATGCGCTGGAATCGTGCGTCCACCGCGCTGTTCGGTTTTGCGACAGACGAAGCGCTCGGCCAGAATCTCGATCTGATCATCCCGGAGCATCTGCGCGCCGCGCACTGGAAGGGCTTTGAGGCCGCCCTTGCCAGCGGAGCGATGAAGCTTGCGGGCCGGCCGACGCTGACCCGCGCGCTGCACAAGAGTGGACGCAAGCTCTACATCGAAATGACCTTCGCGCTGGTGCGTGATGCCGGCGGCAATGTGCAGGGATCGGTCGCCATGGCGCGCGACGTCACCGAGCGCATTGAGCGCGAGCGCGCCGCCAAGGCTCCGCAAAAATAAGGCCAGGCAAACTTCGTGATGCGGAATTGGCGCGCTGTCGTGCAAGGCGTTCTGCGGGCGCGTCATGTTGCCTGCTGCCTGCCGCAGTGACACACTCGATCAATACAACGATCGGGAGCGATCATGACCGCCGCAGCAGACGCCGCGCAGGAAGCGCAATGGAAACGCTGGCGCGTGGTCGCCGACCTCTACCACGCTTACTTCACCGGCCTCATCCTCACGGTGGTCACGCGGCGCGGTACGGCAGAGGCCGCCGAGTTCGTCTTCCGCGTGTTCCGCCGCCAGCAGCAGGAGCGTTTCCTGCCGGGGCTCAAGAAGCTCGGGATTGATCATCTGCCGCCGGCGGTAGCGGCCGCGCAATATCACTACCTCTCCAACTGGATCGGCGGCGTGCACGTCGAATACATGTATGAGAGCGACACCAAAGCCTGGATCCGCTACCCGCCGCCGCGCTGGATCTGGAAAGGCCCGGCGATCTGCGGCGTGCCGGGCGAGGTCAGCCGCGCGATGCTGCGCGGTTGGCACGCCAACAACGGTGTCGCGCTCGGCGATCTCAGGCTGGGCTTCGTCTGCACCAAGCAGAGCGTCGATGGTCAGGACGGGCTCGAAGGCTACTACCACCAATACGACCATCCACTGGAGCTGGACCAGCGTCTCGCCTATGCGCGCCATCTCGACGCGCCTTTATTCGACGCGAAGAGAGCACCGGCGCTTCCCGTCGCAAGCTGGCCGAAGTCTCGGCTGGAAAAGGCCTATCGCAACTACGCGATGGAATATGTTCGCACGGCAGCGCCGGTGATGGTGCAGCTGTTCGGGCCGGAAGATGCCGGCTATCTCCTGCACATCACCGGCAAGCTGATCGGCATGCAATTCTTCGATGAGATTGCGGAGCCGCTGGCAATGCGCCGCGGCGGTGCGAAGGAGTTCGCATCCTTCCTCAACGCCCTGTTCGCCGCGCAGGATGATGCGGCCGATACCGCGCAATCCGAAGGCAGCTTCGAAATCCGCCAGCAGAGCTGGAAGCTGATGGATGACGTCGCCGATTATCACCGCGCCTGCGCCAAGGTGCTGGAAGGTTTGCTCGAGGGACTGGCGGCAGGATGCGGCCGGCATATCAATGTGCACTTGCGCCCGACGGCAGGCGGCCACCCGCCGCTGGTCTGGACGATTGGGTAGACGACCGTGTTTCCGCGGGCTTCACCTCGCCCCGCAAGCGGGGCGAGGGAGAAGAACCAATTCCACCTACTGAAATGCGCTGCCGCAGGGCACGCCTGCACCCGACGCAGGAGGAATCGGCCGCCGCCGTGCTAACAAGTGCATACCGCGCCTTTCGCGCGAGTGAATTCATTAGCGCACCTAAGCATTGCCGCGCCACAAGTGGCGCTTATGCCGGAGACGAAATGACGGACATCGCCGAGATCCCGGTCGATGAGCAGGAACGTCCGCTGCCGCCCTCTCGGCGCCCCGCGCGGAGCGCGCTGACCGACGGGCCGATCCTGCGCACGCTGCTCGGGCTCGCCTGGCCGAATGTGGTCGCACTGTCGGCCGGCACCTGCGTGGTGATCGCAGAGACCTCCTATATCGGCCGTCTCGGCGTCGAAGCGCTGGCCGCGATGGCGCTGGTGTTTCCGACAGTGATCCTGACCATGACGATGTCGGGCGGCGCCATGGGCGGTGCCGTGGCGTCCGCCATCGCACGTGCGCTCGGGGCCGGCGATCGCGAGCGCGCCGGCACACTGGCTGCACATGCGCTGCTGATCGGCATCAGCTTCGGTCTCGTGTTCATGCTGGGCATGCTGATCTTCGGGCCCCAGGTGCTCACGATGCTCGGCGGCCGCGGCGACGTGCTGACCCATGCGATCGCCTACACGCAGGTGTTTTTCGGTGGTGCCGTGCTGCCCTGGCTGCTCAACACCATGGCCGGGGTGCTGCGCGGCACCGGCAACATGAAGCTGCCGTCGCTTTTGATCCTCAACTCCGCGGTCTGGCAGATCGTGCTCGGCGGCATGCTCGGCCTCGGGCTCGGGCCCTTCCCGCAACTCGGCATGCGTGGGGTCGCCGCCGGCGCGCTGACCGCCTACTCCATGAACATCTGCGTGATGGGCTGGTACCTGTTTTCCGGCCGCGCGCGCGTGGTGCCAAAATTGCGAGGCTTGCGTATCCAATGGGCGATGTTCTTCGACATCCTGAAGGTCGGCGCCATCGCATGCTTCTCGCCACTGCAATCGGTGCTGACGATCTCGATCTTCACCCACATGCTGGCGAAGTTCGGCACGGCGATCCTCGCCGGCTACGGTATCGGCGCGCGGCTCGAATTCTTGCTGACCTCGATCGCGTTCTCGTTCGGCATCGCGTCGGTGCCGATGATCGGTATGGCGGTCGGTGCCGGTCGCATCTCCCGCGCGCGGCGCATCGCCTGGACCGCAGGCGCGAGCGCCTTCGTCGCCGTAGGTACGCCGGCCTGCCTCGTCGCGCTGTTCCCCGACCTCTGGGTCAACATCTTTACGGACAGTGCCACGGTGCGTGCAACCAGTCATCAATATCTGTCGACGGTGGCGCCGTTCTACGCGTTCATCGGCCTTGCCTCGACGATGTACTTCTCGTCGCAAGGGGCAGCCAAGGTGATCGGGCCGGTGCTGGCGCAGACCGCGCGGCTGATCTACATCGCGACCTGCGGCTGGTGGCTGTCGACGCATGACGCTACGGCGCAGAATTTCTTCTGGCTCGCCGCAAGCTCGATGGTCGTGCTCGGCCTGCTCTCATCCTCCAGCGTGGTGCTGACCCGCTGGGGACCGCGTGAAGCCAAGCCGGCGGTGCGCCCCGCCCTGTCGGTTGTGGACTAGCGATGTCTGTGGCGGCGATGGCCTCCGCCGCCGACATTGGCGAGCCGCATCAATTGCGGGATCATCGCCATCATGTCGCCGCCGCCGGCGCCGCCGAGCATGCTCATGATATCGCCGCCCATGCCGCCGATCCCGGTCGGGATGGTGCCGCCGCCCATCGGCGCATAGCCGCCGTAATTGGGCGCGCCGAAGCCGGCCATGCCGCCGCCACCCGTTATGCCGCCGAGTCCGCCGCCGCCATTCTCCATCATGCGGCTCATCATCGGGCCCATGGTTTGCATCATCATGGCGAAGCGGCGCTTGCCCATCTTCGCCTTCATCATTTCCAGCATCGGCGCCATCTGGGTCATCATGTCCTCGCCGCCGGCACCACCGCCGCCGAGGAACTGCGCCTTGGCCGGCGCGCCCGAAATTGAAAGCAGCAGCAGCACGGCGGCTGCCTGGCAGATCACCTTGTCCGCACCTCTCATGGCATGCTCCTCGCGTGCGTGGCGCCGCCGGGAGAGCGAGGCCAACAGGACGCACGCGATCATGGGTACGGCCGATGAGAGCAGGGCTCTGTGAGAAAGATCACGTACCTTTCGGCGGAAACGCCTTGTGCATGGCGATCACGGCGGCCTTGGTCTGCTCCTGCACGTAGGCAGCAAGCTCGTTCGGAAGCATGTCGATGATCCAGACCAGGCGGCATGTCGTCTCACTCTCGGCAATCACCTGCGCCGAGGCGCTGTAATGCTTCAGCCGCTCGCTGTTGATCGCATAGACCAGCCGCCGCCGCGCATCGTCGCAGTCGATCAGCACCTCGCGCGCCACCGAGCCGTTGGCGAAAGTGACGATGCGAGCGTCGCCATCGAGCTGGCAAGCGGTGACAAAGCCCGGCACGAGCCGCTGATGCAGCGCGCCGAAATCACGCACGGCATCCCAGACCTCGCGGGCCGGGGCGGGGAGGGCAACGTCGTTGTGGATAGAGGCCATTGAGTTTCCATTCTGCTGGAGTCATTCCGGGGCGCGCGAAGCGCGAACCCGGAATCTCGAGATTCCGGGTTTGGTGCTACGCACCATCCCGGAATGACGGCGCGTGCAGCGGGCGTCGTCGCAGCTCACATACAAACCGCCTCGACATTGTTGCCATCAGGATCGATCAAAAACGCCGCATAGTAAGTCGGGCTGTAATCCTTGCGCGGCCCCGCTCCGCCATTGTCACGGCCGCCGCTCTTCAGGCCTTCGCTGTGAAACGCCTTCACCGCAGCATGGTCCTTGGCGCGAAATGCGATGTGTGCGCCGTCGGCCTTGCGGCCCTTGTTCAGGTGCAGCCAGAGTGCCGGCTCGCCCTTCGGCCCGAAGCCGGCATAAGCGTCGCCGCTCGAGCACAGGACGTAGCCGAGCGGTGCCAGCACCGCGGTGTAGAAACGCATGGCGGCGTCAAGGTCGGCAACGCGCAGTCCGATGTGGTCATACATGGTCGTCTCCATTGCAAAGCGCGCCGTATGGTGGCGCGCGCCGGAGACGACCCTAGTCAGTTGAGGGCGGGCTGCTCTTGGAGAATCTTGCGCTTCCCCTTCGATGCCTGCCGGAACTTGGTCGGTGACATGCCGGCGGCGCGGTGGAAGGTGCGGACGAAGTTGGAGAGGTCGCCGAAGCCGACGTCATAGGCGATGTCGGTGACCGCGATGTCGTCGTCCGTGAGCAGCCGCGCCGCGTGGCGCAGCCGCGAACGCACCAGATATTGATGCGGGGTGACGCCGAGCACGTTGGAGAACAGCCGCAGAAAATGGAACGGACTCAAATCCGCCAGGCGCGCGGCCTGTTCGAAGTCGATCTCGGCCTGCGAGTTGTCGTCGATCCACAGCGCCGCCTCGACTGCGCGGCGGCGGTCGCGCGCCGTCGGCGTGGCCCGTTTGCGCGGCTTGCCCGTGACCACATCGACAAAACGGCCGGCGAGGATCTGACCGACCTCGTCGAGGCCGAGGTCGCTGTTGCCATCTGCTGCCGTCTGGGCGAGCTCGCCCAGCACCATCAGCTCGGGCAGCGGCGGCGTCGCGCCGATTTGCCACGTCTCGCGCCGTCCGCCGAGCGCCTCGACCAGATCCTCGCTGAAGAAGAACGACAGGCAGACGTCGCCGCAGACATGCTCATGCGTGCAGGTGTACTCGTCGCCGGGCGCGCCGACCAGCAGCGAGCCCGCCACCAGCTCGAAGAAGCCGGCGCGGCAATGGCAGCCAAAGCTCCCCGCGCGAACATAGGCAATGGAATGACCGGTGCGGCACTCGGCAAATGGTTTGTCGTCCGGTCCCGCGTCACAGCGAAACTCGGACACCGTCATCGTCCGTGACGTCAGCAGCGTGGTCGCATCCATGCCACCTATCTAGGTAGGTGACCGCGGCGGGGCAACGGGCAGGAGCACCTCGAACAGCGTCTTGCTGGCGATCGGGTGGACGCCTTCGAGCGACAAGAGACGTCGCTTTGAGATCATCCCGCCGTAAGCCGAGATCCGGTCGGGATAGCCGCCGGCCTCCAGCACCCGGTGGCAGGGCACGATGATCATGTAGGGATTTCGACAGATCGCCTGCGCCACCGAATGCGCGGCGCCGGAGGCGCCCAGCGCCTTGGCGATCTCGTGATAGGTGCGCGTCTCCCCGCGCGGGATGGTGCAGGCATATTCGTAGACCCGCCGGTTGAAGGCAGGTACGTCGCTGGCATCGAGGCTGACGTCGGAAAAATCAGGATCGCTGCCTTGCAGCAAGGTGACGATGCCCTCGATCGCCAGCTCGGTGTTGAGCGGCGGCGCCTGCTCGCGCGCCTCGGGCTGGACTTGGAAAATCCGGCGGCGCGTATCGATCTCCCGCGCCTCCGGCAATTACACGGCGACCACGCCGGAATTGCTCCAGACGATGCCGCAACGGCCTATAGCCGTGTCGAAAACCGCGTAAGCCCGCCCCACCATACACACGCCCCACTCAGTGCAGGTCTCTCCCCAGAGCCCAGATCATAACACTGCCACAATCCGGCGCACCCGGAATCTTGCCAGGACGTTAACAACCGTTCGGCCGGACGCGCCAAACCGCTTGGCGCCGGACGCCGTCTCGGCTAATCAGGACAGGCGCGGAGCACGCGCATAAGCGGGCGTAGTTCAATGGTAGAACGGCAGCTTCCCAAGCTGCATACGAGGGTTCGATTCCCTTCGCCCGCTCCAACCTCCTGGGACACCAAATGGCCGACAAGGACGAGAGCACGCGTTTGGTCGCCATTGCCTGTGATCACGGAGGCTTTGCCCTCAAGGAAGCCCTGAAAGCCGCGCTGCCCGATCTGGCATGGCTGGATCTGGGCACTGACGGCGCCGCGTCCGTCGACTATCCCGACTTCGCCGACAAGCTGGCCGACGCCATCAAAAACGGCAAGGCCGGGCGCGGCATTCTGATCTGCGGGTCGGGCATCGGCATTTCGATCGCCGCCAACCGTCATGCGCACATCCGTTGCGCGCTCGTGCACGATGTCACCGGCGCGCGGCTGTGCCGCCAGCATAATGACGCTAACGTCTTGGCGTTGGGCGGACGGATGACCGGCGAAGCGGTGGCAAAGGACTGCGTCGAAGCGTTCCTGGGCACGGCATTCGAAGGCGGCCGCCATCAGAAGCGGATCGACAAGCTGGGCTCCTGAGAGGGCCGACCAGCACGACGATCTAATCGGGGCCGAACGATAGCGGAGCGACATTGAGGCTGATGCCGGTGGTCGTGAGGATCCGCTGCGTCGGTCCGCTCATGCCATCGCCTCCCGGTGCATTGTCGTTTGGCGCATTCTTCACGGTGCTAACAGCCGTGCAAAGATTCCAATATATTAGCACCTCGCTCCCGGCACGCATCGTTCCTCCGGCCTAAGCTCCTCCGGTCCGGCGGATGCGGTCCATGCGTCGGGCAGGTTCGGATCAGAGGCCATCGACCAGCAAACATGGACCAGCAAAAACTCGACAGGGCGATCGGTCGCCGATTGAAGATTCTGAGGACGCAGGCCGGCATGACCTTGAACGAACTCGCCAGCCGCTCCGGCGTCAGCCGGGCCATGATCGGACGGGTGGAGCGGGCGCAGAGCAGTGCCACGGCGGCGCTGCTCAACAAGCTCTGCGCCGCGCTCGATGTCTCGCTCAGCGACATCGTCGCACTCTCGGAGAAGCCGCCGGAGCGGTTGACGCGGCTTGCCGACCAGCCGCAATGGCGCGACCCCGACAGCGGCTACCGGCGCCGCCATGCCTCGCCGGTCGATGCGGCGAGCGGCATCGAGATCATCGTCGTCGACCTGCCGGCCGGGTCGCGCGTGCCCTACAGCCCCTGGGGTCGCAACGCCTTCACCCAACAACTCCTGATGCTGGAGGGAGCGGTCTGCGTGCATATCGACGCCAAGACGGTGCGCCTGCGCGAGGGCGATTGTCTCGACTTCGACGTCATGCGCGCGGTGACCTTCGAGAACGAAACCAAACAGGATGCCCGCTACGTCATCATCACGCGGCGCGGCACCTCTTACGGGAAGATGTGATGTCGCTGATCGTACGTGACGCAACGCTCGAAGATGCCGAGGACATCCTCGCCATCTACAATTATGCCGCGATCAACACCACGGCAGTGTGGACCGACGGCCCGGCCGATCTCGCTTCGCGGCGCGAATGGATCCGCGCGCGGCAGGAGGCCGGCTATCCCGTTCTGGTCGCAATGAAGGGCAGGGACGTCGTCGGCTTCGCCTCGTTCGGCGATTTCCGCCCGTTTCCCGGCTATCGCCACACGGTGGAGAATTCGGTCTATGTCGATGAGCGGCATCATCGGCTCGGCATCGGCCGCAGCCTGCTGGCCGCGCTGCTCGAACGCGCCAAGGCGCTGAACAAGCATGCGATGATCGCCGGGATCGAGGCGCTCAATGCCGGCTCGATCGGCCTGCACGCCTCGTTCGGCTTTACCGAGGTCGCGCGCATGCCGGAGGTCGGCTGCAAGTTCGGCCGCTGGCTCGATCTCGTCTTCATGCAGAAGCAGCTTGCGAGTGACGTGAGGCCCTGATGATGCAGATCCGTACCGGCGACACATTCGATCCGCGCGTCGTCGCGCTGCTCGATCACCACGTCACGGCGGCGCGGGCGCAGACCGCCCCGGGCAGCGCGCACGCGCTCGATCTCGCCGGCCTTCGCGCCAGCGACGTCGCGTTCTGGACCGGCTGGGACGGCGACACGCTGGTTGCAACCGGGGCGCTGAAGACGCTCTCGGTTGACCACGGCGAGGTGAAGTCGATGCACACGCTCCAGACCACGCGCCGCCGCGGCTTTGGTGGCCTGATGCTCCGTCACATCATCGCCGAGGCACGCCGGCGCGACATCAAGCGGCTGAGCCTCGAGACCGGCTCGTGGGACTATTTCAAGCCGGCGCATGCGCTCTATCGTGCCCACGGCTTCGTGCCCTGCGGCCCGTTTCAGGGCTATGTCGAGGACCGCAACAGCCTATTCCTGACGCTCGATCTCGGCGGCTAGCGCCGGATCAGATGCAGCGGGTGCTCAAAAATGCCGTCGCAACCCTCAAAATGAGTTGCGTACCTCAAAACGCCTCTGCTAGCCTTCAGGCATGGCCGAAGACACCGTTTCCGCCGCGCTGACGCTGAAGGACATCGCCCGCGAGGCCGGTGTCAGCCTCGCCACGGTCGACCGTGTCCTGCACAACCGCCCCGGTGTGCGGCCGGACACGGTCCGGCGCGTCCAGGAGACGATCGCGCGCAATTCCTTCCAGCCGCATGTGGCGGCCGCCGAGCTCGCCCGCGGCCGCGCCCGCCGCTTCGCCTTCGTGATGCCGTTGGGGTCGAATCCCTTCATGCAGCAGATCCAGGCCTATCTCAGCGAGATGTCGGCGTGGCTCTCCGCCCGCCGCCTTTCGATCGAGATGGTCATCACCGACGTGTTCGACCCGTCCGTGCTGGCGGCCTCGCTGGAGGAGCTCGCCGGCGGCAATTATGATGGCGTCGCCGTCGTCGCGCTCGACCATCCGAGCGTGCGTGCCGCCATCAACGATCTCGTCGATGCCGGCGGCAAGGTGGTGACGCTGGTCTCGGACGTGCCGTCGTCGCGCCGCCACCATTATGTCGGCATCGACAACATCGCCGCCGGCCGCACTGCCGGCGCTCTGATCGGTCGTCTTGTCCGCCCGGGATATGGCTCAAGTCCGGGGAAGATCGCGATCATCGCGGGCTCGCAGAGCCTGCGCGACCATGCCGAGCGCATTTTTGGCTTCAATCAGGTGATGGCGTCGGAGTTTTCGCATCTCGACATCCTGCCTCTGCTCGAGGGGCGCGACGAGGACGATCGCTCCGAGCAGCTGATATCGCAGCTGCTCGGCGAGCATCCTGACATCATCGGTCTCTACAATGTCGGCGCCGGCACGCAAGGCGTGGCCAAGGCCCTGACCGAGGCCGGTCGCGACAAGCAGATCGTGTTCATCGCCCACGATCTCACGGCGATGACGCGAAAACTGCTGCTGCAGGGCACGCTGGATGTCGCGATCTCGCAGAACCCGGGCCATGAGGCGCGCGCCGCCGTGCGCGTGCTGCTGTCGCTTGCGCGTAACGAGCCGATCTTGAGTGAACAGGAGAAGATTCGCATCGATATCTTGATGCGGGACAATCTGCCGTAGCAGCGGCGCAAAAGGAGGACGGTCCGCGAAACAGGCGACGGAGATCGCCAGCCGGGCCAGCAAGGGAGGACGAATTGTATCTCGGACTGGATATCGGCACGTCCGGTGTGAAGGCGGTGCTCGTGAACGAAGCCGGCGCGGTTATCGCGACGGCGGCGCGCGAGCTTGCGCTGTCGCATCCCGCGCCGCTGTGGTCCGAGCAGGATCCCGACGCCTGGGTCGATGCATCGATCGGCGCAGTCGACGATCTCGCCGCCGCTCATCCGCGTAATGTTGCCGGCGTGCGCGGCATCGGACTGTCGGGCCAGATGCATGGCGCGACGCTGCTCGATGCGGACGGCCGCCCGTTGCGGCCCGCGATCCTCTGGAACGATGGCCGTTCGCATGCCGAATGCGTCGAGCTCGAGCGCCGCTGTCCCTCGCTGCACGCCATCGCCGGCAATCTGGCGATGCCCGGCTTCACCGCGCCGAAGCTGCTCTGGGTCGCGCGGCATGAACCCGATATTTTCAAGCGCGTAGCAAAGGTACTGCTGCCGAAAGCCTATGTGCGCTATCGCCTCACCGGCGAGATGGCCGAAGACATGTCGGACGCCGCCGGCACGCTGTGGCTCGACGTCGGCCGGCGCAGCTGGTCGGCAGAACTGCTGCATGCCACCGGCCTCGACCTGCATCACATGCCGCGGCTCGTCGAAGGCAGCGCGGTGAGCGCCGTGCTCGCCCCCGAATTCGCGCAGCGCTGGGGTATGGCGAAGGACGTCGTGATCGCCGGCGGCGCCGGTGATAACGCCGCGAGCGCGGTCGGGCTCGGCGCGATCGCACCCGGCGATGCCTTCCTGTCGCTCGGCACCTCCGGCGTGGTATTCCGCGTCACCGACCGCTTTGCACCGGCGCCGGCTTCGGCGGTGCATGCGTTCTGCCATGCGCTGCCGGGTCTCTGGCACCAGATGGGCGTGATGCTGTCGGCGGCGGCCTCGCTCGCCTGGCTCGCGGGCGTGATGGAGGTGCCCGCCGCGACGCTGCTGGCGTCGCTCGGCGAGCACGTCGACGGACCGAGCCCGGTCAAGTTCCTGCCCTATCTCGACGGCGAGCGCACGCCGCACAACGACGCAACGGCGAGCGGCGCCTTCGTCGGCTTGCGCGGTGCGACCAGCCGCAGCCAGATCGTCCAGGCCGTGCTCGAAGGCGTCGCCTTTGCCGCGCGCGACAATCTCGCGGCGCTGAGCGCGGCGAGCGGGCCGATTGCCGAGCTCGATCTCGTCGGCGGCGGCTCGCGCTCGCCACTTTGGGCGCAGATCTGCGCCGATGTGCTCGGCATTGTCGTGCACCGTGTCGAGGAGGGCGAGGTCGGTGCGGCGCTCGGCGCCGCGCGGCTCGGCCGGCTTGCGGCCACCGGCGAAGATCCGGCGCAAGTGTGCACCCGTCCGCGACGGCTCGCCAGTTTCATGCCCCGCGCATCCGCCGCGCCCGCCTATGACGAGGCCTATCGCAGCTGGCGCAATCTTTATCCCGCATTGAAGGAGTCTACTTAAGTGAACGCGTCAGCCAAATTCTTCGATGCAAGCGCACCCGTCGCCTTTGCCGGCAAGGATGTTGGAAATGGACTCGCCTTCCGCTGGTACGACAAGGACCGCATGGTTCACGGCCGCAGACTGGAAGATCACTTACGCTTTGCGGTCTGCTACTGGCATTCCCTGTGCTGGCCGGGCGGCGATCCCTTCGGCGGCGAGACGTTCATGCGGCCCTGGCACCACGGCTCCGATCCGATGGCGATGGCGCGCGCCAAGGCCGATGTCGCCTTCGAGCTGTTCCGCCTGCTGGATGTGCCCTTCTTCACCTTCCACGATGTCGACGCCGCGCCGGAAGGCGCTTCGCTCAGCGAGTCCGTCGCCAATCTCAACGCAATCGCCGATGTCTTCGAAGCCAAGATGGCATCAGCCAAGGTCCGCCTGCTCTGGGGGACCGCAAACCTGTTCACGCATCGCCGCTACATGGCGGGCGCTGCGACCAATCCGGATCCTGAAATCTTCACCTATGCTGCCGGCCAGGTCCGTGCCGCCTTGGAGGTGACGCATCGGCTCGGTGGTCAGAACTATGTGCTCTGGGGCGGCCGCGAGGGCTATGAGACTCTGCTCAACACCGATCTCAAGCGCGAGCTCGACCAGCTCGGCCGCTTCGTGTCGCTGGTGGTCGAGCACAAGCACAAGATCGGCTTCAAGGGTCCGATCCTGATCGAGCCGAAGCCGAAAGAGCCGACCAAGCATCAATATGATTTCGACGTCGCCACCTGCTACGGCTTCCTCGCGCGCTACGATCTGCTCAAGGACGTCAAGCTCAACATCGAGCAGAACCACGCTATCCTCGCCGGCCATTCCTTCCATCACGAGGTCGCGCTCGCGGAGGCGCTCGGTGTGTTCGGCTCGCTCGACATCAACCGCGGCGACGATCTGCTCGGCTGGGACACCGACCAGTTCGCGATGAATGTGGGCGAGCTGGCGCTGGTGTTCCACGAGATCCTGAACCGCGGCGGCTTCACCTCGGGCGGGCTCAATTTCGACGCAAAGATCCGCCGCCAGTCGATCGATCCGGATGACCTCATCCATGCCCATGTCGGCTCGATGGATGCCTGCGCGCGGGCGTTCCTCGCTGCGGCCGACATGCTCGATGCCGGTGCCCTCACGACGCCGCTGGCTTCGCGCTACGAGGGATGGGCCGGGCCTGAGGGCCGGGCCATTCTCGCCGGCCAGCGTTCGCTTGCCGATCTCGCCGATCGCGCGCAGGATCCGGGCTTCGACCCGCAGCCGCGCTCGGGACGGCAGGAATACCTGGAATCGCTGGTCAACCGCTACCTCTGAGGTCGATGATGACAAGTGCTGCAACACCGGTTCTAGAGCTCTCCGGCATCGGCAAGGAGTTCGGCGCCATCCGCGCGCTGCACGACGTCGATCTGCATGTGCGTCCGGGCGAAGTGGTCGGCCTGATGGGTGACAACGGCGCCGGCAAGTCGACGCTGGTCAAGATCATCGCCGGCAATTTCCGTCCCACCCACGGCGAAATCCGCTTCGACGGCAACGCGGTCCATTTCTACCGTCCGATCGATGCCCGCGCGGTCGGCATCGAGGTCGTCTACCAGGATCTCGCGCTCGCCGACAATCTGACGGCGGCTGCGAACGTCTTTCTCGGCCGCGAGCTCAAGCGCAAATTCGGACCCGTTGCGCTGCTCGATCACAAGGCGATGGCGTCACGCGCGCTGGAATTGTTCGGCGAGCTGCGCTCGGAGACCCGGCCGCATGATCTGGTCAAGCAGATGTCCGGCGGCCAGCGCCAGGCCGTGGCGATCGCCCGCACGCGACTGTCCAACGCCAAGCTCGTGATGATGGACGAGCCGACGGCCGCGATTTCCGTACGCCAGGTGGAGCAGGTGCTCGGCCTGATCCACCGGCTGAAGGAGCAGGGTGTTGCCGTGATGCTGATCTCCCACCGTATGCCCGACGTATTCGCGGTATGCGACCGCGTGATCGTCATGCGCCGCGGCGAGAAGCGGGCCGACAAGCCGATCCACGAGACGTCCCCCGAGGAAGTCACCGCCCTGATCACCGGCGCGAAGGAGGCGGCGTGATGTCCGTACCCATGGAAAACCCGATCTCTTTCACCAATGTCGGTCGCACCAAATGGTGGCATCGCGGCATCTTTGCCTCGCAGACCGGTTACGTCCTGCTGGCGCTTGTGGTGCTGATGATCGTGATGCGTTTTGCCAGCCCCTATTTCTTCACCGAAGGCAACATGCAGAACGTGGCGAAGAACTTTTCTTTCATCGCCATCGCCACGCTCGGAATCACGTTCGTCATCATCACCGGCGGCATTGATCTCTCCGTCGGCTCGATGATGTGTTTTTCCGCGATGATCACCTCCATGGTCATGGTGGAACTGTCGGCGCCGGGATCGTCCTTCGTCCATCTGGCCGCCGATGGCAAGACGGCCGTCGCCAACGTGCCCGGATTGATCCTGCTGATCTCGGTGCTCGCAGGCCTGTTCGTCGCGTTCATCGTCGGGATGATCAACGGCTTCTGCATCGCGGTGCTCGGGCTGTCGCCCTTCGTCACCACGCTCGGCATGCTCTCGATCGTGCGCGGGCTCGCTTATGTGGTCTCGAACGGCCGTGGCAGCTTTCCAGGCGGGCCCGATGCCGATCTGTTCTACGCGTTGACCTCGGGTGATGTGCTCGGCGTTCCCGCGCCCTTCATCTATCTGGTGATCCTCGCGGTTGTGATGGCGGTCGTGCTGCATCACACCAGCTTCGGCCGCCACGTCTTCGCGCTTGGCGGTAATGAGAAGGCGGCGGAATTGACCGGTATCCCGGTCGTGCGCGTGAAGATCGAGGTCTATGTGATCTGCGCGCTCGCCGCAGGCCTGCAAGGCATCATCATCTCGGGCTGGCTGGGATCCGCGCCCGCGAATATGGCGACGTCCTACGAGCTCAACGTCATTGCCGCCGCGGTCATCGGCGGCGCCAACCTCGCCGGCGGCCTCGGTGGTCCCCTGGGCGCCATCGTCGGCTGCGTGCTGCTGGAGGTGATCCGCAACGGCCTCGTGCTCGCGCAGGTCAATTCCTACTGGCAGCAGACGCTGGTGGGCGTGATCATCATCCTTGCCGTGCTGGTCGATCGCATCCGCTCGCGCATGACCTGACGAGTTACTCCGGAAGGACAACGAAAGATCGTCTATCCGCCTGCCGGAGCATCACATCACAAATGGATAGGCAACAAAGTGTGGAGGGAATGGTATGAAGAAGCTTCTGTTGGCCGGCGTGACCATCGCGATGATGGCGACCCCGGCATTTGCCCAGACCTACAAGTTCGCCGTCGTTCCCAAGGCGATGAACAATCCGTTCTTCGACGTGGCGCGTGACGGCTGCATGAAGCGCGCCAAGGAGCTCGGCAACGTCGAGTGCATCTACAAGGGGCCGATCGAGCACGAACCGGCGACGCAGGCGCAGATCATCCAGGACTTCATCACCCAGAAGGTGGATGGGCTTGCGATCTCGGTTGCCGACGTCGCGTCCATGACCAAGTCGATTGAGGCTGCGACCGCGGCCGGCATCCCGGTGATCACGTTTGACGCGGACGCGCCGGGCTCCAAGCGGCAAGCCTATATCGGCACCAACAACAAGGACTTCGGCGTCGCGCTCGGCAAGCAATTGCTGCAGCTCCGGCCCGAGGGCGGCAAGTACGCCATGGTCTCCGGTGGTCCGGGTGCGAAGAACCTCGCCGAACGCGTCGATGGCGTTCGCGAAGCACTCAAGGGCTCGAAGTGGGTCGAGGTCCAGGGCTCGCCGACCTTCTGCAACGACGATTCCACGCTTGCGGTCCAGCAAATGACGGATCTGCGTACCGCGACGCCGGATCTCGCCGCGATCGTGCCGGTCGGCGGCTGGCCGATGTTCGCGCCGGAGGGCTTCAAGGCCTTCGTCAACAAGAACAAGAAGGACATCGACAGCGGCAAGCTGACGCTCGTCGTCGCCGATACGCTGAAGATGCAGCTCGAGTTGCTGCGCGACGGCTACTCCAACGCGCTCACCGGCCAGCGCCCGTTCGAAATGGGTGAGAAGTCGATGGACACGTTGCTGGCCATCAAGAAGGGCCAGAAGGTTCCGGAAACCATCTACACCGGTCTCGATCTGGTGACGAAGGACAACGTTGCTCAGCTCCTGAAGTAGGGCCATCAAGCAGGAACGTCTGCCAGCCCCGACGTTCCTGCGCTACACTCCCTCCTCCGCCCGCGGGGGAGGGAGTGCTGCTTTTGGAAGGAGCTTACAATGAAGCGTACCCGGCTTGCTGACGGTCTCGATGTCACGTCGATTGGCCTTGGTTCGGCGCCACTCGGCGGACTGTTCTCGGCGGTCAGCGATGCGGATGCGGAAGCGACACTCGCGGCCGGTTGGTCGGCCGGCATCCGCTTCTACGATACCGCGCCGCTTTACGGCTTTGGACTGGCGGAACAACGACTGGGTGCCTTCCTGCGGCAACAGAAGCGCGACTCCTATGCGATCTCGACCAAGGTCGGCCGACTGCTGCGCGCGCCCGGTGGCGCGACGGTCGAGGATGATCATTACAAGGACGCGCCTGCGTTGCGGCCGCAATTCGATTTCAGCTATGACGGGGTGATGCGATCGGTCGAAGAGAGCCTCGACCGCCTCGGGCTCGACCGCGTCGATGTTCTGCTCGTGCATGATCCCGATGATCACTATGACGACGCCGTCAGCGGCGCTTTCCGCGCGCTGATGCGACTGCGCGACGACGGCACCGTGAAGGCGATCGGCTCCGGCATGAACCAGTCCGAGATGCTGACGCGTTTCGCCGAAGCCGTACCGGTCGACTGCTTCCTGCTCGCCGGCCGTTACACGCTGCTCGACCAGGGCGCGCTCGAAGCGTTGTTTCCGGTCTGCGCTGCCAGGAACATCGGCATCCTGCTCGGCGGCATCTACAACAGTGGCATTCTGGCCAATCCGCATGCGGGCGCGAAGTTCAACTATGAGGACGCCGACGCTGCGCTCGTTGCGCGCGCGCTCGCGCTCGATGAGCTCTGCCGCAAGCATGGCACCGAGCTGAAGGCCGCCGCGCTCCAGTTCTGCATGGCCCATCCGGCCGTGACGGTGGCCGTGATGGGTGCCCGCAACGCCGCCGAGGTCGCCGACAACATCGCGATGTCCAAGCGCGCGGTACCGCAAGCCTTCTGGCAGGAGCTGCGCGCTAAAAACCTCGTCGACGCGCGAGCGCCGCTGCCAGGCGGAGCGTGAGACATGGTGATCGACGCTCACCAGCATTTCTGGGATCCCGCGCGCGCTGACTATCCGTGGATGGCGGCGCCCGAGCTCGCGCCGATCCGTCGTGCCTTCGGCCCTGCCGATCTGGCGCCGCTGTTGAAAGCGAATGGCATCGATGCCAGCATCGTGGTGCAATGCCGCTCCTCGGTCGCGGAGACTGAGGAGTTCTTGCGGATCGCGCACGCCACGCCCTCCGTCATCGGTGTCGTCGGCTGGGCCGATCTGACTGATGCATCGCTCGGTAACACGCTCGGTCGCCTGCGGGCGCTGCCCGGCGGCGCCAAGCTGGTCGGCATCCGCCACCAGGTCCACGATGAGGCCGATGCCGACTGGCTGTTGCGCGCCGATGTTCAGCGGGGACTGGCAACGCTGTTCGCCCATGATCTCACCTACGACTTCCTCGTCCGCACCCGCGAGCTCCCCGCTGCGATCGCAACCGCAAAAGCCTTTCCGCAAGCCCGCTTCGTGCTCGACCACGCCGCAAAGCCGCCGATCGCCGAGGGCGGCTGCGCCGAATGGTCCGATCGCATCGCAGCGCTCGCGGCTTGTGGCAATGTCTGGTGCAAGGTCTCAGGGCTCGCGACGGAGGCGAAATGGAGCGATTGGGACGCCGAGCGGCTGTTTCCGTTCGTTGCGCATGTCGCGAAGTGCTTTGGCGATGATCGCATGATCTTCGGCTCGGATTGGCCGGTGTGCCTGCTGGCGGGCAGCTATGGCGAGATCAAGAGCGCGCTTGAGGCGTGCCTGGCGAAGTTAGGTACGACCGTGCGCGCGAAGGCATTTGGGGTGAATGCGAAGGCTGCGTATCGGCTGGCAGATTAAGCCGAGCGCGCGCCTAACAACAGGTGTCGTCCCGGCACAGGCCGGAACGACGGCGGCGTTTGTGGTAGCGCTCGCGGCTCACGCGCCCGCGGGCACCTGATCCAAAAATCCCGTGATGCTCTTGATCCGCCCGTCCTTCAGCACGGCGAAATCGGTCCCCTTGATCGGGCTGTCGACACCTTCGGGACCGAGACCCCAGCTGAAGCGCACATGGTCGCCATAGCCGTTGGGCTCGCCGATCAGGCTGAACTTGAAATCCGGGAAGCGCTGCTGCACGCCGGCGATGAGCGCGTCGATGCCGTCCCGGCCATCGCCCTTCATCAGGGGATCGACATAGCTCGCATCGGCCGTCCAGTTCTCGCTGAGCAGTTCGCGCCGGCGGCCGGCCGCGCGCTCGTTCCAGAGATCAATGTAGCGGCGGGCGATGGTGACGTGGTCGGTCATGTGCTCTCCTTCGGTGGCGCCGTGGTTCGGCTGGCCGTCACTATCGAAGGTTCGCGCGCGGGAATCGATTACCTCGGAGATCATGCATCCGCAAAAAGAGCGCGATGATGGTCTCATCGCGCTCCGGTCACATGTGATGCTGCGCGAATTACTTCGCCGCGGTCACCATGATCTCGACGGTGTACTGCGGCGCCGCGAGCTTGGCTTCGACGGTGGCGCGGGCCGGGGTGTTGCCGGGCGACACCCAGCCGTCCCACACGGCGTTCATTTCCTGGAACGTCTTCATGTCGGTGATGTAGATCGTTGCCGACAGCAGCTTCGACTTGTCGGTGCCGGCCTTGGCGAGATGGCCGTCGATGGTCTTCAGGATGTCCTGGGTCTGCTTGGTCACGCTTTCGCCGGCCGCGTTGCTGGCGACGACGCCGGCGAGATAGACGGTGTTGCCGTGCACGACGACCTGGCTCATGCGCGGGCCGGTTTCAAAACGCTGAATGCTCATTTACGGGATCTCCTTAAGGGAATGGCGGCCCTGTCTAGCGCAGCACCTCGCACTGTGCCACCCCAGGCACGCAGGCTTTGCCGTTCACGCATGCGTAGCCGGCAATGCATGTTCTTCACGGAAGCCGGCTGAAAAACGACCAGATCGTCTCGGCGCCGTCGATGTCGCTGTTCTGCGGTCCCAGCAGACGCGTTGCGATTTTCGGGAAACGCGCATCCGCAGCGAAGCCCGGCATGCGGTGGCCGCCATGATTGATGCGATAGAGCACGACGTCATGGCCTTTCGGGCAGCGCGATGAGATCCGTGTGACCGCGGATTGGTCCATCGACGTCTTGTCGGGCAAATCAGCCACATCGGCGTCATCGATCTCGCAGCCGTTGAGCTTGCGCCAGAAGGCCAGCGTCTCCTCGGTCGACCAGAAGCCATCTGCGGCAAAGTAGCTCGATCCGTGCCCGCCCTCGTAGGGCACCAGCGGGTCCGCGGTGCCGTTCATGAGCAGCATCGGCAGCGGCCGCGACGGATGGCAGGTCACCGCGGCCTCGTCGGTCAGATTCATGATCACGCTTGCCCCGGCGGCAAACAAATCGGCGCGGGCGCAGAGGAGGGTCATCGCCATGGCGCCGCCATTGGAGATGCCGGCGACATAGACGCGGTGAGGGTCGGCCGTACCGTTTGCAACCAGTTTCTCGACCAGCTTGGCGATGAAGGCGACGTCGTCGGTGCCCGGAGGAGGGCCACGCAGCGCGGGTCCCGCCTTGGTCCGCGCGTCGGCCCAGGCATGGTTGAGTCCGTCAGGAAAGACCGCCGCAAATCCTTCTCGCTTTGCCACTTGCGGCCACGCCGTGCGCGCGACCATATCGGCGCTGCGCTGGGTCTTGCCATGGAGCACGATCACGAGCGGCGACGGCTTCTTTGCCGGCAATTGCACGGTGTAGGAGCGCATCACGCCGTTGACGTCGATCGTGTCGGCGCCGGCCGAGTGGGTGCAGGCAGCGAGCGCTGCAACGAGCACGCCGATGCGCAACCACCGCGGCATGATCTACCCCACCGCTTTCGCCGCGGCGCGGCCCGCATTGCGGCCCGAGAACAGGCAGCCGCCGAGAAAGGTGCCCTCCAGCGAACGATAGCCGTGCACGCCGCCGCCGCCGAAGCCTGCGGCTTCGCCGACCGCATAGAGCCCGGGAATGATCTGCCCCTCGCTGCCGAATACGCGCGAGTCGAGATCGGTCTCGAAGCCGCCCAGCGTCTTGCGGGTGAGGATGTTGAGCTTGACCGCGATCAGCGGTCCCTTCGCGGGATCGAGGATGCGATGCGGCGAGGCCGTGCGGATCAGCTTGTCGCCGATGTAGCGTCGCGCATTGTGAATATTCATCACCTGCACATCCTTGACGTAGGGGTTGGCGATTTCGCGGTCGCGCGCCTCGATCTGCATCCTGATCTCGTCGAGCTTGAGCAGATCGTTGCCGGCGAGCTTGTTCATGGCTGCGACGAGGTCTTCGATCTTGTCGCGCACGATGAAGTCGACACCATGGCTCTTGAACGCCTCGACCGGCGCCGGCGCGCCCTTGTTGGTGGCGCGGCGCAAGGTCATGCGCCAGCTTTTTCCCGTGAGGTCCGGATTCTGCTCCGAGCCCGACAGCGCAAACTCCTTCTTGATGATGGCCTGCGTCAGGATGAACCAGGAATAATCATAGCCGGTGGACATGATGTATTTGAGCTGGCCGAGCGTGTCGGAGCCGGGGAACAGCGGCGCCGGCAGCCGCGTGCCCGTGGCGTCGAACCACATCGAGGACGGGCCGGGGAGAATGCGGATGCCGTGGCGCGGCCAGATTGGATTCCAGTTCTGGATGCCCTCGACATAGTGCCACATGCGGTCGCGGTTGATCAGCCGGGCGCCGGTCTTTTCGGTGATGCCGATCATGCGGCCGTCGACATGCTCGGGCACGCCGGAGATCATGAACTTGGGCGGCTCGCCGAGCCGCTTGGGCCAGTTTGCCCGTACCAGGTCATGATTGCCGCCGATGCCGCCGGACGCGACGATCACGGCCTGCGCCTTCAGCGCAAACTCGCCGACGACGGTGCGCGACGAGCTCTTGCCGCGCTCGATATTGTCGGGCGCGAGGATCGCGCCGCTGACGCCGTCCACCGTCCCGTTGGTGATGGAGAGCGCATTGACGCGATGGCGGAACTTGAAGATCAGCCGGCCGCTCCTCGCGGCCTCGCGCGCGCGGCGCTCGAACGGCTCGACGATGCCGGGGCCGGTGCCCCAGGTGACGTGAAAGCGCGGCACCGAGTTGCCGTGGCCCATCGCGTCGTAGCCGCCCCGCTCGGCCCAGCCGACCACGGGGAAGATGCGGTGGCCCATCGCGCGCAGCCAGTCGCGCTTCTCGCCGGCGGCGAAGCCGACATAGGCCTCGGCCCATTTGCGCGGCCAAAAATCCTCGTCGCGGTCGAAGCCGGCGGTGCCGAGCCAGTCCTGCATCGCGAGGTCGAAGGAGTCCTTGATGCCGAGCCGGCGCTGCTCCGGCGAATCAACCAGGAACAATCCGCCGAACGACCAGAATGCCTGGCCGCCGAGCGACTGCTCGCCCTCCTGGTCGACGATGACGACGCGCTTGCCGGCGTCGGCAATCTCGGTCGCCGCCACCAGTCCCGATAGTCCTCCGCCGACGACAATGACGTCGGCCTGCTCAGTCGAATGCCCGGCCATCAGTTCCCCCTGTAGTTGCCCGGATTGAAGCCAGCGGTTCTAACTGAGATCAAGGGCTTGTCGCGTAAGACATCGTTAACTTGTTCCACATTGGGATTGAGGCCGGCCGGGTGCAGCGTGGACGCAACACTGGATTTGAATTTGTTTTGAGTGAGCCGGCGTGCCTAGACAAAACCGCAGAGTCGACCGACGCTAGGCGCGCATCACCACCTGACACGCAGATTCGAAAACGACTGGGGCGGGGAACAATGAAGTTTCTGACGGGGTTGCTTGCGGCGGTTCTCTTGATCGCTTGCATGGGGACTTCCCACGCGGTGGTTCGAATCGCGGATGATCGCGGTGGCCGGATCGGAACCTACGTCGACAAGTACCAGGACCTGCGCCAATCCGGTGACACCGTCATCATCGACGGCCTCTGCGCTTCCGCCTGCACCATCGTTCTCGGTGCCATTCCGCACGACCGCATCTGCGTGACCTCGAGCGCGACGCTCGGCTTCCACGCCGCCTGGGATTTCGGCGCCAACGGCCGCGCCGTCACCAATCCCGAAGCGACCCAGATGCTCTATGCGATGTATCCCTCGCAGGTGAAGCGCTGGATCACGCAGCGCGGCGGCCTCACGCCGCACATGCTGTTCCTGAAGGGCAAGCAGCTCCAGGCCATGTACAAGCCCTGCTACCTCGATGCGCAGGCCTCGACCATCAAGCCGTCGCGCCGGCCGCTGCCGCAGGCAGATCAGCTCGAATCGGCCCGCGGACAGCTCCTGCACTGACGTCCCCGGGCCGGGCCTCCCCGGCTTGGCGGGATTGTTCCGGTCCGCCGGAGGCGCCTTGCCCCCGGGCGGGCCAGAGCCTATCTGAGCTCCGGGAACCCGGGACCTTCGCTCCGGTCATTGTCATGGCTCAATCCGTGCATCCGGCACATCCTGTATCGGACAATTCGCCCACTGCCGGTCGTGCGCCGTCCGTGCTGCTTTGGGCCGGCGCGGGCGTTGGCGGGCTGATGGTGATCAGCGCGCTCGCGCTCTGGTTCCACTACGGCACCCAGGTGTTCTTCGAAATGATCAGGACCGGCTTCGCCGCCTGCTTCTGATCCGCGACAGGAAGTTTTCCGCTCATGAGCTCCGCTGCCCGTCCGCTGGTGATCGCGACCGCCTTCGCCGCAAGCCTCGTCGTCGGTCTGCTGGTGGTGTTCTGGGCCATGGGCGGGGTCAGCAAGGTGGCGCAGCCGGCCGCGATCGGCGGTCCGTTCCAGCTCACCGACCAGAACGGCAAGGCTGTTACCGAAAAGAGCCTCAAGGGCAAGCCGACCCTGATCTTCTTCGGCTACACCCATTGCCCCGATGTCTGCCCGACCTCGCTGTTCGAGATGTCGGAGGTGCTGCGCGCGATGGGCAAGGATGCGGACAAGGTCAACGCGGTCTTCATCTCGGTCGATCCCGAGCGCGATACGCCCGCCACCATGAAGGAATATCTCTCGAGCTTCGATCCGCATCTCGAGGGCCTCAGCGGCGACCCCGCCGAGACCGCCAAGGTGATCCTCTCCTACCGGGTCTATGCCAAGAAGATCCCGACCAAGGACGGCGACTACACCATGGACCATACCGCGCTGATCTACCTGATGGACCGCGACGGGCGTTTCGTCTCGCCGTTCAACCTGAAGCGAACCCCGGAAGAAGCGGCGGCGGATTTGAAGCGGTATCTCTGAGTTTCACCTCCCCCGCAGGCGGGCGAGGGAACGCACCTTCAGCCAGGCCACAATCACCGCTCGCGTTCCCGGCCGGATGGTCTATAAGGCCCTCCGATCCCAACGGAATTCATTGCTTTCCGGCCGATGGCTCCATCGCAACAGGCGAAATCGTCCAAATCTGCCCGTGGCCTGCTGACGGGGCTCGCGGTCGCCGCGTGCCTGCTCGCAGGTCTGCCCCGCGCCGAGGCCCAGATCCCGGCCAAGCAGCCTCCGGTGGCCCCTCAGGCCACACCGCAGGTCGCGCCCCAGGCGGCGCCCCAGGCCGTGCCCGGCTTCTGGGACCCGCGGCGGCGCCCGGAGCGGCCGGACCTGTCGCGCCTGACCGTGATCCGCTTCCTGACCGAGACCGACTACCCGCCGTTCAACTACACCGGTGCCGACGGCAATCCGGCCGGCTTCAACGTCGATCTCGCACGCAGCCTGTGCGAGGAGATCAAGGTCACCTGCACCGTGCAGATGCGCCGCTTCGAGACGCTGGTCGATGCGCTCAGCTCGAACCGGGGCGATGCCATCATCGCCTCGATGGCGGTGAGCCCGCAGCTTCGCGCGCGCGTCGACTTCACCGATCCCTATTACCGCGTGCCGGCGCGCTTCGCCTCGCGCAAGGATGCGGTGATGCCGGAGATCCGGCCCGAATATCTCGAAGGCAAGAAGGTCGGCGTCATCGCGGGCTCCGCGCACGAGGCCTATCTCAAGGCGATGTTCACCGATGCCGAGCTGCACGCTTATCCCAACGATGAGAGCTTGCGCGCCGCGCTCCGCAAGGGCGAGGTCGATTTCATCTTCGGCGACGCCATCTCGCTGGCGTTCTGGATCAACGGCACCGATTCCGGCGATTGCTGCGCCTTCTCCGGCGGTCCGTTCGTCGAAAGCCGCTTCTTCGGCGAAGGCATCGGCATTGCCGTGCGCAAGGGCAACGACGTGCTGCGCCAGGCCCTGAACTGGGCCCTGTTCCGCGTCTGGGAGAAAGGCCGCTACACCGATCTGTGGCTGCGCTATTTCTCGGTGAGCCCGTTTTAGTTTCTTCTTCGCCTCTCCCCGCTTGCGGGGAGGGGCCGGATTGCATCGAAAGTGCAATCCGGGTGAGGGGGACTCTCCGCGAGTCCGACTCTCACCGTGATCGCGGAAGCAGCCCCTCACCCCAACACTCTCCCCGTAAGAACGGGGCGAGGGAGTAAGAGCGGCAATAGCCGCGCCAACTTTTGCATTCTGCCCGGAAATCGCTATTTTCCGCGGCCCGGAGGCCCCCTGATGTCCGTTATCGACTCCAATATGAGCCCGAGCGATCTTCGTGCGCTCGCCGAACAATCCAACGCCTGGCCGTTCGAGCAGGCGAAGGCCATTGTCGCGCGGCTGAAGAAGAGCCCGAAGGACGAGGTGCTGTTCGAGACCGGCTACGGCCCCTCCGGCCTGCCGCATATCGGCACGTTCGGCGAGGTCGCGCGCACTTCGATGGTGCGCCACGCCTTCCGCGTGCTCACCGAGGACAGGATCAAGACGCGGCTGCTCGCCTTCTCCGACGACATGGACGGCTTCCGCAAGGTGCCGGACAATGTGCCGAACAAGGATCTCCTGGCGCAATATCTGGGGCGGCCGCTCACCGCGGTGCCCGACCCGTTCTCGAACGAGCATCCGTCGTTCGGTGACGCCAACAACGCTCGCCTGCGCGCGTTCCTGGATCATTTCGGCTTCGACTACGAGTTCGCGAGCTCGACCGTCTATTACAAGTCGGGCCGCTTCGACGCGACGCTGCTCAAGATGCTCGCCGCCTACGACAAGGTGATGGACATCATCCTGCCGACGCTCGGCCCCGATCGCCGCGCCACCTATTCGCCGTTCCTGCCGATCAGCAAGACCACGGGTGTCGTGCTGCAAGTGCCGATGATCCGCCGCGACGTCGCCGCCGGCACGGTCACCTATGTCGACCCTGACACCAACGAGGAAGTCGAAACGCCCGTCACCGGCGGCAATGTCAAGTGCCAGTGGAAGGCCGATTGGGCGATGCGCTGGGTTGCGCTCGGCGTCGACTATGAGATGGCCGGCAAGGATCTCATCGACTCCGTGAAGCTGTCAGGCGCGATCGCTAGGGCGCTCGGCGGCACGCCGCCCGAAGGCTTCAACTATGAGCTCTTCCTCGACGAGAAGGGGCAGAAGATCTCGAAGTCGAAGGGCAACGGCCTCACCATCGACGAATGGCTGCGCTATGCCTCGCCGGAATCGCTGTCGCTGTTCATGTATCGCGAACCGAAGGCGGCCAAGCGGTTGTTCTTCGACGTCATCCCGCGCCAGGTCGACGATTATCAGCAATTCACTGACGGCTTTGCCAAGCAGGACGGCAAGCAGCAGCTCGGCAATCCGGTCTGGCACATCCATGCCGGCCATCCGCCGCAGGCCGACATGCCCGTCACGTTCCAGCTGCTGCTCACGCTGGTGTCGTCGTCGAACGCGGAGAACGCCGAAACGCTGTGGGGCTTCATCGGCCGCTACCGTCCGGGCGTGAGCCCGCAGACGCATCCGAAGCTGGATGCGATGGTCGGCTATGCCATCAATTACTACCGCGACTTCGTGGCGCCGACCAAGCAGTTCCGCGTGCCCACGGACACCGAGCGCGCCGCATTGCAGGACCTGCGCGATGCGCTGTCGCAGCTGCCGCAGGATGCTTCGGCCGAGGACATCCAGAACGTCGTCTACGAGATCGGCCGCCGCGAGCCGTTCCTCGACCAGGTCAAGAAGGGCAAGGACGGCCGCCCCGGCGTCACGCTCGACTGGTTCAACATGCTGTACCAGGTGCTGCTCGGCCAGGAGAAGGGCCCGCGCTTCGGCTCCTTCGTCGCGGTGTATGGCGTGCAGAATGCCGTCAACATGATCGACGGTGCACTGGCGCGGAGTGCGTGAGGGGAGTTATCGAACGCGATGCCTCCCCATCGTCGTCCTGGCGAAAGCCAGGACCCATAGCCACCGTCGGATGTGGTTACGGGGACTCGGAGTTGCCGTCTCGCGCTTCGGCTTGCTCTTGGGGTAATGGGTCCTGGCTTTCGCCAGGACGACAGCAAGCTCACTGGCTCGCCCACACGATCCTTGCGATCCACGCCACCTCGCCCGCCGCCACCGTCCGCTCGCCATGCGCCGCATCGAGCGACTGCAATTCCAGCGCCTTCGCGGTGCGGCGCTTCAGCGTGGCGAGCGTCACGTCGCCCGCCTTCGTCTTCAGCACCACGCGATCGCCTTTGCGGATTGCGGTGCGTGGCGAGACCAGGAGGACATCACCGTCGCGGTAGGCAGGTAGCAGCGCATCGCCGGAAATCTCCAGCGCAAAGGCGCGGCTGTCCTCGGTGGTCGGCAGCGCGATCTCGGTCCAGCCCTTGCCGGACGGCAAGCCGGCCTCGTCGAAGGCGCCGCTGAGGCCGGCCTGTGCCAAGCCAAGCAGCGGTACAGAGCGACCGTTGCCGGCATCGTTGTCGATCATCCGGGCAAAGATCTCGATCGACGATTCCGCAGCCGCCAGCGCCTTCGCGATCGATTCGGTCGAGGGCCAGCGTTCGCGGCCGTCGGAGGTGACGCGCTTGGATTTGTTGAAGGTGGTGGGGTCGAGCCCGGCCCGTTTGGCAAGGCCGGACGGCGACAGACCGGCGCGCGCGGCCAATTGATCCAGCGCGCCCCAGATCTGGTCGTGGGTCAGCATCCTCTGCGCTTTGGCCTGTTTGACCATGGGAAGGTCCAGCCCGTCGCAACTCAGGAAAACTGTCCTCAAATCAACCGGTTTTCCGTTTTTCGCGCAAGGGGTCGCGCGGTAAAGCCTTTTCGAGCGAAACGGGTACCGGTCCGCGTCAAGAAAGCACGTCAAAACAAGAGCCTGGAGCTCTGTTCCGATTTCATCGGAACGGAAAAGGCTCTAGGCCTTGAGTTCAGGGAGGGCGGCCTTTACGGTCGCGCCGGGTTTTGAGACCCGGACGGGATGAAAAACCCCAAAAGACTCAAGCAGCTGACTCAACGAGCAGCTCGGTGGCAAACAGGGCTCCGCAACAGGTGGTCAAGATCTACAAAATCTGTCCGGCCTCGGCCTGGCGCGAGGCGGAACGGCAAGGCGTCTACCGCGGCAGCGCAGATGATGCGCGCGACGGATTCATCCATTTCTCGACCGCCGCCCAGGTTCCGGAGACGCTGCGCAAGCACTATTTCGGCCAGCGCGCGCTGTTCCTGGTCGAGGTCGACGGTGACGTGCTCGGCAGCGAATTGCGCTGGGAGCGTTCGCGCAATGAGGAGCTGTTTCCGCATCTCTATGGCGAGCTCGATCTCGGCGCAGTGCTCTCGGTGATGAATCTCAACATGCGCTCGGATGGCGGGCACGACGTTCCGGAGCTTGCCCCGTGATCCGCGCTTTCGATGCTTTCTCGCTGCCGGTGCTGCGCTGGCTCGATCCGGAGGACGCCCACCGCCTCGCGATCCAGGGCCTTCGCTTCCTGCCACCGGTGAAGCCGCGCACCGACGATCCGAAACTCGCGGTGCGCGCCTTCGGACTCAACTTTCCCAACCCGATCGGCATGGCCGCGGGCTTCGACAAGAGCGCCGAAGTGCCGGACGCGCTGCTGCGGCTCGGCTTTGGCTTCGTCGAGATCGGCTCGGTGACGCCGAAGCCGCAAGCAGGCAATCCGCGGCCGCGGCTGTTTCGCCTGGAGCGGGACGAGGCCGTCATCAACCGTATGGGCTTCAACAATGACGGCGCGGAAGCCGTGCTGCGCCGGCTTGCCGCGCGCGCCGAGAACGGCGGTATCGTCGGCGTCAATGTCGGCGCCAACAAGGATTCGCCTGATCGCGTCGCCGATTACGTCAAGCTGATCGAGACCTTTGCGCCGGTCGCGAGCTATTTCACCGTCAACGTCTCCTCGCCCAACACGCCGGGCCTGCGCAATCTGCAGGAGGGCGCGTTGCTCGACGATCTGCTCGGACGCGTGATCGATGCGCGCGAGCGTGTCAGGCAGAAGGCCGGCGACACCCCGGTGCTGCTGAAGATCGCTCCGGATCTGAGCCTCGCTCAGCTCGACGACGTCGTGCAGGTCGCGCGCTCGCGCCGGGTCGACGGCATGATCGTGTCGAATACGACGATCGCGCGGCCGAGCACGCTGCGCGACGAGATGCGTGCGAAGGAGCAGGGCGGCCTGTCCGGCCGACCGCTGTTCCGGCTGTCGACGCGCATGGTCGCGGAGACCTATGTGCGCGTCGAGGGTGCGTTCCCACTGATCGGTGTCGGTGGTGTCGACTCTGGCGGTGCGGCCCTGACCAAGATCCGTGCCGGCGCGAGCCTGATCCAGCTCTATTCGTCGCTGGTCTACAAGGGCCTCGGCCTCGTCGACGAGATCAAGCGCGACCTCACCTCGACGCTGCTGCGTACGGGGCGGGACTCGCTCTCCGAAATCGTCGGCGCCGATGCGGCCACGCTCACCGCGGAAGACTGGCCCGGGATGTAGTTGTTCTTCGCCTCTCCCCGCCTGCGGCAGGGGAATCGCATATGGATTTGCGACCCCTATTGCGTTGTTTTGTAAGATGGATTCTGAGAACGACTCCCACAAGGCGGAGGGAGTCGGATGGGAAAGTTCAAGAAGGCATTTCGGCGATTGTCGGACCCGCGTGCAGCGAACGCACGACACGATCTGCTGGAGGTATTGGTCATCGCCTTGGCTGCGGTGCTTTGCGGAGCAGAGACCTGTTCGGACATGGCGGAGTTTGGGCAGGCCAAGGAAGAGCTGCTGCGGCTGTTTCTGCGCCTGGAGCACGGGATTCCCAGTCACGATACGTTCAGCCGCGTGTTCCGTTTGCTCGACCCGGAGGCCTTCGAGGCGGCATTCCGCCGCTTCATGGCGGCGTTTGCCAAGACCAACCGGCTCGATCTCACCGGGGTGGTTGCGGTCGACGGCAAGGCGCTGCGTGGCGCCTTCGAGCGTGGTTCGCGCTACGAGCCTTTGCATCTGGTCAACGTCTGGGCGGTGGAAGCGCGCATGTCCCTTGCCCAGCAGAAGGCTCCTGGCCGCAACGAGACCAAGGGAGCATTGGAGGTCTTGGCACTGCTGTCGCTCAAAGGCAGCATCGTCACGGCCGATGCGCTGCATTGCCATCGTGCGATGGCCAAGACGGTGCTCGAGCGCGGTGGCGACTACGTGTTGGCGATCAAGGCCAACCGTGGACCTCTGTACAAGACCGTGGTCGCGCAGTTTGCCCGCTCCGGCGAGCGCAGCACAACCAAGAAGGTCGAGCCGTCCACCCACGATCGGCGCGAAGCACGCCGGGCAACCATCATGCGCAACACCAGCTTGGCTGCCGTCCACGACTTCCCGGGCGTCGTCGCGATCGGCCGCGTCACCTCGCGCAGGCAATTGCAGGGCAATCGTGCCGATCCGCCGGTCGTGCGCTATTATCTGCTCTCCAAGTTCATGTCCGCCAAGCGGCTGCTGCAGGTCACGCGCAGTCATTGGACCATCGAGAACCAATTGCACTGGGTGCTCGACGTCCACTTCGACGAGGATGGCAACCGGGCGAGATTGGACCATGCTCCGGAGAATCTCGCCCGCCTGCGCAGGCTCGCACTCAACATCCTTCAATCTTGCCCCGGCCCCACCTCCATACGTCGCAAAATCAAGCGCGCGGGGTGGGACAACAGCTTCCTCCTCGCCCTGTTCGGTCATATGCGATAGCCCTGCCGCCTGCGGGGAGAGGCCGGAATTTGCGAGAGCAAATTCCGGGTGAGGGGGACTCTCCGCGAGGTCAACTCTTACTGTCCTCGCGGAGAGTCCCCCTCACCCCGACCCTCTCCCCGCAAGCGGGGCGAGGGAGAAGGGAACGTCGCTCGATGCAGCGCCGGATAGCGCGCACCCTGCAATCCGCCACGCGCGACATAGAACGCGATCAGCGCACACCACAGCCCGGCATTGCCGAACGACTGCAGCGCCAGCCAGACGGCGAAGAAGATCGCGAGCGCGGCCAGCATCAGATTGCGCATCTCGCGCGCCCAAGTGGCGCCGACATAGATGCCGTCGAAGCCGAAGGCGAACACGCCGGGAATGGGCGCCAGCACGATGAACGGCAGGAATTCGCGCGCGGCGCGGCGCACGTCCTCGCTCGCGGTCATGACATCGATCAGGTTCGGGCCGAACAGCGCGAACAGCACCGCGACGACCAGTGCGAAGCCGAGGCCCCAGAGCAGCACCAGACGGGTCGAATCCGCAAAACCCCTGGCGTCGCGCGCGCCAAAGGTGCGGCCGCAGAGCTGCTGGGCCGCATTGGCGAGGCCGTCGAGGAAAAAGGCGCTGACCAGCAGGAAATTGTTGAGCACGGAGTTTGCCGCCAGCGTCACGTCGCCGGCGCGCGCGCCCTTGGCGGTGAAAAACAGGAACACGGTGATCAGCGCCGCGGTGCGGATCATGATGTCGGAATTCACCGCCAGCAGCCGCATCAGCTTGGCGCGATCGAGCAGCGTTGCGCGGGGGACGGCAAAGCCACCGTGTGCATAGCGCCGGCAGACGATCACGCCGAGCACGAAGCCGACACCCTCCGACAGCAGCGCGGCGATCGCCGCACCCGCAATGCCGGTGTCGTAGACCAGCACCAGCAGAATCGTCGCCGCCATGTTGATGAGATTGATGACGACCTGGAGCGCGAGCGCCGGATTGGCGCGCGCCTGCCCGACCAGCCAACCGAGGATGACGTAGTTCGCGAAGGCGAATGGCGACGACCAGATCCTGATCATGAAATAGGTCTTTGCGGCGCGCGTCACGCCCGCGCTGCCGCCCATCAGGTCGAACAACGTGCCGGCCAGCGGCAGTTGCAGCGCGATCAGGCCGACGCCGATCAGGCCGGCGACGATGAAGCCGCGCACCAGGATCACGGTCTGCTCGCGGGTCTCGCCGGCGCCGAGCGCCTGCGCCGTGAACGCGAGCGTGCTCATGCGCAGGAAGCCGAACAGCCAGAACAGGCAGTCGAAGATCACGGAGGCCATCGCGACGCCGCCGAGCAGGGCGGCATCGTCGAGCCGGCCGATCGCGGTGGTCGAGACCACGCCGATCAGCGGTGTGGTGAGGTTCGCGACCATCGCGGGACCGGCGATGGCGAAGACCTGGCGGGAGCCCACCCTTGGAGGAAGCGGTGCGTTCATGTCAGGTTCGTGTATCCGACCGCCGAACCGAACGCACCATCGCGGCCGGCATAGCGTGCTTGCGCCGGCCGCGTACTTCCAAAAGCCTTACCGGCCGCGCGGCGAACCGAACACGCGCGACAACAGCCAGATCGGGATCACGATGACTGCGCCGAGCAGGAAGTAGCGCCACAGCCAGTTCACGGTATCGAAGCCGAGATCCCACAGGCGCTGGAACAGCAGGCGAATGCTGTTGATGATGTTCCAGGGATCGAAGCCGATTGCGGCCAGCACGACGCCGACCAGGATGGAGAGCAGCACCAGGCGAAACGCGACCGCCACTGGCGAGCCGCCGAGAAAGCGGTGCAGGCCATCGCTGTGGCCGGCCGGCAAATCTCTGACGTCTTGGGCCATCTCAAACTCCTCGCGGGGATTCGCCCCGATTATAGGTCACGGCGGGGGACATGGGGAACCCCGACCCGACCGTCAATCAGCTTACCGCATTTTAATCCGGGCATATGCGCGCCACAGACTCCCCAACCTCTCCCGCTTGCGGGAGAGGTCGCGCCAAAGGCGCGGGTGAGGGCTTTCTCCTCTGGGGGAGTATCCCGGCGCGGAGGCACCCTCTCCCTAACCCTCTCCCGCAAGCGGGAGAGGGAGCGCACCTGATTACGCCTCAATCTCCGCGGCCTCAACTTTCAGCATCTTTTCCAGCGTTTCCAGCCTGTCCGCTTCCCGCGGCGGCTTGTCCCAGCGCAGGCGGCTGATGCGGGGAAAGCGCATGGCGACGCCGGATTTGTGGCGCGGCGAGCGCTGCAGGCCCTCGAATGCGACCTCCAGCACCAGCCCCTTGTCGCCCTCGTGCACGACATGGCGGACGGGGCCGAACTTTTCCGTGGTGTTGCGGCGGACGAAGCGATCGATTTGCAGCAGCTCCTCGTCGGTGAAGCCGAAATACGCTTTTCCGACCGGCACCAGCTCCTCGCCGTTCTCGGTCTCGGTCCAGACACCAAAGGTGTAATCGGAATAATAGGACGAGCGCTTGCCGTGGCCGCGCTGCGCATACATCAGCACGGCGTCGATGATGTGCGGATCGCGCTTCCACTTCCACCATTGGCCTTTTGGTCGTCCCGGCAGATAGGGCGCATCGCGCCGCTTCAGCATCACGCCCTCGACAGCGTCGGCATCCTCACCCGCGTCGGCGCTGGTGGGATCGGCGCGTGCGGCGGTGAGCGCGTCCCAGCTTGCGAAGGGGACGGTGGGCGAGAGATCGATGCGGGGGTCGTCGAGTTTCCTGATGAATGTCTCCAGCCGCTCGCGCCGCTCCGCGAACGGCAGCTCGCGCAGATCGTTTTCGTCGTCGCCGAGCAGATCGTAGGCGCGTAAGTGGATCGGAAACTCCTTGATCAGCTTTGGTGAAACGATCTTGCGGTTGAGCCGCTGTTGCAGGACGTTGAAGCTCTGCACGCGGCCCTCGCGCAGGATCAGCAGCTCGCCGTCGATGGCGCCCGGCAGTCGCAGCGACGGCACGAGATCCGGAAAGCTTCCCGTGATGTCCTCACCGGTGCGCGAATAGAGTCGCGCAGTGATCTGCCCATGGTCATCGCGGCCGGCGACCGCCTGCACGCGGATGCCGTCCCATTTCCATTCGGCGATGTAGTCCGCCGGATCGAGGCTCGCGAAATCGCTGTCCTCGATCGCATGCGCCAGCATCACCGGGCGGAACGGTGCGGGATCGCGATTGACCGGCTTGTCGGCACGGCCTTCGAGCCAGGCGAACAGGTCGAGATAAGGCGCGCTGAGGCCCGGCCAGATCAGCTCGACCTCGTGCGGGTCCTTGTCGCCAAGCGCGGCGGCCGCGGTCTTCGCCAGCCGCGCGGAGATGCCGATGCGCAGCGCGCCGGTGACGAGCTTCAGCAGCGCCCAGCGTCCGGTCTCATCGAGCTCGTCGAGCCAGCGCTCGAGCTGCTTTGGCAGCTCCGTCTTGCCGAGCGTGCGGAGCGTGGTGACGACTTCGGTCAGCGTCGGTGGCGGCGGGTTGTTGTGGGTGGCCAGTGCCGCCTTCGGCCACATCAGCGCAACCGTCTCCGAGAGATCGCCGACGTAATCGTAGCTCAACCCGAACAGCACTTCATCGGTACGCGACGCGATCAAATCGCGGATCAGCGCCGGCTTGGCATGCTTGAAGCTCAACGCGCCGGTGAGCGCGGCCAGCGCGTAGCCGCGGTCGGGATCGCCGACCGCGCGGAAATAGCCGGTGAGCAGGCGCAGCTTGTTGTTGCGGCCGGGCTCGTAGGCGAGGCGGTCGAGGAGCTCGGCGAAGCGGTTCATGCTTCGGCCTCACGCTGAACCGGCGGCCCGCTTTCCTCTTCCTCGCCATAGCCGACGAGATCGAGTGGCTGCGCCCGCAAGCCCCGGCTCTTGCACCAATGCACCAGCGCGTCTTCCTGGCCGTGGGTGACCCAGATCTCGCCGGCGCCGGTTGCGGCAATCGTTGCAGTGAGGCCGTCCCAATCGGCATGATCGGAAATCACCAGCGGAAGTTCGATGCCGCGCTGCCGGGCACGGGCGCGCACGCGCATCCATCCGGATGCGAACGCCGTGACGGGATCAGGGAAGCGGCGCGTCCACAGGTCGGAGGTGGCCGAGGGCGGTGCGAGCGTGATGGTGCCGGCGAGCCCCGCCTTCTTCACGCCCATCGCCGGCCGGAGCTCGCCGAGATCGATGCCGCGACTCTGATAGTAATGCGTGATCGTCTCCATCGCGCCGTGCAGGTAGATCGGCGCGTCATAGCCGGCCTGCCGCAACAGCGCGATTACGCGCTGCGCCTTGCCGAGGGAATAGGCGCCGACGAGATGCGCGCGCTCCGGAAACAGCGCGACCGAGGCCAAGAGCTTCTTCACTTCGTCCGCGGCATCGCCGTGCCGGAACACCGGCAGGCCAAACGTCGCCTCGGTGATGAAGACATCGCAGGGCACCAGTTCGAACGGGACGCAGGTGGGGTCGGGCGCGTCCTTGTAATCGCCGGAGGCGACGATACAGGTGTCCTTGGCGGTCACCGCGATCTGCGCCGAGCCCAGCACATGGCCGGCCGGATGAAATTTGACCTTGACGTCGCCGAGCCGGATCTCCTCGCCATAGCTGATGACTTGCGTCGATCCGGCAAAATTCTCACCGTAGCGCAGCCGCATCATGTCCAGGGTTTCCTGCGTCGCCAGCACCGCGCCATGGCCGGCGCGGGCATGGTCGGAATGGCCGTGGGTGATCACGGCCCGCTCGACCGGGCGGACGGGGTCGATATGGAAGCCGCCGAGCTTGCAGCACAGGCCGTCAGCAGTTGGCAGCAGGATGTCTTGCGGGCGCATGCCTGATATATAGGTCGCATCACCGCATCTTCGAGTCACCATCCGCTTTGCTCCCTGGTTCCCAATGCCGCTCCGCCTGTTTCTGACCTCCGGCGATCTCATGGCCGACCGCCGTTTCGAGTTCGCGCGCGACCTCCAGCTCAAGGGCGACCTGCCCGCCGCCGCCGATCTGATCGAGCAGGCAATCGAGCTCGCGCCAGACTTCACCTCGGCCTGGTTCACGCTCGGCGAAATCCGCCAGCAGCTCGGCGAGCGCGACAAGGCCATCGCGGCCTTCCGCAAGGCGCGCGAGTCCGATCCCGGGGATCAGCACGGCGCAGGGCTGCATCTGATGCGCCTCGGCGACACTGAGATGGCGGAGATGCCGAAGGCTTATGTGCAGGCGCTGTTCGACCAATACGCGCCACGCTTCGAGCATGCGCTGATCAACGATCTCGGCTATCGCGCCCCCGCGCTGATCTTCAAGGCGGTGCTGGCCGCGCGCGTCGCGGCGAAGAAGCCGGCATTTTTCAAGCGCACCATCGATCTCGGCTGCGGCACCGGGCTTGCGGCGGCCGCCTTTGCCAAGCAGGTCGATCATTTCATCGGCATCGATCTGTCGCCCGGCATGATCAGGGAGGCGCGCGCCACCGAGCTTTATGCCGAGCTCGAAGTCGCCGACATGATCGAGGGTCTGCGCACCAAGGCTGACGCCAGCGCGAACCTCGTCGTCGCCGCGGATGCGTTCGTCTATCTCTCCGATCTCGCGCCGGTGCTCAGTGAAGCCAAACGCGTGCTCGTATCCGGCGGCGTGCTCGCCTTCACGCTGGAGACGCATGACGGCGATGGCATCGTGCTCGGCGAAGGCCTGCGCTATGCCCACTCGGCGGAATATGTCCGCGGCGCGCTTGCCAAGGCCGGACTCAAGCTGCTGACGCTCGAGCCGGCATCGCCGCGTATCGAGAACAACGAGCCGGTGCGCGGTCTCGTCGTCGTTGCGGAGAAAACTTGAGTCTAGGCGCTAAGCACTCTGCAATTTGAGCGTCATTGCGTCGCGAAGCTGCGACTTCCCACTTGCGAGCGGTGCTGCGTTCCCAGCACAATGCGCGCACCAGGGAGAGAAACAACAATGACAAAGAATCCATCGCGGCGCGACATCAGCGCCGGCGCGCTCGCCACCCTTGCTGCATCCGTTCTGCCCGCGCCGTATGTCTGGGCGGCGGAGAAGAAATACGATTCCGGCGCCAGCGACACCGAGATCAAGATCGGACAGACCGTGCCGCATTCCGGTCCCGGCTCGCTCTACGGCGTGCTCGGGCGCATTGGCGAAGCCTATTTCCAGATGCTGAACGAGAAGGGCGGCATCAACGGGCGCAAGATCAAGTTTCTCACCATGGACGACGCCTACAGCGCGCCGAAATGCGTCGAGGCGACGCGGCGCCTCGTCGAGCAGGAAGAAGTGCTCGCGCTCTACGGCTCGCTCGGCACCGCGCCGCAGACGGCCGTGCACAAATATCTGAACGCCAAGGGCGTGCCGCAGCTCCTCCTCAACACCGGCGCGTCGAAATGGAATAACCCGAAAGAGTTCAAGTGGACGATGGCGGGCCTGCCGCTCTATCCGACCGAGGCGCGCATCCTGGCACGCCACGTCGTGAGCGTGAAGCCGAACGCCAAGATCGGCATTCTCTACCAGAACGACGATTTCGGCCGCGACTTCCTGGGGCCGTTCAAGAAAGTGTTAGCTGATGCCGGCGGCACCGCGCAGGTGATCATGGAGCAGACCTACGATCTCACCGATCCCACGATCGATTCCCAGCTGATCAACCTCTCGAAATCGGGCGCGGATGTCTTCTACAACATCTCCACCGGCAAGGCATCGTCGCAGTCAATCCGGAAAGCGGCCGAGCTCGGCTGGAAGCCGCTGCAGTTGTTGTCGGCCGGTTCGACCGGCAAATCCATCCTCGGCGCCGCGGGCTTTGAAAATGCCAAGGACATCGTCGCAATCAGCTATTCGAAGGATGCAGGGCCTGGCCGTTGGGAGAAGGATCCAGGCCCGACGGCATTTGAGGAGCTGCGCAAGAACTATTTGCCGAACGTCGCGCCCGATAACACGATTGCCTATGCCGGCTACGGCCAGGCGGTCACCATGGGCGAGATTCTACGCCGCTGCGGCGATGACCTGACCCGCGCGAACGTGCTGAAGCAGGCCTCGACCCTCAACGGCTTCCACTCGCCGTTCTTCCTCGATGGCGTCAGTTACAGCTACACCCCTGATGACTACACGCCGATGAAGACGCTGTTCATCCAGGCCTTCAACGGCAAGGACTGGGACGTCTCGGATAAGCCTGTGGTTGAATAGGCCGGCTCCGCAAGGGTGGGCACGGCTTGCCCACCCTCCGAGACCTTCGCCCCCTCGACGAACCCGCCGGCACGGCTTACCTGTGAAGTCGTGCCGCCCCGTATCCTCAAAATATCGGCCGAGCCGGCCGCACGTCTGCCCGACCGCTTCCAGCAATGGTTTTCGGCTCGCGGCTGGTCGCCGCGCGAGCATCAGCTGGCGCTGCTGGAGAAGGCGCGCGAGGACCGCTCAGCCCTGCTGATCGCGCCGACCGGCGCCGGCAAGACGCTGGCGGGCTTTTTGCCGACGCTGGTGGAGCTGAGTGCCGCGCCGGCCTCTCCCGCTAAGTCTGTCGTCTCCACCGGCCGTTCCGTGCAGCGCAGCGCCGGGCTGCACACGCTCTACATCTCGCCACTGAAGGCGCTCGCCGTCGACATCGCGCGCAACCTTGAGCGTCCGATCGCCGAGATGGGCCTGCCGATCAAGGTCGAGACCCGAACCGGCGACACGCCGGTGTCGCGGCGCCAGCGCCAGCGGCGCTATCCGCCCGACATTCTGCTGACGACGCCGGAGCAGCTTGCGCTGCTGCTTTCCTCCGACGACGCGCCGTTCCTGTTCTCCTCCTTGAAGCGCGTCGTGCTCGACGAGCTGCACGCGCTGGTGACGTCGAAGCGCGGCGACCTGCTCTCGCTGGGGCTGGCGCGGCTGTGGCGGCTGGCGCCGCAGATGCGCACGATCGGCTTGTCGGCGACCGTGGCCGAGCCCGATCAGCTCGCGCGTTTCCTGGTGCCGCAGCCGGAGGGCAAGGAGCTAGCTGCCGACATCGTCATCGCCGGCGGCGCAGCGCCGCCGGAAGTCGAGATGCTCGATACGCGCGAGCGATTGCCTTGGGCCGGCCACAGCGCGCGCCATGCGCTCCCCGAGATCTACGAGCTGATCAAGGCCAACAAGACCACGCTGGTGTTCGTCAACACCCGCAGCCAAGCCGAGATGCTGTTCCAGAATCTCTGGAGCATGAACGACGACAACCTTGCGATCGCCCTGCATCACGGCTCGCTCGATGTCGCACAGCGCCGCAAGGTCGAGGACGCCATGTCGGCCGGCAGATTGCGCGGCGTGGTCTGCACCTCCTCGCTCGATCTCGGCGTCGACTGGGGTGACGTCGATCTCGTCGTCAATATCGGCGCACCCAAGGGTTCGTCGCGCCTGATGCAGCGCATCGGCCGTGCCAACCACCGCCTCGATGAAGCCTCGCGTGCGGTGCTGGTGCCGGCCAACCGCTTCGAGGTGCTGGAATGCCGCGTCGCCATCGACGCCATCGCCGAGAATGCGCAGGACACGCCGCCGCTCCGGACCGGCGCGCTCGACGTGCTGGCCCAGCACGTGCTCGGCTGCGCCTGCGGCGAGCCGTTTCTCTCCGATGAACTCTATGCCGAGGTCCGCACCGCCGCCCCTTACGCGAACCTGTCGCGGCAGGATTTCGACGACGTCGTCGATTTCGTCGCCTCCGGCGGCTACGCCTTGAAAACCTATGAGCGCTTCGCCCGCATCAAGCAGGACAAAGAGGGACGCTGGCGTGTCGCGAACCCGAAAGTGCGGCAGAGCTACCGAATGAACGTCGGCACAATCGTCGAGGACGACATGCTGAAGGTGCGGCTGGTGCGCTCGCGCGGCGGCGGAGCCGGATCGACCGGCGTGATCGCGCGCGGCGGCAGGCTGCTCGGCGAGATCGAGGAGGCCTTCATCGAGGGCCTCTCGCCCGGCGACACCTTCGTGTTCAGCGGCGAGGTGGTGCGCTACGAAACCCTGGTCGAGGACCAGGTCTATGTCTCGCGCGCGCATGACAAGGACCCGAAGGTGCCGTCCTATATGGGCGGCAAGTTTCCGCTCTCGACCTATCTCGCCGAGCGCGTGCGCCGGCTGCTCGATGATTTCAGCGCGTGGAAGGGCCTGCCGGAGCAGGTGCGCGACTGGCTGTCGCTGCAAAAAGACGTCTCGCGCGTGCCCGCGGTGCGCGAGCTCCTGGTCGAGAGCTTTCCGCGCGCCAACAAGCATTATATCGTCTGCTATCCCTTCGAAGGCCGCCTCGCGCATCAGACCCTCGGCATGCTGCTGACGCGCCGGCTGGAGCGCGCCCGCGCCCGGCCACTCGGTTTCGTCGCCAATGAATATGCAGTGGCGATCTGGGCGCTCGGAGATCTCTCCTTCATGATCCGTGATGGTCGGATCGATCTCAACGCGCTGTTCGATCCCGATATGCTCGGCGACGATCTCGAAGCCTGGCTTGCCGAGTCCGCATTGATGAAGCGCACCTTCCGCAATTGCGCGATCATCTCCGGCCTGATCGCGCGCCGCCACACCGGCGAAGAGAAGAGCCGCCGCCAGGTGCTGTTCTCGACCGACCTCGTCTACGACGTGCTGCGCAAACACCAGGCCGATCACGTCTTGCTGCGCGCCGCGCGTGCGGATGCTGCCACCGGCCTGCTCGATCTGCGCCGGCTCAGTGACATGCTGATACGCATCCAGCGCCGCATCACCCATCGGGAACTCGACCATGTCTCCCCGCTCGCCGTCCCCGTCATGCTGGAAATCGGCCGCGAGTCAGTTTATGGCGAAGCTGGCGACGAGCTGCTGGCGGAGGCCGCCGACGAGCTGGTCAAAGAGGCGATGGGATAGAAGCAGGTTTTGACGTGACGTTGGGCGCGCTGGTTTCAGAGGATGTCGAGGACATGCGCGTTTCCAGGGTCAGCATCAGCGATGTGACTTTTGCGGCCGATCTCTCCGGCGCGCTGGTCTGGGAAGAGCAGCGCCTGCTCGTGGTCTCCGACCTGCATCTCGAAAAAGGTTCCAGCTTCGCCACGCGCGGCGTGCTGCTGCCGCCCTACGACACGCTGGCAACGCTCGGCCGGCTCGCTGCTGTCATCTCCCGCCATAATCCCAAAATAGTCATCGCGCTCGGCGACAGTTTTCACGATCGCGCCGCGCATGAGCGCCTCTCGGCCGATGACCGCGATACCGTCGCCGCACTGCAGACCGGCCGCGACTGGATCTGGATCTCGGGCAATCACGATCCGATGCTGCCGCGTGATCTCGGCGGCACCGTCGCCGACGAAATCGCGATCGGCCAAATCACCTTCCGCCACGAGCCGACCGGCGCGCATGGCGAGATCGCCGGCCATCTCCATCCCAAGGCCCGCGTCTCCGCGCGCGGCCGTTCGATGGAGCGGCGCTGTTTCGCCAGCGATGGCATGCGCGCCGTGATGCCCGCCTTCGGCGCCTATGCCGGCGGCCTCAGCATCCGCGATGCGGCGTTTGCCAAGATCTTTCCGAAGACCAGCTTTGTCGCGCATCTGCTCGGCGATCGCCGCGTGCACGCGATCGCAGCGTCGCGGTGTTATTGAAGGCCGGGCTACGCGGCTACTCGCACGACTGCTCTCCCTCTCCCGCAGGCGGGAGAGGCGGCAAGCCCGTCATGCCGCCTTCGCCTGCACGTCCTCGCAAAATTCCGCGAGCCGGTCCGCCAGCCGCAGCGTTGCGGAGCTGGCATTCGGCGCCGCCATCAGCGCCACTTCGGTGCGGTTGATCGGCGCAAAGCCGTCCTTGGCCGTCAGCACGCGATGGTCCGCCTGGATCGACATCTCCGACAGAATGCTCAGGCCCATGCCGGCGGCGACCGCGGCCTGGATGCCGGCGAGGCTCGATGACGAATACGACATGTGCCAGGCGCGGCCGGCGCTTTCCAGCGCATGGATCGCGCCGGCGCGGTAGAGGCAGCCGAGCGGAAAGCCGATCAGCGGCACCGACGAGGCGTTGACGTCGACCGGGTGGCTCTTGCTGGTGACCCAGTGCACCTCCTCCGGCCACACCGCAATCGCCCCCTTGGCGCCGGCCTCGCGCTTGAACAGTGCAAGGTCGAGTTCGCCGCGTTCGAGGTCGCGACTGAGGTTCTTGCTCTGGTCGGCGCGGACATCGAGCCGCAGGTTCGGATGCGAGCGTGAGAACGCGCCGAGCAGCTTTGCCAGCCGATAGGCGGCAAAATCCTCGGGGATGCCGAGCCGGATCGCGCCCTCGCCTTCGTCGCGCAGCACGTCGCGCGCCTCTTCCGCAAGTGTCAGCAGCCGCCGCGCATAGGACAGCAGCCGCTCGCCGGCCTCGGTCGGGCGCACGTCCTTGCCGTCACGGTGCAGCAGCACCTGGCCGACATCCTCCTCCAGCCGCTTGATCTGCTGGCTGACGGTCGATTGCGTGCGATGGACGCGCTCGCTCGCGCGGGTGAAGCCGCCGGCCTCGACCACCGAGACGAAGCTGCGCAAAAGCTCCAGGTCGAGCATCGGGGCCTCCATTCGAAAATCCACTGATTGCGAGTTAATCATTTAATTTCCAAATAGCAAGCCGGCTCCCTAGATCGAGGGTTCAGGAGAATGCCCCCATGTCCCTCGCTTCCTCGATTTCGGTCCCCCGCAGCCGCTTCAACACGTTGCCGCTCGCCATCGGCGTGTTCTGCCTGCTCTGGAGCTATGCCTTCGTCGCCGGCAAGATCGGCGTCACCCATTGTCCGCCGCTGATCCTGCTCGCCGCGCGCTTCTCGCTCGCCGGCATTCTCATCCTCGGCGCCACGGCTATCCGCGGCGACTGGTCGTTGTCTTGGCGCGACGCCTTGATCTTCGCCGTGCTCGGCATTGCCAACAACGCGCTCTATCTCGGGCTCGGCTACACCGGCCTGCAATCGGTCTCCGCCGGCCTCGGCGGGCTGATCGTCTCGGCCAATCCGGTGTTCACGGCCGCGCTCGCGGCGCTGCTGCTCGGCGAGGGCATGACCTGGCGCAAGGCCAGCGGCCTGCTGCTCGGCATCATCGGCGTCACGCTGATCGTCTGGCATCGCCTCACGGTCGGCACCGACAGCCTGCACGGCATCATCTTCACGCTGGCCTCGCTCGCCTCCATCGTCGCCGGCACCATCCTGTTCAAGCTGCTGGCGCCGAAGGGATCGTTGTGGATCGGCAACGGCGTGCAGAATCTCGCCGCCGGCATCGTGCTGACGCCGGTTGCGCTGACCTTCGCCGACGTGCACGCGATCGACCTTACACCAAGCCTGATCGGCGCCTTTGCGTTCCTCGTGCTGGGCGGCTCGATCCTCGCCTACTGGCTCTGGTTTCATCTCCTCAAAGTGTGTGGCGCGACCGCGGCCAGCGCCTACCATTTCCTGATGCCGCCACTCGGCATGCTGTTCGCGTATCTCGTGCTCGGCGAACATGTCGAGGCGCGTGACCTGCTCGGGATCATTCCGGTGGCGCTCGGCATTTACCTGGTGACACGCCCCGCCAAGCCCATCGTGTAAGAGGAGTTCCCCTCATGCCTGTGTCCATCACCCTGATCGGCGGCCCCACCGCGCTGATCGAGATCGACGGCTTTCGCCTGCTCACCGATCCCACCTTCGATGCGCCCGGTGCCTACCAGCTTCCGCATGTGAAGCTGGAGAAGACCAGCGGTCCCGCCGTGAAGGCCGATGCGATCGGCCCGATCGATGCCGTGCTGCTCAGCCACGACCAGCACTCCGACAATCTCGACAAATCCGGCCGCGACTATCTGCTCAAGGCGCCGCGGGCGTTGACGACGGAGGCCGGCGCCAAACGTCTCGGCGGCCATGTCGAGGGCCTCGCGCCCTGGGCAGCCGCGCACCTGAAGGACGACGACGGCAACACGCTGACCATCACCGCGACGCCGGCGCGTCACGGCCCGGCCGGCATCGAGCCGCTGTCGGGTGACGTCATCGGCTTCGTGGTGCAGTCGAGCCGCAAGGACACAAGCGCAGTCTATATCAGCGGCGACACCACCTGGTTCGACGGTGTCGCCGAGGTCGCGCGCCGCTTCAAATGCGGCGTGGTGCTGCCCTTCGCGGGGGCCGCGCAGACACGCGGGCCTTTCCATCTCACCATGGACACCAACGACACCATCGAGACCGCGCGCGCCTTCCCCGATGCGATGATCGTGCCCGTGCACACCGAAGGCTGGGCGCATTTCCGCCAGAACAGCGAGGATCTGCGCAAGACGTTCGACGTGCTCGGTTTCGGACCGCGGCTGCGGCTGCTGGAGCCGGGCGTGCCGACGGTGATCGAGGCGCCGTGAGGTTAAGCGGCGGCGCACCATCTCTCCTCGTCGTGGCCGGGCTTGACCCGGCCATCCACGACTTCGTCGCCGCACCAAGAACGTGGATGCCCGGGACAAGCCCGGGCACGACGGCGAGTGAGCAGCTCCCGCTGCTAGCTCAATCCTTCTTGAACACAATCGACGCCATCCACCCCGTCATCAGCGCCATGGCCGCCGTGACGAGGCCATAGACCAGCCCGTTCTGCCGCGCGGTCGTTGCCACGAACTGCTCGAACCCGACCTTGACGATCTCGAACGCGGTCTCGGTCTTGCCGACGAGGGCGCCGTTCGCGAACAGCTTGATCTCGACCTCATAGGTGCCGATCGGCACCTCCGCCGGCAGCGGGATGCCGGTGCGGAACAGCGTCGGCGTCAAAAAGGTCACCGCGCTCGCATCCTCGCGATACAGGCCGCGCTGGGTGCGCAGGCGGATGAAGGCGGAGCGGAACGCGTCGTTCGGCACCACGTCGGCGTAATCGCCGCCGACGCGCTGGGTCAGCAGCACGTTGTTGAGTCCGATCTGCTGCCGCCGCGCGATCTCCGGCGAGGTGATGACGTCGAACGGGCGATTGGCGAACAGCGCCAGATAGCTCGGCACCTGCAGGAACTGCCGGTAGTCGGTGTTGATCCAGATGCCGAATTCGCGCTCCTTGCGCCGCGTCACCATGTCGGCGCGCGGGCCCATCACGGTGACCACGAGGTCGTAGGCGCTGCGGTCGGCGGGCGTGGTGGCATCCTTCTCGACCGAGCCGAACAGCACCAGCTCCTCGCCGGAATAATTCGGCGTCACGGTGACGCGATGGTTGGAAACGGACACGATCAGCCGCTCGGCCTGCGCCGACGCGCCGAGCAGCAGAATGAGCAGACCTGCGAGAACCGCGCGCATCATCCGCTCACCCCCAATTCGCGGATGGTGAAGAGGTCCTCGGGGCGGATCACCAGCTCGACCGCGAAGCGGACGCCGACCGAGAGGATCAACAGGCCCAGCAGCAACCGCAACTGCTCGCCGCGGATCTTCTGGCCGGCGCGGGCGCCGAACTGCGCGCCGGTGACGCCACCGACCATCAAAATCAGCGCCAGCACGGCGTCGACGAGATGATTGGTCACCGCATGCAGCATGGTCGCGAACAGCATGGTGACCAGCGTCAGCACCATCGAGGTCCCGATCACCGTCGAGGTCGGCACCCGCAACAGATAGATCATGACCGGCACCAGGATGAAGCCGCCGCCGATGCCCATGATCGCGCCGATGAAGCCGATCACGATGCCGATGACGACCACCGGGATGACCGACAGATAGATCTTCGATCGCTTGAACCGCATCTTCAGCGGCAGGCCGTGGATCCAGTTATGCGTGCGCCGAGGCGGCACGGCGCCGCGCCGGGTCCGCATCAGGGCGCGCAGGCCTTCGGAGAACATCAGGCTGCCGACCGTGGTGAGCAGCACCACGTAAGAGAGCGCGATCATCAGATCGAGCTGGCCGAGCGCGCGCAGCTGCGTGAACGTCCACACGCCCAGCGCGGTGCCGGTGACGCCGCCGCACAACAAGACGCTGGCCAGTGCCGGATCGATCGCGCGCCGCCGCCAATAGGTCAGCGCCCCGGAAAACGACGAGGCCGCGATGTGGCTCGCAACCGAGGCGACTGCGACCGCCGGCGTGATGCCGATGAAGATCAAGAGCGGCGTCATCAGGAAGCCGCCGCCGATCCCGAACATGCCGGAGACGAAGCCGACGGCCGCGCCCATCGCCAAAACCAGGAACACGTTGACCGGAAGATCGGCGATCGGAAGGTAGAGCTGCATCGGACCCACGCTCCGGCGAGACGGATCGATTTCGCGGAGCGCTCGCAGGAAGGGCATGCCGCGCCCCTCAATAGCGGAATTTGCTGCGGGACGGGACCCGGAAATTTGTGCGTGGTGAATGGGGGAGAGGAGAGCCTGAGCGAGGCTCGATCGTTGCGACGACGGAGGTGCGCTCCCTCCGCCGCTTGCGGGGGAGGGGTGGGGAGAGGGTGTCTCCGCAACGGGACAGTCCCCTAGAGGATAGAACCCTCACCCGGCACTACGTGCCGACCTCTCCCGCAAGCGGGAGAGGTGCACCGAGCGCGCGGCTCGACTGAGTCTACCTAATGCTGTTTCGCCCTCAATGCGCCGCCGACGCCGAGCGCTTCACGGCGGCCGGCTTCGGCGCCGGCTTGGCGGCAGCCGCCGGGGCGCTATCCCAGCCGCCGGCGGGCGTCTGGACGTTGACGGCGTCGTCGGGCTGCGGCTCGGCGCTGAAGGTCTGGATCGCAAGCTTGGCGGCGGCGAGCGATTGCGGGTCGAGGCGCTTGGCGACGTCGTCGCGCTTGGTGGCCGCATCCGCATCGCCCTGTCCAGCCGCGAGGGTGAACCATTTGTAGGACTCGGCGAGGTTCTGCTCGACGCCGATGCCGCGGGCATAGAGGATGCCGAGGTTGAACTGGCTGTCGGCGACGCCGCGATCGGCCGCTTTCCGGAACCACTGCGCTGCGCTCTTGTAGTTGGCGCCGCGGCCACCGCCGTCGGCGTCGAGCACTGCGAGATTATGCATCGCCTTGGCATTGCCGCGCTCGGCGGCCTGCGTGTAGTAGCGGCGGGCGATGTCGGCGTCCTTCTTCACGCCGAGGCCCTTTTCGTAGAGCGTGCCGAGGCGGAAGGTCGCGGGCACGACGCCGGCCTGCGCCGCGCGGTCGTACCACTTCACCGCTTCCTCGTAATTCGAGGCCACACCCTTGCCTTCGGCAAAGCGCACGCCGATCTCGTAAGCCGCCGTCGCATCGCCCTTCATCGCGGCGGTGCGCAGGCTAGGTCCGCCGATGCCGTCAGGCAGTTTCTCGCTCGGCGGCACCTGGACGACGCCAAGCCGCGCACGGCTCGTGCCCGACAGCGCGCCGGTGACGTCGCTGTTCGCCGCGGGCGAGGCCGGCGCTGCGGCGGGCGCGGGCGGAATGTCAACAGAAGCCGCGTTGCCGGCGTTCGTCGCCGGTGCGGCATTGTTCTGGGACTGCTTCCCGATCGGCGTCGGCGAGGTCATCGACGGCGTGACCTGCTCGGGCGCAGCCGGCTTGGTCTCGAGCGGCGGCGCCTGTGGCGCGGGTTGGCTGGTATTTTCCATAGCCTGCGGCGCCGGCGGCGCGCTGGCGCCTTCGAGCAGGTTCATCGCCATCTTGAACGTGCCGAGCACGATCACGACCACGCTCGCGCCAACCAGCAGCGAGCGGATTTTCGACGTGATGGTCGAGCCGCCTTCTTGAGCCGCGGCTGTTCCTTTCCCTTGGCTCTTGTCCTTGGTGCGCGCTGCGATCGCGGCCTTGACGCCGCGAGCGGGCTTCTCCGGCGGCTGCGCGGCGGCAGCCTGCGCGGCGCGGCGCGCGGCGGCGATGAAGCTCGACGACGACACTGGCTCCTTCGGTGCGGTCGGGATTTCGGCGATCGCGCTTTCGGACGCGGCAATGCGCTCGGACGGCGTGGCGGGGCGGCCGCTCGGACGCGTGCCGGGTTCGAGCGGATGATCCGGCGGCAGCTCGGGCGCGATCGCGGCGCGAGCGGGCGCCGTATGCGGCTCCAGGATCTCGCTGATCGCGCGCGGCGGCATCGGCGGCGGCGCTGCGGGCGCGGCGGCATGGAATTCACGCGGCGCGGCGACGAAGGCCGAGTGTGCCGGCTGCTGCGCGGCGGCGGGATTCGGCAGCTCGGGCTTCGGATCGTAATTTGGTTGCGGCGGCTGCGGCGACCGTTGCTCGCGCGCCATAGGCGGCGGCTCGACCGGAGCGGCCATTGGCATGGGCGCAGCCGCGGGCATGGGCGCAGCCGTCGGCATTGGCGCAGGGGCCGGCGGTGCGGTGCGCACCGCGCGCAGATCGCCCTCGATCATGGTAAGGCGATCGACGACATGGCCGAGCGTATTGTGCACGGCCTCCAGCGAATCCTGCGTGCTGCGGTTGGTCTCGGCCTGGCTGAAGCGGATGTCGGACAGCTCGCGCTTGACGAGGTCGACCATGCCGGAATCGGGAGTGGGCGCCGAATTGCGGCTCTCGGCCAGCGCGGAATAGGTCGCCTGCTGGCGCTCCAGGTGCCGCAGGATGTCGTGCAGCCCATCCTCGACACGGCTGAAATTGCCGCCGCGCGAATCCGAGGCGGCCTCTAACCGCTCCAGCAGATAGGAGACGCGCTGCTCGAGATGCGCGAAGGTCGAGGCCGAGTCGTTGCCGACCTGCATGCGGTCGAAACGATCGGACAGCGCGCGGATTGCGGCTTCCAGATGCTCGGTGCTCTCTGCGGGCTGCGGCCGTTCGCGCGTTTCCAGCACAGCGGTGAGCGCGGCGATGCGCTGCTCCAGCACGGCAAAGCTGTCGCTGTGGCCGGACGAACGGGTGATCTGGTCGACCTTGGACGACAGCAGCTGCACGTCCTCGGAGAGACGTGCGAGGGCTTCGTTGGAGGCGACGTTCGAGACGATGCCGCGCAACGCCGAGATCGCGCCCTCGAGCTGGCGCACCGTCGAGGGATCGTCATTGGCGCGCAGGATCAGGTCGAGCTTGGCGCCGAGATTGCGGATCGCCTCGTCATAGCCGGCGAGCTGCTCGGCCGGCGTCAGCGTGCGCAGCACCTGCTTGATGTCGGACAGGGCGCGTTCGATGCCGGACAGGACCTGGCCGTCGGTGCCGTTGGAGCGGGTCTCGTCGATGCGCCGGTGCAGCGAGCGGATCTCGTTCTCGATCGATTCGATCGCGCGGCGCGGCATCGCCTCGGTGATGGCGTTGCGGATCTCGGCGAGCTCGGCACGGAAGCCATTGATCGCCTGCTCGGTATGGTCGGGGCGCTGCAGCGACTCAATCTGGCTCGTGATCTTGAGCAGATGGCGTTCGAGCGACGAGAAGTCCGGCCCCGGCTGCGGTGGCGGCGGAGCATAGGCAGGCGCAGGCGGCGCCATCGGCGGCGCATAGGGAGCGGCAGAAGGCGCGATCGACGGCGCAGCGCGCGGCGGCACCTGCCGCGGTGCGAATCCATCGAGCTCGCTCTGGCGTGCGGTGATCTCGGCGACCGCGACGTCGAACGACGCGGGGCTCAGGGGAGGTGAGCTGCGATACACCTGTGCGGCTGCGCGCTCGACCGCGTCGGCCTGACGCTGGCGCGGTTCGACGGGGGCCGGTGCCGGTCGCGGCGGCTGCGGCTGCTGCGCCTGAGGCTGCTGGGACCGCGAGATCTGCGACAGGCGGGCATCGAGCCGCGAGATCGCGTCGTTGAGCTGGCGGGCGACGCCCTGCTCGCGCGACACGTCTCTTTCACGAGAAGTGTCTTGTTCGCGAGAAGAGTCTCGGCGCGGCGCTGCGGGCTTGGAAATTCGTTCGATCTGCTGGGTGATCGCGTCGAGCCGCTGATGGATGTCGGCGACTTCGCGGCTTTCCTGACTGGTTCCCTGACTGGTTCCTTGGCTCGGCATCGGCGCCGAGCGCGGATCGGGACGCTGCTCCTGACGCTGATCGTAGGGCTCGCGGAAGTTCGGCGCGGCAGTCTCGCCGAGCGTGGAGTTCAGCCAATCGTTGAGGGACATGCCTGCGCGGCGCGCAGCAGCTTCGGCCCGCTCCCGGACGGATGGATCGATGCCGTCAACACTCCACGATACGCGCGAATTCATGACTCTGTCCGGTTCCGACTCCGGCGCCCCACCCGGCGCCTCCAGTCTCCCCACGCGTGCCGGTTGCAAAGACAATCGGATTTGGCGCGGGTCGTCTGCCTCGAAAACCGACTTTTTCCTGTTACGGTAAATAACGGGTTAAGGAACGCGTCGCCGGTGTCTTAAAGTTGGGCGGCGGGGGCCGTTGGGTGGAGGCTTGCTTCGCCAAATGGGCAGTGCGCTCCCTCCCCGCTTGCGGGGGAGGGTTGGGGAGAGGGTGCTTCCGCAATCGAGGACCCCCAAGAGGAGAAAGCCCTCACCCGCGCCTTCGGCGCGACCTCTCCCGCAAGCGGGAGAGGCTATCGACACCGCCTACGTCGCTCAGCCCTTCTCCCGCTTGCCATCCTCCAGCGGGACCACCGTTCCCTTGCCGCTCATCGCCGACAGAGCCTCGAGCGCTTCCTCGCAGAAGTCGGCGACCAACCGCTCGTGCCGGGCGCCGAGCTGGAGCAGCAGCAGATTGCCGAGGTCGAGCACGTCAGACGCGGTCCCTTCGGGAAAACGTTTCTTCAGGATCCGCTCGTAGTTTTCGTGCCGGTCGCGATGGTGCTCCAGGCGGTCCATCAGGTCGGTGCGGATCGGTTCGATGTCGATGCTGTCGAGCGCATGCAGCCGGACCAGGAGGTCGTCCTTGATCGAAGGCGGGGTGCTCGGCCGCGCGGCCCAGTGCCGCAGCGCTGTTCGGCCTTCGGGAGTCAGCGTATAAATGAGCTTGTTGGGCTTGCCTGATTGCACGACCTCGCGGCCCTGGATGTAGCCGCGGTCGCGCAGCTTGGAGAGCTCGCGATAGATCTGCTGGTGGTCGGCTTTCCAGAAGAAGCCGATCGAGGAATCGAATGTCTTGGCGAGCTCGTAGCCCGTCATCGGACGTTCCGTCAGGCATGCGAGGATCGCGTCGCCGAGCGCCATGGCACCAGCTCCCTTGAGAAGTTCCGAGCAATTGGCTTGACTTTATGCGTATCGGTGCATATGCGTCAATGTGCATATGAGGCGAGATTGAGGTCGGGCCACGGACCCGACCCGAAAACCCAGCGGAATCAATCTTCTTGCTACTGTGCATGGGGTTGTTTTCGCGCTTTTGACCTGGGCCTTTAGGGAGGCAACTGAGAATGAGCGGCCTCGACTCCTGGTACGCCTACATGAAGTCCCATGACCGCGCTGAAGCCAGCAAAGCGCTGTGGGACCTGCTGCATCCTGATGCCGTGTTCGAAAGCCCCGTGGTGCATTCGCCCCAGCGCGGCCGCGACATCACCTTCAAATATCTCGCCAGCGCCGAGAAGGTGCTGGGCGGTCCCGGCTTCACCTATGTCGGCGAGTGGACAAGCGCTGACGGCGCCGTGCTTGAATTCAAGACGATCATCGACGGCATCGAGATCAACGGTGTCGACATCATCACCTTCGATGCCGAGGGACGCATCACCCGCTTCAAGGTGATGGTGCGCCCGCTCAAGGCCATCAACATGCTGCACCGCCTGATGGCGGAGCAGCTCGCGGCCCAATCCTAGAGAATTCCATCACTTCCAAGCTCATGCCGGGAGACCGCAATGCCGATCTATAAAGCCCCCGTCGAAGACGTGAACTTCCTGCTCAACGACGTCTTCCAGATCGACCGCTACGACAATCTGGCCGGCTTCTCCGATGCGTCGAGCGACGTGCGCGAGGCCATTCTCGGCGAAGCCGCCAAGCTCGCCGAAGAGGTGCTGCAGCCGCTCAATCGCGTCGGCGACCTCGAAGGCTGCAAGCGCGCCGATGACGGCAGCGTCACCACGCCGAAGGGTTTCAAGGACGCCTTCAGGCAGGTTGCCGAAGGCGGCTGGCTCGGCCTTTCCGCGCCGCAGGAGTTCGGCGGCCAGGGCCTGCCGGTGACGCTCTCGCAGGCCGTCAACGAATTCCAGATCTCCGCCAACATGGCGTTCTCGATGTATGGCGGCCTCACCATGGGCGCGACCGCGGCACTGATCGTCCATGGCTCGCCGGAGCAGAAGCAGACCTACGTGCCGAAGATGGTGGCCGGCGAATGGACCGGCACCATGAACCTCACCGAGCCGCATTGCGGCACCGATCTCGGGATGCTCCGCACCAAGGCGGTGCGCCAGGCCGACGGCAGCTTCAAGATCACGGGCACCAAGATCTTCATCTCGGCCGGCGAACATGACCTCGCGCCCAACATCATCCACCTCGTGCTCGCCCGCATCGAGGGCGCACCCGCCGGCATCAAGGGCGTGTCGCTGTTCGTGGTGCCGAAATTCCTGGTCAATGCCGATGGTTCGGTCGGCGCACGCAATGGCGTCGTCTGCGGCTCGATCGAGCACAAGATGGGCATCCACGGCAATTCGACCTGCGTGATGAACTACGACAATGCCACCGGCTGGCTGATCGGCGAAGAGAACAAGGGCATGCAGGGCATGTTCGTGATGATGAACGAGGCCCGCCTCGGCGTCGCCGTTCAGGGTCTCGCGCAGTCCGAGGTCGCCTATCAGAACGCGGTCGCCTATGCCCGCGAGCGCATCCAGGGCCGCGCGCTGACCGGAGCCAAGGCGCCGGACAAGGCGGCCGACCCCATCATCGTGCATCCCGACGTGCGCCGCACGCTGCTGTCGATCCGCGCCTTCAACGAGGCCGCGCGCGCCTTCGTGATGTGGACCGCACTGAAGAGCGACGTCGCCCATCGCTCCGAGGATCCGAAGGACCGTCAGGCCGCCGACGACCACATGGGCCTGATGACGCCGGTGCTGAAGGGCTTCCTCACCGACTACGGCTTCGCCAATGCGGTGCAGGCGCAGCAGATGTATGGCGGCCACGGCTACATCGCCGAGCAAGGCATGGAGCAGTTCGTGCGCGATGCGCGCATCGCGATGATCTATGAAGGCGCCAACGGCATCCAGGCGCTCGACCTCGTCGGCCGCAAGCTGCCGCGCGACGGCGGCCGCGCCATCATGGCCTTCTTCGGCGAGGTCATGGCCTTCGCCAAGGAGAACGGCGGCGACGAGGCGCTCAAACCCTTCATCACCCCGCTGTCGACCTCGCTCGGGCATCTCCAGCAGGCCACGACGTGGCTGATGCAGAATGCGATGGCCAAGCCGGACAATGCCGGCGCCGCCGCGACCGATTACCTGCATCTCTTCGGCTTCGTTGCGCTCGGCTACATGTGGGCGAAGATGGCGAAGGTGACGCAGGCCAAGATTGCCGCGGGCGGTACCACGCCCTATCTCTCGACCAAGCTGGTGACCGGCCGCTTCTTCATGGAGCGGATGCTGCCGGAGACCGCGGCCAATCTCGCGCGCATCCAGTCCGGCTGCGCCACCATCATGGAATTGCCGGCGGAAGCGTTCTGAGCTTGCTTCCGCACCATCGAAATTCGAACACCAGATCAGGAGGGCGTCATGCCTGAGGCATTCATCTACGACCACGTTCGCACCCCCCGCGGCCGCGGCAAGGCGGACGGCGCGCTGCACGAAGTCACCGCGCTCGCACTCGCGACCGTGCCGCTGAAGGCGCTGAAGGACCGCAACAATTTGCCGGAAGATTCCGTCGACGACGTCGTGCTCGGCGTGGTCGATCCGGTCGGCGAAGCCGGCTCCGACATCGCGCGCTTTGCCGCGCTGAAGGCGGGTCTCGGCGAAGCCGTCCCCGGCGTGCAGATCAGTCGCTTCTGTGCCTCCGGCCTCGATGCCGTGAACTTTGCCGCCGCGCAGGTGATGAGCGGCCAGCATGACCTCGTGATCGGCGGCGGCGCCGAATCCATGAGCCGCGTCGGCATCGGCGCCTCCGGCGGCGCCTGGCCGATGGATCCCTCGATGGCGGTGCCGGCTTATTTCATGCCGCAGGGCGTCTCGGCCGATCTGATCGCCACCAAATACGGCTTCTCGCGCGACGACGTCGATGCCTACGCCGTGCAGAGCCAGCAGCGCGCGGCGAAGTCCTGGGATGAAGGCCGCTTCGACAAGTCGATCGTGCCGGTGAAGGACATCAACGGCCTCACCATCCTCGCCAAGGACGAGCACATGCGTCCCTCGACGACGATGCAGTCGCTGGCGCAGCTGCAGCCGTCATTCACGATGATGGCGCAGATGGGCGGCTTTGATGGCGTCGCGCTGCAGTCGCATCCGGAGATCGAGCGCGTCAATTACGTGCATCACGCCGGCAACTCCTCCGGTATCGTCGACGGCGCCGGTGCCGTCCTGCTCGGCAGCAAGGAAGCAGGCAGCAAGTACGGGCTGAAGCCGCGCGCAAAAATCCGCGCGTTCGCCAATGTCGGCTCCGAACCGGCGATGATGCTGACCGGTCCGGTCGACGTCACCGAAAAGCTGTTCGCCCGTTCCGGCATGAAGAAGTCGGACATCGACCTGTTCGAGCTCAACGAGGCCTTTGCCTCGGTCGTGCTGCGCTACATCCAGGCCTTCGACATCGATAACGCCAAGATCAACGTCAATGGCGGCGCCATCGCGCTCGGCCATCCCCTTGGCGCAACCGGCGCGATGATCTTGGGCACCGTGCTCGACGAGCTCGAGCGCACCAACAAGTCCACCGCCCTGGTCACGCTGTGCATCGGCGGCGGCATGGGCACCGCGACCATCATCGAGCGCGTCTAAGGGTAGGGGAGCAACCAACATGGCTTACAAGAACTTCAAGGTTGAGACCGATTCCGACGGCATCGCGCTCGTCACCTGGGACATCCCGGGCCGTTCGATGAACGTGCTCGACGAGACCTCGACCAGCGAGCTCGACGCGATCGTCAAGGAAACCACGGCCGACGCCGCGGTGAAGGGCGTCGTCATCACCTCCGCCAAGGAAGCCTTCTGCGCCGGCGCTGACCTCTCCATGCTCGAAGGCATGAACCAGGCCTACGCGAAGGTGTTCAAGGAGCAGGGTGAGACCGCCGCGAACCAGATGCTGTTCGACCAGAGCCGGCGCTTCTCGCAGGTGCTGCGCTCGATCGAAACCTCGGGCAAGCCGTGGGCGGCCGCGATCAACGGCCTCGCGCTCGGCGGCGGCTTCGAGATCACGCTGTGCTGCCACTATCGCGTGGCCGCCGAGAATCCCAAGACGCGCCTCGGCCTGCCCGAGGTCAAGGTCGGCCTGTTCCCGGGCGCCGGCGGCACGCAGCGCGTGCCGCGCCTGGTGCCGCCGCAGGATGCGATGACGATCCTGCTCAAGGGCGATCCGGTCACCATCGAGAAGGCCAAGGCGCTGAATCTGATCCACGCCATCGTCCCGGCTGCCGATCTGATCAAGGCAGCGAAGGACTGGATCAAGGGTGGCGGCAAGGCTGTCGCGCCTTGGGACGAAAAGGGGTTCAAGCTCCCGGGCGGCCCGGTGTTTTCCAAGGCCGGCATGATGATGTTCCCGGCGGGCAACGCAATCTATCGCCGCGAGACCTACGACAACTATCCGGCCGCGCGCGCGATCATGAGCTGCGTCTATGAAGGCCTGCAGTTGCCGATCGACGCCGCATTACGCGTCGAGTCGCGCTACTTCACGTCTGTGTTGCGCTCGAAGGAAGCGGCGGCGATGATCCGCAGCCTGTTCCTGTCGATGCAGGAGCTGAACAAAGGCGCGCGCCGTCCGAAGGACGTGCCGCCGACCAAGGTGAAGAAGATCGCCGTGATCGGTGCCGGCTTCATGGGTGCCAGCGTCGGTTACGTCTCGGCCCGCGCCGGCCTCGACGTGGTCCTGATCGACCGTGACCAGGAAAGCGCCGACAAGGGCAAGGCGCACGCGCAGAAGGTGATCGAGGACCAGATCAAGAAGGGTCGCGCCAAACCTGATGATGCCGAGAAGCTGCTCGCACGCATTACGCCGACCGCAGACTATGCCGCGTTGAAGGACGTCGACCTCGTCATCGAGGCCGTGTTCGAGGACCGCAAGGTCAAGGCGGACACTTTTGCCACGGCGCAGGAATATCTGAAGCCGGACGTCATCTTCGCGTCGAACACCTCGACGCTGCCGATCACCTCGCTGGCCGAAGGCTTCAAGGATCAGGGCAAGTTCGTCGGCATCCACTTCTTCTCGCCAGTCGAGAAGATGATGCTGGTCGAGATCATCCTCGGCAAGAACACCGGCGATGTCGCACTTGCGACCGCGCTGGATTATGTCCGGCAGATCGGCAAGACGCCGATCGTCGTCAACGACTCCAGAGGGTTCTTCGCCAACCGCTGCGTCGGCCGCTATGTTGCCGAAGGCAACGAGATGTTCCTCGAAGGCGTGCCTCCGGCGATGATTGAGAACTGCGCCAAGATGGCCGGCATGCCGGTCGGCCCGCTCTCGCTGTCGGACGAAGTCGCGCTCGACCTCGGCCTCAAGATCATGAAGGCGACGGAAGCCGATCTCGGCCCCAACGCCATCAACCCCGATCAGAAGAAGCTGATGGTCGAGATGGTCGAGAAGCAGGGCCGCCTTGGCCGCAAGAACAAGAAGGGCTTCTATGACTATCCTGAGGGCAAGGGCCAGAAGAGCCTGTGGCCGGGTCTCTCGGCGCTGCAGCCGAAGCAGCTCGACCCCGACACGCTCGATATCGAGGAACTGAAGCAGCGCTTCCTGGTGGTGCAGGCGGTGGAAGCCGCGCGCACGGTCGAGGATCACGTCATCACCGATCCGCGCGAAGCGGATGTCGGCTCGATCCTCGGGTTTGGCTTCGCGCCGTTCACCGGCGGCACGCTGTCCTATATCGACTTCATGGGGACCAAGAAGTTCGTCGAGCTCTGCCACAAGCTCGAGGCGAAGTACGGTTCGCGCTTCACGCCGCCGAAGCTGCTGGAAGAGATGGCCGCCAAGGGCGAAACCTTCTACGGCCGTTTTGCGCCGAAGAAGACGGCGGCCTGATCGTCTTGTAGCCCGGATGGAGCGCAGCGCAATCCGGGCTACGCACTCGAAACAAGAAAGGCCGGATCGTCGATCCGGCCTTTCGCGTGTTGCGTCCTGCGTGGGCTCACTTCGCCTGCGCAAGTCCTTCCTTCTCGAGGGCTTCCTGCACCTTCGGCCGCGCCGCGACGCGGGCCTTGTAGGCGGTCAGGTGTGGCATCGCCGAGAGATCGAACTTCATCCGGTCGCCCCAGGTCAGCATCGTGAAGAGATAGCCGTCGGCCACGGAGAACTGCTTGCCCATGAGGTAGTCCTTGCCAGCGAGCTGGCTGTCGATGTGCTTTAGCTTGCCCATGACGCGGTCCTTGAAGAACGCCTTGGCTTCGTCGTTCAGTGCCGGGGCGAACATCGGGCCAAAGCTCTTGTGGACCTCGGAAGTGAGGAAGTTCAGCCATTCGAGCAGCTTGTAGCGCTCGGAACTGTCGCGCGCGGGCGCCAACGCCTTGGCCGGGGCCTTGTCGGCGATCATCTGGACAATGACCGGGCCTTCCGTCACGATCTCGCCGCTGTCGAGGCCCAACGCGGGGACCTGACCCTTCGGATTGACCTTCAGATAGTCTTCACCGTTCTCGAGCTTCTTGGCCCGGATATCGACCTTGACCAGTTCATAGGGCAGGTCGGCCTCGAGGAGCGCGATATGGGGGGACAGCGAGCAGGCGCCGGGCGAGTAATACAGTTTCATGGAATTTCCTTCTCTTGACGCTTGGGTGGGGCGAAAGAATGCCTACATGCATCTGCATGGAATAGTCAAGATTGATGCAGGTGCATCGAGTGAGGTAAGAAGCGGACGACGAGTTTGAGTGGGACCATGAAACGCAAACCATCGACCGAGGCCACCAGTGCCTGGATCCGCCTGATGCGGGTGCAGAGCCGCGTGCTCGATTGCGTCGAGCAGGATCTGAAGAAGGCGGGGTTCCCGCCGCTGGCATGGTACGACGCGCTGCTCGAATTGTCGCGTGCGCCGTCCGGTGAACTCCGGCCGGTGGAACTCGAGCGGCAAATGCTGATCCCGCAATATTCCACCTCGCGCCTGATCGACCGCCTGGTCGACGAGGGGCTTGCCTCGCGGCGAGAATGTAAGATCGACAAGCGCGGCCAATTCGTGGAGATCACGGAAGCGGGCCGCGAATTGCAAAAGCGGATGTGGGGCGCCTATTCGGCCGCGATTGAAAAATATGTCGGCTCGAAACTGTCCGATGCAGATGCGGTCAAGCTCAGCGGTCTGCTCGATCGCCTGGGTTGCTCGTGCGGCGAGATGAAGCTGCCGCCCGTCGTCCACGCCAACGAAACTACGCCATCGCGATGATCGCGCGGCAAACCAGAACGTCCGCGCGCCCGGTGGGTTCGCGGGCCATCCCGTCACCCGCGCGCATTCGATCGAAGCGCTTTTTGATTAGAGTTTGATATGGCGCGAGACCAGATCGATATGACGCCGCTGCAATCGCGCGACGAACTCGTCGCGTGGTTCGAGGCCGGCTGCAAGGACCCGTCCGAATTCCGCATGGGCACCGAGCACGAGAAGACGCCGTTCACGCTCGAAGGTCATCGGCCGGTGCCTTACGAAGGCGCGCGCGGCATCGGCGCGCTGCTCGAGGGGATGAAGCTCCTGCTCGGCTGGGAGCCGATCATGGAGAAGGGCAACATCATCGGTCTCTATGATGTCACTGGAGGCGGCGCGATCTCGCTCGAACCCGGCGGACAGTTCGAACTGTCAGGCGCGCCGGTCGAGAACGTGCACCAGACTCAGAGCGAGCTGATGGCGCACCTGGCGCAGGTGCGCGAGATCGCGACCCCGCTTGGCATCGGCTTCCTCGGTCTCGGCATGACGCCGTCATGGTCGCGCGCCGACATCCCGGTGATGCCCAAGGGCCGCTACAAGATCATGACCAATTACATGCCGAAGGTCGGCCAATACGGCCTCGACATGATGTACCGGACCTGCACGGTGCAGACCAATCTCGACTTTTCCTCCGAAGCCGACATGGTCAAGAAGCTGCGCGTCTCGCTGGCGCTGCAGCCGGTCGCGACCGCACTGTTCGCCAATTCGCCGTTCACCGAGGGCAAGCCGAACGGCTTCCTGTCCTTCCGCTCCGAGATCTGGCGCGACACCGACAATGCGCGCGCGGGCATGATGCCGTGGGCGTTTGAGGACGGCATGGGCTTTGAGCGCTATGTCGACTATGCGCTCGACGTGCCCATGTATTTCGTCAAGCGCGGCGACGATTATATCGACGTGTCGGGCTCCTCGTTCCGCGCCTTCTTCGATGGCCGCAACAACAATCTGCCTGGCGAGCGTCCCACTTTGTCGGACTGGGCGAACCATCTCTCGACGATCTTCCCGGAAGTGCGGCTGAAGCGCTATCTCGAGATGCGCGGCTCCGACGGTGGCCCCTGGGGCCGTCTGCCGGCGCTGTCGGCGTTCTGGGCCGGGCTGCTCTATGACGACGTGTCGCTCGATGCGGCCTGGGACCTGGTGAAGCACTGGACTGCTGCCGAACGCCAGGCGCTGCGCGACGACGTGCCGCGCTTCGGCTTCAAGGCGCGGATCAAGGACCGCTATCTGTTCGAGATCGCCAAGGAATGCCTCGTTCTGGCACATGCCGGCCTGCGGCGGCGCGGCCGCATCGACGCGATCGGTCGCGACGAAACGCGGTATCTGGAGCCGCTCGATCGCATCATCGATTCCGGCCGGACCCCGGCCGAGGAGATGCTCGAGAAGTTCAATGGCGCCTGGAACGGCTCGGTGGAACCGGCCTACGCGGAATACGCGTTCTAGAGCCATATCCGTTCCGATCGCGTCGGCACGGCTCTAGACAATAGGCCAACGAGTGAGGCTTCAGCCGTTCATCGCCCATACAGGTTTGCGGCGATCAAATGACCGGCTGAAAAAACCTGAGCGTCGTCAATAACTCGAAAGCTGTTCCGATGGGGAAGGGCCGCCTGCCTGGGGCCGTCATGGCAAAGGTCTTGATGGCAAGAGCCTTGGCATGCGTCTTGGCATGCGTGGTGGCCTATGCCGAGCTTTCGCTGGTCCTGGCGAGCGGGCCTGCGCGCGCCCAGACGGCGTTCGACCGGCCCGGCGGCGACTATTTCAACACGCCGGTCACGTCAGGCGATCCCGAGGACTGTGCGCTGCTCTGCGAGCGCGATCGCAAGTGCCGCGCGTGGAGCTTCAGCTATCCCGACATCGACGGTGCCGCGGCGGTGTGCTGGCTCAAGAATACCGTGCCGCCGCGACAGCCCGCCAATTGCTGCATCTCCGGGGTGCGTGGCGCCGGCGTGATCGAGCCGCGCGTCGAGGGCGTCGAGACCTCGATCGACCGCCCCGGCGGTGATTTGCGCAATTTCGACCTCAAGGAGGGCGAAGGCGAAGAGGCCTGCAAGGCCGCCTGTACCGGCGATAACAAGTGCCGCGCCTTTACCTATGCCCGTCCCGGCTACACCGGCCGCGAAGCCCGCTGCTTCCTGAAAAAGGAGATCAAGCCGCCGCGGCGGAAGGCCGGGTTCACGTCGGGCGTGGTGAGGTAGACAAACTGCGACTCGGTCGTCATGCCCGGGCTTGTCCCGGACAAGCCCGGGCATCCACGTGCTTCCTCAATCGCGGCTATACGTGGATTGCCGGGTCAAGCCTGGTCAAGCCCGGCCATGACGCGGAGACAGGGCTCACTCTGCGGCAATCACTGTCAGCTCCGGCCACAACGATTTCCATCTCTGAGCTTTCACCGCGTAATTCGTTGCGGAGAAATTCGAGCCGGGATTAGGGCGTGCAATCAGGCGCGCGACATCATCGAAGCCATGCGGTGCATAGACCTCGTAACCGTCGTGCGTGCGCCTCACGCCCACTTGCGTATTCTGCGTCAGGAAACGGTCGATACCGTCCGTCGAGCACGACAGGGGCGGATAGGGCAGGGCGTGCTTGGCCGGGTACCACAAATGCACGCGCGCCTGGTTGCGGGTCTCGATCCTGACGCCGAGATGGTCGAGCCGCGCTTGCAACTGGCGGATCACGGCGTCCTCCGCGTCCCACGAGGTATCAGGATCGAAGTAGAAGATGTCGTAGTCGGCGATGCCGTGATCGACGGCGCGGCCGGTGAGCACGTTCCACACCGTTTGCACAAGGCAGCCCGAAACCAGCCACGCGTCCGGCAATGCGAGGCGGCGGAGTTCATCGAGAATTGCGGTGTTGACCGGGTTCTTCAGCGCCAGTGCGAGGAAGCGGGGCTCATCCATGGCAACCGTCACGCGCTCACGCGTGCATCATAATCCGCCCGCGCCGCTTTCGAGGCCAGCGCGCGCCAACGCCGTCGCAGCAGCGGCTCCACGATCACGCGCTTCGCCTTGGACAGGCGGATCAGCACGATCGGATAGTCAGCATAGTGATCGGAGACGTAAAAGATTTTCGGTTGGCTCTCGACCAGCATCGCGCGCTCGTCGATCGGGACGTCCGGCATCACCAGACTGTCGCCGTCCTCTTTCAGGCGCACCAGCATCTTCTTGCGCACTTTGAGCGCTGGCGTGCCGTAGGAGGTGCCGTCCTCGACCTCCGGCCACGTCAGCGTAAGTTTTCTGACGTCGTCGAAGGTCATTTGATCAAGACCTTGAGATCGACTCAGTGCACGGCGGTAAAGAACCGAGCGAGGCGGAAACCGGAGAGCCAGGTCCACACCGGCTGGCCGCGCATGCCGAGATCCCAGGAGCCGAGCACGGCATCCGCGCGGCCGACCAGATTGTCGACCGGCAGCAGGCCGACGCCGCCGGAGCGCAGCGGCACGCGGCTGTCGGCCGAGTTGTCACGGTTGTCGCCGAGCACGAACAGATGGCCGGCCGGCACCGTCACTTCCTGCGTGTTGTCGAGCGGACCGTTGTCGCGCATCTTGAAGATCAGGTGCTTGACGCCGTTCGGCAGCGTCTCGACGTAGCGGTAAGCGGGCTCGCTGCCGCCATTGTCGTCCTCGGCGGCGCCAAGACCATCCGGCTTCAATTCGGCGGGGCGGTCGTTGATGAAGAGCTGACCCTGACGCATCTGGATGCGGTCACCGGGCAGACCCACGACACGCTTGACCCAGGCCTGCGAGCGGTCGCCGGGCCAGCGGAATACGACGACGTCGCCCTGCTTCGGCGTCTCCGCGAACACGCGGCCGGTCTCAGGCAGGTTGATCTGGATCGGCAGCGACGAGGTGCCGTAGCCATAGGGGAATTTCGAGGCGAGCAGTGCGTCGCCGATCAACAGCGTCGGCTCCATCGAGCCCGACGGCACGTAGAACGGTTCGGCCAGCGCGCCCTTGGCGATGAACACCGCCGCAACGATGCCGGCGAGCTGTGTGAGCTGTGCGGCCCAGCCGCTGCTCTTCCGCTTCGGCGCGGCAGTTACTTTCTCAACGCTCATGCGCCCGTTCCACCCACCGTAATGCGTTCCATCAGAAGCGACGGCTGGCCGACGCCAACCGGCACGCCCTGGCCGTTCTTGCCGCAGGTGCCGATGCCGGTATCGAGCGCGAGATCGTTGCCGATCATGCGGATGCGATGCAGGTCGGTCGGCCCGTTGCCGATCAGCATGGCGCCCTTCAGCGGCGCGCCGATCTTGCCGTTCTCGATCTTGTAGGCCTCGGTGCACTGGAACACGTATTTGCCCGAGGTGATGTCGACCTGTCCGCCGCCGAAATTCGCGGCAAACACACCGTTCTTCACGGACGCGAGAATCTCGGCCGAGTCGCGGTCGCCTGCAAGCATGTAGGTGTTGGTCATGCGCGGCATCGGCACATGGGCATAGCCTTGGCGGCGGCCGTTGCCGGTCGGCTTCATGTTCATCAGCCGCGCGTTCTGGCGATCCTGCATGTAGCCGACCAGGATGCCGTCCTCGATCAGCACGGTGCGATTGGTCGGCGTGCCCTCGTCGTCGATCGACAGCGAGCCACGCCGCGAAGCCATGGTGCCGTCGTCAACCACGGTGACGCCCTTGGCTGCGACCTGCTGGCCCATCAGGCCGGCAAACGCGGACGTCTTCTTGCGGTTGAAGTCGCCTTCGAGGCCGTGGCCAACCGCTTCATGCAACATCACGCCGGGCCAACCGGCGCCCAGCACGACGTCCATCTCGCCGGCGGGGGCGGGAATCGATTCCAGATTGACCAGCGCCTCGCGCAGCGCGCCGTCGGCGGCATCGCGCCAGTTCTTGCTCTCGATGAATTCCGCATAGCCGGCGCGGCCGCCATAGCCCTTGCTGCCGCTCTCCTGGCGGTCGCCCTGGCCGGCGACGACGGAAATGTTGACGCGCACGAGCGGGCGGATGTCGCGATAGCTCTCGCCGTCGGGACGCAGGATCTCGACCACCTGCCAGGTCGCCCCTAAGCTGACGCTGACCTGCCGGACCCGCGGATCCTTGTCGCGCAAATACGCGTCGATCTCGGCGAGCAGCTTGACCTTGGTCTCGAAGCCTGGGGCATCCAGCGGATTGTCGTCGCCGTAGAGCCGCACATTGGTATGTGCCGGCGGGGCGGCAAAGTTGCCGGAATAGCCGCCGCGCACGGCTGCGACCGCGTCGGCGGCGCGAATCAGCGCCGGCAGCGACACGTCGGAGGAGTGGGCGTAGCCGACCGCGTCGTCCTTGACGGCGCGCAGGCCAAAGCCCTGCGAGGTGTCGTAGGTCGCCTGCTTCAGCCGTCCATTGTCGAACATCAGCGCTTCGGTCTGGCTGTATTCCAGGAACAATTCGCCGTCGTCGGCACCGGCAAGGCCGCGTGCGACCTCGTGGCGAACCTGATCGCGGTCGAGATTGGCGCGGTCGAGCAGGGAAGTTGTGGCAGGGTTGGTCATGCGTCCGTCCATTATCGGGGGATGTGCGGCAAGATAATGGTTTCGGAACGGTTCCGCGAGGGCGCGAGGCCTCACATTACGGAAACAATAGGGTTCCTACGGCAGCTTGTCGTAGCCCTCGCCGAGCCCGTTCAGGCTGAGCGGGAAGCCGATGCCTTCCTCGGGTGTTTCGAAGATGATGAAGGTCGCAGTCTTGGCGCTGCGGAGCTGGCCGAGCAGCTTGTCGTCCATAACGACCTCGGCGACGCAGCCATTGGGCAGGCAGCGGACGAAGCCGGCGCGGCCGACGTCCTGGTTGTCGAGCTTCAACCCGAGACCGGACGGCAGCAGGACGCCGAGCGGGGCGACCACGCGCATCAGGCGGCTCTTCTGGTCGGCGGTCTTGAGCACGATCACCGTGAGGCCGGCGTTGGAGCGGTCTTCGGCCACCACGCTCTGGATCAGGGCGCATTGCTCCGCCTGGGCGCCGGGCGGGGTGTCGCAGCGGATCTGCCAGTCGCCATGGACCGAGCGCACCGCGCCTTGCGCATGGGCAAGGCCAGGCAAGGCAAGCAAAATGGCGACAGCCAGGACGCCGATCAGAGCCGTGAGGCCATCAGCCGGCCATATGGCCGATCTTGCCATGCATCTCGAAAGCCCCATCGGGGTCGGTCCCTCTGCTCGCTCGGATCGCTCGCGCTGGTGGACTGATACGGGAATGACGGCGTCTTGAAGGCAATTCACAAGCAAATTCCGCGCCGCCTCGGCCGCCATCGGCGCCACGAATCAGCTTTCTGCGCGGCCCGGTCTCAGTGCCTACCGCGGGCAATTCCGCTGTCAAGCGGCGGCATCCCGGGAAACGGTATTTTTGTCTGATCTTGCTGGGAAATATCTTGCCGGTGATGGCTGACAGAGTGGGCTCAAGACTGCATTGCGATAGATCAAGAATTATGGTTTGAGAGGCTTGATTTCGGCGTTCTAGCGATCTGGCCCCAATTCCTCTTAGAGGTATTCTTGAGCGGCGGTTTGTCAGACGGGCGGATCGAATAAGCGTTCCCCAAAAATAGGGGGATGCACTTGGGGTGATTTCGTAAGGGGAGCGCGAACGGCATGAGGATGTCGATGAGTCGGGTGGGCCGGCAGTTGCTGGGAATGGCGACCATCGCCTTGATGGCCGCTGGCATCACGCTGGTGACGGGCGGCGCGGCATTTGCCGAGCTTGGACAGCCCGAGCCGTGGGAATGGCACCTGCAGGGCTCCGGCTCCCCGGTGATGGACAACATCGTCTGGTTCCATAACTTCTTGTCCGTGCTGATCATCGTCATCACGCTGTTCGTGCTGGCGCTGCTGGTGATCGTGGTGATGAAGTTCAACGCGAAGGCCAATCCGGTGCCGTCGCGGACCACCCACAACACGCTGATCGAGGTGGTGTGGACCCTGGTGCCGGTGCTGATCCTGGTCGGCATCGCGGTGCCGTCGTTCCGCCTGCTGTTCCTCGAGCTCGACGTGCCGAAAGCGGACCTGACCGTCAAGGCGACCGGCAAGCAGTGGTATTGGTCCTATGCTTATCCTGACAACGGCAAGTTCGAGTTCGACTCGCTGATGGCCCAGGACAAGCAGCCCCGTCTGCTCGGTGTCGACAACGAGATGGTGGTGCCGGTCAACAAGGTGATTCGTGTCCAGGTTACCGGTGCCGACGTCATCCACGCGTTCGCGCTGCCGGCTTTCGGCGTCAAGATCGACGCCATTCCGGGGCGGCTGAACGAGACCTGGTTCAAGGCCACCAAGACCGGCATGTTCTACGGCCAGTGCTCGGAGCTCTGCGGCAAGGATCACGCCTTCATGCCGATCGCCATTCGCGTGGTGAACGATCAGGAGTTCGCCTCCTGGGTTGAATCGGCGAAGAAGAAATATGCGAGCGGCGGCACCAGCACTTTCGCCTCCGCAGCCGGCCCGACGCAGTAGGCGCCGGGTGACGGCTCGAGGGGACTGAAAGCGACATAAAGGGCGGGACCTCATAAGGTCCGAACGGGACGCAAGGCAGGATTTGAAAATGGCAACCAGCGCAGCGGCACACGGCGATCACGCGCAAGACCACGGACATGACCACGAGCACGCCCATCCGACCGGATGGCGGCGCTACGTCTATTCGACCAACCACAAGGACATCGGCACGATGTACCTGATCTTCGCGGTCATCGCCGGCATCATCGGTGCCGCGATGTCGGTCGCGATCCGTGCTGAGTTGATGTACCCGGGCGTGCAGATATTCCACGAGACGCACACTTATAACGTGTTCGTGACCTCGCACGGACTGATCATGATCTTCTTCATGGTCATGCCCGCGATGATCGGCGGCTTCGGCAACTGGTTCGTGCCGCTGATGATCGGTGCGCCCGACATGGCGTTCCCGCGCATGAACAACATCTCGTTCTGGCTGCTGCCGGCCTCCTTCGGGTTGCTGCTGATGTCAACCTTCGTCGAGGGCGAGCCGGGCGCGAACGGCGTCGGTGCCGGCTGGACCATGTATGTGCCGCTGTCGAGCACCGGTCACCCCGGTCCGGCCGTCGACTTCGCGATCCTGTCGCTCCATCTGGCGGGCGCCTCGTCGATCCTCGGCGCCATCAACTTCATCACCACGATCTTCAACATGCGCGCGCCGGGCATGACCCTGCACAAGATGCCGCTGTTCGTGTGGTCGATCCTGGTGACCGTGTTCCTGCTGCTGCTGTCGCTGCCGGTGCTTGCCGGCGCCATCACCATGCTGCTTACCGACCGCAATTTCGGCACGACCTTCTTCGCGCCCGACGGCGGCGGCGATCCCGTGCTGTTCCAGCACCTGTTCTGGTTCTTCGGTCACCCCGAGGTGTACATCCTGATCTTGCCCGGCTTCGGCATGATCAGCCAGATCGTCTCCACCTTCTCGCGCAAGCCCGTGTTCGGCTATCTCGGCATGGCCTACGCCATGGTCGCGATCGGCGGCATCGGCTTCGTGGTGTGGGCGCATCACATGTACACGGTCGGCATGTCGTCGGCGACGCAGGCCTATTTCGTCGCCGCCACGATGGTCATCGCGGTTCCGACCGGCGTGAAGATCTTCTCCTGGATCGCCACGATGTGGGGCGGCTCGATCGAGTTCCGCGCGCCGATGATCTGGGCGGTGGGCTTCATCTTCCTGTTCACGGTCGGCGGCGTCACCGGTGTCGTGCTGGCGAATGCCGGCGTCGATCGCGTGCTGCAAGAGACTTACTACGTCGTTGCGCACTTCCACTACGTGCTGTCGCTCGGCGCGGTGTTCGCGATCTTCGCGGGCTGGTACTACTGGTTCCCGAAGATGACGGGCTACATGTACAACGAGTCGATCGCCAAGACACACTTCTGGGTCACCTTCATCGGCGTCAACCTGGTGTTCTTCCCGCAGCATTTCCTCGGCCTGTCGGGCATGCCGCGCCGCTATGTCGACTATCCGGACGCGTTCGCCGGCTGGAACCTGATCTCGTCGATCGGCTCCTACATCTCCGGCTTCGGCGTGCTGATCTTCCTCTACTGCGTGCTCGACGCCTTCATGAAGAAGGTTCCGGCGGGCGACAATCCCTGGGGTGCGGGCGCCACCACGCTGGAGTGGACGCTGTCCTCGCCGCCGCCCTTCCACCAGTTCGAAGTGCTGCCCCGCGTGCAGTAAGCCAATTTCCGCGGCGCCCGAGACGGGCGCCGCGGCTCTGTAACGAAGCGAGTTGAATTCGTGTCCGTCCTCGACCAGAACGCTATCGACATCAATCCCCGCATCTCCGAGGCGGAGGTTGGCGACTATCTCGCGCTGCTGAAGCCGCGGGTGATGTCGCTCGTGATCTTCACTGCGCTGGTCGGGATGGCGATGGCGCCGGGACACTTCCACTGGGTGCTGGCGATCACCTCGCTGCTCTGCATCGCCGTCGGCGCGGGCGCGTCGGGCGCGCTCAACATGGCGCTCGAAGGCGACATCGACGCCAAGATGTCGCGCACCGCCAACCGCCCGATCCCGCGCGGCCGCATCACCCGGCCCGAGGCGATGGCGTTCGGCATGACGCTCGCCTTTTTCTCGGTGATGACGCTCGGCATCCTCGTCAATTGGATCGCGGGTGCGCTGCTCGCCTTCACCATCTTCTTCTACGTCGTGATCTACACGATGGGCCTGAAGCGCTGGACTGCGCAGAACATCGTGATCGGCGGCGCCGCCGGTGCGCTGCCGCCGGTGGTGGCCTGGGCCGCGGTGACCGGCAAGGTCGACGTCGAGCCGCTGCTGCTGTTCGCCATCATCTTCTTCTGGACGCCGCCGCACTTCTGGGCGCTGGCGCTGTTCCGCTCGGACGACTACGCCCGCGCCGGCATTCCGATGCTGCCCAATGTCGCCGGTCCCGATGCGACCCGTCTCCAGATCCTGCTCTACACCATCGTGCTGATCGCGGTGGCCGCGGCGCCCTGGGCGCTCGGCTATTTCGACGCCATCTACGGCATCACCTCGCTGGTGCTCGGCGCCGGCATGCTGGTGTTCGCGATCAACGTCTATATGCGCCGCGAGCGCAGCCAGTCGCTGCGCGCGACGCGAAAACTGTTTGCATTCTCGATCCTGTATCTGTTCGCGCTGTTCGCGACCTTGCTGGCCGAGGTCGTGGTCCGGGCGCTTGCTCCGATGGTTGGGGGCGCATGAGGCAGGAATGGCTGACAAACCCGAGCCAGATGGAATCGTCCTCACCGAGGCGCAGAAGAAGAGCCGTCGCCAGCGCTCGATTGCGATCGCGCTCGCGCTCGGCGTGCTCGTTGTCTTGTTTTTCGCCGTCACCATGGTCAAGGGACCGGGGGTCTTAGTTCGGCCGATATGACAGAGATGGATCAGAAGCCGACCATATCGCGGGATCAGAGCCGAACGGCCAGCAAAGGCCGTTCAGGGGGCTTGGGCCGCGATGTGCTGGTCGCTTCGATCTGCGGCGGCGTGGTCGCGCTGATGGTCGGTGCGTCCTACGCCGCGGTGCCGTTCTACAACTGGTTCTGCCGCGCCACCGGCTTCAACGGCACGACCCAGGTCGCGACCTCGGCGCCCACCACCGGCCCGATCGCGCGCAAGATCGCGGTGCGGTTCGATTCCAATGTCGCGCCCGGCCTGCCCTGGAAGTTCGAGCCGGAGCAGACCGAGGTCGAGGTCAATATCGGCCAGGTCACCACGATCTATTACACCGTGACCAACCAGGCTGCGCGAACCACCTCAGGGCAGGCTGCCTACAACGTCGCGCCGCTGACAGTCGGGTCCTACTTCCAGAAGATCAACTGCTTCTGCTTCACCGAGCAGACCATGGCGCCCGGCGAGAAGCGCGAGATGCCTGTGGTGTTCTACGTCGATCCGTCGATCGTCGACGATCATGACAATGACGGGCTGGGCACGATCACGCTGTCCTACACGTTCTATCCGGTGAAGGATCCGGTGGTGAAGCCGCTCGCATCCGGTGATGACGACAAACGCAAGGGAAATCTCCAGCCGCCGGGTTGACGCTCAGGGGTTGGACTAAGGGGATAAGTGCCGGACAGGCACGGGATTGAGGAGACAGACCGCAATGGCTACCGCGCAAGGCAAGCATCACGACTACCATCTGGTCGATCCCTCTCCGTGGCCGGCGGTCGGCTCCGTCTCGGCCTTCATCATGGCGGTCGGCGCGATCTCCTGGATGCACCACATGTTCTCGGCCGCTCCGATCGTGTTCGGCGTCGGCACGGTGGGCGTGCTCTACACCATGGCGAGTTGGTGGGGCGACGTGATCAAGGAAGCCCAGTACAAGGGCGACCACACCCGGGTCGTGCAGCTGCACCACCGCTACGGCATGATCCTGTTCATCGCTTCCGAGGTGATGTTCTTCGTCGCCTGGTTCTGGGCCTATTTCAACGCGGCGCTGTTCCCGGCCGACGCTGTCCACGCCACCCGCGACGCCGTGTTCGGTTGCGGACTCGGCACTGCCGCCGGCGCCTGCTCGGTGCCGGGCACCTGGCCGCCGCATGGCATCGAGACCTTCGATCCCTGGCATCTGCCGCTGCTCAACACGCTGATCCTGCTCACATCAGGCACCACGGTCACCTGGGCGCATCACGCGCTGCTCGAGAACGATCGTCAGGGCCTGAAGTACGGCCTGATCCTCACCGTGCTGCTGGGCGCGACCTTCACTTGTGTGCAGGCCTATGAGTACAGCCACGCGGCATTCTCCTTCGGCGGCAACGTCTATGGCGCCACCTTCTTCATGGCGACCGGTTTCCACGGTTTCCACGTGCTGGTCGGTACCATCTTCCTGATCGTGTGCCTGGCGCGCGCCTATGCCGGCCACTTCACGCCGACCCAGCATCTCGGCTTCGAGTTCGCCGCATGGTACTGGCACTTCGTCGACGTGGTCTGGCTGTTCCTGTTCCTGTGCATCTATGTCTGGGGACACGGCGCCGAGACCATGGCCCACGGCGCGCACTGAACCGCGACAGATCGATTGAGAAAGGGCGGCCGCAGGGTCGCCCTTTCGCTTTCCATTAGCCAATTCCAGTAGCCAAGGCCTCCGCTGAAACTGTGATAGACTTGCGCCATGAATGAAACCGCCGGCACGCCTGAAGCCCAGCCCACCGTCCTGCAAAGCGCGCTGCGTGGGCTCGCCTGCAAATGTCCGCGCTGCGGCGATGGCAAGCTCTATGCGGGCTTCCTGACGCTCGCGCCGTCCTGCAACCGCTGCGGCCTGGACTACGCCTTCATCGACGCCGGCGATGGTCCGGCGATCTTCATCATCATGCTGGCCGGCGCGATCGTGGTCGGCTGCGCGCTCGTGGTCGAGGTCAAGTACCAGCCGCCGTTCTGGCTGCATGCCGTGCTGTGGTTTCCGCTGATCCTCGCAACCACGCTTCTGCCGTTACGCTCCATGAAATCACTGCTGATCGCATTGCAATTCCACCACAAGGCGGCGCCGGGCCGGCTGATCGACCGCACGAAATGAACGAAACGGCGCGTAAGCCCCGCGTGGCCGGCTTCATGCTGTTCACGCTCCTGCTGACGGCAGCCTTCGTCGCGCTCGGACTCTGGCAATTGCAGCGTCGCGCCGCCAAGCATGAACTGATCGCAGCCCTCACCGAACGTCTTGCGACAGCACCTGTCGCACTGCCGCCGCCTGCGCAATGGGCCGTGCTGACGCCTGCGCGCGACGAATTTCGCCGTGTCAGCTTCACCGCAACCTATGCCGCCTTGCCGGATGCGATGGTCTATTCGTCCGGTTCTGCGGTGCGCAAGGATGCCTCCGGCCCCGGCACCTGGGCCTTCCTGCCGGCACGGCTGGCGGGCGGTGAGATCGTCGTGATCGACGCGGGCTTCGTCGAGAACACCATGCAGGATCGCGGCGTCGAGGACCGCGCGGTGAAGAAGCTCGTCACCGGCGCGCCCGTCGCGCTCACGGGCTATCTGCGCTTTCCGGAAGCGCCAGGCTGGCTCACGCCGGCCGAGAACCGCGACAAGCGGCTGTGGTTCGTGCGCGATCATCAGGCGATCGCAAGCACGCTTCGTTGGGGCGCGGTCGCCCCGTTCTATGTCGATCTCGAGCAGCCGGCGCCCGAGAACGGCATTCCGCGTCCGGGGGCGCTCGACGTGCATTTGAAGGATGACCATCTGCAATACGCCATCACCTGGTTCGCGCTTGCCGGCGCCGTGCTGATCGCCTTTGCCGTCTGGGTGAGGACACGCCGCCAGAGCGGCGCGGCTCCGTAGGTTCCCGGTGCGAACCCGGTATCGTCCGGGCTTTATTATTCAGCGCATATTCACGAGGGTGATCCTAAGCCGCCTCTGAATTTTTCCGCGGCAAACAGGATTGCTGGCGTGCGCGATTTCGATCAAATGGGACTTGTCGTCGATTGGGTGGATGCCTGCCGCAAGGGCGACCTCGCGACGTTGCTCGACCTCTATGCCGATGACGGCGAGGTGGAATGTACGTGCAACGGCACGCAGCTCTATCGCGGCCGGCGCGAGCTCGAAACCTATTGGGGACCCAAACTCAGCGCCTTCTCCTTGGCTGGCTTCGGCCTGGAGGAAATCCAGCCTGCGCAACACGGCATCGATCTCGAATATTCCGTCGCAGGCGCGCTGCGCATCCGCGCATTCTTTCGCTTCAGCGCGGAAGGCAAGATCTACAGCACGCTGTGCGAACCGGCGCAGCAGGGCTCGCACGACGGCTGCGCCTGCTAGAGCATAATCAGGAAAAGCGTGCAGCGGTTTTCCCTCGCGACAAACGCGAAACGCGTTTGCGCGGAGATCCCGCCTCGGCAATAACCTAAAGCGGCGTCCCGTCTCGCACGATTCCTACCGGCAGGCGACAGCGCACATAGGTTCGTTCATTCGCGCGCAGCAGTGACAACGATCCGCTGAGCGCACGCACCCGTTCATGCATGCCGGTCAAGCCGCGGCCGAAGACATTGTCGGCGGGAAAGCCGCCGCCGTCGTCGGAGACCTCGACCGCGAGCGCATCGCCGGCGATCGCCGCCTCCACATGGGCATTGCGTGCCCCGGCGTGGCGCAGCACGTTGGTCAAGGCCTCCTGGATCACGCGGTAGACGGTCTGGGCCAGCGGCCCGTCGACGCCGTTGAGATCAGGATCGATCGTCGCGGAGAGGCCAATATGCGGCGCCTGTCTGCGAAAATTTCGGAGCAGCGTCTGCACGCTGGCCTCGAGCCCCAATTCCTCGATGTAGAGCGGCCGCAGCCGGTCGAGGATGCGGCGGTTGGTTTGCTGGAGCGCTTCGACCGATCGCATCACCTCTTGCGCGGAGTTGCCGAGGTGTCCCGTCTGCGGCGAGGCGTCGCTCAATGCGATCGTGCCGGCGCGGATGCTGAACAGCAGCGGGCCAAGCTCGTCATGCAGCTCGCGGGCGAGGTCGCGCCGCTCATTGTCCTGGAGCGACACCAATCGATGCAAGAGATCGCGATTGTCCTGGCTCAATTGCGCGAGCGTCGCAGCGAGGGCATTGGCTTCCGCGCAGCTCTGCCGGATTTCCGGCGATCCTGCGACCGGGATCGGCGTCGCATAATCGCCGCGCCGGATGCGAGTCAGGCCCGCGCCGAGATCTTGCAAGGACCGCAATGCGGATCCTGCGAAGACATAGGTGGTCGTTCCGGTCAGCACCATCAGCACCGCAATGACGCCCATCAATGCGAGAAAGCCGATCCATTTCTCGAACAGATCGGCCGACAGGTCGGGCATAAACAAGATGTCGCCGACGTGCCTGCTGTCGATCATGACAGGAGAGGCCGCGTTCATGTCCGGGATGGCGATCAGGCCCACGAACCATTGCGGCACGCCATGCACGCCCTGCAGGCTGTCCTTCGCAGAGGGCACAGAACCGGCTTCCACGGGCCGGAATTGAATATCTGAGGAGGGATCCAGGGAATGGACGAAGGCGTCGAGCACCTTCCGTGGATTATCCGAGGCGCCGAGAGCGCTGTTGAGCGCGACAGCGATCGTCTGTGCCGAGCGCCGTCCCGGCTCGCTCTCGTCGGCCAGCTGACCTGTCGCAAATGTCTGGAGCAGGACGCCGCCCATGGCCAGCGCGGCGAGAAAGCTCAAGCCGAGCGGAAGAAATAGTTGGGTTCTGAACGAGAGCCGCTGCCACATTAGGTCAATTCTAACGCGCATTGGCGGGATTTTCTCTTTCCATTTGTTCCCGTCGGTCTATGAGTCAAAAAACAGAGAGCGCGCGATGCAAGATACCGCCAAGCCGGCGACCAAAGTCCTGATCGTCGACGACCATCCCGTGGTGCTATCAGGGTGTCGCACCCTGTTTGCGTCCGACCAGTCGATCCGCATCGACGAGGCGAGCGACGCCAAATCCGGGCACCGGGCCTATATCAGCAAGCGTCCCGATGTGACGGTGATCGACATCAGCCTGCCCGACGTCTCCGGCTTCGAGTTGATGCGCCGGATCCGCAAGGACGATCCGGACGCCAAGATCATCATGTTCAGCATGAACGACGATCCGGCCTTCGTGGTCCGCGCGGTGGAGCTCGGGGCGCAGGGCTATGTCTCCAAGGGCGACGATCCCCGGATCCTGCTCAAGGCTGTGCGCAAGGTGGTTGCAGGCGATAATTTCATCTCCCCCCAACTGGCCGAGGCCGTGACGTTCTCGGGCGCTGCGATCAAGGCCAACCCGGCCTCGCAGATGACGCCGCGGGAGCTCGAGATTCTCCGCCTGCTCGGACGCGGCAACAAGATCGTCGAGGTCGCCGGGGCGCTCGGCATCTCCTACAAGACGGTCGCCAACACCACCTCGCTGCTCAAGCAGAAGTTAGGGGCCAAGAACCACTCCGATCTGATCCGGATCGCGGTGGAAATCGGGATGAATTGACCGTCAAGGACCGAACCGGCTGCTCCAGGATGTGCAGCCGGTCCGGCCGACGAACCGGCCCCGCCGCGCCTCCGGGCAATGCGTGGAAGACGGCGGATCCGATCCGCCGTCACAATGGGCCGCCGACGCGTTCGTTCCTGGCTCGATGCAGCAGCTTGGGAAAATGCGGCATTGAGGCCGCGCGGCGGGCAGTTTGACGGTCGGGACGCTGGGGCATGCCGGGAAAAACAGGAACATTTGGCGCCAGCGGACCGTTTTGATCTTGACGATCTCGTGACAGGTGACGATAGCTCGACCCACGATCTTCGGGGGAAGGCGCCCCAACGCGGAAAACCGGGTCTGCACACATCAACGACAGACCTTCCAAGAGAGGGCTGCGGCATCGCCGCAGCCCTTTTTCGTTGGGCATGGTGCCGCCCCGCAAAACACTCTATGGTGCCGGAGGCCTCTGGCCGCGGACTAGGAACATCGTGAAATCAAAGGCTTAAGGCGCCGATTTGGCTGAGCCGGCCTTTGGAGGGCAGTTTGACTCGTTATATTTCGACCCGGGGCGAGGCCCCTGAGCTTGGCTTCTGCGACGTGATGCTGACTGGGCTTGCCCGCGACGGCGGCCTGTATGTGCCGGTGACCTGGCCGCAGCTCTCGGCCGAGACCATCGCCGGCTTCTTTGGTCGCCCCTATTGGGAAGTCGCAGTCGAAATCATCCGGCCCTTCGTCGGCGGCGAGATCTCGGACGCCGAGCTCGGCCGCATGGCGAACGAGGCCTATGCCACCTTCCGCCATCCGGCGGTGGTGCCGCTGCGCCAGATGTCACCGCATCAATTCGTGCTGGAGCTGTTCCACGGCCCGACGCTCGCGTTCAAGGACGTGGCGATGCAGCTGATCTCGCGGCTGATGGACCATGTGCTCGCCAAGCGCGGCCAGCGCACCACCATCGTGGTCGCAACGTCTGGCGACACCGGCGGCGCCGCGGTCGAAGCCTTCGCGGGTCTGGAGAATGTCGACCTCATCGTGCTGTTTCCGCACAAGCGCATCTCCGAGGTGCAGCAGCGCATGATGACGACGACGGGGGCCGCCAACGTCCACGCGCTCGCCATCGAGGGCAATTTCGACGACTGCCAGGCGCTCGTGAAAGGGATGTTCAACAACCATCGCTTCCGCGATGCGACGTCGCTGTCCGGCGTCAATTCCATCAACTGGGCGCGCATCGTCGCGCAGGTGGTCTATTATTTCACCTCGGCGGTTGCCGCCGGCGCGCCGGCGCGCGCGGTGGATTTCATCGTGCCGACCGGCAATTTCGGCGATATTTTTGCCGGCTACGTCGCCAAGCGCATGGGGCTTCCGGTGCGGACCCTGCGCATTGCCGCCAACGTCAATGACATCCTCGCACGCACGCTCAAGACCGGCATCTACGAAGTGCGCGAGGTGCATGCCACCGCCTCGCCCTCGATGGATATCCAGATCTCGTCGAATTTCGAGCGGCTGCTGTTCGAGGCAAGCAAGCGCGATGCGGCGAGCGTGCGCCGGCTGATGGATTCTCTGAAACAGTCGGGGCGCTTCGTCCTGCCCGACGCCGCGCTCGCTGCGATCCGCGAGGAATTCGACGCCGGTCGCGCCGATGAGACCGAAACCGCGGCTGCGATCCGCGCCGCCTGGCGCGAGGCCGGCGAGCTCGTCGATCCGCATACGGCCGTCGCCCTCGCGGTCGCCGATCGCGACACCACGGACACGACCGTGCCCAACATCGTGCTCTCCACCGCGCACCCCGCCAAATTCCCCGATGCCGTGGCGGCCGCCTGCGGCCAGCGGCCGCAACTGCCGGCCTGGCTCGACGGCCTCATGACCAAATCCGAACATATGAAGGTGATGAAGAACGATCAGAGCGAGGTGGAGCGGTTTGTACTGTCGGTCAGCCGCGCCGCAAGACAGGGAGTTGCCGGATGAGCGTCGAGATCTCCAAGCTTGCCTCCGGCCTGACCGTCGTTACGGACAACATGCCCCAGCTGGAGACCGCCGCGCTCGGCGTCTGGGCCGGCGTCGGCGGCCGCGATGAGAAGCCGAACGAGCATGGCATCTCGCACCTGCTCGAGCATATGGCGTTCAAAGGCACGACCGGGCGCTCCTCGCGCGAGATCGTGGAGGAGATCGAGGCGGTCGGCGGCGACCTCAATGCCGGCACCTCGACCGAGACGACATCCTATTATGCCCGAGTGATGAAGGCCGACGTGCCGCTGGCGCTCGACGTGCTCGCCGATATCCTGGCCAATCCCGCCTTCGAGCCCGACGAGCTCGAGCGCGAGAAGAACGTCATCGTGCAGGAGATCGGCGCGGCCCAGGACACGCCCGACGACGTCGTGTTCGAGCATCTCAATGAGCTCTGCTATCCCGACCAGCCGATGGGGCGCTCGCTGCTCGGCACCGCCAAGACCTTGCGCGCCTTCAACCGCGACTCGCTGCGCGACTATCTCTCGACGCACTACCGCGGCCCCGACATGGTGGTGGCGGCGGCCGGCGCCGTCGATCACAGCCAAGTCGTAGCCGAGGTCGAGAAGCGTTTTGCAAGTTTTGATGCGACGCCGGGGCCGAAACCGCAGGTTGCCCAGTTCGGCAAGGGCGGCGCCAAGGTCGTGCATCGCGAGCTCGAGCAGGCCCATCTGACGCTGGCGCTGGAAGGCGTGCCGCAGACCGATTTGTCGCTGTTCTCGCTCCAGGTCTTCACCAACATCCTCGGCGGCGGAATGTCGTCGCGGCTGTTCCAGGAGGTGCGCGAGAAGCGCGGCCTCTGCTACTCCATCTACTCCTTCCACGCACCCTATACCGACACCGGTTTCTTCGGCCTCTACACCGGTACCGATCCGGCCGACGCGCCGGAAATGATGGAAGTCGTGGTCGACATCATGAATGATTCGGTCGAGACCCTGACCGAGGCAGAGATCGCTCGCGCCAAGGCGCAGATGAAGGCGGGCCTGTTGATGGCGCTTGAGAGCTGCTCGTCGCGCGCGGAACAGCTCGCCCGGCACGTCCTGGCCTATGGACGGCCGCAGACGGTGCAGGAGCTGGTGGCCCGGATCGACGCCGTCAGCGTCGAATCCACGCGCGATGCGGCGCGTGCGCTGCTTTCGCGTAGCCGCCCTGCAGTTGTCGCATTGGGCAGCGGCAGGGGTCTGGACACGGCGGTGTCTTTTGCGGAAGGATTAACCCGGGCGCGTGCCAAGGCGCGGCTGCACTAGGAGCCGCGCAACGGACGCCCCCCGGGAAGCATCACCATGGCCCTCTTTCGCCTGCCATCCAGTGGACCTGCTGCTCTCGCCCCTCGCGGCAACGGCCTGTTGCTGCGCGCGCCGCAGATGTCGGACTTCTTGCAGTGGGCGCACTTGCGCGAGACCAGCCGCGACTACCTGACACCGTGGGAGCCGATCTGGCCGTCGGACGACCTGACCCGGTCCGGCTTTCGCCGCCGCCTGCGCCGCTATTCTGAGGACATTGCCGCGGACCGTTCCTATCCGTTTCTGGTCTTCCGCGAACTCGATGGCGCCATGGTCGGCGGCATCACGCTCGCGAATGTCCGGCGCGGCATCGTCCAGGCCGGCACCATCGGATACTGGGTCGGCCAGCCCCACGCCCATCGCGGTTACATGACGGCCGCGCTGCGGGTGCTGCTGCCGACACTGTTCGGCGAGCTCAATTTGCACCGCGTCGAGGCGGCCTGCATCCCCACCAATGCGCCGTCGATCCGGGTGCTGGAGAAGTGCGGCTTCTCCCGCGAAGGGCTGGCGCGCCGTTATCTCTGCATCAACGGGGTCTGGCAGGACCATCTGCTGTTCGGCCTGCTGCACGAGGATTTCCGCGGCTGAGCCGGGTCTCCGAGCTCCTGGAGGTCAGCCTTTTTTCCTGCCTGGTTTTCTCGCCTTGGGATCGCCGATTTTGGCGATATAACCCGCGCAAGCCGGCCGATCGGCCGGGGTGTTTGTCATGGAGTATTGCCGTTCATGAGGGAGCTTCGATCATTGCGGAAGGCGCTGCGGCGGGGTCCGGTGATCGCGCTGGCGCTGTCGGTGTCGTTCGCCTCCGTCTCGCCGGTTGCGGCGCAGTCGCTGACCGACCGCTTCAAGAGCCTGTTCGGCGGCAAATCCGACGAACCCGCCGAGTCCAAGCCGGCGCCTGCGCCGGGGCAGCCTGCGGCCGATGACGAGATCGATTGCCCGCAAGTCACGGTGCGCGCCGGAGCGTCGACCTATGGTGTCGGGGCGACGGGCAAGCCGGCCGTCGGCAACGACGTGCGCTTCCAGGCCTCGATCACCAAGATGGCGCGTGAGTGTGTCCGCAACGGTGGCGAGATCACCGCGCGTATCGGCATCCAGGGCCGCGTGATCGCGGGGCCCGCCGGTGCACCGGCGACCGTGGAGGTGCCGATCCGCGTCGCCGTCGTGCAGGGCGGCGTCGGCGAGAAGGTGATCGCCTCGAAAGCCTACCGGACCACCGTCGGGATGTCGGAGGGCGGCAGCGCGCCCTTCACCTTCGTCGCCGAGGACTTGTCCTATCCGGTGCCGTCGGCCGCGGTTGCCGATTCCTACATCTTCTATGTCGGCTTTGACCCGCAGGCGCTCGCGCCGGAACCGAGAGCGCGGAAGAAGAAGTAGCGCATTGAGGAATTCAGCCGTCATGGCCGGGCTTGTCCCGGCCATCCACGCTCTTTTTGGCGGCCAAGACGTGGATGCCCCGAACAAGCCAGGGCATGACGATGAGAAAATATCCAGCCAAACAAAAAAGCCGGCGCTCACCGCGCCGGCTTTTTGATCGGTGAGGCGTCTGTCCTCAGTTCAGCTTCTGGCGAACCTCGGTGATGCCCTTGGCGAGCAGATCGTCGGCAACCTGGCCCTTGACCGACTGCGACAGGATCGTGGAGGCGGCCTGGACGGCGGCTTCCGCGGCTGCCGCACGGACGTCGGCGAGCGCCTGGGCCTCGGCGAGCGCGATCTTGCTCTCCGCGGTCTTGGTACGCCGGGCGACGAAGTCTTCCACCTTCGCCTTGGCCTCGGTCGCGATGCGCTCTGCTTCGGACTTGGCGTTGGCGATGATGTCGGCAGCCTCGCGCTCGGCCGTGGCGGTGCGCGCCTTGTAGTCGGCAAGCACCTTGGCGGCTTCCTGCTTGAGGCGCGTCGCGTCGTCGAGCTCGGCCTTGATGCGGTCGGCGCGATGGTCGAGCGCAACCATCGCCTTCTTGAAGACCCCGAGATAGCCGAACACCACCATCAGGATCACGAAGGCTATGGCGACCCAGGTTTCAGGATCGAAGAACATATCGACTAACCCTTCAAGGACGCATCAACGGCGGCATTGACCGACGCCGCGTCCGGAACCACGCCGGTGAGCTGCTGCACGATGGTGCCTGCCGCATCGGCCGCGATGCCGCGGACGTTGCCCATGGCGGTCGCGCGGGTCGAGGCGATAGTCTTCTCCGCCTCGGCGAGCTTGGCCGCCAGTTGCTCTTCCAGCGCCTTGCGCTCGGCTTCCGCCTGCGCATTTGCCTTGTCTCGGGATTCGTTGCCGATCGCCTGCGCCCGCGAACGCGCCGAAGCGAGCTCGCCTTCATAGGCCTTCAGCGCCGCCTCGGACTGATCCTTCAGCTTCTGCGCCTCGGCGAGGTCACCCTCGATCTTGTTCTGACGCGCCTCGATCGCACCGCCGACCTTCGGCAGAGCAAGCTTGGACACGATCACGTAAAGCGCGACGAAGAAGATCGCGAGCCACACCAGCTGCGAAGCATAGGTGCTGCTCTCGAACGGCGGAAAACCGCCACCGTGACCGCCTTCGGTCTCGGTGTGGGCGCCCGCCGCCGGACTTTTCGCCCCGCCATGACTCTCAGCCATGGATTACTCCTGTTGCCGTCCTGCGCGCCGCTTCGGTTGAAGCGGCGCGAAAATTCGTCCTCAGAGCGGAACGAACAGCAGCAGCAGTGCGATCAGCAGCGAGAAAATGCCGAGCGCTTCGGTCACGGCGAAGCCGAAGATCAGGTTGCCGAACTGGCCCTGAGCAGCCGACGGATTGCGGACGGCTGCGGCGAGGTAGTTGCCGAAGATCACGCCCACGCCGACGCCTGCGCCGCCCATGCCGATGCATGCGATGCCCGCGCCGATAAGTTTTGCTGCTGCCGGATCCATTTTAGACTCCTTGGAAGAAAGATTGGGTTTTGGGTGGAAATTCCCCGGACCGCTTAGTGTCCCGGATGAATGGCGTCGTTGAGGTAGATGCAGGTCAGGATCGCAAACACATAGGCTTGCAGGAACGCGACCAGGATCTCGAGGGCGTACAGGGCGATCGTGAGCGCGAGCGGCAGCACGCCGCCGACCCAGCCCAGCGCGCCGAGCGAGAAGCCGAGCATGGCGACGAAGCCCGCGAACACCTTCAGCGCGATGTGGCCGGCCAGCATGTTGGCGAACAGACGGACGCTGTGGGAGACCGGCCGCAGGAAGAACGACAGGATCTCGATGAACATCACCAGCGGCAGGATGTAGCCGGGGACGCCGTGCGGCACGAAGATCGAGAAGAATTTCAGGCCGTTCTTGGCGACGCCGTAGATCAGGACGGTGAAGAACACCAAAAGCGCGAGCGCCGCGGTCACGATCAGGTGGCTCGAGATCGTGAAGGTATAGGGGATGATGCCGACCAGGTTCGAGACACAGATGAACATGAACAGCGAGAAGATCAGCGGGAAGAACTTCATGCCTTCCGAGCCGGCCGTCGAGCGGATGGTCGAGGCGACGAACTCGTAGGAGATTTCGGCGACCGACTGCAGGCGCCCGGGAACCAGCTGGGTGCCGCTGGCAAGCATCAGGATCGAGATGATCGCGACGGCCACCAGCATGTAGAGCGATGAATTGGTGAAGGCGATCGTGTGATTGCCGATATGGCCGATCGTGAAGAGAGGCTCGATGTTGAACTGGTGGATCGGATCGATTTTCATCGGCGCGGCATCTCTTGGTCTGCCGGGCTAGCCGGCGTGTCTCGGTCTGCCGGTGCGGGCCGGCCCGCACCGGCGAAGCCGGCGCGACAATTCCTCTCCTGGTCGGATCGGCTTAAGAACCACCGCGCCTGTTTTGACCCGCGCCCGCCGTTCTCACCACGTTCACCACGCCGGCCACGAAGCCCAGCAGCGTGAACACGATAAATCCGAAAGGCGACGTCGACAGCAAGCGGTCGAACCCCCAGCCAATCCCCGCTCCGACAACGACCCCGGCGATCAACTCGGAGGATAACCGAAAACCAAGCGCCATCGCCGAGGCTCTGGCCGCTCCGTCTTCACCGTCACCTGCGGGTTGCTCGGTCTTGACGTGGCGGTCGCGAAATTCGGACAACCGCTGATCAAGATTACCGAGCCGTTCGGAAAGCGCAGCTTCCTCGGGCGATCTATCGCGATCTCCATTCTCGCTGTGTCCCGTGTCTTGAGCCATGCCACGAAGACCCGAAACGCTGCGGTTGAATGGAAATTACGCCCGCCACCCTCAAAAGCCGCGCGGACCATACTGACCGCACATAATCAAGTCAAGCCAAGTCACGATCGCGTCGTGTTCGATTATGTATCTGATTTGATTGGAGATATTGTCTTGCACGTCAGCGCTGCACACAGCGTGACGCCGCACCGCAGCAGCTCTCCGCGCGATCCGCCGATATGGCCGACATTTTGCTCTGCTGGCGGGATCAAACAGACTGCGGCTACCGTTGATTTCGCAGGCTCATTTTTGGTGGCGGATTCAAGCGGACCGGCGATGCGCCGCCGACCGCCGGGGTGTAGAATTCTGAGCATGTGCCAGCCTGCGCGGCGTGGCGGAGAGCGCGATGAGACCGGCGAAATCATCCACAACATCATGGCTTGCGGCGGCGATCCTCGCTGTGACGACGCTTGCTGTGACGACTTTTGGCGGCGGTCTGGTTGCCGCGCAATCGGCGCCCGACGGCGACAACGGGCGCTACAGCATGACGCCAATCCCCGAGGGCGTGCTGCGGCTCGACAGCCGCACCGGCACGGTCTCGACCTGCACCAAGAACGACGCCGGCTGGGCCTGCTACGCCGTGCCCGACGAGCGCTCCGCGCTTGATGCCGAGATCGGCCGGCTCCAGGCCGAGGTCGAGAAGCTCAAGGGGCAGCTCGCCGCCGGGCCGACCGTCTCCGGCAAGATCGACGAGGCGCTGCCGAAATCCGATCCCCTGAAGAAGGCCGAACCGAAGGTCGCCGAGGGCGATCGCAAGCTCGAGATCCCGCTGCCGAGCGACCAGGACATGGACCGTATGATGTCGTTCCTCGAAAAGGCCTGGCGCCGGCTGATCGACATGGCCAACCGCGTGCAGAAGGACGTGTCGGGGAAGATTTGAGTTGTCGTCCTCTGGCTTTCGCCAGGACGACGGCTACGAGAGACATCTGATGACATCAGCCAAATCCGTCACGCGTTCCGCGCCATCGTCCGTGCAAGCCACCACGATCGTCTCGTCGCTGCTGACCGTGCAGACGAACGGTCGCAGCTTCACCGATCTCACCAGCGAGATTGCGAAATTTGTCGCTGAGGCGCGCGCGGGTGATGGCGCGTTGACACTGTTCATCCGCCACACCTCGGCCTCGCTGACGATCCAGGAGAATGCCGACCCTTCCGTCCTCGTCGATCTCACCACCGCACTCGCGCGTCTTGCGCCTGAAAACGTGCCCTGGACTCATGATACCGAGGGCCCCGACGACATGCCCGCGCACATCAAGACCATGCTGACGCAGACATCGCTGCATGTGCCGGTGCTTAGCGGCAGGCTCGCGCTCGGCACCTGGCAGGCGATCTATCTGATCGAGCATCGCGCCCGTCCGCACCGGCGCGAAATCGTGCTGCAATTCATTGGCAGCAACAAGTAGCGCTGCTGGAAAAGCAAACCGGCCGCGGATCGCTCCGCGGCCGGCTGTTTTGTCTGCGTCGTGCGATGCGACTTACATCTTGGTGATGTCGACGTCCTTCGTCTCAGGCACGAAGAGGAAGCCGACAACAGCCGTAATCAACGCGAAGCCGACCGGGTACCACAGGCCGGAGTAGATATCGCCGGTCGATGCGGTGATCGCGAAGGCGGTCGCTGGCAGGAGGCCGCCGAACCAGCCGTTGCCGATGTGATAAGGCAGCGACATCGAGGTGTAGCGGATGCGGGTCGGGAACAGTTCGACCAGCATCGCCGCGATTGGGCCGTACACCATGGTGACGTAGATCACGAGGATGAACAGCAGTCCGATGAGGGCCGCCACCTGCGGACGGAAGATGTCGAGCGGGTTCGACATCTTGACGATGCCGGCGTCACCCGCCTTCGGATAGCCCGCCGCCAGCACCGCCGCCGTGATCGCGGGGTTTGACGTCTTGGCATCCGTGTAGGGCACCTCCTTGTCGTTGACGACGACCTTCACCGCGCCGGCAGGTCCCGGAACGGTCGAGTATTTCACCGACGACTGGGCGAGGAAGGCACGTGCCGTGTCGCAAGGTGCGGTGAAGACGCGGGTGCCGACCGGGTTGAAGAGATCGCCGCAGCCTGCGGGATCCGCGACGACCTGCACCTTGACCGTCTCGTAGGCCTTTTCCAGCGCCGGATTGGCGTTGCTCGAGATCATCTTGAAGATCGGGAACAGGGTCAGTGCGCCGATCAGGCAGCCCGCCAGGATGATCGGCTTGCGGCCGATCCGGTCGGACAGCGCGCCGAACACCAGGAAGAAGCCGGTGCCGAGCAACAGCGACCAGGCGATCAGCAGGTTGGCGGTGTAGCCGTCGACCTTCAGGATCGATTGCAGGAAGAACAGCGCGTAGAACTGTCCCGTGTACCAGATCACCGCCTGGCCCATGGTCAGGCCGAGCAGCGCCAGGATCACGATCTTGGCGTTGGCCCAGTTCGCGAAGGCTTCCGTCAGCGGCGCCTTGGACGTCTTGCCTTCCTCCTTCATCCGCTGGAACACCGGCGATTCGTTCAGGCGCAGACGGATCCAGACCGAGATGCCGAGCAGCGCGACCGACACCAGGAACGGAATACGCCAACCGCCCCAATAGGCGCCGGGTGCACCGGCAAAGGCGGCCTCGCCGGTTGCGGTGCGGGTGAACAGGATCACCAGCAGCGACAGGAACAGGCCAAGCGTTGCCGTGGTCTGGATGAATGAGGTGTAGTAGCCGCGCTTGCCTTGCGGCGCATGCTCGGCGACATAGGTTGCCGCACCGCCATACTCACCGCCGAGCGCGAGGCCTTGCAACAGGCGCAGGCCGATCAGGGTGATCGGCGCCGCAATGCCGATCTGCGCGGCACCCGGCAACAGGCCGACGATGAAGGTCGACAGACCCATGATCAGGATGGTGACGAGGAAGGTGTATTTGCGGCCGACGATGTCGCCGACACGGCCGAACACGATGGCGCCGAACGGGCGGACCAGGAAGCCTGCCGCGAAGGCCAGCAGCGCAAAGATGTCGCGCGTGGCCTGGTCGAACATCGGCTTGCCGTCGGCGCCCGCGATGGTGAAGAACTGCGTGCCGATGATGCCGGCCAGCGACCCGTAGAGATAGAAGTCGTACCACTCGAAGACGGTGCCGAGCGACGATGCGAGGATGACGAACCGCTCATCCTTCGTCATGCCGGTCGATCGTGCCGACGTTGCAGCCATTGTGGACATCGTGAATGCGCTCCCCGAATTTCGTTTCCTCGCATCCCGGCTGTTCCGGGCATGCCGGATCAACCTGGGTCTTGCCCCCAAGGTAACATCGGCGTGAAACCCGCCCCAATACGACTTTCGGCCTTTCGCACTGACGCGCAACTGACGGTGCGGACCTATTGTGCGGCATCACGGCGTAGGTATGCGGATTAACCCCTTTCCGGCAAAGGAAGAATGTGCCCTTGCATGCCACGGCCGGTCGGGGAAGAATTGACCATTGCGCCGGTCCGGACTACTGGCCGGGTGACGAACGACAGCAAGAGATCGATGAACGCTCCTTCCACCCATCTCGTCATCGCCGATGACCATCCGCTGTTCCGCGATGCGCTGCGGCAAGCGGTGGCGGGCGTCCTGAGCACGGCGAAGATCGACGAGGCCGGCTCATTCGAGGATTTGACCAAATTGCTGGAACAGACCTCGGACGTCGACCTGGTCCTGCTCGACCTCTCGATGCCCGGCATCTCCGGCTTCTCCGGCCTGATCTACCTCCGTGCGCAATATCCGGCCATCCCGGTGGTGATCGTCTCGGCCTCCGACGACAGCGCCACGATCCGCCGCTCGCTCGATTTCGGCGCCTCCGGCTTCATTCCGAAGCGGTTCGGCGTCGAGACGCTGCGCGATGCCATTCTCAAGGTGATGGAGGGGGACGTCTGGGTTCCCGCCGACACCGACCTGTCGGCCGCCGCCGACCCCGACATGACCCGCTTGCGCGACCGCCTGGTGACGCTGACGCCGCAGCAGGTGCGGGTCTTGATGATGCTGTCGGAGGGACTGCTCAACAAGCAGATCGCCTACGAGCTCGGCGTCTCCGAGGCAACCATCAAGGCCCACGTTTCGGCGATCCTGCAAAAGCTCGGCGTCGAGAGCCGCACCCAGGCGGTGATCGCAGCCGCAAAGATTGCCGGCGGCCAGTGGAAGCAGGGCGCGCCTACGGGGTAGGGGCACTTACTCGTTAACTCGCGGATGTCCGATACGAGTCCGACCTGGCAGGTCACCCATTTGCCCTTTGCGTTTTAGACGTGCCTAAATCTGGGTTAGCCTGGAAGAGCCGCATGTGACCGCCGGAACCGCGATAATGGAAACTCAGCCAGAACTGCAAGCTCTTCGCGATAGCATCGACAACCTGGATGCAGCTTTAGTCCACATCCTCGCTGAACGATTTAGGTGCACCCAACAGGTAGGGGAATTGAAAGCTCGCCTTCGGCTGCCGTCCTCTGACCCGGCTCGCGAGAGACAGCAGGTAGAGAGACTTCGTTCACTTGCACGGGCCGCCAACCTTGATCCGGACTTCGCCGAAAAGTTCCTAGCCTTCATCATCAAGGAAGTGATCCGCCACCACGAGACGACGCGCGTCAGAGTCGCCTCCAGCAGCTGATCCGTTCAGCGGAGACGTCTGCGCAGCCCACCTCGTCCAAGAAACCTTCGTAAAATTCGCGAAGTCGTGAGAACGCTGCGCCGCCAATTTGCGCCCCGTAGCGTTCAACTTGTCTGCGCGGAAAGACTCTGGATTGCTTCGCAGCGCTCGCAATGACGAGTTCTTGACCGCAACAGCCCGGCGATCTCACAGGAGAGTGCGTCGACGCGGGTTCCCCGAGGACGTAAGCAAGTCATGCTTGCAGATCCCCGCGACCGGGTTCCCTGCCGGCCTCACAACTTCTCACAACTCCAAACGGGCCCTCCGCCGCTGGCGCTGATAGGCAGTTGCGCGACGGCAAGAAGAGCCTGAGCCACGCGGACAACGGCGCCCCCACGCATTGCCTCGCCGCCGGTAACCATCAACAAGGTAGCCAGATCATGAAACGGATCATCGACCAGCATCGCCGCCAGTTCCTCGGCATTGCCGCGGGGAGCGTCGCCGTCGGCCTCGGCATGATCGACCTTGCGCGCGCCGAAACCGAGACGCCACGATCTTCCGCGACCAACACGTCCTTCGGCCCGATCAAGCAGATCAATGCCGGTGTCCTCAACGTCGGCTATGCCGAAGCCGGTCCCGCGACCGGCCCGGTGGCGATCCTGCTCCACGGCTGGCCCTACGACATTCACAGCTTCGTCGATGTTGCGCCGATCCTGGCGCGGGCCGGCTATCGCGTCATCATCCCTTATCTGCGCGGCTACGGTTCGACGAACTTCCTCTCCAGCGAGACGCTGCGCAACGGCGAGCCGGCCGCGCTCGCCGTCGACATCATTGCGTTGATGGATGCGCTCGACATCAAGAAGGCCGTTATCGCCGGCTTCGACTGGGGCGCGCGCACCGCCGATATCATCGCGGCGCTGTGGCCGGAGCGCTGCCGCGCGCTGGTGTCGGTCAGCGGCTATCTGATCTCCAGCCAGGCGGCGGGCAGCGCGCCGCTGCCGCCGTCCGCCGAGCTGCAATGGTGGTACCAGTTCTATTTCGCGACCGAGCGCGGCCGCGCCGGCTACGAGAAGTACACGCATGACTTCGCGAAGCTGATCTGGAAGCTGGCCTCGCCGCAGTGGAAGTTCGACGACGCCACTTTCGATCGCAGTGCGAAGGCTTTCGAGAACAAGGATCATGTCGCGATTACGATCCACAATTACCGTTGGCGGCTTGGGCTTGTTAAGGGCGAAGCGAAGTACGACGAGATCGAGAAGAAGCTCGCGGCAGCTCCGGTCATCGACGTGCCTGCGATCACGATGGAAGGCGATGCCAACGGCGCGCCGCACCCCGATCCAAGCGCCTACGCCAAGAAGTTCTCCGGCCGCTACGACTATCGCCTGATCACCGGCGGCATCGGCCACAATCTGCCGCAGGAAGCCCCGCAGGCCTTTGCCAAGGCCGTCATCGATGCCGACGGCGGCGCTTGAGCTCTATTCCGCCGCCACCATCTGCTGCGTCCGCCACTGCCCGAGCAAAGCGCGCAGCGAAGCCGGCTTCACCGGCTTGTTCAGCACGGCGATTTTCTCATCGCGGGCCGCCATCTGCACGGCGGGGCTGCGATCCGCGGTAATCAGGATCGCGGGAATAGTGTCGCCGAAGCGGCGGCGGATGTCGCGGATGGCGGCGATGCCGTTGCCGCGGTCGAGGTGATAGTCGACGAGCAGTCCGGTGACGCGCCGGCCGGCGGCCTCGATCGCGGTGATCGCGCCTTCGGGATCGGCGACCGCGATCACCTCGGCGTCCCAGGTCTTCAGCAGCGTCCGCATGCCGTCGAGGATCGCGGCGTCGTTCTCGATACAGACGATCAGTGCCCCGGAGATCGAGGTGCGCGCCAGCGGTGTTGCGCTGGTCACCGCCGCGGTCAGCGTCACGGCCTTCGCGGTAGGCACCGTCACGGAGAACAGCGAGCCGCCGCCGGCATTGGCGTCGATGGTGATGGTGTGGCCCAGCACGCGCGCGAGCCGCTCGACGATCGAGAGTCCCAGACCTAGCCCGCGCGCGATCCGCGCGCCCTGCTCGAGGCGGTGGAATTCCTTGAAGATCTCGCCGCGTTTGACCGCGGGAATGCCGACGCCGGTGTCGTAGACGCAGATCTTGAGCGAGGCGCCGTGGCGGCGGCAACCGACCAGCACGCGTCCCCGCGGCGTATATTTGATCGCGTTCGAGATCAGGTTCTGCAACAACCGCCGCAACAACAAGCGGTCCGACTCGATCGGCAGCGAGCAGGGCACGAAGCTGAGCTCGAGGCCCTTGGCGCGCGCGATCGGAGCGAACTCGATCTCCAGCGAGCGCATCAGATCGGCCATCTTGAAGCTCGAGATCGAAGTTGTCATCGCGCCGGCATCGAGCCTGGAGATGTCGAGCAGCGCGCCCAGGATTTCCTCGATGGCCTGCAGCGATTCGTCGATGTTCTCGACCAGCCGCGTCTCCTCGCCATTGTGCTGGCGCTCGACCAGGCTCGTGACATAGAGCCGCGCCGCGTTCAGCGGCTGGAGAATGTCGTGGCTGGCGGCCGCGAGGAAGCGCGTCTTGGAGATGCTGGCGTCCTCCGCGGTGCTCTTGGCCAGAGCCAGCTCGGAGTTCAGCCGCGTCAACTCCTCGGTACGATCGCGCACGCGCTTTTCCAGCGTGGCGTTGGCGCGCTCCAGCGCCTCCGCCGCCTCGAAGGTCGGCGTGACGTCGGTGAAGGTGATGACGAAGCCGCCGCCGGGCATGCGGTTGGTGAGCACCTCGATCACCATGTGCCGTTCCGGCAGGCGCTCGAGGTAGGGCTCGCTGTCGGTGGTGTAGGCTATAAGCCGCTGTTCGATCATCGCCTCGCGATCACCCTCACCGGCCGGATCGCTCACGCCCATGAATTCGAGGATTTCGCGCAAGGGTGTGCCGAACTGGATGAAATGCGGGGGAACGTTGAGGAGGTCGCCGAACTGCCGGTTGGAGCAGATCAGCTGGAGGTCGCCGTCGAACACCGCGATGCCCTGGCGCACATGGTTCAGCGCGGTCTGGAGAATCTCGCGGTTGAAGTGCAATGCCGCATGGGAATCGTCGAGCAGCTTCAGTGCGGCCTTCGCGGACACGGTTCGCTTGCGGAGCAGCAGCGACATCACGAGGCGCGAGGATGCGGCCCCGATCGACGAGGCGATCAGGTGCTCGGCGTGCTGCAGCAGCTCGAAATCGGCGGGCGCTCCAGATTCCAGCCGTATATTGCGCCGTGCCGAGAACGCTTCGAACGACTGCCGGGCGCGATCGGGCCCGAGATATTGCGCGACCGTGGTCTGGATGTCCTGCACCGTGATGGTGGTGCGCCAGCGGCGGAAGTTCGGGGCGATTGGGGCGAGGGTGTTGGGCACGAACAGATCGGCCTGCACCAGCTCGATGGACGAGGGCTGCCGCGCCAGCGACAGCAGCACGTAGGTGAGAATGTTGAGCGAGAGCGACCAGACCACGCCATGCATCAGCGGCGGCAGGTCGGCGCCGAACAGCGCCTGCGGCCGCAGCGCCTCGATCCCGAACGGGCCATGCTGCAGCAGCAGGATGCCTGATGTCGAGGAATCCATGAAGCTTGGGATGAACAGGGTGTAGAGCCACACCGCGAAGCCTACCAGCATGCCGCCGATGGCGCCGCGCGCGGTCGCGCGCCGCCACAACAGGCCGCCGAAGAAGCTGGGCGCGAGCTGTGCGATGGCGGCAAAGGACAAGAGGCCGATCGCCGCAAGCTGAGTGTTGCCGAGTGCGCGATAATAGAAATAGGCCATCACCATGATGGCGAAGATGGCAAGCCGCCGCGAGCGCAGCAGGAAGTCGCCGAAATCACTTCCCCCCGCGCGCCCCTCGGGCCGTCGTTGCAGCACCAGCGGCACCACGAGGTCGTTCGAGACCATGATGGAGAGCGCGACGCATTCGACGATCACCATGGCCGTGGCCGCCGACAGGCCGCCGACGAAGACGGCGACGCTGAGCAGTCCCGCGCCGCCCTCCATCGGCAGGGCCAGCACATACATGTCGGGATCGACCGCGCCGAACGGAAAGGTGACGAGGCCGGCGAGCGCGATCGGGATCACGAACACATTGATGGCGACGAGATAGAGCGGGAACAGCCAGCGCGCGCGGCTGACCTCGGCGTCCGAGGAATTCTCCACCACGCTGACGTGGAATTGCCGCGGCAGCAGCATGATCGCGCACAGCGACAGCAGCGTCATGGTCAGGAAGTTGCCGATCGACGGCGAATAGTCGATGGCGCGCACCGCTTCCGGCGTCTTCATCGCGCGCTCGATCAATTCGTGTGGCGAGAACATCCAGAAGGTGACGAAGATGCCGGCGGTGAGGAAAGCAGTCAGCTTGATGATGGACTCGGTCGCGACCGCGAGCATCAGGCCGTGCTGATGCTCGGTGGCGTCGGTCTGCCGCGTGCCGAACAGCACCGCGAAGGCTGCCATCGCCAACGTCACCATCAGCGCAATGTCGCCGAGGATCGGAATGTGGGAGAACGCCTGGTCCTCGCTCAGGATGACTTCGAGGGAGGAGGCCACCGCCTTGAGCTGGAGTGCGATGTAGGGCACCGAGCCGATGATCGCGATCAGCGCCACGGTTGCGGCCACCGCCTGGCTCTTGCCGTAGCGCGCACCGATGAAGTCGGCGATCGATGTGATGTTGTGCGCTTTCGCAAGCTGGATCACGCGGCGCAGCACGCCGGCGCCGAGGCCGATCATCAGGATCGGGCCGACATAGATCGCAAGGAAGTCGGTCGCGGTGCGGGTGGCAAAGCCGACTGAGCCGAAGAAGGTCCAGGAGGTGCAGTAGATCGCCAGCGATAGCGGATAGATCAGCCCGGACGCGCGGCCGGGCTTGGCGGACGAGCGGCGATCGCCATGGCTCGCCACCAGGAACAGGAAGCCGATATAGCCGAAGGCGGCGGCGATCACGCCCCAGTCGTGCAGCATGGCGAGCGTGGCTCTCCCTGGGCGCGGTAGCGCCCGATCTCATTTTCGCTTGCAAATCTAGCGCGTTGGGAGGGGCGAGGCGACAGCGAAATGGCTGGCTGGGGTGGGAACTGGGGTTGTCGTTAAGGTGTCGACCCCAACGTCGTCCTGGCGAAAGCCAGGACCCATAACCACAAGACGTGGTTTATGAGCGCACCGGCAGCTCCGGCGGCCTTTAACGATTGATAGTCGGGGTAATGGGTCCTGGCTTTCGCCAGGACGACCATCATTCCGCCGCGAGCGACTTCTCGCGCAGCGGCAGACCCAGACGGTCCCACACCTGCAGCAGCGCTTCGGCGAGCTGATCGATCAGGCCGTCGTCGTGATAGGGCGAGGGCGTGATGCGCAGGCGTTCGCTGCCCTTGGCGACGGTCGGATAGTTGATCGGCTGGATGTAAATGCCGTGCTCCTCGAGCAGCAGGTCGGAGGCCTGCTTGCACTTCTCGGGATCACCGACGAACAGCGGCACGATGTGGGTGTCGCTCGACATGACAGGAAGGCCGGCGGCGTTGAGGATGGCCTTGACGCGTGCGGCGCGGTCCTGATGGCGCTCGCGCTCCCAGCTCGAGGTCTTCAGATGCTTGATCGCAGCGGTTGCGGCCGAGCAGATCGCCGGCGGCAGCGCGGTGGTGAAGATGAAGCCCGGCGCGTAGGAGCGCACCGCGTCGATGATCTGGCCATTGGCCGCGATGTAGCCGCCGAGGCAGCCGTAGGCCTTTGCCAGCGTGCCTTCGAGAATGTCGATGCGGTGCATGACGCCGTCACGCTCGGCAATGCCGCCGCCGCGCGGGCCATACATGCCGACGGCATGGACCTCGTCGACATAGGTCATCGCGTTATATTTTTCGGCGAGATCGCAGATCTTTGCGAGCGGAGCGACGTCGCCGTCCATCGAATAGAGGCTTTCGCAGGCGATCAGTTTCGGCCGGTTCGGGCCCGCGGCCTTCAACTGCGCTTCGAGATCGGCGAGATCGTTGTGGCGGAATACGACGCGCTCGCAACCGGACTGGCGGATGCCCTCGATCATCGAATTGTGGTTGAGCTCGTCCGACAGGATCAGGCAGTTCGGAATGAGCTTTGCGATGGTCGCGATGCCGGTCTGGTTCGAGACATAGCCCGAGGTGAACAGCAGCGCGGCTTCCTTGCCGTGGAGGTCGGCGAGCTCGGCCTCGAGCTGAACCAGCGGATGATGCGTGCCCGCGATGTTGCGGGTGCCGCCCGCGCCGGTGCCGACGCGTGTTGCGGTCTCGACCATGGCGCCGACCACCTTCGGGTGCTGTCCCATGCCGAGGTAGTCGTTGGAGCACCAGATCACGACGTCGCGCTTGCCCTTGGGCGAGTGCCAGATCGCGTGCGGGAACCGGCCGGCGGTGCGCTCGAGGTCGGCGAACACGCGATAGCGCCGTTCGGAATGGAGACGATCGAGGGCGGAATTGAAGAACTGGGCGTAATCCATCGGCAAAACCTAAGACGGAACTGACCAAAAGGGCCGCATCTTCTTAGAGCTTTTCCAGCTCTAATGTCTATGCGCTATCCCACATTTGGCGGTGAGGGGCATTTGGGCAAAATGCCCTATCCGGCACGCCGCAACTTGATCCCGATCAAGTTCGCGCGACTTATAATGCTGCTTTGCACCATCCGTCTGTTCACCGCGCCCGCAAGCCGGACGAGGCGAAGACAACGCCTCACGTCGTCCTGAACTGCAGCACGCCGTCCTTGGTCTCGGCGGTCAGTCGGCCCTCGACGATCATGTAGTTGACGTGGGCGACGAGCTCGCCGGCGGCGAAGCCCATCTGGTGCTCGTCCAGCACATGCTTGTTGAAGACGACAGGCACCAGCGCGCGCGAGGTCTGCGGCACTTCGCGGCAGGCTTCCGCGATCAGGCGGCAGCGCTCCTCGTGATGGTCGGCGAGCTGCTTGATGCGGGTCTTGAGCCCATAGAACGGCACGCCGTGACCGGGCAGCACCAGGAGATCATAGGGCAGGGTGGTGGTGAGGCTTGCAAGTGAAGCCAGATATTCGCCGAGCGAGTTCTGGTCGGGCTCGACCGCCCAAACACTGACATTCGGCGAGATCTTGCTCAGTACCTGGTCGGCGGAGAGGAAGAGCTTGTCGTCGGCGCAATACAGCATCACCTGGTCGAGCGCGTGGCCGCCGCCGGTGATCACCTTGAAGCGCCGCGCGCCGATCACGATCTCGTCGCCGTGGGAGATGCGGCGATAGGACGGCGGCAAGACCGAAACGCGTGTGAGATATTCCTGGCCGCGACCGAGCAGCTTTTCGGTGAGCGACTCGTCCATGCCGTGGCGGCGGAAGAACAGGCGCTGCGCCTCGCGCCGTTCCTCGGTGCCGCGGTTCTGGTGATAGACCGATTGCAGATATTCGACCTGCGACATCACCAGCGGGCAGTTGAACCGTTCCACGATCCAGCCCGCGAGGCCGACATGGTCGGGATGCGAGTGCGTGACGATCAGGCGCGTGATGTTGACGCCTTTCAGCGGGCCTTCGAACAGCTTCGTCCAGGCCTCGATCGTCTCCTCGTTGCCGAAGCCGGCATCGACCATCGCATAGCCGTCGCCATCGGCGAGCAGGTAGATGTTCACATGGTTGAGGCGGAACGGCAGTTTCAGCCGTGCCCACAACACGCCGGGCCTGACCTCGACGACCTCTTCAGGGCCGGGATGCTGGTCCCAGGGATAGCGCAGGGCCTCGGCCGAGGACTGCACGGTGTCGGTTTTTGCGTTCATGTTACCGGCTTAAACCCAGCGCGGGCAGGGCGCCAGCCGAAAAAGGACGCGAGGCGGTCGTCGCATGGCCATCATACCGCGGCTTTTTCCGTGCGCCGGTTGAAGCCTGCCAAAAACGCCGTCATTCCGGGGCGCACCTAGCGCGAACCCGGAATCCGGAGATGACTGCGCGAGATTCCGGGCTCGCCTCTTCGAGGCGCCCCGGAATGACAATCAGGCCGCCCGCATGTTGTTGAGGAACGCGTCGATCTCTCCGCGCAGCATGTCGGCCTCACGGCGGAGCGCATCCGATGCACTCAGCACCTCGGTCGCCGCGGCGCCGGCCTCGGCCGAAGCCGTCGAGACGCCGACGATGTTGCTGGAGACCTCGCTGGTGCCGCCGGCCGCATGCTGGATGTTGCGGGCGATCTCGCGCGTCGCCGCGCCCTGTTCCTCGACCGCGGCCGCAATGGTCGTGGTGACGTCGTTGATCTCGCCGATGATCCGGCCGATGCCCTGGATGGCGCCGACGGCAGACGTCGTGACCTGCTGCATGCTGGCGATCTGGGTTCGGATCTCTTCCGTCGCCTTCGCGGTCTGGCTCGCGAGGCTCTTCACCTCGGATGCGACCACCGCAAAGCCGCGGCCGGCCTCGCCTGCGCGCGCCGCCTCGATGGTGGCGTTGAGCGCGAGCAGATTGGTCTGCGACGCAATCGTCTGAATCAGGTCGACCACGACGCTGATGCGGCTCGCGCTGTCGGCGAGGCTCTGCACCGTGGTGTCGGTGGCGCCGGCCTCATCGACCGCCTTCTTGGCGATCGCGGCCGAGGTGACGACCTGCTTGCTGATCTCCTCGATCGAGGACGACAGCTGCTCGGTGCCCGATGACACGGTCTGCACGTTGACCGAGGTTTCCTCGGCGGCGGAAGCGACCGCGTTCACCAGAGCGTTGGACTGGTCGGCGGTGTTCGACATGCTCTGCGCGGTCGTCTGCATCGAATTGGCCGATTGCGCGAGATTGTCGAGCGCGGTGCGCACCGTGCCTTCGAACTCCGCGATCTTCGCTTCCATATGCGCGGCCCGCTCGGCCTTGACGACGCGATCCTTGTCCTGCTCGCCCGCAAGCGCCCGCGCTCCGATCATGCTGTCGCGGAACACCGTCAGTGTTTCCTTCATCGCGCCGATCTCGTCGTTCTGCCGGGAGCGGACGATCTCGGTGTCGAGATCGCCGGCTGACAGCAGCTGCATGGCGCGCTGAAGCTCGCGGATGCGGCGCAGGATGTTGCGCCCGACATAGAGCCAGACGAACAGCGCCGAGCCGATCAAGGTGAGCCCGCCCAAAGCCAGCATCGCGGTCGTGGCGAGTGAGATCTCCTGGCGCGCCTGGAAGGTCGACGCATTGGTCTCCTTCTGCACGCCGTCGACGAGCGCCTGCACGCTGATGCCGAGGCCGACATTGAGCTTGCGGGTTTCGTCCAGGATGGTCTGGCCGTAGTCGATGGAATCGAGCTCCTTCTGGCGGATCTTGAACACGCCGCTCTTGCCTTCGCCGAAGGCGAGCAGCTTCTCCACGGCGTCGCGTACGGTCTGCATCGAGGGAATGTTCGGAAGGTCCTCGAGGTTGGACTTGACGCGGTCGCGGGTCGTCTTGAATTCCTTCTCGATCGCCTCGAGCGTATCGCTGCTGTTGGCCGAGAGTGCCGCCATCATGTCGGCGGCCATCAAATTGCCGTTGGCGGAGACGGTCGAGACCTGTGAGACCGTGCGTGCGGCTTCGGTGGCGTCATCGGCCGACACTTCCGCAGCACCCAGGATCGCGTTGAGGCGGGTTTGCGCATCCAGCATCGCCGGGCCGGCAGCGCCGACGAAGGCGAGCTGGGCCTTGCGCAGTGCTTCATATTGCTTGTCGTGCAACGCGCCGGTGTCGAGCCGCTCGCGTGCCGCCGAGACGAGGCTCTGTGTGGCTTCGCCGATGCTCTTGGCGGTGTCGCGGAGCGCGTTCGCGGTCTGCTGGTCGGCGCCGAGCTCGATGATCTCGCCGAGCTTGCCCATCGCGAGCTGCTGGATGTCCTTCACGCTCTTGGTACGCTCGTTCAGCGCATCGGGGCTGGGCGATGCCAGCAGGCCCGGTCCTTGCGCGGCGAGCGTTGCGCTTTGCGAGGCAAGCTGAAGGCTGGCAGAGAGGCGCGGGATGTCACGGCCGCTCAAATCCATCATGGTCGAGCCGAGATGGCTGAAAACGAAGCCGGCACCGGCTGCGATCACGAGGCCCATGCCCGCGATCACGGCGAAGGCCGCAATCAGGCTGCCACGCAGGCCCCATTTCGGCATCTTGAAACGCGGCTTGAGACGGCCGAGGACACGGCCAACGCCCAGACGGATCGCCATCGAAACTCCCCCACACCCGTAATCTTATATTTTCGTCGCGGAGTATCCTTGGCGCGGGTTAAAAAATCGCAAGTTTCACAAACGCTTGGCTAGTTCCGCAGGACGAAAAAAGAAAGGGCCGGCAGCGATGCCGGCCCTCGAAAGCGAAGCGGTCTTCTCAGGCGCGATCAGTAGCGCGCGACGACCGGGCTGGCCCAATTGAAACGGTAGTTGAGGCCCGCCTTGAAGGTGTGGTCGTCGGTGGTGAAGTTGCCGGTGCCGACCAGCGGACCCGCGGTGAAGTGTGAGTCGCCGAAATTGTAGTACTGGTACTCGGCCTTGGCCGACCAGCTCGGCGCGAACATGTATTCGAGGCCGGCGCCGATGGTGTAGCCGTTGCGGTGATCGCCATCGATGATGAAGGCGGTCGGCACGCCGGCGACGGTGACCTTCTCGTTGTTGTCCGAATAGGCGTAGCCGCCCTTCACGTAGACCAGGCCCGGTCCCCAGGTGTAGCCGACGCGGCCGGTGATCGAGCCGAGGCCACGCTGGTCGTTGGTGTAGGCCACGCCGCCCGGGAATACCGCGCCGACATTGCCGGAGAGCCAGGAATACTGGCCTTCGACGCCGACCACGAAGTTCGGATTGACCTGCCAGTCGGCACCGACCTGCACGCCGCCGAGGAAACGGCCGTTGCCGTTGTTGCCGGTGGAGAGGCCGTTGAAATTGTTGTCGCTGGAGAACGCGCCGCCGATATGGCCGCCGATGTAGAAACCGGTCCAGTTGTAGATCGGCGCGGCATAGGCCGGGGCCTTGTTGTAATAGGGGCGGGCGCCGAGATCGGCACCAATCGCCGGGGCAGCCGCGCCCAACACGAGCAGCGCAACGGTTGCAAACAGAATCTTCTTCATCGTCCAAACTCCAGCACTAAGGTCCCGGCAAGCGCGCTGTCCGCGCCGCGTTGGTTTTGCAGATAGCTCGCTTTTGACGAAAATGCTGTCACATGCATGGCACAGCGATGCCCAACCTAACTTATTGGGCTGCAATTGATTTTCGTGCTTAATGCCGACTTAAGAAGCGATGAAGGAAGGCTTAATTCGAGCGCGTTGCGGTAACTTGCGGGCGCGTCTCGTTAACCAAGACGCCGCCGCACCTCGTCGCGCATCTGCGCGCGGAAGGCGGCGCGCTTTGCGGGGCGGTCTTCCTCGCGCACGTCGTGGCGATCGAAGATGTCGAACTTCTCCAGGATCGGATAGCGCTCGCTCGCCATCGCGAGCACGCGGAGCACCTTGGTCGCGGCGACCGTCGGGCCGCGCACCTCCCAGCGCCGGATCGTGTCGGCGCCATCCTTCTCCGGCAATGCACAGAGTTTCGCCATGTCGGCCGCGGTGAGCTTGCGCTCGATGGCCTCGGAGAGGTCGTCGCGGAGCTGCTTCAGTTCGGGGCCGGTCATGCTGTTCGCGTCCAGGAAGGCCATTGAGGGGTAATGCACTAGCGCTGATTCGGGTCGATCCGAAGGCGGTCACGGTCGTGATAGACATGGCGGTCATTGCTTTCAAGGAACTGGCATTCGGCTGCGACCGTGAAGAGCGCGACGGTCGGCACATTTCCGAGCACACGGAGTTATGAACGAAGGCCTATGGGAATTCGCCGGCGAATGAACACATGGTTTCATTAGGCCGCAGTGAATGAAGGGATCGGTCATGACAACGACCAGGCTTGCCATTTCCGCGCTTGTCGCGACTGGCCTGCTTGCCGCGCCGTTCGCGGCGGAGGCGAAGAGGGTTCGCACGAGCCGGCACTACAGCACGAATGTCATGGCTCCAACCTATGGTGGCTCCGGAGGAACTGCGACGCAGCCGAGGCCATCTTACGGGTCGTCGGGACAGACGGTCGGCACGGTCACGGCGCCATCGGTCGGTACATATAATTGGCCGTCGGTTGGCGTCACGAACGCGGTCCCGACTTGGAGCAACACCAATCCGCGGTAACACAGAGGGTGGCTGCGGTGCGCTTCAGCCTTCCGCCGCCCCGTTCAGCGCGTGCTCGTCGCCAGGCCGGAGAGAAGGTAGAGCGCGACCAGCAAGGTCGCCACCGAGAGCATGGTCGTGATCGAGACCGTGGCCGCGACCAGCTTCTCCTCGACCTTGTGTTCATGCGCCAGCACGTAGACGGTTTTCGCCGTCGGAACGGCTGCGCAGATGACGGCGGCGACGGTGTAGAGCGGATTGAGGGCGGTGATCACGCAAAGGCCGTAGACGATCAACGGCATCACCACCAGTTTCACGGCCGCGAGCGCGAATGATGTCCCGAGACTGGATCGCAGGCCTTCGACCGACAGGCCGAGCCCGATGGCAAATAGTGCGCAGGGCGTGAGCGCCGCGGCGATCATGTTCAGATAGGCTGCGACAGCCGCTGGAATCGGCAGGCCCGTGATCGCCCAGACGAGGCCGATGAGCGTCGACAGCACCATCGGATTGAGCAGGATCTGCTTCGCCAGCCCCGCGGACCGCGCAGGCCCGTGCGTGCCCCGCTCCAGCAGGATAACCGTGACCGGAAACATCACGGCGGCGACGAACACGGTCGCGACTGCGGCCGGCAGAACGGCGGGCTGGCCGTAGATCGCATGCAGGATCGGCAGCGCCACGAAGCCGGTATTGGTCATCGCCGCCGCCATTCCTTGGATCGTGCTGCTGGCGAGATCGTGCTTCCCACCCGTGCGGACCGCCACGAACACCAGCGCGAAGCAGATCATGGAGCCGCCGCCGAAAGCGAGCAGGAAACGCCATTCCAGCAGATTGCGCGCCGGCTCCTGCGCGATGGTGACGATCAGCAGCGCGGGCATCGCCACGTTGTAGGCGAAATGCACCAGCGCGTCGGCAAGCGAGCGGGAGAGATAGCCAAGTTCGCCCGCGAGCCAGCCGGTGACGATGATTGCGAATACGGGAAGAACGAGGCTGGCAACCTCCATCCGGCGTCCCCTCTGCCAAGCAGCATCGCCATCCTAGCCCGGCGATGCCTGCTCGTCACGGTTCAACCGGAGCGCGCCGCACCGGTCAGGTGGCGTTTGGCCTTAGGCGCCCCTGCCTGTCTGCTGGCCGATCACACAGCGCCATCCCGCCAGCCGCTCGGCCGGATGCTGGCTCATCCATTCGGCAAGTTGCGGCGCGCCCATCATGCAAGACTGAACTGAGACATCGGCGAAGTCCGAGGTGGTGACGATCTGTTCGTGGCAATTTGCCGGCGAGGCGAGGCTGCAAAGAACGGCGATGATCTTGATCACGCGAGGTTGCCCCCGTCGCCGCGAGCACTGGCTCCGCTCGATTGCTCGCCAGCGGGTTCTGCAGGCGGGAAGATGCTGTCGTAGACCGCACGGGCCTCCCGGATGAGGCGAATGCGCTCACGTTCGGATTTCGAGACGAACTGAATAACCTGGCCCATGTCGGCCTCCATCTGGATCCGCAACCCATCATCATATGATGACAATCATTGCATGCGGATGTAGGATGCCGGCCTCAGCTTTGCAGCCGTGCGGGCGGTCACGAGGGATAAAAAGCCCGTGACTATTCCGTTCCTAAGCGGACCAGAATACCAAAGCGAAACGCACCTCACCCTGCCGGTGCGCGTTCCCTTTGTCCTGGCACGGCCGCGAGCAGTTCCCGCGTGTAGGAATGCTCCGGCGCGGCGAACAGCTGCGCGGTCGGCTTCAGCTCGACGATGGCGCCGCGCTGCATCACCGCGATACGGTCGCAGATCTGGGCGGCGACACGCAAATCGTGGGTGATGAACAGCATCGAAAGGCCGAGGCGCGCCTTGAGATCCTCGAGCAACCTCAAGACCTGCGCCTGCACGGAGACGTCGAGCGCCGAGACGGCCTCGTCAGCAACGATGATCTCGGGTTCGAGCGCGAGGGCGCGCGCGATGCCGATGCGCTGGCGCTGGCCGCCGGAGAATTCATGCGGATACCGCTCCAGCGCGCCGGCATCCAGGCCGACCATCTTCAGGAGATCCCGGGCGCGGTCGAATGCCACCTTCGGATCAATGCCGGCCGCAATCGGGCCATCGGCGATGATGTGGCCGATCTTGCGGCGTGGATTCAGGGAAGCAAACGGATCCTGAAAGATCATCTGGATGCGATGGCGCTCGGCGCGCAGCGCCTTGCCCGCGAGTTGGGTCAGATCCGTATCGCCGATCCGCACCGTGCCGCGGTCGGCCTCGATCAGCCGCATCACGAGCCGCGCCACCGACGATTTGCCGGAGCCGGATTCACCGACGAGGCCCAGCGTCTCGCCTTTGAGGATGTTGAAGTTCACCGCGCGCGCGGCATCGACGCGGCGGTCCTCGCGAAACCAGCCGCCTGAGGTGACGTAGGTCTTGTCCAGCCCGATCACCTCGACGGCCTCGGCCCGATCGTCGAGGGGTGCGCGCGCCGGCGGATCCATCGACGGCACCGCGGCGAGCAGCGCCTTGGTGTAGTCGTGCTGCGGTTCGTTGAAGACGGTTGCGGCCGGACCTTCCTCGACGACCTTGCCATGGCGGAGCACCACGACCTGGTCAGCGATGTCGGCGACCACGCCAAAGTCGTGGGTGATGAACATCACCGCCATATTGCGCTTGCGCTGGAGGTTGCGGATCAGCTTCAGGATCTGCGCCTGCGTGGTGACGTCGAGCGCGGTGGTCGGCTCGTCCGCGACCAGCACCGCCGGTTCGAGCGCGAGCGCCATCGCGATCATGGCGCGCTGTCGCTGACCACCGGAGAGCTGGTGCGGATAGGCGCGCACGATGCGTTCGGGGTCGGGCAGGCCGACCTCGCGCGCCAGCGACAACGCTCGCGCGCGCCGTTCCTTCGGCGTCAGCAGGCCGTGGGCCTCGAACATCTCCGCCATCTGATCGCCGATCCGCATCAACGGATTGAGCGCGGTCATCGGCTCCTGGAAGATCATCGCCAGCCGGCGGCCGCGCAGATCGCGCCAGCCGTCGTCGTCGAGCTTGAGCAGGTCGCGGCCTTCGAACTGGATCTCGCCTGACGTGACGCTCACCGTATCCGGCAACAAGCCCATCAGCGCATGCGCGCACATGGATTTGCCGGAGCCGGATTCGCCGACGACGCAGACGATCCTGCCGGGCCGAAGGTCGAGCGAGACGCCATCGACGGCGAAGGAACGTTCGGCGCCCTTGGGCAGCGCGATCCGCAGATTCTTGATCGAGACGGCGGGCGGGGCGGTCATCGTCAGCGGCCCTCGCGCGAGAGACGCGGATTGAGCGCGTCGTTGAGGCCTTCGCCGATCAGGTTCAGCCCCAGCACCGAGATCAGGATTGCGACGCCGGGAAACACGGTGATCCACCAGGCCTGGCGGATCACGGTGCGGCCGGCGCCGACCATGTAGCCCCAGGAGATCAGATTGGGATCGCCGAGGCCAAGGAACGAGAGCGAGGATTCCAGCAGGATCGCGGTTGCCACCATCAGCGAGGCCAGCACGATCACCGGTGACAGCGCGTTGGGCAAAATCTCGCGCAGGATGATCCAGCTGTTGCTCTGGCCGGTGACGACGGCGGCCTGGACATATTCGCGCGTGCGGAGCGACAGCACCTCGCCGCGGACGAGGCGGGCGACCGGCGGCCAACTCACCACCGCGATCGAGGTCACGATCGAATAGATCGACGGTTGCAGGATCGCGACCAGCACGATCGCGAGCGCAAAGCTTGGGATGGTCTGGAAGAACTCGGTGAAGCGCATCAGGGCGTCGTCGATCCTGCCGCCGAAATAGCCGGCCATGGCGCCGATGGGAATGCCGACGACCAGCGCGACAAGCGTGGAGACAAGTCCGACCAGCAAGGAGACGCGTGCGCCAAAGATCATGCCGGCGAACACGTCGCGGCCGAGTGCGTCGGTGCCGAGCGGCACGGTCGAGAGCGTGAACGGCGGCAGGAACGGCCGCTGCACCATGCGCCAGGGCGAGTTCGGGAACAGCAACGGTCCGAACACCGCGACCCCGATCGCGAGCAGAAGGATGACCAGCCCGATGACGCCGCTCGGGCTCTTCAGTATCGATTTCCAGAACTGTTTCATGCGGCGAATTCGATGCGCGGGTCGACCAGTCGGTAGACGAGGTCGGTGATGAGATTGAAGATCAGCACCATGACCGAGCAGGTCACGAAGACGCCGAGCAGCAGATTGTAGTCGCGCTGCAAGAGCGCGTCGTACATCAGTCGCCCGATGCCGGGCCAGGCGAACACGGTCTCGGTGATGACGGCGCCGCCGATCAGCGTGCCGGCGTGCACGCCCGCGAGCGTCACGACCGGCAGCAGCGCATTGCGCAGCACGTGGCGGCGCTGGATGACGGCGTCGGAGAGGCCCTTGGCGCGCGCGGTCTTGACGAAGTCGAGCCGCTTCACTTCCAGCATCGAGGCGCGCGTCATGCGGGTGTAGGTCGCCATGAAGAACAGGCCGAGCGTCATCGCCGGCATGATCAGGTGCTTTGCGACGTCGACCACATGGGCAAAGCCGGTGAAATTGGCGCCGACCGTCTCGTAGCCGAAGCTCGGCAGCCAATCGACCGTGACCGAGAACAGCAGAATTCCCATCAGGGCCACCCAGAAGATCGGCATGGCGTAGAAGATCAACGCGAAGATGGTGATGCCGGTGTCGAGAAAGGTCCCGGCGAAGCGGGCGGCGAAGGTGCCGAAGAGAACGCCGAGCGCGAGCGAGATCGCGAATGCCGTCAGCGTCAATAATAGCGTTGCCGGCAGCCGCTCCAGGATCAGCTTCGAGACCTGCGCCTGCTGGCGGAACGAGAAGCCGAGATCGAGGGTCGCGACGCCCTTGACGTAGATGAAGAGCTGCTCGGGCAGCGGCTTGTCGAGGCCGAACTTTTCGCGGAGCTGCTGGACGAAGACCTGGTCGCTGGCGCCGGCCTCGCCCGCCATCACGACAGCGGGGTCGCCCGGTGCGAGCCGGATCAGGAAGAAATTGAGGACGACGATCGCGAGCAGGACGATCACGCCCTTGAGGACACGCTGAGCGACGAAGGAGAGCATAGTTAGTGCGTCATACTTGGTAGCGTGACCCGGAGCCACGGTGACGGTGAACTCCCTCGCCCCGCTCTTGCGGAGAGAGGTAAGAGGCTCACTTGTCGAGCCATGCGTCCTTGAAGCCGTCGTTGACCCCGATGCCCGTGGTGATCAAATTCTTGACCTTGCAGCGCATGATGGTCGGGAATTGCAGCTCGAGCATCCAGGCGACCGGCACGTCCTCGACCAGGAGCTTTTGCGCCTTCGCATAGATCTCCTTGCGCTTGGAGTCGGGCGTTGCGACCGCGCCGTCGGCGAACAGCTTGTCGATCTCGGGGTTGGAGTAGCCCTCGACGTTGTTGAACACCTGGCCCTTGGCGATAGCGCTGGAGACGTAGTTGCGCCCCACCCCGAGTGCGGGATCGCCGTACTGGTAGAGATAGGTGAAGGCGATGTCGTAATCCCAGTCGCCGATCTTCTGGTTGCCGCCGGCAACGTCGGTCGAGATCGTCTCGATGCTCATGCCGACGTCCATGAGGTTCTGCTTCACCGCTTCACCCCAGCGCTGCCAGGTCTCGCCATAGGCGAGCGGCAGCAGGCGGATTTTCTCGCCCTTGTAGCCGGCTTCCTTCAGCAGCGCCTTGGCCTTGGCCGGGTCGTAAGGGTATTTCGGCACGTCGTCGGTGTAGTATTTGATGGTCGAGGCCGAGGGGCCGGTCGCGACCTTGCCGAGCCCGTTCCAGATCACGTCCTTGGCGAAGTCGCGGTCGATCGCATACATGATCGCCTGCCGCACCCGCTTGTCGGCGAGCGGACCCTGGCGGTTGTTGAGCCACAGCCAGGCCAGCGGCGAGAAGAACTCCCAGCCGGCGCCGGTGACGCAGGTGTCCTTCAGCTTCGACAGCCGCGGCACGTCGAAATTTTCGACCGAGCCGCCGGGCAGCACGTCGACCTTGCCGGTCTCATACGCCACCGAGCGCGCAGCGGCGTCGGGGATGATCTGCCAGTAGATCTCGTCGATATAGGGCTTGCCCTTCTCGTAATAGTTCGGGTTCTTGACCAGCCGAATGAACGAACCCTTCTGCCATTCCTTGAACATGAAGGGGCCGGTGCCGATGGGCGCGTTGTTGTACGGATTGGTCTTCCAGTCGGTGCCTTCATAGAGATGCTTCGGCACCATCGGCATCGAGCCGACCTCGAAAATGCCGAGGAACGGGCCGAACGGCTGCTTCAGCGTGAAGACGACCGTGTTATCGTCGGGCGCCTCGACCTTGTCGACCTGCGCGAGATTGTTGCGGGCGCGCGCATGCGTCTGCTTCAGCATCTCGACTGAGAACAGCACGTCGGCTGCGGTGAAGGGCTTGCCGTCATGCCAGGTGACGCCTTTCCTCAGCTTGAACGTGTAGGTCTTGGCGTCCTCGCTGACGCTCCAGCTCTCGGCGAGTTCCGGCTGCGGCTCGAGCTTGGGGCTGTAGCGCAGCAGGCCTTCGAAGATATTGCCCGACACCATCTGGGTCGGGCCGTTCTGGATCATCGCAAGCATCAGGCCGGGCGGCTCGGGCTGGATCACCGCATTGATCACGCCTCCCGTTTTCGGCTCTTGCGCCAGCGCCGAGGCCGAGAGGCCGCAAGCCAGGAGGAGACCAAGCAACACTCGTTTCGACATGCCGTATCTTTCTCAAGCGCGACCAGCCGTAAACGCTGCGCGATTTCCTCGCGCGCGAAGCCACGGCCGGCCCGTCCCAGTCCCCATCCGGGCGCGAGGCTCACACGGTCCCGTTCCGCGCCGCAAGATGAAAGTCTCGACAGAGTTCGCACAAAAAATGTACAGCGCGTCCTGTTTTCACTTGATTCATTGTCTTGTCACGGAGACAAGTCGGCCCATGGATAATGCCACACGCTCCGAACGGTCTCGCAATGCTGCCCTCGAAGCGGCCATCGCGATCATCGCGCGCGACGGACCCGGCCGGCTGACGCTCGATGCGATCGCGCGCGAGAGCGGCCTCAGCAAGGGCGGTGTGATGCACCAGTTCCGCACCAAGGAAGCGGTGCTGAAGGCGCTGCTCGAACGGCAGATGGCGCATTTCGAGGAATTCTCGACGGCCTATATGGCGAAGGTGAGCGCGACCTCGCCAAATCCCAATTTGGCAACCCAGCTCGCGACCGTGCGGGAGGCGGCGACCTCGCCGAATTCCGCGGCGCTGGCGCTGGTTGCGGCCATGGTCGAGAATCCCAGCCTGATGGCGCTGCCGCGTGGGCGCGAGATGGAGCGAATGGCGGCGATCAGGGAAGAGGCCGCCGACCCTGATCTCGCGATGCTGCGCTGGGCCGGCGCGATGGGCTTGCTGCTGAGTTCGTTGTTCGGCATGTCGCCGCTCAGCAAGGACGAGCACCAGCGGCTGTTCGCGCGTCTGGTCGATGACGCGCAGTGGGCCGGCCTCGAACAGCCGGCGGCGAAACGTTCCGCCAAGCCCGCGGCCGCATCGGCGGCAAAGGCTGCAAGCAAGGGCAAGCGCGCCTGATTCACCGTTAACGAAATCCATCCGTTAACTGCACAAAGCCGCGCCTGCGGCCAAATGCGTCGGAGTACGGTTTTGCCACTTTACAAACCGTCTGGTCGGTTTTATATATCCGAACACTGAGACGGCCCGAGGCTTCCGAAATGGCCCCGGACGAAGTCATGGGCCGGCAATGGTGAGCGTCGCAGCCGCGTGTGGTCCCGTACGCGGCTGCGGTCCCCAAAGGCCTTTGCCGAGATTGGCCCTTTCTGAAAGCCGTTAGAGGAGTTTGCAATGGATCGCTCGATCGCCCTGCGCGGTCTGGGAACGCTGATGCTTGGCGCGCTCGTAACCGGCTGCGCCTCGGTCGCACCCGTGCCTTATTCGGAGATGGCGTCGTCCGCCTACATGGCGCCCGACAAGTCGGATGCCTCCGGCCGCGTGCCCTACCGCTATTCCACGTCGGTCGACTGGCGCGCATATAATAAAGTGATCCTCGAGCCCGTCGTGATCTATCGCGGCAAGGACCATCAGTTCGGCGACATGTCGGACAAGGACAAAGCGACGCTCGCCGCGTACATGCAGACCCGCTTCGCCGAGCGGTTGCGCGGCCGCTTCTCCCTGGTGCGCGAGCGCGGGCCTGAGACGCTGCGGATCAGGCTGACGCTCACCGGCGCCGTCACCAACACGCCGGTGCTCGGCACGCTCTCCCGCTTCGACATGGCGGGCGCCGTCTACAACGGCGTGCAGGCCGCGCGCGATGGCGAGGGCATGATGACCGGATCGGTCATCTACGGCGTCGAGATCTTCGACGCGTCGACCGCACGCCTGCTCTCCGCCTACGTCACCAAGCAATATCCGGGAGCCTACGACATCAAGGCAAGCGTCGGCGCGCTCGCGGCTGCCAATGCCGGCGTCGACAAGGGCGCCGATGCGCTGATGGCGCAACTGAACTGACGCCGCAATCCTCTCAACGAAAGGTGCCGCTGATGAACATTCTCCTTCGCTTCGTGCTGCGCGTCGCCATCACCATCGCGATGATGGCATTTGGCGGTCGTGCCGGCGCCGCCGCGCCCGCCGATCCCAGCGGCACCTGGCTGGTCGAGGATGGCCGCGCCCGGATCAGGCTCGAGCGCTGCGGTCCCGCGCGCGACCGCATCTGCGGCTTCATCGTCTGGATGAAGGAGCCGGCCGACAAGCGCGGCCAGCCACTTCGCGACAGCCAGAACCCCGATCCCGACAAGCGCGCCCGTGTGCTGCTCGGCCATCAGCTCATCATGGGCTTGCAGGCGACGCCAGAAGGTCGCTTCGGCGGCGACATCTACAATGCCGAGGACGGCAAATCCTACTCGGTCACGCTCTGGCGCGAATCCGCTGACCGGCTCAAGCTCAAGGGATGCCTGATCAAGTTCTTGTGCCAGACCCAGACCTGGCAGCAGACCCTCGACGCTCAGCCAGGCCAGCTCATCGGCCTCACCGGCGATCTCAACGGTCCCCGCGCCGACAAGGAATGGGCGCAGGTGCCGGCACCGAAGCCGACTCAGGTCAAAGCCAAGTAGCTTCCGCGCTCACGAGGTTTCGAGCGCCTGCTGCAACTCTCGGACCGCGCTGACGAGCAGCTCGCGATGTGCGATATCGTCCTTTGGAATCGCAGCGACGCTCGTCGCGAGCTCGCGCAGGATGCCGGCGAGCAGGCCAAAGTTCAGATGCAGGTGCACCGACTTGCGCACATCCTCGGTTCCGGGCCGCTCGAGCACAAGCGCCACGCCGTTGCCGTCGAGCCGTGCCTCGAACCGGGACGAATGTTCGAAGGTGCCGACGTAGAACTTGTCGGGGTATTCGAGCGCGACTTCCGCCCGATCGGGAATGGGTTTTGACATGCTGCCCTCGTCGTATGCTGCCATCCTGGCAGACCCGAGAAGCAGCCGCTTTGCGATAGGTCAGAGATGGTCGCCGGAAATTTGATCAGGATCAACGCCAACCCGATGCGTTTGCGATCCGATTGCGGGACGCGCAACGTCATGCATGCGGAGACGGTCGGCAATGGACGTCCTCTCGGGCCTTCCCGAAACGGAAACAGATGATCTCGTTGCGCCGGTCGCGGACGAGGCCGGAGCACGTTGCGTGCGATTGCTCAGCGATGCCGGCTTGCGGGCCACGCGGCATCGCCTGGCGCTGGGCAAAATGTTGCTGCTGGGAGAGCATCGTCATGTCACCGCCGAAGGCCTCTACGACGAGGCCATGGCGGCCAATCTGCGGCTGTCGCTGGCCACCGTCTACAACACGCTGAACCAGTTCACCGAAGCCGGCCTGCTGCGCCGGATCGCGGCCGACGGCATCAAATCCTTCTTCGATACCGACACCTCCGTGCATCCGCACTTCTATCTGGAGGGCGAGGATGTTCTGGTCGACGTCGCCGGCGGCCTTGCCTTCAGCAAGGTGCCGAACGCGCTTCCCGGCCACGAGATCGAGCGGCTCGACGTCATCGTCCATCTGCGCCGGAAGCCCTCCTAGCGGCAGCGCCGATCAGTTCAATCCGGCCCGCCGAAATCCTTCCAGATAGTGCTGGCGATCCGCGTCATTGGCCCAGGGCAGTTGCGTCGCGATCCAGTCCAGCGAGATATTGGGCTGGGTGCGGCGGAGCTCCCCCAGCGCCATGTCCGCCAACGCGCTGTCGCCGGTCATGCCGGCGGAGACGGCGAGCACGCGATAGGCGCCGGTGAGATCGCCGCGATGGCGAATCGCCTCGCGCGCGAGAGCGATGGCCTCGTCATAGTGCCGCTCGGTGAAGCGGGCATAGCCGGCGATGCCGTAATAGATCGCCAGCGACGGATCGCGCGGCGAGAGCCTGATCGCCTTTTGCGCCGCTTCGAACGAGTCGCTCGATCGTCCGGCATAGGATAGCGCCAGGGCATAATAGCCCTGCGCCAACGAGAAGTTCGGATTGAGCGCGAGCGCCTGCTCGAATTCGGACAGCGCGTCCGCAAGCCGGCTCGTCGAGAAGCAGACGCTGCCGAGCGCGGCATGGGCCCAGGCATTGTCGTGGTCGCAGCGCATCGCGGCGAGCGCGGCGTCCTCCGCGATCGGTGCCGTCGTGGCCAGTTCGGCCCAGCCCAGATGCACGCCGAACATGTGGCTTGCGGCGAATACTGCCAGCGCCTGGCCGTAATTCGGATCGATTGCGATCGCGCGCTCGAGCAGCTTCTGCGCCGCGGCGTGATCCTGCGGCGTCACCCGCCAGTAGTGCGACAGTCCCTGCATCAGCAGGTCCCAGGCGTCCAGGCTCGATGGCAGCTTGCGATGCGTGCGGAAATTCTCGGCCGCGTGAATCTGGGGTTCGATCGCCGCGACGATACGTTCGGTGATTTCGTCCTGCACCGCGAAGACGTCGACCAGCTCGCGGTCGTAGCGCTCGGCCCAGAGGTGGCCGCCGGTGGTGGCGTCGTTGAGCTGTGCTGTGATGCGCACGTGGTTGTCCACCTTGCGTACGCTGCCCTCGACGATGTAGCGCACGCCGAGCTCCTCGGCGATCTGCTTGATGTGGACCGCGCGCCCCTTGTAGGTGAAGGACGAATTGCGGGCGATCACGATGAACCAGCGTTGCTTCGACAGCGCAGTGAGGATGTCCTCGCTGATTCCGTCGCCGAAATATTCCTGGGCGGGGTCGCCGCTCATGTTCTCAAAGGCGAGCACGGCGATACCCGGACGATCCGTCGCGACGCGCGCCGAACCCGGCACTGCTTCGGTCGACGCAGGCCTGGCTGCCGCTTCTTCCCGGACTTCGCCGACGAAGCGAAAGCCCTTGCGCGGAATCGTCTTGATCAGCCGCTGCGTCGCGCCGTCGTCGCCGAGCGCCTTGCGTGCGGCATTGATCCGGCTGTTCAGTGCGGAATCCGAGACGATGCGGTCGCTCCAGATCTGGCTGATCAAATCGTCCTTGCTGACGACGCGGGCGCGCTCCGCAACGAGGTAAAGCAGCAGATCGAACACCTGCGGCTGCAGCGGCACGGTCGTTCCGGCGCAGGTCAGTTCGCGCAGGTCGCCGTCGAGCACATTGTTTTCAAAGACAAATCGCACGTTTCTGTCATCTCAAGCAAAAATCAAAGTCGTCTCAGGTGAAAATCAACCGTCCGCGAAAGTCTTCCGGCCTCCGGTCCGGCATGGTGCAGGGATCAAGCCGTGCCGATGCCCCGGCACAACGGAGCTTTCCATGACCCAACTCGATCATCAGGTTCATTCCGTCGGCCCGGAGATTGCGGGCTCACGCATTTTCAAGTTCATCGCCTTTCTTTACGGAATTGCGGCGTATCTCGTGTTCTTCGTCACCATTCTCTATGCCATCGGCTTCGTGATGGGGTTGGCGGTGCCGAAGACCATCGACACTGGAACCGACACGCCCACGGCCGAAGCCGTGATCATCAATCTGCTGCTGATGACGCTGTTTGCGGTTCAACATAGCGTGATGGCGCGCCAGCGCTTCAAGGCGTGGTGGACGCAATTCGTCCCCAAGCCGGTCGAGCGCTCGACCTATGTGCTGTTCGCGAGCCTGTCATTGCTCCTCCTGTTCTGGCAGTGGCGTCCTTTGCGCACGGTCATATGGGACGTCGCAAATCCGGATCTTGCCGTGACGTTGATCACGCTGTCCTTCGCGGGCTGGGTGCTGGTGTTCACCTCGACCTTCATCATCAATCATTTCGAATTGTTCGGATTGCATCAGGTGACCAACCATCTCGTCGGCAAGCAGGCCACGGCGCCGCGGTTCAAGACGCCGCTGCTCTACAAATTCGTCCGTCATCCGATCTATCTCGGCTTCATCATCGCCTTCTGGGCGGCACCGATCATGACCGCAGGCCACCTGCTGTTTGCGGCCGTGACCACGGCCTACATCTTCGTCGGCATCGCGCTGGAGGAGCACGATCTCGTCGATCTCTTTGGCGACGACTACCGGCAGTACAAACAACGAGTCTCGATGCTTATTCCCTGGCGCCGGTCAACCTAGCTGCCGCGCCCTCCGCCGCGCGTCCGCCGATCGGAGGACGCGCAGCCGGACTTTATTTCCAATCCAAGAGTTCCAATCCAAGAGTTCCAGCTCAAGAATTTCCATCTTAGGAGAACCAAGATGAAACATGCCGGACACTGCTTCTGCGGCGCGGTCACGATCGAGGTCACGGGCGCGCCGGAAGCGATGGGCTATTGCCATTGCCGATCCTGCCGATCGTGGTCGGGCGGACCGGTGAATGCCTTCAGCCTGTGGAAGCCGGAGGCCGTGCGCATCACTGAAGGCGCGGAGAACGTCGGGACCTTTGCCAAGACGCCGCTCAGCCAGCGCAAATATTGCAAGAGGTGCGGCGGCCATCTCATGACCAATCACCCGCCGCTGGCCCTGATCGACGTCTTCACCGCTACCATTCCGACGCTCGCCTTCGCGCCCGGCGTCCACGTCAACTATTCCGAGACGGTGCTGCCGATGCGCGACGGCTTGCCCAAGCTGAAGGACTTTCCGGCCGAGTTCGGCGGTAGCGGCGAGATGATGCAGGAGTAGAGGCTGCCTCCCTTCCGCAAACGGGAAGGGGATATACGTTACCTCATCCCCGCGCGCCGAAATCCCTCAAGATAATGCGCGCGGTCCTCTTCGCGCAGCATCGGCAACTCCCGTGTGATCCAGGCGAGCGAGATGCCGGGCTGGGCGCGGCGTAATCCTTCCAGCGCGGAGGCGGCAAGCGCGGAATCGCCTGTCATGCCGGCGGCGGCCGTCAGCACGCGATGCGCGCCGACGAAATCGGTCCGCTGCCGCATCGATTCCCGCGCCATCTGGATGGCGTCCTCGTAGTTGCGGCCGATGAACTGGGCGTAGGCTGCAACACCGCAATAGATCGCGGCGAGTGGATCGCGCGGGCTGAGTTGCAGCGCGCGGCGTGCAGCGGCATCGCCGTCCTGCCATCGTCCGGCGTAGCACAGCGTGACCCCGTAGAAGGCGTGTGCCATCGCGAAGTTCGGGTTGAGCGTCAGCGCCAGCTCGAATTCCGCCAGCGCGTCGTCGAAGCGGCGGCGGAACAAATAGGTATAAGCGAGGCCGTGATGGGCCCAGGCATCGTCGCGATCGGCTTCCACCGCGGCGAGCGCTGCGGCTTCCGCGACGGGGACGGTCGCGGCCATGTCGGCCCAGCCCATATGGGCGCCGAAGATATGGCTGGTCGCGAGCAGGCCCAGCGCCTTGCCATAGGCAGGGTCGATCGCGATCGCCTGCTCGAGCAGCCTCTGTGCCGAGGCATTGTCCTCGCGCGTGATGCGCCAGTAATGCGACAGTGCGCGCATCACGAAATCCCAGGCATCGAGGCTGCCCGGTGGCTTCTGCTGGGCGCGAAAATTTTCCGCGGCATAAAGCTGCGGTTCGATCGCGGCGACCATGGCTTCGGTGATCTCGTCCTGCACGGCAAAGATATCGGCGAGCTTGCGGTCGTAGCGCTCGGCCCAGAGATGGCCGCCGGTCGAGACGTCGTTGAGCTGGGCCGAGATCCGCACACGATCGCCGCTGCGCCGCACACTGCCTTCCAGCACATAGCGCACGCCGAGCTCGCGCGCGATCTCGTTGAGATGCACGGCGCGGCCCTTGTAGACGAAGGAGGAATTGCGCGCGACGACGAAGAACCAGCGCAGTTTCGACAATGCGGTGATGATGTCTTCGCTGATGCCGTCGGAGAAATAGTCCTGCTCGCGGTCGCCGCTCATGTTGGTGAAGGGCAGCACGGCGATCGCGGGGCGGTCGGATAGCGCAAGCGAGGCGTGCGACGCTGTGACGCTGCGGCGGAGTTCCGCCGTCACCGTCCCCGACTTGGTCTCGACGTTGCCGACGAAGCGAAAGCCCTTGCGCGCGATGGTGCGGATCAGCGCCTGGCTCGCGCCGCTGTCGCCGACCGCCTTGCGCGCCGCGTTGATCCGGCTGGTCAATGTCGATTCGGAGACGCTGCGGCCGTGCCAGATCTTGTCGATCAGCTCGTCCTTGCTGACGACCCGGTCGCGGTTTTCCATGAGATGGACGACGAGGTCGAAGACCTGCGGTTCCACGGAAACGGGAACCTGCTCGCGGCTCAGCTCGCGCCGGTCGGTGTCGAGAAGGTGGTCCTGGAACATGAACTGCACGTCGAAAACTCAGGTCTCACGGTGACTTCAAGCAATGATGAAATCAAAATGGATTTCGACTCGAAGTCTGTGAGTCCGCCGGGAGGTCGACCTGGTTCAACGCGACATCCAGATGGCTGCTATGCCATTTGCGCTGAGGGCTACAACCTGAATTGGAATGTGGCGGCTTCAGTCAGATTGTCTTGGTCAGATTGTCGCGGCACCCGGACGATATCCGGATGCCGCGGCGGGTCGTCATGGCAGATCGTCATGGGCACGGATGGCGCCGGCCGTCGTTGCCGAGATAGAGCCCCGTGTTCGGGTTATAGGATTTGTAGCGCTGCATGCAGTATTGGATGTCGCCTTCCGGAGGTCCGTAAGCAGCGGGCGGCGGCGGATAGCCCGGCCCATAGTAATAAGGCGAACCGTAATAATAGGGCGCAGCGATTGCGCCGCCGATGATTGCGCCGGCTGCGAGCCCGCCGACGAACGCGCCGCCGCCCCAGCGGCGATGTCCGTACCAGCGCACCTGCTCGATCTGACCGGGTGCTGTTTGCGTCATCGCGAGCGGCTGGCCAACCGGCGCCGCCGATACCGCGGTCAATGTCGCAGCCGACAGGCCCGCCAGCAGACAAGCTCCAGCAACGAAGCGAAACGATTTCAACATTGTGGTCTCCTCGTCATGCGGCGGCACGGCGCGCCGCAGGCAAGTGATAGTGCAAGTGCGCAAGCGCGCTGAATTAAGATTTGGACAGGATGGTGGTGTTGCGGGAGTACGCCGACATCTCCTCATCGACGTCCTGGCGAAAGCCAGGACGACATCAGATGTGTGGTTAGGTCCGAATGTTCATTGCCGAACGCTGCGGCCCGCGTAAGCTGTCCCCAGAGACAACAACCGCCGCAAAGAAACGCCCATGCCCGTCTTTCCCGCTTCGACCACCGTGCTCGATTCCATGTTGTTTCGCGATGCCTTCGGCACGCCCGCGATGCGCGAGGTGTTTTCCGACGTCGCGCTGGTCGCGCGTTACGCCGAGATCGAGGTGGCGCTGGCGAAGGCGGAGGCAAGGTGCGGCGTGATCCCGCAAGAGGCCGCCGACGAGATCTCGGCGCGGACCGATGTCACCGCGCTCGACTTCGATCTCTTGCGGCAGGAGACCGATATCGTCGGCTATCCGATCCTGCCGCTCGTGCATCAGCTGGTGAAGCAGTGCGGTGAGGCCGGCCGCTACGTGCATTGGGGCGCGACCACGCAGGACATCATGGACACTGCCGTGGTGCTGCAATTGCGCGCAGGCTTCGAGATCATCGAACGCGACATCGCCGAGCTGCGAACAATCCTCGCCGATCTTTCGCAGCGCCATCGCGATACGCCGATGGCGGGCCGCACCCATCTCCAGCAGGCGCTGCCGGTGACGTTCGGCTACAAGACCGCGATCTGGCTTGCGATGTTCGATCGCCACGCCGAGCGTCTCAAGCAATTGAAGCCGCGCGTTCTGGTCGGGCAGTTCGCCGGTGCCGCCGGCACGCTGGCCTCGCTTGGCGACAAGGGGTTTGAGGTGCAGGAGGCGCTCTGCGCCGAGCTGAAGCTCGGTGTTCCCGCCTCGACCTGGCACGTCGCGCGCGACGGCTTTGCGGAAGCCGTCAATTTCCTCGCGCTGGTCACCGGCTCGCTCGGCAAGATCGCCCTCGACATCATGATCATGGCTTCGACTGAATTCGCCGAGGTCTATGAGCCCTTCGTCAAGGGGCGCGGCGCCTCCTCGACCATGCCGCAGAAGCGCAACCCGATCTCCTCGGAGCTGATGCTTGCGGCCTCCAAGGCGGTGCGCCAGCAGGCGGGCCTGATGCTGGATGCCATGGTGCAGGACTTCGAGCGCGCCACCGGCCCCTGGCACGCCGAATGGATGGCGATCCCCGAAAGCTTCGTGCTGACCGCAGGCGCGCTGCACCAGGCGAAGTTTGCGCTCGCCGGCCTCATCGTGGACGAGGCAAAGATGAACGACAACCTCGCCCTTAGTCGCGGTCTGATTGTGGCCGAAGCGGTCATGATGGGGCTCGCGCCGCAGATCGGCAGGCAAGATGCGCACGACGTGGTCTACGACGCCTGCCGGCTCGCCAACGAGAAGGGCCTGATGCTCGCGGACGCGCTCTCCTCCGACACCCGCGTGTCGAGCCGGATCGATCGTGCCACCATCGAGGCCCTCACTTCACCGAAAAATTACCTCGGTCTTGCCCCTGCCATGGTCGACCGGGTGCTGAAATCGGCAACGCGTTGAAAACCAAAATGCGTGAAACTGCGTATCTTTCACGGCTTGCAAGGCGCTCGCACACTTGTGTCTCGTGATGCTAGGCTTAGATTGAATGACAGACTTTCGGCAGAGGACCCGGCATGACTGATCACCGCGATACTTCCACGACCATCGATCCCGTGAAGCTCGACCGGCTGGCCGAGGTGGCGGTGAAGGTGGGACTGGGCTTGCGACCGGGACAGGATCTGCTCTTGACGGCGCCGGCGATCGCGCTGCCGCTGGTGCGGCGCATCGCCGTCCACGCCTACAAGGCCGGGGCAGGCATCGTGACGCCGATTCTCTCCGACGAGGAGATGACGCTGGCGCGCTACCGCCACGGCCACGACAGCAGTTTTGATCGCGCCGCCAACTGGCTCTACGAGGGCATGGCCAAGGCGTTCTCGGACAACACCGCCCGTCTCGCCATCGTCGGCGACAATCCGATGCTGTTGTCGGGGGAGGATCCTTCCAAGGTGGCGCGCGCCAGCAAGGCCAATTCGATGGCCTATCAGCCGGCGCTGGAAAAGATCGTCAATTTCGACACCAACTGGAACATCATCGCTTATCCGAGCCCGTCCTGGGCCAAGCAGGTCTTCCCGAACGATTCCGAAGAGGTCGCGATCGGCAAGCTCGCGGATGCGATCTTCGCGGCCTCGCGCGTCGATCGCGAGGACGCGATGGCCAATTGGGCCAGCCACAATGCGGTGCTGCGCGAGCGCACCAACTGGCTCAACGGCCAGCGTTTCCGCGCGCTGCAGTACAGTGGTCCCGGCACCGACCTCACCATCGGGCTGGCCGACGGCCATGAATGGGAAGGCGGCGCCTCACTCTCCAAGAACGGCATCAGCTGCAACGCCAACATTCCGACCGAGGAGGTCTTCACGACGCCGCATTGCCGTCGGGTCTATGGCCATGTCGTGAGCTCGAAGCCGCTGTCCTACCAGGGCACGCTGATCGACAACATCGCGGTGCGCTTCGAGGACGGCAAGATCGTCGACGCCAAGGCCTCACGCGGTGCCGAGGTGCTGAACAAGGTGCTCGACACCGATGAGGGCGCACGACGGCTCGGCGAAGTGGCGCTGGTGCCGCATTCCTCGCCGATCTCGCAGAGCGGGCTGCTGTTCTACAACACGCTGTTCGACGAGAATGCAGCGTCTCACATCGCGCTCGGCCAGTGCTACTCGAAATGCTTCATCAACGGCGCGCAGCTGACGCCGCAGCAGATCGCCGCGCAAGGCGGCAACCAGAGCCTGATCCATATCGACTGGATGATCGGCTCGGCCGAGACCGACATCGACGGCATCCTGGCCGACGGCAGCAAGGTGCCGGTGTTTCGCAAGGGCGAGTGGGCGAAGTAACCGACGCTGGTGCGCGAGGGCTCTTCACCTCTCCCCGCTGGGGAGGGGTGAACAACTGGCCAAAGCAATAGTCACTCACGCCGCCGCGTGGCGCAGCGTCGGGTTGTTGTCGATGCTGAAGCGGTTGAACAGCGTCGTGAACGGGCTGCCGTCCATGGCCCGGACGATGGCGTCGGACGCTGCGACGGCCTCGTAGAGCGCGCCGACCGGATCGTCCGCCTCCGGCAGGTCAAGGCTTGCTCGGATTTCCTCTCGCGCCTCGTTGACGTCGTCCTCGTCGTCGAGTGTCGCTTCCAGCGCGTCCGCCGCGCGCCGCATTTCCTGGAGATCGCCGCCGGCGGAGAATTTGAGGATGTCCAGCCAATAGGGGCGGGCGACGACCAGCTGGATGAACGCTTCAAAACTCCCGGCGATGATCCCGGCGCGTCCCTCCGATGAGACGTAGAGCACATTTTCCGTCGGCAGCAGCACGAAGGCGCCGCCGGAGCCGTCACTGCCGATCTGCCTGGGGCTTTCGACGCCGTCGATCGTGAACCAGGGCTCCTCGTCTGGCGCGAACGCGACATCGAGGCTCCCGAGCCAGGCGACGACCTCGCCTTGGGTTGTCAGAACCTCTGGGGTCAGGGACATCGGTGGGGCTCCTTCCAGGTCGTCTCGCGCACTTTGTCGCACCCGGGAAAAGTCGGGTTCATGTGCGCGAATTTGCAGGGAAATCTCGACGTTAACCGCTTCGCATCTGCAACTTGCGGCTGATTGTCGGGGCCTGCGTAAGAAAGAATTAAAAACCGGCTACTAGCGTTCCCAACATCTTTCGAACAATCCGGGCCGAGACCCGGCCATATTTAATTATATCCCCTGGGGAAGCAGATGTCGCGAGCTTTGATTGAAATCGGTAGTTGCAATGTGGATCTGGAGCTGCGGCCGATCGAGCCGGCCTGGATCATCGAGGGTAACCCGGTTTCGCGTTCGCACATCCTCTCGACCAGCTCGGACGGCACCTCCTCGACCATCATCTGGTCCTGCACCGAAGGCCGCTTCAACTGGTACTATGATTTCGACGAGACGATCATGATCCTGGAAGGATCGATCGTGCTCGAGAGCGACGGGCTTCCGCCGAAGCGTTATGGCGTCGGCGACGTCATCTTCTTCCGCGATGGCGCGCATGCCAAATGGCATGTCGAAGGCCACGTCAAGAAGATCGCCTTCTGCCGCAAGACCAATCCTGCGGTCATCGGCTTCATGGTCCGCGTCGTCAACAAGCTGAAGCGGATGTTCCTCTCGCCCGGCGAGCGCCGCCCTGCGACGCTGATGGGTGCCGGCTGATCATTTTCACGGACGCTTCCCAGCGGCCACGACGGAAGAGGGGGCGGGACCAACATCCCGGCCCCTCTTTCGCGTCATGACGGCAGTTCGAGCCGGTAGACATCCGTCGCGGTCTGCGAGAACAGCGCGGTCTTCTCCGCCTCGCTCAAGGCTGAGGCGATGCGCTTGAAGGCATTGAAGATCACCTGGTAGCTGCACTGGCCCTTGTCCGGCGGGAAATTGCTCTCGAACATCGCCCGCTTCACGCCGAACGCCTCGATGCAGGTTTCGACATAAGGCCTCCACGCCGCGGCAAGCTGCTCGGACGACGGCGGCCTCTCGCGCAGATGGAAGTCGTAGCCGAGCAGGCACATCGCGAGGCCGCCGAGCTTCACCACCACGTTCTCGCAACTGGCGATCTCCCGGATCGAGGCGCGCCACTGCGCAAACACCTCCTCGCGCCGACCGGCAAAGCGGCCGACCCCGGCCGGCCCGCCGCAATGATCGAGCACGATCCTGGTGCCGGGGAAGGCGCGGGCGAGCTCGGTCAGCTCGCCGATTTGCGGATGAAACAGCCAGGCATCGAAGCTGAGGTTCAAGGGCGCGAGGCAGGCAAAGCCCTTGCGGAAGGCCGGGTCCTGCAACAGCCCCTTCGGCCGGTTCGCATACATGCCGGCGACGACCGGGTCCTCGTCCCAGGCGGACGAATGCCGGATGCCGCGGAAGCGGCCGTTGCCGGCAGCGATCTCCGCTTCCAGCACCGGCTTGGCGGCGTCGCCGAGCAGCAGGTTCACATGGCTGACGATCCCGGCGCAGATCGCCGCCTTGCCATAGCCACCGCTCGCGCTCATGGCGGCGACGCCGTTGGCGAACTCGACCTCGCCGACGGGCCGGAATGCCTCCGGCCCATGCGCGCGGTACATCGAGCGGCAATCGACATAGACGGTGGCGATGATGTTATGCCCGGAGGCGATGTCGGCGGCCATCTCCTCGATCAGATAGCGCTGGCCGCGATTCCAGAGATGATGATGCGGATCGACGATCGGCCGCGCGGGATCGATGATCGCCTCTTGATGTTGCACGAGCCAGTCCTCGCGCGGTTCGACGAATAGCCCGCTGGTGTTGGCGGGCAGACCGCTTGCGGCCATCGATGTTCGCTCCCTCATCTTCTTTGCGGTGGGGAGCCTAACACCTCGTCTCGTCACGCAGCAGCGCGCCTTGCGCAACCGCGCCCTCCGTCGCGAGCACGGCGACGTTGCCTTCAGCCCTTGCGCCGTGTCGCTCTCACCTCTACCACCAGTCGCCATTCCGTTGCAGCCGCGGGTTTGACCTCGCCGAGCCAGTGAAAGGAATCGCCTGTGATGTCAACGAAACTCCATCGCGTGAGATCACCGGCCTCGGTTGTGCCCTCCTGCACGATGTCCTCGCCGCGCGCGCGGCCGATCTGCTGGCGGAACACGCATCGCGCCGGATCGAACCAGCAAATCCGCCACGCCGACATGGAGGGATCGTAGACGCGCAGTGTCGTGCCGTACCAGTTGCCGGCGATCGGGAAGGCCGGGCTGCCGGCGGGACGCGGAATGATCCAGACGTCTTGCACCGCGCGCCCTTCCAGCACCCAGCCGAAATGGATTTCGCCGGGGGCGGCGTGCTTCGTTCCATCAGCGCCGTGGGCCGTGATCTCGGCATTCCAGTCACCGACGAAACGGCCATAGAGCCCCAGCGCCGCCGCGTGTTCGGGGTTGGGTCCGTCCGTGTGCAGTAATCTCGCAAAGTCGGTCATGTAGATCTCCTCCTGCCAGGAGGTCAGCACGACCGGCCGCGAGCCGGCTTGGAGAAAATTGCGTCAGACCCCGTCGAGGATGATTACCGTCGGTGTCGACGGCAGCGTATCCCGCGATATCCGCAGGGAACGCTGGGTGCGGCGGTCGATCTCGAACTGCTGGCCGATGCGGCGCATGAATTCGTCGAGCGGGGTGGCGAAGCGGTGCATCGGCAGCACCACCGAGGCGCGCAGCCGCCTGGTGATCTCCGAGACGCCGTCGAGCGACATGGTGTAGGTGCCGTCGATCGGAACCATCACGATGTCGAGCCGCCCAATCTGGGCGAAATGGCTGTCGTCGAGCTTGTGGTGGAGATGGCCGAGATGGCCGATGCAGAGGCCCGCGACCTCGAAGATGAAGATCGAGTTGCCGTCGCGGATCATGTCCGCGCCGGAATCGTCGCCGAAATAGCGGCGGATGTCGGTCGTGACGTTGCGGATGAAGGTGTCGCCGATGCGTTCCGAGACGATGGCCGGCTTGCCGTCCTCGCCCCAGCCATGCAGCACATGGGGAATGCGCTTGTCGGGATTGAGGGAGTAATGAGTGCTGTGGGCCCGGTTCATAGTGACGACGTCAGGCAGCCGGCCGACCTGATAGGCGCCGCTGTAGTCGGTCGCGATGCGTACCCCGCCGGGCGTGTCGATGAAATAGGTGGAGTGGCCGGCATAGGTGATCTCGACCTCCGGCGCGGCCGCCACCTGCCGGAAGGCCGCCGGCATGATGCGAGGCGCCGCGTTCGCCATCGCCAGGCATTCGCCGCGTTGAGGCGGCTGCTGGGCGAGGGCAGGTGAGAGACATGCGCTCAACAGCGCAAATGCCGCCGAAATGAGTCGCCACATATCCAGTCCCCGATGACGTCAGGGAAAGTCTAGCGTGCAATGCAGCGCGTGGCCAACAGGCCGCGATCAACAGCGCGTCAGTGTCGCACCCGCGCCTCCGCCCTTAGTCTCGCCTTGGACTGGCCTTCCAGGTCATCGCCACCAGACTCGCCGTGATCAGGCCGCTGACGATGCCAGCGGTCGGAAGCGTGAGCAGCAGCGCAGCGGTGGCGGCCCAGCCGATCGAGGAGAAGGCCTCGGCAAAGGTGGCAAGCCGCGACGAGGTCTGGCGGCGGCGGAATTGGCTGCGGCGGGCCTGGATCCGAAACCAGAGCTGGATCGCGGTGGCGGAGGCCGCGCTGACGATGATCATGGCTGCCGTGATCGCAGCCTGGAACGGCGAGGCGAAAACCAGCGCCGCAACCAGCGGGTTGAAGATGACGGCGATCGCGATCAGCACCACCTCGATCTTGGCGCGGATGACGCTCAACGGCGTCAGCGGCGCGGTCGCGACCAGATCAGGCGCGTCCTCGCCCGAGATTGTCAGCCAGGCGAGTCCGCCGGCGAGCTGACCTGCCGCCATCACGATGACGGGCGAGATCAGCGTCAACGCGACAGAGCTGTCGGCAAAGCTGCGCCACAGCAGCAGCGCCGGCGGCACCAGGTAGAGCAGCTGCATCAGGGTTTGCGAGATCAGCCAGGGATCGCGATAGAGCAGCACGAACTCCTTGCGCCGCAGCGCCTGCTGCCGCGAGCCGCCGCGGAACGGCCGCTCCCGCGCGCGCTTGCGGCTGGATGTGCCGTAGGCGGCGGCATCGATCGCGGTGTCGGCGAAGCGGCCCGAGAAGATCGCCATCACGCTTCCCAGCAGCACCAGCCCGAGGGCAAGCAGCAGCAGCAGCGCCGCGCTGTCGCCCATGGTCGCCCGCGCCGGCCACCACCAGATGCTGTCGATGTCGGGCGCGTGGGCGGCCAGGGTCCCGGACGTGAGAATGGTGAAGCGCGACAGCGTGCCATAGGAGATGATCGCCGCGACCTGGAGCGCGATCACGAAGCCTGCGCCGATGATCGCGGACAGGATCTGGGCTACGAAGCGTGTTCGCGCCGGGCCGATCAGGCGAAACAGCAGGATGGTGATGGCGATCGCGATCGCCGCGGCCGACAGGCCCATCGCGATGACCACGCCGAAGGCCGCAAGCCAGCGCGGGCCGCCACCGATCACCAGCACGTCGATGAAGGGCGTCGAGAACAACAGCGCCATCACGGTGACGGAGAGCGCGATTGCGGCGATGCGCACCGAGAACAGATTGGCGAGCCGCGCCGGCGAGGACATGATGAGATCGAGGTCGGCGCGGGCGTAAAACACCCGCGTCACCGATTCGATCGCCTGCGACAGCATCAAGGTCCAGGCGAGCAGGATCGTCGCCGAGATCACGATCAGCGAGGATTTGTCGAGCGGCAGCTGCAGATTGGCGAAGCGGCCGATCACGGCCCAGGCCGGCACGTGCAGGAGCGCGGCGAAGAACAGCAGGCCGATCACGGCGGCGCGGGCGCGCCTGCGCCGGCCGCCTGTCATCATGGCGAACCATTCGCGCCAGGCGAGCCGAAGCTCGTGGCGCGCAAACCAGGACAACGCGGTCGCCGAGCTCATGCCGCTTCCTGAAGCGTCACCAATGCGATGAAGAGATCTTCCAGGCTGGTGTCGGCATGGCCGTTCTGCTGGCGCAGCTCGGTCAAGGTGCCCTCGGCAACCAGGCGGCCGGCGGCGATCACGCCGATGCGGTCGGCCATGCGCTCCGCGACCTCGAGAATATGCGTCGTCATGATGACGGTGCAGCCGGCGCGGACGCGATCGCCCAACAGCCCTTTCACATGGCGGGCTGAAACGGCGTCGAGGCCGGTCAACGGTTCGTCCAGGATGATGAGGCGGGGATCGTGCACGAGCGCGCCGGCGAGAGCGACCTTCTGGCGCATGCCCTTGGAGAAGCCCTCGCAGCGTTCGTGCCGGTGCGGCTCGAGCCCGAGCGAGTTCAGGAGCTCCTCGGCGACCGGTTTCGAGATTGACGGTGCAATGCCCCAGAGGCCGGCGACGAATTCAAGATATTCGAGCGGGGTGAGCTTGTCGTAGATCATGGGCTCGTCGGAGACCCACGCCATCACCTGCTTGGCCGCCACGGGGTCTTGAAGCGCATCGATGCCGAAGATCGAGACACCACCGCCGTCGGGCCTGAGCAGGCCTGCAACCATGCGCAAAGTGGTGGTCTTGCCGGCGCCATTGGGGCCGACCAGCGCATAGAATTCGCCGGCATGAATGGTCAGGTCGAGGTTATCGACCGCCAAACGGTCAAAACGTTTCGTTAACCCTCGGACTTCGAGCGCCGAGCTATCCGGCTTCATGACGGCCACACCATCCGGTTTTGCATCGGTCGGGACCATGACCTGAAGATGTTTCGGCACGGTGAATCGCGCTGCCGCAAATTCAAGCATCCGACTTCGACTACACCTTGGACTAAAGGCAAGTCACCGTTTGTTGACAGCGCTTTACGGTTCAGGCTGAATTGGCGCCGGGACAAATGGCGCTCACGCGGCGAAACGACTGCGTAGCGGCTGGACACAAGATGCGTCAGGCGGTCGTCAAGAGCCGCGGGCTGCATCGGGAGGACGCGGCGATGCTGGATTTCGTTCAGCAGCTGGTCAGCGGTGTTGCGCTCGGCTGTGTCTACGGCCTGATCGCACTCGGCTTCGTGCTTGTCTACAAGGCCACCGAGGTCGTCAATTTCGCCCAGGGCGATCTGATGATGCTGGGCGGCTTCTTCGCCTTCACCTTCATCGGCATGCTCGGCCTGAACTATTGGCTGGGGTTCGCTGCCGCCGTCGCCGCGATGGCGCTGTTCGGCATGCTGGCGGAGCGGGTCGTGGTGCGGCCGATCCTCGGCTATCCGCAATTCTCCGTCATCATGGCGACCATCGGCCTCGGCTACTTCCTGCGCTCGATCGCGGGCATGATCTGGGGCACCGACGATCTCAAGATCGAGACGCCGTTCAGCCAGGGCGTGCTGCGCATCGGCTCGCTGGTGCTCGCCTATGACAAGCTGTCGGTGATTGCGGCGACTGTCATCCTGTGCGCGCTGCTCTACATCTTCTTCAACAAGACCACGCTCGGCACCGCGATGCGGGCTTCTTCCGAGAACATGCTCGCGGCCTATTACATGGGCATTCCGGTCAAGCGCGTGGTGTCTATCGTCTGGGCGATCAGCGCCGCGGTCGCGACCTGCGCAGGCGTGCTGCTCGCGCCGATCACCTTCATCCACTCCAATGTCGGCCTCGTGCTGGGCCTGAAAGCGTTTCCCGCCGCCGTGCTCGGCGGCTTCGGCTCGATTCCCGGCGCCGTCGTCGGCGGCGTCCTGATCGGCGTGATCGAGAGCATGGCGGGCTTCTACCTGCCCGAGGGCTGGAAGGACGTCGCACCCTACATCGTGCTGCTGGCCGTGCTGCTGCTCAAGCCCGAAGGCCTGTTCGGCCTTCACGTTCGCAAGAAGGTCTGAACGCCATGCGCTTCCTGTTCAAGACCGACTATGAGGACGACATCAGGCTGTTTCCGCATTCGGGCTACGTGGTCTCCTACGGCCTCCTGATCGCGGTGCTGCTGGCGGCGCCTTACGCGCTCTCAAGCTATCTGATGAGTCAGCTCGTCTTCGTCTGCATCTACGCGACCGTCGGCGTGGCACTTCTGATACTCACCGGCTTCACCGGTCAGGCGTCGCTGGGGCATGCGGCATTCCTCGCGATCGGCGCCTATACGGCGGCCTATTTGCAGAAGTACAACGTGCCGTTCCCGGTCTATTTCCTGGCAGCAGGACTCCTGACCGGCGCCATCGGCGCGATGGTCGGCTTTCCGGCGCTGAGGCTGACCGGAATCTACCTCGTCATCGCCACCATCTCCTTCGCCCTGATCGTCGAGGAGATCCTGGCGCGCTGGGAAAGCGTCACCAACGGCAATGAGGGCATGCGGGTCAAGACGCTGTCGCTGCTCGGCGTTGCCGTGCCGCGCGACAGTCCGACCTTCTACTATCTCTGCCTCGCCGTCCTGGTTCTGACCATCGTCGGCACGCTCAACCTGCTGCGATCGCCGACGGGGCGCGCCTTCGTTGCGATCCGCGACAGCGAGACGGCGGCGCGCAGCATGGGCGTCAACGTCGCACTCTACAAGGTGAAGTCGTTTGCGATCTCGGCGGCGATCACCGGCCTTGCCGGCGTGCTGTTCGCGCACAAGCTCTCCTTCATCTCGCCGGAGATGTTCACGCTCCAGCTCTCGATCGAGTTCATCATCGTGATCCTGATCGGCGGAACCTTCAGCCTGCATGGCGCGGTGCTGGGCGCGATCTTCATCGTCATGATCGACCCGTTCCTGACCTATTTGAAGGACGACATGCCCGGCATCATCGCCGGCGTCGCGGCGACGTTCGGGGCAGGCAAGGACGCTGCGGCCGACGTGCAGTCCAAGGTCGCCGCGTTCGCCTCGCTCAACGGCCTGAAGGGCGCGATCTACGGCATCATCATCATGCTGTTCGTACTGTTCGAGCCGCTCGGCATCTATGGCCGCTGGCTGAAGATCAAACTCTTCTTCCAGCTGTTCCCGCTCTACAAGCGCGCGACCTTCAAGCGGCAGAAGATCTACGTGAAGTCGGAGCGGAATCGATGAGCTATTTCCGCGCCGAGAACCTCTCGCTGCACTTCGGAGGGCTGAAGGCGGTCGATGCGGTCTCGTTCGCGGTCGAGAAGGGCGAGATCCTTTCGATCATCGGGCCGAACGGCGCCGGCAAGAGCTCGATCTTCAACCTGATCTCGCGGATCTACCGGCCGACCTCGGGTAGGATCTATTTCGAGGACCAGGACATCACGGAGGAGGCGCCCTACGACATCGCCCGGCTCGGCATTGCCCGCACCTTCCAGAACATCGAGCTGTTCGAGAATGCGACCGTGTTGTCCAATCTCCTGGTCGGCCGCCACCGGCATTCGACGACGCAGCTCTGGCAGGAGCTGCTGTTTCTGCCGAGCGTGCGCGCCAACGAGAAGGTCCACCGCCGCCGGGTCGAGCAGGTGATCGAATTCCTCGATCTAGAGCCCTACCGCGAAAAGCTGATCTCGGGCCTGCCCTACGGCGTGCGCAAGGTGATCGAGCTCGCGCGCGCGCTCTGCTCCGAGCCGAAGCTGATCCTGCTGGACGAGCCGTCCTCGGGGCTCAATGTGGAGGAGACAGACGACATGTCGTTCTGGATCCGCGACATGAAGAGCGAGCTCGGCATCACCGTGTTGATGGTCGAGCACGACATGTCTCTCGTCAACCGCGTCTCCGACCGGGTGATCGCGCTGAACTACGGCCGCGTGCTGGCGATGGGCTCGCCCGCCGAGGTTCAGCAGCATCCCGACGTCGTTGCCGCGTATCTGGGAGCGTAAGCGATGGATGCGGCCGTGACCCCGGATATCATCCTGAAGCTCTCCAACGTCGAGAGCTATTACGGGCCGATCATGGCGATCCGCGGCATCTCGCTCGAGGTGCCGCGCGGCCGAATCGTCACGCTGCTGGGCGCCAACGGTGCCGGCAAAACCACGGTGCTGAAGACGATCTCCGGCATTCTCGATCCGCAGAAGGGCTCGATCGAGTTTCTGGGCAAGCCGATTCAGCGCATGGAGGCCGACAAGATCGTGCGGCTGGGCCTCAGTCACGTGCCGGAAGGCCGCGAGGTGTTTCCGTTCCTCTCGGTGCGCGAGAATCTGATGATGGGCGCCTATCCGAGGGCGGACAGGGAGGGCGTGGCGGAGGATCTGGAGCGGGTCTACGGCTACTTCCCGCGGCTCAGGGAACGCATCGGCCAGCCGGCCGGCCAGCTCTCCGGCGGCGAGCAGCAGATGCTCGCCATCGGCCGGGCGCTGATGAACCGGCCGACGCTGCTGTTGCTGGATGAGCCTTCGCTCGGGCTGTCGCCGCTCCTGGTGAAGGAGATCTTCACCATCATCCGCCGTGTCAACGAGGAGCAGGGCATGTCGATCCTGCTCGTCGAGCAGAACGCCAAGGTGGCGTTGGAGACCGCGCATTACGGCTACGTGCTCGAGATCGGCCGCGTCGTCATGAACGACAGCTGCGACCGCTTGATGCATTCCCATGACATCCAGGAATTTTACCTTGGCGCCAAGGAAGCCGGCGCCAGGGGTGAACGGCGCTGGAAAAAGAAGAAAACGTGGCGTTAAATATGGTGTCCCGTCCGCGACACAGACCGCCGGCAAGGCGGCAGCGGAGGGATGGAGCGGCAAGGAGGGAACGCGCATGGCCAGAGCGGCGGTGCTGACGGTCGCCGACACGATCGCGAAGAGCTTCGTGCTCGCGGCGGAAACGCGCGGCGATGGCCCTGCGATCCGCGAGAAGAAATTCGGCATCTGGCAGCCGACAAGCTGGCGCCATTGGCTGGAGATCTCGAAGGAGATCGCCTACGCCCTCAATGCCTGCGGCTTTGCGCCCGGCGACGTCGCCTCCATTATCGCCAACGCCGTGCCCGAATGGGTCTATGCCGACATGGGCATCCTCTGCGCCGGCGGCGTCTCCTCCGGAATCTATCCGACCGACGCCTCCAGCCAGGTCGAATATCTCCTCAACGATTCTGCGACCAAGGTGGTCTTCGCCGAGGACGAGGAGCAGCTCGACAAGATTCTCGCCTGCCGCGCGCGCTGTCCGTCCCTGCAGAGGATCATCGTGTTCGACATGGAAGGCCTCTCCGGCTTCTCCGACGACATGGTGATGTCGCTCGACGAGTTTCGCGCGCTCGGCCGCAACGCCATGGTCGGCAACGACGTGCTGTGGCGCAACATGATCGACAGCCGCGGGCCGGACGATCTCGCGGTGCTGGTCTACACCTCCGGCACGACCGGCCCGCCCAAGGGCGCCATGCATGCCAATCGCAGCGTCACGCATCAGATGCGGCATGCCAATGATTTCATTCCCGCGCGTGATGACGATCAGCGCCTGATCTTCCTGCCGCTCTGCCATGTCGCCGAACGGGTCGGCGGCTACTACATCTCGGTCGCGCTCGGCTCGGTGATGAACTTCGCCGAGAGCCCGGAGACCGTGCCGGACAATCTGCGCGAGGTGCAGCCGACGGTGTTTCTGGCGGTACCGCGGATCTGGGAGAAATTCTATTCGGCCGTCACCATCGCGTTGAAGGACGCGACGCCGCTTCAGCAGTGGTTCTACCGCCGCGCCATCGCGATCGGTTTCCGCAGGGCCGAATGCCAGCTCGAGGGCGGCACGCCGTCGCTGTCGCTCAAGGTCGCCAACCGCGTGGCCTACTGGCTGGTGTTCCGCAACATCCGCCGCATGATCGGGCTCGACCGCTGCCGCATCGCCTTCACCGGAGCCGCGCCGATCGCGCCGGATCTGATCCGCTGGTATCTCGCGCTCGGCATCGACATGCACGAGGTCTACGGTCAGACCGAGAATTGCGGGGTGGCGACCATGATGCCGTCGGACCGGATCAAGCTTGGCTCGGTCGGCAAGGCTGTTCCCTGGGGCGAGGTCGCGCTTTCGCCTGACGGCGAGATCCTGATCCGCGGTGATTTCCTGTTCATGGGCTATCTGAACCAGCCGGAGAAGACCGCCGAGACCATCGATCCGCGCGGCTGGCTGCACACCGGTGACGTCGGTACCATCGATAATGAGGGCTTCGTCAAGATCACCGACCGGATGAAAGACATCATCATCACCTCGGGCGGCAAGAACGTCACGCCGTCGGAGATCGAAAACCAGCTCAAATTCTCGCCCTACATCTCCGATGCCGTCGTGATCGGTGACAAGCGGCCGTATCTGACCTGCCTCGTCATGATCGACCAGGAGAATGTCGAGAAGTTCGCCCAGGACCACGACATCCCCTTCACCAATTATGCGAGCCTGTGCCGCGCCCGCGAGATCCAGGATCTGATCTGGCGCGAGATCGAGCAGGTCAACGGTAATTTCGCGCGCGTCGAGACGATCAAGAGGTTCTATCTGATCGAGCGTCAGCTCACGCCGGAGGACGAGGAGCTGACGCCGACCATGAAGCTGAAGCGGAGCTTCGTGAACCGGCGCTATTCCGCGGAGATCGATGCGATGTATCGCGAGCGCGCTGTGGCTTGAGGGCGCATGCCGCGGAAAAGCGGATACCGGCTTTCCGGCCGGGGACATGCGCAGACGGGATGCGAAGGAGTGATGGCCCCGCCCTTCGCGCAAACAGGGCCGCTAGGAGAGGAGACGTCAATGTCGAAATCGTTCAGGGCGTTCGGCCTTGCGGTGAGCGCGCTTGCGCTGACTTGCCTGCCGGCCGCGGCGCAGACCAAGGTTACCAATGAAGGCATCTCGGCGAGCGAGATCGTCATCGGCACCCATCAGGATCTGTCCGGTCCGATCAAGGGCTGGGGCGTGCCGGTCTCCAACGGCATGAAGATGGCGGTCGAGGAGATCAATGCGGCCGGCGGCATCAACGGCCGCAAGATTCGTCTGGTCATCGAGGACAGCGGCTACGATCCGAAGAAGGCGGTGCTGGCTTCGCAAAAGCTGATCGAGCGTGACAAGATCTTCGCGATGGTCGGTGCCATGGGGTCGCCGACCGTGCTGGCCGCTCAGGACATTCTGCTCGACGCCGGCGTGCTTCAACTCTTCCCGCTGACGGCGGCGGAGTTCACCTTCAAGTTCGATCCCGCCAAGCCGCAGGAGCGGCTGAAGTTCAACAATCTTCTGCCTTACGTCGAGAGCACGCGCGCCGCGCTGAAATACATGATGGAGTGGAAGAGCTTCCAGAAGCCCTGCATCATGTATCAGGACGACGAGTACGGCAAGAACGTGCTCGACGGCTTCACCCAGCAGCTGAACGCGATGAAGGTGCAGGCGGCTTCGACCACGAGCTACAAGCGCGGCGCCTCCGACTTCAGCGCGCAGGTCGCCAAGATGAAGTCCGACGGCTGCGATCTCGTGGTGCTCGGCGCCGTGCTGCGCGAGCCTATCGGCGCGATGGGCGAGGCCAAGAAGCTCGGCTGGGACGTCACCTTCCTCGGCGCCACCCCGACCAACGTGATGGAAGTGCCGATGCTCGGCAAGGAGGCGGTCGAAGGTCTCTATGCGGCCTCGGGCTTCGAGATCCCGTACGAGGATACGGCCAAGGGCAAGGTCAAGGACTGGCTCGCCAGCTATAAGAAGATGTTCAACACCGACGCCAATACCCAGGCCATCATCGGCTACAACGCGGTGGAGACGTTCGCCTTCTATGCCAACAAGGCGGGCAAGGATCTGACCGGCCAGAAGATGCTTGATGCGCTGGAGTCCGGCGACAAGTTCCTCGACATCTTCAACTCGCCGCCGACCAAGTTCTCCAAGACCGACCACCTCGCCAACACCATCACCCAGGTGCAGCAGGTCAAGGGCGGCCGCTGGGTGCTGGTGAAGGACAATCTGATGTTTTGATGTTCGCTTCGCTTTTACCCTCCCCTCCGGGGGAGGGTAAAAATCTACGACCCCCCGCCTGCAGTCCCCGAGTTCACCGGCGCCAGCTCGTCTTCGCGGCAGCGCCAGCCGTCGGCGGCTTTCACGAAAGCAAACGTCCGCTGGATCCGCAGGCGGCGCGTGACGTTGAAGGCCGCTGCGGAGCGTTCCTTGCTTGCGGCACCCGGTTGCGGTCGGCCGCTGCCGGGGTCCCAGCAGGTGCCGGTACAGGTGGACGCGACCTTGCTGCAGGCGGCGAACGGCGCCAGCACGACCATTTCGATCTCGCCGGTGACCTGCGCCTCCCGGTCGGTCACCTGGCTGTCGAGCGCATAGACGCGGTTGATGCGCAGGAAGTTGCCGCACGAATTGGCTGCGTGGATGCGCGCGGCGCAGAAATCGACAGCATCCGTGTCGGGCTCCCTGGCTGCGACCTGCCGGCCGAACACCTTCTTCGGATCGCCCTTGGCGGCCGCAATCTCGTCCGTCTTGTGCTTGAGATGATCGGCGAGACAATCTTCCGCGGAGCCAAGCTCCTGAGCCGGCACGTTCTCCTTGCCGACCAGATTGCACTTGCGGTCGCGCTCGCGCGTCCAGCGGCCGTATTCGGCGAAGGCAAAGCGGGCCGCGGTCGGGTCCAGCTTGCGGATCAGGCCGAGCACCTGGCTGTTGAGCTCGGTCTCCGTGAGCGCCAGCGACGGATCTGCGCAGATCAGCGCACCGGCCGCGGTGTTGGCCGCAAGGCAGTCGAAATCGGGATCGCGCACGATCGTGGCCCGATCTTCGGTCACCTTGAGCAGGCAGGCCTTCACCCGGTCGAAATCCTCCGTGCGGATCGCGCTCTGGCCGACGATGCCGCAGCCGAGATTGCGCTGGCGGATCCAGATCGCATTCTCCTCGATCGCGGGCAGGCGATCGGGCAGGCGGGCGAGCCGCGCCTCGATTGCCGTGTTCAGCTTCTCGGCGGCGGCAGACAGCTCGGCGTCACCGCAGAACAATTGATTGCCGGGGTCGCGGATCTGCTGGCAGTTGCTCTTGGAGAACAGCGGCAGCCGGTCGGCGATGGCGGGGTCGGAAGCGCCGGATTGCGCCAAGCCTGGTGCCGCCGGCCAAGCCAGCAGCGCGAGCACAGTCAGCACGATCCACCGCATTCCAGTCGCCCCCGCCCAGAGGGCACCATGCTAGCGTCCGGGATCGGCCTGCGAAATGGCTTTGTGGCGGGCTCCGAGATCGTTCAGTGCGCCTCGGGGGCGGTCGTCGAGAACTGCACGGGCTCGTCGACATACTTCAGCACGGCGGACTCGTAGAGCACGAACAGCGGCTGATAGGTGCGCGCGTTGTCGTCCTCGACCATGGCCATGCGGCGGTTGTCCAGCATCAGCCAGCTTCCGTCGAGCCTTGCCGCGGCAACGGCATGTTCTTCGCCGGCCCTGACGTCGCGCACCACGACAATGCGGAGATCCTCTGCGGCGACGCCGGCCAGCCGCAGCGCGGCGAGCTTGGCGATGGCATAGTCCTCGCAATCGCCGGCGCCGCGCGCCAAGGTCGCGAGCGGCGAGCTCCAGACGTCGTCGGCGCCGTCACCGGCGGCGCGGATGGCGAGGTTGATGGCGCGGTTGGTCTCGCCGAGCCGCGCGCGGCCGTCGCGGGCGCGGGCCTGGTCGACGATGGCGAGCAGCTTCAGCGCCGCGGGCGAGGCGCAATTGCCGCGATCGCCGTCGCACAGCGCGAGCTGCACCATGTCGTCGTCGAGCCTCTCCTTCAGCGCGAACCATTTCTGCCGCAGGCTGCCGGTGGAGATGGCGAAGGCGAACACGCCGAACGGCTCGGCGGATTTGCGCACGAGCACGCCCGGGCCCGGCGACAGCAATGTGCCGGCCCGAAGATCGGCGGCCGACCCGAGCAGGACCAATCCCCATAGGGCAGCGATGACGCGCCAGGCGCGCCGGTGAGCGGCGGTCTCCATCTGACATCCCCTAACGGCTTCGCCAGGTCCCTCTCGACCTCGACGTGCCGGGCTTGTTGCTTTCGCGGAGATAGTGCGAGACGAGCCGTTCTGGTCTGCTTAATGCGCGTGGGCCGGACGCCAAAACCGCGGGGCAAGCTGAAGCGCGCCTGTCCAAATTGCATAAAATTTTAGGATCCCGGAGCGTCCGGCTGCCTTTGAGACAATTACAAGCACAAGTTGTGAGATCGCTGGAGCCGGCCCTTGGGGCTAACGGTCCGTATTTTTCCTGGTTCTGTTAGTTGGGTCACAGATTTGGCTCCGTATTTGCCGCAGGATGCGACGGGGCACTACGAAGCAGAGATGAGACAAGTATCTGCCCTGAGGTCTGCGGGGCTGATTACTTTGGATGACTGGAAATGCGCGCAATAGGCCAAATTCGACTACGAAATAGTCAAAAGAATACTGCTGCCCCTCTGGGAATGTCGCTGTAGGCATAGTCGCCGGCGGCCAAGTGATGCGAAATCACACAAGCAATAGATGGTTTCGCTAAGGACTTGGTAATGCTATGCAAGCTTAGGCGGATGATACTTACATAAATTTTACCCCGATTGACGGTGCCCAGTTGAATTACGCTGGCAAATTTGACGCCGCGCTCTCATTGGATGGCCACGGTCTCCGTACGTCCGCCTACGACCATGTCGATTCCTTCACCGCCAAGGCACACGGCCACGTGCCCGATGGCGCGGTCGTCATTGCCGACCCCAACCTCATCTTCAACGGCGAGTTCAAGCGCACGGGTCTCGATCTCGTGCTGTCGCATGACGGCCACGAGTTAGTCGTCCATGACTATTTCAGAGGCGACAAGCGCGCGGCGATCGCGTCGCCCGACGGCGCCCATCTCACCGGCGACATCGTCAGCGCGCTCACCGGCTACGTCCAGGTCGCGCAGGCCGCACCCGGCGCCGCCGCGGCGCAGGTCATCGGCCACGTCACCAAGCTGACCGGCAGCGCGACCGCGATCCGCAACGGCGTCTCGGTCATCCTGAACAATGGCGACAACGTCGAGAAGGGCGACGTGGTCTCGACCGGCTCGGACTCGACGCTCGGCGTCACCTTCATCGACGGTACCGTGTTCGGCCTGTCCTCCAACGCGCGGATGGTGCTGAACGAGATGGTGTACGACCCCAACGGGTCGAACAATTCCTCGCTGCTCAGCCTGGTCGCGGGCACCATCACCTTCGTCGCCGGCGAGACCGCCAAGCACGGCGACATGAAGATCGATACGCCCGTCGCCACGATGGGCATCCGCGGCACGGCCGTGCTGACCGAGATCAACTTCGTCGTTCCCTCCGGTGGCGGCGATCCGCAGCCGCAGGCGAACTTCCAGGTGCTGGTCGAGCCGAACGGCACCACCGGCTCCTACATCCTGTTCGACAAGCTGACCCTGCTGCCGATCGCGACGGTCAACCAGGCCGGCCAGATGGTGCAGATCAGCGGCGGTAACGTCTCGGTCACCAATGCGCTGCTGTCGCCGGACGTGCAGAAGCTGATCACGGACGTGTTCACGCTGAAGTTCACGGACAACAACACCAACACCAAGCTGACCACGAACTTCACCGACACGATCACGCAAAACGGCAACATCGTCTTTATCAAGACGGACACCGGTGCCACGGCGACCGCGACCTTCACCAACACCGCCAACAACGGCACCGGCACGGGGCAAGATGGCGCGAACAAGACGGCCGACCGTTTTCCCGGCCCGCCCCAGGCGCGGAGCCTCGATCTCAACGGCGGTGTGACGTCGAAGTTCAAGCTCACCGAGCATTCGGGCACGACTGCCGACCGCTCGGATGCAACCGGCGACACCGTCAATGCGGACACGGTGTCCGGCCGGATCACGTTCGTCGATCTCAATATCGGCGACCGCCCGACGGTTTCGGTGAATCTCGCTCAGGCGCCGAACTTCGTCTACGAGAACGCCGACCTGCAGGACGTCACCGGCTCGCTCACCGCGCTGCAGATCCAGGACATCGTCGCGACGCAGATCCAGATCAGCGTCGTCCCGGACGCGGCCAACACCAACAACGGCTCGGCGGTCTGGACCTACACGATCCCCGACCATGTCTTCGACTTCCTCGCGGCCGGCGAAACGCTGACGCTGACCTATACCATCCTCGTCAACGACAATTTCTCGGTCAACCCCGAATCCTTTCCGATCACGATCGCCATCACGATCACCGGCACCAACGACAAGCCTGTGATCACCACCAGCGTTCCGACCATCACCTTTTCCGGCGGCACCAGCGTCCCGGGCGGTCCGCTCACCACCAATGTGCCGACCTCGGGCACGTTGACCTTCAGCGATGTCGATCTCACCGACACGCATATGGTGTCGGTGTCCAAGTTCAGCGCGGTCCTGCCCGATGGCACCGTCCCCAAGGCGATCTCCGACTTCCTCGCCAATGCCCTGCTGGTCTCGATCGCCTCCGGCGATGACAGCACCGGAACCGGTACGGGGACGATCAACTGGTCGCTGAAGGACATCCCGGTCTACCTCGCCGACTTCATCCCGAAGGGCGAGGTGCTGACGCTGACCTACACCGTGACGGTCACGGATTCGCAAGGCGCGACCGCGGACCAGACCATCACGGTCACGATCACCGGCACCGATGCGCCCGCGGTGGTGTGGATCGCGACGAATGCGCCGGGCGCTCCCGCGGGCGGCTTCTGGAAGGACGGCGCCAACTGGGAAACCGGCGCGGTCCCGACCATCGACGACGATGTCATCGTCATCACCGATCAGCTGCATGGACTGACGCCGTCCTATCCCGTGACGATCGACGCGGCGGCCTACGCCAAGTCGATCACCATGAACGACTTCGGCGGCCCGCCGCCGCAGCTCATCAACAAGAGCACATTGACGATCGCGCAGACGCTCACCATGAGCGCGGACTCGATCCTCAACAACTTCAAGAACGCCCAGATTACGGTTGGCAACTCCATCACGATCACGGGGACCGCCAGCTTCACCAATGCTGGGACGCTGACGCTGCTCGGCACGACCGACGGCATCCTGCCTTCCGATAGCACCATCGATACCCTGACCACGGTCACCAATTCCGGTCTCATCGAACTGTCCGGCGGAACCCTGGCGTTGCAGAGCAACGTCAACAATGCGGGTGGCACGTTCGAGATCGACGCTGCGATGACGCTCCATGGAGCGACGATCACCGGTGGCATGGTGCGCAACGACGGCACGTTCAATCTCACCGGCAGCGCCGTGTTGAAGGGGGGCGTGCTCAACAACACGGCTACAGGGCTGATTCTGGTGCCGAACGGTGCGGCCAGTGTTATCTCTACCCTGGTCAATTCTTCTCTTCCGGGACTTTATATCTCCGGTACCGGAAACTCGTTCGAGAACGAAGCCGTCACTAACAGCGGCTCGATCCTGGTGTCGGCGAATGGCGTATTGACCCTTGACCAGGGAACGACGGTTGCCAACACCGGCAGCATTTTTGTCGACATCAGCGGCATACTGATCATCGACGACGCCAGCATCGGCGGCACCGGCGTGCTACAAAATAATGGTGAGGTCGATCTCACGGGTGCCGCTGCGCTGAGCGGTGGCAATCTGTGGAACAACGCCACAGTCAAGGTGAGCGGCACCGGCAACGCGCTGAACGATGAGGCGATCATTAATGCGGGCACCATCGAGGTGCTGGCCAACGCCGCGCTCGCGATGGGGCAGGGCTCGACCGCCGACAATGCAGGCGGCAATGTCATCGTCGATGACCATGCCGTGTTGACCCTGGATGGAGCCACGATCAGCGGCGGCGCGGTCAAGGGCAGCGGCAGCATCGACGTCACCGGCGCCAGCAAGATCGACGACGGTGCCACGCTCAGTGTGGCAACGGTCACCGCCGACGCCGCGCTGACGCTGGACGGCATTGCGGTGTCGGGCTCGGTCATCACCGACCATGCGAGCATCGAGCTCGATAACACCGTCAAGCTTCTGAATGGCGTCAGGATCCAGAGCGGCCCGGTCACCAACAATGGCACGCTGGAGATCGCGGGGGCTGCGACCCTGCTCAACGACATCGTCACCAACAACGGCACGGTGAAGATCGACGACGGCCAGACGCTGACGCTGTCCGGCTCGGAGATCTCCGGCGGCACCATCGACAACTTTAGCGGTGCCTCGGGCGGCGCGATCGACGTCACCGGCGACAGCACGATCGATGCTCATGCGACCCTGAACAAGGGAGCCGTGACGGTCGAGGGCGATGTGACGTTGACCTTTGGCGATGCCACGGTGTCCTCAACCGCCATCGCCAATGGCGGCACCGTCAAGGTCGAGACCGACAAGAAGCTGGCGCTCGCCGGCGCCACTCTGACGGGCGGCACGCTCACCATCGCCGGGACGCTCGCCTCGTCCGGCATCACGACGGTCACCGACGCCAACATCTCGAACAGCTATCTGATCGAGGCGATCGGCGGCCTCCTGATGCTGACGGCGACGACGTCCACGCCTGCGATCAGCAACGACGGCGGCACGATCCGGGCCAAAAGTGGCGAGCTCGACATCAACAGCGAGGCTGTCACCAACACCGGTGCGCTCTCCGCAATCAACGACGGCACGCTGAAGCTGATCGCGACGACGGTGACCAACACCGGTGGTGCGGTATCGATCGAATCGGGCTCGACACTCGATCTCTCCGGCGCGACCATCCATGGCGGGACCCTGACCATTGCCGGCACGTTGGAATCCACCGGCACGAGCGCCATCACTGATGCCGATATCGCCAACACCGGCACGATATCCGCCACCTCCGGCACGCTGACGATCGATCCCGCGGTGCTGCATACGATCACCAACAGCCACCTGCTCCAGGCCAATGGTGGCGAGCTCGACATATCCGGCGAGCACATCGTCAATACCGCCGATATCAAGGCGATCGGGGGCGGGATCCTGAAGCTCACGTCCCTGACCGTCACCAACAATGGCGGAACGGTCACGGTCGACGGCACCTCGAAGCTCTATCTGACCGACGTCGCGATCAACGGCGGTAGCCTGAACAATTCCGGCAGTCTTTATAGTGTCTCGGGCAGCAACGGCGTCGCAGGTGCCGTGACCAACACCGGCACCATCGAGGTGCAGGCCGGCACGCTGAACCTCTCCGGCGGCTTGACCGGCGCCGGCACGCTGATCGTCGACGACGGCGCGACGCTGGAGCTCGCAGGAGCGACGGCGCAGACCGTGACTTTCGCCGGCGGCACCGATACGCTCAGGCTCGACGAGGTGGCTGGTCAGAGCTTCACCGGCACCATCGCGGGAACGTCATCGAAGGACGGCACGTTCACGATCACCGGCGCGGCCAATATCTCGACCTCGATCGGCAACGCGCTCGAATTCAACGCATCTGGCGGGACCAGCGACGGTGGTGGCAATATCGTGCTGACGCCGACCGGCACGCTGACCGGGCACGACAACGGCATCGTCGCCACTCAGAATGGCATCGGCGACATCACACTGACGACGTCGGGAGACGTCACCGGCCAGGGCGGTAACGGCATCGTGCTGCACGACAGCGCGACTGGCGCGGGCAACATTGCCGCGACGATCGGCGGCGGCGTTTCCGGGGCGGCCGGTCTCGATGTCGTCTCCCATGGCGGCGGCGCCGTCAACATCACCAACAACGGTCACATCACCGGTACGACTTCGTTCGGCATTCACGTCGACCAGGACGATTCCGGCGCGACCGGCTCGACGCATATCATCAACACCGGCTCTGTCGTCGGCGCCAACGGCTTTGCCGCGATCTCGATCGATGAAAACGCGACCGGCACAGCGCTGATCGACAATTCCGGCACCATCGGCCCCGCTGCCGCCGGCAGTGTGACCTCGACGACTTACGCGATCGTCGAGACCGGCGGAGCCATCACGATCAACAACAGCGACCACATCAACGGCAACATCTCGGTCGCAACTGCGACGTTCAACAACGAGAGCGGCGGCACCTGGACGGTTTCGGGAACCAGCGTGTTCGGCACGCTGTCCACGATTGATAATGCCGGCGAGATCGATCTCCTCAACGGCGCATCGGTCTCCAGCGCGGACGGCGTGACCTTTGCCATCACCAATTCCGGCGAGATCGAGAGCTGGGGCACGGCGGTCATCACCGGCGCCATCACCACCACCGACACCAGTGCGATCGAAGTTCACGCGGGAACGCTGACGCTTTACGGCTCGCTGTCGGGATCCGGCACGGTCATGATCGACGCCGGCGCGACGCTCGATGTCGACGCCACGGTGTCGCAGACCATCACCTTTGGCGGCGATGGTGCCGAGTTGCAGATCGACACGACGAGCTTCTCCGGTTCGGTCGCGGGATTCGCCGCGACCGACAAGCTGGATCTGTCGGGCATCGTTTACGATGCGGGGACATCGGCGACGTATGACCCCCTGACCGGCGATCTCGTCGTGAGCGACGCCTACCACCACACCATCACGGTGAAGCTCGTCGGCGCCGACTACAGCAACGCCCATCTCGCCGGCAGCCTCAGCTCCGACGGTCACGGTGGCACGCTGATCACCTACAACGCGGCCGACGACACCCCGGCCTTCAATCCGGCCGAGACCTCGCAAAGTGCCGTCGTGGCGGAGCAGTCCGGTCTGACGGGATCCTCGACCCTGGATCAGTCGACGCCGGCGAGCGGCACCATCCATTTCACCGATGTCGACCTGACCGACCGGCCGACGGCGACGATCACGGAGCAATCAGCGACCTGGCTCGCCTCCGACGGACATACAGAGCTGACGCTGACGTCGGGGCAGGCAAGTGCGCTGGAAAATGCGCTGGCGGTTCTGACGACCGGCAAGAACAACGGCGCCGTCGACTGGAGCTACTCGATCAAGGACAGCGCGCTGGACTTCCTCGGCGAGGGCCAGACCGCGACGGTGGTCTCGACCATCACGCTCGACGACCATCACGGCGGGACCGACACCGCGCAGGTCTCCGTCACGATCACCGGCGCGAACGACGCGCCGACGCTGTCGAATCTCAATATTGGTACCCTCACCGACACGGCCGCTGCCGACAGCTTCTCCGATCTCACCGGAAAGCTGGCAGGCGCCGATGCCGATGCGGGGGAGACGGCGACGCTGACCTATTCCGTTCTGAACGCGGATCATCATGCCACAACGACGGTTGCCGGCCTGTATGGCTCGCTGACCGTCGCAGCCGACGGCAGCTACAGCTATGTTCCGAATGCTACGGCGATCAACGCGCTTTCGGCAGGCGATTACACCGACAGTTTCGCGGTCCAGACCACGGACGTGCATGGTGCGACAGGTACGGCGACGCTCACGGTGGGCGTGACCGGCGCGGACGATGCGCCGGTGATCAACGTCGACAATATCAGCGTGATCCAGCAGACCGACGAGCAAATCTTCGTTCAAGGTCTCACCGTAACCGATGCGGATGCCGCCGCGAACGAAACCTTCACGCTTCAGGCGGCCACCGCGGAGCCGGGCAGCAATGTCAGCCCGTCGACGGGCTCGGGTTCTTTGGCCGACATCAATGCGATGCTGGACACCGTGACCTACAATGAAGGCACCGGCGAGCCTGCGACCGACAATGTCACGTTGACCGTGACCGATGGTCACGGTGCAACCGACACGCTCAATTTGATCTTCAATCTCCGTGAAAGCGGGGACGTGAGCAATGTCGCTCTTGCCGGAACGAGCGGCAAGGACGTGTTCTTCGGAACGGTCGGGTCCGATCAGTTCGTATTCGGGGCCAACTCGAACCACGATACGATCGTGAACTTCACCTCCGGTGAGGACCGCATCGATCTGACGGCGGTCGTGACCACCAGCAATATGTCCGATTGGATGGCGCAGCATGTGAGCGTTTCGCCGACGAACCCGGCCGATACCCTGATCACGATCGATGCGGAGGACACCATCGTGTTGAAGGGCGTCACGCACCTCTCGGCGACCGACATCCTCCATGCCTGACGGCGTGTCGGGGAGGGGGCGGGTCGTCGGTCCGCCGGATGTCCCTGCCGTTCAGCGCGAAAGCGTGATATCCCATCATCATGAAACGTCTCAAAATCTGGCGCCGGTGGTTCGCGCAAAAGTTCGGCTTTGCGCGGCTGGTGTGCCTGGTGCTGCTGGTCGTCTTTGCGGCCTTGCGCGTCTGGGATCCGCCGCCGGTCCAGGAATTGCGGCTGCGCACCTTCGACCTGTTCCAGCTGGTCGATCCCCGTCACAAGACGGTGCGGCCGGTCACCATCGTCGACATCGACGACAAGAGCCTTGCCAAGTTTGGCCAATGGCCGTGGTCGCGCACCCGGATTGCGGACATGATCATCAACCTCACCAACAGCGGTGCAGTTGCGATCGGATTCGACGTCGTATTCTCCGAGCCCGACCGGCTCAATCCTGATCTGGTCGCCAACCAGATGCGTTATCTGGACGACGTCACCCGCACCAAGCTGCGCGAGTTACCCAGCAACGATCAGATTCTCTCGGATGCGATCAAGCGCTCGCGCGTTGTGCTGGGCGAGACCGGCCAGCCGGCGATCGGGGCCGAGCTCGACAAGACCCTTCCTTTCACAGGCGTCGCGACGGTCGGCGAAGACAATGCCGAAAAATTCCTGTTCGAATTCCCCGGCCTGTTGCGCAACGTTCCCGTCATCGAGAAGGTCGCGGCCGGTCGCGGCCTGTTCACCATCAAGACCGAACGCGACGGCTTGATCCGCCGGGTGCCGATGATCATGCGCGCCCAGGGCAACATCATGCCCTCGCTCAGTCTCGAGATCCTGCGGGTCGTCACGGGAACGCCGACGCTGCTGGTTCGCACCGACAAGACCGGCATCCGCGCCGTGCGCCTCAAGGGCGTCGAGATCCCGACCGACAAGAATGGCCAGCTCTGGGTGCACTATGCGCGCCAGGATCCGTCGATCTACGTCTCGGCGGCCGACGTGCTCGACAACACCGTGCCGCCGGGCAAGATCAACGGCAAGCTGGTGCTGATCGGCACCTCCGCGGTCGGGCTGAACGACCTCAAGACTACGCCGGTGACGGCGAACATGCCGGGTGTCGAGATCCACGCCCAGGTGCTCGAAAGCGTGCTGAGCGGCGCCGTGATCTCCCAGCCGAACTACGCGCTCGGCGTCGAATTGCTCGCCGCGATGATCATCGGCATCCTCGTCATCATCTTCACGCCGAATCTCGGCCCGGTCCGGCTGGTGCTGGCGGGGGCGATGTTCGCCGCCATCCTGGTCGGCACGTCCTGGTTCTTCTACGCGCAGTACCGCTATCTCATCGACTTCACCTATCCGCTGCTGTCGACCACCGCGATCTACCTGACCTTCATCTTCGCAAGCTTCGTGCGCGAGCAGCGGCAGCGCGTGCAGATCCGCGGCATGTTCGCCCAATACATGTCGCCGGAGCTGGTCGAACAGCTCGCGCAGTCGCCGGAAAAGCTCAAGCTCGGCGGCGAGGAGCGCGAGATGACGATCATGTTCTCCGACGTGCGCGGCTTCACCTCCATCTCCGAGAGCTACAAGCACGATCCGCAAGGCCTGATCACCTTGATGAACCGCTTTCTGACGCCGTTGACCAACGTGATCCGGGCGCACAGGGGCACCATCGACAAGTACATGGGCGACGCCATCATGGCGTTCTGGAATGCGCCGGTCGACGACAAGACGCATGAAGTCAACGCCTGCGAGGCGGCCGTCGGCATGCTCGAGAAGATCGACGAGGTCAACAAGGAGCGCGAGCAGGAGGCCGCCGAGGGCGGTCACGTCTACATTCCGCTCAATGTCGGCATCGGTCTCAACACCGGCATCGGCGTGGTCGGCAACATGGGGTCCGACAAGAAATTCAACTATTCGGTGCTCGGCGACAGCGTGAACCTGGCCTCGCGCCTGGAAGGCCAGACCAAGGAATATGGCTTCCCGATCATCGTCGGCTCCCGCACCGCGCTCGCCGTCAAGGACAGGTTTGCGATCCTCGAGCTCGACTTCATCATGGTCAAGGGCAAGAGCGAGCCGGAGGTGATTTACGCGATCGCCGGCCGCGAAGACGTGATGCAGTCCGCTGCGTTCCAGCGCCTGCGCAACATCACCATCGAGATGCTCGGCTGCTACCGCGGCCGCGACTGGCAGGGCGCGCTGAACGCCATCGCGCGTGGCCGCCGCAGCGAGGATGCCGACACGCTGGAAAAGCTGTTCAAGCTGTACGAGGCACGCATCAGGGATTTCCAGACCAATCCGCCGCCGGACGGCTGGACCGGCGCCTATGCGCTGCTGACGAAGTAGGGCGTGAGAGTTCTCGGTCGCGCCTCAACTACAGTGTCGTCCCGGCGCAGGCCGGGACTCATACTCCGCAGCAGAAGTTGTTGTGCGAGATCGGAGTTGGCCGCCGTCGCCAAACCCAATCCTGTGGCTATGGGCCCCGGCCTGCGCCGGGACGACAGTGGAGGTGGAGCCGCGAGCGTAGCCATATCCACCCTACGACAGCGGTGCTTGCCGCGCTCACTCGATCACTGGATAATATGGGCCGCCTCGCGCCCACGGAGATGACCGCATGACGAGACCGACACCGAAGGAAATCAGGCCGATTGCGCAAATCGCCGGCATTGCCGTGGACGATGAGATCGCGACCCGGATCTCCAATTCGATTGGACCGGCCTTCGAAGGCTTCGCGGCCGTCGCCGGCACGCTGCCGTTCGACCTCGAGCCCGCACTCTTTCCGCTTGCGCAGATGCAGAAAGTGTCGAAATGAGCTCTGAGCCCGCATTGATGACGCTCACCGAGGTCGCGCGTGCGATCGCGATGAAGCAATTATCCTCGCATGAGGTGACGCGCGCGCTGTTGCATCGCATCGCGCAATGGCAGCCGCATCTCAACGCCTTCATGTCGATCGAGTCCGAAGCCGCGCTGAAGGCCGCCGAAGCCGCGGATGCCGAGCTCGCCAGGGGCGAGGTGCGCGGTCCGCTGCACGGCGTGCCGCTCGCGCACAAGGACATGTATTATGACGCCGGCAAGGTCGCGACCTGCGGCTCGCTGATCCGTCGCGACTTCGTGCCGACGGTGACCTCGACCGCCTTGCAGCGACTGAAGGATGCCGGGCAAATCCGCCTCGGCACGCTGCATCTGGCCGAGTTCGCCTATGGCCCGACCGGCCACAATGCGCATTACGGCCCGGTGCGCAATCCCTGGAATGTCGCGCATATCACCGGCGGCTCGTCGTCGGGCTCCGGCTCGGCGGTCGCGGCGCGGCTGACCTATGCGGCGCTGGGCTCCGACACCGGCGGCTCGATCCGCATGCCCGCGCATTTCTGCGGCGTTACCGGATTGAAGACCACGGTCGGCCGCGTCAGCCGCGCCGGCGCAATGCCGCTGTCACAATCGCTCGACACGGTCGGCCCGCTCGCGCGCACCGCAGAGGACTGCGCCTTGTTGCTGGCGCTGATGGCCGGGCCCGATCCGGAGGACGCGACCTGCAGCCACGCGCCGCTGTCGGATTATGTGGCCGCGACCAAGGGCTCGCTGACGGGCCTCAAGATCGGCGTGCCCGCATCCTTCTATGTCGATGATCTCGACAGCGAGGTTGCGCGCGTGCTGGACGAGACCATCGCGGTGCTCAAGCGCGAAGGCGCCGACATCGTCAAGGTCGAGTTGCCGGACCAGCGGCAGTTGTCCTCCGCGAGCCAGCTGGTGCTCGCCGCCGAAGCCGCCGCTTTCCACAAGCGCTGGATGATCGAGCGTCCGCAGGACTACGGCGCGCAGACGTTGATGCGGCTTCAGAACGGTCTCGCCGTTCCCGCGGTCACCTATCTCGAGGCGATGCGCTGGCGCGGACCGGCACTCGCTGCGCACAATTCCGCGACATCAGCCGTCGATGCGATCATCGCTCCGGCCTCGCCGATACCGGCGCCAACCATCGAGGAAAGCGATGTCGGCGGCGGACCCAACGCGCCGGCGCTGTTGCAGCGGCTGACGCTGTTCACCCGCCCGGTCAACTTTTTGGGCCTGCCGTCGCTCACCGTGCCGTCGGGCTTCACCAAGAGTGGCCTGCCGGTTGGCATGCAGCTGATCGGCCGCTCCTTCGATGAAGCAACCCTGCTCACCATCGGCGCCGCCTTCCAGCGCGTCACCGACTATCACGACCGGGTGCCCAATCTGCCGGCATGACAAAGCTCTCGCCGAGCCGGCGGCTTCGAGCGGTTTCCTTTGAAAATCCTCTGCGCCGGCTTGGTGTTGTCACAATCCACTCCGGGCCGCGCCGGAGGGGCATTTCTACTGTGCATGGGGTTGTTTTCGCGTTTTGTGTCTGAATGACTTCGTCTCGGTTCGCCCCGAACGCCATTCAGACTCCATTCATCCCGTTTCCGGTTCCATGCCCCTCGTTCACGGAGAGGGACTTCAACTTATGTACATTTCTGGTCAAAGCCTCATCATCATCCTGTTCGTCGGCCTGGTCGCCGGCTGGCTTGCCGGCAAGGTCGTGCGGGGGAGCGGGTTCGGCATCATCGGCGACATCGTGATCGGCATTGCCGGCGCGTTCGTTGCGAGCTTCCTGTTCCCGAAGCTCGGCATCCATCTCGGCCTCGGGCTGGTCTCGGAGATCATCTATTCCGCCATCGGTGCCATCATTCTGCTGCTGGTGGTGCGGCTGGTGCGCGGCGGCGGCCGGCTTTAACAGGTTCGATTGAAGCGGAACGGCCGCCTCTCCCCGCGCGCTTTGGGGAGAGGCGGCCGTCTTTGCTAGAAAAAGCCGCAAAGACTGTGAAATACCGGACTTGCGCATCGGGCCATCCGGGGTAGATGTGACCAGGGCCCGGATGAATTCGATTGCGTTGCACGCGGGGAATACCCGATATTAATCCGCGGCGAGTACGCCTCGATTTGCCTTTGCAATCAGGGCTTTGGAAATCAGGGGTTTTGCCCCTTACCCGAAAGAGATCAGATTGATGGCAGCCGTTCCCGGCCTCCGCCGTTCAGAGCTCGGTGAGGCGCTGCGTGCCTGCCGCACGGCGTTCCTCGGCGTCGGCTTCATGAGCTGCATGATCAACCTGCTCTATCTGACCGGGTCGATCTTCATGCTGGAGGTCTACGACCGCGTGCTGCCGAGCCGCAGCATCCCGACCCTGGTCGGCCTGATCGTCCTTGCCGGCGGCCTCTATATGGCGCAGGGCGTGCTCGACATGATCCGCAGCCGCATCCTGGGACGGGTCGGCACGGCGCTCGACGAAGCCCTGAACAAGCGCGTGTTCGACACCATCGTGCGCCTGCCGCTCCTGGTCGGCAACCGCAACGAAGGGCTGCAGCCGTTGCGCGACCTCGACAATGTCCGCTCCTTCCTCGGCAGCGCCGGCCCGAGCGCGTTCTTCGATCTGCCCTGGCTGCCGCTTTATCTCGGCATCTGCTTCGCCTTCCATGTCATGATCGGCGTGACCGCGCTGGTCGGGGCCCTCATCCTGGTCGGCCTGACGCTGGTCACCGAGTTCCTGTCCCGCCAGCCGGCGAAGGAGGCAATGGGCCTCGCCGCCCAGCGCAACGACCTAGCTCAGTCCAGCCGCCGCAATGCCGAAGTGCTGGTCTCGATGGGCATGGCCGGCCGCTTGAACCAGCGCTGGAGCGAGGCCAACGAAAAATACCTCGCCGGCAATCAGCGTGCGAGCGACGTCGCCGGCGGTCTCGGCGCGATCGCCAAAGTGCTGCGCATGATGCTGCAATCGGCGGTGCTTGCGGTCGGCGCCTATCTCGTCATCCACCAGGAGGCGACCGCCGGCATCATCATCGCGGGCTCGATCCTCTCGGCCCGCGCGCTGGCGCCGGTCGATCTCGCGATCGCGCACTGGAAGTCCTTCGTCGCGGCCCGCCAGAGCTGGCATCGTCTCAGCCGCCTCCTGGAACAGATGCCGGCGCAGGCAACCCCGACCCAGTTGCAGGCGCCCACCAGCCGTCTGTCGATCGAAGGCGTCGCCATGGTGGCGCCGGGCGACCAGCGCATCATCGTCCAGGACGTCACCTTTGCGCTCGAAGCCGGCAACGGCCTCGGCGTGATCGGACCGAGCGGCTCGGGCAAATCCTCGCTGATCCGCGCGCTGGTCGGCGTCTGGCATCCGGTCCGCGGCAAGGTCCGGCTCGACGGCGCGGCGCTCGACCAATGGTCGTCCGACGTGCTCGGTCGCTACATCGGCTATCTGCCGCAGGACGTCGAGCTGTTCGGCGGCACCATCGCGCAGAACATCAGCCGTTTCGATCCGGAGGCGACCTCCGACGGCATCATCTCGGCAGCCAAGGAAGCCGGCGTGCATGAGATGATCATCAAGATGCGCGAGGGCTACAACACGCAGGTTGGCGAGCAGGGCGCTGCGCTCTCGGCCGGCCAGGCCCAGCGCGTGGCGCTGGCGCGCGCGCTCTACGGCAATCCGTTCCTGATCGTGCTGGACGAGCCCAATTCCAATCTCGACACCGAAGGTGACGAGGCGCTGACCCGCGCGATCCGCAGCGCCCGCGAACGCGGTGCGATCGTCGTCGTGGTCGCGCATCGCCCAATCGGCGTGGAGGCGGTCGACCAGATCCTGGTGCTTCGCGACGGCCGCATGCAGGCTTTCGGTCCTAAGGAGCAGGTGCTCGCCCAGGTGCTTCAGCCCCGCGTGGCGCCGCCGGCGCCGATCAAGATCGTCAGCGAAGGCGGAGTGGCCAAACCATGAGCACGATGACGGTTGGCGGAACGAAGCCTGCTGCGAACAAGACCGTGCGGGAATCGATCCGATTTCATTTGATCCTCGGGATCGGAATCGTGGCGTTCCTCGCCGTCGGCCTCGGCGGCTGGGCCTCGACGGTGCTGATCTCCGGCGCGCTGATCGCGCCGGGCCAGGTCGTGGTCGAATCCAACGTCAAGAAGGTGCAGCACCCGACCGGCGGCGTGGTCGGCGAGGTGCGCGCCCATGACGGCGACGTGGTCAAGGCCGGCGACATCGTGGTGCGGCTCGACGACACCGTCACCAAGGCCAACCTCGCCATCGTCGTCAAGAATCTCGACGCCGCGCAGGCGCGCGCTGCGCGGCTTCAGGCCGAGCAGCGTGGTCTCGACAAGATCGAGTTCCCGCAATCGTTGCTCGATCGTGCCGCCGACCCGGACGTCAAGACGCTGCTCGACAGCGAAAGCAAGCTGTTCGACGTTCGCGTCAATGGCCGCGCCGGCCAGAAGGCGCAGCTCCGCGAGCGCATTCAGCAGCTCAACGAGGAGATCGAGGGTCTCCAGGCGCAGGAGAAAGCCAAGGACAAGGAGATCGTGCTGGTGCAGCAGGAACTGACCGGCGTGCGCGATCTCTATGACAAGCATCTGGTGCAGATCTCGCGCCTGACCACGCTCGAGCGCGACAGCGCCCGCCTCAACGGCGAACGTGCGCAGTACATCGCTTCGCGAGCACAAGCCAAGGGCAAGATCACCGAGACCGAGCTGCAGATCATCCAGGTCGACAAGGACATGGTGAGCGAGGTCTCCAAGGATCTGCGCGAGACCAACGACAAGAGCGGCGAGCTGATCGAGCGTAAAGTCGCCGCCGAAGACCAGCTCCGCCGCGTCGACATTCGCGCGCCGCAGGACGGCATGGTGCTGCAATCGACAGTGCATACCGTCGGCGGCGTCGTCACTGCGGGCGATACCTTGATGCTGATCGTGCCGCAGGCCGACGACCTTCAGGTCGAGGCCAAGGTCAATCCGGTCGATATCGACAAGCTGCAAATCGGCCAGAAGACGCTGCTGCGTCTCTCCGCGTTCAATCAGCGCACCACGCCCGAGCTCAATGGCGTCGTCAGCCGCGTCTCGCCCGACGTCACCACGGACCAGCGCACGGGGCAGAGCTACTACACCATCCGCGTCTCGATGTCCGCCGAGGAGGTTGCCCGGCTCGGCGATTCCAAGCTGATCCCCGGCATGCCGGTGGAAGCATTCGTCCAGACCGGCGATCGCACCATGCTGTCGTACCTGTTGAAGCCGCTGCACGACCAGTTCATGCGGGCCTTCCGCGAGAAGTGACGGGCGAAAAGCGCGCTATCCCGGAGCGCGCTTAGCGCGTATCCGGGATCTCGAACGGCAGATTCGGTCTCGTGGGTGGGCAAAGGCGCAAAACGCCCTGCCCACCATTCCCCGCGGAAATTGAAGAAGGTGGGCACGCTCCGCTTTGCCCACCCTACGCGACCTCGTTCTTTGTTATAGTTCGACTCAGGCGCAACAACCCGGCGGTCGAACGATGCAATCTCCACCCTCCATCGCCACCAAATCCTTCTCCGAAGCATCCGCGGCGGTCGCCCGTCTCGAAGAGATCTACGAGCGCAACACAAAGTTCCTGCGCGATCGGTTCGAGGCCTATGTCAGCGGCGAGGCGATCACGACGCGGGTGCGGGCCTATTATCCCTTCGTCCGCCTCACCACCGCGACCCATGCGCGACTGGATTCGCGCCTCGCCTATGGCTTCGTCGCGGGCCCCGGCGTGCACGAAACCAGCGTGACGCGGCCGGATCTGTTCCGCAGCTATCTGACCGAGCAGATCGGTCTCCTGATCCAGAACCACGGCGTTCCCGTCGAGATCGGCGAATCCGCCGAGCCGATCCCGATCCATTTTGCCTATCGCCGCGACATCAACATCGAAGCCGCCATCACCACCAGCGAGAATTCGCCTGTCGCACGATCGCTGCGCGATGCATTCGACGTGCCCGATCTCGCGACCATGGACGATTCCATCGCCGACGGCACGTTCGAGCTTCGGCCGGGCACGCCCGAGCCGCTGTCGCTGTTCCGCGCCGCCCGCGTCGACTACTCGCTGCGCCGGCTCTACCACTACACCGGCACCGATCCCGAGCATTTCCAGAACTTCGTCATCTTCACCAACTACCAGTTCTATGTCGATGCCTTCGCGCAAGCGTGCCAGCAGCGGCTCCAATCCGGCGAGGCCGGCCTCGAAGCCTTCGTCGCGCCCGGCAATGTGATCACGCGCAGCGGCGGCGCGACGAGCGGCGATGCGCCCGTCCGCATGCCGCAGATGCCGGCCTTCCATCTCGTCACATCAGGCTATCGCGGCATCAGCCTGATCAATATCGGCACCGGTCCGTCCAACGCGCGCAATGTCACCGATCACGTCGCGGTGCTGCGGCCGCATGCCTGGCTGATGCTCGGGCACTGCGCCGGCTTGCGCAATACGCAGCGGCTCGGCGACTACGTGCTCGCGCATGGTTACGTGCGCGAGGACCACGTGCTCGACCGCGAGCTGCCGCTGTGGGTGCCGATCCCGGCGCTGGCGGAGATGCAAGTGGCACTGGAACAGGCGGTCGAGGACGTCACGGGTCTCGAAGGTTTCGAGCTCAAGCGCTTGATGCGCACGGGCACCGTTGCCAGCGTCGACAACCGTAATTGGGAGATCTCCGGACCTGAAGTGATCCGCCGCATGTCGCAATCGCGCGCGGTCGCGCTCGACATGGAATCGGCCGCGATCGCCGCCAACGGCTACCGCTTCCGCGTGCCCTACGGCACGCTGCTATGCGTCTCCGACAAGCCGCTGCATGGCGAGATCAAGCTCGCCGGCATGGCCAGCGAGTTCTACCGCCGCCGCGTCGGCCAGCATTTGGAGATCGGCCTGAAGGCGCTGGAGCGGCTCAAGCAGCAGGAATCGGAGCGGCTGCATTCGCGCAAGCTCCGCAGCTTCGCCGAGGTGGCGTTCCAGTAAGGACAACAGAACTGTCGCACGAACACTGACGTCACCGTGATCAGAGCTTTCCGGAATAATGCCGCCAAGGCAGGGTTATCAATTGGTCCGGGGCCGCTTGCAACAACACGAGAGGCGGAGATGTTCACGAAGATGATCAGGCTCGTCACGCTGGGTACATTCGCGGCAGTCTTGTTGAGCCCGCCGGCATTTGCCGCAGGTGGAGGCGGTGGTGGAGGCGGCGGGGGCGGGGCCGGTTCCACCGATCCCTTTGCGGCAAGCTCTTCGGGTCAGCAGCAATCGCAGCCGGTCTATCCGAAGCGCTCAGGCACTAAGGCGACCCAGAAAGGGAAGAAGGCGAACAACCAGTCCAGTATCGACGATCCCGGATTCGCGGCCGGCTACCGCATGGCCTATGACACCATCTACGAGCGCAACGACTATGCGACCGCGATCGCGGAATTGAAGTCGCTCGGCCATGACGACCATCCGAATGTCGCCAACCTGATCGGCTATTCCTACCGCAAGCTTGGCGACTACGAGCAGTCGCAGGTCTGGTACGAGCGCGCGTTGAAGGCGGATCCGAACCACGTCCTGACATGGCAGTATTACGGGCTGTGGCAGCTCGAGCGGGGCAACCGCGAACAGGCGCTCTATCATTTGAGCCGGATTGCGGCCATCTGCGGGACGGATTGCGAGGAGTATCGATCGCTGGCCGCGGCGCTCGACAAGCCGACTGGTACGGCGCTCGCCTACTAGGTCCAAAGAGGCGCCGATCGATGCAGCCTCGCTGTCGATCGGCTCCCAATGACGGCCCTGTCTCCTGGCGCGGGTGGTGACAAAGCGTGAGATTTTCAGCATTGTCCCGTTCGGGGTACGAACGGGACAATTGGATGCCGCTGACGCGCGACAGGATCATCGGTCATGACCTCGAACGGCTTGCCTTCCGCTTCACGATGATGCGTGAGGACGAGGTCGTGCATTGCCAGATCAGCGACGCCGCAATGGATGAGCTCGCGGGCATGCAGGGGACCGAGAGCAGCGCGCGGCAGGCGCAGTTCACCTCGCTGCGCGGAACGATCGAGCGGATCGCGTCCGACCTCTATGACGAGGCGCCGCGGTTCAAAGGCTATGTGGTGCGGATATTCGTGCGGCATTTGGCAAGATAGCCGGGCCGGAGCTTACCCGGCAGGAGCTTGGCGCCCAGTCGAGATATCTCGACGGTAACGCGGCTCTGATGTGCAGTGCGGCGACCAAGAAGCAGCTCAATCCGCTTTCAATGGACAGTGCTGACTCGGCCTACGCCTCGCGCAAGCGGAGAGCCGGGAAGTACGACATCGATATCGTCGAGGTTCGCGCAAAGCTCCGCCGCGAGCCCGGCAACGGCTTGTCCTGTTCTTAAGGCAGGACAGCGGCGGGCTGAGGGCTGCGTCACGGCTTGGCGCTTTCGGCGAAATGCTTGCGGAAGAACGCAACGACATCCGCGTGAAGTCGCCGATGGAAATCGACGCGATCGAACCCAGGCGCATCGGTGCAGACGGCCGGAGCCTCCTGAGCGTCCTTTGGGGTGCAGGTCGCGAGGAAGGAAAAATGCTTCGCATTCTCCACGAAATGGTAATCCGGCTTGACCGGAAGTCTTTGATTGATGGCTGCCGCACAGCATCCGGATAGACCGTCGGCACTCTGCGCGGGGTCAGAGCTCCACAATTGAACCGGCGCCGTGATCCCTTTTAGATTCTCCTCAGGGAAGACGAATACGGGATAGGGATCGATGATGACGGCGGCCTTGACGCGCGGATCATGTGCGACCGGCTGCCCGGGAAGCTCGCCGTTTTCGAGTTGCTTGCACGCTTTCAAGCTGGACGTCTCGCAGTTCGGCAATCCCTTGCGCAGATCGGGATTGCCGCCGATGACGGCAAGACCGGTGTAGCCGCCAAACGAAAACCCGTAGAGCCCAATGCGCTGAGGATCGATGCGCGAGGCCTCCGGCCACCCGTCCAGCATATAGTCGATCAACCGCCTCATATCCGTGGGACGTTCGACCAGAACCGACAAACTGTCGGTGCGGCTGGTGTCACGCCAGGTGTCGCCGGGGTGATTGAGCGCAGCCACCACGAAGCCAGCGTCCGCCAACGCCGCCGCGGTGTCATGGTGACCGCCGAACCATCCTCGCCTGCCGTGCGACATCACGATCAGCGGAAGCTTTTCTCCGGAGACCGGACATCCAGGCACCGCGAAGAAAGTGGCGCCACGCGCATCCATCTCCTGGGGAGGCTCTGCGCACGGAGTCCAGACCAGCAGCCGGATTGCCGGCCCCGCGGGCCCGGCGGGTATGTCGAAGTTTCTGACCCCGGCGGCCTGTGCCGTTGCGGTCCCGAGGACAAGCAGGATCGCGACAAGGAGGGCGTTCATCGTTCCAGCTTCTTCAACAAAAGTCTCAACGCCGTCGCTGCGAACATCTGCATGTTGGCAAACCGGTCGTTGCCGCCCGTCTCCAGCGTCATGACCTCGGCCGCAGGCCCTGCGACCGCCATGCAGCTATGGCCGGCAGCATCGCCGTAGCGGTTACCGGTTGGGCCGGCTGCGCCGGTCTCGGACAGGCCCCAGTCGGAGCTGAAGCGGCCGCGCATCTGGTCGGCGAGCAGTTTTGCGTAAGGCTCCGAGGAGGAGCGAAAGCCCTTCATTCCTTCGTCCGAAATATCCATCAGCACGCGCCGGGCGTCGCGGGTGTAGACCACCGCGCCGCCGAGGAAATAAGCGGACGCGCCGGGCACTGCGAGCAGGCTCGCCGAGATCAGGCCGCCGGTCGAGGATTCCGCGACTGCAATGGTCTCTTTGCGCGCGATCAACTTTGCCGCGACCTGTTCCGCTATGCCGGCGAGTTCTTTCATCCCAGTCCCCTGTTCCTTCGCAACCGAGCTGAGCCTTCCTAGCATATGACAACGGCCTTGGCCGAGTTGCGAGCGGCGGGCAGGCCTGCTTGAATGGCGGGCAAGGCGAAGCGGCCGAGCGCCGCCCGAGACGAGACACGACGAGGAAATGTGAGAAGGGAGACGTCATGGCGTCCCTGATCGCCGGCGGGGTAGATTGCGACGTGCATCCAGCCGTGCCGCATCTGACCAGCCTGCTGCCGTACCTGAACGATTATTGGCGCGATCAGGTGACGACGCGCGGCATGGTCGATCTCGTCTCGCAATCCTATCCGCCGAACTCACCGATCGTGGCGCGGCCCGATTGGCGCCCCGAGACTGGCAAGCCCGGCGAAAGGCTGGAGGACATGCAGCGCCATGTGCTCGATCCCTTCCAGCTGAAGCTCGCCATCTGCAATCCGCTCTACGGCGTGCAGATGGTGTTTTCGGAGGATTTGCAAGCCGCCTTCTGCCGCGCGCTGAATGCGTGGCTCGCGAAGGAATGGCTCGATCGCGACAAGCGGCTGCGCGGATCGATCGTGATCCCGACGCAGAGCGTCGAAAAAGCCGTCGCCGAGATCGAGCGCTGCGCGCAGGACAAGCGCTTCGTGCAGGTGCTGATGCTGGTCATGGGCGACACACCGCTCGGCAAGCGCGCGCTGTGGCCAATCTATGAGGCCGCGGAACAACATGATCTGCCGGTCGGTATCCACGCCGGTTCCGCCTATCACAATCCGCCAACCGCCGTGGGGTGGGGTTCCTATCACATCGAGGACTATGTCGGTCAGGCCCAGGCGTTCCAGACCCAGCTGACCAGCCTGATCGTCGAGGGCGTGTTCGCCAAATATCCGCGGCTGAAAATGGTGATGCTGGAGTCCGGGGTCTCCTGGATCTCGCCCTATCTCTGGCGGCTGCACAAGTTCTGGCGCGGGGTGCGGATGGAGACGCCGTGGGTCGATCGCGCGCCGCTCGAAATTGTGCGCAGCAACATCCGCTTCTCATTACAGCCATTTGATGCACCGCCAGACGAAGCGACATTAATTCGCCTGTTTGATCATATGCAGTCCGATGAATTGGTCCTATTCTCCACGGACTATCCGCACTGGCAGTTCGACGGCCAGGACGCGCTGCCCGAAGGTCTCACCCCCGATCTCGTGCGCAAGATCATGATCGACAATCCGCATGCGACCTATCCCCGCCTGACGTGAGCCCGCTGCCAAAGGAGGCAAGGCGATGAACATCCAGTTCCGCGAGAACCTAGAAGCCGCTTCCCTTCCGACAACCAAGACCGCGATTGCGGACTGCGATATCCATCCGGCGCGCGCGACCCGGACCGAGCTTTACCCCTATCTTGCCAAACGCTGGCAGCATCATCTCGAAGTCTACGGCGTCCATGCCTATCAGGGCATGATGGAAGGCCCGCCCTATCCGAAGGCCCAGCCCAATGCCTCGCGCCGCGATGCCTATCCGCCGGAAGGCGGGCCGCAGGGCTCATCGCTGTCCTTCATGCAGAAGCAGCTGCTCGATCCCAACAACGTGCAACTCGGCGTGCTCAATCCGCTCAACAGCGGGCAAGGCATCCGCAATCACGAACTCTCGGCTGCGCTGTGTTCCGCGATCAACGATTGGCAGATCGACAAATGGACCAGCAAGGACAAGCGGCTGAAGGCCTCGATCGTCGTCGGCAACGAGGACGGTCTGTCGGCCGCCGCCGAAATCCGCGAGCGCGCCGGCGACAAGAATTTTGTCCAGGTGCTGCTGCTCAGCCGCAATGTCGAGCCGCTCGGCCAGCGACGCTATTGGCCGATCTATCAGGCTGCGGAAGAGGCGGGTCTTCCGGTCGGCGTGCACGCCTTCGGCTTCGGCGGCAATCCGATCACGCCGTCAGGCTGGCCGTCCTATTACATCGAGGAGATGGTCGGTCACTCGCAGTGCCAGCAATCGGCGCTCGCGAGCCTCGTGTTGGAGGGCGTGTTTGAGCGTTTCCCGAAGCTGAAGATGGTGATGATCGAGGCCGGCTTCGGCTGGGCGCCGTCGCTGGCGTGGCGGCTCGACAAGACCTGGCAGCGGCTGCGCAGCGAGGTGCCGCATGTCAAACGGCCGCCGTCCGAATATATCCGCGAGCAGGTGTGGTGGACCACGCAGCCGATGGAAGACCCGGAGCGGCGCGAGGATTTGTTCGACGTCATCAACTGGATCGGCTGGGATCGCTTGCTGTTCGCGACCGACTATCCGCACTGGGATTATGACGAGCCATCGCGCGTGCTGCCGGCTGGCGTGAGCGACGACAACCGCGAAGCGTTCTATCTTGGCAATGCGAAGAAGCTGTACGGAATTGCTTGATGGCGCGTCACGTGATTGCCCCGGTCGATGAGCTCCCGCCGGGCACGCGAAAGTTTCTGGAGATCGATGGACGGCCGATCGCGGTCTTCAATATCAAGGGCGAATATTTCGGCCTGATGAACCGCTGCCCGCATCAGGGTGCAGCGCTGTGCGAGGGCCCATTGATCGGGCTCGCGCGGTCAAAGGATCCCGGCGAGATCGAGTACACGAAACTCGGCGAGATCATTCGCTGCCCCTGGCACGGCTGGGAGTTCGACATCCGCACCGGCCAATCCTATTGCGATCCCCGCCGCTTCCGCGTGAAGGCCTATCCGGCCCATGTCGAGCCCGGCGCGAGCGTCGTGAAGGGGCCGTATGTCGCCGAGACTGTCACGGTGACGGTCGAAAGCGATTACGTGGTGGTGGAGCTGTAGGTCTTCGCTGCACCGGCAGTGCGCTCCCTCGCCCCGTTCTTACGGGGAGAGGTTAAGACAGAGGCGCTACGCGCGCCCGATCAATGCCCCGCAACCGGCTCGGCCACCGCATCATAGACCGGCACCGCCTTGCCGCCGCCGCGATAGACGATCAGCGCCGCGATGATGCCGAGCACGGCCGCAAACATCAGCCAGGCACCCGGCGCGGCTTTGTTGCCGGTGTGCTCGATCAACCAGGTCGAGGCGAACGGTGTGAACGTGCCGAACAGCGCGGCCGCGAGCGCGAAGGCCAGCGAGAAGCAGGTCGTGCGCACATGGGCCGGCACGATCTCGACCAGCGCGCCGAGCATGGTGCCGCTGTACATGCCGAAATAGAACGAGAACATCATCTCGACCGCGAGCAGCTTGCCGAAGGTCGGTGCCGCCACCAGCCAGCTCAATGCCGGATAGGCGGTGAGCAGCGACAGCGTGGCGATGGCGATCAGCACCGGCTTGCGGCCGATGCGGTCGGAGAGCGCGCCGCCGACCGGGTTCCAGATGAAGTTCGTGACGGCAACCAGCAGCGTGACCAGCAGCGCGTCCTGCGTCGACAGCTTTAGCACGGTCTTGCCGAAGGTCGGCGTGTAGACGGTGACGAAGTAGAACGTCGTCGTGGTCAGGATCGCGATCATCATGCCGAGCAGGACGATGCGCCAGTTGGCGAGCGCGGAGGCGAACACCTCGCTGGCGGTCGGATGCCTCTTCATCGCGAGGAACGCCGGCGTTTCCTCCAGCGTCCGCCGCAGGAAGAAGATCAAGGGAATGATCAGGCAGCCGACGAAGAAGGGAATGCGCCAGCCCCAGGAGGCAACGGTGTCGGCCGGCATCACTTCGGAGAGGAGATAGCCGAGGATCGAGGCCACGAAGATCGCGACCTGCTGGCTCGATGATTGGAACGAGGTGTAGAAGCCGCGATTGCCGGGCGTCGAGATCTCCGCGAGATAGACCGACACGCCGCCGAGCTCGACGCCGGCGGAGAAGCCCTGCAGCAGGCGACCGATCAGCACGATCACAGGCGCGGCGATGCCGATCGTGGCGTAGCTCGGGCAGAATGCGATCACGACCGTGCCGAATGCCATGATGCCGAGCGTGACGATCAGGCCCTGACGACGGCCGATGCGATCGATGTAAGCGCCGAGCACGATGGCGCCGACGGGGCGCATCAAGGCGCCGAGCCAGAACACGCCAAAGGTGTTGAGCAGCGATGCGGTCTCGTCGGTGGAGGGGAAGAATGCCTTGCCGATCGCGGCGGCATAGAAGCCGAACAGGAAGAAGTCGAACTGTTCGAGGAAATTGCCCGATGTTGCGCGCAGGATCGCGCCGATACGCGACTTGATTGCGGGCGGATTGGTTGCTGGTCCAGCCATTGACGTTACTCCCCTGAAAGACGCGGCCGGACCGGAACTCATTTCACGGCAAGGCGATAGATTGTTGCTGCGACAATCTGTCTAACCCCTCTCGCGCGGGACCTTGCGAGTCAACCCATTTCGCCGCGGAAGCTGATGATTTTTCAGGCTTTATTCTGCGTTGCAGCGACCATCCATTGGCGGAAGGCGGCAAGCTTTGGCGCTTCGCGGCGGCCCTCCGGGGAGACCAGATAGAAGCCGGCGTCCGCCGGCAGCGCGATCTTGAAGGGAACCACGAGCCGGCCCTTGGCGATGTCGTCTTGGACGTAGGAGGTCCGGCCCATCGCCACGCCCATGCCGTCGATCGCGGCCTGGACCGTCATGAAGGTCATGTCGAAGGTGATGCCGGGCTGTCGCGAGAGGCCGGTCGACAGGCCTGCCGCCGTCAGCCAGAGGCGCCAGTCGTCGCTGTTGTTGGTGTGCAGCAGCACATGATCCTTCAGGTCCTCCGGCATGCGCAGCGGTTTGTCGCTGCGAAGGAGAGAAGGACTGCACACGGGAAACAGCTCGTCCGCCATCAGCCAGTCGGCGCGCACGCCCGGCCACTGGCCTCTGCCGTAGCGGATCGCGGCATCGACATTGTCGCGCTGGAAGTCGACGAGGCTGGTCGAGGTGGTGATGCGGACATCGATGCCGGGATGGGTCTCCTGGAAATCGGTCAGACGCGGCAGCAGCCATTTCGCTGCAAGCGAAGCGATCGTCGAGACCGTCAGCACCTTGTCGTCGTCCTTGCGCAGCAGGCGGTCGGTGGCGAGGCGGAGATCGTTGAAGGCGGCGCGGACACCCGGGAGGTAGTCGCGCGCCTCCGCCGTCAGTGCCAGCGCGCGGTTCTGCCGGATGAACAGGCGGATGCCGAGCTCCTCCTCGAGCCGGCGGATCTGATGGCTGATCGCAGTCTGCGTCACGTTCAGCTCGCTTGCGGCCAGCGTAAAGCTGAGATGGCGCGCAGCGGCCTCGAATGCCCGCAGTCCGTTCAGCGAAGGCAATCTGGCAGTCATTTGGCAGCAGGATGCATGAGCTTATTTCATGCGAAAGGGTACAAATTGTCGTTTGTGGCAGCGCACTGAGAGGCAGATATTAGCAATTAAGTTAGCTCAAGGAGCTGAGAATGTCTACTTTGACCGACAATTCGATGACAAATCATCATGTACCGGGCCTGATCCAGCAGATCGGCGAGACGCTCCATGTCTGGCATGAGCGCTATCGGACCCGGCGTGAGCTGACCAACTGGACCGCCCGCGATCTCCACGACGTCGGCCTGTCCTGGACCGACATTGCCTACGAGGCCGACAAACCCTTCTGGCGGGCCTGATTGGCCGCCAGGCCGGCGCCGCCTGATTGCTGGGGCGCCGGCGGTCCCTCTTTCTCTGGGCACGTGTCATGACCACCCTCCGCCTGGAAGATCTGAAGCAATACTCGGACGTGGTACGCACCCGGCAAGGCGAGGCGCTCAATGTGCGTTTCGTCGAGCCGCGCGACACCGACGAGCTTCAGCACTATTTCCGCTCGCTCTCGACCCGCTCACGCTACAACCGCTTCTTCGGTGCGATCAGCGAGCTGCCGTATGGTCTGTTGCGCGACTTCCTGCAGGTGGGTGAGCGCGAACGTTTTACTGTGATCGCGACCAAAATGGTCGACGGCTTCGAGACCATTGTTGCCGAGGCGCGCTATGCCTTGCATGCCGAGACTTCGACCCTCGAATTCGGCCTGTCGGTCAACGATCGCTGGCAGGGGCACGGCATCGCGACCGCGCTAATGAAGAACCTGGAATGCCGCGCCGCTGCGCTCGGAGCCGAGCACATGGTCGGCGACACGCTGCGCTCCAACGAGCCCATGATCTCGCTGGCGCGCAAATCCGGCTTCGCCTTCGTCAACCATCCCGACGACTGGAAGCTGGTGCGCTTCGACAAGGAGATCCACGTCGCGCCAAAGGACATTCCCTGCGCCAGCTGGCGTCTCGCCGCACTTTCCCGTCAGGCCGACAGCCCCTCAGCCTCGGTTTGACATCACTCCGAGCCCGGCCTGGCAAAGCCAGAGCCGGGCATTTTTTTGTTCTCACGCCAACGCGCCTACTTCCCGGTGAACGCGGCCTTGCGCTTCTCGATGAAGGCCTGCACGGCCTCCTTGTGATCCGCCGTCGTGGTCAGGCGGACCAGCCGTTCGGCTTCGTGATCCCGGGCGGTTTCGAAATCGAACAGCAGGGCCTCGTCGAGATTGTCCTTCATGTAGCGCAGCGCGAGGCGCGGGCCATCGGCGAGCGACTTGGCCAGGGCAAAGGCCTCGGTCTGGAGCTTGTCGTCGGGCACCACGCGATTGACGAGGCCAATCGCCTCGGCACGCGCGGCATCGACGCGATCGCCGGTGAACAGCAGCTCGCGCGCCCGAGCGGTGCCGACCAGGCGCGTCAGCAGCCAGGCGATGCCGTAATCGCCGCTCAGCGCAATGCGGGCATAGCCGGTGGCGACGAAGGCGGATTGCGCGGCGATCCGGATGTCGCAAGCCATGGCAATGGCGAGCCCGGCGCCGACGGCGGGGCCGGGCAGGGCGGCGATGGTCGGCTTGCGCAGCGATACCAGCGCGCCGGTGAGCAGCCGCTGCCGCTCCTGCAGATCGGCGACCCTGTCGTCAAAGGACATTTCGAGCTTCTTCGGGTCGCGATGCGCCCCCATGCCCTTGACGTTGCCACCGGCGCAGAACGCTTCGCCCGCGCCGGTGAGTAGCAGCGCGCCGACGCCGGGGTTCTCGCCGCAGCTGCGGATCATCGTGCGCAATGCCGGCGTCAGCGCGTCCGACAACGCGTTGCGCGCCTCCGGCCGATTCAGCGTGATGATCGCGACGCGGTCGCGGATAACGCAGAGGAGCTCATCAGTACCGGTGTCGATGGTGGTTTCCGTGGTCATGTCGCCTCCCTCTCTTTCGTCATTGCGAGCGCAGCGAAGCAATCCAGACTGTCTCCGCGGATATAGGCTGGATTGCTTCGTCGCTCCGCTCCTCGCAATGACGATTGTTGTGACGTAATTGCCTCAAAACTTCTCCACCCATGGCCGCAGCTCGAGCTCCCAGCTCCAGGCGCTGCGCGGCTGCTGCAACACGTTCCAGTAGCTTTCCGCGATCGCATCGGGATCGAGCATCGAATCCGGCTTGTCCGTCGGCTCGGTCCGCGCCGCACTGCGGATGCCGCCGTCGATGACGAAATGCGCGACATGGATGCCTTGCGGCGACAATTCGCGCGCCATGCTCTGCGCAAGGCCACGCAGCGCGAACTTGCCCATCGCGAACGGCGCCGACTGCGCATAGCCTTTCACGCTAGCCGATGCGCCCGTGAACAGGATCGCGCCGTGCTGGTTCGGCAGCATGCGCTTCGCCGCCTGCTGCGCCACCAGGAAGCCGCCATAGGCGCTGACCGCGATCGCGTTCGCGACATCGGACGGCACGAGGTCCACGAACGGTCCGCGCGACCGGCCGCTGGCATTGTAGACGACGAGATCAGGCGTGCCGATCTCGCGTTCGACCAGGCCGAACAGCCGCTCGACCTCGTCAGGCTCAATGGCGTTGCAGGCATAGGCCTTGGCGCCGGTCTCGCTACAGAGCGCGCCGAGCTTTTCGATCCTTCGCGCGGCAAGTGCGACGCGGATATTTTGCGCGGAGAGCAGCCGCGCCAGCGAGGCGCTCAAGCCTTCGCCGGCGCCGACGATGAGGGCGATCTTGTATTTCGGATGTTCCATGTTGTGATCTCTCGGGGACGGGACGTCGATGATCTATGCATCCGCCGTGCGGACAACCAGCCGGATCGATCACAATTCCGCAGGGCGAATTGCTCCTTCACGGCGATCATGGCTCCCTGACAATTTGCGGCTTTAACTGTCGCTGCGACGCGAGCATGATCGACACGATCTCAAGCGGCAAGCGATAAGAATGCCGCGGGGCGGAAACGAAGAGGACGATCATGCACGAGCCGGTCATAGCGCAGCCAAACGATGTCGCGGCCGCACCATCCGGCCTGCTGGCGCCGGATACCACGGGCATGAATTTCTATCGCGCCGATCAGGCGCTGACGGACCTGTTGCGCATCCACCTGCCGGACACTCTGCTCCGCCATATCGAGCCGCATCTCGACCGCCTCGGCGAACTCGCCGGCGGCCATCTCGACGAATGCGCGCGACTTGCCGACCGGCACGTGCCGGTGCTGCACCAGCGCGACAAATTTGGCCGCGACGTGCAGTGGATCGAATATCATCCGGCCTATCGCGAGCTGGAGAATGCCGCGTTCGGTGAGTTCGGCATCCATGCGCTGTCGATCCGCAAAGGCATCATGGGCTGGCCGGACAAATATCCCGTGGTGGCCAAGCACGCCTTCACCTTCCTGTTCAACCAGGCCGAATTCGGCATGGGCTGCCCGATCAACGTCACCGACGGCTGTGCCAAGCTGCTTTCGAATTTCGGCAGCGAGGCGTTGAAGGCGAGATATCTGGATGGCCTGACCCAGACCGATATGAGCAAGCTGACCCAGGGTGGCCAGTTCATGACCGAGAAGGAGGGCGGCTCCGATGTCGGCACGCTAACCACGCGCGCGGTGCGGGAAGGCGACCATTGGCGTCTCACTGGCGAGAAATGGTTCTGCTCGAATGCCGACGCCAAGGTCGTGATGCTGCTGGCGCGCCCGGAAGGCGCCGGCCCCGGCACGCGTGGCGTCGGCCTGTTCCTGATGCCGCGCTTCCTCGACGACGGCTCGCAGAACCACTATCGGATCGTGCGTCTCAAGGACAAGCTCGGCACGCGCTCCATGGCCTCTGGCGAGATCAAGCTCGAAGGCGCGATTGCCTATGCCGTCGGCAAGCTGGACCGTGGCTTTGTACAGATGGCCGAGATGGTGAACTCGTCGCGGCTCTCCAACGGCGTCAAATCGACCGCGCTGATGCGCCGCGCTTATCATGACGCGATGACGGTGGCGAAGAACCGCGTCGTGTTCGGCAACCGCATCATCGACCTGCCGCTCGGGCGACGGCAGATGCTGAAGATCATGCTGCCGGTCGAGCAGGCGCTGTCGATGAGCTTTCTCACGGCGGACGCGCTCGACCGCGCGGAAGCGGGCAGCCAGGATGCGGCGGCGCTGCTGCGCATTCTGACGCCGACCCTGAAATTTCGCGCCACGCGGGACGCGCGAAAAGTCTGCGGTGATGCGCTCGAGATGCGCGGTGGTATCGGCTATATCGAGGAATTCGCCACCCCGCGGCTGCTGCGCGATGCTCATCTCGGCTCGGTCTGGGAGGGCACCGGCAACATCGTCGCGATCGATGCGCTGCGGCGCGCGGTTGGCCGCCATGGTGCCGAATCCGCACTCGCCGCCGATCTGCACGCACGGCTCGACGACGGCGCCTCGGTGCCGCAGGCCTGGCGCGACAATTTACGCGGCCTCGTTGATCGCGCCGTCGGCTTTGCCCGCGAGGTCGCCGGCAAGTCCGAGAACGAAGCCGACGCGCGCCGCGCTACGAGCCTGCTTTATCATGTCGCCAGCGCGGTCGCGCTCGCCTGGGAAGCGCATCGCATTCATGAAATGCGCGGCGATGCGCGCCGGCTGCTGCTGTCGCGGCTGGTGATCGATCATCGCGTGGCTCCGAGCGATCCCTTCCAGCTGACGGAAAATGCCACGCAGGCGAAGATCGCAGCTCTGCTGCTCGGCGACAGCCCGGCCGGCATGAGCGAGGTTGGCGAACTGGTTCTGGCAGCGTAGGCTCTGTCTTCACCTCTCCCTATGGGAGAGGTGGAAGCCGCACTCAACGACAATCAAAACAACGGGGAAACACCGATGAAGGCCGCCGTCCTCTATGAAGTCAACAAGCCCCTGGTCATCGAGGATGTCAGCCTGCCGAAGCCCGGCCCGCGCGAAGTGCTGATCCGCACGTCGGTCGCCGGGCTCTGCCACTCCGATCTGCACTTCATGGAAGGCCTCTACCCGCATCCGCTGCCCGCGGTACTCGGTCACGAGTCCGCCGGCATCGTCGAGCAGGTCGGTTCGGACGTCACCTACGTCCGGCCCGGTGATCACGTCGTCACCTGCTTGTCGGTGTTCTGCGGCACCTGTGACAATTGCACCACGGGCCGCACCGTGCTTTGCACCGACACGACCGTAAAACTGCTGCCTGGCGTGTCCAACCGGATGCAGTGGAATAAGCCGGAGAAGCTGCACCAGTTTCTCAACCTCTCATCCTTTGCCGAGCAGATGCTGGTGCACGAGAACGCCATCGTCAAAATCCGCAAGGAGATGCCGCTCGATCTCGCCGCACTGATCGGCTGCGGCGTCATCACCGGCTACGGCGCGGTGGTGAACACGGCGAAGGTGACGGCCGGCGAGACCGTGGCGGTGATCGGCTGCGGCGGCGTTGGCATGGCCGCGATCGACGGCGCGCAGATCGCGGGCGCCGGCCGGATCATTGCGATCGACACCAATCCGGCTAAGCTCCAGCTCGCGACCAAGCTCGGCGCGACCGACATCATCAACCCCGCCGACGGCGACGTCGTGAAGCAGGTCCGTGATCTCACCAATGGCGGCGTGCATCATTCCTTCGAGGTGCTCGGCCGCAAGGAAACCGCCGAGCAGGCCTTCGCCATGCTTGCTTCCGGCGGCACCGCCACCATCGTCGGCATGATCCCGTTCGGCCAGAAGATCGAGCTGCACGGCTTTGATTTCCTGCGCGAGCGCCGGATCCAGGGCTCGTCCATGGGCTCAAACCATTTCCGCGTCGACATGCCGCGCCTGGTCGATTTCTATCTGCGCGGCCGGCTGCACCTGGAAGACTGGATCTCGGCCAAGCTGAAGCTGAGCGAGATCAACGAAGGTTTTGCCAGCATGAAGGCCGGCAAGACGCTGCGCAGCGTGATTGTGTTTGATAGCTGAGCGCTGGCGTGCACCAGCGTCGCTCCAATACAGGTGTCATCGCCCGGCTTGACCGGGCGATCCAGTACTCCGCAGCGGCCGCTGTGCGAACCAATTGCCGCTGCGGAGTACTGGATGCCCGCCTTCGCGGGGCCTGACAGCGGAGAGGATGCGAGCAGTACGCCCATCTCACCGCGACACGTGCGCTGACACCGCGAGCCATTTGCCGTTCTTCTTCGCCCAGCAATCGGTATAGCGCCCGGTCGCCTGCTGACCGTCCGCGGTCGTGTAGCTTGTCGCGGCGTGGATGATGGCGAAGTCACCCATGATGCGGATGATGACGTCGAACGCGTGCAGATTGCGGATCGCGATGGGCCGTGCTGTCTGCTCCAGGAATCCGGCGCGGTCGACCAGCGTCTTGTCGGGATTGGAGCAATAGAACTCCGGCGCCAGGATCTCGTCGAAACGCTTGACATCGCAATTCTGCACGGAGACGACGTAGTCGCGGTTGAGTGCGGTGAGCTGTTCGAGGTCCTGGCTCATGGTGCTTCCTCCTCCCGATCATTCCGGGGCGCGCATCGTGCAGCCCCCGGAATCTCTCAGTTGTTTTACTCCGTCATTGCGAGGAGCCCTTGCGACGAAGCAATCCAGACTGCCGCTGCGGATAGATTCTGGATTGCGTCGCTGCGCTCGCAATGACGAGCGGGGCCAAAATTAGTCGTCAAACATCTTCGGCGGCACGAACCCGCCAAACTCGCGCTCGATCAGCTCGGCCAGTCTCAAGGGGGTGCGGTCCTCGAGCCACGGGCCGACGATCTGCACGCCGACCGGAAGTCCATCCGGCGCAAAGCCGGTCGGGATCGCGGTCGCGGGCAGGCCGGGAAGCGTGGCGATGCCGGGCCAGGCGAGCTGGTCGGTATAGACGTGCTCCTTGCCATCGATCAGGATGCGGCGCTGCTCCTGGTCATCCGAGTGATCGTGAGGATAGGCCGGTGTCGGCATGATCGGGCAGATCACAGCATCGAAGGACTTGAACAGCTCGTGCCATTGCGCGCGCAGCCGTGTCCGGCCGCCGCGCGCCATCAGCCAGTCGCGATGGCTGAGCGCGATGCCGCGCAGGCGTTCAGCCTGCAGGCTGTCGTTGCTGGCCGGCAATGTGGCTGCTGCTGCAACTGCGCCGGCGTAGAATTCGGGCGGGAAGCTGGCGCCGAGAAACGACAGCAGCATCCGCATATAGAGGCGCGAGGACGCCGCGAAATCCGGCAGCAGCGGGCTGTTGCGCTCGATCTTGACGCCGGCCTTGGCAAGATTGTCGGCGAGCGTGTTGATGCTCCCGCGCACCGCAGTGTCGGTCGGCAGCACCGGATCGGTATCGACTACGAGGACGCGGAAATCTTTCAGCGCGCCGTGACGCGCGGCAGGCAGCTCGAGCCTGTAGGCGGTACCGTTGTCGAGCGGGTCGGGCCCGGCCATGACGTCGAGCACCAAGGATAGATCGCCCGCGCTCCGCGCCATCGGGCCGACCACGGCGAGATCACGCTCATAGGGTAATGGCGGAGCCGGCGGCGGCGTATGGCCGCGCGACGGCAACAGCTCGAAGCTCGGCTTGTGCGCGTAGACGCCGCAGTGAAACGCGGGCACGCGCAGCGAGCCACCGATATCCGAGCCGAGCGAGAGCGGGCCGTAACCGGCCGCGAGCGCCGCCGAGGAACCGCCGGAGGATCCGCCCGGCGTGCGGCCGAGATCATAGGGATTATTGGTGGTGCCGTAGATGTCATTGTAGCTCTGCCAGTCGGCCAGCGAGAGCGGGACGTTGGTCTTGCCGAGGACGATGGTGCCGGCCTCCTTCACCCGCGTCACCGGCAGCGCATCTTCCTTGGCAACAAAGTCCTTATGCGCGGGGTTGCCCCAGGTCGTGGGCAGGCCGGCGATATTATAGGATTCCTTCACGGTCATCGGCAGGCCGAGCAGCGGCTTGCGCTCGCCGCGCGCCAAGGCCGCATCCGCGCCACGCGCCGCGTCGAGGGCCCGATCGAAATCCTTGACGCAGATCGCGTTGATCTTGCCGTCGTGACGTTCGATGCGGTCGATCGCATCCTGCGTGAGCTCGACCGCGGAGACCTTCTTCGCCGTCAATGCGGCCGATAGCTCGACCGCGCTTTTGAAACTCCATTCCGATTTGGCCACGAGATGCTCCTGCGCTTCACTGGTGGATGATGCGCAGTTTTAGCCCATGCCGCAACCGTCGTTTGATCGCGGTTGATCTGTCCGGAACCCTATCCAGGCAGCATTCGCCGCATCACGCGATCGCGATAGATGAAGATATGGACGAGCGCGGCTGCGATGTGAATGCCGATGGTGATGAGCAGCGCCCATTCCATTGCCTGGTGGAGGCCGTCGATGGTGCGGCCGGCGGCTGCGTTGTCGGACGCGAGCATCGGCAGCGGCACGAGATAGAAAAACGAGACCGACCATCCGCGGAAGGACGCAAACAGCCAGCCCGAGAGCGTCGTCGCCAGCACCAGCGCGTAAAGCAGCCAGTGAACGGCTTCCGACGACAAGCGTTGCCAGGCGGGCAACGAGCTTTCAGGCGCGACGGGATGGGTGATGCGCCAGAGAAAGCGCAGCGCCGTCAGCACCAGGATCGTAATTCCAATCGACACATGGAAAGTCATGCCGGCGCCCGGGCTCATGCCCCGATGGATATCCGGCATGAGCCAGCCGATCGGGTATTGCACGGCAAGCAGTGCAACGATGAGCCAGTGGAAGAATTTAGCAGGTGTACCGTATTGAAGACGAATCGTCATGAGGATCCCGCGTTGGACGCCCGTGCGCAACGATGAATGAACGACGCAGTGTCACCGCCTACGCCGCTCCGATCAAGATGCCGACCGCCAGCACGATCGCACCGCCGAGCACGATCTGGAACACGGCCTGAAGGAACGGCGTGTCCATGTAGCGCGCGCGGATGAAGGCAATCGCCCACAATTCGAAGAACACGACGATCCCGGCGATGGCGGTCGCGATCCAGAATGCGTTGGGCCAGGTGTCCGGCACGAGATAGGGCATGGTATGGCCGAGGCCTCCGAGCGTCGTCATCGCGCCGCAGGTGATGCCGCGCAGCCAGGGCGAGCCGCGTCCCGTCAGCGAGCCGTCGTCCGACAGCGCTTCGGCAAAACCCATGCTGATGCCGGCGCCGATCGAGGCGGCGAGGCCGACGAGAAAAGTCTGCCAGTTCTGGTGCGTGGCGAAGGCGGCCGCAAACAGCGGCGCCAGCGTCGAGACCGATCCGTCCATCAATCCTGCGAGGCCGGGCTGCACATATTGCAGCACGAACATGCGGCGGTTGGTGCGGTCTTCTTCCGCGCGCACGTCGGAACTCAGGATCTGGTTCGTCAGCTTCGCGGCGGTCTCTTCGTGGCCTTTCTCGGCTTCGGCGAGATCGCCGAGCAGGCGGCGCACCCCGACATCCTGGGCCTGTTCGGCGGCCTTCACGTAAAAGCGCTCGGCCTGCATTTCCATGGTCTCGACTTCCCTGCGGATGGTGTCGAGCGGCAGGTTCTTGGTCAGCCAGATCGGGCGGCGCTTCAGGAATCCCTTGACGTCCTCGCGGCGGATCGGCGGCAGGTGCTTGCCGAAGCGCTGCTCGTACATTTCCAGCAGCATGTGACGATGGCCGCGCTCCTCCTCGGCCATCTGCTCGAACAGCTTTGCCGAGTCCGGGTAACGTTCCCTCAAATCCTCGGCGAAGGTCATGTAGATGCGGCTGTCCTCCTCTTCGGAGGAGATCGCGACCGCCAGAACCTCGCGCTCGGTCAAATCGGCAAAGTTTTTCACGAATTGCGCCTGTTATCAGTTTAGAACGATTCTAAATCGATATAGGCTGCAATTCGTTCAGGGTCAATTCACGCGCGCCGCGCAAACCCTAGCAGTCCACGCGCCGTTACAATGGCGCTTGAGAGCATGGCAGACGTACGGGTTCGAACTCTACATTGTGAATGGACGGGTGAATGATGGCCAAGGTCAAGTTTCGTCTGAACGATCCGCGGCTGGCGCCCCGCCGCACCAAGCTGGAAATCCCCGGATGGGCCGGCAAGCGCGAGCCGCGTGCGGACGGCTCGCGCGAGCAGGTCTGGCATTGCGTGCCGTTTTCCGAGGGCGCGCAATACGGCATCGAGCTGTTCTATCCCTATGATTTCGAGCTTCGCGTCACGACCAGGGAGGGGCACTTGATCCTCGAGGCCGATTGGGGCGAGCCGCCGGAAGGTGGCGCGGAATGGCCGCCGTTTCGCAAGTTTGGCGACGCCTTCTACACCTATCAGATCCTGCTCGATCTCAAGGTCGAAAAAGGCCTGGCGATTCGCACCGAGCCGCATCCGCGGTTCTATACCGATCCGACCGACACCGTGCCGATTGCCGTCCCTGCGCTGATCCGCAATTGGTGGCCCATGATGTTCTTTTGCGTCTTCAAGGCGCCGGCCGAGGGCCGAACCCATATCTTCCGGCCGAACGAGCCGTTCGCGCAAATCATCGTCGTTCCTGAGGAAGCGAACTTCGAACTCGAGCCCATGGGCGAGGAGGAAGCGGCAGAGCGCGAGTTGCAAGCCCGCCGGATCTACAGCAATCGGCCCAAACTGGCGGCCGGCACCGAGTGGACATCGTCATCTGATACCGTGTTCGACGGTACTTACCGGCACCTGCACCGCGCGGCAAAGGACAAGGCCCGTAACGAATAGGGCGTTTTCGAGCGAAACGGACACCGGTTCGCATAACGAAGCGCGTCAAAACAGGAATCAGAGCCCGCGTTCCGATTCCATCGCTTTAGAGCGGACGACCGTTCCTGGACTTGCCGTCATCATCGACGATCGTGATGGGTGATTTGCCCAACTTTCCCTGCTTCGGGCCATCGAAAGCAAACAGGACCCGTAGGTCCTGTTCATCTCATTCCTGGCGTCGCGACCTCAATAGTCGCGGCGATAGAAGCTGTGATGGTGGTGGTGATGGTGATGATGGTGGTGATAATACCGCCGATATCGCGGGACCACCACGACCGGTGCGTCGTAGTCGTAATAGCGACGACGATAGAAGCTGTGGTGGTGATGGTGATGATGATGATGGTAGTAAAATTGAGCGACCTGAACATTGTCGCTCGCTTTTGGCGGAGCCGCTTCATCGATGGCTTGTAGCAGCGCGCTGGCGTTGGCAATCGGCTCCAGCAGCTCGGCGTATGAATTCGCCTGCAGGACGTCCGTCGGTGCAGGCGCAGCTTCGGCGGTGCCCAGCGTTCCGAGCGCAGCTACTGCTCCCAGTAATCCGGCGATCTTCTTGTCCAATGTCGTTCTCCATGGTCGCCGGATGCAGCTCCGGTGTCTCGCAACGTCGGATATTGCCGAATGTTCCCTGAACCGCCGATTAATACCTTGTGGCGGGAGGGTGGCGTTGCTTCAGCCGAAAGAGGCCGTCGCGGCGCGGTGGAGAAATTGTAACAGCAGCCGGCTCACCTCAGCCGGCTGCTCCTGCTGCACCCAATGGCCGGCGCCATCGACGAGATGGCAGCCCAGCATCCTGGTGCAGCCGCGTCCCTGCATGGCCTCGAACACGCCGGGGCGCTGATAGGTGCCCCAATCCTGCTTGCCCGAGATGAAGCAGGAGGGCACGTCGATGCTGCGGCCCGAAAACAGCTGCATCTCGTTGTTGAGCATGCCCGTCGTGCCGTAGCGATACCATTGCAGACCGCCCTGAAATCCGGTGCGGCCAAATTCGGCGCTGTAAAAAGCGAGGTCGCTGTCCGGCAGCCATGTGTTGGCGGCGATCGCAGCGGGCGATGGCATCTCCTTCGCGACCGTCTCGGCCATGGTCTCGCCGAGGTCCATCACGTAGTAGGTCGGCAGCTTTGCGAGCTCACCCGCAGACCATGATTTCAGCGGAGTGGGCTTGTTGTCGATCCAGTCCGCGCTCTTGTGATGGTAATAAGCGCGCAGGAAGTCATGCATGCCCTGTGGCGCGTGCTGCATGTCGGCATTGGCCGGACGTGTCGAATAGTACCATTGATAGTGAATGCGCGGGCGCGGCAGCGCGGCGAGCTCGCGATGAACGGGATCTTCGACCGGCGGCTTTACCGGCGTGTCGACCGTGTTGAAAGGTAACGGCGGCGCTCCGCCGAACGGTGCGCTCATCAACGTCACCGAGCGAAACACGTCGGGCCGGATCAGCGCGCACCACGCCGCGACCGGGCTGCCGAAATCATGTCCGGCCAGATCGACCTGCTTGTAGCCGAACGCCGACACCAGCGAGAGCCCATCGCGCACGAGGTTGAGGAGCGAGAATGGCGCGAGATCGCCGTCGTAGTCCGCGGTCCATCCGGTGGTGCGACCGTAGCCGCGCTGGTCGGGCGCGATCACGTGATAGCCCGCACAGCTGAGCGCCGGCATTACCTTGCGCCAGGAGAAGGCGAGTTCGGGAAAGCCGTGCAGCAACAGAATACAGGGACGGCCTTTGGTCTCGAAACCGGCCTCGAGCAGATGCATGCGCAAGCCGTTGATGCCATCGACATAACGCGAGCGGATACCGGCGGGGAGAGGGATGTCGGGAAGTGCAGTCATTGCTTTCTCCACACGGGTGGAATCGTAAGGTGGGCAAAGCGAAGCGTGCTCACCATAAGGAGCGGTGGGCAAGGCGCGCGTAGTGCGCGCCTTTGCCTACCCTGCGGCACCTCGGCTAACTCACACCGCCGCACACACGAATGCGTTGCCCTCGCGCTTGATCTTCCCCACCGACGGCGAGGGGAAATGCGCGGTGCAGCACAGCGTGTCGGTGTCACAATAGCGTTCAAGAAAGTTTCGACGCGTCGTGGCCGCCTTGGCCGGATCGACGTCGAACTTGATCGATAGCTCCGGGTACCGCGTCTGCAATGGCGAATGCATGAGGTCGCCGGAGAACACGGCGTCATCCTTGCCCCGGCCCATGGTGAAGGCGACATGGCCGGGCGTATGGCCCGGCGTCGTCAGGATGCGAACGTGATCGCCGATCTGGTGGTCGTTGCCGACGAGCTCATGGCGCCCTGCCTCGACCACCGGCAGTACGCTGTCGGCGAAGGGGGGGATCTCCGCTTTCGCATTCTGCTCGAACCAATGGTCGTATTCCTGCCTGGCGAAGACGTAGCGTGCCTTGGGGAAGGTCGGCACCCAGCGACCGTTCTCCATCCGCGTGTTCCAGCCGACGTGATCGACATGCAGATGCGTGCACATCACGAAATCGATGTCGTCCACGGCAAAGCCCGCGGCGCCGAGTGCCCGCAAATACGTGTCATCGGTCTTCATGTTCCATTTCGGCCGCGGTCGCGGCTTGTCGTTACCAATGCAGCTGTCGATCAGGATGGTGTGATGCGGTGTCTTCACCACATAGGACTGGAAGCACAGCAGCAGTACGTCCTGATCGTCCAGCGCCTTGGCTTCTCGCATCCAGCCCCGGTTCTCGGCCAGCACCTCGGGCGTCAGCCCCGGCAGCATCTCCAGCGCCGGGACGAACGAGGTTTCCTGCTCGATGACGCGATGGATGGTGAGGTCGCCGACCGCGTATTTCAGGCTCATGCTCGCTTCCTTTAAAATCAGTGCGCGTCGCGTACGGATGGAATGACGATATTGGAGAGGATGTCGATCGCGGCCAGGCCTTCCTTGGGCTGGCCGTATTGCGCGGCTGAAGTCATCACGACGAGATCAAGCTCGGGCACGATGAAGACGCGTTGACCGCCCCAGCCGAAGGCTGCAACCCATTTGATCTCCTTGCCGCCGGCCAGCGAGCGGCCCATCCACCATTGATAGCCGTAGAACAGCGTGCCGCCGAAATAGCCGACCGCCTGGAAGCGCGGCGTGATCGATTGCGCGATCCAGTCGGCCGGGACGATCTGCCGGCCCTTCCACCGGCCGTGATTGAGCACGAGCTGGCCGATCTTCGCCGCATCGCGCGGCCGCAACCGCAGGCCCGCGGCCGCTGCGATCTTGCCGTTCTTGTAGGCCTTCCACTCGACATCGGTGATTCCGAGCGGCTGGAATAGCGTTTCGCGCGCAAATGTCTCCAGCGGCTTGCCCGAGACGTGCTCGAGGATGTTGCCGAGCAGTTCAGTCCCGCCGCCATTATAGGCCCACAGCACGTCGGGCGGCGCAGCGACCGGCTTTGCGAGCACATAGCCGATCGGATCGGCTTCAAAGACGAGGTGCGGCTCGTCGTTTTTCGGATCGGTCCAGGCCCGCGCCTCGTCCCATGTGATGCCGGAGGACATTGTCAGCAGATGGCGCAGCGTGATGGCATCCCATCCCGGCTGCTTCACCGCTGCGGAGTCGGGGAAGAATTTCAGGACGGGCTCATCGACACCGGCGATGAGCTTGCGGTCGATCGCGATTCCGACCAGCAGCGAGGTCACGCTCTTGGTTGCCGAGCGCATGTCGTGCTTGGTCGTGGCGGCGAATTCGTACTGGCCGTCCGTCTGTCCCCAAGGCTGGTCGTAGCCGGGAAAATATTGCTCGAAGACAAGCTTGCCATGCCTGATGACGACGATCGAATGGACCGCGGTTGCCCGCTGCTCGAGTCGCGCCGCGATGCTGCACAGCTGCGCGCCGTCCATGCCGACATCGTCGGGCGAAGCGATCTCCCAGCCATCGTCGATCGATGACGGCGATCCGCAAGCCTGATTGGCTTGTCCGGGCGACATGCTCTCGGCCCGTAGATGGGTGCCTGAGACAGAGAGCGCGAGCAGAAGGCTCGCGCTGAGATTTGTGAGACGGGAGAACCGATCGCGCATCGTCATTCTCCCGCCATGTCTTGGCTACGCCGCCGGCGGCACCGAGATCTTCACGGAGGGCCGCTCCAGCATCTTCTGATGGAAGGCGTCGAGTTGCGGATAGGCCTTGCGCCAGCCGCAATCGGCAAAGCGGAAGTCGGCGTAACCGAGCACGCAAACGAGGCCGATCTGCGAGATGTCGAACGGACCGTTCAGCACGTCGGGCATGTTTTCGAAGCGCGCCATGCCGGTCCAGGCCCGGTTCCAGTGGTCGTCCGACCACGCCTGCCATTGCAACCCCTGCGGCCGCACCATCTTTTCGTAGCGACACAGCAGCATGGAATCGAGCATGCCGTTGATCAGCGAATGATTGGTCTTGGCCTTCCAGCGCCGCGGACCGTAATCCGGGATCAGGCTGCCGCCGGCCATCTCGTTCAGATATTCGACGATGACGTAGGAATCCAGGATCACGTCGCCGTCATCGGTGATCAGCACCGGCAGCTTCTTCAGCGGCGTAATGCGCGAATAGTCCTCGTTGACCGTACCCGGCGCGACGGTCGCGGACGTGAATTCGATCTTGTCGATCAGCCCAAGCTCGATCGCGGCGATGCGCACCTTGCGGGCGAAGGGCGAGGCTTGGGAGAAGGAGAGTTTCATGGGGACAATTCCCTGCAATCAAGTTCTTCGAACACTATCCCCACCGTCATGGCCGGGCTTGACCCGGCCATCCACGCGCTTCCGCGTGGCGAGACTGTGAGACGTGGATGCCCGGGACAAGCCCGGGCACGACGACGGTGGGCGTGACGAGCGTGCCCGACCTTACGCCGCAACGATCTCCTGGCGCTGCTCGCCGAGGCCTTCGATGCCGAGCGTGATGACGTCGCCGACATTGAGGAAGGTCGGCGGCTTCATGCCGAGGCCGACGCCGGGCGGGGTGCCTGTCGTGATGATGTCACCCGGCAGCAGGGTCATGAACTGCGAGACATAGGAGACGCACTTGGCCATCGAGAAGATCATGGTCTTGGTCGAGCCGGTCTGGCGGCGCTGGCCGTTGACGTCGAGCCACATCGACAGGTTCTGCACGTCCTTGATCTCGTCCTTGGTGGCGAGCCACGGGCCGACCGGCCCGAACGTGTCGTGCGACTTGCCCTTGGTCCACTGACCCAGGCGCTCGATCTGGAAGGCGCGCTCGGAGACGTCGTTGCAGACGCAATAGCCGGCGACGTAGTTCAGCGCATCGGCCTCCGAGACGTACTTGGCGCGGGTGCCGATGATCGCGGCGATCTCGACCTCCCAGTCGAGCTTCGTCGAGCCGCGCGGCTTCTCGACATTATCGTTCGGGCCGGAGAGCGAGGTGTTCGCCTTCATGAAGATGATCGGCTCGGTCGGAATCGCGGCGCCGGTCTCCTTGGCGTGGTCGCTGTAATTGAGGCCGATCGCGACGAATTTCGAGATGCCGGTGACGGGCGCGCCGAACCGCGGCTTGCCGGAGACTGCGGGGAGCGAGGCCGGATCGATCGCGGCGAGCTTCTTCAGGGATTCCGGCGAATAGGCCTCGCCGGTCAGGTCTTTCAGATGCGCAGATAGGTCACGCAACTGGCCTGATTTGTCGATCAGGCCGGGTTTTTCCGCACCCTTTTCGCCGTAACGGACAAGCTTCATTCTCGTTTCTCCCTTGGGATGGACTGATCGGTTAAATAGCTTCATGGAACAGGGCGGCGGGAAATTCAACCGCCGAAAATGGGGCGCATTGCAGTCCCCCGATTCAGGTGAGCCTACGATTGCAGCGCCACAAACCTGAACGCATCGCCCTCCCGGCGGATGTGGCCGGCCGAGAAATGCCCGCCAATCACCAGCGTCGGCGTGTCGGCAAACCGGCCGAACAGTGCGTCGCGCGTCGCGGCCGACTGGGCCTGGTCGGAATCCGCGGTGGAGGACCAGTCGAGATGCGCCATCTGGCAGGGGTGATGGGCGACGTCACCGGTCAGCAGTCCCTGTTCGCCGTCCGACTGGATCAGGATGCTCATATGGCCGGGGCTGTGGCCGGGCGTCGGGATCATGCTGATCTCATCGCTGAGCCGGTGATCGCTCGGGATCAGATCAGCACGGTCGGCATCGATGATCGGCTTCACGGAATCGTCAAAGACCGCCTGCTTGTCCGGCTCGGTCGAATGATCGCGCCAATGCTCGTATTCAGTGCGGCCGAACACGTAGCGCGCCCTGGGGAAGGTCGGCACCCATTTGCCGCCGACAAGCTTCGTATTCCAGCCGACATGGTCGACATGAAGATGCGTGCACAGCACAGTGTCGATGCTGTCGGGCGCGAAGCCCGCCGCCGCCATCATCTCGGGGAACAGCGTGTTGCGGTTATTCCAGGTCGGGACGTTGCGGCCCTGCTTGTCGTTGCCGAGGCCGGTATCGACCACGATCCGGCGCGACGGCGTCTCCACCACCAGTGAATGGATCGACATTTTCAGCCGACCCTCGTCGGTGGCGAAATGCGGGATCAGCCAGGGCAACTTCCGGATCTCGTCGTTGCTCGCCAAAGGCAGGATAAAGCGGGTCGAGCCGACCGTCTCCAACTCCACCACTTTGGTGATTTTGACCTTGCCGACCTTCCACTGCATCGGGCGAGCCCCCATTTTCTTTGCTTGTGCCCTCACCGTCGTTCCGGGTTCGTGACGTCGTCGCGCTCCGGAATGACGGGGATCATTGGCGACGAAAGATGCGCACTTTCCGTCATGAAGCGCAATGGATCATCTGTCGTGATGCCGCGTTATCGAGGGAACCCGGACCAACCCGAACGACGAACAGGGGGAGCCCATGCCAGAGCTTGCGATTTCTGCCGACAAGGTCGCCTTCATCATCGAGAAGGCGCGCGAATTCGATGTCAAGGAATCCGGCTCCGATCCGGATTCAGGCTCCAACCCATCCGATGACGACGAGATCGATGTGCTGGAGGATTCCAATTCCGATCCGGTTGCAGCCGAGCTTGCAGGCTTCATCGGGGCGTTGAATGAGGACGAGCAACTCGATCTGGTCACGCTGATGTGGCTAGGCCGCGGCGATGGCGATGTGGACGAGTGGGACGATCTGCGTGCCCGCGCCGTCGAGGCCCGTGCCGAATACAAGGCGCCCCGCCGCGAGGCGGTGCAATATCTGCTGGGTGAGCCGATGCTGGGTGACCTGCTGGCCGACGGCATGGACGAGCTCGGCATCGACTGGAGCGGCGAGCGCACCACGCCGGTCGCTTAAAGCGTGCTAGATCAAGTCGATGGAGCCGCAGTCTCGGTGCACCTCCCCCGAGCGGGAGATGGAGCGCGCCTTTGTCGTGGCAAAGACACCAGCTCAGCACTCACCGCGCGCAGTCGACGATCACAGTGCCGAGCTTGTCGCCCTTCTCGACGGCGAGATGCGCCTGCGCCGTGTCCGACAGCGCGAATTGCGCCGCGACGTTGTGAATCCGCGGCCCCGCCGCCAGCCATTTCGAAATGTCGGCCTGCGCTGCCGTAAGCAGCGCCGGCGGCAGAGCGAACAGCACCAGCGCGCGCAGCGTGATACACTTTTCCATCAGCTCGCGCATCGGCAACGTCGGTGTGCGGTTGCCGTTGGTGGCGTACACTGCGATGGTCGAATTGGCCGCCATCAGCTTCAGCGTCGTGGCGATATTGCCGCCGAAATCGACATCGACCACGCGGTCCACACCGCGTCCGCCGGTGAAGGCCATTGCTTTCGCAACGACGTCCTCATCTTTGTAATTGACCACGAGATCCGCGCCCGCGCGCCGCGCCTGCTCGCCCTTCAGTGCCGAGCTGACGGTCGCGATCACCTGCGCGCCGCCCCACTTTGCCAGTTGCACGGCATAGTGCCCGACCGCGCCGGCGCCGCCGATGACAAGTATGGTCTTGCGCACGATCGGCCCATCCGCAAACAGGCTGCACCACGCGGTCATCGCTGGAATGCCGAGCGTGGCGCCTTCCGCAAAGGAGAGATGATCCGGCAGCGGTGTCACCAGCTGCGCGGCGAGCGCAATATATTCCGCCGCGGTGCCGAAGGCCCGGCCGTTGCGCTGGCCGTTGAACAGCCAGACCCGGTCGCCCACCTTGAAGCGTGTCACGCCGTCACCGACCCGATCGACAAAGCCCGCGCCGTCACTGTTCGGAATGACGCGCGGATAGTCCATCGCGCGATAGGAGCCGCCGCGCCGGCCGACATCGGCCGGGTTGACGCCGGAGGCTTCCAGGCGAATGCGAACGTCGCCCGGGCCCGCGGCCGGCGTCGCCATCTCACCATAGGCGAGAACGTCCGCCGCCGGTCCTGTCCGCTCGTACCAGACCGCTCTCATCTGGACTGCTTTCCGAGTTGTAGTTTGGGCAAGCGGACACGGCATTGGGAATCCACCTCTCCCTTGGGAGAGGTGATGAGCCCCATCGCTCTCACAGCGTTCCCGGGAACGCGCCACCATCGAGCAGGATGTTCTGCCCGGTAATGAAGCCGGCCTTGGCGCCGCAGAGGAAGGCGCAGGCGTAACCGAACTCGTCGGGCTGGCCGAAGCGGCCGGCTGGGTTGAGCTTGGCGCGCTCGGACAAAATCTGCTCGGGCGTCGTGCCGCGCTTGTCGGCCTCGGCCTTCGCGGTGCCGGTCAGGCGATCGGTCTCGAATGGGCCCGGCAAGAGGCCGTTGATCGTGACGTTGTTGATCACGGTCTTGCGCGACAGGCCGGCGATGAAGCCGGTGAGGCCGGCGCGGGCGCCGTTGGAGAGGCCGAGAATGTCGATCGGCGCTTTCACCGCGGCCGAGGTGATGTTGACGATGCGGCCGAATTTGCGCGCCATCATGCCGTCCACGGTCGCCTTGATCAGCTCGATCGGCGTCAGCATGTTGGCGTCGATCGCCTTGATCCAGTCGTCGCGGGTCCAGTTGCGGAAATCACCGGGCGGCGGGCCGCCGGCATTGTTGATGAGAATGTCCGGCTCGGGGCAGGCCTTGAGCACGGCTTCGCGGCCGGCTGGGGTCGTGATGTCGCCGACGATCTCGGTGACTTTCACGCTCGGATAGGCCTTCCGGATTTCGTCGGCCGTCTTCTTCAGCGCATCGGCGCCGCGCGCGGTCAGCGTGACGTCAACGCCGGCTTCGGCCAGCGAGATGGCGCAAGCGCGCCCGAGGCCCTTGCTGGATGCGCAGACGATGGCGCGGCGACCTTTGATCCCAAGATCCACTGTTTCACTCCCGAAAATTGCAGGCAGGCTTTTGGACGGCCGGCACTTTAGCCAACCTGGGCGGCCCTGATAAGGGAGATGCCCGCGTCAAAATGCATGCGCGTTCGCGCGGCGATGCAAATGTGCGGGCATGATCCGGAAAAGTGTGCAGCGGTTTTCCGAAAAGATCATGCCCAAACAGTAGAAAAAAGCGCGATCCCGCCGCGCTTCAGATGCGCCGCTCCTGCTTGAGGCGGTCGATCGCCTCAGCGGCCTCCGGTGGCAGCGACTTGAAACCCATCTGCCCGACCGCAGAGAACAGCGGGCGCAGATGCGAGCCGGCGAGGAAGGGCGGCTGGCGGTTGGCCGGGACGATCTGATCGAACACCAGCACCAGCGTGGTGGCGACGAGGCCGACCCTGATGGCGCCGAGCGCGGCGCCACCAAGGCGGTCGCCGATCCCGGCATCGCGGATCGTATCGCTCAGCGCGAGGCGGCCGAGATGTCCGAACAACATGCCGACCACCAGGAAGATGCCGAAGAACCAGATCCAGTTCTGGATTAGCGGCGCGTTCGGGTTGCCGGCGACCTGCGGCACGATCAGCGGCATCAGCGCGACCGCGATGGGGGCGGCGAGGAGATAAGCGAGGATGGTCATGGCGCTGCCGAGCAGGCCGGTCCTGAAACCGAATCCCATCGCAATCGCGAGCGCGGCATAGACCGCGAGATCAAAACTGTTCATGAGCGAAACCCTGCCGTGGAACGAATGAACGCTGAACCGATCGTTCCGGTTTCAGATCGCTAAAATCGTCTGTATTTTTCTTGGCTCCAGAGGCTGGGGGGTGTGTTCGTCCAAGGCCTAGTCGACGTCAATAAAGAAACCATCTTCGGGGTTGAGGTTGTCGTCGGGTTGAGTTCCGCCGTCGTCCCGGACAAGCGCGCCCAAAGCGCGCGCGTGGTTTGGCGACGACTCGTGGTGACCAGTTCGCCGCAATTGCTCCCGGGGGGTATAGGTCGCGGATCTGCGCTTCGCTTGTCCGGGACGACAGCAGAGAACGGCGCGGCACCTTTGTGCTACCGCACCTCCGCCCGGATCATATCCGCTGCCTTCTCCCCGATCATGATGGTCGGCGCATTGGTGTTCCCTCCGATCAGCGTCGGCATGATCGAGGCGTCGACGACACGCAGGCCATGCACACCGTGCACTTTCAATGTCGGACCGACCACGGCCATCGCATCCGTGCCCATCTTGCAGGTGCCGACGGGGTGATAGACGGTGTCGACGCGACTGCGCAGGATGGCGCGGATGTCGTCGTCCGTGCGCACGTCGGACGTGAACATGTCCTTCTTCTGCAACGCGCGCATCGCGGGCGTCTCCATCAGCTGTCGCGTGGTCTTGAAGCCCGCGACCATCGTCTCGAGATCCTCCGCCTCGCCCAGAAAGTTCGGATCGATCATCGGCGCCGCGAGCGGATCGGCGCTTCTGAGCCAGACGCTGCCGCGGCTTTTCGGCCTGAGCAGGCAGACGTGGCAAGAGAAGCCGGCCTCCTTGTGCTTCTTGCGGCCGTGGTCGTCGAGCATCGCGATGATGAAGTGCAGCTGAATGTCGGGCACATCGAGATCGGGCCGGGTCTTCAGGAAACCGCCGCACTCGGCGAAATTGGTGGTCATCAGGCCACGTCGCTCCCGGCGGTAGCGCTGGATGGCGCGGAGCAGAGATGGCAAGCGGCCGATCGACGAGTGAACGAAATGCGGATAGTCGGAGGCGTAGACGAACACGAAGTCCGGATGGTCCTGCAGATTGCGCCCGACGCCCGGCAGGTGATGTGTGACGCCGATGCCATGTGCGCGGAGCGCCTCGCCATCGCCGATGCCCGACAGCATCAATAGCTGCGGTGATTGGAACGCGCCGCCGGCGAGGATCACCTCGCGGCGGGCGCGCAGCTGCTTCGTCTGCTTGCCCTGCACATATTCGATTCCGACCGCGCGCCCGCTTTCGAACAGGATTTTCGTGGCATGCGCCCCGGTCTCGACGCGCAGATTCGCGCGCTTGTCCATGTGAGGCTGCAGGTAGGCGCGTGCCGCGCTCCAGCGCTCGCCCTTGTGCTGCGTCACCTGGTAGCTGCCGAGCCCTTCGTGATCCTCGCCGTTGAAGTCCTCGCGGATGCGGAATTGCGCCTCGCGCGCGGCCTGATGGAAGATGTCATGGATCGGATTGTCCGAGCGCAGCCTGTTGACATGGAGCGGGCCGTCCTTGCCGTGATACTCGCCGTCGAAATCGGAATTGTTCTCCGAGCGCTTGAAATAGGGCAGCACGTCTGCATACGACCAGCCTGCATTGCCAAGTGCAGCCCAATGGTCGTAGTCCGATTTGTGGCCGCGGATATAGACCATGGCGTTGATTGCGGAGGAGCCACCGAGGCCCTTGCCGCGCGGTTGATAGCCGATACGGCCGTTCAATCCTTTCTGCGGCACGGTCTCGAAGGCCCAGTTGGCCGCGCTGTAGGGCAGCGCGAGCCCGAATGGTGTGGTGATCCGCCAGCTGTCGTTCTTGCCGCCGGCATCGAGCAGCGCCACCGATGTCGCCGCATCCGCCGACAGTCGCCCCGCCACCGCGCACCCGCCGGAGCCCGCGCCCACGACGACGAAATCGAATGTGTCAGTCACTGATGTTTCCCCCATTTCCTTCGTCATTCCGGGGCGCGCGGAGCGCGAACCGGAATCTCGAGGTTCCGGGTTCGCTACGCGCCCCGGAACGACCGTCCCTACGACATGAACCGCATCATCTTCTCCAGCCGCGCGATCTTGCCGCCATAGGGCGGATAGAGATCGGCGAGGCGGTTGAACTTCGAGCGATAGAACACCGGCTTCAGCTTGCTGAACGTCCTAAAACCCCATTCGCCGTGATAGGCGCCGGTGCCGGAGGCGCCGACGCCGCCCATCGGCTGGTTGATTTGCGCGAAGTGAAACAGGCAGTCGTTGATGGTGACGCCGCCGGAGACGGTGCGCGCCAGCACCTCGTCGCGCGCGTTGCTGTCCTTGCCGAACCAGTACAGCGCCAGCGGCCGGTCGCGGCGATTGATGAAGGCGATCGCATCGGCGGGATCGCGAGTGCCCAGCACCGGCAGCACGGGACCGAAAATCTCCTCCCGCATCGCCGCCATCTCTTCGGTCGCACCGAGGATCAGTGTCGCCGGGAATTTGCGGTGAGCCTTCCAGTTGGGATCGTCGGCTTTCGCCGGTTGCAGGATCTTTGCGCCGCGCTGCGCGGCATCCGCGACCAGCGCTTCGAGCCGCGCATAGTGTCGGTCGGAAATGATCGAGGTGTAGTCCTTGTTGGCGGGATCGGTGCCGAACATGCGCCGCATCTGCGCGCGGACCTTTTCGGCGAAGGCCTGCAGCGCAGGCTCGGGCACCAGCACGTAATCCGGCGCAATGCAGGTCTGCCCGGCATTGAGCAGCTTTCCATAGGCGATGCGCTCGGCCGCTTCGTCGAGATCGGCGGAGACATCGACGATCGCCGGTGACTTGCCGCCGAGCTCGAGCGTCACAGGCGTGAGATTGCGCCCCGCCGCTTCCGCCACCAGCCGTCCGACCCGGGTCGAGCCGGTGAAGACGAGGTGATCGAACGGCAGGTGCGCGAACCCCTTTGCGACCTCGTCCTCGACACCGGTGACGAGCAACTCGGTGGTGTCGAATCTTTGCGCGACCGTCTCCTTCAACAGCGCGGAGAAATGCGGCACAAGCTCGCTCGGCTTGATGATGACGCGGTTGCCGGCGGCGAGCGCGCCGATCGCCGGGGCGAGCGTCAGCTGCAGCGGATAATTCCAGGGCGCGATGATGCCGACGACGCCGAGCGGCTGCGGCATCAGCCGGTTGCGCGCAGGCAGGAACTGCAGCGCCGTCGCTACGCGCTGCGGCGCCATCCAGCTCTTCAGGTGTTTCGTGGCGTGCCGGATCTCGGAGAACACCATCATCGCCTCGGCAATGGTGGTCTCGACCGCCGAGCGGTGGCCGAAATCGGCCGAGATCGCCTGGCGGAACCGCTCCTCGTTATCGGCGACCACGGCGCGCAATCGCGCCAGCCGGTCGAGCCGCGTGGCGCAATCAGGCGCCGGCTCGGCCCGCGAGCGCGCCGTCATGGCCTGGAAATTGTCCGTCAGCGCCGCGAGCGGGGCGGTCGCGAGGGGGCGGTCCAAAGTCTTGTCCAAGGAAGTTTCCATGGCGCTCCTCCCCAAATCGGCGTTTCGCCGCTGTTTTGTTGCCGCAAGCTGGCGCTTTGTGGAACTTCTGGCAAGTGCAGGGCAAACCGGCCGGAATCCGCGCCCGAGAGCTGTCATAAAGTCGAAAAAAACGTCCCCGCAGCCCTTTCCAAAGCCGGCCCGGGTTGGTACATACCCCCCGCACCCAACGGGCTTTGCCCGGGGTTGCCTTCCAGGGAAGCCTTCGGGACGGGAGAAGCAAGCCACGCGAGCAGCGTCGGCCTCAATCCACCGTCCCCGGCTGATCTGCGAAGGCGCGCAACGGTTTAACGCGGGGTGGAGCAGCCCGGTAGCTCGTCAGGCTCATAACCTGAAGGTCATAGGTTCAAATCCTATCCCCGCAACCAACTTTTCCTTAGTTGGATCAATGAATTAGCCCGCCTCTGGCGGGCTTTTTCATGCCTTACAAGGCATTCCCAAACCTTCCCGAGGGAAACCATTGTTTGACAATGGGTTAGGCCTATTCCAGCTCGGATTCCCAAACAGTTCGAAATACTCCACGGCACAAAACTGGCACAAAGCGGCACAAAATCCGGTGCAGCGTTCTCGTAAAATTCCTCGCGTGTTGGCCAGGATCTGAAGCTTCAGATCGAGCCATTGACGCGACTAGCTCGCTTCTTATTTCAGAGAATTTTCGCTCTCGCCTAGGAGAGACAAATAATTATCTTGCAACTTTAAGATGTTGCGAGCATACCGGTCGCCTCTTCAGGCCGCGGGATGGAGCAGCCTGGTAGCTCGCAAGGCTCATAACCTTGAGGTCGCTGGTTCAAATCCGGCTCCCGCAACCAAAATCACAAGACCCTTTGGACGCCTACCCGTTGCTCGGCTCCAGTTCGATCGACTTCCAATCTGGTTTTGAACCAAGGCTGAGCAGCTTGTTCACGACAGTGACGTATAGCGCGAAGCATTCTTCAAGGACCTCATCGACCGGCTTCTTGTTCTTCGCCTTCAACGAGCCGCCATGTGTTGCTTGGTTGCGAAGGTCGTAAAGGACGGCCATGCCATCCCTGTTCTGCTGGCGCGTGGCAAGTGGGCCGCCGATCAACTGCGCCGAACGGACGCTTACTTTCCAGCTCGGGGGAGCATTGTCACCCTGATCACTCAGGGCAATCTCGAAGGCGAGCGCGAGATCGAGAACGCGATCTATAGGTTGCTGACGAGACTGGCTGAGCCTGAAGCGTTCCATCGATCGAAAAATGCGCGCGCGGTAATCCTCGGCAAGCGTCGCATAGCGTCCGATGTTCGTGTTCAGCACAGCGATATCGGTCGAGACCGTGCGTTTGACAGCGGGATGGATCTCAGGGAGCAGCCAAGTGAGGCTATTTTCCCATTCCGCCCATTCAAGTTCGGTGTCCGCATACTCAAACCAGCAGGCGACGGCAATAGGATGACCAACAGCCGATGCTTGCGCCAACACGGAAAGTGTCTCGACCTTCCAGACCATCTCGTTCATCTTCAGGAACGCCGCGTTGTCGGTGCGGATATATGGGAATCCCGGCAGATCCTCGACGAAAGCCGCCGATGGTTTGTCGAAATAGCTCTGCATCATCCATTGAGAGCCGTCATAGCAGCGCCTGGCTCGCTCGACGATCCGTTTCTTCATATACGATTCCGGCAATGCGTCGAACGGCATCAGGCGAGATCGAGTGGACAAGCAAGCTTCCTGATCGACTTGCAAGCCCCAGAAAGCGGCTTTGAACCGTCCGGTGGTTTCCTGCGTTGTCATCAAACGGATCACCCAATCCACGGCTCCGTCGATGTCTTCAGCGTATTCAACGCCCTTGGAGAATAACCTGGATGCCAAACCGTAGGCGTCGATGATTGGTCCCGAGCCTCCGCTGAACAGAACCTTGCCCGCAACGGCCCTGTATGTGGCGCAATTCTCGAATGCTGCCTCGAGTTCATCCATAATCTGATTGCTCGGGCCGCCACCAGCTAATGTTGGCCTCGGCGTCTGATGCTGATAGTCAATCGAGGCCTTCCGCAGCGCGGCCGTCAGGATGCTCCTGTCATTCTCGTGCATTCTGTTTCCCATTGGTCGAGGGCGGCAATGACCGCGCGTCCATCACGATCCGACCGCGCGTCACAAGTTCACGCAGGCTTACGGTTGCACCTCCTGTGACGGTGTCGGAAATGCGCTCTGGAATCTTGAGATCGAGCAACGCGTTCGCGGGCGTCACGAAGGCGATGTCGGTCGCTCCATCATAGCTGCACGATGCCACGCCAAAGACTTCGCCGGCCGTGTTGAAGACCGGCCCACCACTCGAACCTCCATGGAGATTGATGCTGGTCCGAAAATAGGGCGGCCTAAGCTTTGCCGATGGGCCCCGATCCTGGAAATATTCCTCCAGTATGCCGTTGTAAAAATCAGGCTGAAGATGCACCGACGGCCCTGCCGTACCATCGATGATCCGATGCAGCGGATATGCCCAGGTGCTCACCGAGGCTCCGGTTTCCGGCGCCTGCGATGTCAAGGACAGAACCTTTGGTCGAAGGACCTCGCCCGTGGCGTCGTCCACGAACTCGTAGCGCGGAATGCCGAACGCCACGTCTGCAGTTGGATGAATGAAGAACTTCCAGATCGGAAGAAACCGGGTTTTGCCGTTGGGGAGGGTGTGTGCAATACCAACCGAGTCCGGCGCTTCGGCGAGCTGTTGTTCGGCTTCCAGGGCAACATGCGCAGCCGTCGCAAAACCGCCTTTGGGTTGCAGGTAGAAGCCCGTGCCGATCAAGGCAACCGTTGTCGGTGTTGGCCGCTTCAGAATCGCGAATGTTGCAAGACGCCCGTCTGCGATTACGTCGTCGGCATTGTGCATACGCCAGGTCCCAGCGGATGCGGTGCCCGGCAATGGCTTCAGGTGCGGGTCATTCATAGCAAAGAGGCTATTCTAGCCTTCGAGGTGGCGTCTAGATGATCGCACGTCCGCTTCGATGAATGTCGGCGCTCTGCTCATCCCTGTTGCGCAATAAGATGCCGGTGTCACGTCAGCGCGAAAAGTCAGGCCGAGATATGAAGCCAGCCGCCATCTCGCCCTTGCCGCAGGATAGCGAAATCGTCCTCCGATCCTTTGTGTTCAACGAAGGGGATCGCGCCACTGTTGTTCGGGTCTGGCGTTATATCAATCAACTTGCCCGAGGCGATTTCACGAACCACGCTGTGGGGTACGAACCAATGGCCCCCGAAGACCAGCCATCCGCGGATGACTTCATAGCCGGTATGACGCCGGGCGAATTCCTCGCAATTGCCGTGACATGCATTGGGCTGAGCCAGCGGCTCTGGTTCGCGCGGGATCGCGGAGGCAGTCACGGCTCGCCTGACAAGTTCATCGAAGTAAGCTTGCGTGCGTTGATTCATGACGAGGAAACTTATCGTAAGCCATTCCCGCTCTGATAGAGGCGGACGCTTGGCTGCATCTTCCATTTATTGGCGGTTTAGGAATTTTGAGGTTTGTCAATAACAGCTTGATTTGTGAGGCCTTTTTCAAACTAGCCTTTGGTTTATAAATATGCTATATTATAAATCATGGATAGACAAAGAGGAAAACTTCTAAACCAGCTCGCGACCGTACTCCCGGAGGGCATGCTCGTCGACGCCGCGTGGCTCAAGTTCCAAGGTTATTCGACCCAACTGCAGCATCAGTACGTCAAATCAGGTTGGCTTGAGCAACCTACCCGCAGCGTGTTCCGCCGACCGCGCGGGACCTTGAGCTGGCAACAGGTGGTGATCTCGCTTCAGACGATCCTCAACTATTCGCCTCTGGTCGTCGGAGGACGAACGGCACTCGAACTACAAGGCTATGCGCACTACCTGCCGCAATCGACCACCCGCGTCCATCTCTATGGACCGAAAGCGCCACCGCCGTGGGTCCATAAGCTGCCGCTGCCAACCAAGTTCGTCTACCACAACGACCGGCGGCTCTTTAAGAACGATCCCGTTGCGAAGGGCATAAGCAGCGTCCGCTGGAATGTCGAAACCGGGAAGATGACTGATGTCACGGCCTTTCGTGGCGGCGACGTCATCCAATTAAACTGGGGGCAATGGGATTGGCCTCTAACGCTCTCGACGCCCGAGCGGGCGGTCTTCGAGCTGCTCGACGAACTGCCCAACAACGAAAGCTTCGAACAGGTCGATGCCCTGCTTGGCGGGCTTGCCAACCTTCGGCCGGAGCGTCTCCAAAAGCTCCTGCACGATTGCGAGAGCGTGAAGGTCAAGCGTCTCTTCTTTTATTTCTCTGACCGCCATGAGCACGCTTGGCTCAAGCACCTCAAGAAGGACTCCGTTGATCTCGGTCACGGCAAGCGCATGCTAGTGAGAGGCGGCGTTCTCGATCCCACCTATCAGATAACCGTTCCCGGAGATCTCGATGGCGTTCGCTGACATCTACAAGAGGCAGGTTGCGCTGCTGCTAAGCGTCCTACCGATCGTCACGGAAGAGAAGTGCTTTGCCCTGAAGGGCGGTACCGCCATCAATCTCTTTGTGCGCAACATGCCACGACTCTCCGTAGACATAGACCTGACTTATGTTCCCGTCGCGCCACGACCGGAATCCCTTGCCGATATCGATGATGCAATGAAGCGCATCGCCGCAAAGATCAGGAAGAGCATTCCAGGAGCACAGGTTCACGAGACACAAAAGGAGAATGCCACTATCAAACTGGTCGTTCGCTCGCAGGGCGTCCAGATCAAGATCGAAGTCACACCTGTCCTGCGTGGCTGTGTGTTTGAGCCAATCCAGGCTCCTTCGACGTCCGCTGTCCAGAAAGAGTTCGGGTTTGCGGAGGCCCGCATCGTCTCCTTCGCCGATCTCTATGGTGGAAAGATTGTTGCCGCGTTAGATCGGCAGCATCCGCGCGACCTGTTCGACATACGTGACCTGCTCGCAAACGAAGGTATCACCGACGACCTTCGCAAGGCCTTCATCGTCTATCTGCTGAGCCATGATCGGCCGATGTTCGAAGTTCTTGGCTCAAAGCAGAAAGATATCAGCGACCAGTTTCTTCACGGTTTCGAAGGTATGACAGACAGGCCGGTCTCGAAGGACGAATTGCTTGCCGCACGGAAAACCCTCGTGGATGAGATCGTTGGCAAGATGCCTGCGGCACACCGAAAATTCCTCATATCGTTCGAACGCGGCGAGCCCGACTGGACGTTAATCGACGTTCCGGGTGCCGCAGAACTGCCCGCGATCAAATGGCGTCAGCAGAATCTCGACAAACTGTCGAACGCGAAACGCGCTGAACTCGTGGCGGCTCTCGAAAAGGTTCTTTCGGCCTAGCGGACGGTTTCGACCCCTTGAAACCATTTAGCTCTCCGACGAGATTTGCCGTGCGAAATTGCTTCAAATCGCCTAGCTTTTCGCGGACAGGGCGAGGAAAACGTGTCAATCATCGTTGAAAATCTGAATCAGTTCGTCGAATACGCAAAGACACTTTCGGGGGACGAAAAGGGCGAAGCTCAGGTCTTCTGTGACAGGCTATTCCAGGCATTCGGGCACGCCGGATACAAGGAGGCTGGCGCGACCCTCGAATTTCGGATCAAGAAGAACTCCGGCAAGGGTACGCAATTTGCCGACCTTGTGTGGAAGCCTCGTCTTCTGCTGGAGATGAAGAAGGGCGGCGAGAAGCTTCATATCCATTACCGGCAAGCCTTTGAGTACTGGATCAATGCCGTCCCAAACCGCCCGCGATATGTTGTTCTCTGCAACTTTCGTGATTTCTGGATCTACGACTTCGATAAGCAGCTAGACGAGCCGATCGATACTCTCAGACTTGAGGAGCTACCCAAGCGTTACACAGCGCTGAATTTCCTCTTCCCCGACGACCGCAAGCCGATATTCAACAACGATCGGGAAGCCGTATCGCGTAAGGCCGCCGATCAAATGGCGGATCTGTTCCAGTCTCTGCATCGTCGCACTAGCGATCCGATACCTCGCGTGCAGGCTCAACGGTTCGTCCTGCAGACCGTGGTGTCGATGTTTGCCGAAGATATCGATTTAATGCCGTCAGGGATGGTGCAGTCGATCGCGCTCGACTGTCTGGAACGGCAACAAAGTGCCTACGATCTCTTCGGCGACCTATTCCGTCAAATGAACAATCCGGTCCCGGCGACCGGCGGCCGTTTCAAGGGTATCCGCTACTTCAATGGTGGCCTGTTTAGTTCCATCGAACCCGTTGACCTCCGGCACTCGGAACTTGAGTTGCTGGGAGGCGAGGACGGAGCCGCAAGTAAGGACTGGTCCAAGGTCAATCCGGCGATCTTTGGCACGTTGTTTCAGCACAGCATGGATGCCGACGAGCGCCATGCTCTGGGCGCTCATTTTACGTCCGAAGCCGATATTCAGCGGATCGTTGGCCCCACGATTGTTGCACCATGGCGCGCGCGCATCGATGCCGCGAAAAACACCAGTGAGCTATTTGCGCTTCGCCGTGAATTGATGAATTTCAGGGTTCTTGATCCGGCATGTGGCAGTGGAAACTTCCTCTATGTCTCTTTCCGCGAGCTGGCGCGGCTCGACCTGAGAATCTTAACCCGTCTGCAAGGACTCATCCCAAAGGAATTTGCCGCCAGAGCGCGCCCATATAGCATCATCTCTCCCAAGCAGTTCTTTGGACTCGATATTGACCCCTTTGGTGTCGAGCTCGCCAAAGTGACGCTGATGCTGGCCAAGAAGCTGGCGATCGATGAAGCGATGCAGGCGCTCGGGCTGCACCAGCATGACATGGAGCTTGGCGGCGCCGATGCATTGCCGCTCGACAATCTCGATGAAAATATTCGTTGCTGCGACGCCCTCTTTGAGCCGTGGCCGGAGATAGATGTAGTCGTCGGCAATCCGCCTTATCAAAGCAAGAACAAGATGATTCCGGAATTCGGGGCACCTTATGTCAACAAACTACGTAAGGCGTATCCGAAGATGCCCGGAAGAGCAGACTATTGCGTCTATTGGTTCCGTCGTACCCATGACCATCTCAAACCAGGACAGAGAGCGGGCCTGGTCGGCACCAATACCATCCGCCAGAACTACAGCCGCGAGGGAGGCCTCGACTACATAGTCGCTAACAGCGGCACAATAACCGAAGCCGTTTCGAGTATGATCTGGCCCGGCGAGGCGGTCGTGCACGTCTCCATCGTCAACTGGACCAAAGGCGAACAGAAGGGAAAGAAGCGCCTCTATACACAGGATGGCAACGACATCTCTACCGGTTGGAGGCACGAGGATTTCGATCAGATTGGCCCGTCGCTTTCGTTCGAGATCGACGTTTCGAGCGCCAAACGAATCGAAGCAAATGCTGCTCGTGGCGGCTGTTTTCAGGGCCAAACCCACGGGCACAAAGATTTTCTCGCCAAACCCCACGACGCCAAGCTGCGAATTGCCATGCACCCGGAGTACGCCGCAGTCCTATTTCCCTATTTGATCGCGGACGATCTTATTGGCGAACGGGATGCCAAACCGACGCGGTATGTAGTCGACTTCGGAGAGCGAACCTTATTGGAGGCCCAGGACTATCCGGAGCTCTTTGATAAAGTGAAACGACTTGTTCTTCCGACACGCCAAAAGGCGGCCGATAAAGAGGCCGAAAAGAACAAGGAGGCGCGCACCGCCGACCCAAAGGCCAAGCAGGCCAAAGATCATGCAATGGCGCTCGAAACGTGGTGGCAGCTTTTCCGCGTGCGCGGCGATATGTTGAGAGCCATCTCCAAGCTCCCGCGGTATATCGTTTGCGGCCGTGTCACCAAACGACCGATCTTCGAATTCATAGACCCGCAAATTCATCCAAATGATGCATTGCAGGTGTTCCCATATTCGGATGATTATTCGTTTGGCATCCTCCAGTCTGGGATTCACTGGACCTGGTTTGTTGGCCGATGTTCGACGCTCAAGTCGGATTTTCGATATACGTCAAATACAGTTTTCGACAGCTTTCCGTGGCCCCAGGCCCCCAATGAAAAATTAGTCAAACGCGTGGCTGATGCGGCAGTTGCGCTTCGCGCGCTACGGAATGAGCTTCGTGCAAAGCACAAGTTGACTTTCCGGGAACTTTACAGATCACTGGAGCTGCCGGGCGATCATCCCTTGAAATCGGCGCACACCGCTCTCGACGAGGCGGTACGAGCGGCATACGGAATGGCAAAAGATGAAGATCCCATGGCATTCCTTCTGAATCTCAATGCGAAGGTCGCAGCGGACGAGGCGAATGGAAAACGAGTCGAGGGCCCTGGCTTGCCAGATTTTATCAGGGATGATGCGCCCTATATCACCCAAGATAAGATAGTGCCGTAGGATGACGCCAAGCGAGCTTCATCGACATATCGGTCGCGATCTTCGGACAATACAAAGAATTCCAATTCGTTCCGAATGCTCTTCTGGTTCGAGGCGGTAAGTTACGCCAGGCGATTACCTCTCCGGGAGAGTGCCCATGTGGGAGCCTCTGACAGCAACAGCCGAGCGGATAAATGGCCCTAACGCCGCGCAACGTGTCGAGGCCGAGCGGGCGGCGGCCTGGGCCTACTATATCAATGGCGGTGGCGGCGAGATCGCGTATTTCGACGGCTATAAATGGCATGAAATAGCCTGCCGACACATAGCCGACGACGAGGAGCGCAGACGCGAGCGGTCGCGTTAGGCGCGGCTACTTGCGGGTGTCGCCTCTGCCTGCGCTTGGCAGCTTCACCCGCCCGTTCAGCTTCATCCAGCGGGCGTCTTCCGCCTCGATCTGCTGCTTAAGGGTGCCGTTCGCTATCGCAGTGCAAAGCCTAGCTATCGCTCCTTTGCTCAAAATCCTCCTCTCCATCCACTCGTCCACCCCTTCGCCGGCGACGATACCCCCTCGGTGGTGAGACGCGTATCTCCTGCGCGGCGATGAAGTCCAGCAGCACGGACTTGCGCACGCAAAGGATCGCGCCGAGCCTGAAGAAGGGAAGCTGGCTATTCTCAGCAAGATAATAGACCTTGCGGCGATTGCGGCCGCGCTCAAAATCGCTCGTGCCGCGAAAGAGAAAGTCGGCAATCGCTTCCGCACCTTCGAGAATGTCGTCCGCAAGCTGTACATGCTTCTTTTGAGGTGCGGCTTCTGACTGCATGTTTCCTCCCGAGCTGCTGTTTGAAATATCCCTTCACGGTCGCGAAGGGACTTCAGAGACGGGAGCGACCGCTAGTACCTCGCAGGCGGCACTTTTCATCGCCTGCCAAAAATAGGTAACCCCCTCGTTCTTTGCGCTCGCTTGGCCAATGAAAGCGCCGAATGAGCAGATCCATTGTCTTTTTTTGGTAGGTGTAAATCAAACATAAAATGCTGCATCGCGGAACGTTCCCGATCATTCCGCTTACTGAGGACGAGGGTATGCAGGAGCATCGTCGTCCTTGCCGATCCTTGCAAAATATTCCGGAAGATTCCGATTGCGCATTTCGATTCCGAATCTTTCCCGATTGCTACGCCTCGATTCCCAATCGTTTCGGTTCCAGTTGGGGACGTCATTTCGCTAGCGTGATCCCTCGATCAACCTATGCGGAAAGGAAGTCATTATGAAAGTGGTCACCATCGGAAAGAGACTAGTACTGGTTGAACAGGTCGCGTTCGTCGAGCCCTTCGACCCGGCAGCGAATCCGGAGTTCAAGCCGGAGAAGGAGTTCAAGGCTCGCCTTGTTCTCCTCAATCGCGATATCGTCCTCACAGAACAGACGGTGCAGGAGTTTGCAACCGAGCATCAATTGCACCTGTTCGCGGAGGACAGTGTCGCGGTCAACCGGGCGATCCCCTTCCGGGTCGAGAGCTTCGAGCCAACCGAGAGCTTCAATCCGGCCAAGCCCTATAAGACACGGCTCAAGTGGAAGGACCTCGCCGGCGGGGAACAAAGCAAGCTCCTCCTCACTGTGCCCGAGACCGTCATCACTGAACTGCTCGAAGCCAAGGCGGAACTGGTGAAGACACCGAAACGTCCCTCCAAGAAGCCCGCGCGCGGACGAAGCGGCTCGCGCAGGATGGAAGGGTTTAGCAGCTAAGTCCAAATGATACCAAGACAAGCCAGGCGCCCCTGCCGATCTCTCGGCAGGGGCGTTCTGTTGTGGCGGCCATCAGAAATGAAAGCCGCGGATTGTCATGACACGCCGGATATTCTCAAGGCTAGTCAGAGCATTCAGCCGCTCAACCGTGCCGGGTTCGGACCCGGGCAGCCCCTGCTCGATTTGGGCGGCTAGCCTGCATAGCTCATCGCGCGTCAGGTGCATCAGTTCACTAACTGTCAAAAGCGGCATCTCGTCCTCCATCGCTCTGACCGCGCCAATCGCGGTCTTCGGATAGGGCCGCTGCGACGGAGGAGGCAGGCGCACCTCAGGCGGAAACGAAGTGGACGAGCGCGGCCCTGCCCGCCGAAGCCTTGGCGTAGGCGGAGCGCTTGCGCCGAATTGTCGAGGACGGTGCGATAAGGCCGGAGAAGAACGTGTGGCGTAGTCAAAGCCGGGGAGGAGGTCGCGGCCAGGTTGTAAGGCGCTCGGCACCGTTGTAGCCTGCGAACCGCCTTTTGAGCTTGATCCAATTGCGCGAGAGCAAATGAAGACTCCCAAGCATTCTTTGCGAAAGATTGTCAGCTACCTCAATAATCCCGACGAGGAAGGCGGCTTCTGGCTTCCGAACATTCAGCGGCCGTTCGTCTGGAACGAGGAACAGACTTGCCGCCTGTTCGATTCCATTCTTCGCGAGTATCCCATCAGCACGTTGCTGGTCTGGAAAACGCGCAGTAATATCCGGTGCCGCAAGTTCATTGATAATTTCTGGCCGGAGCAGCGAAATCATCTATCGGATTTCTACATTCCGCAGAACGACAAGAAGAAGTGCCTGGTCCTCGACGGCCAGCAGCGCCTTCAAAGCCTCTTTATTGGACTTAAGGGCAGCTACGAAGGCCGCGAACTGTTCCTCGACATCCTAAGCGGCGAGGTCTCAGCACCTGACGATATCAAATTCAAGTTTGCCTTTTTGAATCCCGCCGAAGCCAAATTCCCGTGGATCAAGTTCAAGGATCTTGTTTTTGGCGATGCAAACTCATTCACCGCGACGCAACGTATCATCGACCAGGCGAACGGTGAGCTGACCGACCAGGACAAGGACAAAATCGGCAGACACATCGCCATCGTGTTCAAAGCCTTTCATAGCGACGACGGGATTAGCTACCAGGAGCTCGACAGCACGGAGAATCCGCAGCTCTATACGGAAGACGATGTCGTTGAGGTCTTCATTCGGGCGAATTCCGGCGGCACCCGCCTTGGAAAGTCGGACTTGCTGTTCGCCCTGCTAACCTCGACCTGGGACGATGCGAATGACCAGATGGAGGAATTGCTCGAAAAGCTGAACCGGCACGGGTTCGCTTTCACACGCGACTTCGTCCTGAAAACTTGCCTTACCTTGCTGGGCCACGGTGCGCGATATGAGGTCGAAAAGTTTCGCAAACAAGGCGTGCGTGAAGAGATCGAAGGCAAGTGGGACAAGATCGCAGATGCGATCAGCGATGTACTCGACTATGTGCGCGGCAAGACCTTCATACGCTGCGATAAGGCGCTGCCGTCATACCTCGTCCTGATCCCGCTGATCCATTTCCGCTATCATTTTGCCGATGCATGGCGGCGCGCGAAGGACGTGGATCAATACCTGCTGCGGTCATCATTGACAGGCGCGTTCAGCGGTACACCCGACCAGCTCATCGATGATCTTGTAAGAGAGATCAACCGGGCCGAAGATTTCGAGCTGAACGAAGCGTTCGGCATCATTCGATCGCAGAATCGGAGTCTGGAGCTAACGGACGACCGTTTGTGGAAGATGGGCTATGGCTCTGAAACGATCCATCTACTCTTCAATCTTTGGTACCGTGACTTCAACTACACGCCGGCCTACGCAAACAATCTTCCGCAAGTCGATCACATCTTTCCGCAGAGTGTGCTCCGTAAGGTGAAGACGATCAATCCGGCGACGGGGCGCATGAACATGATGAAGTACCGGGAGGGTGACCGCAATCAGTTGGCGAACTGCATGCTTCTCACCATGCAGGAGAATGGTTCAGGAGGAAAGTCGGACCAGATGCCGGAAGACTGGTTTGTTGGTCCGCGTGCAGAAGCTGCCTATCTCGATATGCATCTGATACCGCACGACAGACAGCTTTGGAAACTCGACCGCTTCGAGGACTTTATTGCCGAACGCAGCAAGCTGATCGCCGATAAATTCCAATGGCTTCTTGTTCCGGAGGTCTCGGGCCGGCCTCCGCAAATCGATGGCAACAGGGTACAGAAGGCCCTGGCCTATCTCATAGATACGGGAATCCTCTTGGAGGATTCGCCACTGTACCTGACATACAAGGGCCAGACATTTACCGGTAAAGCCAGGCGGGCGGGCATAGAGCTGGCCGACGGCTTTATCGCCGCACCGAGTGCGGCTGCCATTCGCTGCTACGAGCAGGCTGGCACGGTCCGGCCCTCGGAAAACGGTTGGCAGGTGTGGAAGTCGGCCGATGGCCGGACTCTCAATACCCTGTTCGCCGATGCAGTCGACAACGCGGACGAGGTCCCGATCGATCCGTCGCAAGATCTAAGCCGTCTCTGATAGCGCACCCCGGCTTCAGCCGCGTGCCATGCGTTCAGGGACACAGGCCCGACGAATGGTGTGGTGGCGTCATGCCCAAGACGAAGCGCCGTGCCAGCCCGGCGGAGGCCGTATCTTGCTATATCATTCAGATCGTGGATTGGGACTGGAGCTACAGTTTCGGTATCAATGATCCTCGCTATGATGACCGGCCCTACAGCGACTACCGCCATCTGGTCGTGCGGGCGAAACTGTTGCTTCCCAGCAAGCTCAAGAGCAAAGCCCAGACGGCGGAACTCACTTTCATGCCGGATGTTCAGCACCACCCGCCTATAAAGGAGCATGACCAAAGGCCGCTCGGCGTTGGCTATATCGACCTGCGTGACGTGGGCATAATCGGGGGCTTTTCCATGGCCGCCGACGCATTGGGCCCCGTCATGCAGATGCTGGTCGCAGGACGCTTCAAGTACATTGTTCTTGATGGGGAGCCGTTGCGATACCGGAAAGCGCGTATTCGCCATTTTCGGTTTGAGACGCGGATCGAGCTGGATGAGTATCCAGACGAGTGATCTTTTGGGCGCGCCCGGCTGCGCCGGTCAGGCTCTACGCCACCGCGCCTACGCGGATGGCGCGGAGCCACGAGGTCTCCGCCCTGCGGGTAACGATCCTTCGCGCAAATATCGGCGAACGTCTCGGCCTGATCACTTGTAGCGACGTTCCCCCTGAACTTCGCGGTCACATTTCTCGCAGATCAAGCGGGTATTGACGGCCGTATATCCTTGCGACGCTTCGATACGGTCCAGAACTACATATTTCTCCGGAAGTGGCTCGCGACAACGGGCACATCGGCCCTCCTGGTCCACGCGCTTCTGGACCTTCAGCCTGCGGCGGACCATCGGCGGGCTGCGCTCGTCATAAATCAATTCCTTCGCGATCTTGCGACGGTACGCAAACAGCAATTCGCTGTCCTCACCTGCGAGCGCGACAAGCTGTTCTCGGATCTCAACGAGCAGCGCTCGGGCGCGCTCCAGTTCTGCGGGCTTTAGCGTCCGGTTCGGCATCAAAGTGGATCGTCAACAAGAGGCGATGGATTCGTAGTGATCACATTAGGGGCCTGCGGCCCCCAGGCCGTCAAGGCCAAGCCCCCACGGAGAGCGTGGGGGCGGAAAGCGGCGGGCCGTGTAGTCGGCTCGCTTCGCGCACCTCCGGCCCGCACCAGCTCCCGCTCGCTTTCCGGCCTGTGACGGCCAACCCCCGCTCATTGGCGCTGGCCTAGTTCCGGTTGCATGCGCAACCGGCAAAGAGGACGGCAGCAATGAAGGCGGATGTTTATCAGAAGATCACGGACCAGATTGTTCAGAAACTCGAGCAAGGCGTCAGGCCATGGCATCAGCCATGGAAAGCAGAACATGCCGAGGGACGCATCTCGCGGCCCCTGCGCGCCAATGGCATCCCATACAACGGCATCAATGTTCTTATGCTGTGGTCGGCGGCCATTGAATGCGGCTACAGCGCGCCCATCTGGATGACCTTCAAGCAGGCGAACGAACTCGGGGCCCACGTGCGCAAGGGCGAAACAGGAACGCTCGTCGTCTATGCCGACAGGATGATCCGCAAGGACACCAACAAGGAGACGGGAGACGAAGCCGAACGCGCGATCCCCTTCATGAAAGGGTACACTGTTTTCAATGTCGGGCAGATCGAAGGGCTTCCCGCGCACTATTACGGCGAAGCACAGAAGCCGGCGGATTCCGTGGCGCGCATCGCGCAAGCCGACGCATTTTTCGCAATGACGGGCGCGAATATCGTCCATGGCGGCAGCCGTGCCTGTTACGTGCCGTCGACCGACAACATCCACATGCCCTGTATCGACTTTTTCGAGGACGCTGTCAGCTACTATGCCACGCTCGCGCATGAATGCACGCATTGGACTCGCCACGAGAAGCGCCTCAACCGCGAGTTTGGCCGCAAGCGCTTCGGCGATGAAGGCTATGCAATGGAAGAACTGGTGGCGGAATTGGGAGCCGCGTTCCTTTCTGCCGATCTCGGCCTGACGCCGGAGGTGAGGGAGGATCACGCTTCCTATATCGCCTCCTGGATCAAGGTGCTGAAGAACGACAAACGCGCGATTTTTACAGCGTCTTCGCACGCGCAGCGCGCGGCAGACTTCCTCCATGGGTTTCACAACAAAAATTCCGCCGCGGCCTAAGCCGCGGCGGTGACTATACCATGCGCGATCTCGCTTTTGGGCGGCCCTATCAACGAGCGTAGCGGGTGGACCGCCCCTGCTCACTGGCTTGCATGCCACGGCTTCCATAAGGGCTCGGGAGGTTTCGTCCCGGACCTGTAATCTGTTGGAGGTCTGGCTTCCGCGCAAAGGGTTCGAGTCCGATACCGATTACCTCAAGGCCCTTCCAGACGAAACAGGCTGCAATCACATCCAGAAACCACGAACTGCCGGACGGTAGGACCAGCCAGACTGCGAAGCCGATCATCAAGCCGCCAACGAAGGCGAGGAATACGGCTCGTCCACTCATGACGGCTAAGCGGACGAAATTGGCGATCCGGGTGATGCCGCTCATGGACGTCCCCAAGGCTATGAACCAACCGGGCCAGACTAGCGGGCGCGGACTAGCATCAAAATCGATCCGATTGGGATTGGCTGGTAAAGTCTAGCAATCAGGTGGGGCAGATTTTCTGAACGGATCGCAGCCGACCGACGAGGCAGTACAAGCACACGCTGCGCCGCCTGATCGCCAATTGCCCGTTGCCAAAAATCCTGAAGGACGACAGGGCGCCAGACAGCTCGAAAACCTGCTCGCGCAGACCTGGCGAAACATCGACAAAATCAAGGGCAATTCGGATTTAAAGAAATATTTACCGCCTTTGAGTATCATCGAACCTCATAAGCACCTAGTCCCGCCGACTTTGCCGGCGGTCATCTACCGTTTTTCAGACGAGCCGTTTTCAAGAAGTTTGTGTGCCGAGAAATCATATGAGCGAAAGTCATTATGCCGGATATTTCATTTTCAGAGGCGGATTACAGGCAAATCGCCACGCAGGCCCTTGAGGCTTTCCGCAGAAATGTCGGCATAGAAACCAATCGACTGGTCCGCGGTCGAGGTCCCGTTACCGGCGCTGAAAGTGTCATTGCTCTCGGTAACCTCAAAGCAAGACAGTCCGAAGTGCCGCACATGATAGATTTCCATGGCAAGATGGGAATCACACCTGGCAACAATGCAGACTTTGCGAAAAAGGTTCTTACGCAAACCGTTGCAGAAGATATTGCGCGGGCACCGAACAGCGTACTTTTCTTGAATCCACAGCATGCCCAGTACAATATTGCTGCGCTGGAAACAGCGACTGACATCGCCAAAAATGCTGGCTCCACAATTCTGGACAATGCACCGAAGATCAAAAGCACACCGCCGCTTCAAGCCGCCAAAACCTCACTGCCACCTGCAAGTGTGTGGGACATGCCGCATGAAACGCCACACCTGCCGCATGCTACGGGCAAACTAGGCAAAATCTTCGGCGTGGTCGGCACAGCTGCGTCTGGCGTTTTGGCGGCCGGTGTTACGCTGGCGAGCGGCGGTTCTGCGGCTCAGGCTGCCGAAGCCGGAGCTAACGCCATGCTTGTTTCACGAGAAGGATTAGCGGTTGCCCAAGGTCATATGGTCGAGGCCGCGATCCGTGGTCTCGAGGAAATTCCTGGTGCCGGTGTCGTGATCGGCGAAGTCGCGCGTCCTGTCGCACAAATGGCAGGTGCCAATGTTGAGAAATCATTTTTGCAGGACGCTCGCTCCCTGGGCCATGAAAACAATGCGCGACAACTAGGCTTGCAGCACGATATCGGTGCGATGAACGACAAATTCTCCATTCTGCGCGAAAATGGCTTTGGCTTGACGGCCGACCGGCAGGAACGGCAGCTTGCCTTCAACATGCGGCAAATCGGCGATCAACTCAGCAGCGGCGTCGGACATGAGGATAAAGTTGCCGGAACTCGGAATCTTGTCGGCAGGACGGCTCAGGGCTTGGCAAACTATCTGGAGTCTCCCGACGGTGCGCACGCACGCGAGTTGGTTAAACAGTCATTGAATGAAGAGCCGAAAGCGTTTGTCGAGGAGCTGCGAAAGACAGCAAGAGATCTGGGGGCAGAGTCAGCACCCACGCCCAGGGCCTCCAGTCCATCTCTCGCCGCTCAACCTCAACTTCCTATGGCGAGCGCATCTTCGAAGAGTTTGCTATCGGCTTCACTGTAGACGTTGCGAGGTGAATAAACTGGCGCACCGTGCGGCCGACGATCTGAACGGTGCGCAGCCAGTTGCCGATGTGGGCAAGAGGAGCGACGGCTGTGAGCACTCCGCCAATTGCGCTAAGGAAAAGAGCTCGCTAACTCAGGACAATCAAGCGGAAGAAATTGGCGATGGGCGTGATGCGGCTCATGGCCGCCTCTTCAAGAAACGAAAATCAGGCTAGCGGACCTGGACGGCTATCGAAATCGGTCTGTTTGGGACTGTTGCGCAATGTCGCGTAGTCCCCTCCGGTCGGATCGCCTTTCTGTAGCTGAGAGGTAGAGAAATTGCGACGAGATCGACTAACCTTGGAGTTCGCCGATAAGGCTGAGCATCTTGATCAGCGTCTGTTTGGAATCGCCAAGCTTCTTTGCCAAAATCAAATCGCTCCTGCCCGACATGCGCAATACCGACTCCAGAACCTCGTCGGAGATGCGAACAAGATCAACGAGGTGTCGACCCGTTGGCCCATTCTTGGCCGAGAACCAGTTCTTCACGGCGCGCTCGTTGGCCTTTGTCAGGGCGACGACCGTCTTGATGGCAGCGTGGGTCTCACCAAACTCCTTGTGAAGAGCCTCTGCAATCTCTAGCGCAAACTCGGAGCTTCCGAGGTCTGCCGTCCCGTCAGGATGAGAGTTTCCTGAAACGGACTGAATCTTTCGGTCCTTTTTCGGAAGCGACATTCCAGCTCTCCCTTGGGTACGCTGAGCTATCCGCGAGGCTCGACCCGAATTCAGGTTGATCGATGACCGAGTAGCTTTCCGTGCGACGTCCCAAACAAGCAAATGCCGAGGACGCAACCAGAGACCCGGCACGGGCTGCGCAATATGTGCGCATGTCCACGGACCATCAAAAATATTCGACGGAGAACCAGAAGGATGCGATCGCAGCCTACGCTGCCCGGCACGGCCTCACGATCGTTCGCACCTATGCCGATGAAGGCCGCAGCGGCTTGCGGATCGAAGGACGGGATGCCCTCAAGCAACTGATCGACGATGTCCGAAACCGCCGCACTGACTTTAGCGTCGTGCTAGTCTATGACGTGAGCCGCTGGGGCCGCTTCCCCGATGCCGACGAGAGCGCCTACTACGAATACACCTGCAAGGAAGCGGGCATTCGGGTCCAGTATTGCGCCGAGCAGTTCGAAAACGACGGCAGCCTGTCCTCTACAATAATAAAGAGCATGAAGCGGGCGATGGCCGGCGAGTACAGCCGGGAACTCTCAGCGAAGGTCTTCGCCGGGCAGTGCCGGCTGATCGGTCTTGGTTTCCGGCAGGGCGGTACTCCCGGATATGGTCTCAGGCGGCAACTGATCGACGAACATCGGACGCCCAAGGCCGATCTTGGCCGTGGCGAGTACAAGAGCCTGCAAACCGATCGGGTCATCCTAAAGCCGGGACCGCCGCAGGAGGTCGAGCTGGTGCGGCGCATCTATAGATGCTTCGTCCTCCAGCTCAAATCGGAGGCCGAAATTGCTGCCATGCTCAATCTTGAAGGAATTCCGAACGAGTTTGGCCGGCCCTGGACCCGCGGGACAATCCACCAGATCCTTACCAACGAAAAGTATGTCGGTAACAACGTCTACAACCGGGTTTCCTTCAAGCTGAAACAGGCGCGCGTGATCAATCCGCCGGATATGTGGATACGCGCCGATCATGTGTTCGACGCTGTAATCGACAGCGACTTCTTCCTTGCCGCCAGGCGCATCATCGAGGAGCGCAGCAAGAGGCTGACGGACGACGAAATGCTGGAACGACTCACAACGCTTCTGAAGCAGAAAGGGCACCTTTCCGGTCTTGTTATCGACGAGATGGACGAGATGCCTTCAAGCTCCGTCTACAGAACCCGGTTTGGCAGCCTCATCCGGGCTTACCAGCTCGTTGGATACGATCCCGGGCGCGACTACCAGTATATTGAAACCAACCGTGCCCTCCGAACAATGTTTCCGGATGTGCTTGAGAAGGCGATGGCGGGAATACGCGAGGTGGGCGGGACCGTCGAGTTCGATGAGCTAACGGACATTCTGACGATCAATGGCGAATTTACGGCCTCGATCATAATTGCCCGATGCTTGCACACGCCGGCCGGTTTTCTGCGTTGGAAGCTCAGGCTGGATACCGGCCTGCGCCCGGACATCACCATCGCGATCCGCATGGACGGAGAGAACAAAGAGATACTCGACTACTACCTCCTGCCTAGCATCGATATGTCAGCCGACCGGCTCAGGCTTGCGGAGGAGAATGGTATCTACCTGGACGCTTATCGCTTCGATGATCTCGATGCGCTTTTTGGACTAAGCGCGCGCAACGAACTGGGAGTTGCCGCATGAGCGACGCAACGGCTCCGGAAATCATCAAAATTCCCGTAACGGATATCAGGGTTCTCAATCCTCGATCGCGCAACAAGCGGATCTTCAGCGAGCTTGTAACAAGCATTGCCCATCTTGGCCTCAAGAAGCCAATCACGGTTAGCCGCCGCAATGGTCACGGATTTGACCTCGTCTGTGGCCAAGGACGGCTGGAAGCCTTTATAGCGCTTGGTCAAACGGAAATACCGGCGATTGTCATCGAAGCCTCCGAAGAGGATTGCTTCGTGATGAGTCTCGTCGAAAACCTCGCGCGGCGGCACCATTCTCCACTGGAGCTTGTCTCCGAGATCGGCAATCTCAAGAAGCGAGGCTATTCGATTGGGCAGATTGCGGCCAAGATCGACTTCAGCACCGAGTATGTCTATGCAATCTGCTCCCTCCTGGAGAACGGAGAGCAACGGCTATTGGCGGCGGTAGAGAGGGGGATCATTCCTCACACAATTGCCATGGAAATTGCAAAAGCCAAGGACGGCGATGTTCAGAAGGCGCTTGCGGAAGCCTATGAAGCGAATGCGATTCCCGGCAATCAGGTCCTCGCGATCCGCAAAATCATTGAACAACGTAACCTGCTTGGCAAGGCAAAGACTCCAACTGGGCCGCGGCAACAGGCCAAGCGCGTAACATCCGGCGCCCTCGTGCGCGCTTACAAGAAAGAGGCTGATCGGCAGAAACTACTCGTGAAGAAGGCTGGCCTCGCCCAAGGCCGCCTGCTCTTTGCCGTCAACGCCTTGCGAATGCTGATGGCAGAGGCCTCGTTCGTCAAATTGCTCCAGGCGGAGGAATTGCATACGCTCCCGAGGCCAGTTGCCGAGCGGCTCCACGGAGCGGGAGGACAGCCATGAGCATGGCTGATGTCCGCATAGCCTTTGAGCAAAACATCATTGTCATCCCGTTTGATTCAATCCTGCCGCTCAAGCAGATATCAGACGAGACAAAAAGGCTTGTCCGGTACAAGCGCGTGGCGCAGTCGATTGCCGAAGTCGGATTGATCGAGCCGCTGGTCCTGTCGAAGAACCCTGACGAGAATGGGAAATATCTCCTGCTCGATGGCCATTGGCGTCGTGCGGCGCTACTGGATCGTGGCGAAACAAGCGCCCGCTGCATTCTGGCGCATGATGATGAAACCTTCACCTATAACAAACGTATCAATCACCTCGCGACGATCCAGGAATACTTCATGATCGTGCGGGCACTTGCGCGGGGCGTTTCGGAGGAAAAGCTGGCAAAAGCGCTCGACGTCAATATCGGCCACATCAAGCGCCGCCGGGCCATGCTGGACGGCATAAGCCCGGAAGTCATCGAGATGCTGAAGGACAAGATGGTCAGCACGGTCACATTCGATGTCATGCGGAAAATGAGTTCGATGCGACAGATCGAAGTCGCGGAATTGATGTTGTCGGCGTCGAACTTCACCGTCGGCTATGCGCGGGCGCTTCTCGCCGCAACGAAGCAGGCTGACCTGGCGAAGCCCGAGAGAGCAAAACGGATCGACGGCATGACGCCGGAGCAACTGGCACGCATGGAACGCGAGATGAGCACGCTTCAGCAGGACTTCAAGGCTGTCGAGGCCTCCTATGGCGAGGACGTCCTGCATCTGGTGATTGCCTCCGGTTACATATCGAAGTTGATCGCCAACCGGAAGGTCGAGCGCTATCTCGATCAGAACCACCCCGAGATCCTTGAGGAGTTCAAGGCGATCGTTTCAGTGACCTCCCTCGATCATCCCGTGCCGGAATCCACGGCGCGGTGATCGCGGCGTAGGTGATCAAAGCGCTGAAATCGATTCGTAGAGCATTCGGGACGTGCACGAATTATCACGCTCCCATGGGCATTAATACAACTTCATTGACCCGCCCAACCGCCGTGGCAGTGTCGAGGTGAGGGCAGAGAAAGCCTGCCTTCGGGGTGTCAGAACCTCTTGATAGCCGGTGTTTGCGTTGCCGATGAAACGCTGCCTTTCGACCCTATGGGCCGGGAGGCGGCGGCGAGAATATTGCGCAGGCAATGTCCTTGGATGTCCAAGCCTCACGGCCAAAGGCCGTCGCAATCGTGCTATCACGATGTCTGAACTCCCGTGCTCGCCAGTGGAAGGTTCTCTTCCCGGTGTCTTTCCGAGCTTTCCGGAAGGGAGTTCTTGTGAAGCGTTGCATTTGTGTCCTCTCTTTTGTCCTCGGCTTGTTCGCGCATGGCGCGGCGGCGGCCAATCAGCCGAAGGCCACACAGCCCCCAACTAATCCAATCGGCGGCATGGTGTTTTCGGGAGCCAACCATTGCTGCGTCGGCATCGGCACAGCATCTCCCGCGGCCAATCTCGATGTCTATCAGGGCGAACTCAAGGTTGGATCGTCGGGGGTAGGTTGCGCCGGCACCAACGCGGGATCGCTACGCTACACCGACAAGCATCTGCAACTTTGCGATGGAACGAACTGGCGAAATGTCAGCCTCGATAAAGCCGAATGAAATGTAGTCGGCGCCAATTATTCGCAATCGCGGTTGCTCTGGCTACCCTGCTCAGTCCCGCGCAGCTTCTGGCCCAGTTGGCCACACCGCCAGGATTCTCCGTCGGGACGTCAGGCCAAGCTTGCAGCGGATCAAGTGTTCAGTATGGCTGGCCCGACGCGAACGGACAAATCCTTAAATGCTCCTCGAACGTATGGAGCGTCGTTTCGCAAACTGCTGCGGCGGGCGGAAGCAACACACAGGTGCAGTACAACAGTGGCGGCGGCCTAGCCGGCGACAGCGGGCTGACTTACGTCAATCCCAATCTGACCATTGGTTACGGCAGCCTCTATATCGGTACGTCGCAGGCGACCAGCGGGACGCTTTATATCGGCGGTATGAACGGCGTCAGTTATCCTTCGTCAGATACAACCAGAGGCGCTTCCATCGCCATAGGCCCAAGCGCGCTCGCCAATCAACCCGCAAGCGCCGCTTACAGCAACATCGCCATCGGTTCACAGGCCCTTAGCAGCGCAAGCATGACAACAGCCGCCGTTGGTAATGCCGCATTGGGTTTTCAAGCTCTCGCTAACGTAACATCGGGCAATTACAATACGGGCGTCGGCTATCAGGCCGGTATGGGGATTACTACCGGAGCATCCAGTGTTGCCATCGGCGATTTTGCTGCTTTAACAGGTACGGGTGGCACCATTACGGCTGTGGGTGGAGGCGCGGGTTCCTCCAACATGGGGCAGAATACGGTAGCCGTTGGTTTTCGCGCAGGTAAAATAAACATGGGCGCGAATAGTGTCGCTGTTGGTTATCAATCGCTTTACAATCTATCCATGACGTCTTCGGCGGCGAACGAGACGGCGCTCGGTTATCAATCGGGTTTGTCGATTACGACCGGGGCGAACAACACGATCCTTGGCTATAACGTCGCAAGCGCGACCCTTAACACCGGCAGCAACAATATCCTGATCGGCACTGACAACCAGGTCGATACGCCCGCCCAAGGCACCAACAACTTCCTCAACATCGGTAACCTGATCTACGGCACCAGCATCGGTACCGCCGCCAGTCCGGGAAAGGTCGGCATCGGCGCGACAGCGCCGACGGCGCTTCTTGATATTCCAGGCGCCTGGTCAGGGGGAAATACTATCGGTCAACTGGTGCTTGGGAGTACAAATAATGCTGGATGTCTGACTCTTCGTCGTGGGAGCGATGGGAGCCCACAGGGGGAGTTATGTTACGCATCACCAACTGATAGCGGTGAACTCCGACTTACATCGAACGGAGGGGCTGGACTTCTTACGTTTTACGCAGGCGGCACAGAGCACATGCGCCTGACTACCGCCGGCAATGTCGGCATCGGGACGACGGCGCCGCTGTTTCCCCTCAGCATTGGTAACGGCGCGGCGAATGACGGTGGAATTTACGCGCAGGGTTACAGCTCGGTCGGCACGAGCGGTGTTGCTCTCGGCACCGTTGGTGCGGGCACGCGCATGATCTGGTACCCGAAAAAGGCCGCGTTTCAGGTTGGTGGTGTTGATTCAGTCAACCCGAATGACACGTCGAGTGCTTGGCGCGACGATACGAATATCGGAAATTACTCTGTCGCTTTGGGACAGGGTTGCAAGGCTTCCGGATCGAACTCGTTCTGCGTGGGGCAATATGCAACAGCCTCCGGCACACAAGCATTTGCCATGGGAGGCTCCTTCGCCACAGCAAGCAGTACCGAAGCGACTGCGATGGGGCATGCCGCGAATGCTGCTGCTAGTAATGCTTTTGCGATCGGTTACACTCCATCGGCCTTCGGAACTCAGGCCATTTCGTTTTCGACCGGTGGTTCTCAAGCCAGCGGCAAAGCCAGCATGGCACTTGGCTATCAGGCGCACACCGGCAGCAGCTATGGCGGCAGCGGCGGCGACTATTCGATGGCCGTCGGCCTTGGCAGTACAGCCGCCACCATGCCTTATGTCTCCGGCACCTATTCGCTCGGTATCTTCATGGGTGATCAAGGCGGCGCGGCTGTGACAGCCGACAAAGTGATGGCCATTCTGGGTGGCAATGTCGGCATCGGGACGACCAATCCGCAGGCGCTGCTGGATGTGTATTCAACCAGCAACGGCATTTTGCCGCCGCGCATGACGACGGCGCAGCGCAACGCCATCAGCTCCCCCGCCACGGGCCTGGCCATCTACAACACCGACTATGACGAACTCGAAACCTACAACAGCGTGACCTATGGCTGGGAAGCGGTCGGCGCAGGCGCGCTGGATGCCGCCGGTTCGAATGGTCAGGTGCAGTGGAACAACTCCGGCATTCTCGGCGCCAGCAGTAACCTCTATTGGGATAATACGAATATAAGGCTGGGCATCGGCACTTCAACAATAAACAACGCGCTCAGCTTCGGCGGCGATGCCGGAAGAACAATAGCCGTTGAAGCCGCAAGCTCTGGCGCCGGTAACGGCCTAACCATCCGCGCGGGTAATGCGCAGTCCGGCTCGACCAACCAGAATGGCGGCAACCTGACCCTGATTGGCGGCATCGGCACCGGCAACGGCAGTAGCGGCGGCCAGATTATTTTCCAGACCACGACCAACGGCGCTTCCGGCACCACTTATGAATCGTGGAGCACCCGCATGAGCATTTCGGGCAATAACGGTGGTGTGCAGATCAATTCGACTTTCACACCGCCGACCGACATTTTCACCGTCGGCGGCAATATCAGCCTTTTCAGTAACCCCAGCAGCGGCGGCATCGGTGGTCTGAATTTCAGAGGCTTGAATGCATCGGGAAACCAGATTGTGTTCGCCAGCACAGCGGGCGGTATTACGTCAAAAGTAGCGGGCGCCGAAAACGGCTATATGAATTTCGCCGTTTATGAGGCAGGTACCAACACCACCACGATGCAGATCAATGATGTTGGGGGTGTCGCAATCGGCAACAGCTATATAGCCGCGCTGGGCACTTCCTCCGCGCCCAGCAACGGTCTCATCGTTCAGGGCAATGTCGGCATCGGGACGACAAGTCCTGCTGCGCTACTCGAGGTCAACGGGGCTGCCCTGATTGATACCGGTGCAGTGATCGGTACTGGCGCGAGCTCACCCTATCTGCAACTGAAAGGAGCGACAGCATATAAGACCATCAAAGACGATGCGGGCACACTTGATATCTGGAATGGTCCGCAATCTCAGGCGCTCATGTCCATACAAGAAGGCGGCAATGTCGGCATCGGGACGACGGCACCGAGTGCTGCTCTCGACGTTGTGGGAACGATATTGGCGCGTGATAACACGACCGGAACCAATAACCAGGTTTACATCAACGCTGGAAACTCAACCACGGCCGGAAGCGCCTCCGTCAACAGACTCCGTTTTGGAGGCAGCGAAAGCCCAAATGCCTATTTCACAATTCAGGGCGTCGGGAATATCGATGCACTCACCATCAACGGTACCAGCGGCATCTACAATGTCGGTATCGGAACCAACGTGCCGCTTAACAAGCTCGATGTCTCGGGCGGTTCGGTGATCGGCGCGGGCTATATCGGCACCACCACCGCGCCCAGCAACGGTCTTATCGTGCAGGGTAATGTGGGAATTGGAGCCACATCGCCATCCTATCCGTTGTCTGTGACATCGGCTTCAGCAACTCAGGCTGCATTTGTAAGTACGGGCACTAACAGTGCCATGATCGTTGTCGATGATTTTGGCGGCGGCAATCAGTCTTCCCTGAAACTCCGGGATGCAGGCTCTGATATCTACCAGATCGGCAAACAGGGCGATAACAGCTTCTTCATTTGGGACCAGGCGCACACGCGTGATTCCCTGCGCATCAATACGTCAGGCAATCTTTTGTTGGTGCCTGTCGGCGGCAATGTCGGCATCGGGACGACTTTGCCGCAAGCAACACTCGATGTGCATGGGTCGATGTTTGTTGAATCTGTGAACGCGGGCTCAGCGACGTCCATCGACTGGTCGCAGAGCACGACGCAATACACGACGGCAAGCTGCGGCTCGTTCACCTTCACAAACATGCAGGATGGCGGCACCTATCAATTGTTCGTCGAGGGGACGACCTCGGGAACATGTTCGTTCAGCCAGAGCGGGATGACCTTCAAAATGCCAAGCAATCATGGTGCGACGACCGCAGGCACCATGACGGTCTATTCCTTCACGCGCGCGGGTACCAACGTCTTCGTCGCATGGATACCCGCATACTGAGGCTCATTCTAGCGATCGTATTGCTGGTCTTGCCAGCTACGGCTGCTCATGCCGACAAGGTCTCGTTGCCGCACTGGCAGTCAACGCAGTGGTACCACAACGGATCGACGCTGGATCTCGATTTCTATAATAATCGCTACTACCTGAACGGCACCAGCTATTCGTTCCTAAACGATTTCCTGAACGGCGCGGGCACCTTTACCCGCAGCGACAGCAGCACCAACGCCACCTATTTCGACAACACCGGCACCCTGCAAACGGCTGCCAGCGGCGCGGTGCGGCCGAATTACACCTATAACGGATCGTCATGGGTCTATAGCGGCGATCTGCTAGAGGAAAGCCGCACGAACTATGCGTTGAACTCAGGAGATCCCAGCCAAAGCAGCTGGTCTGCACCACAGGGCAGTGTCGTCACGTCTAGCCCTGCTACCGCACCCGATGGCGTTTCACCGGCTTACGAGTATGTCCCGAACACCACGAACACGCTCCACTATATTGGCCAGGATGTCTCGTCGCGCACGCAGCTGTTGAGCACCTACTATACGTGTTCCGTCTATTACAAGCCGGCGGGATACAATCTCGCACAGCTTGAGCTGTATGGCATGTCGTACGTCACTTCCACCACCACCGTTCAGTTTGCCAATGGATGGTACAGGGCCATCATTACCGGCCAGTCTCCTGCAAGCGCGACGGGCGGCGTGCCGCGCTGCATACTTTACCCAAATGTTTATGGTGGCTTCGCTGGCGATGGAACGTCGGGCATCTATGTCTGGGGTATGCAGATGGAGGTTGGCGCGTTCCCGACCTCTTACATTCCAACATCCGGCAGCATCTCGACGCGCGCGGCGGAAAGCTTCTCCGTCTTTTCGCGTTCGGGCAGCGGTTCTGCAACATACTTTGATTCAACTGGCATCTTGCAAGTTGCCAACGCCAATGCGCCGCGTCGCGATTACGATCGAACGACCCACGTTTCTAAAGGCCTGCTGATCGAGGAAAGCCGGACGAACAGCATCCGCAACAATACAATGGTCGGTGCCGCTGTCTCCAACACGACCGAACTTACGACCACCGGCACTTTCAGCGGCTGCTCGGGTTCAACTTGTACCGGCTGGACCACAACGATCAATGGCGGCGCCGGTTCGGTCAGCTTTGCATCCAATACGGCAACGCTCACCGGCGACGGTACGAATGCGGCGTCAATCTATCAGGCTATCCCAACCGTATCGGGGTACACATACACACTTGCCGTGACTGCTGCCCAGGCTGTAACGGTGCAAATGGGAACATCTGCGGGCGGAACGAACCTCGGTGCCGCCACCAGCACCACGGGTATATCTCCCGCCTATTTCCAGTTTACGGCAACAACGACGACGTCATACATACAAATCAACAATACCAATGCCACGCCGGCCAATGTAACCGTGGTTTCCGTGCAAAGCGCCGGCGCATTTCCAACTAATTGGGCTGTAGGAACAAACAACGGAAGTTGGGACAATGTTATAAAAAAAGTGTCTGCGATCGGCTTTGTGAACGGCATGGATTATATTGACCTAAATTTCTCCGGAACATCATCATCGGCGAGCCAAAATTTCTCTATTAAACCAGAAAATCTAAATGTGGTTTCGGCATCAAACAGCCAGGCCTGGACCTATAGCGCCTATGTAGCCCTCGTCGGCGGCAGCCTCGCCAATGTAACAAGTGAGGCTTTGGGCATCGACCAGTATGACTCGACGCCAGCCTATCTGAGTGGCTTGACAACTAGCTTCACTCCAACATCCACACTTACCCGCTATACATCGACCCAAACAACCAATAACGCATCGATCGCCTATGTACGACCCGTGATGTATTTCGGTTTCGGGAATGGTGCTGTCATCAACGCTACCATTCGGGTTGTCATGCCGCAGCTTGAGCAAGGTGCATTCCAAACTTCCATTATTCCCACCACGACAGCCGCAGTCACACGCAGCAGAGACAGTTTCGCCATCCCGACCGGAGCATGGTGGAACGCAACAACCGGAACATTCCTGTCGTGGAGTTACGGGCAGCAGAATTCTCATGACACCAACTACGGTCGTGTCATCGGTGGTGACTACCCAAAGGCATTTGCGGGCTTTGGTGGCAATCTTACCAGTGCAAACCCATGGAATGGCTCTTCGCAGTATACGCTTGCCGGCACTGTCACGGCTTCATTAACGACACCGGTCAAGATGGCCTTCGCATGGGATCAGAACGCGACGACGGCGACCGCCGCGATGAGTAGCGCACAGTACAATTCAACCGCTTGGAATGGTGCTCACAGCGTTTCGTCATCTACCTACAGCGGGGACTGGACGACCAACTACCTTTATCTGGGGTCAGGCGGCATCAGCGGACAGAATGTTGGTGGCTACGATCCACTAAATGCGGGCCTCTTGCGCGTTACGTTCTTTCCAATCCGCATGCCGGACGCCGCAATGGCAGATTTCACGCGGTGACCGAGACTTTAGGGATCAGGTGGTCTAACCTTGGCGAGCTTATCGCGTGCGCGCAAGGAACCGACAAATGAGCGACTACATTTATGACGAGAACGGGAAGCAACTCGCCTGGATCGAGAACGGCGATATTTTCGTTGCTGCTGAGGGAAAGCGAAAGATCGCGACCGTCCGCAACGGTCGGCTCTACTCGTTGCAGGGGGAGCCTCTGGACCTCTTCCTGAAAGGCACGGGCGTCATTGGCCTGGACGGCAATGCTGAAACCCCTGTCGAATTCAGGAAACTTTGCGGAATCGAGTAAGCATCTTCAACGGATGGTCACTAGGCGGGTTGCGCGGCTCGCGCGCGAAACATGCTTCAAGAACGGTGCAGGTCAAAGGCGGCCCACCCAGCCACCATTCTTCCATTTCAGTTCGATGTCGTCGGCGACGCACTGCGGCGGCGGAGCTTGGCTCTCGTCAAAGTAATGCCTGAAATCCACATGAACCCGCATGTTGTTCGGGCGATAGGCGGCCATGCGGTCGTAGAGCAGGACCGATGCCGCTTCGAAGCGCCGGTAAACCGATTTGTGCATCGGCGATTTGGATATGCCAGTCTCGGGATCGACAGGAATGGGGCGCACGCCCGCCTTCAGAAATCCGCCCGCCTGCTCGTTATGCTGCGGCCCGGCTGGGTCAGGCGAGAGTCGCAGCACGCTGCCGTCGTGCTTAAGCCCGTCCGGAATGAGCGAAGAGCCGGCCAGCATCCAGTTGAGCGCAACGTCCGACAGGCGCGCTTCATTCTCCAGATAGCCGCCACCAACATCAGCGTGCACACCGGGAAACCAGACCTGTTCAAAGAATATATTGCCGAGCGCATCGCGCGTTGATGTGCGTGACTCGTCCAGTGGGGCCCAGCCAACCCGCGCAAAGTCCGCGCGGTTCTCGTCGATGGATATCGCATGCTTGGCGTAGGGAACGTTTGGGTTAAGCGTCGTGTCGTAGAATTTATGTTTCGGCGGCGCGAAGTGCAGCGTGGCGAGGCGCTTGAAGAAGCCATAGCCCGGCAAGGGTGGTGCGACCTTTAGATAGTTCTTCAATGTGAGGAGAACTGCGGCCGCAACGCCGAAGCAGCTGAGATCACGCGTCAGGCGCCCAGCCCAGGGATAGGTCGGCTCGAGGCAACCGCCGATATAGTGCAGGCCGACCAGCAACGCGACGCCGACGCCCGCCAGGACCCAGCCGAGATATTTGTGGCCAAGCGCTGCGACGGTGTCGAAGACGCCGATGAAGTAGGGAACGACGTTGGCCTGCTCGATATTGCCGACGGTCTGCGAGCTCCCGTGCTGCCGTCGAAACTCGGCAGCGATTGCGGCGCGGGTCTCCATCAGAAATTTCCAGTAGCCATGAGCATCCTTGCGGCTATAGGACGGGCAGAACTGATAGACGTCTTTGACGGCATGCTCCGCGAGTTCTTGTATGCTCTTCGGATCGCGGCGCAACGCGGACCCGTCAGGAAGATGTCGCGGGATGCCGCATTGCGACAGAACGCCCGCGACCGATCGTACTGTATAGGCGCCCCGGCTGAAGCCGATCAGAAAAACGCGGTCGCCTTCCTCGTAAAGGCTGATGATCGCCGCATAGCAATCGACGATGTTGCGCGTGATCCCGAGACCCGTCGCCATGCTGGCAAGGTTGTAGAGCCAGCGCATCCAGCCAATCTTGAAGTGGCCGCCGTCCGATGCCGAGCCAAGGCCGGGATCATAGAAGGCAACCTGCTGGGATGGCTCGATCTTGGTGTCGGGGCCCACGCGGCAGGCGCGGTAGAGCTTGTAGACGTTGGTCCTGGCTTCATCGAAATTGATGCCGCCGGCCTGGCCAGTGCCGTCGGAAAAAATCACAATATTCTTCGGCATCGCACACTGATCCCCCAAAGTGCGCCAGATGCAGACCTTTATCACAGATTGTAGGCGCTGAAGTATGTGACTTCGGCGTTCGCAAACCGCCGCGCCTCTGGTCCTTCTTGACCCGGCGTCGTCTACATCCGGTCGAGGCGGTTTCGACGCCGTGCTCTTGTTGCTCCTCCCAACGTTTAACTTGATTGTTTGTTCCTGTTTTGTTCTCATGGCCACCTTTCCAGTTCTGAGAGGCGGGACATGCCGGACATTGACTTCATCCGGGGTGAAATCGAGCGCATGCGCGCGCAGGTCGGGCGGCAGCGCAGGGAGATCCTTCTGCTTCAGCGTGCAGGCATTGCCACGGCCTCCGCTGAAGCCTTGCTCGGGCGGATGCAGGCCAAGATCGAAAACCTTTGTGCCCAGCGCGACGCGCTGAAGAAGCTTCAGCCGGGGCCCGTCAAGGGCAAGGTGCTTGGCGGTCGGAGGTGGTGATGGGCGAGCTCAAGTATTTCACCGACAGTACGGATCAACCGCCATTCCTCAAGGCGCTTGCGGAAGTGCGGCGCATCGGCGTCCACGAAGGCTGGTGCTACCACCATGTGCAGGCAATCATCATTGCCATCGATCAGTACGCCGAGGCAGCCACCGGTAATCGCGAGTTCTTCTGGAACAGACCGCAGTCGATTGGTGGAAGGCGCAGGAGCAACGAAACTCCGTAAGTCTGCTTGCGTAGCGAGTCTACGACTGAGCACCGTTTTCTGGATCTCGCCTTGCGGCTGTTCGTGCTCTATTCTACAGGTCTACGTAGAACCTTTTTTAATCGGACGCATTGCGCAATGGCCAGCAAAGACCTTCCCGACGATCCGACATCTGCTGCTCTCGAAGTTGTCTCCAGCTCACCGGGTCACCCAGAACGCCCCATCGAACGAGCAAGCGAGGATGCTCTCGGCAGGATGAACTTTGTGCGCCGCCTGACGGACGCGCTCATCGACAAGGGCACCACCAAATCTCGCGGCATCGCAATCGGCATCACGGGGGCCTGGGGCAGCGGCAAGTCATCCGTCCTTAACCTCTTGCGCCAACATATCAAGGAGACTTACCTGCAGGCGCTGGTGGTAAGCTTCGATCCGTGGCTCGTGTCCGGACGGAATGACCTGATATCCGAATTCATCAGCGAGCTGATCCGCACCATCAACGCCGATCCGAAAGCCAGTGAGCGGCTTAAGAAGATCGGTGGCACAATCGCAAAATATGGAGAGCTTATCGCGCCCGCCGCCGCCACCTGGATTCCCCTGCTCGGACCGATCATCAAAGGCGGGAGCGGCCTGATCAAGGAGGCCGTGAAGAGCGATGAAAGTCTCACCGGGCTCAAATCCCGGCTCATGAAAGAGCTGGCGGCGATTGATGTTCCGATCGTCGTGCTGATCGATGAGCTTGACCGCGTTGAAGACGAGGAAATCCGGACCGTCGCTCAACTGGTCCGGTCCGTCGCCGACTTTCCCGGTATTTCCTACGTGCTGGCTTACGATTCCAAGCGTGTCATACAGGCGCTCGGTCGCGGCGCGAATGGCGCAGAGGCCGAGGATCGGGGCCGGGCCTATCTCGAGAAAATCGTCCAGCTTCAGATTCCGCTTCCGGTCATCTTCGCCAACGAACTGGCGCATCTGCTGGCAAGCGAATTGTCCGCTTTGACGAGCCAGCTTCGCCTGCCGAACAACTTTCAAAGCATCGAGCGCTATCAGAAACTGGCAAAGCTACTCACTGAAGAGGTCATCGATACCATCCGGGATATCTCCCGGCTGACGGGAACGTTTCACGCCATCGCCGGCATGCTCCGCGACGAGGTCGATTGGATCGACCTGCTGGGCTTCTGTGCACTGCTCACCAAAGCACCGCAAACCGTCGAGGTTATCCGTGCAAAGCCGGATCAATTCACCGACGAGATCTTCTCGGAAGCCGGCATGATCCGCGCCATGACAAGCGAGAAGCAGTCTCCAGACGAGCGTCTCGAAGGGCTTCTGCCTGCCTCGGAAAACAACGAGAGCATCAAACATCTCATCGGCTTCCTCTTCCCCGCTCTTTCCGGCTCTTCCCGCGGCTCAAGTCGCGATGACACGCGCTTTGATGCGCTCTTTCGGCGCAGGCCGCTCCTGACGACGTTGCGTCTGGGACTGGTGCCAGGCGAATATTCCCGCGCGGAAATCGAGGCGCTGTTTATCAAGAGCCCCGCGGATATCGCGGCCAAGCTTCGCGAAGCCTATCAATCCGATACGCTCACACAATTGATCGATAGGTTCGACGACATCTACTCCGAGCTTCCCAGCATCGATCACGTAAATCTCTGGCAGGGCATCGCCGAGTTCGCCAAGAAGCCGGATTGCGAGTGGATCACATCGTACAGCCCGATGCATGAGGTGGTGCAGAATCTCGCCGAAGTCCTTGAACGTTGTGTTCGACGTAATCCCTCATTTCAGGGTAAGGCCACGACGATCTTCAGCAATTTGCGCAATCAGGGCGAAGACGAATTAACCGCGCTTTGGCTCAGGCGCCAGATCTTCCTGCATGGCCTGTTTGGCCGGGACCGGCGCTCCGAAAATGCTCCCATATTGACCGACCAACAGACTGAAGCCGTGGCCAAGGACATGTCGCATAACTGGCGCACGCAGCATCTCTCGCGCAAGCTCATCCCTTGCCGTTGGGATCTTTCACCCCTTTACACGATGCTCGATACGGGAATCTGGGACGATCCCTGCCGCAAGGTGCTGGATGACGAACTGGCGGATGATCGCGCGCTCGACGCCTTCACGCTGATGCTGTTCGGCGGCAACTACACCAATGGCAGGGAAACAGTCGAACAGATGTGTTCCTATGATCCCTATATGGCCCGCGTTGAGGCGCGTCTCGCCTCCATTGATCTTCACGAGACGGTTCGCGTCGCGATGGAGAAGGCCAAGCGCGGCGGCTGGTAGTCTGATTGCATCAGGCCTTGGGAGCTCGTCTGCGGCGTTTTGCTGGGGGAGGTGCGGTTGGAAGATCGTCACCCCTGAGAAGCAGCCCCTCATCGATTCGGGCCGGCTCCTGGTATTCGGGATTGGTCAGAAGAACGTTAAGGACGAAGCGAAGCAGGTCTGAGGCAATCAAGCGCTCCTTCGCATGGCTTGTGTCGAGTGGTTCGGACGCCTTCTGCGAACGCTTCTTGCGCCGGCCATGGACGATGGCGGACCTTGCTTCGTAGAGACGCTTGACTTTGGTCGCAATCTCACCCGTGGGAAAAGCGGGATCGGCGTGCAGCAAGGCTAGAGCGGCTGCCCGAAGCCGCAGCTTGTAAGACAGCGACTGGTTTTGATCATCGCCAAGAAGCAGCTCGAGGCCGATCGTGCCGTCAAGGATCGCGTCGGCTGCATCGGTTCGCGTGAGGCATCCATTGAGGCGGTTCAAGGCGAGTCTGATGGCCTCGCTTGGGCTGCCGACGACTGCTTGATAGATTCGGCGTACCTCCTTCATATCGTCAGCCGTAACCGTGGCACCCGGTTCGGCCCAGCCATACTTGTCATATTCTTCCGGATAGCGGCGGAGCGTGGTGCCATAGACCGGCGTCAGATCGCAGAAATAGTCGAGCGCCCAGCCGCGCGGGACCCATAGCAGCTGTGCGTAGCCCGTGTTAATGCCGGTCGCAATCCTGAGAGCACCAAAGAAGCTGTCAATGGCATCGAGGACGTTCGATGACGCCTCGTTGAGCGACCTGCTCACTTCATAAATATTCTCGACTTCGAGGCTCCAGCCATTGGAGACGAAGGCGTGTGTCGCGGCCCCCACGACCATCCCCGTCGCGCCGGAGCCCAGCGTGCTCATACGAGCTCTTGCCAACTGGAGCTTCTTTGGCAGGCGGGTAATGTAAGTCGTATTGCTGAGACGGAAATGATCGACATCGAAGTGAGTCATCGTGACCGGGATAACGAGTCGCAGATCGAGCTTTCGCAGGATCGTGCCCAGTACCAACGGTCGAATAACGACTTCACGATGCTTCGCATCGATCGGAGCGTTCAGCCCATGCAGATGCAAATAGCGCTCGACAGCCCCAGCGACCAGGCTGTCGACATGGAAATCTGAAGCCCTGCCGTTGTAGACGAACTGAGCCAGATCGAGCCTCTTGCCGATGTCGTGATCTCGCAGGAAAGCCGCGAGTTCAACGCCTTTTGGCAATTCAGCTTTCGAGGACATCCCAGAGATTGCGCCGAGAAGCCCGCGAGGGCGAACTCTGCCGACATAGTCGCGCGGGCTGTTGTCTTTGTAGAAACCAGCCTCATGGAAATGAGGAAAACCACTGTCCAGCCTCGACATCGACGGATAATCGTGATGTGGCCCGACATATGCTCCCGGCTTTTTGACCTCGGTGATCACCGCCGCATGAAGCTCATCGAAAGCTTGCTCGAACAGATCGAGGTAGCGGTCGAATTCCTTCCACTCCTTCGTCGCTTCCAACTCCTCTGGTTTGGGTGGCTCTGACGTCATCTGGAAGGATTCACCGGTTCGCATTGAAGTTTTCGTTCTCGGAATCGTATACCCCATACAAGGGCACGAGTCTCTTGCGGGCGCGTCCGCCTGCGGACCGGGCTCTATGAGCGGGCTCACCGAGCCATACTGTCTCGGCCCTGCGGGTGACGATCCCTCGCGCAAGACATCAGGTGCTTCTCGCCGGGGGCACTCGCTGAAGCGGCCCGGCGGCAAGCCGCCGTCGCTATCACTGCCGCGTCAGACGGGTGCCGCTGTTAACCGGTCTCGTCGCTACACTCGTCCCGCGTGTCCCCTTCGGGGTCGCTATGCTCACGCGGTCCGGGTGCCATTTCATCAGGGCGATGCGCATCCGCGCACGCCGGTTCAGGCCTGTCGTTGCCTAGCCCAAGCTCGGCTAGCCCTGCCTTAGCAGCAGCTTGTACCCATACTCGGTCATCCATTTGGCGCGGGCGAGGTGACTTTCGTAAGCGCGTCGGGCCCGTATCGGCTCAAGTTCGGCATCGATTTGCAGCACGATTTCAGTCACCCTGCGCCAATCGGCGCCTTCCGCATTCGCATGGAGCATGCGCAGATAGATGAAGATGTGCTTATGGTCATACGGTGTCAGCGCCGCCGGATCAGACGGTGCTGTTTCCGACATGTCGGGATCGAGCGGGATGATCTTTTGCATTCCTGGACCTGAACTCAGCTTGATAGATTCTCGGAGCGAGAACTTCTCCGCCGAATGCCGTCGCGCATAGTCCCGATTTATGCACCACGTGGTGCCGCCGCAGCACCACTCTCCCCGAGGCTTTCGAAATACTTCTATTCCCAAGCGCTGCGCGCCCCTTTCGTTCTCTAAAGCATTGTATCGCCGCTGCCGCGGCAGCAGCTTAGGGGCGCGGCCCCTCAGCGCGGCGCAAGGGCAGGCCTGCGGTTTTGGCTCCCCCACGCTCCGCGCGGTGCCTCCAAAAAAGTTGTTCCAACTTCCTTCAGCCCTTGCGCCTTGCACACCTCGCTACTCGCCGCGAGGCAGGGGTTATGGCGGCTTTTTGCCGCGCACAACCCCAGCCAAGAAGGAAAAACCATGAGCAACAGAAAGAAAATCCCCGCCGAAGCCCGCAAAATCGTCTTTGTGCCGCTCGGCAAATTGAAGAAGTCACCGAAGAATGTCCGCAAGGTGCCGCACACAAGTGCGGAGATCGAAGCGCTTGCCGCCAGCATCGCCTCACTCGGCATGCTGCAATATCCCGTCATCGAACCCGAACTTGGTCCGAAGGATAAACCGACCGGCCACTATCTGGTCAATGCAGGCGAAGGACGCCGCCTCGCGCAATTGCTTCGCGCGAAGCGCAAGCAGATCAAGAAGGACGAGCCGATCCCCTGCATCCTCGACACCGAGCACAGCGCGACCGAGATCAGCCTCGCCGAGAATGCTATCCGCTCAAATATGCATCCCGCCGACGAGTACGAAGCCTTCGCCGAGCTGCACAACAAGGAAGGTATGGGCGCCGAAGATATCGCCGCCCGTTTCGGCGTGACCCCTGCCGTCGTCAAGCAGCGCCTCAAGCTGAGTGCCGTAAGCCCCGCGCTTCTCGCGCTCTACCGCGAAGGCGAGATGAATCTCGAGCAACTCACCGCCTTCACCGTCACCGATGATCATGCACGGCAGGAAGAAGTCTGGGAAGCGCTTGGCTGGGACACTGGCCGCCGCGCCATCCTGCAAGCCCTGACAGAAGGACAGGTTTCCATCAGGGACCGCCGCGCTGTATTCGTCGGGGTCGATGTCTACGAAAAGGCCGGCGGCACCATCATTCGCGATCTTTTCGATGAGGAAGGCGGTTACCTGACCGATACGCCCCTGCTCAACCGGCTCGTGCGTGAAAAGCTGCAATCCGCCGCCGAAAGCGTCATGGCCGAAGGCTGGAAATGGGTCGAAGTGTCATCCGAGTTCGATTATCAGCGCGTCTCGTCCATGAGCACCATCGATACCGTGGCGAAGGAACTGAGCACGGACGATCAGCAGAGGCTAGAAGCGCTGCAAGAGCGGCTTGAGGCGCTTTGCAGCGAGTCCGAGCAGGACGACCCGTCCGAAGAAGCCCTCAACGAGATCGAACGCCTTGAACAGGAGATCGCTGCTCTTACCGAAGAGGTCTTTCGGGCTGAGGACATCGGTCGAGCCGGAGCGTTCGTTGCCTTGGGACGCGAAGGCGAAGTCCGCATCGAGCGCGGCTATCTTCGTCCCGAAGACGAGCAGCAGGAAGAAGGCGAGGGCGAGAGCGAGGACGAAGCCACGCCGAAGGCCGCGACGGAGGTTGAAGGTCTTTCCGCCGCCTTGGTCGCCGAACTGACCGCCCATCGCACGGCGGCGCTGCGCAACGATCTTGCAGATGCTCCCGAATTGGCATTGATCGGAGTGACCCATGCGTTGGCCGCGAAGGCGTTCTATCGTTTCGAGACCCTGTCCTGCCTTGGCATTACGCTCAATCAGACGTCACTGTCGGCAGGCGGGGTTGAGGAGAGCACCGCAGGGCAGGCGATTGCCGCACGGCATGAAGCTTGGGCGGCGCGGATGCCGGACGAGGGTGGGGCGCTCTGGCCGTTTGTGGCCTCATTGCCGATGGACGAACTAATGTCCCTGCTCGCGCATTGCGCATCCTTGTCCCTGAATGCCGTGCAGCGTCCGGGCGACGACTCTCGGGAAGGTGCCATCGAACATGCGGCAACACTGGCTAAAGCGATGCCGCACCAAATGAGCCGCTACTGGCAGCCGACCGTCAGCAACTATCTTGGCCGCGTCAGCAAGGAACGTATCCTTGAAGCTGTGCGCGAAGGCGTTGACGACGATGCCTCACGGCGGATCGTCAACCTCAAGAAGCAGGCGATGGCCGAACGTGCCCAGCAACTGCTGGCCGGGAGCGGCTGGCTGCCGCCCCTGTTCAAAGCCGCAGATGGCGCTGCCCGGATGGCAGCCTGATCGGGAGGAGAGCCGCGCGAGTGCGGCTCTCCTTTGCCTTTGCACAATCCGGCGCAGGCGAGGGTGAGGCGTTTGCCGTCCTTCGCCACCGCGCCGGGATTGGCGATCTCACATCGTTTCCGTTCAGCCTGCAAGGCGGCGCTCGCTGTCAACACCGAACGGGTGCCCGCCTACGGCCTGCCTCCCCATTACGGTTTTGACCGCTTCGCTCGTCCCGCCTTGCGCATCCGAACGGCAACGAGATCGCCAATCCCGGCGGTCTTCGAGCCGAAAGGACTTACCATGAAACTCCTCACCTCTACCCAGCGCCAGAAGCTGATCGAGAATGGCCGCCGTCAGGCCGAGGTCAAGGGCACGCCCGCCGAGATCGACTTCGAACCAGTCGTGAAGCTGTTCACCCCGGATGCGGCCGCTACATGGCTGTTGACCGAGATCGATCCGTCGGATGACACCGTTGCGTGGGGTCTCTGCGATCTCGGCATGGGCTTCCCGGAATTCGGGACGGTCAGCCTGACCGAGCTTGCCGAATACCGTGGCCGCCTCGGGCTCGGCATCGAGCGTGACCTGCACTTCAAGGCGCGCGGACCGATCTCGCGCTACATCGATGCGGCGAACAAGGCGGATCGTATCGTTGAAGATATCGATAGCTAGGGCTTACAAGGGAGGCGCTTTGCAAGCGCCTCCCTTGGTCATTCCTTGCGAATGCGCCGGGAGTGGAGGCGGTTGCCGCACGGACTTCGTTGCGACAATGGGCCGCTTCTTTTCCTCGTGTGCCCAATATCCTCTCAGCTGCTCGGGATATTGAAAGGACTTCTTGGTAAATTGACCCTGCCGGCAAACCAATCGAAATGGCTCAATCCGGAGAGAGGAGTTCCCGGCAACAAGGTCGATCACGGTCGGCCCCGTCATGTCATAGACGCTCGTGATGGTCCCCGACGCTATATTCTCCGCAATCTTTGCTGCGACGGCGGCGAGCGCGGGATGGGACGGCTCGGCGGCAAGAAAATAGTTGGTCAGCCGTCCGTCCTTCGCTCGCACGAAGAGTTCGGATTGGTCCGCGCTCAGCAGATATTCGGGCGACCAGGAAAATGCTGCGTCAACATCGAGGTAGACTCCTCCATTAGTGAGTAACACAAGAACGCGCCAAAGATCTGCTTTGGCAGCGCCAATCTGTAGGCTCAGGTAAGTCTCGACAAAATCTGGGTGGTGGCTCTTGATGAACGCTTCGCATTCCGGGTCATCGCAGAACCGAAACTCATGTGTTGGCGCTACCAATCGATTGAACAGATAGTTCACGTAGATCGAAAGCGTCACGTCGTGCGTATAGTTGGTCAGCCAGACAACGCGGGGAATTTGCCTTGGCGCGCGCGGCGACAGTAGCGGCGGCGACAGCGCGGGTATCCGGTAGCGTTTGTGCGGTCTGAGGCGAATATCCAGATAGAAGAACAGCTTCAGGATGTTTCCGACCAATTGCATGCAGTCTGTGCTGAAGCGCCGGACGGCAAGCCCGAACAAATGCGACCAACCGTGCTGCGCACCTCGACCGCAGGCGTTAGCTTCTTCTGCTGATTTGATGGTGAAACGGAATGGCCTGAAGTGTTGCAAGTCCTGCAAATGGCCATTGAAACAACGCGTCGGCGCGGGTTAAAGTTCCTAGCCATTTTGGTAACTGCACGCGCTCTCGCAGAAAATAAGGGGATTCCTCGTGCTGAAACACTTCAGGCCATTTTGTTTCAGGCGAGGGTGGGATGCTGGATCGTGCAGATGCCGGGATGAGTCTATTCGGGGCATCGGGCTGCCGTAAGTACCTGAACGCCGCCGAGCGGCGACGGTTCGCCAAGGCCGCCGGTCGAGCATCCACCGAAATCCGCCTGTTCTGCCTTACCCTTCTTCTAAGTGGCGGTCGGATCTCCGAGGTCCTCGCCCTGACGCCCGCCGCCATCGACCTCGATAGCTGCGTGGCCATCATCCGTACCCTGAAACGCCGCAAGCCGGGGGTGATACGGCAGGTGCCGCTTCCACGCAGTCATATCCAAGAGCTCGACCGTGCCTTCGGTATCCGCCGCCGGCAGCGTGATCCGCTGGAAGCCTCGATACGCCTCTGGCGCTGGAGCCGGACCACCGCCTGGCGGCGCATTAAGGAAATTATGACCATGGCCGAGGTTGGCAATACAGCCGCCATGCCAAAGGGCCTGCGCCACGGCTTTGGGGTTCACGCGAGCACAAGCCTCGTGCCGCAACATCTGATCCAGCGCTGGCTCGGGCATGCCTCACCCAAGACAACGGCCATTTATTGTGACGTTTGCGGCCCCGACGAAAGACTGTTCGCTGCGCTGATGTGGGGTAGCGGTCGCCGGGGGAGGCGGATCAGACGCGCGCCGCGGCATACGATATGATCGATCACCGACTCACCTGACAGATCGTTTTATGAACCTCGCTGACATTCTACCCGATGCAGACGCCGTGATCGCTTTGGAACCGGATGAGTTGGGCCTGCGCATCCTTCAAGTACTGTCGCGCTGGCCCGACCACGTGAGGCAGTTGGAGCTTGGCGTGTTCACGAATTCCGCGCTGGGCTCAACCAATCCGCCGAGCGGGCCTTATCCGACGAACAAACGAGGAGAGCTTGAACGGGCGATACGCGAGGCCTGGTATTGGCTTGAAGGTGCGGCCCTCCTGATCCCGCACCCCGGCTATATGGGAGCGCATACGCTCCGGGTTCTCAGCCGGCGTGCCCTCAAGCTTGCCGAAGAGCCCGATCCCATGCGGCGGCTTGGCGCGCGTCGGCTATCCAAGGAATCCTTGCATCCAAAAATCCGCGAGGATGTCTGGCAGCAGTATCATCGCGGAAAGCTCGACACCGCAGTGTTCGAAGCGATGAAGGCTGTCGAAGTCGCTGTGCGCGATGCTTCCGGCCTGACGACCAAGGATATCGGCACAACTCTGATGCGGAAGGCCTTCGATCCCGTATCGGGGCCGCTCACCGATACGAGTACCGATATGGCCGAGCGGGAGGCTCGTGCTCACCTCTTCAGCGGTGCCATCGGATCGTACAAAAACCCGCATTCGCATCGCTACGTCGCGCTTGACGATCCCGACGAGGCCGCCGAGATCATCATGCTGGCTAATCACCTGCTCCGTATTGTTGATGCGCGCACCCAAAAGACCAATGCAACTCCATAGGAGCGCGTTTCCGTCGGCGCCTCCTTAGTTCCTGTACCTCGCTGCCCTGCTCCTTGCACTATCCTCCCGCTCGGCGGGACGCATGTGCTGGGGCAGTTGCGGATGTCTTTGCTGCTGCCTCTTCGCATTGGCTGCGACGAATTGTTCAAGACCGGACATGATGATCGAAATTCCTTGGCCGCCGATCAGAACGGCAAGAATATCCCAGAACCACCACGCACCGTCAGGCCATACGAGCCAGATGGCAAGGCCGAGTATCAGGCCGCCGAAAGCGATCCAGATGAGAGCCTTCATGATATAGGCGATGTAGAGCACAAGGTTGGCAGTGCTGACGGCGGTATACATGCTGGTCCCTCGTGGACAGATCGATTCGGCGAAGCGTCGGGGACGCTCTTACAACGTCCTTTTGCTTTGCGACGTGCATTTAGTTGGGGACGCGCGGCGCTGGGGGCGGCAAGCGCAGCAGTTCTTCGAGCCAGGCGTCGTCATGCGGCGGTGGAATGACCGGTTCATACCTGCAGGAGCAGCACCGGACCGGAACGGAAGATGCGTTGGTGAAGTCGTGGCTATCTTCAAAGAGCGGATCGAGCCTCTGATCGCGAGATTCAAGCTGATCGAGGCCCTCGCATCCAAGCGCGATACCCCACCAGCCTGCCATGAATGCAACCACGTTCCACAGAGGAGCCTGCTGCGCCGGGCCTGTTGCGAGGTAGTAAGCGAGGCCGAGGAGAAGGGCCGCCGATATAACATGGCAAATGCTGTTTGCCACCTCGAAGGTGACCAAGGCCATGCGGATAGCAGTGTAATAGGAGTCGACGATCGCCTTGCGGAGCTCTGCGCGCGCTTGATGCTGAAACAAAAGATGCCTCCTGTTGAATGGATTGAAGTGCAGAGAGGATGAGCCTTGATGTCCGTGGGGTCGACTGAAGCGTGCAGTACCGGTGAGGAATGATCGGTAATGCGTCGAAGGCGCCCCTTGAAATGAAGGGAGGCTCGGCGAGGCCTCCCTTCAATCGTGTGCATCGGTAGTCAATCCTGGTTCGGCTTGCCGAGACGGCGCGCTTCCTGCTCCTCGATGTATTTGAGGAGCGTGGATTTGCGCGCATAGATCGTCGCGGTGCCGAGATGGAAGATGGGCAATCTTCCGCGCGAGACCAGATAGAACACCTTCCGCTGATATTTGGCGCTGCCGTAGAGGTAAATGGCGATTGCGCGAGCGCCCTCCAGAATGTCTTCCGGGAGCTGGTTGTTGTGCATGGCAGACATGGTGATGCATCCCTAGTTGGAAAGTGAATCAGGCAAGCGGTGGAGGCTGGTGGCCGTTGAGGGGCGATTTCCTCGGGCGGCCCCTCTTCCTGCGTGGTTCAGGCGCGGGTGGCTCAGGGTTGGGCCGCTCGCCGTTCGGAACGCCACGAGGCGGGCTCGGGGTCGGCGGCGGTTCGTCAGGTGGCAGATCTTCCGGTGGCCGCCGGGTGATGGCAGCCTCCAGATCCCGCGCTGCAGCGGACGTGCTCTTCAGATGCTCGCAGTAGAGAGCTACGGAGAGCCGGGTCGGGCATTGAGCGATGAACAGGATCAGGACCCAGAGCTCAAGTCCGATGCCAACAACATCGACCAATCCGATTCCAACAGCCACAAGGTTGTCCTCGCGGCTGAGCGTGCGCACCGCCTTGAGCCGCTCTAGAAATCCGTGGCCGATGTCGACAAAGCGAGGATCGCTTTCCGTCATCGTGCGGATGGCATTACCCCGGCTGGCAAGCTTGTCGGCGTACGCTTTCGCGGCGTCTTGGGCCTTCTTGTCGGCGGCGGCGCCTTTGGCCTCGTAGCCTTGCAGTGCCGACGTGGTCAGCATGCGAGCGGTTTCCGTGCCCGGACGCAGTTGCTGCCGATTGGACTGCCGCGCAGCCTCCCGTAGGTTCGCAACGTCCTGCGCGCGCAGTGCGTCGGTCCCTTTCTTGACTAAGTTGGCTTCGTCGGTTGCACGTTTGGCCGCCTCTTGCAGTGTCGCAAGGTCGCGATCGAAGGTCTTCGTGTTCTCCGCGGTGATCGCCGCGTTCTTCTCCGCCGAGAGCTTGGCCAGGTTGGCATTGATCTCAGACGCAAAGAAACTCTGGCCCGCGATCGAGCCGACGACGAGTGCCTGAGCGATGCCGACAACGGCTCGGGCGGTGAGGGCGGCATACCAGGTGATATCTTCGGAACGGGACCCGAGTTCGGCACCGACCTTGATCAATTCCTGCTTCCCGGCGTGATAGAGACCGCGCACATGGAGAAATGCGTCCATACGCAAGAACATGTAAGCAAATCCGGCCCCAGCAGCGGCATGCACGGGATTGAAGAGGCCCTGCGCGCCGAACACACCGTCAAGAGCAACTGTGACCGCAGCAGTCGTATAGGAAAACAGCGCAAGCTCCGCGGCTCCCCGATTTCGAAGGGCCACAACGTCGGACAGATTCCCGAATTGCTCGACGAGAGCTGTCTTCAGCCCGCCGAATTTGATCATTACCTTGTCGGATACGGCGAGCTTGAAAATCCGAGATACTCGGACTGGTGAGCGGTCAGGTGACAGGCCAGCATCAGGCGGCGGACCAAAAGGATCGAAAGTCATTGAAGGTCTCCAAGGAGTTGAGAGGCATGAGGGGTCCTTCCGAGCGTCACGGGGACGTCGGTTGATCGGAAACGGATCGCGCGGAAACGCGCGGACGTCTGATGGGAAGACGGGATCAGTTGGGAGGCGGCACGCGGATGGCTGCGCCGCCCGGCCATGCCCCCTCCGGTGGCGGGCCGTAACCAGCCATCAACAGCGCCGCCGGCGGGTATGCCGCGTTGCTACGCTTCCAGAGAGAGAGGCTTGGAATGGGAAGTGGGGTGGCTTTGGCCTTCATGGCGTCCTCGCTGAAAAAATGCGCAGGACGACTAATGATCATGCCGCTTCCGGGAAGGACAAACGGGAAATCGTTGTCCAGAGTGGGAAATGACTGGGAAAAAGCAAATTCTTTGGGTCGGTCCCGGATTTTTCTCAGCCAAGCCGGCTAGGCAGGTGACGGCACGGAGCGCGTCGACTGCGTCGGAAAGCCCTTGGGTGGCGCTGGTGCCGGGCGGCTTGTCTCTTCAGCCGTCATGGTAAATTGCTCCAAGACCTCGCCAGTCTTGTAGTCCCGTTCAATTTTGTATGGCCCGTCCTCCGGTCGGCGGTAGTACCGGCCATAAACCAGGTACTTTTCTTCGATCACGACACCACTGTCCCAAAGGAGCCAAGCCGGCCCCTCTTTTGGATCACGATGCAACACACCGTGTCGGTACCATTTCTGCTGAACGATCTCATCGTTTTGGTAATCGGTGACGGCAGGACCGTCTTCCCGGTGCAGCTTGCCTTTCCAATAATATTCTTCTGAATCAACGACGCCCAATTCGCGATGACGGTCGATCCGAGCCGGTCCTTCGTTTTCCGGACGATGGAGCTCTTCGTTAAGGCGATACTCCTGCCGCCAAACGAGGCCGGTCTTTTTGTCGAGCCATACGACATAATCCAAATCCCCATCCGACATGAAGTCTCCACCAGTAGTTGACGCTTCAATCTACAGTAGATGCATGTGGTGGACCAAGTGTTCGAAATGGTTTCATATATATATCTAGTATTTAGATGACATTTTACTTTCAGTTTCGCTGGCTAACACTGAAGTTAATTCGAACCTCAGCTCAGTGCTGTGTGTCGCGAGGCGGCTGTTGAAGAGTGCAAACTGCCCGATGATGTCGCTTGTCGCCAACGCAACCTAAGACAAAATGGGCTCTGTGATCCTCAACCAAAAGTTCTCATGCCGCCCGCCGATGAAGATCAGAACATTCCTGTCGCTGCTGGCTCCGGTCAGCCGGAAGCTTCAAGCGAGTCTGAGGAAAAGCGCGATCCCAACGCGGAGCGGGCGGCACGGCTCATCGGCTCAATTGTTAACGAGATGCGCGCGAGGGCAGCAAACGGTGAGATCACAAATGAAGACCTGAGAAACGCGTATACCAAGAACAATGAGATCGAAGAATGGTTCAGGCCCACGTCAGGGAAGAAGAGACTTCAGCCGAACGTCAACGAGTTGTCATTCAACCCTTCTGAGATCAAAACATATGGACATCTCTTCGGCGCGGGAGATTGGGGCCATCAGTACATTTCCTTGGATGGAAAGCGCGCAAAATCTTTGCCGCAGGTCAGGCACGTAAGAACACTTGGGGCGTCGCTCAAACTGCTCGGCATCTGTGATAAGACCGAAGCGCCATTACTGAAAGCGAAAGAGCCCGCCACATGGTTGCCGTTTCTCGAGAGCGCGCTAAAGGCGATTAATCCAGAGTTCGACGTCACGTATGGCGGGACGTTCGCAGCCGCATCGCCCCCCAGTCATGGCGCGAACGATCAGAAGGACAATGCCCAGCCTATCTCCTTGAAGACCGAAGGGGAGCAACCGAGGGAGGTCCCTGCATTTGAACTAGCTCAGCCGGCACCAAAATTTCTGGTTCAACATCTCCGCGCTATTGCTGCGGTCGCCGTAGTTGCTGTGTTGGTCCTGTCCGCTGCGATCATCAAGCGGTTTCCGGCGCCGCCGCCCAGGAACACCCCCATTGAAGCTGCTCCTGAGACCGCTTCACAAGGAACGGATCTCGCAGCTCCGGTACCAGCCGGCACAGCCCCATTTCTTTCCATCCTCGATCTCAAGGCCATGCTTGGCGCAGCCGCTGGCACCGACCAGAGCAATGCGAGCGCACTTCCAATCTCTAAGCTCGACCCGCGAATGGCCGAGGCCGAGCGACTCAGCGCCGCCGGTGACCAAGCGGCAGCAGATCGCTTAACGAAGGAGATCGGCGACGATTGGGCCCGCGCGGTTGTGGTTGGCAATAAAATCGGCGCCGAAACGCATCGTCAGCGGGGCGCTCACGCTTACGGCAATAGGAATTATGACGGGTCCATTGACGAATACTCCCAAGCGATCAATGCCGATGCGACGGCAGACGATTATCAGCACAGGGGGCTCGCCTATCAGGAGAGCCATAGGCTCGCGGAGGCGCTGGGCGACTACAGCGAGGCCATCCGCAGGGCGCCAGATACCTTTGCCAGTGCCTATAATAACCGAGGCAATGTGTACCAAGACCAAAATCCGGCCAACCTGGATGGCGCGATAAGCGATTACACTCAGGCGATAAAAATCGACAATCAAATGGCGTTCGCGTTTAACAACCGAGGCAACGCCTACCAACGAAAAGGCCTATACGACCTCGCGATGAAGGACTACCAGGAGGCCATTCGTCTCGATCCGGGATACGCCTATCCCCACAACGGTCTCGGTAACGTCTATGATCAACTCAACCAAACAGACAAGGCGATCGCGAGCTACAGCGCGGCGATCAAGATCAATTCCAATTATACAAGAGCCTTAATCAATCGCGGCTACGCTCAATTTGCCGCCAACAAGTTCGAGCAAGCTATCGCAGATTTCGACCGGGCCATCGATCTCATCAAGAAGTCTCCCGGTTTCGACAAGAATCTCGCTGCGCGCACCTACGCCGGCCGCGGGCTTGCTCTCAACATCACCTTGAAGCCCGACAAGGCGATCCCGGATTTCGGCAAGGCGATCGAACTCGATGCCGGGTTGGCCATGGCCTATGCCGGCCGCGGCTCCGCATATGGGGCGCTGCAAAAAGACGATCTCGCTTTCAAAGACTTCGCAGAGTCGATTGAGCGAGATCCAGCCGCAGTACCCGCCTATATGATGCGTTCAAGTCTCTATTCCGCCCGCGGAAAACTCGATCAGGCAATCGCCGACTACGACAAGATGATCAGCCTCGCTCCAGATCAGGCTTGGGGTTATTTCGGTCGGGCAATGGCGCGCGCCAGATTGAATGACAGGTCCGGATTCCTCGACGATCTTCAGAAGGCAGCAGAGCGCGCTGGGAACGACCCCGTGATATCGAGCTGGGCCGAGACGTATAAGCTGTTCTTCGATGGTGACTACGTTCATGCGCTCAACGCGATGGAGCCGATGTTCTCGGAGGCGCAGAAAAATAACTTGCTGATATTCCCGAGCGCGCTCATCTTGCGCGCACAGATTTATGCGGCCAAAGGAGACTTAGATCCAGCGATTGCAGATTACGACCACGCGCTGGAGGTCGATCCCCACAATTACGGGCTCTATCTCAGCCGCGGCAAGATCTTCGAGCAGAAGGGAGATGCCAGAAAGGCAATCGCAGACTATGGCCAAGTCCTGGAAAACGATCCGGCGAACGTTCCCGCGCTTCTGGCGCGCGGCAAAGCTCTGTACGAGAGCCATTCCGACACAGCGGCCGAGGCTGATCTGAACGCAATCATCAAGGGAACGCCATCAGGCCGGGACAGAGCCGAAGCCCATCTTTATCTTGGCCACATCTATATCGCGAACGATCCGGACCGAGCGATCAAAGAATATCAAGAGACCATCGACGCACGCGTCGGCGAGCTAAGCGTCGCTGCGTTGTTTAGCCGTGGACGTGCGTTCGATGCCAAGAAGGACTTTGACCACGCAATTCAGGACTATTCTGAGGTTTTGAAGGTTTCACCGCGATCGACAGATGTTTATGGTATAAGAGCACGCGCTTATCGGGCGCTCGGCCAGTTCCCTCAATCGATCTCCGATTTCACCGTCCAGACGATCAACGCCAAGCGCAGTCCGCGGCCGTGGGACAATCGTGGGGACACATACTACGCAGCGGGCAAGTTTCCGAAGGCTGTTGAGGACTACTCCCTCGCCGTCCAGGCCGACGATAAGTTCGTCGATGGCCATTTCGATTTGGGAAAGGCGTACTATGCTCTTGGACAATACGATCTTGCAGCTCAATCCCACGCCAGAGCTGCTGCTTTGGATCCGGGCAGTGTCCGGATCGCGTTGCGCCTTTATATAGCGCGCGTACGCGCCGGTGACGAAACCGCGAAAGGCAAACTCGAAGAGAGCGCGAAGCATCTGGACCAATCCGAACCGCTCTACCCAGTTGCTTCACTCTTTCTTGGCCGAACGCCTGTCGACGGATTGTCGGCGCCTCGTGACGAAGACGACCGTTGCGAGACCCAGCTCTACACAGGAGAGTGGTACCTTCTCCAGGGGAGCAAAACTAGCGCCGCACAAAGCCTCGGCGCCGCGCTCGTCACATGCTCGAAAGCGGACATGCCCTATTACGATGCGAAGATCGCCCTGGATCAGATGCACTAGCACTACTTTAGCAGAATGTGTTTGCGCCATTCATCTGGCCGTGGCCCGGAAAGACCTGCACCGCGTCGGAGCCGAACTCCTTCAAACACTTGCGCAGAAATTCTCGTGAACGTCCAGGTCGCGGCCGTCCCATTGCCCACCTCCGACTCCATGAAACACCTAATCTTGGTGTCCATCAAACCGGCAGCAGCTCCCTCGCCATTTGACCTTTCAGGTTTACACGGTAAAGTTTTGTTCTTGGCTTACTTATAAATGAGGGCGAAGATGCTTTCTAGGCGCAATGTGATGTTGGGTGGTCCTGTTTTGGTCGCGTCTGCAATTCTAGCGCCGACTAACGCAGAAGCAGGACTTGGAGGAATCTTCAAAAAGGTCGTAACCACAGCCGTTCAGGGCGCTACGTTCATCACAAACCCCGCGCAGCAAGTCGCCGCTGCCACGAAAGTCTTAGCTCCGCTTGTGAATCAAGTCTCGCCTGACGCTGGTCGCGCCGTAGAAATGGTGAACAAGATTGCGAGTAATAGTTCTACGCTTGAGGGGAGGCTGAGCATAATTGCGGGACTTGGAGTCACGCAAGGTCTGCCCCTTTTCGTAAATACCGGCTACACGCAGGAAGATGTTCCGACTTATGCAGAGCAATCCGCGCGTCCCATGTTTTTTTCATCCAGCGACGAAGCCGAGCTTCGGGCAGATCCAACTGCATACGTGGCTAAGAATGCTGAGCTTATTGCGGATCAGGTGAAGACGTTTCCATACGCAGTCATCGGCAAAAGTTATCTCGTTGACGCCGGCGGAGTGCTTCTTGATAGGATTGAGGGGCAAGCGCCAAAAGGAGCGGGCTTATACCCATCGGTGCTCAGTATTGGAAATCTCCTTAGGCTTGTCTCCATTTTTCGCGGTGTATGATGTTCAAGAGCCTGTTCGTCGTTTTGATTGTTCTAGCATTGGTGACGGAAAGCAAGGCGGCGGACTGTGGAAATGGAAGCCTCCAGTGCGCTCCGATGTGGGGATTGTATTTAGATCATTCGCTTGAGCGAAAATATCTCACGCAGCTATATGACAAGCTTGTTCGTGCGTCGGATAACGACCTTAGCAAGTTCTACAATGATGCCTTATCGACGGCTGTAAACGAGATTAAGAACAAAGCTGACGACAAATCCTTCAAGTTTTGGATTTTGGTAATAAACCCCAGTGCGACGGAACAGACGGCACATTTCCTTGTGCGTGCAGCTAACAACGCAACTGATCTCAGTGAGTCAGAGCTGAATTCCAGGTATCTGAATTGCGCTCTGGCTTCGGACCTGTGTCCTCCACCGGACAAAAATGTAAACGTCTTTGATCCAAAAAGCTCTCAAGACAAGGCGGTGGACGCTTACAATAAATTGCTAAAAGAACTGGATGACGGAGATGTCGTCGCCGAGACGAAGATTAGCGTTCCGCCTAATTCGGTTAAAGCGATCGGCATCGCCATTCCCGACGACGACGATAAAGAGCGCGTCGTGCTATCGCTACTCGGTGGCCATGCAGCTACAAGAGTTAAATTCGATCATCGCGATATTCTGCGAGTTGGATACGCCAACTAGACGGGTGCGGGCACAACGTCGGAATGTTTTGTAGTCTGTGGGTTTGGCTCTCGTGCGGCAGATTCGGCGTGCTAGTCTTGTAGGGATCAACAAACATCGAGCCCCAAAGTGGTAGTCTATCGTTCTCCGGGAATCAGGATTGACGAAGATTGCCTCAACCGCCTCGAAGGTTGGCTCGATGCGGCAGCTATTGAAACTCACGAAGCGGGCCATCAAGACGGTGGCGGCCCATTCAATGGCTACGAACGATCGCTCACGCATAGTGGCGGCATCCAAATTGTCTACCGGGATCTCAATCGAGGTCTGCTGTGCAAATGCTTACGGATGCTCGCATTTGGTACTGTATCATTATTTGGTCTTTGGATGACCTTCCCGATCCTGAACCTGTCTGGCAAGCCTATGTTCGCGGGGCTTACAGCCCTTGCTTTGGTCGACCTGCTCATTGTGCGCTTCAAGATCAAGGCAAGCCACAGCGTCGAAATCCGCCCTGACTGCATGATCATCGACGGCGAGGACATCTTCTGGGCCGAGGATATCGGCGACAACTGGCCCGAGTTGAAGCCGGACGAGGAAGACCCGACGAAAATGAGCATCGCCGGGATCTGCGGCACGCGGTTGATCGAATACATGACCGCCAATCGCATCGACGAAAATGACCGCACGCCCGAGGTGCTGATGGCTCATCTGCATGAAGCCATGGAACAGATGTGGGGGCGGCGCGAAGTGACCTTCGCGCCGGCTCCCTAGTTCAGTCCTCCCATAGCGAGCGGAGATCTTGGCGGCCGCGCGCGGCGTGCATTGCACGCTCGCGGATCATCTGCACCTCAGCATGCTCGAGGCGCAGCGCCGCTGCGGGCGGCATGCCTTCCATCAGTAGCAATTGGCTGTGACGCTGACGTGAGAAAGCCGTGCGTAACTCGAATGGGGCGATCAGCTTCTCCATCCGGCTCGCTGCGTACCGCAGCGTTTCCTCGTCGCCGTTTGCGAAGAATTGCAAAAGTCCGGCATTGCCGAGGAATGTTTCCCAGCCGGTCTTGTAATAGCGTTGAAGCTGCGTGATATCCTGAAGCACCACCCACAGCTTGACGCCAAAACCGGGGAAGTACGCAGCCGCACGCTCCATGATCTCCATATGACCAAGAGTCGCGAACTCCTCCATCATGAATAGGATCGGGGGACGCGTGCGCGGGTACGGCCCCATTCCTTCAAGCACGGTGCAGGCAAGTTGCACGATGAGCCTCAGCCAGCGCGAATGCTTTTCCATGCGGCCAACCGGCAGGCACAGGAAGATGGTGGCAGGCCGGTCGCCACGCAGCGCCGACAGACGGAAATCCGAGCGCCGCAAGATGCGGCGAAGCATCAGACTGTCGAGAAAGTCCGTCTGTGTTGCTGCCGTGCTGAACACACTGCCGCGCTCCGTCTGGGGGGTGTTGAGGAAACGGTTCGCGGCTGCCGCCGCAATCCCGCCGAAGCGATCGCCAAGCGATGCCATACGATTGAGGAGAGCCCGCACGGCAATCTTGTTCGCATCGAAGTATGCCTGTTTTTCCTCCTTGGACGCCTCGGCAAGCGCCTTGGCTGCCGCCACTTTCACGGCTTCCGCGAGCGGCTTGTATGTCAGGCACAACAGTTCGCGCACTGTGACGAGATTACGTTCCTCCTTCGCCAGTGATAACACCAAAAGAATGATGCCGGTCAGCAACGTGCGTGCGCTGTCGTTCCAGTGCTGTGAACGGCTGTCGCCATCAGAGACGACGAGCGCGTTTGTGATCGATGCGACATCATCGATGAGCGTCGGACTGGCAGGATCGAGTTCATCAAGGGGATTGTAGCATGCGCTGGTCTCGCCGGATTGACCGAATGGGTCGAGCGGGTAAACATCGTGGCCCATAGCGCGGCGGAAACCTGCCGTGCGTGCCAGTTCACCCTTCGGGTCAAGAACCAGAGCAGATCCTGAATAAAGGAAAAGGTTGGGTTCGAGGACGGTTGAGGTCTTTCCGGCGCGCGCGCCCGCGATCGTCACCATCGGGCGGTCATCCAGATAGCCAATAAACTCGTCGCCGAGCTTGCCCAAAATGATCTGACCGAACTCGAACCGGTAGCGCAGCAACTCACTTGGCGACATCCAGTAGTTCATACGCTCGCGGTCGACCTCGAGGCGGGGCAGCAGGACGCCGCGCGGGAGCGCCTTGCCGTACAGGTCCCGCGTCCTCGCATCGAAATTTGGCAGCGTTGGATAAGTCCGTAGCTGCACATCTCTCGCCAAAGTCCGCCATTTCTTCCGCTCACTTCTAAGCCAGTCAAACATGGTCACCTCCGTTGTTGACCGCTTCAGCGGTAACGGCCTTGCGAACCCACGTCGTTCGGAATCTCCGGGAATGTTCGGTAGCCACGTCTGACTAGTGGTGTGGGCGAAGACGGCGCCGAGTTATTGTTACTATCTTGCCTTCACGTTCCTTGACGCTTGGGCGTGGTCGCCTGTTGCTCATCTCCTTTTTGAGAAGCCCACGGGGCTTGAAAGACGCGGGTTCTATTGTCCCTTCCGCCGCTTGGCCCATCCCTCAAAAAAGACAGAAGCCTTTCGCTGCGCGAAGAGGGCTTTGCTTTTTTGACCTGACGGCAAGGGGAGGGCCGCGTCGGAAGGGCCAATCACGAACCGCATCAAGCCCCGCTGTGGGGCTTCTTTCAAAAAGGAGAAGTATCATGAGCAACAGTCAACCGGTTTTCATCGCCTATAGCGTCAAGGAACGTGAAGGCAAGCAGCCTATCTGGCGGAAGATCGGCGTCGCTTTCGCCCACACCAAGAAGCCCGGCTTCAACATCGAACTTGCGGCCTTGCCTGTCGGCGATCGCATTGTTCTGCTTGAGCCAAAAGACGACAAAGCCGAAGTCGAGGCAGATGCCGACAAGGGGGGCGCTCAATGAGCGCCCCTTTCTCGCTCGATACGCCTTCCAACATGCGCGACTTGCCAATGTTGAAGCGTCTCAGAGAGTTCTGGCGTCCTTACATGATGGACGGCGACGGTAGACCCGAGCCGTTCGCATGGGCCGCCAACGGCGGGTACGCCGCCTGTTTCGATCCCAATAGCGGTCGTGTCTTTGCGACCATCTGGCACGACGGATACGGGAAATTCCACCCCGTCGTCTTCGTTCCGATACGCGTGGCAACCCGTATCATTCGGTATGAGCCGGTGATCAACATTCGCTTGCGAGCGCTTCCTCGGATCGCAATCGAGCTGTTGCGTTTGAAGTGCAACTCAATGCGCGAAGCACAGGATGAACTCGAAAGGTGCCTTACCGCCTGGCGAGTTTTCTAGCACAGTTGCATCAGATCAAATGAAAGAGCTCGCCTAACCAGCGGGCTCTTTTTTTGTCAGAAGATATTCGGGCGGAATAATCGCGAATGTCTCAGATTACGAATCCTTTCGGTAGGTCTGACGAAGGTCGAAGTTTAAATTGGGCAAAAGGTAGCGAGTTGTGTTTCGCGGACCGCGAAACCTCGTTTAGGGGCCAATTCTTATGGCCCCTAAAAACCCAGGACGCATGCGCTCTGCAAAGAAAGAGAAAAATGGCCAGACCTCGAATTTCAAATCCGCGCAACATGCCGCTAAAACTGTATTTCACCGCAGGTGAGCTCGCGAGCATAAAAAGCCGTGCGGAAGCACTCGGCATGAGGCCCGTGCACTTCGGACGGGCGGTACTGCTCGCCGGCGGACATCTTGCTGTCCAAGCCGAACGCGCGTCGAGTGCTACAGGCCAGATCTTGGTGCAACTCTCACGGCTTGGTAACAACCTCAATCAGATGGTGCGTCATCTCCATATGACGAATGACCCATTGCCTGCCGATCTTGAACCCCTGCTCGCCGATATTCGCGCGATCCTTACTAGGGAGCAGCGACGATGATCCCGAAGATTTCCGGCAGCGGGTCGTCTTTCAAAGGTCTCTCCGATTATCTGATGCACGATCCGAAGGCACAGACCGATGAGCGCGTCGCCTGGACCCATACGCACAATCTCGCGAATGACTATGTGCCGGCCGCCGTGAACGAGATGTACATCACCGCAGAAAGTGCGGAGTGGCTAAAGCAACAAGCCGGCGTTCGCGCGGGCGGCCGTCCGACCGAAAATCCAGTCAAGCATGTAAGCCTCAATTGGGCTATCGAGGATAAGCCCTCGCGCGAGCATATGATCAAGACCGGCGAGGATTATCTCCGGCATATGGGCTGGTCAGATCACCAGGTCATCATGGTGGCACACCAGGACAAGCCTTATGCCCACCTTCATATGGTCATCAATGCCATTCATCCGGAAACAGGCAGGGCGCTCGACGACAGTTTAGAAAAGCGGCGCAGTCAGGAATGGGCGCTCAAATATGAGCTGAGGCAGAATCGCGTCCATTGCACAGAGCGGCTCAAGAATATGGAAGATCGCGAGCAGAATATGCCGCGCAATGTGTGGATGGATTTCAAGCCGAACGAGCAGGAATTTCTAAAATCAGAGAAGCAAATCCTCAATAATGCGGAAATTGAGCAGTACAAACCGGAAAATCGGCACAAAGCAGAGTGGGAAATCTTCAAGCAATATCAACGCGACGAGCGTGGTGAATTTATTGCCGATGGAAAAGCAAAATTCAAACAATTGCGCTCCGAAATTTACCGCGAAGTGCATGCCGATTTTCGGGAGCGCTGGGCTGAATATTATAAGGCCGAGAAAAATGGGACTGAGAATGCCCCTGCGCAGCTCGCCGCCGTAAAGGCCAAAATTGTTGCCGATGAAAAAGCCGCTCTTGAACCGAGGCGCGAAGCGGCTTTTAAGCAGCTTCGTGAGCAGCGTCACGTAGAAAGGGAAGCTTTAAATGCTCAACAGCGGGAGGTAAGGGCCGAATTCAGGTCAAGGCTCGAAACCGGCATGGATAATTCCGACTTCTTTGCCGGCTTGGCAGCGAAGCGGGACAATCGTGGTGCGGTGCAAGCAGGGTTTCGTGAAGCCGGCCATGAGACTACGTCGCGGCGGATTGACAATGTTGAGACGCCATTCGTCGGCAAGCTCATCGATGCCCGTCTCGAGCCGATCTCGCGAGAGCCGTTCCGGCCCGATGTCAGGCAGGGCCACGCCAGGGAAAAGGATGCGGGCAACTTCGCCAAGAGCCGAGCGTTCGGTGCTGTGAGCGGGCTTGCCGACGGCGTGTTTTCTTTCCTGACGAATCTCGGATCGGCTCCTCCCGCGCCTGTGTCCGCAGCGGAGAGGGCGGACCAGTTCCGTGAAGCTGCTGAAAATGCTCTCAAACAAGAACAGCACCGTGGTCGCGAAGAGGAGGACGCCGCCTGGCGCGAGCGGCAGAAGGTCCATACGCGCGAATAACCAAGGGGCCGGTCCAGCCACGACCGAGCCCCCAGCGATCCCGGCACCTAGGGCGGAAGAGCTGGATCGAGGAGCGAGACCTCTTTTGGTCTCTTCTCGTTACGGCCTATCCCAAGAAAGCTCCCAAATCGAATGGTTGGATTCGACGCCATCGTCAGACGATGGAGCACTGTTTGAGATCAATGCTGAATTCCGTAGGAAGCTTGCGGGTCTGCGCTTTCTGCCACGTCATGCCCGCGCGGGAGCCCGGCGCGAAGCGCGCGAATGGCGAAAAGCGGCCCTGAAGGCTCTTCGAGAAAGATGCGCTGCGGAGCGAGAGGCTGAACATCAACGGAGACGCCATATTCTGAACGGGCGTAGAGCCGGCAGGTACCGAGCCTATGAACCTTGATTATTCGGTTGCGTCGCTGAATCTCACTCGTCTAGAATCGGATTGGGAATATGTGGGAATGTTTTGCAAAGCATACTCCCCGCAAGAGGATTTTTGGGAAGCGCTCATTGCACGCGTGCTAGTTTGTTGCAGGAGTAGTCATCATGTCGATCCGCAAACGGACCTGGAAGAATGCCGACGGCACCGAAAGGACAGCGTGGTTGGTCGACATCATGGACGCCAACGGCCACCGCGAGCGCCGCCAGTTCGATAGCCGGCGCGAAGCCGATGCCTTCCGCATCTCTACCGAAGGCAAGATGCGCGACGGCACCTTCCGCGGCGACGCTTCGAAATTCACGGTGCAGGAGGCAGCGGATCAGTATCTGGATTATTGCGAGGGGCGGCGTCAGCGCGGCGAACGCATGACTCGCCACCACTACAATGTCATCGAAGGACATATCCGCAATTACATCTGCCGTGATCCCAAGCGCCACGCTGGAAGAACGCGCCCGGCGCGCCTAAAGGAATTCGATAGAGGTATCGCTGCCATTCGCCTGTCTCAGTTAACAGCGCGGTCTGTAGGCGATTTTCGCGACCGGCTGCGAGATGCCGGCGTCTCAATTGTCGTGACCCGCAAGATCCTGAGCACATTGCAGCAGCTGCTTCAGTATGCGGTCAGCCGAGACATGGTCGGCGTGAATGTCGCGCGTAGCGTAAAGGTCATCGGCAAGCGCGGCGAGGGCGCGCGCAAGATCGTGCCGCCCACCAAGGAGGCCATGCGAGCCCTGCTCGGCGTCGCCGATCAAGATTTTCGGGTAAAACTCGCCTTCGCGAGCTCGACCGGCGTTCGAGCCGGCGAGTTACATGCCCTGCGCTGGCGACACATCGATCTCGTGAAAGGTGAGGTCGAGGTCGAGGCGCGGGTCGATGCCTATGGCGAAGAAGGTGTGACCAAGACCGCCGCCGGGATGCGAGCAATCCCACTGTCGCAGTCGCTCATTCTGTTGCTCAAAGAATGGAAGCTGCGCACGAAGCGAAAGAAGGCCGAGGACCTGGTGTTTCCAAACCGGCGCGGCTGGTACACCGGCCATGACAACATGGTCAAACGAAAGTTCCTGCCCCTGTTCGACGCGCTTGAGGCGAAACACAAGGAAGACCCTGCCCAGCATTCAGAGGTGCCCGCGCGCTTCAACTGGCATGCGCTGAGGCATTTTGCGGTCTCATGCTGGATCGATGCCGGATTAAGCCCGAAGACGGTCCAGACCTTCGCCGGCCATAGCAGTCTTCAGGTCACGATGGACCGCTATGGGCACCTGTTTAAGTCCGACGACCATAGGAAGGCCATGGACGCGATCGCCGAAGACATGTTCGGCTGAGCCAATTGCCGACGAAACATTGTCACAACTGACGAAATGTATTGTCATTTCTCTGACAAATAGCGAGTATGGCTGCATACAACCTAATTTATTGCCATGCCCGCGAAGAACTCAGCCAGATCCGCTCTGGATATCATATTGGATTGGTCGCAGGACCGGCCGGAGTGGCAGCGCGACGCTTTGCGGCGAATTGTCGTCAACGGATCGCTGCAGGACGGTGATATCTCTGACCTCATCGCCCTGTGCAAGAAGGAGCACGGTGATACCGGCGTAAAGCTCATAGCAAAGCCGCTAATCAAGAGCGACTTGCCGGCGACCCCCGGTGCTGGGGAGTCGATCTCGCTTAGCTCCATTTCCGGCATTGAAGGAGTCAATCAGCTTGCGCGTGACCAGCAGCTACCCTTTGGTCCAACAGGTCTTACCATCATCTATGGCGACAACGGCGCCGGGAAATCCGGGTATGCCCGCGTCTTGAAGCGCGCATGTCGAGCCCGTTTCCCTGGTCAGATTATGGCTGATGCCTATGATCAGGCGAGCCCGAAGCTGGCGACGGCTGCGATTGGATATTTGCGCGGGGGCAAGGAAAAGCCAGCCGTGCAGTGGACGGACGATGACCAGCCTCATCCGACCCTATCCGCCATCAACGTCTTTGACCGCGATTGCGGTGCCGTTCATGTGCGCGAAAAGAACGAAGTGGCGTTTCGCCCGTTTGGCCTGGATGTTCCCGACGAGCTGGCCGGCGCATGCCAGCGCCTGAAAACCGCCTTCACGACCGAGCAAGCGTCGTTGCAAGCAGCGCGGGACGTGGTCTTCGCAAAGCCGACATGGAAGGGCACGACCGCAGTCGGCAAGATCATGTCCTCCTTGAATGCGGCCTCAGATCTTGGTCCCCTTGAAACATTGGGTAAGCTGAGCGCCAAAGAGCGCGACCGCCACAAACGGCTCGTAGAGGATTTGGCCAAGGATCCGGTGAAAGCCTCGTCCGAGCAGGCGCTCTATGCCGATGAGCTGCGAGCCCTTGCCGCGCAGCTCTCTGAGGCCGAAGGCCTAGCCAGCGACGCAACTCTCCAAGGTCTCCAATCGCTGCATGAGACGGCCAAGGGGCACCGACAGGCGGCAACTTTGGCCGCGACCAAGACGTTTGAATCGTCAGCACTCGGCGGCGTTGGTGACGCCGCCTGGAAAGCGCTGTGGGAGGCTGCGCGGAAATATTCGCAACAAGTTGCCTATCAGGATGAACATTTCCCAGCGTGCTCTCCCGATAAGCTGTGTGTTCTCTGCCAGCAATCCCTTTCGGTAGAGGCGCAAGGACGCATGACAGCCTTCGAGGCCTTTGTCCAATCAGATGTCGAACAACGGGCTGTCGATGTGGAGCGCACGTTTTCAGAAGCACTGAAGGGATTTGATCGGAGGCGCATTAGCCTCCACGGGACGGCGCGCCGCAAGCTTGCCATTGCGGACCCGGACTTGGGCCGAGATATCCTCGGCTTCCTCGCGAGCGCCCGCCTTCGTCGGCTCTTGTGCAGGCGCGCCATAGCGGATGGAAAACACCGCGAGATACCCAAGCTTCCGAACAGCTCGGCTAAACGGGTTCAGGCTCTCGAAACCGCAGCTCGTGACTACGCCAAAGAGCTTCTGGAAGCCGCCGACCTCAAGGGGCGTGCGCGCCTCGAAGCCGAGCGCGACGAACTGACCGATCGTATTGCGATTCAAACTCTCCTCGACAAAGCACGTATTGAAGTCGCGCGACTGCGGTCGCTCCAACTCCTGGCCGGCTGTGTAAATGACACAGCCACGACCGCCATTACGCGCCTCGGCAACACAATCGCCGACGAGGTGATCACGCCAAAAATGCGCGACAGATTCCAAGAGGAGATCGTTCGCTTGGCGGCCGACAAGGTTCGCGTTGAGATCGTGCGTGCTGGTGGAAAGTATGGCTCTCCGGTCTACCAGGTAAGGCTGTTTGCCAACAAGAATGCGCCCGTGCATAGCGTCTTAAGCGAAGGCGAACAGACCTGTGTGGCGCTTGCCGCGTTTATCGCAGAACTTGCTACGGCTCCCCACCAATCAGCTCTCGTCTTTGACGACCCGGTCACGTCTCTCGACCATCGTTGGCGCGATAGGGTTGCACAGCGGTTAGTTGAAGAAGCGTCCGTCCGTCAGATCATTGTCTTTACTCATGATCTGGTGTTTGTGAACGACCTCAATGATAAGGCCGAGCAGCTCAAGATGCCGGTGAAGCTCGTCTCACTTTCACGAGGCCCGTCCGGCACCGGCATGGTGGCCCAAGGCCTTCCTTGGATGGCATCCAATGTGCGGGATCGCGTCGATAAGATGGAGAAGGACGTTCGCGCTGCTAAGCTATTGTACGATAAGAACGACGAGGTTGCGTACAAGGAAGAAGTGCACAGAATCTATAGCAACCTGCGCAGCACATGGGAACGCGCCATCGAAGACGTCGCCTTTCACGGCGTGATTTCGCGCCACAGAGACTACATCAACACAAAGAACTTTCGGAAGGCGACGGTCCTCGCTGAGGCCGATGTCGACGCCTTCGAAAAGGGGTTTCAGAAGTGTTGTGACCTCACCGATGCGCATGATGGGTCACGGGGAAGAAACGCCGCACCGCCCACGCCTGACGAGATGCTCAACGACGTTCAGGCGGTGCGAGCCTGGGCCGACAGCCTTCGTCAGCGTCAAAAGGCAATCTCCTGAGGTGAAGGGGTAATTCCTAATAAGTGTGGCCTGGAATAACTGCAACTTAGCTCTTGCCCTGATTGAATAGGGGCGTACCCTGAACTTTTCGGTGAGCGCCGATTCTCGATGGTGTTTGCCTATTTGTTTGGACGCATAGTTGAGCGATAGCGAACCCGTAGCTCGCGATCTGTTCGGTGAGCCTGTTGTTTCTGCGAAGTCGGGCCGCGGAAAGCGTGACGCTGCGCCCAAGCCGCCCGCCGCCGAAGTATCGATCCCTGTTATTAAGCAAAGCTTGCCTCTAGTCAGGCTGAGCCTGCCAGCTCGGTTTCACGAAGAAGGCTCGGTCCTCGGAAATCCGCTGCGCCGATTGGCATTCAAGCAAGGACCCTACGAAGGTACTTTGGAGCCAGTTAAACTCAAACATCTTTCCGCGTTTCGCTTCACGTTCGAGCCGAATTCCTCGCTACTCATCGTTTCGAAGAAGACAACTACTGCAACGGGCGATGAGCCGTTGCTTCTTGCCCCTAGAGCGGAAGACGTTGACGCTATTCGCGACGTACTTGATCGAGGCGAAGGCGTTTGGTTGTCGCCGCGTCCACGTCGACCATCAGCACTCAGTGAAGAGGAAGCTGCGGAAATCTGTGAGGGTGTGTTGGCCTCGTGGCAGGACCAATTTTCGCCCCGCGAGGGTGCATTTGGTACCAATACATCGCCGCCCGTTCCCGGCCTCCGCAGGCCTCAAATAGGTGCGCTCTACGCGGCGCTCGCCCACGCCACAAGTTCAACCGAGCCCGCTACAATCGTCATGCCGACGGGGACCGGCAAAACCGAAACCATGCTGGCGATCTACGCGCACGATCGCATCTCGCGCCTAATGGTGGTTGTGCCGACGGATGCTCTGCGTGAACAGATTGCAAACAAGATGGTGACCTTGGGCGTCCTCCAGGAGCAACAATGCCTGACGTCGGCAATCAGGTATCCAATGGTCCTCCAGTTGGAGCATATCCCAAAGAATGTCCAGGAGGTCGATACACTATTTCGACGGGCGAACGTGATCGTAACAACCATGCCTGTTGCCGGTAGGGCCGATCCCGCGGTTCAGGAACGGATGGCACAACTCTGTGGCGCCCTCTTCATCGATGAAGCACATCATATCAAGGCGCGCACCTGGCGCGAATTTCGCGCTTGGTTTGCGCATGCAGCGGAGACCAAGCCGGTCTACCAATTTACGGCGACGCCGTTCCGGGAAGATGGCGGAAAGGTCGATGGGAAGTTTATCTACTACTACCCACTCGCTAAGGCGCAGGCTGAGGAATATTTCGGAAAGGTCGAGTTTCGGGCCGTAAGTGATTTGGATGGCGCCGAGGCCGACGACGAGATCATGAGGCAGGTCGGCGAAGTACTACAACGTGATCTTAAGGCCGGCTTGAATCATCTGGCTATGGTGCGCTGCAAGTCGATTGGCCGTGCCGAAGATCTCTACCAGAAGTACGCGGCGCTGTATCCGCTGTTCAATCCCGTACTCGTGCACAGCAATCAGAAGTCATCGGAGCGAGGCGAGAATCTTGCAAAGCTCAGGCGCTTTGAGAGTCGCCTCATCGTTTGCGTGGACATGTTGGGAGAGGGTTTTGATCTCCCCGAGCTGAAGATTGCCGGTGTCCACGACGTGTTCGCCAGCGTGGCCGTGACCCTTCAATTCGTGGGACGCTTCGCTCGCGCACGCACTGACCTCGGCACAGCAACGCTCATTGCAAATACGGACCAGGATCGTGTCGATAGGGCGCTCGCCAAGCTCTATGCTGAAGAAGCTGACTGGAACTTGCTGATCTCAACGATTAATGCGGATCGGGTTGGCCGTGAAATGGAGCGCGCTGCCGTGTTCGAGGGGTTTGAGGGCGATCTCTCAGAGATACCCTTGCAGACCATCGAACCTTCGATGAACACGCTGGTCTTTGTGGCAAAAGACTGCAATCGATGGGACCCCCACCGCATAGAAGATATCGTGCCTCAAGGCTCTTTCGTCGGCATGAAGCTCAATGAGCACCAGCGTATTGCCGTTTGCGTTCTCCGCCATGAAACGATCGCCAAGTGGACCGCCTCAAGCACAGCCACGGATGTCGTCTGGGAGTTAATCCTCGCGCATTGGGACGAGGAAAATGGAATCCTCTACGTAAGCAGCACGGGCGGTTCAGCCACGGACATGCTCGCGAAAGCAATCTGTGGAGATCAGGCCACGCGCATTCGCGGCCAGGACGTGTTCCGCTGCTTCCACGAATTCAACCAGCTCGTCATTCGCAATCTGGGCATGACGCACCGCCAGGGCGGCGGTACCCGGTATTCGATGCTTATGGGAATCGACGTCAGTGACGGAATCGACAGTTTGATGCGAACGGAAAGGATTCAAAATAACATCTTTGGCTCAGGTTTCGAGGATGGAGAACCCAGAACGCTCGGTTGTTCGATTAAGGGAAAGTTTTGGTCGCATGCCAAGGTTCACGATCTTACAGATTGGACTCAGTGGTGTCACCGAATTGGAGCTTTGCTCACCAATAGCAGCATTCCCGTGTCGGCGGCGTTTGCCTCAGCAATGCGCCCGCGGCAAATAACCGAAAGGCCCGACGCCCACCCGCTCGTGATTCATTGGCCCATGGGCGTCCTGATGTCGTTCGAAGAGCGAGTTGAAGTCCAGTTCGGCAGCACAATATGCCCGCTTGCGGAGTGCGATCTTGTCCTTACGAGCCACGAACTGACAGGACCAATCAGCTTCAGCGTGCGCAGCGGCGATCAAGAGGCGTCGTTTGAGGTGAGGTTTACCGGTAACGAAGCATCTTATCCTCAGGTGGCGGGCTCCCCGTGTACGATTAAGGGTCGCCGTGGCGTGGTCCCATTGGCGGACTATTTTGCCGATGATGCGCCCCAGGTCGATTTCGGCGATGGTTCTTTCCTGATCTACTCCCACCTCTACGTGCCACCGGCAGAGACTGACCTAGGTCCCGTTCTCGATGAAACGCTGACCGCTTGGGACTGGAAGGGAACAGATATTCGCGTTGAATCTCAGGGGCCGGAACGCCGCGCCGATTCAATTCAATACCGAGTCTTGCGTGAACTTGAAAAGGAAGACCTGGATATCCTGTTCGATGACGACGGAACAGGTGAGTTTGCCGATATTATTGCCATCAAGACACGTGAAAACGTCGTTGAGGTGCTCTTGTGCCACTGCAAGTACGCTTCGAGCGACACGGCCAAAGCGCGCCTTGACGATGTCTATGTGGTCGCCGGGCAAGCCCTGAAGTCAGTGCAGTTTTGTCACAAGCCAAAGCGCTTCATTCGTAACATGATAAACCGTGAGCGTCGGCGCCTCGATCGTGACGAATCCACGCGCTTTGAGCGCGGAACCCTCTCTATGCTGCGGCAGCTCTATTCAAGATGGGATCAATATCGTTTTGAGTACAGGGTATGGATTGTCCAGCCCGGTGTGTCCAAGGCGGCGGTCACCCAACCCATTCTTCAACTCTTGGGCTTTGTGGAAAAGTCCCTCCGGGACCATCGCCGAATACCGCTTAGGGTCATCTTGAGACCGTGACGGCATTACAAGATTTTCCTGATCCTTCCGAAGCAGCACGCCGCGTTCCCACCCCTTCCACGGCACAAAATTGGCACAACGGAATCGCTTGATCATTGAATAAATTCAATTATTTGTCCGATCCGACCACCCTCATAACCTGAAGGTCATAGGTTCAAATCCTATCCCCGCAACCAAATTCGGAATGACCGGTTCCGATACGAAAATGGCCCGCTGCAAAGCGGGCCATTTTTGTTTGGCGATGTGATCGCAATGCTACCGGGCCGCAGCCTGCCAGGCGAGCAGCCGCTGCTCGACCAGCGACACCGCAATCGAGGTCAGATATCCGGTCGCACCGAGCAGGATGACGCCGGCGAACAGGTCGGCGGATCGGAACGCGCGGGCCGAGAGCAGGACCCACTGACCGAGGCCGTCGAGTCCGGCCAGGATCTCGCAGACCACCGAGAGGATCAGCGCGACCGTCAGGCTGAGCCGCATGCCGGCGAGGATGTCGGGCAATGCCGAGGGCAGCGCGATCTTGCCGATGATGGCGGCGCGCGACATCTGCAGCGAGCGGGCGACCTCGTAGAGCCGCGGCTCGACTGCGGCAAAGCCATGAATGGTTGCGAGCATGATCGGCCAGATCGCGCCGAAGGCGATGACGAACAGCGCCATGCCTTGCGTCAGCCCGAGCATCGCGATCGCGACCGGGATGATCGCCGAGACCGGCAGCGGCCGCAGGAATTCCAGCGACGGCGCCACATAGGCGCGCATCATCCTCGACGATCCGATCAGTGCGCCGAGCGCAATGCCGGCGATCGAGGCCGCGAGCCAGCCATAGGCCATGTGCTCGAGCGTGCCGAAGAGCTTGCTGGCGAGATCGCCGCTCGAAAACCCGCGCACCAGCGCGGCCCAGGCCCTATCAGGACCGGGCAGAAAAACCGGCGACACCAGGTGCAGATTGGCAATCAGCTGCCAGGCCGCGATGAAGCCGGCCGCGACCAGGATGCTTGCGACACGCCAGAGGATCGCTGCGCGGTTCATGGATTGTCTCCGGCGAGCGCGGCGCGGCCGAACAGGCGGCGCTGGGCCGCAATCAGCAGGATGTTCAGCGCGTAACCGATCACGCCGATCCACAAGAGATAAGCGAGCATCAGGTCGGCGCGCAGCGCCTGCTGCGCCAGCATGATGCCGGCACCTAAGCCGATCGGATTGATCGCGATCTCGACGGTGACGGCGACGATCAGGGCGATGCCGGCCGACAGGCGAAAGGCGACGAAGATCCGCGGCAGCGCGGCCGGGATCACGATCTTCGCGATCCGTTGCGTCGCGCTCAGCCGCAGGGCCCGCGACACTTCCATCAATCGCGGCTCGATGCTGCGCACCGCGCTGCGCGTCATGATCAGCATCGGCCAGACACAGGCGAACGCCACGATCACGATCTCCATCCGGTAGCCGAAGCCCAGCGCGATCAGCGCAATCGGCAGCAGCGCGATCGAGGGAATTGGGCGGATCGCCTCGACCGTCACCTCCATCAGCCGGTTGAAGGGGTGCGAGATGCCGAAGGCGATGCCGAGCGAAAGCCCGATGGCGCTGCCGATCGCAAGGCCCGCAAAGGCGGCGAACAGCGTGTCGCGGGTCGCGATCGGAATCGACAGATCGGCAAGCGCTGTGGCCAGCGCCGCGAGGATCGCGCTCGGCGGCGCCAGGCTGTCGCTCTGCAGCTGGGTGAGGCGCGCCCAGAGCTCGAACGCCAGCATCAGCGCCAGCGGCAACAGCAAGGGCCTGGCGCGGTCGACGCTCAATGTTCGCTCGCCTTGATGAAGTCGAACAATTGTCGGCGCAGCCGCAGGAATTCCGGATGCTCGCGGGTGGCGAGCTGGTCGCGCGGGCGCGGCAGGTCGACGTCGAGCTCGATGCCGATCCGGCCCGGATGCGGCAGCAGGCCGACGACGCGGTCGCCGAGATAGATGGCTTCGTCGAGATCGTGGGTCACGAAGATCACGGTCGTCTGGCTCGCTTGCGTCAGTGACAAAACCTCGTCCTGCAAGCCCTGCCGCGTCATCGCATCCAGCGCGCCGAACGGCTCGTCCATCAATAGCGTCGTCGGCTCCTGCGCAAGGCAGCGCGCGATCTGCAGGCGCTGCTGCATGCCGCCCGACATTTCGGTCGGATATTTGTCGGCATGGCCGGGCAATCCGACCTTGCGCAGCAGCGCCTCGATGCGCGCGCCGCGCTCGCGCGCCGGCACGCGGGAGGCCTCCAGCGCCAGCGAGATGTTTCCGGCCGCGGTCCGCCACGGCAGCAGCGCCTTGCCGTAATCCTGGAACACGATCGCGACTTCGCGGCGCGGCTCGGTGATCTCTTCGCCGTCGAAGGTCACGGCGCCGCTGGTGGGGCGGTAGAGGCCCGCGGCGAGCCGCAGCGCCGTGGTCTTGCCGCAGCCGGAGGCGCCGACGATGCAGAGGAATTCGCCCGGCCGCACCTCCAGATCGAGATTCTCGATGATGGTCTTGCCGCCGAGCCGCAAGGTCGCGGTGTTGAACGCGATCAGCGTCTTTTGCCGCCGCGCGGCGCGCGCCTCAATGATCCGGGCAACGACGCTCATGATTGCTCCCCGCCGGCCTGCGGATAGACGAAATCGATGGTCGAGTGCAGATGCGCCGCCAGCATTTCTTGCGCGGCGGCGAGGTCGCGCGCGAGCACGTGGTCGGCCAGCATCTGGTGACTCCGGATGAACCCCTCGCCGCTGTCGATGGCACCCATCATCACGCGGCGGTAGCGATAGGCTTGGTCGTAGAGGTCGGAATGGGCGGCCAGCATGCGCGGCGAGCCGCAGGCCGCGAGCAGGGCGGTGTGAAAGCCCTTGTGCAGCCGGTCGAAATCGGCCGCGCCCTCGCGGAATTCATTGCCGGTGCGCTCGATGTGCCGGCGCATCTGGTGCAGCGCGCTGATGATGCCGGCCTCCCAGGCGGCATCGCCGTGAAGGATGGCGAGCCTGACCGCCTCGATCTCCACCGCCGTGCGCATGCAGGTGATGTCGGCGAGATCGTCGCGGCTGACCTCGGCGACACGAAAGCCGCGCTGGCCGATGCCGACGATCAGGCCGCGCGACATCAGCCGCGACAAGCCTTCGCGCAGCGGCGTGGCGCCGATCTCGTAACGCTGCACGAGATCGACGATGCCGAGCCGCGATCCCGGCGCGAGATCTCCGGCCAGGATGTCCTGCTCGATGAGGTTTGCGGCGCGCTCGCTCAAGGTGCCTTCGGCCGGCGGCCGTTCGGAAGTGCGCTCGGGAGCAGGCATCGTCGATGTCCTTTAGTTCAGCACCAGTTTCGCGGTGTCGAGCTTCGATTGCAGCATCTTCTGCGACGACATCACGCCGATCCACCAGGTGAGGTTTTCCGGCTTAAGGTTCGGCTCGGACTGGTTCGGCGGCGTCGCCTTGACGAGCTCGAGCGGCTGCTTGGTGAACTTGGCGATCGAGGCGGAGGCCTTCTCGCGATCGCTGTTGACGATTGCGGCGGCCTCCGCGATGGCCTCGCGGAATCTCTTTACCGTCGCCGCATTCTTCTCCGCCCAGTCGCGCGAGGCGGCATAGAAGATGATCGGATCGGTGCGGGCGAGTTCGGCGCCGTAGCGCGCGCCGACCGAGCCGAGCCCCGCATTGCTCATGCGCGTGACGAACGGCTCGGCGGTGAGCACGGCATCGACGCCGCCGGACTTGATGATGTCGGCCATGGTCGGAAAGGTGACCTCGACGAAATTGACGCTCTTGGGATCGACGCCTTTCTCCACCAGCCATTTCACGAACAGCACATGGAGAAAGGCATTCAGGCCCGGCGCGCCGACCTTCTTGCCGATGAAATCCTTCGGCTCCTTGATGGTGATGCCGTTGCGGACGAAGGCGGCGATCGCAGTGTTGGAGGTCGGGTTCATCACCGAGGCGCCGGCGATCGCGACGAGGTCGAGGCCGCCGTCGACGGCCTGGAGAAAGACGGTGGAGGTGGGGCCGCCGACCTGAATCGAGTTCGACAGGATCGCCGCTGGGATGTTGGAGTTGATCGCGATCGGCGTCATCTCGACGTCCAGCCCGTGCTTCTTGAAGAGGCCTTCGTCGACCGCGACCATGGCCGAGGCGCAGTCGGAGGTTGCGGTGCAGCCGATCTGGATCTTGGCCTGCGCCAGCGCGGGGGCCGTCACGGCAGCCGAGATCCCAACGCCAAGCGCGAGACCCGCCAACATCGCCCCTATCTGCGTTCGCCTCACCGCGCTCTCCCCAATTTGTATTTTTCAGGCTTGTTTATCGATATTTTATCTGATCATATATTTCTAACGATAGCAAGGGGTGCCCAAGGTGAAGCTCGCAACATTCAGATCGGCCGGTCAGGAGAAGGTCGGAGCCGTCCACGCCAACGACAGCCAAGTGTTCGACCTCGCTGCCGCCGCCGCGCGGGACGGTGGGGCCGATCCGGCCTTCGGCTCGATGCTGGCGCTGATCGACGCGGGGCCGCGCGCACTCGATCGGGCCCAGGCCTTGCTCGACAAGCACGGCCGGGACGCGACGCTGTCGGCGGCCGTCAGCGCCGTCGACATCCTTGCGCCGGTGCCGGAGCCGCGGCAGATGCGCGACGGCATGTCGTTCGCGCTGCATATCCTGCAGGCGCCGCGCGGGCAGCGGAAGCTCGCCGCGCGCGCCAAAGGCGACATGGCGGAATTGGCGCGCATCGACGCCGAGCCGCTCGGCGAGTTGCCCGAGGTCTATCGCAAGCAGCCGATCTTCTACATCACCAACCGCTTCAGCGTCCGCGGCACCAACACCACAGTGAAATGGCCGCGCTACAGCAAGGTCATGGACTACGAGCTCGAATTCGGCATCATCACCAAGAACAAGGGCGCGAACATCTCGGCGGCGAAGGCGAAGGATCACATCTTCGGCTACACCATCTTCAACGATTTCTCCGCGCGCGACGCCCAGCGCATCGAGATGGAGGGGCGGCTCGGCCCGGCCAAGGGCAAGAGTTTTGACGGCGGCAACGTGATGGGTCCCTGGATCGTGACGCCGGACGAGATCGGAGATCCCTATCATCTCAAGATGGAGGCGCGCGTCAACGGCGAGACCCGCTCGAAAGGCGTCTCCGAAGGCATGCTGTTTTCCTTCGAGGAGATCATCGCTCACGTCACCCAGGACGAGACGCTGATGCCCGGCGAATTCATCGGCTCCGGCACGGTCGGCAATGGCTGCGGCCTCGAGCTCGGATGGTTTCTCGAGCACGGCGATACGATCGAGCTCGAGGTCGAGAAGATCGGTATCCTGAAAAATCGCGTCGAGCGGCAAGATACCTGAAGGGTCGCCTGAAGGCCGCCAATCAAAAACAGTCAACGAGAACAATCAACGAGGAAGCGCCATGACGAGCAAGCTGATCGACATCTCCGTCCCCCTGCAAAACGACGTGCCGGCCGATCCGCCCGGCAATCATCCGACGATCCAGTATATCGACCACCGGCAGGGCCTGCCGCGTATGCTGCAGTTCTTCGACGGACTGAAGGCCGAGGATCTGCCGGACGGGCAGGGCTGGGCGGTGGAGCAGGTCAGCCTCTCGACCCACAACGGCACGCATCTCGACGCGCCCTGGCATTTTCACCCGACCATGAATCGCGGCGAGCGGTCCTGGACCATCGACGAAGTGCCGCTGGAATGGTGCTTCCAGCCCGGCGTGAAGCTCGACTTCCGGCACCTGCCGGACGGCTATGTCGCAACGGCCAAGGATGTCGAGGCCGAGCTCAAGCGCATCGGTCATGAGCTGAAGCCGCTGGAGATCGTCGTGGTCAACACCAGCGCCGGCGCCAAATATGGCCGGCAGGACTACGTCATTTCGGGCTGCGGCATGGGCTATGAAGCCACCATGTACCTGCTCGAGCGCGGTGTGCGCCTCACCGGCACCGACGGCTGGAGCTGGGACGCGCCGTTCGTTCATACCGCGAAGAAATACGCCGAGACGAAAGACGCCGGGCTGATCTGGGAAGGCCACAAGGCCGGCCGCCATATCGGCTATTGCCATCTCGAGAAGCTGCACAATCTCGAACAGCTGCCGCCGACCGGCTTCAAGGTGTCATGCTTCCCCGTGAAGATCGAGCGCGCCTCGGCAGGATGGACGCGAGCGGTGGCGATTCTGGAGAGCTAGTGAGCTAGGCAGGTTTGCGTGCGCGCCAGTCACGCGTCGAATGGTCGGCATCAGCATTTGTCGGCCCCGGCGGTTGCGCGTCCCAACCATACTCACGGACTTGACCACTCGAATTCCGCTTTTGGGCGCAAAGCGAGCCTTTGTATTTCAACCGCTTTACGTCGGCTTGTGACCCCGAACCAGAAATCGCGTCTCGCGTGCTCGATCCGTTAGGAGCCTAGCTTCTTGGTCTTTGGCGCCCCCAAGGCTTCCTCTGTGCATAACCCGCAACTAACGCATTTCCATGCAATTATTTCGCGCATATGCTGCGTTGTGATATTGGGGGTTGTTATGAGAGCGCGAGGCATTTCCGGGGGACGACGACTTCTGTTCTTTGCTCTTATCGGACTCGCTTCAAGTGGATGTGCCATCCATCCGCTACCCGGCGATCTGGCTGGCGTAGGAACGAGCGTGATTGTAAAGCAGATTCGTTGTGAGGCCCGCGCTGCCGGTGTGCAGGCACTGTTGAACTATTTGGCCGACGACGACAATTTTCGTAACGGTCAAGTCGATTTGACTTCGCATACGATAGGGACAGATCTCCTCAAGAGAGCTAAGGACGACCCGGAAGCTGTTGCCAAATTTGATCCCAGACAATTGAAGGGAAGAGCCAGACATATCGTTGATATCCTCTACAGCACGGGCATTGCGTACAATTTTGATCTGACCGGGTTGGAGATGAATAACTTCGACCCTCAGATAAACTTCATTCGTCCCCTGCCGGTAAGTTCCGTCGTGTCGATGAGCGCAAGCGGGAGCTTTGATCGGTCGCGACAAAACGAGCGCATTTTCACGATCACCGATACTCTTGGCGACTTGATCGCGAACACCAAACACCCGACTTGCACGCGCCCGGTCGACGAGAATTACATTTATCCGATTGCTGGAAGGGTGGGCATCGACAAGGTGGTCGACGATTTTCTCAACCTTACGATTTTTGGGAATCTGGTCGCCGAGAACGACAAGCCCAAGGGTACGGTCAATGTTAAAGGGCCGCCAACCATGGTCGATCAACTACAGTTCGTGACAAAGATCGGTGGCACAGCTACGCCCAAGATCGTGTTCGCGCCTGCCGGCCGCGCCTTCCAGGTGGCTGATGCGAGCTTCGGCGTCACCGCCTCGCGAACGGACACTCATCTACTCACAGTGGGCATCTACCTGGATCAAGCGGCGGCCCAAAAGTTGGATGCGGAGCCCTATCTGCCCCACAGGCTGCCAGTAACACAGGCTGCGGCCGTTGGTGTTCCACATCGCGGCCAGTTCGTCACTTACTCTGGTGGACCTGCGGAGCGGGGAGCTGCGGCCGCTGTTGAGCAGTTCCTTGCCCTCAAAATCTTCAAGCCAACGATCGTTGTTGCTCAGTAGGGAGAATGCTCATGGCAAAGAAGGTCGTGCGAAAGACTGCGACGAAAGCAAAGGCCGCTCGGAAGAAGAAACCGAGGCCGGGCGACGCTTCGCACGTTGAATTCGGAGCCCATGGTTTGGCTCACATTCTGAATGCAGTGAAGACGGCAGGCTTGACTGAAGAGTTCAATAAGCACGTGGGCAAAGCCGGGACATTCGTTAGAGTGCGCCGAACTGGCCTGAAGAGCATCAAACAGTTTGTCGACAGCAAACCCCAATTGGCCGAACTGTCGGATCGAATGGGCCGTTGCAACTGTCCGAAGGACGATCCGGACTGTATCTACTTTGGCCCGACCGGATGACGTTCCGCCGGCGATCGTTGGCGCGCGGCGCCGCAGCTCGTGGGATGGGTTGAGCGAAGCGAAACCCATCGCCTGACGGGCGGAGTCAGCACCAGCAATCGTTGGTGCGATCTGATCAAGAGAACAAAGTTTGATGGGTTCCGCTCCACCCATCCTTGTATTAGCCCGATCGCTTATATTGAGGGCCGTTCCGTGAGGAATGGCCCAGCCCGGGAGGCCGCCCGAACTGGGCCGCCGTTCGATCGGATCGGTACCCACCGAAGCCTTGAGGGCTGTCTGACGTAGCGAGATCGCGATCGGCACTTCATCGGGACCCGAATGGTTGAACGAACTTAAGGTTCGCATCACAAGGGAGGGATCGACGAAGATGGCCAAGTCTACCACGATCTGTGCCGGGATCGATACCGGCAAACGGAAGCTTGATGTGGCGATCGAGGGTTGCCGCGAGCCGTTGCAAGTGAAGAACACGTCGGAAGGTCACGCGGCTTTGTTGGCGTGGCTGCGACAGCATCGCGTCAAACGCATCGGCATCGAGGCGAGTGGCGGTTACGAACAGCCTGTCGTCGCCGAACTGCGGCGCAAGCGGTTTGTGGTTGTGGTGTTTCAGCCGGCTCAGGTCCGGGCCTATGGCAAATTCCACTTGCAGCGTGCCAAGAACGATAGGATCGATGCCGCTCTTATTGCCGCCTGCACCGCAGCGGTGCGCAAGATCCATGCTGCGCCCGATCCGCGGTTACTGCGGTTCGCCGAGCAGCTGACCATGATCGATCAGATCGGCGAGGATATCGCGCGCCTCAAGAACAGGATCGAAAGCTGCCGCAATGTGACGATTAACAAGATCTGGCACGAGGATATCGCTCGCCTGGAGCAACGCGAGAAGGCCGCACTCAAGGCCCTGGTCACCTCGATCCGCAAGCACCCTGATCTTGCCAAGCGGCTCGCGCTGATCAACAGCGTCGACGGCATCGGGCTGCCGACTGCCGTTGCCATCCTGGTGCGTCTGCCTGAGATCGGCCGGATCACGCGGGAGCAAGCCGTCGCTCTCGCCGGCCTTGCGCCCTATGACGACGACAGCGGCGACCAGGTCGGAGTGCGGCATATCGAGGGCGGACGAAAGCGGCTGCGTCGCGCCCTTTATACCGCCTCACTGGCTGCATCGTTTCGATGGAACCCGCAGCTCATCCAGCTCTACCAACGCCTGACCGCAGCCGGAAAGGAGCACAAGCGCGCGCTCGTTGCCTGCGCCAGGAAGATGCTCATCTTCGCCAACACAGTGGTGGCTCGCGGCACGCCATGGTGCGGCGAACCGCCGGTGAGATCATTCCCTGTTTCTTAGTTCGACCGGGACGTGTTTCTTCGTCCCGACCTACGGTCCCTCACGACGCCGCGCGCAGCGTCCGTCAAGGATGGCCGTCGCTCGCCCGCACCTCACCTGATCTGCCGCCAGGCCACGCCTTGACGGATGCGAGCACGGCGTCATCATGGCAGGCGCCGACGATCCGAAAGGCAAAACACAGCCGCCAGTTAATGGTTGCTACGCGCTGCTACGATTGCCCCGCGCGAGCATTTCGTAACGAAGTTTGTCAAAACCCCGCAATCACCTTCCCATCCCGCCCAACCAGCGTCGACGGCGCCTCGCCGAACACCAGCCCGTCCGGCTGAAACTTGATCGTCTTGCCGCCCTCGACGAACTCCGCGAAATTCCGCGGTGTTGCGGAGTGCACGCCGTTGCTCAGGAAATCGTCGATCTCGTAGCAGGTGTCGGGCTTGCCGCCGGAGCCTGCGCTCAAGAACTTCTGGAAGTTCTGGCTGGTCACCTTGGCCGTCTTGCGCGCCGACCAGTTGGTATAGCGGCGGAAGAGCTTTGGCAGGATCACCGGGCCCTTGTCGGTTGCGAGCACGTCGGTCTCGTTTGTCTTGGGCTCGCGCAGGCTGAATTCAAAGGCGGGAATGGTTTTGGCGAGGTTCTTCCAGACCGGCAGCTTCTTGGTGCGCGCGGTCTTGGCGAGCGCCAGGAAGCCCCTGATCTCGTCGTCGTTCATCGAGGAGTAGAATGTCGGATAGGCAAAGCCGTGCTCGACCAGCCAATGGTTGATGTCGACCGTCTTGTTCGCAATCGTCACCTCGATATCGCCGACCAGCCGTCCATAGGTGTCGAACACCTCGTTCGGCGTATCGACATGGGTGAACACGCGGCAGGCGAGCGTCGCCTCGCCAGCGCCGGCGAGGAAGTCATGCAGCGCCTTGGTCGAGGTCGCGCCGAGAAACTGCCGGTAGGAGTGCGTGACCTCGTGATAGGCTTGCCGCTTCGCGTCCGTCAGGCCTTTCTTCTCGGCGGGGGAGAGCGGCGACGGCATGTAGTGCAGCTCGGGCGCGTCGATGCCCTGGAGGCGGATGGTGAGCTTGCCGTTCTTGATCGGCGCGGTGTTGGTCCGGCCCTTGACCTTGGCATTGTCGAAGACGTGGGTCGGCTGGAACGGCGATTGATCGTTCTCGCGGAAACGGATCGCGTCTGCGGCGACATTCACCACGACCTTCGTGGTGTCGGCGTCCGAGCGTCCCTCTGGCCAGAACTGACTGACCTCGATCGTGCCTTCGACCTCGAGCAATCCAACCGGCATCGGTCGCTCCTCCTCATGAGTTTCGCGGCCGCTTCGATAGCGCGACTCGCACATGCAATCGAAGGTAGCGGACCATCTTCGTGCGACAGGCCCATGACGGGAGAAAGTGTAGTGAGACGCCACGGGGCCGGCCTGGTGCGTTCGCCACACAGAAAAAAACGCGGGCCGGCAAATGCCGTCCCGCGCAATTCAGATCAGATGGTGATGCTGCGATCGAGCCCGAGGATCAGCCCTTCTCAGGCCTGTGCGGACAGACCATCGTCAGATGGAGCAGCGTCGGCTTGTCCGATCCCTTCTTGTAATCCCACTCCAACCGGATCTCGTGCCGGTCCGCCAGGGCATCGCCCGGCGCGTGGACAATGATGTTGGTCTTCATCGGGATCGGCGGCTCGGAGTTGAAGCACTTCCGGACGCAGGCATCGAGCAGGTCGCACCGCGTCAAGGGAATGACCCCAGGCTCGTCTCTGGACAGCGGGACAGTGTTCAGCTGGGCGCTGAGGTCGACGCGAGCCCGGCCCTTCTCCTTATGCCAGTGCTTGGCGCTGCCCTCCGGCCATTTCGAGGCCGGTGTCAGAATCAGGTGATACTGGCCGTATTCCAGAGTCGGTACATCGATGTCGTCCGATGCCTTCAGCTTGGCCACGCTCTTCTTCATGTTGGCCAGAGGGAAGTAGTTGCTGTTCATCAAATCTCTGAATGGCTTGCCTCTATAAGGTCTCGACCCCATCGCCTTTTTCCCCTCAATATGTCTTTGGCTGTGCGAAAATACATACAACTCCGCGACGCCGGCCGGTTTGACCAACCCTGCGCCGCCGAAATATATGCCCCCCGTGCTGGGATGTATTGACGCTACCACTCAGGACTGTGTTTCGTCCAGATCGCCACCCGCGCTGTGCCCAGCTAACGGCGCGGAGCGGACGCGATTGCTAAGTAGGTCTCGATGGGTATTCTCATCGGAAGTCGTCCGCGGATTCTGATCGACAGACGGGCCGCGGCCTTTGAGGCGCAGGAATGCATTGCTTCGCATGTCAATCGGCGATCAATCCGGACGATAGCTGGTGCTCCAAATGCGGGGCCGCAGTGCGTCAACGGGTCGATCCCGACAGCGAACGTCGGTTTGTGACGATTCTTCGTGCTGACGTCATCGATTCCACGGGTCTCGTCGCCGAACTGGAGCCAGAGGAAGCGGTCTCGCGCCTCGAGCCGGCGCTCACGGCCATGAGGGCGTCCGTGCGTCAGTTCGGCGGCATCGTCAGCAAGGAGCTGGGCGACGGGCTTTCCGCTGTGTTCGGCGCCCCGATCGCGGACGACAACCATGCGCCGATGGCGTGTCATGCCGCGATCGAACTGGTCCGGCGCGTCGCAAGCCTGGGTGATCCCGCCCTTCAGGTCCGGGTCGGCCTGCACTCCGGCCATGTCGTTGCCTACATGGTCGCCAGCGAATTCTCCAAGGTTTACGAGATTGGCGGTGCTGCCCAGCATCTGGCCGCGCGGCTGGAGCAGGAGGCCGAGGCGAATCAAATCTACGTTTCGGAAGCCTGCCAGCAGCTCGCCGACGGCCATGTCCGGTTCGAGTCCCTCGGCGGCAAATCGCTGCGCGGCTTCAGCCAGCCCGTGCCGGTCTACCGGATCGTCGGTGCCAGCGATCTGTCGAGCTGGCGGGTCCGGCGTGCCCGCAGTGTCTCCCGATTCGTCGATCGCACCACCGAGCGAGCCCTGCTGGACCGCAGTTCGGAACAGGCGAGGGCGAGCCGGCAGACCGTGCTGCTGCTCGGCGATGCCGGCATCGGCAAATCGCGGCTGGCGCATGAGTTTGCGCAGAAGCTCAAGGCCGAGGGTTGGCGGTTGATCGACGCCGAGTGCAGCCCGAATCTGCAAGGCGCGCCATTCAGCACGCTCAAGCGGATCCTGCTGTCGGCCATCGACGCAGCCGCGAGGGATCCTGCCAATCCCGGCGATCTCCTCAGGGACCTGTCCACGATCCAGAGAAGCGCGCTCGACGCGGTGCTCGATGTGCCGATCTCGAATCCGCAATGGGACGAGCTCGAGCCTCATGCCCGCGGCCGCGTGATCTCCGATGCAAGCTGTGCGGTCATCCGGACTCTGGCCGGCCGCCAGCGGACCATCCTTCTGTTGGAGGATCTGCACTGGATCGACCGGGCCAGCGACGTCGTCGTCGCCGCCATCGCTTCGCTGGCGGTGCCCGATCTCCTCGTGCTGCTCACCTCCCGCCCGACCGGCATGCCGGTCTGGATCGCGCGCTGCCACGCCGAGGTCGTCGCGATGCGGCCGCTCGACGACGATTCGGGCCTGGAAATGCTGTCCGACATGCTTGGATCCGCCGAGACCAACGCCGATCTGAAGAGCCGGATCATTTCCCATACGGCCAACGTGCCGCTGTTCATCGAGGAGGTCTGCCGCGGACTGAAGGACAGCGGCACCTTGCGCGGCGAGTGGGGCGACCTCGCTCTCGTGCGTCCGATCGACGAGCTCGGTATTCCCACCAGCATTCAGGGTGTGATCGCGGCCCGCCTCGATCGCGTATCGAGGCAACAGCGCCTGGTGTTGCAAGTCGCGGCCGCCTTGGGCCCGCGATCAAGCGAAGCCGTGGTCCGCAGAGTCTCGGAGCTGCCTGAGGATGACTTTCAGGACTGTCTCGCCTCGCTCGACCGAGCCGAGCTGCTCGTCAGGATCGATAGCGATCTCGAGAATTCGCTCGAATTCAGGCACGAGATGGTCCGCCAGGTGACCTATGAGTCGATGGTCGAAAAGGTGCGCGACAGCGTCCATGCGCGGGTGCTCGCGGCTTTCGAGAGCGACGAAACCTGGCGGGATGATCCCGACGCCCTCTGTTACCACGCCATGCGCGCCAAGGATTGGGCGAAGGCATTCAACTACGGGAGAAGCGCCGCACAGAAATGCCTCGTGCGCTCGGCCTATGCCGAGGCTGTCGACTACTTCCGGACCGCGATGAATTCGCTCGACAAGACGCCGTTGACGCGTCCGCGGGAGACCAACGCCATCGATCTCCGGATGGAGGCGCGCATGGCGTTCATCTGGTCGGGTCGCGTCGCCGAGTGGGTCGATCTCGGAAAGGAGGCGGACCAACGGGCCAGCCAGATCGATGACGTCGGCAGAAAGGTCGCGGCCCTGACGGTCATGGCGGGTGGGCAGAACTTCTACGGGACGCCGGCCGAGGCCGTCGTTCTTGGCGAGGAAGTCGTCGGTCTTGCCGAGGAGTCGGGCAATCCGGGGTGGCGCAACCTTGCGCAATACAATCTCGGACAGGCCTATTTTCTTGCGGGTCGATACCGCGAGGCCGAGCAGACATTCGCGCGGGCGCGCGCACATCTCCTCGCGCCGGAAGCGAGTGCACCATACGGCACGCCGCCGAAATACACCCTCCTGCTTTGCTGCATGATGAAATGCTTCACCCACATCGTCATGGGTGAGTTCGACTCCGCCGAGCGGCTCCAGCGAGAAGCCGCTGCGATTGCGGACGAGACCGGCCGTCCCTATGACCGCGTCGCTGCCGCCTATAGCGGCGGCTGGCTGATGCTCGGCCGGGGCGATCCGGCGGCGGCCGCTTCCATTCTCGAAGGCGGCTTCGTGCTGGCGCAGAAGCACGGCATCCGCCTGTTCGTGCCGGCGCTCGCCTGCCATCTCGGCATCGCCTATCTGGAGCAGGGGCAGCTCGACCGCGCCCGCCGCATGCTGGCCGAGGCGCGCGAAGAGGCGCGCAGCGTCGGCTATACCTCGGCGGTGCTGCGCTCTTCGATCTCCCTGGCGCTGGCGACCAACCAGCTCGGCGACGTGCAGGCCGCGCAGAACATGCTGCGCGAGGCGCGCAACACGGCGCGCCAGCAGGGTTTTTCCGGCCTCGAGGCCGAGGCCCTGTACGGCGAAGCCGTGGTGACGCCTCCCTCGAGCCGGGAGAACCGGGCCGTCATCCTGGCCGCGCTGCGCGCCACGATCGCGATCGCGTCCGACAGCGGCGCGCGGCCGCTGCAGCAGAAGGCCGAGGCGATGCTGAACGGCGTGCTCGCCGAGGGCGATCAGCCGACCTGAGACAGGCCTCCGGCATGCGAGCCCCTTCTTCCCGGCGGGCCAAATGAGTTTCGCTGGCGATGCAAGGACTTAGCTACTGTGCATGGGGTTGTTTTCGCCTTTGTGGGGTGCGGCCCGGATGTGGCCACAAAGCCCCTTGCGCGGGCGCCAAGGTGGGCTACCGTCGGCCGTCCATCTAACTTCAGGGCTAGGTGACGATTTGTTTGATATTTTTTAGCATGTGATTGCATCGGCGCCGCGATGGCGCGACGCCCACCCGACGAGGCGGGGCCATGATCATACGGGACCATGCAGCACTGTTGGCGCCGGTCGAGCGCGACCTGCGGCTCGACCTCTTCCGCGGCATCGGGTTGTGGATGATCTTCCTCGATCACATCCCGCACGACGTCGTGGCCTGGCTGACGCTGCGCAATTACGGCTTCAGCGACGCCGCCGAATTCTTCGTCTTCATCTCCGGCTATCTGGTCGGCTGGATCTACGGCCCCGTCGTCGCCGGCGGCTGGTTCCTGGCCGCGCTGAAGCGGCTGTGGCGGCGGGCGGCGGAAATGTACGTCGCCCACATCATGCTGTTCCTGCTGTTCACGGCGCAGATCGCCCGCACCGCGCGCCGCTTCGACAATCCGATGTACGAGCACGAGTTCAACGTGTTCAATTTCCTGTCGCATCCGGACGAGCTGATCGGGCAGGCGATCCTGCTCAAATACAAGCCGGTCAATCTCGACGTGCTGCCGCTCTACATCACGCTGGTGCTGGCTGCGCCCTTCATGATCTGGTGCCTGGTACGCCGTCCGAACCTGACGCTCGCCGCCTCCGTGGTGCTGTACGTGCTGTCGCGCCGGTTCGACTGGAACATCGCCTCCTATCCGCCCGGCACCACCTGGTACTTCAATCCGTTCTGCTGGCAGCTGATGTTCGTGTTCGCCGCCTGGTGCGGCATCGGCCAGATCGACAGGATCGGCAAATGGGTGTGGTCGAGGGCTACGATGACGCTGGCCGCGGCCTGGCTCGTCTTCGCTTTTCTGATCGTGATGACCTGGCACGTCCACACGCTCGAGGCCCTGGTCCCGAAATGGATGATCAAGGCGATTTACCCGATCGACAAGACCGACCTCGACATGCTGCGCTTCACGCATTTCCTGGCACTGGCGATCTGGGTGACGTATTTCGTCTCGCGCAAATGGAAGGCGCTGCACACCGGCTGGCTGCGTCCCGTCATCCTCTGCGGCCAGCACTCGCTGCCGATCTTCTGCCTCGGCGTCTTCCTGTCGTTCTCCGCGCACTGGATCCTGACGCAATACACCAAGGGCGTCTGGGAGCAGCTCGCAGTCTCCCTCGTCGGCATCATCATCATGGTCGGCGCCGCCTGGCTGCTCGATCGCGCCGAGCGGGTGCCGAGCCTCTTCGTGAGAGTGTCCGAGGTCGAAGAGCCAGACGCTGCCATCGAGAGTGCCCCGGCCGCAACTGGCGCCGCGGCTGCGCCTGCGAGCCGGTGAGGAGAGGCCCATGTCCAGACGCATGTTGACGATCGCCGGCATCCTCCTGCTCCTCGTCGGCGGCGCATCCGCGCAAGCGCCGTCGCCGGAGGCGATGACGACGGCGCGCAAGCTCATGGTGACGTTGAAGATCACCGATCAATACCGCGCGCTGCTGCCGCAGCTTCTGCTCAAGCTGCGGCCGGTGGTGGCGCAGGACAGGCCGGAGATCGAGCGCGACTACGACGCGATGACGGCGCCGGGCGCCCAAATCTACGCGCCGTTCTTCGCGACCATGGTCGAACAGACCGCCGCCGTCTATGCCGCAAGCTTCACCCTGGACGAGCTGCGCCAGATCGAGGCGTTCTATTCGCAGCCGGCCGGACAGAAGCTTCTGGCGCAGTCGGATGCGCTGGCACAGGCGAGTGCGCAGATCGGCCAGAACGTCAGCCAGAAGGCCGCCGACGAATTGAAGCAGCGCCTGATCGAGGCGCTGCGCCAGAAGGGCCACAAGCTCTAGGCCAGGAAGGCGCGGAAACGCCGCAGCGCGATCAGGAAGAACACGACGCCGATCACCGTGAGCGCGAGCAGCTGCGGCCAGACGGCCTCGAGGCCCGCGCCGCGGAACAGGATGGCCTGGGCGAGCATCACAAAATGCGTGTTCGGTGCGGCCAGCATGATGTCCTGGACGAACTGCGGCATACTTTCCCTCGGCGTCATGCTGCCCGAGAGCGTCTGCAATGGCAGCAGGGTCATGATCAACAGCAACCCGAACTGTGGCATCGATCCGGCAACGGTGGCGAGAAAGATGCCCATGCTGGTGGTGGCGAAGAGCTGCAACGCCGCGCCGAGCAGGAACAGCGCCACCGAGCCGTCGATCGTGACCGCCAGCCATCCCTTCACCACGAACAGGATCGACAGAGTGGAGGCGACCAGCACCACTGCTCCCATCGACCAGACCTTGCTCACCATGATCTCCAGCGGAGAGACAGGCATCACCAGGAGGTGCTCGATCGTGCCGTGCTCGCGCTCGCGGATCAGCGCCGCTCCGGTCAGGATGATCGAGAGCATGGTGATCGAGGTGATCACGTGGTCGATGGCACCGAACCAGGACTTCTTCAGTTCGGGGTTGAAGCGCGCTCGCAGCGCCAGATCGATCGGTGGGGTCTGCGCGTTGCGGGTGTGCGCCAGAAATTCCGCGATTTCCGCGCTGACGATCTGCTCGACATAGCCGCCGCCATTGAACGCCTGCGAGATGCGCGTCGCGTCGACATTGAGCTGGATCGCCGGCGACTTGCGCGCCAGGAGATCGCGCTGGAAGTCCGGCGGGATGTCCAGCGCGAAGGTGTCGAGGCCCGCATCCATCCTGCGATCCATCTCGTATAGCGAGATCAGGCGCGGCTCGGAAAAATAGGGCGCGGTGAAGGCCAATCCGATGCGGGTCGAGGCCGGTGAGTGATCCTCGTCGACGATGGCGATCGCGGCGCGGTTCAAGGTTTCCGGCAGGGCCTTGGCGCCGGCATAGACGGCGAGCGTGAAGGAATACACGATGAGCACGAGTAGCATCGGGTCGCGCACGAGGCCGCGCAATTCCTTGATGCCGAGCCGAAGCACGTTGTCGATGCGCATGGTCAACGGGCCTGTTTCTTCAGCAGCATTGCGCCGGCTGCCACCAGCACCGGGATCATGATGGCGAGTGCCAGCAGATCGTTGTGGAGAGTTTCGAATCCCAGACCCTTGGAGAAGGTGCCGCGCGAGATCGTGACGAAATAGGTGGTGGGATAGAGCCGTCCGACCAGTGCGCCTAACCCCTGGAGCGACGAAACTGGATCGATCAGTCCCGAATACTGGATGGCGGGAATCAGCGTGATCAGCACCGTGCCGAACAGCGCCGCGATCTGGCTGTTCATGAAGGCGGAGATCACGAGCCCCATGCCGGTCGTGGCCGTGACGTAGAGCAGGGCGGCCAGGGCATAGGTCGCAAAGCTTCCAGTGAAGGGCACGCCGAAGACAACGAGCGCGAAGCCGACGAGGAGGAGGAAGTTGCCGAATGCCAGCACCACATAGGGCAGTTGCGTGCCGAGCAGGAATTCGAGCCGCGTCACCGGCGTTACGTAGAAATTGACGATCGAGCCGAGCTCCTTCTCGCGCACCACTGCGAGCGCGGCGAGCACCGCCGGAATCATGACCAGCAGCAGCGGGATGATTCCAGGCGCCATGGCGACGACGCTCCTGACATCAGGGTTGTAGCGATAGCGCAGCTGGAGCTGGTAGGAGCCGGCGATCGCCGCTTCGCCATAGAGTTCGCGGCCCTTCTGGGTGAGCCACGTCGCGTGAATCGCCTGGACGTAGGAACGCAGCGTCTCGGCGCGGGTCGGGTTGGCGCCGTCGACCCAGGCGCCGATTTCGACATGCCGGCCGCGGCTGACGTCGCGGCCGAAGCCCGGAGGCAGCTCGATGGCGAGACCAATCTCGCCGGCACGCATGCGGCGGTCGAGATCCGCGTAATCCGTGATCGGGGCTTTTTCCGTGAAGTAGCGCGACCCCGCGATCTGAAGGCGGTAATCGCGGCTGATGGCGCTATCGTCGCGGTCGAGTACGGCGAAGGTCAAGTTCTCGACGTCCATGCTGATGCCGTAACCGAGCACGAACAGCAGCAGCACGCTGCCGAGGACCGCGAGCGTGGCGCGGATCGGATCACGGAGCAGCTCGAGCGTCTCGCGGCGTGAATAGGCGAGCACGCGGGTCGGATTGAATGCCGCACTGCGCCGGCTTGAAGGCGCAGTCGTCGCTGATGCGGGTGCGGGAGATCCAGCAGGCTGGCTGGCCAGCTCTGCCGTGTCCGCGATGGCCTGTTCCAGGCAGGCGATGAAGGCCTGCTCCAGCGTGGCGCTACCGCGTGCCGCTACGATCGCGGCTGGCGTGTCTGACGTCAGCACCCTGCCGGCATGCATCAATGAGACCCGGTCGCAGCGCTCGGCCTCGTTCATGAAATGGGTCGAGACGAAGATGGTCACATTATCCTTGCGCGAGAGCTCGGCGAGTATCTGCCAGAAGCGATCGCGTGCAACGGGATCGACGCCGGAGGTCGGCTCGTCGAGAATGAGGATGTCGGGCGCATGGATCATGGCAACCGCCAGCGACAGACGCTGCCTGAGGCCAAGCGGCAGCGCATCGGGCAAGGCGTCGATCACGTCCGCAAGATCGAATCGGGCGATCATCTCGTCGGTGCGCGCGGCGATGGTCTCCTCCGGCAGGTCGAACAGCCGCGCATGCAGATCGAGATTCTGTGCGACCGTGAGCTCTGAATAGAGCGAGAAACCCTGCGACATGTAGCCGATGCGCCGGCGCACGGACATGTCGCCGGCGTCGATCGCCTTGCCGAACAGCCGCGCGCTGCCTTCGCTCACCGGCAACAGGCCGGTGAGCATCTTCATGGTCGTGGTCTTGCCGCAGCCGTTCGAGCCGAGGAAGCCGAAGATCTCGCCCTTTCTGATGCGGAAGCTGACGTCATCCACCGCAACGAAGTCATTGAACCGCCGGGTCAGATGCTCGGCCTCGATCGCGATCTCGTCATGGTCCTCGCTGCGCGGCGGGATGTCGACGCTGGTGTGGTTGCTGCGGTCTGCCTCGGGCAGAAGACCAATGAAGGCCTCATCCAGTGTATCGGTGCCGGTCTGCCGCTTGAGTTCGTCGGGCGTTCCCGTCGCCAGCACGCGGCCGGCATTCATCGCGATCAGGAAGTCGAACTGGGCGGCTTCTTCCATATAGGCGGTCGAGACGATCACGCTCATGCCGGGGTGGCCGTTGCGGATCGCGGCGATCAATTCCCAGAACTGGCGGCGCGACAGCGGATCGACCCCGGTGGTCGGCTCGTCCAGGATCAGCAGCTCAGGATCGTGGATCAGCGCGCAACACAGGCCGACCTTCTGCTTCATGCCACCAGAAAGTTTTGCCGCCGGCCGGTCGGCGAAAGCCGTGAGCCCCGTGTCTCGCAAAAGGCCTGCGATGCGCCTGTTTCGCTCCGCCTTGTCGTGTCCGAACAGGCGGCCGAAGAAGTCGATGTTCTCGTAGACCGACAGCGTCGGATACAGATTCTTGCCGAGCCCCTGCGGCATGTAAGCGATGTCGGGGCACACGTTGCGGCGATGGCGCGCGCTCGCCATGTCGCCGCCGAGCACGTGGATGCGGCCCTGCTGGATCGCGCGTGCACCCGCGATCAGAGCGAGCAGGCTCGACTTGCCGACGCCGTCGGGGCCGATCAGGCCGACCATGCAGCCGGACGGCAGGTCGAGCGTGATGGCATCGAGCGCCCGGGTTTTGCCGTAGCTCAGGCCCACGCCATCCAGATGCACGACGCTGCCGACGGCAGCCGTGGCATCGGCTGTGGCAGTCGCGCTCATCTCGTTAGCTTGATCTTGAGGTTGTCGGGCCATTGCGCGGCTGGATCGAGCTGCACATAGGCCATTCCGGGCAGACCGGTCTTCACGTGCTCGATATGCTGGCGCAGCAGTTCGGGCGCGATATGCGCCTTGATCCGGAACATCAGTTTCTGGCGCTCTTCCTCGGTCTCGACGGTCTTGGGCGTGAATTGCGCGACGTCGGCGACGAAGGTGGCCTTGGCAGGGATCACGTATTGCGGGATGGCATCGAGCACGAGGCGGACTTCGGCGCCGATTGCGACACGGCCGGCATCGGAAGTCGGCAGGAAAAACGTCATGTAGACATCGCCGAGGTCGACCATGTTGAGGACGCGGCCGCCGGCGGCGAGCACTTCGCCCGGCTGCGAGACGCGGTATTGCACGCGGCCCTCGCGCGGCGCCTTCAATACGCTGTCATTGAGGTCGGCGTTGATGCTTTCGATGGCGGCCTTCGCGGCCTCGACTGCGGCACCGGCGTCGATCACCATGGCGCGAGAGGAGCTGATTGCCGCTTCCGATGCTGCGACCTGCGCCTGGGACGCGGCGAGTGCCGCCTTCGCCGTGGCGTTGGCGGAGCGATCGTCGTCCAGCACCTGCTGCGATACCGCGCTCGTCCGGATCAATTGCTCGGAACGATCGAGCTTGCGGCTCGCGGTGTCCAGCTGCGCAATGCGCTGATCGACCACGGCCTCGGCAGCCTTGCGTTCGGCCTCGCGCTGGTTGACGAGGCTCTTGGCGGTCTCGACGTTGATCGTTGCGCGTTGAAGCTGCGCTTCGGCCTGGCGGCGCTGGGCCTGCAACTGCTCGGTGTCCATGCGCGCCAGAATCTGGCCCGCGTTCACGAAGTCGCCCTCGTTGACCAGGATCTCGCGAATGCGGCCGGGCGTCTTGGTGGCGATGTCGATCTCGACTGCTTCAATGCGGCCATTGCCGCGGGCGAAGCCTGCCGGCAGTGGATTGGAATCGCGATGCAGCCAGTAGTAATAGCCGCCGCCCGCAAGGAGAATGGCGATCGCGGCGATGATGCGCCCCGGTGTGAAGTTCATTTGATCATAACGCCGCGTAGCGGCGCCCACATGTTGCGACACGAACGCCCTTCGCTAACCGCGCGAAGGGAGCAAGCCCAACATGCAGCGATTTTTGCAGCGCAACTTGATGCAGATCAGACGATGGCTATTGCCTTTGCCCAAGGTTCAGGCAATTCCTCGACCTGGAGCGGGCTGATGACAGCGGGTGCGTTCAAGGTCTAGTGAATCGCCGCGTACATGATCTTTTCTTCCGTCGCCTCCAGCGCGGAGAATTCCTCCACGACCTTGCCTTGGCGCGAGACCAGGATGCGGTCCGAGAGCGCCATGATCTCGGGCAGATAGGATGAGATGACCACGACCGCCTTGCCCTCGTCGGCGAGCCGGTTGATCAGTTCGTGAATTTCGACGATGGCGCCGACGTCGACGCCGCGGGTCGGCTCGTCGAAGATGATCAGGTCGGGCTCCTGCACCAGCGACTTGGCGATCACGACCTTCTGCTGATTGCCGCCGGACAGCTCGACCACCTTGCCTTGGTCGCCGATGGCGCGAACCTTGAGCCGCTCGATCCAGGTCTTGCCGACGCTGTCGGTTTCTCGCCGCGACAACATCATGCGGCCTCTCGGAAATTTCGACAACAGCCCAAGATAGATGTTGCGTGCGATGGAAGCGGTCTCGAAGAAACCCTCGACCTTGCGGTCCTCGGTGACATAGGCGATGCCAGCCTTGACCGCCGGCGCCGGCACCCGGTAGCGCACCGGCTGGTCGTGCAGCAGGACCTCGCCGCCATGGAAGAAGTCGCGCTTGAGGACGCCGGCGACGATCTTGAAAGTCTCGGTGCGACCCGCGCCGACCAGACCGAACACGCCGGTGATCTGACCCGCGAACACCGACAGCGAATTGTTCTTCACCATCGGAGCCATCTTCAAATTCTGCACCGTGAGCACGCGCGCACCTGCCGGCCGCACGTTGCTCTTCCGCGCGCCATAGAGCGTGTTGGAGAGATCGCGCCCGACCATGGCCTGCACGATCGCGGCGCGGTCGAACTTGGCGACATCGTCGGTCACGACATGCCTGCCATCGCGCAGCACCGTGATGCGGTCCGCGAGCAGCAGCGCTTCTTCCAGGGCATGCGAAATGAAGACGATCGAGACGCCGCGCCTCTTGAGGTCGCGGACAAGGTCGAAAAAATATTTCTTTTCTTCCGGCGTCAGCGATGCGGTCGGCTCGTCGAAGATGATGACCTTGGCGCGGTGTAGAACGGCGCGCGCAATCTCCACCATCTGCTTCTTGGCCGCGCCAAGGCCGCCGACAGTTGCGGTTGGCGTGACATCGAAATTGAGCGATTGCAGAAACTGCTGCGCGGCGATGTAGATGCCGCGTAGGCGGTTATAAAACTTCTCCTGCCCTAGAAACAGGTTCTGCGCGACCGTCATGGTCGGCACCAGACTGTTTTCCTGGAACACCATGGCGATGCCGAGATTGCGCGCCTCCAGCGGCGTCCTCGGCGCGACATCGGCGCCGTCGACCATCATGGTTCCCGACGACAGCGTCACCACGCCCGCCATCACCTTCGTGAGGGTCGACTTGCCGGCGCCATTCTCGCCGACCAGTGCGTGGATCTCGCCGCGGCGAAGGTCGAAGTCGACCCCGTCGATGGCCGGCACGCCGGCATAGAGTTTCGTCGCCTTGCGCAAGGAGAGTGCAATATCGCTCATGTCCGAAACTCCTCGGCAAGGCCAGCAAGGGGCAGTTTCAGGACTCGGCCGGGGCCCTTGGCAATCAGGACGAGGTCGCCACCCATCTCGACGGCCGCGACGACGCCGTGGTTGATGCCGTCGACCCGGCTGTGCAGCGAATAGAGCGGCTGGCCATCCGCATCGAGACGGATCACGAGGCCATAGGAGCGCGGCGGCGCCCATGGCTTGATGACGCCCATGGTCTTGATGTGCGCGCCCTGCATCGGCTCCTTGAACGAACGCCCGGAACGCAGGCGCGGTGCGACCCAGTAGGCCGGATCGATCTCGGCCATCATGCGGCGCCGATAGCCGGGTTCGCGCAACACGAATTCGACCAGCTGGGTCCGTGCGGCGAAGGCCGTCAGCCAGTAACCGCCGCCGGAGGCCTTCGACAGCCGCGATGGATAGACGGGGAGGTGAGTGAGCACGACCTTGGGTGATGCGCCGAGCCCGATGAGAACAAGGCGATGACGCCAGCTCTCGCTGACCAGCATGGCCTTGCCATGGGCGCAGGCGCCGAAAGCATAGCCGAGGCCCTGGGTTAGTCGTGTCACGGCTTTCGCGCCGGGATCCAGCTTGAACACGCGGCCGGTCCGATTGAGTTCAAGCAGGTCACGAGCCCAATCGTCGACGCCGCATGTCGTCGAGCCGTCCGTTGCAATCAGTGTGTTATCTTCCGCGAATGCCAGCGCATTGACGGCATTGAAGGCGGCGTCGGTGAACGTCACGCTCGGCTGCTCGGCCGAGGGGCTTGCGTAAACACGCACCTCGCGCCCGCCGAGCGCGATAGCGAGGCCGCCACCGGGAAGGGCGCAGAGCGCCGAAATCGGCCGCTCGAAGCTGCGCACCTCCGAGGTCGAGCCACCACTCAGGCACATCAGCCGCTGGCCGTTCGCAATAAACAGGTTGCTTCCATCGGTGGCGAGATCCTCCGGCGCCTCGCATGTCAGCAAGGTCTCGGCCGATTCCAGCTTCTGGTTGGGTTTCAACGCGCCGTCGAAGGACGGCACGGTGATGGTGGCGTCGCCGCGCCCGAGAAAGCGGTTGGCGAAGTCTCTGACGGCCGCAATCACGACTGCTTCCCCCACCGCTTGTCATACTGGACGAAGTTCGGATCGGCGTTGTCGAGCTTGTAGCGGCCGATCCGGTTGTTGAGGATGCCGCCGAGATAGAGATAGCCACGATGCTCGCGCATCGAGGTGATCATCGGATGGTTCTCGCCGTGCAGATCCCAGAACGATTCGACGATCTTGCCCTGCTCGTTGAACTTGACCACGCAGCCGGTATTGATGTTGGGGAAAAGCCATTCGTCGACCGGCACGCGCTTGGCCATGCGGCGGCGGAAGCCCGGCATCTTCCAGGCGAGGTCGAGCGAGGGGCTGCGCATGCCGACCAGCGCCAGCCAGTAATTGCCGTCAGAGGCGAGGTTGATGTTGTCGGGATAGCCCGGCAGATTGTCCATCACCACCTCGACCGCGCCTTTCTTCGGTCCCGCAAACCAGTAGCGCTTGATCGAGCAGCCAAAGGTTTCGGCGAACAGGATCGACTGGCCGTCGCTGGCGACGCAGATTCCGTTGGGGAATTTGAGACCGCGCAGCTCGGTGCGGGTCGCGCCGGTCTTGGTGTCGTAGGAGATGATGCGGCCGTTACCGCGCGCTTCGAGACCATCGATCGGCCATTCGTCCATCTCGTAGCGCACGGTCGCTTCCGAGAAGAAGATCAAGCCGTCGTCGGTGATGTCCAAGTCGTCGGCGAGCCGCAGCCGGCTGTCGTCGTTGACCGAGCGCATGCTGCGGTTGGTCTCGTCGGTCGCCTTTTCGACCGTGCCATCAGGCTTGATCCGGTAGAGCCCCATGCCGCCGATGCAGACATAGAGATTGTCGTCGCGGTCGAACGCCATGCCGAGCGGCTGGCCGCCGATATGCGCGAACACCTCCATCGTCTGATAGTCGGGGGCCAGGAAACGCATGATATCGCCGTGGCGGGAGCCCGCGTAGAGGTTGTCGTGGCGATCGAGGATGACGTCTTCCGGCGCTTCGATGCGGCCGAGGCCGATTGCCTCGACGTTGCGCAGCTTGTCGTTCTGCTCGAATGGCCCGCCTTGTCCGATTTCCGTCGGTGGCGGCGGCGGCAGTTCGTGGTAGGTCGGCGCAACGTAGACCTTGCTGATGATGCGGGTCCGGTTCTTTTGCCAGCGAATGTCGACCATGGCTGCGACGAGCAGGATACCGGCCAGCGCCATGCGGTTGACGCCGCCGCGCGCGTTCATGGTCGTGAGGCCGTTGGTGATCAGGAGCACGATCAGCACGCCGACGGCGGATTTGGCCACCGAGCCCTTGCCGCCGCCGAGCGTGATGCCGCCCAGCACGGTCGCCGTCAGCACGATCACCTCCAGCCCGACGCCGATGTCGCCACCGACGGTGCCGAGCCGAGAGGCAAAGAACAGCGCGCCGATGCTGGTCAACGCACCGCTCGCGACGTAGCAGAGCGCAATGGTGCGGCGAACGGGAATGCCCGAATTATAAGCCGAGCGGCGTGAGCCGCCGATCGCCGTGATGTGCCAGCCCGGCCGCAAGCGTGTCATGAAGATGTGGCCGAAGATGGCGATGACCATATAGGCCAGCGCCACGGTCGGAATGCCGAAGACCGAACCGGCGCCAATGAAATCCCAGGACGGGATGTCTGGAAAGGCCGAAGCGATCGCGTTGGAGTAGCGCTGAATCAGCAGATCGTAAGCCGAGCGGTAGATGATCAGCGTGATCAGCGTGGTGATGAAGGCGCGCAGCCGCAGATATCCGACCAGGAGGCCGTTGACCGCGCCGAGCATTGCGCCGCAGAGCAGCGTGGCGACCACCACCGCTGGGACCGGCCAGCCCGCGACATCAAGCAGATAGAGGGCGCAGAAATCGGTCAGCGCGAAGATCGATCCGACGGAGAGATCAATGCCGCCGACGATGACGACCAGCGCCAGCCCGAGTCCAATGAAGCCGATCTCGCCGGCCTGGCGCGCGGTGTCGGCGAGGCTTGCTGGCGACAGGAAGTTGTCGATGGATCGGCTGAACGCGAAGCCGACGATCAGGAGAAGGATGACCGGGATGGCTGTCTCGGTCCATCGCTTGGACAGGATTTCACCGAGGAGATGATCAGGCCAGTAGCGGTAACGCAGGCTTGTGATTGTGTCGCGCATCGGCATCCCAGCGGGGCGTGGAAGTAATCGGAAGCAGGATCCCCGAGCGTTGATGGCCCGGGGATCTGGAGCGTCGGCGCCGACCTATTTCTTGAGGTCGCTGAGATTCCAGCAGGCCGTCTGGCTGTCGGCGTTCTCCTTGGTGATCGGAATCAGCGTGGTGTATTCCGAACCCTTGATCGAGCCGGGCTTGGCGCCCGACGACAACAGCCATTTGATCGTGCCGGCCATCTGTGCCGCCTGGGTCGGCACGTCGTAGCTCATGTTGAGGTCGAATGCGCCTGACTTCACCAGCTCGCAGGCACCCTTGCGTTCGCCGCCGCCCGAGGTGGCGAGGAACACCTTGCCGGTGAGACCAGCTTCCTTGACGGCCGCCGCGGTGCCGATGTCCATGCCATCCCAGAACCCGACGATGCCGCAGAGATCGGGATTTTGCTTCAGGACGGTTTGCGTAATCGCTTTCGCCTTGGCGGCATCCCAATCGGCGGCCTGGCTCGACGCCACCTTGATCTCGGGATGCTTGGCGAGAACATTTTCGACGCCCTTCAGCGTGTAGGCGCTCGCCGCGGCCGAGAGTGCGCCTTGCACGATCGCGATCTTGTTCGACTTGCCCTCGCAGGCCTTGACCACGGCCTCAGTCTGACGCTCGCCGATCTCGACCCAGTTGGCACCGACGAACGCAGAGCTGCGATAGGCCGAGCCCATGTTGATCTGGATGACGTAGATGCCCTCGTTCTCGGCGCGTTGCAGCAGCTTGGCGTAGGTCTGCACGTCCGGATTATGGACGACCATCACCGCCGGCTTCTCTGAGATCAGCGAGGTGACGGCCTGCGCGCCGGCATTGGTGTTCCAGTTGGCGTCGCGGATCACGAACTTGACGCCGTACGGCTCGAGCTCCTTCTTCAGGCCGGCGTACCAGCCCTCGGTGAGGTCGAAGTTCATCGCGACCGGCACGTAGGCCACGGTCTTGCCGGCGAGCGCTTCTTTGAACGGCTTCTGGAACGGTTCGTCCAGGCCCTGCTGAGCGAGAGCCGGTCCCGTCAGTGTCGCCAGAGCCAATGCGGCGAGGGTTGCCCTTGCCGGGCTGCCGAAGGTCTTCATTGCTTCCTCCTTGGTTGCGGTCGTCGTTGCAGTTCTTGTCGATCGTTCAGATGTCGCCCTGCTGTGCCGTTTCTTCGTTGCGCGGATTCAGGAAGGAATCCGTGATGACGGCGAGCAGCAGAACCATGCCTTTGATGAGATTTTGCCCGGCGTAGGAGATGTCCATGATGGTCATGCCGTTGAGCATGGTGCCGATCAGCAGCGTGCCGATGATGACGTTCAGCACGCCGCCGCGGCCGCCTGACAGCCCGATGCCGCCGAGCACGACCACGAGGATCACGTCGTAGATCAGCGTGGAGTTGAATACGCGGGTCGGCATCGAATTAACCGATGCGGCCATCACGAGACCGGCAAAGCAGCCGATCAATGCCGCGATCACATATTGCAGCACGATGATCGGGCGGGAGGGAATGCCGGTGACGCGCGCGGCGTAAGGGTTGTCGCCGATCGCGTAGATATAGGCGCCCCACCGGGTCTGGCGCAGCAGAAAGGCGACCACGAGGCAGGCGATCGCGAACATCACGATCGAGGTCGGAATGCCGAGAATGGCGCCCTGTCCCAGCCTTTCGAAGCCGTCCATGCCCGGGCTCCATTGCACGACATCGAGCTGGAACAGCGCGGCTTGTCCGAGCCCCGCGAGCAGCAGCCCGGTTGCGAGCGTCGCAAACAGCGAAGGTACCTCGGCATAGGCGATCAGCCAGCCATTGACGAGGCCGAAGGCGATCGTAAGCAGTACGGCGATCAGCAGCGAGAATGGCAGCGAATGGCCGTTCTGCACCATCTGCAGCACGAGCCCCGGAGGAACGGCGAGGGCCGCGATCAGCGAGATGTCAATGCCGCGGCCGATCACGACGATCGCCATTGCGAGGCCAAGGATGCCGAGCACTGCCACGTTCTGGAGCAGTGTGAGCATATTCTCCGCAGTCAGGAAGCCGTTCAGGAAAATCGAGAACACGAGAAACAACAGCGCAAAAACGGCGAAGACGATCTCCTGCTGATTGAACCGGAAGCGCTTCATTCCCTTGTTGCCTTTCTTGGACGTCGGCCACTGCGAGTCCATTATGACGATCGGGTCTCTAGGCGGCAGGTCTGTGGAAGCGGAGTGCTTTCAGAGGGCAAGACATCGCCCACGGCCCCGCCGTTCAAGCGGTACATCGTGCTGCGCGGCAACTGGTCTGACGTGGTGCAAGCCAACGTTTCCCGCCCATCTCGTTGATCGTTTCTTGTTCATAGGCCACATGCCCGAACGCGGCTTGCTTCGGAGCGCAAAGCTTTTGCTTGTCCGCGCAAACTTGTCTTGCGTACAGGCGGCGGCAATCTAGAATTCCGGCGTTCGGCCAGCTTGTGCGACGCACAAACATTGTTCATCTTGGCCTTGCGACGGATGGGTGAACGATGGACCTGATATTTTCGACGGACGACCTCGAGCCGTCCAAACGTTTCGCCGCGTGGCAAGGCGCCATTTGCGACGTCTACGTTCATGTCGACGTCAATGCCGAAGAGCGATCCGACTATCAGGGCTTTATCCGCAAAGCGAATTTCGGCGCGATCACCATGACCGATGTGCTGCTGTCGGAGCAGGTTATATCCCGGCGAGAGCGGCACATCGCAAAGCTCGACAAGGATTGCTACTACCTCGAATTCGTCCAGCAGGGCAGGATCAACGTTCTTCAGGCCGGCCAGACCATGCGTTCGAACGCCGGAATGAGCACGGTCTTCTCGGCTTCCGAGGCTTATGACCTCGAATGCATAGGCAAGGTGCGATCGCTCTACCTCGAGATACCCCGCACGGAGTTCGCCGAACGCTTCAGCGATGGGCGTCTGCCGGTCATTACTACCTTGACGACCAGCCGCGGCCTGGGCCGGATCGCCGCCGAGTTCTGCGCGACCCTTGCGCAGGAAGGCGCGCCGCTGGACGAGATTGCAAGGGCGCGGCTCGGCGGCGAACTGATGGACGTGCTGGCGCTTGCGCTCGACATGGGCGACAGGGAGGAATTCTCCGAGGATGCAACCGCGCAGCAGGCCCGCCTGCGGTCCGTCAAGGCCTGGATCGAAGCGCATCTCACCGACGCGGACCTGTCGCTCGAGAGGATCGCGAAGAGCAATGGCGTGTCGCTCAGGCATTTGCACTATCTCTTCCGGCTCACCGATGTCTCTGTGTCGGAATGGATCTTGGATCGGCGGCTACAGCGTTGTTACGACGTCCTGACCCGTTCCGAGCTGCGCTCGCTGTCGATCACCGAAGTCGCCTATCAGTTGGGATTCAGCAGCTCGTCCTATTTCAGCACGGTGTTTCGAAGGAAGTTCGGGCACAGCCCGTCTGATTTGCGCCGCCGCTAGAGTTGGACTTGCAAACGCGCGAGGTGATGCAAGTCAGTCGCCGGCGGCGTTACTTCACCAGTGGACAGCCGCCGTCCTTCAGGGGACGAAAAGCCTGATCCGCCGGCACCTCGGCGAGCAGCCTGTAATAGTCCCACGGCGCCTTGGATTCCTCGGGCTTTTTCACCTGAAACAGGAACATGCTGTGCACCATGCGGCCGTCTTCGCGCAGCACGCCGTTGTCGGTGAAGGCATCCTTCACCGGAAGCTCCCGCATCTTCGCCATGACGGTCTTGGTGTCCTTGCTTCCGGCAGCCTGCACGGCCTTGAGGTAATGCAGTGTCGCGCTGTAGGTCGCGGCCTGGTTCATCGTCGGCATTCGCTTGACGCGCTCCAGGAAACGCTTGCCGAAGGCGCGGGTCTTGTCGTTGAGGTCCCAATAATAGGCCTCGGTGATGATCAGCCCCTGCGCCAGCTTGAGGCCCAGGCTGTGAACGTCGGAGATGAACATCACGATCGCAGCCGGGTTCTGGCCGCCGGCGACGATGCCGAATTCGCCGGCCTGTTTGATTGCATTGATGGTGTCGCCGCCGCCATTGGCAAGGCCAATGATCTTGGCCTTTGAGGCCTGGGCCTGGAGCAGGAAGGACGAAAAGTCCGCCGTATTGAGCGGATGCTTGACGCTGCCGAGCACCTTGCCGCCGGCCGCCTTCACCACATCGCCCGTGTCGCGCTCGACGGAATGGCCGAACACGTAGTCGGCGGTGAGAAAGAACCAGCTGTCGCCGCCGTTTTTGACGATGGCGCTGCCGACCGTATGCGCGTTGGCGTAGGTGTCGTAGGTCCAGTGCGCGGTGTAGGGCGAGCAGGACTTGCCTGTGATGTCGGAGCTCGCCGCATCCGTCACGATCATGATCTTCTCGTACTGCTTCGACAGCGCCATCACCGCGAGCGCAGTGGCCGAGGTCGGCAGGTCGATGATCATGTCGACGCCTTCGGTCTCCCACCATTTGCGGGCGATGGTGGAGGCCACGTCGGGCTTGTTGAGCACGTCGGCCGCGACCATGTCGATCGGCTTGCCGAACATCTTCCCGCCGAAATCCTCGATCGCCATCTTGGCAGCCTCGACATTCCCCTGGCCGCCAATGTCGGAATAGACCGAGGAGAAGTCGGAGAGCACGCCGATCTTGAGGGGAGTCTGCTGGGCGGAGGCGGGAGGGCTCAGGACAGCCGACAGCAAGCCGGCCGCAGACACGAGGGCTGCGATAGGTCGCATGGACACGTTTCCTCTGACGGGACTGTTTCGTCCCTTTGTCCGACAAAGTTAATGGCGAGTTCCGGAGGAGTCAATTTGCTACGTGTATGCCAGAATGGCCGCAGTTTGACGCGCTAACGGGTTGACCCTATGCTTTGTCGGACAATCGCCATTGGAGCTGAATTTGTCCCTCGCGCCGCTCTTCCGTCCGATCGATGTCGCGCCGGCCTATCAAAAGGTTGCGGACGCCATCGAACGCGAGATCGTCAACGGCCGTATCAAACCCGGTGATCCCATTGGCACCGAGCACGATCTGGTACGGCAGTTCGGCGTCAACCGCTCGACCATTCGCGAGGGCATTCGCGTGCTTGAAGAAGGCGGGCTGATCAGCCGCGATTCTTCGCGCCGCCTGCACGCCTGCCTGCCGCGCTACAGCAAGCTGACGAGCCGCCTCAGCCGTGCACTGGTGTTGCATGAGGTCACGTTTCGCGAGCTCTATGAGGCCTCGATGACCTTGGAGGTCGCCAGCATCGAAGGCGCAGTCGAGCGCGCGACTGAGGAGAACCTCGCCGAGCTAGCCGACAACCTCCTGCGCAGCGAGGCCGTGGTCGGGGATGCTGCGGCGCTGGCCGAATGCGATGCCGAATTCCACGTACTGGTCGCAAAGGCTTCGCAGAACCGCGTGCTCCAGCTCGCCCGCGAGCCGGCGGCGCAATTGTTCTATCCCACCACCGAGATGATCGTGACGGGCGTGGCCGAAGGCGGTCCGCGCCTCGTCGCCGCGCACCGCCATCTGATCGATGCGATCCGCCGCCGCGACAGCGAAGCCGGCGTGCTCTGGACCCGACGGCATCTGCAGGACTGGCGGCGTGGTTTCGAGAAGATCGCCTCGCTCGATCGATCCGTCGAGCACATGTACATGGAGCACGCGCAGGCGGCCCGGCGCAGATAACGCAAGAAGACAAGACGCAAGATTTCAAACAAGAAGTCCAGCAAAAAGCATCATATGGAGGGACACATGACCGGCGACACCGCAGCCATCATCTCGAAAGCGCGCGAGCATTCCATCGGTGACCTCTTGCGCCGCTCGGCGGGCCGGAAGCCGACCAAGCTTGCGGTGAGCTGCGGCAGTGTGAGCTGGACCTTTGCCGAGATGGACGCGATCTGCAACCGGCTCGGCCGCGGTTTGCTCGGCCTTGGCGTCAAGAAGGGCGACCGCCTCGCGGTGCTCTCGCGCAACTCGCACGCCTTCGCCGCGCTGCGCTTCGCCGTGGCGCGGATCGGCGCGGTGTTGGTGCCGATCAATTTCATGCTCAATCCGGACGAGATCAATTTCATCCTGAAGAGCTCCGGAGCAAAGCTGCTCGCAACTGGCCCTGATTTTGTGGAGTCCGCACGGACCGCAAGCGCAAAGGATTGTGCCGTTGAGAAGATGGTCTGGCTGCCGGGCGAGGATCCCGTCACAGCGCCTGCGGGCCTCACCACCTTCGATGATCTGCTTCATGCCGACGGCTCGTTCCTCGAGGCATCCGTCGATAGCCGCGATCTCGCGCAGATCGTCTACACCAGCGGCACGGAATCCCTGCCGAAGGGCGCGATGCTGACCCATGAAGCCGTGATGTGGCAGTATGTCAGCTGCATCATCGATGGCGGCATGAGCGCGGACGACAAATTCCTGCACGCGCTGCCGCTCTATCATTGCGCGCAGCTGGATGTGTTCCTCGGGCCGCAAATCTATCTCGGTGCCTCCGGCGTCATCACGGGCAAGCCGACCGCCGACAACATCCTGGCGCTGATCCAGGCGAACAAGATCACCTCGTTCTTCGCGCCGCCGACGATCTGGATCGCAATGCTGCGCTCGCCGAATTTCGACAAGACCGACCTGTCGACGCTTCAGAAGGGCTATTACGGCGCCTCGATCATGCCGGTGGAGGTGCTGCTCGAACTGCAGCGCCGTCTGCCTGACGTGAAGTTCTGGAACTTCTACGGCCAGACCGAGATCGCGCCGCTCGCGACCGTACTCCGGCCGGAGGATCAGCTCCGCAAGGCCGGCTCGGCCGGCAAGCCCGTGCTCAATGTGGAGACGCGCGTGGTCAATACGGCCATGGAGGACGTCAAGGTCGGCGAGGTCGGCGAGATCGTGCACCGCTCGCCACACCTGCTCTCCGGCTATTACAACGATCCCGTCAAGACCGCGGCGGCGTTCTCCGGCGGCTGGTTTCACTCTGGCGATCTCGCCACCGTCGATGACGAGGGCCACATCACCGTGGTCGATCGCGTCAAGGACATGATCAAGACCGGCGGCGAGAATGTCGCGAGCCGCGAGGTCGAGGAGATGGTCTATCGCATCCCCGCGGTGTCGGAGGTCGCCGTCGTTGGTCTGCCAGATCCGCGCTGGATCGAGGCGGTGACTGCGATCGTCGTGGTCAAGGCCGGCGAGACGCTCGATGAGGAAGCCGTGGTGAAGCACTGCGCCGGCCAGATGGCGCATTTCAAGGTGCCCAAGCGGGTCATCTTTGTCGACAGCCTGCCGAAGAATCCGAGCGGCAAGTTGCTCAAGCGTGAGCTACGCCAGCGCTTCGTCGGGGCTGATACCCTCGACAAGGCCATCCAGAAGAATTTCTGAATGTGAGCATGTGTTTTTTTGCCTCTCCTCGCTTGCGGGGAGAGGGGAGCCTCCGCGAGTCTAACTGATACTGTGTTCGCGGAACCAGCCCCCTCTCCCCGTAAGAATGGGGAGAGGGAAAAGGACCCCGGCTCAATACTTCTTCACATGCGCGCCGAATGCCAACCACAGTGCCGTTGAGGCGAGGCCGAAGCCGCCGAGCAGCAGGAAGGTCGGGCCGTAGCCGATCCATTGCGCGATCCAGCCGCCGAGCGCGGGGCTCAAGCTCGCGCCGACACCTTGCACGGTGATGACGGCACCCTGGCCGAGATTGATGCGACCGGTGCCATCCAGCGAGCGCGCGACCATGCCGGGGACGGCGACTGTCTGTAATCCGGTGCCGATCCCGTCGAGCACCTGCATGGGGACGACGCCCCACCATCCCGTCACGAAGAACGCAAGCATGCCGCGGACGGGTAAGAACATGAAGGAGACCAGGATCACCGGCCAGTAGTTGCGTTTTCCCGCGGCTTGCATGGCGACCAGCGATGTCACCACCATGACGCCCTGCGCAATGACCACGGTGGTCGCCACGAAGCTCGGGCCGTTGGCTTGTCCCTCAGCCACCGCCGCAAGACCATAGAGCGGGACGATCGCTGCATTGCCGAGATGGAAGATGGCAAGCGCAAGCGCAAGCGCCAGGAGTGGCTTGTGCTTGAGGAGGACGGACATGGCATCCGGCGGGTTCTTGCTCTCGTCCTCCTTGCTGCCGCGGGCCTGGCGATCGTCGATCGCCTTTGCAGGGATCATCAGCACGCAGGCGATTGCGATGGCGCCGAACACGGCCGCGAGCACGAACACCGCGACGTAGCCGAACTTGTAACCGAGATAGCCCGAGAGTGCGGCGCCGACCATGTTGCCGGCGTGGTTGAAGGCCTGATTGCGCCCGTTCAGCGCATTGAAACCCTTCTGCTTGGCGATGCCGAGCGTGATGCCGGTGACTGCCGGCACGATCGCGGCGCTCGCCAGCGATTGCGCGACTTGCGAAAACGTCACTGCCCAGAAATTCTGCGAGATCAGGATGATGGCGGACGCGAGCACCACGAAGATGCCGGGGATGACCACCCACAGCCGCTTGTTGCGGCTGGAATCGATGAAGCCGCCAATTGGCGTCGTGACCAGCATGCCCGCGACATTGCCGATCGTCAGCGCGGTGCCGATCAAGCCGGTGGCCCATCCGCGCTCTTGGAGGAATACGCCGACGAACGGTCCGATGCCGGACTGCATGTCCGCCATGAAGAAATTGACGGCGAATAGGGGCCGGATCCGGGAGGGGCGCGATGTCATCGAAACGCTGAACTTGATGCTGCCGATCGCATGAGGTCTCGCGCAGGTGGAAATGGCCGGCCGTTTGCGCCGGAGCGGTCTGAAAAGTAACATGCGCTAACCGCGTTGGTTCCTCCGGACTGCGATTGGAGGGACGCGATGTCACCTCATGTGTGTCCGCTCTCATTCTGGATCACGCTATGCCCCTTTGGACCTGCGAAACCTGCGGCGCGCAATTCCCGGACGCCGGAAAGCCGCCCGCATCCTGTTCGATTTGCGAGGACGAGCGGCAATATGTGAACTGGAAGGGACAGGCCTTCCTGGCCCGCGAGACGCTCGCCGAGCGTCACCGCCTCGTCTGGCGCGACGATCTCGGCCTCACCGGCATGGCGCTTGAGCCGAGCTTTGCCATCGGCCAGCGCGCGCTGCTGGTCCCCGATGACAAAGGATGTGTGATGTGGGACTGCATTCCGCTGGCGACGACGGAGGCGATTGCACAGGTCAAATCGCTTGGCGGTCTGACAGCGATCGCGATCTCGCATCCGCACTATTATGGCGCACTCGCCGACTGGAGCGAAGCTTTTGGCGATGTGCCGGTCTATCTTCACGCCGACGATCGCCAATGGGTGACGCGTCCGCATCCGTCGATCGTGCATTGGACTGGCGACCATCATCGCATCTCGGATGACGTCATGCTGCTGCGGACCGGCGGCCATTTCGCGGGCGCCACCATGCTGCATTACGCGCGCGGCGGGGACGGCAAAGGTGCGCTGCTCACCGGCGACATTGCGCAGGTGACGATGGACCGTCGCTTCGTCAGCTTCATGTACTCTTATCCGAACTACATGCCCCTGAGCGCCGCCGCGGTGCGGCGGATTGCAGCCGCCGTCGAACCCCTCGCCTTCGACCGCATCTATGGCGCCTGGTGGGGGCGCAACATTGCCTCAGGTGCCAAGGTTGCCTTCGCGGCGTCGGTGGAGCGATACATCGCGGCCATCGCGTGATCCGGCAGCCAAAATCTCCATTGCCTCCGTCAAATAAGTGGACTATTGGTACAGTTATTAAGCTCGACGCAACGATGCGTTTGCTGGTCAGGCATGATCGATGCATCGTGTTCTGCAGTCGCATGAGCGGGAGTTGGATGCATGACGGGGCAGCCTGATTACGAGATTTTCGAGGCCGGCGATGTCCCGCTTCAGTCGGGCGCCGTCTTCCCAGCGATGAAGCTCGCCTACAAGACTTACGGCGCGCTGAATTCAGCCAAAGACAACGTCATCCTCTATCCGACCTCGTTCAGCGCGCAGCATGTCGACACCGAGTGGCTGATCGGACCCGATGGCGTGCTAGATTCCACCCGCTATTTCATCATCATCCCGAACCTGTTCGGCAACGGTCTGTCGTCCTCGCCGTCGAACTCTGGCAGGGGGGGCATTCCCAGAAGTCACCTATCACGATGCCATTGCGGTCCAGCATCGCCTGCTGACCGAACGCTTCGGCATCACAAGACTCGCGCTGGTCTATGGCTGGTCGATGGGCGGCATGCAGACCTATCACTGGGCGGCGCTGCATCCTGCGATGGTCGCACGCGCCGCGGTGGTCTGCGGCAGCGCGCGCTGTGCGCCCTACAACTATGTGTTCCTCGAAAGCGTAAAGGCAGCGCTCACCGGCGATCCGGCCTTCCGCGACGGCCGTTTCGTCGAAAAACCTGTCGCCGGCTACCGTGCCATGGGCCGCGTCTATGCCGGCTGGGCGATGTCTCACGGCTTTTATCGCGACGACCTTTGGCGCGAGGCGGGCTTTACCTCGCTGGAGGACTATCTCGTCCGCAACTGGGACACGACTTTCGCGCGTCGTGACGCCAACGACCTCCTCACGCAAGCCGGTATCTGGCAGCGCGGCGACATCAGCGCTTGCCCGGCCTTCGGCGGCGATCTGGATCGCGCACTCGGCGCGATCAAGGCCCACATGCTGCTGATGCCAGGCGCGACCGATCGCTATTTCGATGTCCGTGACAATGAGGATGAGCTTGGCAAACTGGTCAACGCAAAATCGGCGGTGCTCCATCCGATTCCTTCGTTGCACGGGCATCGCGCCGGCAACCCCGTCAACAATCCGCGCGATCAGGCCTTCCTCAAGGCCGAGATCGCAGCGCTTCTCGACAAGTAGGCGAGGTCCTCGATCATGACTGACGCGACCGCTTCGGAGCCGGGCCATCGCCTGAAGCCGCTGAGTCCGGCAATGCTGCGAGAATTGTCGGTGCGCTCGAATTTGAGGGGGGCCACGCAGAGCCTCGGTCATTACGGCACGATCGTCCTGGTCGGTGCGCTGATCGGGATGACGTCATCGCGCTATGGCGTGCTCTGGGCGCTACCCCTGATGGTGATGCAGGGTTATCTGGTCGCCTTCCTGTTCATGGCGGTGCATGAGACCGCGCACAAGACCGCATTCAGAAGCCGCGGCCTCAATCTCGGGGTCGGCTATCTCTCGGCCTTCCTCATCGGCCTTCCTTACGAATATTACTGCCTGTTTCACTGGGACCATCATCGCTACACCCAGGATCCGGCGAAGGACCCGGAGCTGATCGTCGGCGTCAGGCCTGCATCCGACACGCAGCTTGCAGTCGCCTATAGCGGATTGCTCCAGATCGCCGGCCGGCTACGGCTGATGCTCGGCCATGCCGTCCTCGGCAAGGTCGTCGTGCCCTGGATCCCCGAGAACAGGCGCGCGACCACTGTCGCCGAGGCACGTGCCTATGTCGCACTTTATGCGCTGCTGTTCGCGCTCTCGCTGTGGTTCTCGTCTGCGCTGTTGCTCTGGATCTGGATCGTGCCGCTGATCATCGGGCAATTCTTCCTGCGGCCCTATCTCTATGCCGAGCACACCGGCTGTGACCGCACCCGCAGCGCGTTCCAGAACACCCGCACGACCTATACCGGCTTGCTCGTCAAATGGATTGCGTGGAACATGCCCTACCATGTCGAGCACCACGCCTATCCTTCGATCCCGTTTCACGCGCTGCCGAAATTGAACGAGATCGTCGACGACGAGATCGTCTATCGCGGGCGTGGTTACATCAGAACGACGCGTGAAACCTGGGCCTGGTTTCGGCGGAACCGGCAGAGCGCCTAGCTCAACCGCAAAACTCCGGCCGCAGCGCGACCGGAGCTTTATCGGAAAGGCACGATATCAATAGATCCCGTAGCCGCAGACATTCACGACGCGCACGCGCATGCCGTGGCGGGTCTGGACGACGCGCTCCTGGTAGCAATTGCTGACGCCGGTGTTGACGTAGAGACCGCCATAGCCAAAGCCCCAGCCGGGACCCCAGTGATGATGGAAGCCATGAGCCGACGCGGCGGTGGGCGCAAGAGCGGCGATACCGAGAGAGCCGGCGGCGATCAAACCAATTGCAAGCTTACGAAACATCTTCATTCTCCAGTGTGGCGCGGGGCCGTTGTTGTGTCCCTGCTTCTCGGTCGGGTCGAGATGCGATTGCGTTCACACGGGCAGGGGAGAATCGTGTTTCAGGATTGTTTCGTCGGCTGCGGCGAAGTGCGTCTCGGCCGGGCTTTCCGCGCCGCCGTGCGGTAACGCGCGGCCATCCCCTGCGTCAGCTCTGCCATCTTCTCGCGGAGATCGGCGGGCTCCAGCACCTCGGCCTCGGGGCCGAGCCGCAGCAATTCGGCCGCAGCGTGCCACGACGTCTTGCCGGTCGGCACCCTTGCGATGCGCCAGCCGTCTGCATCGGCGGCGTCCTCGATCTCCGTGCGCGCCTTGACGTAAGGCTGGCTCAGCGCGTCGAGCAACTTCACCCCGAACGGCGAGAGCCGGACGATCGCGACGTTCGGATGCATCTCGGCCTCGAGCCGCAGCGTCGCGTCCTGCCAATAGGCGGCGAGATCGAAATCGGCGGGACGGTCGAAGCAGTCGTCAAGCACCACGCAGTCGAGCACGCGCGCGACGCGATAGGTGCGCACACTGCCGTCGACTTGTCCGGCGAGATACCAACTGCCGCCCTTCAGCACGAGGCCGAGCGGGGCGACACGGCGCTGCTTCTCGGCGCGCCAGCTCTGATAGCGGATCTTTATCAATGCTCCGCGCAGCGCGGCACCCGCAATGGTGCGCAGATGTTTTGGTTCTTCGGCCTCGCCGAACCAGCCCGGGGCATCTAGATGGAAGCGCTCCTGCATGCGCCCAGCGTCTTCGCGCAGGTTAGCAGGCAAGGCCGCCATCAGCTTGTTTTGCGCGGCGATCATCGTGGCGTCGAGCCCGAGCGCTGCGGCCGGACCTGGGAGCCCTGCGAGGAACAGCGCACCAGCTTCGCTCTGCGACAAGCCGTTCAAGCGCACGCGATAGCCGCCGAGCAGGCGGTAGCCACCCTCCGCGCCGCGGTCGGCATAAACGGGAACGCCGGACGCCGCGAGCGCATCGATATCGCGATAGATCGTGCGCACCGAGACCTCAAAGGCCTCCGCAAGCTCAGGCGCAGTGACCTGCCCCTTGGCCTGGAGGGTGGTGAGGATCGAAAGCATCCGGCTCGCACGCATGGTTTCTTAAACCATACCTGACACAGGATGTCAGGTATGGTCGGCTAAAGATGCGCGCATCGCAAGCCGGCCCGAGGGAGACCCGCCATGACAGACACGAACCGCATCACGCTGTATTATTCGCCGCAGAGCCGGGCGACAGGCACAAGGGTGCTGCTGGAGGAACTCGGCGCGCCCTACGATCTCCACGTCCTCAACATGAAGGCCGGCGAGCAGCGCCAGCCGGCCTATCTCGCCATCAATCCGCTCGGCAAGGTGCCGGCGATCCACCACGGCGGTGCATTGGTGACCGAGCAGGTCGCGATTACGATCTATCTCGCCGACCTGTTTCCGCAGGCCGGCCTCACGCCTGCGCTGAACGATCCGCTGCGCGGGCCTTACTTGCGCTGGATCGCCTATTACGGCTCATCGTTCGAGCCGGCCCTGATCGACAAGTTCATGCAACGCGAGCCCGCGCCAATCACGCAATCACCCTATGCCGACTATGATACCATGCTGGGTGCGCTTGAGGCGCAGCTGTCGCAAGGGCCATATCTGCTCGGTGCGCGCATGACCGCCGCCGATGTCCTATGGGGCGTCGCGTTCAGCTGGACCATGATGTTCGGCATCGTGCCGAAGAAGGACGTTTTTGTCCGCTATGCCGAGCGGATGACTTCGCGGAGCGCTTTCCAGCGCATCAACGCGGCGGACGACGAGATGGCGGCGCAGCATGCCGCGGCGGGATGAAGAGGCCGAATCTCATATGACCAGACCGATCCATACGACTAACTGTTTCGACACGTTCATTCGGGTTGCTGAGGACTGTCCGGCGCGCTTCGGTGAGGAGCCGCCGCCGCGGGCAGGGCGACCAACAGTGGCCGGCCTGCAATATGCGATGATCGCGAATGCACCTTATAGGTACACGTCGGACGACGTGATCTTCGCGACCTCGGCGCATGGGCGTGAACTTGGAGCCAAGGTGACCAAGTCGGAGAGGACCGCTGCCCGCTCTGCGTTCTTCTCGCGCGGACAGGCCTGCATGCGAGCCTCGGGCCTCGGCAAGCGCTACGGCTGGGGTGTGCACGCCGACAGTGAGGGCCGAATCGCGATCTACGCCGTCGACAGCAAACGCTATCAGGCGCTGTCGCGCGATTCAAAGCTCACGCAGACACGTGCGATGCGGTCGAAGCGGGGGTGATCCTCAAAAGCGCGGCGCTCTCTTCTCCGCAAACGCCTTGATGCCTTCCTTGATCTCGTCGCCACGCATGCTGTCCCGGTGACGCCGGTCGGCAGCGGGCTCGTCGAGTTCGCCACGAGCAAATTCGTTGATGGCGCGCTTCATGCCGCGCATCGCGTTCGGCGCGTTGCCGGCGAGGATATTGGCGAGCTTGTCGACTTCCTCGTCGAGGAACTCCACCGCCACCATCGCGGTGAGATAGCCGAGCCGCAGCATCTCCGGCGCGGTGATCTTCTGCGCGGTGAGGAACAGCTTCTTGGCGTTGTCGACGCCGAGCCGCGTCACGTAGCGTTTGATGCCGCTCGTGTAGTAGTGCAGCCCCAGCCGAGCCGCCGGCATGAACATTTCGGCGCTGTCGACGCCGATGCGGAAATCGCAGGCGAGCGCGAGGTCGGTCGAGCCGCCATAGACGCCGCCATTGAGTCGGCAGATCGTCGGCACGCCGAGATCTTCCAGCCGATTGACGACCACCTCGAAGGCAGAGCCCGCGCTCTGCTGCTCGTTGACGCTCACCGCCCGCTCGGCGACCGAATTGAGGTCATAACCGGCCGAAAACGCGCGTCCCGTCCCGGTCAGTACCAGCACGCGGATATCAGGATCGGCCTCAACCCGGTCGAACAGTTTGACCAGCTCGCCGAGATCTTCGGCCTGGAGCCGGTTGAGATGCTTGGGCCGGTTCAGGCGGATGGTGGCGCGGGCTCCAGCGATTTTGAGCGCGGGGGGACTTGCCGCGTCGGCTGTGTCCGACATTCTTGTCTCCATTTACTTGTTTTCGAGCGTGCGGCGCTTCGCCTCGGCGTCGATGGTCTCGGCCAGATCAGGATGCCGCGCCATCAACACGCGGAAATCGACGAGGTCGAGCACCAGCAGCCGCGACACTTTCGTGGTCGACACATTGGCGCCGCGCATGTTGTTGCCGAGCAGCGCCATCTCGCCGAAGAAGGCGCCTTCGCCGAGCTGGACCTTCTTGCCGGGGAGGTCCACCTCGACCGCGCCGGCGGCGATGAAATACATGCAGTCGCCCTGCGCGCCCTTGCGGATGATCATGGTGCGGGCCGGCAGCTCCATGGTGCGCAGCATGTGCGTGACGTCGGCGATGGCCGCAGGCCCCAGCGCCGCGAAGAACGGCACCTTGCTGACGGATTCCCAGGTCTTGAGGAAATTGTCACGCCGGGTCTCGGCGGCAAATCCGGTCGCGAGAATACCGGTCCAGAGACCGAACACTCCAAGGCCGGAGATCATCACCAGCGCGGCCACCATGCGACCGAGCGGGGTGACCGGCACGACATCGCCATAACCCGTCGTGGTCAGCGTGACGACCGCCCACCACAGCGCGGCGGGGACGCTGCCGAACGTCTGCGGCTGCACATCCCGCTCCAGGAAATACTCGGCGACGGAGGCGAGGAAGACCACCATCAGGAAGATCACGAGCACGCTGACCAGCGGCCCTGATTCCAGCACGAGCACGCGGCGGAGCTGGCGCAGGCCGGGAATGCCCGGCACTACCTTCAAGACCCAGAGCACGCTCAGCAGCCAGGCCGTCTTGGGCTCGGCGCCGAAGATCAGCGCGACCGGTACGGCCAGCGCCCCCAAGGTGTCGACCAGCCCGGCGGAGGAGGTCATGTAGAGGCCCAGCCGCCCCTGCCCTGCCATATGGCGCAGCCGGACCAGCCATTCGAAAACGAAATAGACGAGACAGGCCCAGAGCAGGAAATCGACCCAGCGGTGGGCCGTCTCATAGGCCGGATCGAGTGTCAGCAGCACCATGCTGACCACGCCGACGATCACGGCCACATAGGCCGCCTTGGTCATGTTGCGGCCGGCGGTCGCGGCCACGAATTGGGCCAGAGCGGGAAACATCGGCTTGGACATGCGGGATGGCGGCTCGGTCTTGTGCTTGCAGCCCCGGGATGGGACTTCGGCGCCAAAGTGCCCGCCCGCACTGGGGCCGTCAACGATGGGGAGCCAGCACCTTCTGCCCGGATCAGGGCGCCGATGCTGGGTGCCTAGGCGTTGCGTTGTGGGCGCTATTTGAAATGTGGAGGTTCGTCATAGCCTCGGCGGCTGCTCAAGAACAGCAGCATCATCAGGCCGATGCCGACGACCACGGAGAACCCCGCCCCGAGCGCCAGTGCCACGTAACCTCCCGTCGGGATCGGATCGCCTTCGACCGCCATGGCCGAATAGCCGAAGTAACCAACCGCAACCAGCATTCCCAGCAAGATGGTGAGAAGGAGCATACGCATGGTGCGTTCTCCGGTTGTACCTGTAACCAACGGTTGCGCCAGGCAAACTGTTCCAGGAGCCGGGGCAGCGATTTGCCAGGGAAGACAAGACCTCCGGTCGCAGGCAGGATTCGATAGGTCAGGCACTCTGAGCTGTCTTCACCACCACGACATTGCTGTCATCATGCGGGGGAGGGGCAGACTCGCGGGCGGCGCTCTCGATTTCGCTGGCGTGACGCTTCAGGTAGTCGCGGCGCATGCCGATTTCGTCACGGACGAATTCATAACCGAGCTTGAAGGTGTCGAGCCCGTCGGTGCTGATCGTGCCGTCGCGCAGGCCGATGACCGCGCCCCGCAGGATGCTCTCGAGCTCGTCCTGAAGGCATTCGAGCTGATCCAGCGAATGAGCGTGCTCGATGCGTTCGCCAATGTCGAGAATGGCGGTGGAGAGCTCGCTCGCCTTTTCCGGCGCGATGCGGGTGATCTTGGCGTAGATCGCAGCGAAGATCGAGCCGATGACGCTGAGCGCGGCGGCGCCCAGATACATCATGTCGCTGTACTTATCCATGAACGACTTGGTGTCGTCGTTGATGTAGTCGGCCGCCCCCTGATGCGCCATCACGTAGGCATCCTTCTCGACCGAGGCCGGCTCGATGTGGGTCGCGAAGCCATTGTCGAGCCCGAGCGCGGACTTGTTCTCGTAGACGATGCGCGCGATGTCGCCGGCGGTGGTCGCCGACATCTTGGATTGCGCGACCAGCAGCCATTCGAGCCCGATCGTGTCGAGATCGTCGTCAGGAATCTCGGGCGATGCGGACAGCGTGCCGGCCGTCAGCGTCTCATCGGAAATGCCCGGGAATTTGCGCGCCAGCGCCTTGGCTTCGTCGATCGCATTCAACGTGAAGCCGCCGCGTTTGGCGACCTGCTCATAGGCCTTGTCGCGTATGGCCTTGGAGGCGTGAACGACGGCGATCACCGCGTTGAAGCCGTTGGCCGGTGCGAACAGCTTGTCCAGCGTCGCGCCTTGCGGCGCCATCTGGATCCTTGCGGCGTCGGGGCCGTCGGGAATGTCGAGGAGGTTGCGGACGAAGGCGAGCGAGGCGTCGTTCTCGGCGAGAACCGCGACCTTCTTCTTCTTTAGCTCGGCCAGTGACTTGATCTTCTTGTTGCCGGGACCGAGCAGCAGCACGAGATCGTGGTCCAGGATCGCCAGTGTGCGTGCGCGCGCGGGCACTTTGGCATCGGTGCGCAGGACGACGAGATCGGCCTGCCTGCGGTCGAATTGCGCGACTGCCTTGGCGTTGTCGGGGCTATTGACGATCTTGACCCGGAAGCGCGAGGCGTTGGTCTTCAGCACGTTGGCGAGCTTTGTCGCGAACAGCGCCTCGTCGCTGTTGGGGGCGCCGACGGCGAAGATCAGCGTCTCCGAATTGTGCAGCAGGGCTCGGCCGGCCCAGACGGTGGCCAGCGACAACAGTAGGGTCAGCACGACATACAGCAGGACCTGCTGCTGATTGGTCTTGATCACCTTGGGACGCCGGGGCGGCGGGAGTTCCGTCGGCGAGGTCGGGCCTTCAGCACTCATGGCAGCACTCTGGCCTTATTACAGGAGGCGCGGGCGGGCTCGGTGATCACCGGCGGCACGCACGAAAATTCCGTAAGCGTCTGAAAAAAGAACAATAATCCTCTACCTGAGGATGATAGCGCCCCAGCCACAGAAAGCAAATTCCGCGCCGAAGGTAACCTCAGCCGATCCCGCGCCGATGGGAGAGGCTATCACCGTTTAGCCACAGTTGGCGATTTTCCAGTTCCCCCCGGCTGCATTCCGGCGCGGGAGATGTCATAAATCACCGGTCCCGAGGACGTGTCGGGTCCAAGAAGAAGTTGCGCTGAACGCTCCATTTTTTCTTTTCGAGTTCAACGAGGGCGTCAGTTTTGTCGTTTCCACCCCTGTCATCGGCGGTTCCTGTCGAAGCGCTCATTGGCTGGATGTTGCTGCTTACTTTCAAGCACATCATCGCCGATTTCGTGCTGCAGACCGCCTGGATGGCGCATGGCAAAGACCAGAAGCATGGCTGGGCCTTGCCGCTTCTGGTGCATTGCCTGATTCACCTTGCGGTTGCGCTGCCGCTGATCCTGATCGTTGCGCCGAAATTCTGGTTCGTGGCGTTGATCGATTTCGTCATCCACATCACGATTGATCGCGCCAAAGGGCTGGTCTCGGCCAACTTCGGCGTCAACCAGGAGCACCCCTGGTTCTGGACCCTGATCGGCGTCGACCAGGCGCTGCACCATCTCACCGGCTTCGGTCTCTCCATCTTCATGGCTGCGAACTAGGCCCAGACCTCAGCCTGAGGGAGACCGCCAAGAACGGGAGTCGCGAAGCAAGGCCCCATGGGCAGCGCCACCCCCGTATTCAACCCGGGTAGGGGACCGTTCTGATTCGCGGCATAAAGCAAGGACACCGGGTGACTACCGCCCAGGGTGGTTAACCTTTCATTAGAGAATTACGCGGCATCTTCCCGATACGAGGGAGAACTGCAATGTTTTCAAGCCGCGACGCTTATGAAAGCGATTTCTGCCCGGTTCGCGACGAGCTCCTTGGCGAGATGTACCGCGCCAGCGAGGGTGGCCTGCCGAGGCTGGTTGAGAGTGTTTCCCCTGACGCGCGCGCCAGGTTGGCGCTGTTCTGCTATCGCCGCAGCCATCTTCATTCGCTGGCGGTCGCGATCGCAGGCAGCTGCAGCGAGCGCGACCTGATCGAGAACGGCGGCCGTGTCGGCTCGACGCTCTACGCGCTGTCGCGCGAAGGCTCGGCCAAATCGTCCCCGTCCCTGTCGGGGGGCCGCAAGCCGATCACGCTGTCGACCAAGCCGCTTTCGGTGCTCGCGCCGCTCGAGGACGAGATCGACGACGAGATCAGCGAAGCGGTTCCGGCCTAAGCGGCTTCTTGTTGGCGCATGATCTTGGCGGAAAACCGCTGCACACTTTTCCGGATCATGCGCTAGCGATCGCAGGCAGGCCGAACTTTCGCCGCGCCATCGCGCATTCGGCGTCGCCCGGCATGCAGGTGCGGCACACCTCCGGCCGCACCGCATAGACGCCGCACGCGGTCGCCTTGCCGATTTCTCCCTGCAACGCCGAACAACGATCGCCCTCGCAACGCATGCCGGATTGGCGCTCGTTGACGAGTGCGTCGGGGATCAGCGCCAGTTCCTCGTCGCTCTCGATCGAGAAGCGCGGCCAGTTCTGCGAGTAACCGCAGCAGGCGCCGCAGCTCTGGCAAAGGCCCGAGAGATCGATTTCTTCCATCGTCGTCATGTATCTTTCGGCGGGCCCCAGACCAGGCTCTGCCGCCATTTCGCGCGCAGCACGTCGCGCCGCTCCGGATATCTTTCGTCGAGATAGGTGGCGTCCACGACGCGATCGGTGCGGAAGCTGCGGAAGTCGCTGCGCAGTTCGCACCAGGCCGCGAGCAGGCGCACCGCTTCCAGGTAGCCGACCGAGATCGGCCAGATCATGCGCTCGCTGGGGCGGCCTTGCTCGTCGCGATAGCGCAGCATGATCTTCTTGCCTTCGTGGATCTGGGTGCGCGTGCGCGCCATGTCCAGCCGGTCCGGCTCCCTGTTCCAGCTCGGCCGCGCGCGGCTGGCCGGCTCCAGCACGAAGGGGCGCAGCCGCTCAGGCACCGTGTCGGCGATCTTGGCCATCAAATCTTCGGCCGCGCGCGCCAGCGTGGAATCGGCATGACCGGCGACCCATTGCGCGCCCAGCACCGCCGCTTCGATTTCGTCGGGTGTCAGCATCAAGGGCGGCAGATCGAAACCCTTCTCGAGAATGTAGCCCATGCCGGCCTCGCCGCGGATCGGCACGCGCTGGCCAATCAGCGTTGCGATGTCGCGATAGATCGTGCGTTTCGACGTCTCGAGCTCGGCGGCAATCGCGTCCGCTGTCAGCGGCTTACGGGTGCGCCTCAGCACCTGGATGATCTGAAACAGCCGGTCGGCGCGTCTCATGACAATTCTCTCGTCGTGGGCAGATCAGAAAACGGCGCGTGGCTGCTGACAGGATGTTGGCAGCAGGGGAGTTCTATACCGGGACAACACATCGACTGAAGAGGATTTGTCCATGATCATTCCAACCCATTTCGGTCCGGCCGGTCCGTTGTGGCGGACCCGGGCCCCGTTGCATGTCTCGCTGTCTGCCTGGGCCTTCAGCCGCCTCACGTTTTTCGATCTCACGGTCGCCGATCTCCGCATCGCGCTTGCGGCCATGCTGACACGCTCGCTGATCCAGGCTGCGGACGCGGTGGTCCGCCATGTCATGGGCCGCGCCTGGCGGGGGGCCCGTTTCGCAGAAGATATCACGGCTGCTGCCACCATGGTGGCAGCAGCCCGCCACTAGGTTCCATCAACTCTTTCGGTAGGTTCAGGAGAGCTCCCATGATTACGCTTTACGGCTTTGGTACCGGCTTTGGCCTGCCGGAAATCAGCCCCTTCGTCACCAAGACAGAAGTGCAGCTCAAGATGGCGGGACTGCCTTACAGGAAGGAGCGCGCGATGCCGCCGGCGTCGCCGAAAGGGCAATTGCCGTTCATCGACGATGGCGGCGAGGCAGTGGCCGATTCCACCTTCATCCGCGCCCATATCGAGCGCCGCTACGGCTTCGATTTCGACGCCGGTCTCTCCTTGCAGGAGCGCGCGCAAGCCTGGGCGTTCGAGCGCATGATCGAGCACCATGTCTACTGGGCGCTGGTCGGCGCGCGCTGGGTCGATGCCGCCAATTTCGCCAAGGGGCCGGCGCATTTCTTCGACGGCGCACCCGAGCACAACCGCGAGAAGCTACGGGAGGACGCGCAGTTCCGCGTCGCCGAGAACTACCTGCTCTCCGGTCTCGGCCGCCATGGGCCCGACGACGATGTCGATCTCGCCGTCCGCTCGCTGTTCGCGCTCTCGGTGCAGCTCGGTGACAAATCCTATCTGATGGGCAACAGGCCCAGCGGTGTCGATGCCACCGCCTTCGGCGCGCTCGCCGGAATTCTCACGCCGTTCTTCGATTCCCACCTGCGGGAGCGCGCGGAAGGGTTTCCGAACCTTACCGCCTATGTCGACCGGATGATGGATAACTATTATCCGGAGTTCGCCTGGACGCCGCTGCGGCAGGCGGCCTGACCCGCGCTCGGGAAGCGCGAAAGATAAAGAACCGGCCCGATGGGCCGGCTCCGGTCGTTTCAGAGAGTGCCGCCCTCTTACTTCGCGAGCGTGTATTTGCCGTCCTTGACCGTGAGCAGGATGCGTGAGCGGTCGTCGAGGCCGTAACGATCCTTTTCGGTGAAGTTGTAGACGCCCTGGCTCGCCGCGATGTCCCTTTCGGTCAGCCAGGCTTGGCGGATGGCCTCGCGGAATTCGGGCGTACCGGGCTTGGCCGTCTTCAATGCGGTCGGGATCACGCGCTTCAACACCTCGAAGGCGTCGTAGGAATGGCCCGCGAACTGGCTGCGGCTGTTCGGGCCGTATTTGCCTTCATAGGCGGCATTGAGCGCCAGGCCCGGCTTCTTGGTGAGCGCGCTGTCGGGCTGGTCTTCCGGGTCCATCACCGGGCCGGACGCCATGAGCACGCCTTCGGCGGCTTTGCCGGCGATGCGGATGAAGTCCATGCTGGCCGCGCCGTGGGTCTGGTAGATCAGGCCCTGATAGCCACGCTCGCGCAACTCGGTCTGCGGCAACGCAGCCGCGGTACCGGAGGCGCCGATCAGGATTGCGTCGGGATTGGCTGCAACGAGCTTCAGGACCTGCCCGGTGACAGACGTATCCGGCCGCGCGAAGCGTTCCTCGTCGACCATGGTCATGCCCATCGGCACGCCCTGGGCCTTGAAGTCGTTGAACCAGAGGTCGCCGTAGGAGTCGGAATAGCCGATATAGCCGACCGTCTTCACGTTGTGAGCCTTCATGTGCTCATAAAGCACCTTGCCCATGATCGGAATCGGCTGCGGCATCGACACCGACCACTTGGCGCGCTCGGGCGTGATCGGGAACGGCGCGAGACCGAAATGCGGAATGCCGGCTTCGTTCGCCACGTTGGAGACTGCGATCGAGGGCGGCGTCGTCGACGAGCCCATGATGATGTCGGCCTTGGATTCCGTGACGAAGCGGCGCGCGTTGGTGGTCGCCGTGGTCGGGTCGCCGCCATCGTCGAGCACGATCACCTTCAGCGGCACGCCGCCGATTTCCTTCGGCACGAATTCCAGCGCGTTGCGCTCGGGAATGCCGAGGGCGGCGGCTGGACCCGTGGTGGTCACGCTGATGCCGATGGTGATTTCGTTGGTCTGGGCCAGCGCGGGCAGGGCCGGTAGCGCCAGCGTAGCCGCCGCGATTGCGGCGGTCAGGTAAAAGCGTTTCATCTATTCCTCCCTTGACGTTATTCTTTGAAAGCAGAAATCGGGGATGAATTCAGCCCCGTCTTTTGGTGATGCGGCGATTTAGCTCCAGACTCTAACTCCCGGCGAACTTCGCTACCATTTCCGGCGGAAACGGTGCCGATTTCAATTTGTCGGGGTTAACGGGGTCGCGGCCGACCAGGACGCGGGTCTCAAAACCTTCGATCGCGAGCGCCTCGCCCTTGTAGACGTTGTGCTTCACCTCGAAGCTCGAGCGCTTGATGCTTTCGATCTTCGTCTCGATGGTGATCCAGTCACCGTAGGTCGAGGGGATGTAGAACTTGGACCGCGTGTCGACCATGGGGATGCCCACCAGGCCGTATTTGCGGACCAAGTCCTGCTTGGAGAAACCGGCGACCTCGAACAGGGTCGACGTCGAATCGTCGAACATCGCGAAATAACGCGGATAGTAGACGATGTTGGCGGGGTCGCAGTCGCCCCACTGGATCTGGACGTCGCGCCGGTTCACGAACATGCGTTGCGGGCCTTACTACTTGGGCGCCATGCGCAGCGAGCCGTCGAGGCGCACCACTTCGCCGTTGAGGTAGGAGTTCTCGACCATGTGCAGCGCAAGGGCGGCGAATTCGTCGGCGTTGCCGAGCCGGCGCGGGAACGGGATCGCGGCGGCAAGCGAATCCTGGGCTTCCTGCGGCAGGTTGGCGAGCAGCGGCGTGAGGAAGAGGCCGGGCGCGATGGTCAGCACGCGGACACCGAACTGTGCGAGCTCGCGCGCGATCGGCAGCGTCATGCCGACGATGCCGCCCTTCGAGGCCGAATAGGCCGACTGGCCGATCTGGCCGTCATAGGCGGCAACGGAGGCGGTGTTGATGATGACGCCGCGCTCGCCGCTGGCCTGCGGCTCGAGCTTGGACATTTCGGTCGCGGCAAGGCGCAGCATGTTGAAGGTGCCGATCAAATTGACCTTGATCACCTTGTCGAAATCGGCGAGCGCCATCGGACCGTCGCGGCCGACCACGCGCTTTGCCACGCCGATGCCGGCGCAATTGACCAGCACGCGGGCCGGGCCGTGAGCCTTGGTCGCCTGCGCGATCGCAGCTTCCGCCGAGGCGGCATCGGAGACGTCGCAGGTCACGGCGACGCCCTTGATCTCGGCCGCCACGGTTTCCGCAAGCTTGGCATTGAGATCGCAGACCGCGACTTTTGCGCCCTGCGCCGCCAGCTTTCGCGCGGTCGCCGCACCAAGCCCCGATGCGCCGCCGGTGACGATGGCTGCCTGATCCTTCAACAACATGGCGTTCTCCTTCGATGAATTCTTAGCCGACCGATATCACACGGTCGGATGGATTGGCAGCATAGAGCTCCTCGATCAGCGCACCGCGATGCTCGAGCACCGCGCGCTGGTTGATCGAGCCCTTGTCGGTGACCTCGCCCTTGTCGATCGAGAGCGGCGTGTCCATCAGGATCGCGCGTGTGACCCGGGTCGAGGAGCCGGTGGCCGAAGCGAGGAAGTGTGTCAGGCGCTCGCGAAAGGCCTCCTGAACCAGGCGGTCGCGCGCGGTGACGGTGAGGTCGTCGGCGGGCAGCGTTGGGTTGATCAGCCGGCAGCCGTCGAGATCGAGGACGACAAGCGCGGAGACTTCGTCGCGATTGATGCCGGCGATGACGACGTCGCGCACCAGCGGCGCGCAGGCCGCCGTGAGGCGCGCGCGCAGCGGGCCGACGCTGACCCAGGTGCCGCTCGCGAGCTTGAAATCCTCACTGACGCGGCCGTCGAAATCGAAGCCGGCATTGAGATCATCGGGATCGGCGGGCTTGAGCGCATCGCCCATCTTGTAGAAGCCCTCCTCGTCGAAGGACTTCGCGCTGATGTCGGGCTGGCGCCAGTAGCCGGGCATCACGTTCGGCCCCTTGGCCCGGACCTCCATCTTGCCGTTGTTCGGCACCAGCTTGGCATCATTGCCGGACACCGGCAGGCCAACATGGCCGGAGCGGCTGGTGCGCGGATTGACCGACATGAAGAACGGCGCGGTCTCGGTCGCGCCCAAGCCGGTCAGCATTGGCACGCGATAGCCTTTTTCCTTCACCGCGAGTTCGTCGAGACTGTTCCAGACGAAGGGCGACAGAGCCGCCCCGGAGAAGAACATCGCGTGCAGCCGGTCAAAAAACTTTGCGCGCAAGCCCTGGTCGTCGCGCAAATAGGGCAGCAGCGACTCGTACCCCTTGGGCACGTTGAAATACACCGTCGGCGAAATCTCCTGGAGATTGCGAACGGTCTCCTCGATGCCGCCGGGCACCGGCTTGCCGGCATCGAGATACATCGAGCCGCCATTGTAGAGCGTCAGCCCGATATTGTGATTGCCGCCAAAGGTGTGGTTCCACGGTAGCCAGTCGATGATGACGGGCGGCTCGTCCTTGAGAAAGGCGAGCGTCTCGCGCAGCATGACCTGGTTGGCACAGATCATGCGCTGGGTGTTGATGACGGCCTTGGGATTGCCGGTCGAGCCCGACGTCAGCAGGAATTTCGCGATCGTGTCGGGGCCGATCTTGCCGTGCACCGCGTCGAGGTCGCTGCGAACGGGCGTTGCCATGAGGTCGGCGAGCAGGGTGACGTCGCGGCCCGGGACATGGCCATAGGACGCGGCGATCTCGGTGCCCAGCGAAACATTGGCGACGAGCGCGTCGGCGAACTTGTCGGCGTCCTCGGCGAAAACGAGGCCCGGCGTCAGCAGCTTCATCAGATAGGACAGCTTGCCGTAATCCTTCGACACCAGGGAATAGGCCGGCGACACCGGGCAGAACGGAACGCCGGCATAATAGGCGCCGAATGCAAGCAACGCGTGGTCGATCGAATTGCCGGAGAGAATGACGACCGGCCGCTCCGCCGACAGGCCGCGCTGGATCAGGCCCGAGGCGATATGCCGGCTCGCCGTGAGCAGCTCCGCATAGGTGATCTTGCGCCAGCCGCGGCCGCCTTCGCGCTCCGCCATGAAGACGCGGTCCGGCGTCGTCGTCGCCCAGTGATGCAGGCGATCGGTGATGCGAACGGGATAGTCGCCGAGCGGCTGCTTCGGCCGCAGATAGATCGTGCCATCGGCGCGACGCTCGATGTCGACGACGGGATCGCCGAACGAGATCGGTCGCAGCGGAGAATTGCTCACGCCGCGCTCTGTGCTGGAAGAGGACGGCTGTGCACTCATGATTTCGGCTTCACCTTGGCGGTCTTGTGCTCGAGAAATTCGCGAATCCTGCGCTTGGCTTCCTTGTCACTCTGCGCGACCGTCGCCATCAGCGATTCCATCAGCAAGCCGGTCTGCGGATTGGCTTCCGCGATCATCGGCAGGGCCTGGAGCACGGCAAAATTCGTCAGCGGCGCGTTGGAGGCGATCTTGGTTGCGAGCTCCAGCGCCTTGGGAAGCCCGTTGCCGGCCTCCGTGACGTATTGCGCAAAGCCGTAAGAAGCGCCCTCGGTCGCGCTGTAGACGCGGCCCGTCAGCATCATGTCCATCATGCGCGCGACGCCGATCAGTCGCGGCAGCCGCACAGAGCCGCCGCCGCCGACGAAGATGCCCCGCTGCCCTTCCGGCAGCGCGAAGTAAGTCGAGGGTTCGGCGACGCGGATATGTGCGGCACAGGCAAGCTCCAGCCCGCCGCCAATGACGGCGCCCTTCAGCGCGGCGATGACGGGGACGCGGCTATACTGGATGCGATCGAACACCCGGTGCCACATCTGCGAATGCAAGAGGCCGCCGGTAGCGTCGTGGTCCTGGAGCTCGGAAAGGTCGAGACCGCTGGAGAAATGGTCGCCGATGCCGTGGATGACGACCGCGCCGATATCCTCGGGCAGGGATGCAAAGCGCTCGCCGATTTCCAGGATGATGCCGTCGTTGAGCGCATTGCGCTTGGCCGGCCGGTTCAGCCCTACGGTCAGAACCCGGTCCACCCTCTCGATCTGAAGCAGCCCGGAGGCGCCCGCGTCAGCGGTCTCGGCGTTTCCCTGTGTCATTTGCGTCCTTATCAGAATAGTTATGTTGTATAACGAATTTGGCGGGAGTCAATATGGGGCGATGAATTGTGGCGAATGCCGCCCCGCATACTATGCCGTCCCGGCGAAGGCCGGGACCCATAAGCACAGGGAGGAATTTGGCGAAGATTCGTCGTTCGGTACTCCGACCGCCGGCAACCGGTAGATCCCGCGGTGGATCCCAGCCTTCGCCGGGACGACGGCTAGCCTTCGTGCCAGCTGCAAACCGCTAAAGCCGGCCCTCACACCACCTGGTGCACGTCGATCACCACCCGGTCCGCATGCCGTGCCGCTGAGCCGACGAAAATGTGTTCCATCAGCCAGCGATACTTCTCGTGCCCGGTTTCGAACTTCGGGACGGTGCGAAAATAGATCAGCTTTGGATCGACCGGTTCGCCGCGCTTGAGCTTTTGCAACAGCTCGACCGGGCCGAAGCGCATGCCCTTGTTGTCGACATAGACCACGGCGCCATCGTCGGTCTCGAAGGCGTATTTGGCCTCGAGGTCGATCAGCTCGTTGGGACGGATGGTCTGGAAATCGGCGCCGAACGGCAGCACTTTGCCGGTGATCGCGCCCTGCACCTCGCCGCCGATAATCGGGATGATGCGACGGACGCCGATGCCTGTCTCGCCGGCCGTGATGACGTCGCCGATGCGGGCAGTGATGGTGAAGACGTATTTCGTCTCGATCGTCGGTGTCGTCATCACTTCACCCTCAATGCGCCATCATCCGCGTCGGCAGCCAGGTCGCCAACAGCGGGAAGGCGATCAGGATTACCAGCCGCACGAGATCGGTCGCTACGAACGGGATCACGCCCTTGAAGATCGTGGAGAATGACACGTCCTTCACCACGCTCTTGATGACAAAGACGTTCATGCCGACCGGCGGATGGATCAGGCCGAGCTCGACGGTCATTACGATGATGACGCCGAACCAGATCGGGTCGAAGCCGAGATGCGTGATGACGGGGAAGATGATCGGCACGGTCAGGATGATCATCGCCATGGCGTCCATCAGGCAGCCGAGCACGAGATACATCACCATGATCAGCGCCAGCACGCCGTAGGGGCCGAGGCCGAGGCCGGTGAGGAATTCCGTCACTTTCTGCGGCGTCTGCGTCACCGTCAGGAAATAGCCGAAGATCAACGCACCGATCAGCACGGTGAACACGGCGGCCGCGGTGCGTGTCGCTTGCAGCAGCGAGGCCAGCACCTTCTCACGGTCGAGTCGTCCCGTGACGACGCCGATGATGAAGGCGCCGGCGGCGCCGACGCCGCCGGCCTCCGTCGGCGTAAAGCGCGGCAGGAAAGGCAGGCCGTAGAGGCCGCCGATCACGAACACGAACAGCAGCACCGGTGCCCAGATGTCCTTCAGGCCGGCGAAGCGCTCGCGCCACGGCAGCACCTTGCCCTTGGGCAGGAGGTCAGGGCGGAAATAGCCGATCAGGAAGATCGTGATCATGTACATGGTCATCGCCAGCAGGCCCGGAATGATGCCGGCGATGAAGAGTTTTCCGATGTCCTGCTCGGTGATGATGCCGTAGACCGCGAGCACGGTGGAAGGTGGCAGCATCGCGCCGAGCGTGCCGCCGGCCGCGATCACGCCGGTGGCAAAGGATTGCGGATAGCCGAAGCGGCGCATCTCGGGATAGGCGACGGCGGAGAAGGTGGCGGCGGTCGCGACCGACGAGCCGCAGATCGCGGCAAAGCCGCCGCAAGCACCGACGGTGGCGATGCCGAGCCCGCCCCGCAGATGTCCGACAAAGCCGTTGGCGGCGCGAAACAGCTCGCGACTCATGCCGGAATTGCTGACGAAGGAGCCCATCAGCAGGAACATCGGGATGACGCCGAACGTGTAGTCGGTGACCGTGCGCATCGAGGTCTGGCCAACGAGCTTCAGCGCGGGCGTCGCGCCGACCAGATAGGAGAAGCCGGAGACGCCGACGAGACCCATGGCCATGCCGACGGGCACGCGCAGCAGCATCAGCGCGAACAGGGAAACGAAGCCGATAACGGCGACGGCATCGGTGCTCATGATTATTCCGTCGCCTTCAGCTTGGGGTCGTGCATGTCTTCGGGGTGGAAGATGAGCCGGTAAGTGCGGATCGCGATCAGCAGCACGGCCGAGACGTCGCCGATCCAGGCAATTACGAAGAAAGGCCAGGTCGGCATGTGCATGTCGAAGGTCTGGACGTTGTCGTTGTAGGTGCCGCGCACCTTGTCGAACAGCGTCCAGGTCTGCACCGTGACGACGAACAGCAGCACCAAGGTCGCGAACACGTCGATCCAGCGCTGGTAGCGCGGCCCGACATTGCCCCAGACCAGGTCGACCGTGATGTGGGTGCCGCGATAGGAGGTCGCCGCAATGCCCCAGAAAATGAGGATGCCGAGCAGCATGCGGCCGATGTCGAAACTGTCGGGGATCGAATAGTTCAGCGTGTTGCGCAACAGCACCGACAGGAAGATGTCGAGCGCGACGATGCCGACAAAGCCGGCCGCGATCCATTCGATCGTATCGATGACGCGATCCATCCAGGAGCGCTTCATGGGTTGGTGATCCCTTCGCGTGATGTCATTTTTGATCCGGGTCTCGCCGCGACGTTCGCCTCTCCCCGCGTGCGGGGAGCGGCCGACGCGCTTGGCAGCGCCCTTGCGTGCCAGAGCGCGGTGGGTGAGGGGGACTCTCCGCGGGCCCATCTGCTAGCTTCTGTGCCGAAGCAGCCCCTCACCCCGACCCTTTCCCCGTAAGAACCGGGCGAGGGAGAAGCGGAGCTCGCCGCGACGGCATCGCCTACTCAGCCAGCGCGTTGTACTTCTTCAGCGAGGCCTTGAGCTCCGCCAAGGCTGCGTCAGGATCGGCACCGGCCTTCTTGGCGCCGTCACTCCAGGTCTTCACCAGCGGTTCGGCTGCCTTCTTCCAGGCCGTCGTCTGGTCCGGCGTCAGTTTGTAGACCTCGTGACCTTCTTCCGCCTTTACCTTGTCGATGCCGGCATCCTCGAACTTGCCCCAGTGCTCGCCGACCACGCCCGCCATTTCGGTCGTGCAGTTCTTGTCGATCGCGGCCTTCTGCTTGTCAGACATGGAATTGTACTTGTCCTTGTTCATCACGAACACGAACGTCGTGGTGTAGAGCGGGGCCTCCATATGGAACTTAGTGACCTTGTCGATGCCGAACAGCACCAGGGAGCCCCAGGGGAAGGTGACACCGTCGGCGACGCCGCGCTCGATGATGTCGCGCACTTCAGGTGCGGAGGACTGCACATTGGTGCCGCCGAGCGCGGTGACGAAATTCGCCATGGTGGCGTGGGCGGGGCGGATCTTCATGCCCTTCACGTCCTCCGGCATCACGATCTTCTTCGTGCGGGAGTGGAAGGAGGAGGGCGAGTGGACGAAGGCGAGGCAGTATTTGACGTCCTTCATCTCCTTCTCGGCATATTTGCGGTACCAGGCGTCCAGCCCCATCGATCCGCCCTTGGCGTCCGAGATTAGGAACGGCAATTCGCCGGCGCCGATAATCGGGAAGCGGCCGGGCTGATAGCCTGGGTTGACGTAGGTGACGTCGGCGATGCCATCACGCGCCATGTCGTAGTGATCAAAGGCCTTACCGAGCTGCTGGGCTGGGAACACCTTGCCCTTGATGGTGCCGCCGGAATCCTTCTCCACCGCGGCTGCCCAATCCTCCAGCGACTTTTGCAGCGGATGCGAAGCCGGCACCCAATGCGAGATCTTCAAGTCGAAGGTCTTGTCCTGCGCGAACGCAGGCGTCACGCTCGCTGCCAGCAGCAAAGCCAGACATGCTTTCCTCATCACGTGTCTCTCCCTCTTTGCGACGGCGGGCTTCGATGGCCCGGTCTCATTAGTTAACATGTTATATAATTGGCTGGCGCGTTCAAGCCGGAACTGCCGCGGCGTGCCGCCGCGTCATCTATGTCAGCCATGTTGCATGGATTTGTCGCGATGCCGCGACGAGCGCTCCCCTTTTGCCCAACCGTTATATGTTATAATTATCGCGCGTGGACGACCGCGACAAGCGCGCCGCGACGAAAGCCTACAGGATCGGGAGGAGCAAGTATTGCGGACAAAAGTCGCAATCATCGGGGCCGGGCCGGCAGGATTGTTGCTTGGGCAACTTCTGAACCAATACGGCATCGACAATTTCATTCTGGAACGGCAGAGCCCGGATTACGTGCTCGGCCGAATCCGCGCCGGCCTGCTGGAAGAGGGAACGGTCGGGTTGCTTGATCAGATCGGCGCCAGTACGCGGGCGCATGCCGAAGGCCTGGTTCATGAAGGCATCGAGCTCGCCTTCGCCGGCCATCGTCATCGCATCGACATGAAGGCCGCGACCGGCAAGACGGTCATGATCTACGGCCAGACCGAAGTCACGCTCGACCTGATGAATGCACGCAAGGCCGCTGGCCTCTCCACCATCTACGAGGCCAAGGATGTGCAGCCGCACGATTTCGACGGCAGTCACCCGCGCGTAACCTGGGTCAAGGATGGCGTCACCCACACCCTCGATTGTGACTTCATCGCCGGCTGCGACGGCTTTCACGGCGTCAGCCGCGCCAGCGTGCCGGCCTCGGCGATCGAGGAATTCGAACGGGTCTATCCGTTCGGCTGGCTCGGCATCTTGTCCGAGACGCCGCCGGTCAGCCACGAGCTGATCTATTCCAACCACGCCCGCGGCTTCGCGCTTTGCACCATGCGCTCGATGAAGCGCAGCCGGCATTACGTGCAGTGCTCGCTCGACGACCATGTCGATCAATGGCCGGATGACCGCTTCTGGGACGAGTTGAAGCGCCGGCTCGACCAGGAGGCCGCCGACAGCCTCATTACCGGCCCCTCGATCGAAAAGAGCATTGCGCCCTTGCGCAGCTTTGTCGCCGAGCCGATGCGCTTCGGCAAGCTGTTCCTGTGCGGCGATGCCGCCCACATCGTGCCGCCGACCGGCGCCAAGGGACTGAACCTCGCTGCCAGCGATGCGCATTATCTGTCTAGCGCGCTCCGCGAGTTCTACGACGAGAAATCGAGCGCCGGGATCGACGCCTACTCCGCGACGGCGCTGGCGCGGGTCTGGAAGGCGGTGCGCTTCTCCTGGTGGATGACCTCGATGCTGCACAAGTTCCCCGACACCGGCAGCATCGGCGCGCGCATCCAGCTCGCCGAGCTCGATTACGTCACGCAGTCGCAGGCCGCGATGACGTCGCTGTCGGAGAATTATGTGGGCTTGCCGTTCTGACACTCGCCGTCATGCCCGGCGAAGGGCCGGCACATCCAGTACGCCGCGGCCTCTCGATTGCAGCCGCGCCGCCTTTGGAATATTGGATCACCCGCTTTCGCGGGTGATGACGGTGGCGGGGATGGCACGGCGCGTTTCAAACACCCGCGCAAATCCCGTTTAAAACTTTGTAATTGATGCGCCCGTCACGTCCATCGCGTTCAATGCTGGCAATCAGCAGCACACGAGACGCACATGACCTCCACCGACATTCCCGACGGCTTTGAGCCCTTGTCCCGCAAGAGCCCGCTCACCGAGCCCTGGGAGCCGCTCTACGCGAAGAAGACCGACAAGGCCATCATCATTGGCCTCCGGCTGGCACGGCCGCACACCAACGGCCGTGGCTTGATCCATGGCGGCCTGATCGCCGCGCTCGCCGACAATGCCATGGGCTATAGCTGCGCGCAGGTGACGAACTGGACCACTTCCTTCGTGACGGTCTCACTGTCGATCGATTTCGTCGGCTCGGCCGAGATTGGCCAGTGGTGTTCGATCGAGAGCGACGTGATCAAGACCGGCAAGACCATCTGCTTCGCGCAGAGCCTGATCAAGGCCGACGGCGCCGTGATCGCGCGGGCCAGCGGCACGTTCCGGGTGGTGCCCAAGAAAGGTTGAGCCTACCCAAACCGCCACTCCGCCGTCTCCACCACGAGATCGATGAAGGCGCGCACCTTGGCCGAGAGCAGGCGCGAGGTCGGATAGACGATGTGGATCGGCAGCGCCGGCTGCTCGTATTTCGCCAACACGATTTTCAGCCGCCCGCGCTTCAGGCCCTCGGCGGCCTGATAGGCCAGCACGCGCGTCACGCCGCCGCCGGCCTCGGCAAATTGCAGCGCTGCGTCGGCGCTGTTGCTGGTGAAGCGTGGGCTCGGCGTCACCTCGATGTCGCGGCCGTCCTGCACGAAATGCCAGTTCGAGGTGGGACCGAACTGGATGGTCTGGTGCTCGACTAGCGTCTCCGGCGTCTTCGGCTCGCCATGGCGCCTCAGATAGCCCGGCGTCGCCACCACGATCCGCCGCATCTCGCCGACCTGGCGCGCCACCAGCGAGGAATCGGCGAGATGGCCGATCCGCACCGCCGCGTCGACGGCATCCTCCACGAGATTGACGAGGTTGTCCGACAGCCTGAGCTCGCAGGCGACCTCGGGATAGCGCTTGAGATAATCGGTCATGACCGGGCCGACATGCAGCCGGCCGAAGCCGACCGGGGCCGACACCACCAGCCGCCCGCTCGGCCGGTTGCGCTCCTCCCGCGCCGAGCCGTCGGCTTCCTCGACATCGGCAAGAATCCGCCGTGCGCGTTCCAGATAGCGCGTGCCGACGTCGGTCAGCCTGACCTGCCGGGTGGTCCGCTGCAGCAACCGCGCGCCGAGATACTCTTCGAGCGCCGCGATCATCCGCGTCACCGCCGATGGCGACAGCCGCAGCTTTCGCGCCGCCGGCGCAAAGCCGCGCAGGTCAGCGACGGTGACGAAGACATGCATGGCTTCAAGGCGGTCCATGGGTATTATTGCATATATTGCAACGATGAAGTGTCAAGCGGGCCGATTGTTTTGATCGCCGGAAGGTCCATTTTGAGCTCTGAAAGACGCAGCAATGTGCTGGAATTCTCAGGAGATGTTCCGATGACTGCCGTACACACCTATGCCAGCGATGTTGCCTTCTCGCCGGCGGTGAAATCGATCCAGACCCGAAAGGGATCGCGCGAGGGCTATGCCCATGCCGAGCAGCGGGGATGGCGCACCGAGGTCGACGAGAACCTCGCGGCGTTCCTGGCCGATGCCAACAGCTTCTACTTTGCGACCGCCTCGGCCGACGGCCAGCCCTACATCCAGCACCGGGGCGGCCCGAAGGGGTTCTTGAAGGTGCTGGACAAGCAGACGCTGGCCTTCACCGACTATTCCGGCAACCGGCAATACATCACCCAGGGAAATCTGTCCGAGAACCCCAAGGCCTACATCTTCGTCATGGACTACGCCCACCGCCGCCGCGTGAAGATCTGGGGCGAGGCGCGCGTGGTCGAGGACGACGAGGCGCTGACGACGGCCCTGATGCCGAAGGGCTACCGCGCCCGGCCGGAGCAGGTGGTCCTGTTCAAGATCGCGGCGTGGGACACCAACTGCCCGCAGCACATTCCGCAGAAGTTTGACGCCCCGGATGTTGCGGCGGCGCTGGCGGCCAGAGACCAGCGGATCGCGGAGCTCGAGGCAGAGGTTGCCGTGTTGAAGGGACGGGCGACGGCAGTGGAGGGCTAATCGTCCACGTCGTCTTGTGTCCGGCCGAACAGATGCACGATGCCCGGCGTCGCGATCGTCACGAACACGAAACGCGAGAGATGATGGGCGCCGACGAAGATCGGATCGATGTGCAGCGTGAGCGCCAGCGCCAGCATCGCGTCCATCGCGCCGGGCGCGAAAGCAACGACGACGTCGGAGAACTTCACCTGGGTCGTAACGGCGACGATGCCGACGAAGATGGCGGAGACGGCGATGGCCACGGCAAACGAGCCCAGCGCCGCGTTGATGTGGCCGGCCAGCGTTTTGATCCGCATCCGGGCAAAGCGGCTGCCGATCAGCGCGCCGATGCCGACCAGCGATACGCCGCGCACCCAGTTCGGCAGGCCGCCGTCGACCCAGCCCGCGCCGTGCAGCACGCTGGAGGCGATCATCGCGCCGAACATCCAGCTCGCCGGAAACCTGATCAGCCGGAGAACGAGCGACGCCGCCAGCGATGCGGCGACCAGTTCGAGGAGATCGAGCGGCGAGGCGATCGTCGTCGTCAGCGACGGCGCGACGGAGGGGGCGACGCCCGCGATCGCCAGCACCATGGGCAGCGCCGCGGTGAGGATGATGACGCGCATGGTCTGCACCACAGCGATGCCCGGCAGGTCGGCGCCGCGTTCAACCGCCAAGATCGTGATTTGCGATAATGCGCCGGGGCTGCCGGCGAGGAAGGCCGAGGTGCGGTCCCAGCCATGGATGCGTTGGAGATAGTAGCTCGAGCCGAAGGTCGAGCAGAAGGTCGCGAGCGCCAATAGACCGATGGTCAGCGGATAGGCGCTGACCTGCTGGATCAGGTGTCGCGAAACGACGGAGCCGAGCGAAATGCCAAGCAGCACCAGCACGGTCTGGGTCAGCAGCGGCGGAACGGCGAGCTGGCGTCCGGCAATTGCGGCAAGCCCGACTGCAATCATCGATCCCGATATCAATCCGCCCGGAAGGCCCGCAACCAGGAACGCGAGGCCGCCAGCCGCGCCGATGACGAGCGTCTCCGCGGTGCTCAAAACCTTGGCACGGCTCGGCAATTCGAACGGGAAGGAGGCGGTGATTTGCTTCACGCCACCTTATCGCAAATCGGCGAGAGGCGCACAATTGCAGGCTCGTCATGCCGCAATGCGTGCGCCTCTCGCCAACGGCGAGGGGAGGATAGTGACGGGCTTACTTCTTGTCGGCGGCAGGCGCAGCCGCAGTGCCGGCCTTGGCGCTCTTGATGCACTCGGAGCGGAATTTCTTGCGCTCCTTGCCGTGGAGGCCCTTGGCATCCGCCTGCTTGGAGCATTCTAGCGATTCGGCCGAGTGCTCCTTCGGCGCCTTCTTGTCGGTGGTCGTGGTGGCATCGGTCTTGGCAGCCGGTGCCGCGGTCTGTGCGAAGGCGGTGCCGGTGGCGAACAGGGAGGCAATGGCGACGACGGCGAGACGGGAAGCGAGGGTCATGGTGTTGGACTCTTCTTGCGAGAATTGCGAAGGGACGCGAACGTCGGCCCGCGTTGCTGAACGCGACATGAATAATCTGAACGGCGGGATCACTATATTTTGGCTGCGAAGCCCACCGCTTCCTTGTCGGGCGTGCGGGACACGCTAGGATAGCAATCCTCGTTTTGCTTCCCTGAGGGAGACCAAGGATGACCATTCAAGCCAAATTGTTGTGTGCAATTGCGGTGTCGGGCGTCGCCGCGCTGGTGGCGAGCGCGCCGGCGCAGGCGCTGACCTCGCAAGAGTGCAGCGCGAAATATCAGGCCGCCAAGAAGGACGGCTCGCTCGGCACCATGAAGTGGAATGACTTCCGCAAAGCCCAGTGCGGCGCCGACGCAACGCCGGCCGCTGCGCCGACCGCGGCCGCCCCAGCTGCGCCACCCCCTGCAGCCGAGCCGAAGCAGGCAAAGAAGGAGGCCGCCCCTGCTGCTGCTCCGGCGCCGACTCTGCCGGCCGGCCCTGCGATCTTCCCGAACGCGGTTGATCCGAAATACGCCAAGGAGACTGCCGGTAAGGCGCGCCTCCACACCTGCGTCGACCAGTACAATGCCAACAAGACCACCAATGGCAATGGTGGCATGAAGTGGATCGAGAAGGGCGGCGGCTATTACAGCGAATGCAACAAGAAGCTGAAGGGTGCCGCCTAACGCTTCGAATTGATGCGATGGCCGGAGCAAAGCTCCGGCCATTTTGCTTGGTGACTGTTGCGCGTGATCTCTCGGAAAACCGCTACATGCGTTTCCGGATCATGCCCTAGTCCAATAGCTTCTCGGCTGATTTCGCCACGAGCTGCGACCGCTTGCGTGGGCCGCGCTCGATGAACAGCAGGCTCTGGCCGAAGATGAAGCAGTAGAATAGGAAGGCCTGCGCCTCGGCCGCCTCGGCCTCCAGGCCGGTCGCACGGTAGAGCTCGGCGACATGCTTGAGCCGCGCCGCATCCACGCTGGCCACAGCCGCAGCCGCACTCTCGTCGGAGCGTGCCCACTGCCGGATCGCAAGCTCGATTGCCATGCCTTCCGGATTGAGTCGCTCGGAGTAGAGCTGGATCATCGCCTTCAGCCGTTCACGCGGCTCTTGTCCGTCCAGGCTGGTCTGCTGCGCGATGGACGCCGAGCGTCCCTCGCGCCAGTGCACCAGCATGGCCTCGAGCAGTGCGGCGCGGTCGGCGAAGCGGCGGTAGAAGCCGCCCTTGGTGACGCCGAGATTCTTGGCAAGCACTTCGACCCGCACGCCCTCGACGCCGGCGCGGGCGAGCTCGCTGAACCCCGCCTCGACCCAGACATCGCCCCTGCCGTCGTTCATGAAGGAAGCCTCACCGGTTCTTGATACGCTGCCGTATTGCTAACGCGCCCTTCGCCTGATACGCTACCGTATCAAAATCAAAAATGCAGACAGGGGCAAGGATGGCGATGGAGCAGGCGGCGACCTATCGCGGCACGGTCTATCCGTGGCAATGCGATCACGTCGGTCACATGAACATCATGTGGTATGTCGGCAAATTCGACGAGGCCAATTGGAATCTGTTTGCCCGGCTCGGACTGACACCGGGTTATCTACGCTCATCCGGCCGCGGCATGGCCGCGGTGCAGCAGAACATCACCTACAAGCGCGAGCTGCTCGCCGGTGACATCATCGAGATCCGCAGTCACCTGCTCGAGCTTCGCGACAAGTCGATTCGCTTCCGGCACGAGATGACGAACGCCGAAACGGGCGAAGTGGCCGCGTTTTGTGAAATCACGGCGGTGCACATGGATCGTAGCCTGCGCAAATCCGCACCGTTCATCGATGCGATCCGCGAAATCGCGCTGAAGCATCTTGCCGAACCGGCCGAGGTCTGAAGCATGGCCACATTCGAGCCGAAAAACCCGGGCTATCGAGCGGCAACCGTCGCGATGTTCGAAGGACAGCCGGCGATGCGCACGCTCGGCATCGTGATCGTCCGCCTCGCACCGGGCGAGGTCGAGCTGGCCATGCTGCATTCGCCGGCCTTCACGCAGCAGAACGGTTTCATCCATGCCGGCATCATGACCGCGGGGCTCGACAATGCCTGCGGCGTCGCCGCTTTCACCCTGATGCCGTCCGAGGCCGATATCCTCACCGTCGAGTTCAAGACCACGCTGCTCGCCCCCGCCCGCGGCGAGCGCTTCGTGTTCAAGGCCGAGGTGGTCAAGCCCGGCCGTACGCTCACCTTCTGCGAAGCCAGGGCGTTTGCCGAGCATGACGGCAAGTCCACGCTGATCGCCACCATGACCGGCACGCTGATGGCGATGCTGCCCCGTGTTGCAGCTCCGCACCAACCGCGCGCGTCCCGCGCCTAGCGGCAATTGACAAGCTCTGTGGCGCATTCCTTGATGCGTCATGCTTGCGAGTCTCAGCCTCATCCTGCTCTGCCAATTGATCGGCGAGGCCGTGGTCCGCGGTCTCGGCCTGCCGCTGCCGGGCCCCGTGCTCGGCCTGCTGCTGCTTCTGATCCTGCTGCTTGCCCGCGACCGCTTTGCGCTGCTCGTGCACGGGCCGCTCCGAAACGACGGCGTGGAGACCGCGAGCAAGGGCCTGCTGGCTCATCTCTCGCTCTTGTTCGTGCCAGCCGGCGTCGGTGTCGTCCAAAAGCTCGACCTGCTCGCCTCCCACGGCGTTGCCATCCTGCTGGTGCTCGTGCTCTCGGTGGTGGTGACGTTACTCGCCACCGTCCTGACCTTCCGCCTGGTCAGCCGCCTGTTGAAGCAGCAGGACATCAGATGAAGGATAATCCGTTCTCCCTCTGGGTGTACCTGTCGCAGTCGCCGCTGCTCTGGCTGACGGTGACCCTGCTGGTCTATGCGACCACGGATGCGGTGTCGCTGGCGACGCGGCGCCATCCGTTTGCCAATCCGGTGCTGCATGCGATGTGGATCATCGGGGCGTTCCTGCTCGTAACAGGTACGTCCTACACCACCTATTTTGCCGGCGCGCAGTTCGTGCATTTCCTGCTCGGGCCCGCCACCGTGGCGCTCGCCGTGCCGCTCTACGAGAACCGCAAGCGCGTGGTCAGCTCCATCGTGCCATGCTGGTGGCGCTGGTGGCGGGCTCGGTGACGGCCGTGGTGTCGGTCGTGCTGCTCGCCGAGTTCGCCGGCCTGCCGCGCGACGTGGTGCTGTCGCTGGCGCCGAAATCGGTCACGGCTGGCGTTGCCATGGGCATCGCCGAATCGCTGCATGCGGATCCGTCGCTGGCGGCGGTCGCAGTCATCCTCACCGGCATCATGGGCGCCATCATCGTGACGCCGCTGATGAACCGCACCGGCGTGACCGATTTCCGCGCCCGCGGCTTTGCTGCCGGCCTTGCCGCGCACGGCATCGGCACGGCGCGCGCATTCCAGGTCGACGAGATCGCCGGCGTCTTTTCCGGCGTCGCCATGAGCCTGAACGCTTTGGTCACCTCGTTCCTGGTCCCCCTGATGGTGACCCTGCTGGTGCGATGACATCGTCGCCGCGACACTCTATATGGAACGTAACATTTTCCGGTTCCCGGCCGTAACTGCTGGCGGTGGGACGAAACGGGACGAGATATGACGGGATTTAGGAATAAAGGCCTCAACGGCGTTGGCCCGGTGCCCTCCCGGCGAGCGGCGCTGAAATTGATCGGGGCTGGTGCGCTGGCGGCTGGTGGAACCAGATTTGCCCTCGCAGCCACCGATGATGACGAGGTGCTGACCGAAGCCAAGGTGCTGCGCGATCCCGACGTTCCCGTCGCCGGCAATCCCGATGGTAACATCAGCATCATCGAGTGGTCCGACTACAATTGTCCCTATTGCCGTAAGCTCGAACCCGAGTTGCGCCAGGTCGTCCAGGACGATGGCAAGGTCCGGCTGGTTTTGAAGGACTGGCCGATCCTCGGACCTGTCTCCGTGACGGCTGCTCGCATTGCGCTCGCGGCGAAATTCCAGGGCAAATACCATCAGGCCCATGACGCCATGATGGGCGTCAGCTCGCGCCTGACCGAGTCGCGCATCAACGAGCTGCTCGCATCTGTCGGCGTCGACATGGATCGTCTCAAGAGCGACCTCGCCGCGCATGGCAAGGACATCGATGTGGTCCTCAAGCGCAACAACGACCAGGCAGAGGCCTTCGGCTTCCGGGGCACGCCGTCCTTCATCGTCGGCAAGTACCGCGTTCCGGGCGTGCTCAGCATGAACGAATTCGAGCAGGTCATCGCCGACGCCCGCAAGGCCAAGATGAACTGACGTATCGCTGAGCCGATCACGACCAGGAGAAAGGCGCCGCCGCGGATCTGCGACGGCGCCTTGTTCATGTCGGGTCGAACCGATTTACTTCGACGAGATCCGGACCCAGTCCTTATGCGCGCGGTCGCGCAACGCGTCCCAGTCGGCCTTCGCGACATCCCAGTTCACGATGGTGCGATTGGTGATCGCGACCTCGCCATTGGCGACTGACGACGTCTGCATGGAATCATAGACATAGACGCCGCAAGCGAGCAGCAGCGCGCCCAAAATCATTCCGAGAAAAGTCTGCATGGCGAACCTCCGGTGACGGGCGAATAACGTCGGCCCGCAGTGATGGTTCCGCGACAGTGCGGCGCAGGTAAGGACACTTCGTTCACGCCCCGTTCAGCCATTGCAGCAGCTCCGCGTTGATCTCACGCGGATAGGTGTGACTGAGATCGTCGATCTCGCGGTAGGTGACCTCAGCGCCGGCGGCGGCGAGCGCTCCCTGCGTCTGCCGCGCGGTCTGCACCGGAAACATCCAGTCGAGCTTGCCATGGGTGATGAAGACCGGCAGGCCCTGCAGGCGCGTGGCGTCGGCCATCTCCGCCATCAACGGATGGAAGGTCGCCGACACCGGCGCAAGATGAGTGAAGGGCGAGGCGCCATCGAGTCCGCTGACATAGCAGAAGGTACCGCCGTCGCTCATGCCGGTCAGCAGCATGCGCGAGGCGTCAACGTTCCAGCGGTCGCGCACGGTTTCGAGGATGCGCATGAGGTTGGGCGTGTCGGTGTCGTCACCCATCAGCGCCCAGGTCTGCCCGGTCGCAGTCGGCGCCACCAGGATCGCACCTGAGCTGCGGGCATCGCGCAACCAGCTCCATAGGAAGCCGCGGCCATTGCCGCTGCCGCCATGCAGCGCCATCACCAGAGGCCAGTCGCGATCGGGCGTGTAGTATTCGGGCACATAGACCGAAAAGCCGCCGCGGCTGCCGGGCTCGTTGTGATCGTGGTGGATGCCGGTGTGCTCGCCCGCGCCGACCTCGAGCCGTGACAGCAGCGCTTCATTCCCGCGATTGGCGCCGTTGAGGAAGAAGTTGCTGACCGGCGGAAATTGCGCCGACAGCGGATACAGTGCCTCCTGCGCGCGCGGCAGATGGCGCAGCGCGCGGAACACCGCGACGAGATCGCCGTTGCCGCGCTCGACGTCGCGGATGCCGGCAAAGGCCGCGAGCGTCTCGTTGCAGGCGCGATCGAGCCGCTCGCGCAGTCCGGCGAACTGCTCCGGCCATGCGCCAGTTGCTGCGTGTGCCGACCGTAGCGCATCATCCGGTGCGCCGATGGCATTCATCACCGAGGCGAAGGCCGGCGGATGCAAATGCCGGGTGAAGTAACCGAGCGCCTCCAGTGCATTGAGCAGCGGCGGGAGCACGGCTACGATGTCGTCAACGACGGCCTCGGTCATCGCCGCTTCCTATGCTGGATTGAAGCTGTCAGTGCAGTTTCGGCGCCTTCAAAAGCTTGAAGCGATCGGTCGACGTCACGGTCACGTCGAAGGTGACACCCTCATGATGCGCGGTGCCTTGATGATGCACGGTGAGAGGCACATCGACGCCGGCGGGGCCGAGGGCCCACATCTTCTTGTAGAAGGCTGTCTGGCTCGTCACTTTCTCGCCGTCGACCGCAAGGATCACGTCGCCGGTCTTGAGCTCCGCGCGCGCAGCCGGGCCATTGGTCGAGATCCCGATCACCACCACGCGGTTGTCGATCTCGGTCGAGAAGAGTCCGAGCCATGGCCGGGCCGGCTTGTTGACGCGGCCGAATTTGCGGAGATCGTCGAGGATCGGCTTCAAGAGGTCGATCGGCACGACCATGTTGACATGCTCGGCCTTGCCGTCGCGTTCACGCTCGAGCTGGAGCGAGCCGATGCCGATCAGTTCGCCGCGCTCGTTGATCAACCCGGTGCCGCCCCAATTCGGATGGGCGGGATAGGTGAACAAGGCTTCGTCGAGCAGATACTCCCAGTAGCCCGCGAACTCCTGCTTGGCGACGATCTGGCTCGCGACCGATCGCGTCCGTCCCCCGGCGCCGCCGACCACGACGCGGTCGCCGAGCCGTGTGTCCGCCGATGAGCCGAGCGGCAATGGCTCGATGTCGAGCGGGCCGAGCGCCTGCACCAGGCCGAAGCCGGTGACGGCATCGAAGCCGAGCACATGTCCTTCCACCACGCGCCCGTCGCCGAGATGAAGCCACACCGATTCCGCCTCGGTGATCAGATAGCCGATGGTCAGCACCAGCCCGTCATCGATCACGACGCCGTTGCCGGCGCGCTCGGTGCCGAGCGTTTCGGCGCTAAAGGCGTCCGGCGGGATGATGGCGTGTAGACCGACGACGGAGGCGAGCGCACGGTTGAGGTCGAAGCCGTAATCGCTCGCACGCGGCTGATTGGCCGGCGGCACTCTCCATTCGGTCAGAACGGTCATGGAGTTCTCCTGATTTGCGAGCGCGATCCCTTCGCCGCAAGAGGAGCGCGCGCGAAGCAGAGGTAATTTAAGCCGAGGGCGGTCGTCTTGAAAGACTTGACCTCAACTATTCCGGACGCTGTCGGCTCAATTCAATGATCGTGCCAGGAACTGCCGGTGCTCATCGCGGTGGCAACGTGCCGGACCGAGGGGTGGTCGCGCCGGCCGCATGGCTGATGTCCGGCGAGCCGCTGGTCGTTCTCGGGTGAAGCTGCTAACCATTGCCGCTTCGTTTGACCAAGAGATCACGGACCGAAGCAATGGACAACCGCAGCGACATCTGGCGTGGCATCGACACGATCAAGGGGCGTTTCATCGACCTCAGCGACAAGGTCTGGGGCATGCCCGAAGTCTGCTACACCGAGGCACGCTCCGCCGCCGAGCATCTCGCCGAGCTGCGCCACCAGGGTTTCCGCATCACCGAGAAGGTCGCAGGCATTCCGACTGCTGTGACGGGCGAATGGGGCGAGGGCGGTCCGGTCATCGCCTTCATGGGTGAATATGATGCGTTGCCGGGCCTCAGCCAGGAGGCGGGCGTTGCCGAGCATCGTCCGGTCGAGACTGGCGGCCATGGCCATGGCTGTGGTCACAATCTGCTCGGTTCCGCGGCGCTGCTGGCGGCAACTGCAGTGAAGGACTGGCTCGCCGAGAACAAGGTGCCCGGTCGCGTGCGCTATTACGGTTGTCCGGCCGAAGAGGGCGGCGCAGCCAAAGCCTTCATGGTACGCTCCGGCGCGTTCGAGGACGCCGATATTGCCATCACCTGGCATCCGCACAGCTTCTGGGAAGTCGCGGTGACGCCGTCGCTCGCCAACACCCGTGCCGACTTCATCTTCACCGGCCGCACCTCGCATGCGGCTGCTTCGCCCCATCTCGGCCGCTCCGCGCTCGATGCGGTGGAGCTGATGAATGTCGGTGTGAACTACATGCGCGAGCACATGCCGAGCGACGCGCGCGTGCATTACGCGCTGCTCGACACCGGCGGAATTGCACCCAACGTGGTGCAGGCCCACGCCCGCGTGCGTTATTCCATTCGAGCCCGTGATCTCCCCGGCATGAACGAGCTGGTCGGGCGCGTCAGCAAGATCGCAGACGGCGCGGCCCTGATGACCGAGACCAAGGTGGAGATGAAGATCATCTCCGCGGTCTCCAACATCCTGCCGAACACGCCGCTGGAGCAGGCGCTGCATCGGGTCATGGAAGAGCTCGGACCGCCGCATTTCGACGACGCCGACAAGGGCTTTGCCGGCCAGATCCGCGCGACGCTGACCGACAAGGACATTGCGTCGGTCTATTACGCGATCGGCATGGAGCCGACCGATCGGCCGCTGGCCGACTTCCTGGTGCCGCTGGACGCCAAGCGCAACCCGCTGGTCGGTTCGACCGACGTGGGTGACGTGAGCTGGGTGGTGCCGACCGTACAGGTTCACGCACCAACGGTTGCAATCGGCACGCCTTTTCACACCTGGCAGGTTGTGGCGCAGGGCAAGAGCCCGCATGCCCACAAGGCGATGGTGCAGGCGGCCAAGGCCATGGCCGGCCTCGGCATCAAGGCGTTGACCGAGCCGGATCTGATCAAGGCCGCGAAGGCGGATCTGACGAAGCGGACGGCCAAAACGCCTTATGTTTGCCCGCTGCCGGATCACGTCGCGCCGCCGCTCAATATGTCCGTGGCGTAGAATTCCATCTCGATACTTCGTCTGATCTCGCGAACAAATTTTTCGCAGTGCAACTTGGTTTCCTGCGGATTTTGACGCCGGAATGCCGAACCGTTGGGCTGCGGAACGAAGTTTTGCCCAACGGACAGCCAGAACATCGTTCGCACACACACGGTCGCAGTTGACGCGCGGCCTATTCAGTGTGCCATCTACGGCCAGTCAAAACTCGGCGGCCGTCCCGCGGCCGCCTGCATCCATACGGGAACCAGACGGGGGACAACCATGCTGGACAAAGAACTGCGTTCGATGATCGGTGACGTGAAGGACGGGCGGATGGATCGCCGTACCTTCATCCAGCGCCTGGCCGCCGTCGGCCTGACGGCCCCACTCGCCAACCAGCTTCTCTCGATCGGCGGCGTTGCGATGGCACAGAGCCCGGTCCCGTATCCGCCGACCAAGCGTGGCGGTGGTGGTCCGCTCAAATTGTTGTGGTGGCAGGGGCCGACCCTGCTCAATCCGCATTTCGCCACCGGCACCAAGGATCAGGACGGCTCGCGCCTGTTCTACGAGCCGCTCGCAAGCTGGGACGTCGAGGGCAACCTCAATCCGATTCTCGCCGCTGAAATTCCGTCGGTCGCGAACGGCGGCCTCGCAGCCGATGGCAAGTCGGTGACCTGGAAGATCAAGCCGGGCGTCAAATGGCATGACGGCAAGCCCCTGACGGCCGACGATGTCGTGTTCACCTGGGAATATGCCAGTGATCCTGCCACGGCCGCCGTCTCCATCAGCACCTACGCCGACATGACGGTCGAAAAGGTGGCTGACCTTACCGTCCGTATCCTGTTCAAGAATCCAACGCCGTTCTGGGCCAATGCCTTCGTCGGCGCTTACGGCTGCATCATTCCGAAACATCTGTTTGCGGACTACAAGGGATCGAAATCCCGCGAGGCGCCGACCAACCTGGCTCCCGTCGGTACCGGCCCCTACAAATTCGTCGAGTTCAAGCCGGGCGATCTGGTCCGCGGCCAGCTCAATCCCGACTATCACATGCCCAACAGGCCGTATTTCGACACCATCGACATGAAGGGCGGCGGCGATGCCGTCTCCGCGGCACGGGCCGTGATCCAAACCGGAGAATTCGATTTCGCCTGGAACATGCAGGTCGAAGACGAGGTGCTGCTGCGTCTGGAGAAGGGCGGCAAGGGCAAGACGGTCTATGCGACCGGTGGCGACATCGAGTTCATTGCGATCAACTTCACCGACCCCAATGCCGAGGTCGACGGGGAGCGGTCGTCGATGAAGACCAAGCACCCGATCCTGTCGGACCCGAACGTTCGCAAGGCGCTGGCGCTCCTCGTCGACCGCGAGTCGGTCAAGAAGGCGATCTACGGCCGCGCCGGGCGCACCACGGCGAATTATCTCAACGGTCCCGAAAAGTTCGTCTCCAAGAACACCTCCTGGGAATTCAGCGTCGAGAAGGCGTCGAAGTTGCTGGAGGACGCCGGCTGGAAGGTCGGTGCGGACGGCATCCGTGAGAAGGATGGAAAGAAGCTGAAGCTTCTCTACCAGACCTCGACCAACGGCCCGCGGCAGAAGACCCAGGCCATCGTCAAGCAGGCCTGCCAGAAGGCCGGCATCGACGTCGAACTGAAATCCGTCGTCGCCTCGGTGTTCTTCTCGTCTGACGTTGCCAACCCCGACACCTACTCGAAGTTTTATGCCGACATCGAGGAATTCCAGATCCCGATGACCCAGCCGGATCCGGCGCTGCACATGCGGCGCTATATCTCCGCCAACGTAGCCACCAAGGAGAACAAGTGGCAGGGCCCGAATTTCCCGCGTTACGTCAACAAGGAGTTTGACGAGGCGATTGCGGCGGCCGAGACCGAGACCGACCTGGTCAAGCGCGCGGCGCTCTACATCAAGTGCAATGACTTGTTGTGGCAGGACACCGTGTTCATCCCGGTGATGCACCGTCTTGTGGTGGATGCCAGCGCCAATGCGCTGCGGCCGGTCATCTCGGGCTGGGCCAACCGGACCGATAACATCCAGGACTGGTACCGGGAGGCGTGATCGTAGGCCGGGATCCTCCGCCATGAGCCAGTATGTCCTGCGCCGCCTTCTGATTGCCGTTCCGAGCCTGCTGGCGATTTCGCTCGTCCTGTTCGTCGTCCTGGCGCTTGCGCCAGGCGATCCCTTCAGCGAGCTCGCGACCAATCCGAACGTGCCGCCCGAAGTGCAGGCCGCGCTTCGGGCCAAGTTCGGCCTCGACGATCCGATCTACCTTCGCTACCTGCACTGGCTCAACGCCATGCTGCACGGCGACTGGGGCTTCTCCTTCGTCAGCCGGATGAACGTGGACACGCTCATCCTGCAGCGCCTGCCGGCCACGCTCTACGTGATCGGCTCGGCGCAGATCCTGGCGCTGCTGATTGCGATTCCCGTCGGCGTCTATGCGGCCACCAAGCCCTATTCGCTGTTCGACCAGATCGCGAACACGCTCGCCTTTGTCGGCTTCTCGCTGCCGACCTTCTTCACCGGCATCCTGTTCATCCTGATCTTCTCGGTTACCCTGGACTGGCTGCCTTTCGTCTACTCCACGGACATCAAGGCGACCGGCATCCGTTGGGTGCTCGAAATGATCCGGCAGGCGATCATGCCGGTGGCGGTGCTCGGCCTGTTCCAGGCGGCGTCGATGACGCGCTTCGTGCGCTCGGCGATGCTCGACGTGATCCGGCTCGACTACGTCACCACGGCGCGCGCCAAGGGCCTCGGCCAGGCCACGGTCATCGTCAAGCATGTGATGCGCAACGCCATGATCCCGGTCGTCACGCTGATCGCGCTGCAGATGCCCGCCGTTTTCGGCGGCGCCATCGTCACCGAGCAGATCTTCCGCATTCCGGGTATCGGCTCGCTTCTGATCTCCTCCATCCTTTCCAACGACACGCCGGTGGTGATGGCCGTCACCTTCGTCTTTGCGTGCCTGGTGGTGCTGTTCAATCTCATCGCGGACGTCCTTTATGGCTGGCTTGACCCTCGCATCTCCCTCCGCTGAGCGGGGCGTCTACTCGCCCTGGCGCGAGACGTGGCGGCGCTACAGCCGCCACAAGCTCGCCGTCGTCAGCGCGTTCCTGCTGCTCGTCCTGATCCTGGCGGTCGTGGTCGGTCCCTTCATCTGGCGCGTCAAGATCAACGACATCGACATCGTGGCCGGCCTGCAGGGGCCGTCGCTGACCCATCCCTTCGGCACCGACGACCTCGGCCAGGACATCCTGGCGCGCATGATCTATGGCGGGCGGATTTCACTCGCGGTCGGGCTCGCTGCGATGCTGGTGTCGGTGTTCATCGGCACGCTGATCGGCGCGCTCGCCGGCATGTCGCGCGGCGCGCTGGGTCACGGATTGATGTGGCTCACCGATCTCTTTCTGTCGCTGCCGCAACTGCCGCTGCTCCTGCTGCTGATCTATCTCTTCCGGGACGGGCTGAAGCAGGTGTTCGGCCCTGAAGGCGGCATCTTCATCCTGATCGTGCTCGTGATCGGCGGCCTGCGCTGGATGCCGGTCGCGCGTCTCGTCCGCGCGCAGTTCCTGTCGATCCGCGAAAAGGAGTTCGTCGAGGCCGCGCGCGCGCTCGGTGCCAGCCCGGTGCGACAGGTGGTGAAGCACATCCTGCCCAATGCGCTCGGTCCGGTGATCATCGCCGGCACGATCGACGTTGCGGCCGCGATCATCGCGGAATCGACGCTGTCCTTCCTCGGCCTCGGCTTTCCGCCGGATACCCCGACCTGGGGCCGGCTGCTGTTCGACGCCAAGGACTTTCTCGACATCGGCCCGCACTGGGCCTTGTTTCCAGGCGGCGCGATCTTCATCGCGGTGGTCGCCATCAACTTCATCGGCGACGGTCTGCGTGACGCGCTCGATGCGCGACGGGTGATCTGATGGCGCCGCTGCTCGAGATCAAGGGTCTCAAGACCCACTTCTCCACCGACGACGGCATCCTGCAGGCCGTTGATGGCGTCGACATCACCATCAACAAGGGCGAGACGCTCTGCGTCGTCGGCGAATCCGGTTGCGGCAAGACCGTGACCGCGATGTCGATCCTGAAGCTGATCGCAATGCCGCCGGGCCGTATCGCGGCCGGCGAGATCATCTTCGAGGGCCGCGATCTGGTGCCGCTGACAAGCAACCAGCTCGACGACATCCGCGCCAAGGAGATCGGCTTCATCTTTCAGGAGCCGATGACCTCGCTCAATCCCGTGCTCACGATCGGCGAGCAGATCGCCGAAAGCCTGCGCCGGCACGAGGCCGTCACCAAGAAGCAGGCCCTCGATCGCACCATCGAGATGCTGAAGCTGGTGCAGATCCCGAACGCCGAGGGCCGCGTGCATCACTATCCGCACCAGTTCTCCGGCGGCATGCGCCAGCGCGTGATGATCGCTATGGCGCTCGCCTGCAAGCCCAAGCTCGTCATCGCCGACGAGCCGACCACTGCGCTCGACGTCACCATCCAGGCGCAGATCCTTGACCTGCTGCAGGACATGAAGGAACGCTTCGGCATGGCGGTGATGCTGATCACCCATGCCATGGGCGTCGTCGCCGAAACGGCGCAGCGTGTCGTCGTGATGTATGCCGGCAAAGTGGTGGAGGAAGCGGATGTCGACGCTCTCTTCGCCGATCCGCGCCATCCCTACACGCAGGGCCTGATCCGTTCGATCCCGCGCATCGATCTCGACAGCGAGCACAAGACGCGGCTCGAGGCGATCGGCGGCTCGGTGCCGATCCTGATCAACCCGCCGGTCGGCTGCCGTTTCGCGCCGCGCTGCAAGTTCGCCATGGACGTCTGCATCGAGAAGGAGCCGCGGCTGCGCGAGATCGCGCCCGGCCATCGCATGGCCTGCCATCTCGGCGATACGCAAGTGGGAGGCGCGGCATGAGCGAGCCCTTGCTCCGCGTCAGCGGCCTGAAGAAGTATTTCCCCGTGCTGGGCGGCCTGTTGTCGCGCCAGGTCGGCAGCGTCTACGCGGTCGACGGCGTGTCGTTCTCGGTCGATCGCGGCGAGACGCTCGGTCTCGTCGGCGAATCCGGGTGCGGTAAGTCGACGACGGGGCGTTGCGTGCTGCGTCTGATCGAGCCGACCGACGGCGAAGTCGTGTTCGACGGCCAGGACGTCGGCAAGCTCGGCGGCGGCGATCTGCGCGCGATGCGGCGGAATATGCAGCTCGTGTTTCAGGATCCGTTTGCCTCGCTCAACCCGCGGATGACCGTCGGCTCCATCCTCGGCGAAGCCTTCACCATCCACAATCTCGCCTCCAACGCCACGGAGCGTGAGGAGCGTGTTGCGGGCCTGCTCGTCAAGGTCGGCCTCAAGGCCGAGCACATGCGCCGCTATCCGCACGAATTCTCCGGCGGCCAGCGTCAGCGCATCGTGATCGCGCGGGCGCTCGCGGTCGAGCCGAAGCTGATCGTCTGTGACGAGCCGGTGTCTGCGCTCGACGTCTCGATCCAGGCGCAGGTCATCAACCTGCTGGAAGACCTCCAGGCCGAGCTGAACCTCACCTATCTCTTCGTCGCGCATGACCTCTCGGTGGTCGAGCACATCTCGGACCGCGTTGCGGTGATGTATCTCGGCCGCATCGTCGAGCTTGCGAAGGCGAGCGACCTCTATCGCAATCCGCAGCATCCCTACACCAAGGCGCTGCTGTCGGCCGTGCCGGTACCGGACCCCAAGCTCAAGCGTAACCGCATCCGTCTCAAGGGCGACGTGCCGAGCCCGATGAGGCCGCCGTCCGGCTGTCACTTCCACACCCGTTGTCCGATCGCCCAGCCGCGCTGCGCCGAGGCCGCGCCGGAGCTGAAGGAAGGCGCGGGCGGACATTTTGTGGCGTGCCATCTGGCCTGAGTTACGCGGTGCATAGGTCGCCGGCGGTCTTGATCCCAAGGGCCCGTCCGGCGTAGGGGGACGCATGAGCCAGGTACAGGACGTGACGCTGGGTGCGGTTGATATGGCCCGTGCGACGGATCGCGACGCCGCGGCGCGCCGGGCGCTGTGGGGATCGGCGCTCGGCTACGCCATGGATGGATTCGACCTCCTCATCCTCGGCTTCATGCTGACGGCGATTTCGAAAGACCTTCATCTCACGCAGCCGCAGGCGGCCTCGCTGGTGACGGGAACTTTGGTCGGTGCGGTGGTCGGCGGCTTTGTCTTCGGCATGCTGTCGGACCGGCTCGGGCGCGTCCGGGTTCTGACCTGGAGCATCGTCCTGTTCGCGGTCTTCACCGGGCTCTGCGCGCTGGCGCAAGGCTATTGGGACCTGCTGATCTATCGGGCCATCGCCGGCATCGGTCTCGGCGGCGAGTTCGGCATCGGCATGGCGCTGGTGGCCGAGGCCTGGCCCGCGAGCAAACGCGCGCGGGCAACATCCTATGTCGGGCTGGGCTGGCAGTTCGGCGTGCTCACGGCGGCGCTGGTGACACCGGTGCTGTTGCCGGTCATCGGCTGGCGCGGGATGTTTGCGCTCGGCGTACTTCCGGCGGTGATCGCCTACGTGATCCGGCGCAAGCTGCACGAGCCGGATGTCTTCATTGCGCACAAGGCGAACGCGACGAAAGCTGGCTCGTCACTTCGTGCGCTCGTGGCTGATGCGGAGACGGCCAGGATCGGCATCGGGATGATCATTCTCTGCTCGGTGCAGAATTTCGGCTACTACGGCATCATGATCTGGCTGCCGAACTATCTCTCGACGCGGTTCGGCTACGGCCTGACGCAATCGGCGCTGTGGACCGCTGTCACCATCGCCGGCATGGCGCTCGGCATCTTCCTGTTCGGCCATGCCGCGGACCGTTTCGGCCGCCGTGCGGCGTTCCTGACCTACATGCTGGGCGCGGCGATCATGGTGGTGGTCTACTCGCAGTTGACGGCCGCCGGCGCGTTGCTGGTCGGCGGGGCCGTGATGGGCTTCTTCGTCAACGGCATGCTCGGCGGCTATGGCGCGCTGATGAGCGAACTTTATCCGACCGCGGCGCGAGCCACTGCGCAGAACGTGTTCTTCAACATCGGGCGGGCAGTGGCCGGTTTCGGTCCGCTGGTGGTCGGCATCGTCAGTGCCGCTTACGGCTTTCCGACCGCGATCGCAGGTCTTGCACTGCTTTACCTGATTGACATCGTGGCGTTGCTCGCCCTGATCCCGGAGCGGCGCGGCGTCGATCTCGCCTGACGTCGGATTCGCCTCACTCCTCACGAAGCAGGCCGTAGCCTGACAGGGCCGTCTTGAACGTTTCCACGGACGAGTGGTGATGCGCAAGGAGGCCGGCTTGCCGTGCCCCGGCGACATTTGCCGCGAGGTCGTCGACAAAGAGGATGGTCGCGGGGCTGGCCTTGAGCTCTGAAACGCAGCGGCTGTAGCAGAGCGGATCGGGCTTCGCCGCTCCGAATTGGGCTGACGTGTAGATCTTGGAGCCGAACAGCGGCCGCAATTCCGGCAGCAGCGTATCGATGTGATCGGCGACCAGTGTGGTGTTGTTGGTCAGGACCGCAATATCGACACTTCGGCGCAGCTGACCGACGATCTCCAGCATGGCGCGATCGGCCCGCATTGAACAGCGTCGCGCCTCCACCCATTCGTCGAGCGACAGCGGATAACCGATGCGCTCGCCGAAGCCTCGCAGATAGTCGGCGGCATCAAGCGTGCCGGAATCGCCGAGCAGCTCGAAGCCGCTGTCCCAGATCGCCGAGTGGACGGCTTCGCTGCTGGTCCCCGCAAGCGCGGCGAGGTGCGCGACACGCTTTCCCCTGTCGTAGCCGCAGAGAACGTTGTCCATATCGAAGAGGACGAGCTTGATTTCGTCAGCCACAGCAGCGCTCTCGGATGGCCGAACATCCGGCCGTGACCGCAGTCATAACCGGTCGGAGCGCAGACAACAAACCCGGCGGCGTTCGTCGATCCCGTCACGCACTCTTCGCGGGCCAGGGGACGACCTGTCCCGACATCACCAGCCGGTCACGGCCGCTGTCCTTGGCGGTGTAGAGTGCGCGGTCGGCGGCAGCGACCAGCGTGCTTGAATCCGTGACCTGGGACGGAAGGCCGGTCGCGGCGCCGACGCTGACGGTCACCAGGCGGGACGGTGGATTTTGCGCATGCAGCATGGCGAGATCGTGCAGCGCCTGGCGAATCCCTTCGCCGACTTCGGCGCAGCCATCCGGGCCGGTGTTGGGCAGCAACACGGCGAATTCCTCGCCGCCATAACGCGCCGCGAGGTCGGCAGGGCGCCTGGCGGTGGCGGATAGAATCCGGCCGAGCGCGCGCAGGCACCCATCGCCGGCCAGATGCCCGTAATGGTCGTTGAACTTCTTGAAATGATCGACGTCGATCAGCAGGAGCGACAACTGGGTGCCGTCGCGCCGCGCGCGCGCCCATTCATCGGCCAGGCGCTCGTCGAATGCGCGCCGGTTGGCAAGGCCGGTGAGGCCGTCGGTCGTTGCAAGCGAGGCGAGCTTGTCCTGAAGATCTTTCTGCTCCGTCATGTCGCGTATGACGGCAACGACGCCGTCGATCTCGCCGCTGTCCGATGCCAGGGTCACGTGCAGTGCCGCTTCGGCCCAGATCTCACCCTTGTCGCGATGACGTTGGCGATAGACGAACCGCGCCTCCTCGGCTTCGCCTCTCTTCAGCGCGGCGATGGCCTGCTCGACCCGTTCCATGTCATCGGGGTGGATGCCGGCCAGGGCCGACGTATCAAGCAGTTCCTCGGCCGACCATCCGGTGATGCGCACGCATGAGGGGGAGACGTAAAGCAGGCGGTTATCGAGCCCGATCCGGGTCACCATGTCGCTGGATTGCTCGGCCAGCAGACGGAAATTCGCTTCCTTGGCGACCAGGACCTGTGCCATGCGCTGCCGCTGCGACAATTGACGGACCAGATAGAAGCCAATCACGGCGATCAGCAGCACGAGGCCGAAGACGACGATCGCGCGCGTGGCCGCGGCGTGTCGCCAAGGGGCGAGCACGTCGTCCTTCGACTTGCTCGCGAGCACGAACAGCGGATAGCGGCTGCTGCGCTGGTAGTAGCTCAACCGCTGCACGCCATCGAGTGGCGACTTGAAATAATAGACAGCCGCGGCGGGACGGCTCTCCCAGTTCTTGAACAAGGGCGCATTGGACAGGTCGCGTCCGACGAAAGCTCCGCTCTCGTCACGAGTCCGCACCAGCATGGTGCCGGCATTGTTGAGCAGCGATACCGAGCCATTCGGCCCAAAGTCGAACCGCTCGTAGAACTTTGCGAAATAGGCGACGTCGATCGTCAGCAGGGCGACGCCGGCGAAGCTGCCGTCGGGATGATTGATCCGGCGTGACGCCGTGATGATCCATTGGCCGCCGGAGCGACTTTTGACGGGGCGACCGATCAGCGTGCCCTTGTCGGGGGAGTCGCGGTGCTGGCGAAAATACTCGCGGTCGCTGTTATTGAGCCCGGAGAAGTCGATTTGCTCGGTGGTGGCAAGCCAGCGGCCGGTCTCGTCATAGACGAAGATGCCGCGAATGCGATCCGAGGATTTGCGGGTCGGCAAATAGGTCTGGAGCTTTGAGATTGTGTCCGGGCCGGTCCCGTCGAGCTCCAGCCGGTGGACCAGCCCGACCAGGATCGTATCGGCGAGCTCGAACGTGTCGTCTGCATGCTGGATCAGCGAATGCGCAAGATTGGCGACGTCGATCTCGGCGTTCTTGAGCTCGGTATTGCGCGTTTCCCATTCGCGCCAGGCGCTCAAGCCTAGGATCGTCATGCAGATCAGCGCGACGAAGCCCGCCGCCCAGAGCGGAAGGCGTGTCTTGCCGAGTTCGCGGCTCGTGACCATGGGGCTTGCTCCAATTCGGGGCAAACCTCTCACTTTGGCCTTAACGGCTCATTGCAACAACTGTGATGATTGTGCGGAGCCGTACTCAACCGGAGGAAGTTTCCGACGTTTTGATCGACTCTCGTCGGCGGATGTTTACCAAGGTTTCCGTAACGCGATGGTTTCGTCTCGCGTCCGTCGTGTCACCCTTCCAGCGTGAAACCGACGCGCAACGTCACCTGGTAGTGGCGCACGGCGTTATTCTCGATATGACCACGCGTCTGCACCACCTCGAACCATTTCATCTCGCGAACGGTTTTCGCGGCGCGGCTGATCGCGTTCTTGATCGCGTCTTCGATCGAGGTCTCGGACGATCCGACCAGTTCCAGGATCTTGTAGACATGATCCTTCTCGGCTGTGGGCATGGCGAGTCTCCGTCGGTTGCGCTGCCGCATTCGCGGTCGCATGGGCATCAGAACTGAACGGACAGCAGCCGTTCCGGTTCCGCTGGCTGCCATGGCCTGCCCGCGCCATTCGCGCAATGACGTCACCGCGCGCTTATCGGACGCGAAGCTACGCTGGCTCGCCGTGCAGGCGGATCGCGGCAGGCTTGGCCTCGCGCAGCAGGACCCACAGCAATATGGCGAGCACCGCCATGAGCGCGAAGCCTCCGACGGCCGGCGTCATGATACCTCCCGGGCTGCTCGCATGGACGCTCTCTGCGGACAGCCGCGCCGATTGCAGAAGTCCGTAGGCATTCGCCAGCAGGAGGAGGGCGTAGAGGGTGCTGCGTTCGCGCGGGCTCGCCAGGCTGGCAAGCTCGGGAAGCAGCAGCGCAAGACCGATCCCCACGATCGGCAGGTCATAATCGTAGGCGTAGGGGCTGATCATCACCGACGCGACCGCGACGATGCCGAGCGCGAAGCGGGGAGACGGTCCGCGAGCAATCGCGAGTGCGACGGTGACCAGCGCAAGCGCCGCCATGGCCATCTGGCCCCAGAACGCCCAAGCCGCGGGGAGGCCGGCGTTGTACAAGGCCGCATAGGCCGAGATCATCCGAAACAGCTGGTAGCGGCCGTCCTCCAGATAGCTTGCTGCTTCGCGAATGCTGCCGAGCCACGCGATCCAGATTTGCGGACCGAAGGCGAGCGTGCAGACGAGCGAGCTCGTGGTCACCACGATTGCAGCCGTCAGCACCGCCGGCCAGCGGCGCGTCAAAAGCATGTAGATGCCGGCGGCAACGGCCAGATGAGGCTTGATGACCATCATGCCGAGCACGACGCCTGATAGCACCGGACGCCGGTCGGCGTTGATGCAGACCAGCCCGATCAGCGCACCGGTCAAAAGGCCGTTCTGGCCGATACCGATGGTGATCGCGATGGCCGGAAAAAAGACGACGAGCACGGCTGCGAAGCCGTGTCCCGCGATGACGCGCAGCACCATCAGATAAGCCGCGAGCGTGACCGCCGTGAAGAGAAAATAGGCGGCCCAGCCCGGCAGGAATGCGAAGGGGGCAAGCAGCAGGTCGAATTGCGGCGGATAGGTCCAGGGCATGACGCCGACAGAACCGCCCGCGGCCGCCATCTGCATCTTCGTGAACGACGCAAACTGGTAGGTCAGATCGAGATCGCCGAGCCAGATTCGCTGCGCGACAATGTGGAAGGCGGCGAAGTCCGCGGTCTGGCTGCCGTACCAGAGGCCGCCCTCGAAGAACCGGAAGGTCTTGAAGCCTAGGATGACGGCCAGCAGCGCAAGAATGACGCAGAGATAGATCGTCCGCTTCCGCGGCGAGGTCTGGATCTGCTCCAACGTTGCGGTGAGCATCGGTTCGCTATCTCTACGCCGCGGCAAGGCCTGCCGATCTGCGGGCGAGATTGCGGATCGAACCTTAAGGTCCGGTAACGAAAGCCGCCGGTTCTTGCAGCACTACGGATCCAGCTCCGTATCCCAGTAGAGATAGTCCAGCCAGCTGTCGTGCAGATAGTTCGGCGGAAACAGGCGGCCGTTGCGGTGGAGCTGGTGGACCGTCGGCGCGAACGCGCTCTGGCGCGGAAACATCTTGGCTTGCGCCGGTGTCAGATTGCCCTTGCGCAGGTTGCAGGGCGAGCAAGCCGCGACCACGTTCTCCCAGGTGGTCTGGCCGCCTTTGCTGCGCGGGATGATGTGGTCGAAGGTGAGGTCTTCGGGCGAGCCGCAATATTGGCAGGCGAAACGATCGCGCAGGAAGACGTTGAACCGGGTGAAGGCGGGGTGGGTGGTCGGCTTGACGAAGGATTTGAGCGAGACCACGCTCGGCAGCTGCATTTGCAGCGTGGGACTGTGAACCGCCTGATCGTAATGCGCTACGATGTTGACGCGGTCGAGGAACACCGCCTTGATCGCGTCCTGCCACGACCACAGAGACAGTGGGTAGTAACTCAGCGGCCGGAAGTCCGCGTTGAGGACCAGCACCGGCCAACTGCCTTGCGAGACATGTGCGTTCAAGTAACGCTCCCGGCCTCCAATATACGCTGCGAAGCAGCATGTACTGACATACTACATGCAGCGTGACGGGATTGTGAAGCCCGTTGAGCGACTTATTCAGGGCGCACGCAATACGGCGGCGGGGTGGCAAACGCTCAAAAACGCCGCGATTTGGCGCGGGCGCGCGGTATCGGCGCGGAACAGCCTCGACCAAGACCTTGGGACGCGCGGCGGCTATTCCCGCACGCGCTCCAGCTTCTGCAGGCATCGGGTGGCGCGCACGACGGCCGGCATCTCTTCGTCCGGAAAGCTGGTCTTCCAGTCGGTGACGCCGACTACGCCGACATAGATGTTGCCTTTCGAATCCAGCGCGATGCCGTGCGGTGCCAGAAACTTTCCGCTGGCGACACCCGGGCCTTCCACGCTGCCGAGCCGTGCGAGTGCCGCGCGATCTGGCTTGCCCATCGCGCGCTCGAACCCATCGAGCCAGGCTTGGGCGGAGACGGCCATATCCTTGGTGCGATCCAGTATGCGCGACCTCGTGGCCGCCTTCGCGGCGTTTCCTTTGAGAGGAACGCTATACTGGATTAGCCGACGTCAAAAGCGCATTACCCGAGCAGCGAGAGCATGTGGCCCTGCTCAGGCGGAATGCGCCCCTTCAGCGTCGCGAGATAAATGCGCTGCACGGCTTCCGGCCCGCGGCTCTCGACCACGCTCAGGCATCTTTCCAGCATCGGCGCGAAGCCTGACCATGCGGCGCCAAAACGCTGCTCGATACCGCCCGGACCCCAATCCTTCGCGCGCTTGCGGATGTGGTCGGGCGCGAAGAACCAGCGTGGCTTTGCGCCGGGCAACGTGCCCTCGTTCGCGTCGGTGGCGCGATGCGTCAAGCCGACGCGTACCGAGCAGGCCATCTGCCCGCCGAAATGGTTGTGCAGCCCGGCCCGCAACGCGCTGCTGCCGGCCATGTCGACGAAGGCAACCGGCTTGTCGGTCGGGAGTGAATTGACGCGGTCATAGGTGACGACGTCGTCATAGCAGGGCAGCGAGCCGACAAAACCCGCATTGCCCGCCGAGGTCAGCCCGATCACCTTGCGGCCGCGGCTGTGCAGGAGATGCGCAAGCCCGAAAGCAGTCTTGCTCGAGGCGCTCGACAACAGCACGGTGCGCGCGCCGAAATCGTCGTTCTCGGCCAGAAAATCGTCGACCAGGAACGACAGCATGAACAGCGGTCGCAACAGCGCCTGTAGGTCGCCCTGATGCCCGGCAAAGGCGGGATCGCCGGTGACGCGGGAATAGAGATTGTAAACCGGCGCGACCTGCTTGCGATGCTCGGCGCCGTCACGAAGCGCGCGCTTGCTGACGTCTGCGGCTTCGATGACGAGATGGGTCGCCATCGGGAAATAGCCGAACAGAAGTTCGCCGACGGCGACGCCTGGATGTTTGGAGGCAATGACCTCGCCGAAGCCCCACACCGGGATGTTGCCAAAGCCCTGCGGCGCCGGAAAGATCTGCCAGTATTTCAGCTCGTCGCCCATCACGGCATAGGTGATGTTGTTGGCGGTGAACGCGAAGCGATCGACCTTCACCAGAAGCGCATCCGCGGGCAATGCGGCTGCATCCGGAAGAGTGGTCTCGATCAGCTTGCATTGCTCGAGATCGTTGCGTGCGACGACGAAGTCGGTCGATGTCATGGTGAAGGTCCCGGCTTTTTCCGTGCCGGCATCTTCTCCTTTACGGCCGTGCGCTTTGCAACAGCAACTTTGTTTGAAACGGCGTTCACTTCGCCGGCGATCACGCCCTCGCGCTTCTTCACCGCGCGGTAATAGCTCCACCACAGATGCGCGGCGGCGCCACGGAGCGGTCGCCAGGGCTCGGCGAGTGGTGCCATCTGCTTTTCGGTCGGCCGGGCCTTCAGGCCTAGCCCGATGCGGATGCCCTCCTGCACGGCAAGGTCGCCGGCCGGCCAGGCGTCGCCGTGGCCGAGGCAAAACAGGAGATAGACGTCGGCCGTCCATGGCCCGATGCCGGGCAGCGAGATCAACGTGTGATGCGCGGCGTCGGCATCCTCTTCTGCGAGCACGTCGAGGTTCAGCCGCTCCGCGATGATTTCGCGCGCGAGATGTTTCAGCGTCTTGATCTTGGCTGCGGACAGGCCAAGCCGCCCCAGCCGGTTGGTACGGGCGCGGCGTACCGCGTCATGGTCGAATGGATCGAAGGCGGCCGACAGCCGTCCCCAGATCGCCGCCGCGCTCGCGGTCGAAAGCTGCTGCCCGCAGACGATATGGGCAAGCCCGGCAAAGCCAGGTTCGCGCCGCCGCAACGCCGGCATGCCCGCGATCTCCAGCACGGGCTTGAGGCGCGGATCGCGCTTGATCAGCGCATGAACGGCCTCTTCGAGATCGGATTGGGTTTCGAGGTGGATGGTCATTGCAGTTTGCCAAACTCTCTGCGGCGTCATGGCCGGGCTTGACCCGGTCTGGAATATCTTACTCCGTCATTCCGGGGCGATGCGAAGCATCGAACCCGGATTCTCGAGATTCCGGGTTCGGTCCTGTGGACCGCCCCGGAATGACGGCCGTGCGTTCAAGCCCGGCCATGACGAGATCAGTCGCATGATGCCACCCGTTTTCCGATTTGCCCCCAGCCCGAATGGCCATCTGCATCTCGGCCACGCTTATTCGGCGCTGCTCAATTTCGACCGCGCCCGCGAAGCCGGCGGAGCGCTGTTGCTGCGGATCGAGGATATCGATGCCACGCGATGCCGGCCGGAATTTGAGGCCGCGATCTACGAGGACCTCGCCTGGCTCGGGATTGACTGGGAAACGCCGGTGCGGCGGCAGTCGGAGCATCTCGCCGACTATCGTGCCGCGTTGGAAAAGCTCTCCGCGCTCGGTCTCGTTTATCCTGCGTTCGAAAGCCGCGCCGAGATTGCCAGGCTGGTTGCTGCGTGCAAGGCCGATGGGCCATGGCCGCGCGATCCCGACGGAGCTCCGCTCTATCCGGGCGAAGCGAAATCGCTGCCTGCCAGCGAGCGATCGCGTCTGATCGTTTCAGGTGCGCCCTACGCGTTGCGGCTCGACATGGCGGTCGCCCGCCAGCGGGTCGCCGGCCTGACCTGGAATGAGTTGGGCGAGGGGCCCGATGGCGAGCGTGGCACGGTCGCCGCGCGGCCCGAGGCGTGGGGGGACGTCATCCTGGCTCGCAAGGAGACTCCAACCAGCTATCATCTGTCCGTGGTGGTCGACGACGCGCTTCAAGGCGTGAGCGAGATCGTGCGCGGTCAGGACCTGTTTCACGCCACCTCGGTCCACCGCTTGCTCCAGGCTTTGCTCGACCTGCCCGAACCCGCCTACCGCCACCACGCCCTGATTCGAGGCGCCGACGGCCGGAAGCTGTCGAAATCGGACTGTTCGACCGGCCTGCGCGAGTTGCGCGCGGCTGGTGTCTCGCCCGCGGGTATCCGCAGGTCCGTAGGATTAGGCTAAGTTTCTCTGGGGGTTAGCCAAACACCGCCGTGACTCCGAGGGTTCCGCCGTGCCATGCTCGGCTTCGAGCCTGGGGTTCGAAGGGGATGCTTCGAAGGGGATTTATGGCGGCGAAAACGCGGACCACGCGAAAGTCCAGGCAGCCGCCTCGGAAGCGGTCCGGGGCGGTCGGCAAAGTGCAGAAGCGCAGCACCGGCGCCGTCGCGCCCGACGTGATCCAGGCGGCACTTGCGGCCTTTGCCCATGAGGTCCGCACACCCCTGACCGGCATTCTCGCGATCAGCGACCTGCTTTCGACCTCCGACCTCGGCGAGCGGGAGCGGCGCTGGGCCGACACCATCAAGGCCGGTGCCGAGCATCTGGCGAACCTTGCGACGCTGTTCGTCGATGCCGCCAAGACCGGCAAGGGTGCGGGCGGCGGCACGTTGCGGCAGGATTTGTTCGATCTGCGGGCGCTGGCCCGTAGCACCGGCGATTCGCTCGCCGGTCGCGCCGCCGCCAAGGGGCTCCAGGCCAAAGTCGAGATCTCCGACAAGCTCCCGGGCCTCGTGGTCGGCGATCCCGTCCGCCTCCGTGCCGCGCTCGAAAACCTGATCGACAATGCAGTCAAATTCACCGAGCGGGGCGGCGTGGCGATCTCGGCTGCGCCCTGGCGCCCCGCCAAGGGCAAGGCTGGCGGCAAGGGCAAAGAGAAGGACAAGCGCCGGGTCGGTGTTGCCTTCTCGATTTCCGACAGCGGCATCGGTCTGACCATGGCCGAGATCAAGCGGCTGTTCCGTCCGTTCACCCAGGCCAATGTCACCATCGCCTCGCGGTTCGGCGGCGCCGGGCTCGGTCTGTCCTCGGTGAAGCAACTGGCGCGGGCGATGGGCGGCGACATCACGGTTGCGCCGCGGCGCGGCGGCGGCGCAACCTTCATGCTGACAGTCACGCTCGATGCGGCGGGGCCGGCGAAGTCGCGCAAGGCCGACGGCGACAAGGCGAATGGGCTGGCGGCGCTGCGGGTGCTCAGCGTCGAGGACAATCCATTCGGCCGCGTCGTGCTCAACACGATACTGACCGAGCTCGGCCATCATGCCGAGTTCATCGGACGCGGCGAGGATGCGGTGAACCGGCTCGCGCAAGGCGGGTTCGATGCCGTGCTGATGGACATGGTCTTGCCGGGGATCGACGGTGTCGAGGCGATCCGGCGGATTCGTAAGATGCAGACGCCGCTGGCTCAGATCCCGATCATCGGCGTGTCGGGCCGTGGCGAGGACGAGGCAGCGTCGCGCGAGGCCGGCGCCGACGCATTCCTGGTCAAGCCTGTGTCCCCGCGGGCTTTAGCGACTGCGCTGCTTGAAGCGACACGCCGTGAGGAAGCCGTGACTTGATGATCGCGGCGTTGAGTTCGCCGCCGTAAACGAAGATCGCGGCGATGAAGTACAGAAACACCAGCGCGATGATCACCGAGGCCAGCCCCGCATACATCGTCACGTAATTATTGGCGAAGCGGGCCAGATATTGCCCGAACACGACGCCCGAGATCAGGGACGCCACCATCGTGAAGACGATGCCGGGCAGGATTTGCACGAAGCTGCGCCGCCCTGCCGGCAGCCAGGCGTGCAGGATGAACAGCGCCACCACCAGCGCGGCGATGGTGATGCCGTAGCGCAGCCAGGTGAGGATGCTTTCGTTGGATTCGACGAACAGCGGAATGTGGCGCCGCGCAGCTTCGATGAGCAGCGGGCCGAGCACGATCAGGAACGCCATGGCGAGCGCGGTGAAGGCCGCGACCAACGTGTAGCCGATCGACTCCAGCCGCAGCCAGTACCAGCGCCGCATCTCCACCACCGCGTAGGCGCGGTTGAGCGCGACCCGGAGCGCCTCGACGCCGTTCGAGGCGAAATAGACCGATAGCACCGCGCCGATGGTCAGCACGCCGGAGCGGGTGGTGGTCAGCACGTCGTGCACCTCGCCCGAGATGGAATCGGAGACCTGCTTGGGCCAGACCTCGAGCATCAGGCTGGCGGCCTGGTCGGCGAGCTCCTTGGAGCCAAAGAAGCCGGCGAGCGAGGTCAGCACGATCAGGAAAGGGAACAGCGCCATCAGCGTCGACAGCGCGATATGGCTCGAGATCGCCCAGCCGTCGTCGGCCAGGAACGTGTAGAACGCGTCCTCCACGACGACGTAGATGGTGCGGATCGCTTTCACGGCTTGCTCCAGAGCAACGCTGCTCTCTCTTCGCTCGCGGCCCGAATTCGCCTCGCCCCGCTTGCGGGGAGAGGCCGACGCGCGGAACGCGCGGCGGGTGAGGGGGACTCACCGCAGGGGCCGAGAGAGGGAGACTCGCGGAGGCTCCCCTTCACCCGAAATCCGCGTTGCGCACGTATTCCGGCCTCTCCCCGCAAGCAGGGAGAGGCGAACCGGACGGGCCGCATGCGCAAATCGGAAATCATGCCGCTAGCTTCTGACATTATCGGCCTGAAAGCCAGATTGGGAACGCCATGGCGGAGCGCCGCACACGGTGTTATCACCCCCAAATGGCATCTCTCCTGAGTACTTTCATCTTGCCGGTGGCAGCCGGCGCCGTGGCGTTGGTGCTGCTGCTCGGCCTCGTCAACATGATGCGTGGCGGCTCGCCCAACACCTCGCAGAAATTGATGCGCTGGCGCGTGCTGCTTCAGTTCATCGCGATTGTCATCGCCATGATCGCGGTCTGGGCGATGGGGCGGTAGGGCATGATCCGGACCCGAAGAACCGCGTTCGCGCAAAGTGTGAAGCGGTTTTCCGACAAGATCATGCCCTGAGAACAAGGAGACTTTCATGGTCGTGCTCAACCGCATCTACACGAAGACCGGTGACGACGGCACGACAGCGCTCGGGACCGGGGAGCGCCGTCCGAAATATGATTTGCGCATCGCGGCCTATGGCACGGTCGATGAGACCAATGCCGCGATCGGCGTGGTGCGCCTGCACACGAAGGAAGCGCCGGAGCTCGATGCGATGCTCGGCCGCATCCAGAACGATCTGTTCGATCTCGGTGCCGATCTTGCGGTGCCCGAGCGCGAGGGTAAGGCGGAACGGCTGCGGGTGGTGGCGAGCCAGGTCGAGCGGCTCGAGCACGACATCGACGCACTCAACGACAAGCTCGCGCCGCTGACGTCCTTCGTGCTGCCGGGCGGTACGCCGGCCGCCGCCTACCTCCATGTTGCCCGCACGATTTGCCGCAGGGCGGAACGCGTGATGGTGGAACTGGCGGCCCAGCCCGGAGAGCCGGTCGGCGCAGCTGGCATCCAATATATGAATCGCCTGTCGGACTTCCTGTTCGTGGCCAGCCGCGCTGCTAACCATAACGGCGTCGGCGATGTGCTCTGGGTTCCGGGCCAGAATCGCTGACCCATTGAGGTCGGCATTTCAGGGGGCTAAAATTAGGGTCTTTCGCGCGTTGACCGGGCCGGATCAGGCCTTTAGGTTCCGCGCCAGTTGAATAACCCCCCTCCCAAATTGAGTGAAAGAGGATCGATGAAGGTCTTAGTGCCGGTAAAGCGGGTGGTCGATTACAACGTCAAGGTCCGCGTCAAGGGCGATGGATCGGGCGTTGAACTCGCCAACGTCAAGATGTCGATGAACCCGTTCGACGAAATCGCGGTCGAGGAAGCGCTGCGTCTGAAGGAAGCCGGCAAGGCGACCGAAGTCGTGGTGGTCTCCATTGGACCGGCGCAGGCGTCGGAGACGATTCGCACGGGTCTTGCCATGGGCGCCGATCGCGGCATCCTGGTGAAGGCCGAGGGCACCGTCGAGCCGCTCGCGGTCGCCAAGATCCTGAAGAAGGTTGCGGACGAAGAGCAGCCGGGCCTGATCATTCTCGGCAAGCAGGCGATCGATGACGACAGCAATCAGACCGGCCAGATGCTGGCTGCGCTGCTGGGCTGGTCGCAGGCGACCTTTGCCTCGAAGCTCGAAGTCGAAGGTTCTGACTTCAAGGTGACTCGCGAAGTCGACGGCGGCCTGCAGACCGTGAAGCTCAAGGGACCGGCGATCGTCACCACCGACCTGCGTCTCAACGAGCCGCGCTACGCCTCGCTGCCCAACATCATGAAGGCCAAGAAGAAGCCGATCGCGGAGAAGACCGTCGCTGATTACGGCGTCGACGTCGCTGCGCGCCTCGAAGTTCTCAAGACGACTGAACCGGCAGGCCGCAAGGCGGGCGTCAAGGTCAAGGACGTCGCCGAGCTGGTGTCCAAACTCAAGAACGAAGCCGGGGTGCTCTGATGACGACGCTTCTGATTGCCGAACACGACAATGCGTCGTTGAAGGATGCAACCAACAAGGCCCTGACCGCGGCCGCAGCGCTCGGCGCCGACGTCGAGGTGCTGGTGGCGGGCCAGAACGCCAAAGCCGCTGCGGACGCCGCGGCCAAGCTTGCCGGCGTGAAGAAGGTGCTGCTCGCCGATGGCGAGACCTATGCGCACGATCTCGCCGAGCCGCTGGCCGCGCTGATCGTCTCGCTGGCCCCGTCCTATGACGCGATCGTCGCGCCTGCGACCTCGCGCTTCAAGAACGTGATGCCGCGCGTCGCCGCTCTGCTCGACGTGATGCAGGTCTCCGAGATCATCAAGGTCGTCGCCCCCGACACCTATGAGCGTCCGATCTACGCCGGCAACGCCATCCAGACGGTGAAGTCGAAGGACGCCAAGAAGGTCATCACCGTCCGTACCTCCACCTTCGCCGCAGCAGGCGAGGGCGGCAGCGCGCCGGTCGAGAACGTTGCGGCGGCGGCCGATCCGGGCCTGTCGACCTTCGTCGGCGAGGAAGTCGCCAAGAGCGACCGTCCCGAGCTGACCTCGGCCAAGATCATCGTTTCCGGTGGCCGTGCCATGCAGAGCCGCGAGAACTTTGCCAAGTATATCGAGCCGCTCGCCGACAAGCTCGGCGCCGGCGTCGGTGCCTCGCGCGCGGCGGTCGACGCCGGCTATGCGCCGAACGACTGGCAGGTCGGCCAGACCGGCAAGGTCGTGGCCCCCGAGCTCTATGTCGCGGTGGGCATTTCCGGCGCGATCCAGCATCTGGCCGGCATGAAGGACTCCAAGGTGATCGTCGCGATCAACAAGGATGAGGACGCGCCGATCTTCCAGGTTGCCGATTACGGCCTGGTCGCCGACCTCTACCAGGCGGTTCCGGATTTGACCGCCGAACTCGGCAAGCTCGGCAAGTAAAACGCGCTAAAAACACCGGCCGGAGGTATAAGCTCCGGCCGGTGTTTCATTTCTGAGGCGTTTTCTTTGGCGTGGGGCACGGCTTCGAAGCGATCCAATCTAGGTTTCGAGCCAGGATTCTGATCTAATCGAGGTTCTGATTAAATCGGCTCTCCCGGCTCAGGGGATTAGGCAGGGCGCGATATGCGCGCCGTTCCGGTGGATGACATTATGGCGGCAGTAATCAAGAAGGTCGGCGTGATCGGCGCGGGTCAGATGGGCAATGGCATTGCGCATGTGGCGGCCCTGGCCGGCTTCGACGTGGTGCTCAACGACATCTCAGCCGACCGCCTCAAGTCGGGCATGGCGACCATCAACGGCAATCTGGCGCGCCAGGTCTCCAAAAAGGGCGTGACCGAGGACGACAAGGCCAAGGCGCTCGCGCGCATCAAGCTCGCCGAGAAGCTCGACGACCTCGCCGACTGCGATCTCGTGATCGAGACCGCGGTCGAGAAGGAAGAGGTCAAGCGCAAGATCTTCCACGAGCTCTGCGCGGTGCTGAAGCCGGAGGCGATCGTCGCCTCCGATACGTCCTCGATCTCGATCACCCGCCTTGCCGCCGCCACCGACCGGCCCGAGCGTTTCATCGGCATTCACTTCATGAATCCGGTGCCGCTGATGGAGCTGGTGGAGCTGATCCGCGGCATCGCCACCGACGATTCGACCTTCGAGGCGTCCAAGGAATTCGTCGCCAAGCTCGGCAAGCAGGTCGCGGTCTCCGAGGACTTCCCGGCGTTCATCGTCAATCGCATCCTGCTGCCGATGATCAACGAGGCGATCTACACGCTGTATGAAGGCGTCGGCAACGTCGAGGCGATCGACGCGGCGATGAAGCTCGGCGCACACCATCCGATGGGCCCGCTCGAGCTTGCCGATTTCATCGGCCTCGATACCTGTCTGTCGATCATGCAGGTGCTGCATGAGGGCCTGGCCGACTCCAAGTACCGGCCGTGCCCGCTGCTGGTGAAATACGTCGAGGCCGGCTGGCTCGGCCGCAAGACCCAGCGCGGCTTCTACGACTATCGCGGCGCCAAGCCGGTTCCGACGCGATAAGGCGGCAGGGTCGCAGTCGTAGTAGGGGGGCAAAGGCGCAAAGCGCCGTGCCCACCATGTCTCAAATCATGCAATGGGTTTGGTGGTCACGCCTTCCCTTTGCCCGCCCTATGGCGCCTCGGCGCGTGGGGCGACCATGTGACAATTCATGTCGCGTTAACTCATCCGCCCTAGGCTGCCGCCGGTAAGAGGGTTTGCGTATGGACATGATGGCGATGGTCAGCACCATGCTGGCCTCTCAGCAGGGCGCGCTGCAGTCGAATATCGCGGCGACCTTGACGAAGCAGAACATGGACATGGAGAAATCCACCGTCCTGACCCTGATGGGCGCCGGCCAGCCCTCCCTTGCCAATGTCGGCCCAGGCGTCGGCGGCAACCTCAACGTCACCGCCTGAACTCCCTTAAAGGGACGCCGCGGCCGGTCCCAGCGCGGCGCGGAGCAGCTTGAGCGCGTCGTCGCTTGCCCATTCCGCCGGCCCCGCGATCGTCGCGATCTCGCAGCCCTGCGGGTCGACCAGCACCGAGGTCGGCATGCCCAGCGCCCGGCCTATTGCCTTAAGGTCCTGGAAAACCTTGGCTTTCTGGTCGGTGAAATAGCCGAGCCTGGTTAGATTGGCGTCTTTCAGGAAGCTCTTCGGCTTCTCGGGGTCGCGGGTGTCGATATTGATCGCCACCACCTCGAAATTCGGGCCCGACAGCTTGGTCTGGAGCTGGTCCAGCGCCGGCATCTCTTTTCGACACGGCACGCACCAGGTGGCCCAGAGGTTGACCAGCACCGTCTTGCCCCGGAAATCCGACAGCTTCCTCGGCTTGCCGTCGGCGTCCTCGAAGGCCAAATCCGGCAGCTTCAGGGGCGCGCTTGCCATGGTCAGCGCCGCGACCTCGCCGTGGGCGAGCGGGGCGATCTTCTGGGCCGTGGCCACCGCCGCCCGGCAGGCCGGATCGCCTGATGGGCCCCGGCTCAGGCCCAGCCCGTAGAGCGCAGCGAACCCGGCCAGCCCGCCGATCACCACGGTGGCGATGACGATGGGGATCCGGCGCGTGGCGGAAGGCTTCTGGTCGAGCATATCGTTTGTCATCCGGTCGCAGATATGGCTATCAGGGGCCTCTTAATACGGCTGGCCTTCGCCAGCAAACATGCGGCAAAGCAAGGCGTGAGCAGGGGATCATGAGCAACAAGATGTGGGGCGGCCGGTTCTCGGAACGTCCCGATGAGATCATGGAAGAGATCAACGTCTCCATCGACGTCGATCGTCACCTCTTTGCCCAGGACATTGCCGCGTCCAAGGCCCACGCCGCGATGCTTGCCGCGAACGGCATCATCACGGCCTCTGATGCGAAAAATATCGGCAAGGGTCTAGACACGATTTTGTCAGAGATCGGCAAGGGCGGCTTCGAGTTCAAGCGCGCGCTCGAGGACATCCACATGAATGTCGAGAGCCGCCTGTCGGAGCTGATTGGTCCCGCCGCCGGCCGCCTGCACACCGCGCGCTCGCGCAACGACCAGGTCGCGACCGACTTCCGTCTCTATGTCCGCGACATCGTCGACGAGACCGACATGGCACTCGCCGCGTTCCAGCGGGCGCTGGTGGAACGCGCGCTGGAGCACGCCGGGACAGTGATGCCCGGCTTCACGCATCTGCAGACCGCGCAGCCCGTGACCTTCGGCCACCATCTGCTTGCCTATGTCGAGATGGCCGCGCGCGATCGCGGCCGTTTCCAGGATGCGCGCAAGCGGCTCAATGAATCCCCGCTCGGCGCGGCCGCGCTCGCCGGCACCTCGTTCCCGATCGACCGCCACGCCACCGCGAAGGCGCTGGCCTTCGATCGTCCGATGGCGAATTCGCTGGACGCAGTCTCCGACCGTGACTTCGTGCTGGAGACGCTGTCGGCCGCCTCGATCTGTGCCGTGCACATGTCGCGTTTTGCCGAGGAGATCGTGATCTGGACCTCGCCGCTGGTCGGCCTCATCCGCCTCAGCGACAAGTTCACCACGGGCTCCTCGATCATGCCACAGAAGCGCAATCCGGACGCCGCTGAGCTCGTGCGCGCCAAGACTGGCCGCGTGATCGGTGCGCTCAACGGTCTCCTGATCGTGATGAAGGGTCTGCCGCTCGCCTATCAAAAGGACATGCAGGAGGACAAGCAGGGCGCCATGGAGGGCTTTGCCGCGCTGTCGCTGGCGATCCGCGCCATGACCGGCATGGTCCGCGACCTCGTGCCCGACGAGGCCAAGATGAAGGCCGCCGCCGGCGAGGGCTATGCCACCGCGACCGATCTCGCCGACTGGCTGGTGCGGACGCTGAAGATGCCTTTCCGCGAGGCCCACCACGTCACAGGCCGCATCGTCGCCAAGGCGGCCGAGGGCGGCGTGGCGCTGCACGAGCTGCCGCTAAAGGAGATGCAGGCGATCGAGCCCAAGATCACCAAGGATGTGCTCGGCGTGCTCTCGGTCGAATCGTCGGTGAAGAGCCGCACCAGCTTCGGCGGCACCGCGCCGAAGAACGTGACGTCGCAGGCCAAGGCCTGGGCGAAGCGGCTGGAAAAAGAGCGAAAATTGGGCTGAAGGCAAAATTTCGCTTATGTTTCATGGTCATCCGGCTCTCGCCAGAGCGCGCCAATCTCTGTATGGTGCGCCCCGCGTAGTGGGGATTTCGTCGTGACGTCAAAGTTTCGCCCGGCCGGGTCGGGGTGGGCCATCATTGTCTTGAGCGTGAGCGCGCTTGCGCTCGCCGGCTGCGGCCGCAAGGGGCCGCTCGACCTGCCGCCGACGGCCTCCGGCGCGTCCACGGCCAACATCGCCGCACCGACCGACACCGAGACCGAAGCCCAGAAGGCGCCGAGCGTGTTCAATCCGACCTACGGCGCGGAAGCCGCGCCGGCGGCGACCAAGGGCAGAAAAAAACCGTTTATTCTCGACCCGCTCCTGGACGAAAAGCCCAGCCGCTAAGGCTGGGGCAACTGAGCCAACGCCATGAACCATTTCGACTATCGCAACGGCGTGCTGCACGCCGAGGCGGTGAACCTGTCCGAGCTGGCCGCAACCGTCGGCACGCCGTTCTATTGCTATTCGACCGCAACGCTGGAGCGGCACTATCGCGTCTTCGCCGATGCCTTTGCCGGCGAGAAGGTGCTGGTCTGTTACGCCATGAAGGCGAACTCCAACCAGTCGGTGCTGCGCACGCTGGCGAAGCTGGGGGCCGGGGCTGACGTCGTTTCCGGTGGTGAACTGAAGCGCGCGCTCGCGGCCGGCATCCCCAGCAGCAAGATCGTGTTCTCCGGCGTGGGCAAGACCGAGACCGAGCTGCGCGCCGCGCTCGCCGCCGACATTCTCTGTCTCAACGTCGAATCCGAGCCCGAGCTCGAGCTGCTGTCGCGCCTTGCGACCGAGATGGGCAAGACCGCGCGTATCTCCATCCGCGTCAATCCGGACGTCGACGCCGGTACGCACGCCAAGATTTCGACCGGCAAGTCCGAGAACAAGTTCGGCATCCCGATCGTTCACGCCCGCGAAGTTTACGCCCGCGCGGCGAAGCTGCCGGGGATCGAGGTCACCGGCACCGACGTGCATATCGGCAGCCAGATCACCGATCTCTCCAAGATGGAGACGGCGTTCCGCATCCTCTCCGATTTCGTGCAGACCCTGCGCTCCGACGGCCACAACATTTCGCATGTCGATTTCGGCGGCGGGCTCGGCATTCCCTATTACATGGATCGCGAGGCGCCGCCGGCGCCGGATGCCTATGCCGCCATGGTCAAGCGCGTTAGCCACAATCTCGGCTGCACGCTGATGTTCGAGCCTGGCCGCATGATCGTCGGCAATGCCGGCATCCTCGTCGCCAAGGTGATCTACGTGAAGCACGGCGACGGCAAGAACTTTGTCATCATCGACGCCGCCATGAACGACCTCATTCGCCCGACGCTGTATGAGGCGCATCACGACATCCTGCCGGTGATGCAACCGGCCAAGGGCGCGGCCATGATCATGGCCGATGTCGTCGGCCCGGTCTGCGAGACCGGCGACTACCTCGCATTGGACCGTGCGCTGCCGACGCCGAAGCCGGGTGATCTCATCGCCGTCATGACGTCAGGTGCCTATGGCGCCGTGCAGGCCGGCACCTACAACACGCGGCCGCTGGTGCCGGAGGTGCTGGTGAAGGGCGATCAATACGCGGTGGTGCGCCCGCGCATCGAGGTCGAGCAGCTCATCGCAATGGATACGCCAGCGCCGTGGCTGTGAGCCGTTGAGGAGCGGTACAACCGCGCCTCATCCTCGCTGTCGTCCCGGCCTTCGCCGAGACGACGGCAGAGCATGTAGTGCTACTTCCCCGCCAAACCGCCCTTCGCTCCGCCCACGATGACACCCGCCTTCTTCTCGATCGGCTTGATCGCCGCGGTGAAATCGGACTCGGCGCCTTCCGCAGCTATCACGGTCTCCCACAGCCGCCCGACCGCATCCGCGACCTCCATCGACAGGCCGAGCTGCTTCATCTCCTCCAGCGCCAGGCGCACGTCCTTCACCATCAATCCGGTGGCGAAGCCGAAGTCGAACGTCCGCGGCAGCACCGAGCGCGGAAACTTGTCGCGGCTCGCGGTGTTCATGCCGGAGCCTGAATTGATGACGTCGATCATCACGGCGGGATCGAGCCCGGCCTTCACGCCCATCACCACCGCTTCCGATGTCGCCACGATGGCGGTGGCCGAGAGGAAATTGTTGGCGAGCTTCATGGTCTGCGCAGCGCCGGGCTTCTCGCCGATGAAGAACACCTTTCCGATCACGTCGAGCGCGCCCTTCAGCAGCTCGAATTCCGCCTTCGGCCCTGACACCATCACCGCCAGCGTGCCCTTCTCGGCGCCGCCGACGCCGCCGGAGACGGGGCAGTCGATCTGCACGATGTTGCGTTTCGCCAGCAGGCCGTGAATCCTCGAAGCCATCGCCGAGCCGACGGTGGAGAGGTCGATGAAGCGTTTTGCACGGCTTCCCTCGATCACGCCGTTTGCGCCCGTCGCGACGTCGAGCGAGGCCTGCAGCGACGGCAGGCTCGCCATCACGGTCTCGACCTTGTCGGCAACGTCCTTCGGCGACGTCGCAGCGCTCGCGCCCCGCGCGACCAGCCTGTCGACGACCTCCTTGCGGGTGTCGAACACGACGAGCTTGTGGCCGGCCTCGATCAGCCGCCGCGCCACCGGGAAACCCATGTTTCCGAGGCCGATGAATCCGATGTCCATGGTGTTTCCTTGTTTCTTGTCTTCGTTGTTGTCGAACCGCGCGCGCCCTCTCTCGTTGTCGTCCTGGCGAAAGCCAGGACGACGATGAGGAGGGACGTGGCGTCCCTCACTTCCTCACCCTCATTCCAATGCTGGCGCCCTCACGCCTTCCCGTCGATCTCCGCGAACACCTCGCGCGCGATGCGGAAACTGTCGACCGCGGCGGGCATGCCGCCATAGATCGCGACCTGCATCAGGATCTCGCGGATCTCGTCGCGGCTGACGCCGTTGGTGAGCGCGCCCTTCAGATGGGCGCGAAACTCGTGCTGGCGGTTGAGGATCGCGATCATCGCGATGTTGAGCATGCTGCGGGTCTTGCGCGGCAGCTCCTCGCGGCCCCACACCGTGCCCCAGCAATATTCATTGAGCATCTCCTGGAACGGACGGTTGAAATCGTCGACGTTCTTCAGCGCGTTGTTGACATAGGCCTCACCCAGTACCGCTTTGCGGACCTCCAGGCCCTTGTCGTGCATCTTCTTGTCCATGACGTTTCCTCTATTTCCCTGGCGTTTCCTTGGGATGGCGGCGCGGAAATTACGGGGTTGAGCTGGGCCAGTCACGTCCTCGTGTTATGCGGGAAAAGGGGTATCTCCCGTACGGGAACGGATGCCTCAGTGCTGCCGTTGTGGTACGCTTCTCTACCGGGCAACCTGGAGAGTTGATTGAACGGCGTCACCCCCGACCCGTCAGACCCGATCCGCGATGGCGACGCTCTGTCGCGGTTGAAGCTGGCGCAGGCCCTCGAGCGGTCCACCTATGCCATCGCGTGGGAGCGTGCCTGGCCCGCTCTGGCGCGCGTTCTTACCGTTGTCGGCCTGTTTCTGGCGGTGTCCTGGGCCGGTCTCTGGCTTGCGCTGCCCTTTGTTGCGCGTGCCATTGGCCTCGTCGTTTTCGCAGGGCTTGCCGCTGGCGCCCTGTTCCCCCTGATTCGCTTTCGCTGGCCGCGCCGCGAGGAGGCGCTCGCCCGGCTCGATCGCGGCTCGGGCATCCGCCACCGGCCAGCGACGACGCTGACGGACACGCTGAGTTCGCAGGATCCGATCGCGCAGGCGCTCTGGCAGGCGCAGCGCGAGCGCACGTTGGCCTCGCTCAAGCGCATCCGCGCCGGCTTGCCGCACCCGCGCCTCGCTCTCCACGACCCCTGGGCGCTGCGTGCGCTGGTCATGGTGATGCTGGTTGCGACCTTCTTCGCCGCCGGCGACGAGCGCGCGATGCGGCTCGGCGCGGCGTTCGACTGGAACGGCGTGCTGACGCCCACCAATATCCGCGTCGACGCCTGGGTCACGCCGCCGCTCTACACCGGCAAGCCGCCCGTGATCCTGTCGGCCGCGAACAAGGAGGCCGCAGCGCTTCCGGCCTCCGGACCGCTCGGCGTTCCCGCCGGGTCGACGCTGATCGTGCGCTCCTCCGGTGGCAGCCTGGATGTCGTCGTGTCCGGCGGCCTCAAGGAAGTCGCGCCGGCTGAGGCCACGCCCAAGGGCACCAACGAGAAGCATTTCACCATTACCGGCGACGGCACCGCGCATGTCCGCGCGCCCTCGGGCCAGCCGCAATGGGCCTTCGCTGCGACGCCGGACCGTCCGCCGACGATCGCGCTCGCCAAGGATCCGGAGCGCCAGGCGCGCGGTGCGCTCCAGCTCGTCTACAAGATCGAGGACGATTACGGCGTCACCGGCGCCGAGGCGCAGGTCGCCACGCGTTCCGCCGATGCGGGTAAGGACGGCGACGGCAAGACCGCGGCGCGGCCGCTGTTCCAGCCGCCGCAGTTTCCGCTGGTGTTGCCCAATGCGCGCACCCGTAACGGCGTCGGCCAGACGGTGAAGGATCTCAGCGAGGATCCCTATGCCGGTGCCGATGTCACGCTGACCCTCACCGCCAAGGACGAAGCCGGCAACGAGGCCGGAAGCGAACCTTTCAATATGCGCCTGCCCGAGCGGCTGTTCACCAAGCCGCTTGCGCGTGCGCTGATCGAGCAGCGCCGCATCCTCGCGCTCGACGCCAATAAGAATTCCGACGTCTACACCGCGCTCGATGCGCTGATGATTGCGCCCGAGCTGTTCACGCAGGAGGCAGGGCAGTATCTCGGCCTCTACAACGTCGCGCGCCAGCTCGAGGCGGCGCGCACCGACGATGCGTTGCGTGAGGTCGTGGCAAGCCTGTGGGCGCTCGCGGTGACGATCGAGGACGGCAACATCTCCGACGTCGAGAAGGCGTTGCGCGCGGCGCAGGATGCACTGAAGCAGGCGCTGGAACGCGGCGCCAGCGACGAGGAGATCAAGAAGCTCACGCAGGATCTGCGGGCGGCGCTCGACAATTTCATGCGCCAGCTCGCCGAGCAGTTCCGCAACAACAAGGATGCTCAGCAGCTCGCGCGTCCCCTCGATCCCAACACCAAGTTCCTGCGCCAGCAGGACCTTCAGAACATGATCGACCGTATGGAGCGCCTGTCGCGCTCCGGCGACAAGGAAGCGGCCAAGCAGCTGCTCGATCAGCTCCAGCAGATGCTGGAGGGCCTTCAGATGGCGCAGCCGGGACAGTCCGGCGAGAGCGACATGGAGCAGGCGCTGAACGAGCTCGGCGACATGATCCGCAAGCAGCAGCAATTGCGCGACAAGACCTACAAGCAGGGCCAGGATTCCCGGCGCGATCGCATGCGCGGCAAGCAGCAGCCGGGCGACCAGTCGATGTCGGATCTTCAGCAGGACCAGCAGGCGCTGCGCGACCGCTTGAAGAAGCTCCAGGACGAGATGGCCAAGCGCGGTCTCTCGCCGAAGGGGCAGAAAGGCCAGCAGGGACAGAAGGGCCAGCAGGGTCAGCAAGGCGACCAGGGGCAGGATGGCGATCAGGACGCCGACCAGGGCGACGATGATGGCGGGCTCGATTCCGCCGACAGCGCCATGGGTGATGCGGGCTCGAAGCTTGGCGACGGCAACGCCGACGGTGCGGTGGACTCGCAAGGCAAGGCGCTGGATGCCATGCGCAAGGGCGCGCAGAAGATGGCCGAGGCGATGCAGCAGGGCGATGGCGACGGCCAGGGTGACGGCCCCGGCAATCGCGCCGGCCGCCAGCAGAGCGGCGGCAACCAGACCGACCCGCTCGGCCGGCCTCTTCGTCGCGGCAGTATCGATGACGATTACACGGTCAAGATCCCCGGCGAGATCGACGTGCAGCGCGTCCGCCGCATCCTCGAAGAACTCCGCCGCCGCCTCGGCGACCCCTCGCGCCCGCAGATCGAGCTCGATTATATCGAGCGGCTGCTGAAGGATTTTTGAGGCCCGGCTCTCTCCCAGTGTCGTCCCGGCCTGCGCCAGGACGACACCGAGTGTGCGGAGCCGCTACCCCTTCTTCGCCGCAAGCGCATCCGCCACGGCCGTGCGGATATCGGCGACCGAGAACGGTTTTGTTACGACGTCGTGCACCAGCGCGTTCAAATTCGAGGCGCGCTCGCGCTGATCGGCAAAGCCGGTCATCAGCAGAATAGTCAGGTCGGGAAAATCGCGCGCGGCGGAAAGCGCCAGCGCGATGCCGTCCATGACGGGCATCTGGATGTCGGTGAGCAACAGGTCGAACGCGCCGTCCTCGCGCGTCAGGATTTCGAGCGCCTCGGCGCCGTCCTGCGCGGTGACGGTCTCGTGGCCGTCCATGGCGATGGCACGCGCCACCAATTGGCGCATCGAATCCTCGTCATCGGCGATCAGTACTTTCGGCATGACACCAACCTTGGGACCAACCTCCCGTGCAGACCTTGCGGGCCTGATTATACGCTGCCGCCGGCAATGTCGCGCCGGTTGAAGAAGCGAACGTCGATATTGCGGCCTTCCGGCGGCGGCGAGGCCAGGCGCGAGCGGAAGAAGGCGCGCTCACCGGGCTGCAGCACGGTCTGCTCCAGCACCGAATTCCAAGCGTAGATCTCTGCACCTTGCGCGTCGCGCACGGCAAAGCGCAAGCGCGGGATATCCAGCGGCTTCTTGCCCTGGCCGACGATCACACCCTCGATCACCAGCACCTGCTTACCGTCCACGGTTTCGGACGAGAGCTTGACGTCCTTGAAGGCGAGCCCGCGCAGGTTCACCTCGAGGCCGACCATCTTGTAGAAGGCCGCCGTCTGCGGCAGCAGGCGAACCATGTCGCCGCGCCAGATCACCAGCGCCAGCACCAGCGCGCCCATGGCGGCGCAGGCCATCGGCAGGCCAAAATGGGATTTCCGCCGGACCACGGCCGGGGCGGGCCGGCTGACCTTGGCCCCGCGGCGGCTGAACAAGCCACGGAACCAGGATTGGTGCTGCACGCCGACGACTTCCTCCTCGGCGACCCGGGCCGCGGCCGACCATTCGTCCTCTGGCTCGACAGCATCCTCGGTCGGCCAGTCACTGGCGATCGAGGGGCTTTCGACCACGGGGGCCTCGGCGGCATCGTCGTCTTTGGCGTAGGAGTTCCACTGCTCGGCAAGGTCCGACTGGTCGTCGGCCTGGCGGGCCGCGGCCATGGCCGGCATCACGGCCTCCTCGGTGGCATCCTCGGGATGCGCCACCCAGGTCTCCTTGCAGCGGGAGCAGCGGACCGTCCGCCCATTGGCCCCAAGGCTTGCAGGCTTGATGGCGTAAGATGTCGTACAATGCGGGCAGACGATATGCATGGACGGCCTCGACGATGACCTCGCGCGCAACCTGGCGCCAAGGGACTCCCAAGAAGCGACTTCTAAGGATGCTGCCGGGGATGCTACAGGGCGACCGTTAACGAACCGGAAACCATAACGGTCGCACAACCCCTTGATCGCGCGCGGCGAAACCTCGCTGGCCGCGCGGCGTCACCTCTCGAACGGAGCTGAGCTTGGTTCGGTTCGAAAATGTCGGATTACGCTACGGTCTGGGGCCGGAGATCCTGCGCGACCTCAGTTTCCAGATCCCGGCGCATTCCTTCCAGTTCCTCACCGGCCCGTCCGGCGCCGGCAAGACGTCGCTGCTGCGCCTGTTGTTCCTGTCGCACCGGCCGACGCGCGGCCTCGTCAATCTGTTCGGCCACGACATTTCCACGCTCGGCAAGGACGAGATTGCCGACTTGCGCAAGCGCATCGGCATCGTGCTCCAGGATTTCCGCCTGCTCGACCACATGACGACTTACGAGAACGTGGCGCTGCCGTTCCGCGTCATGGGCCGCAGCGAATCGAGCTACCGCAAGGAGGTCATCGACCTCCTGCGCTGGGTCGGTCTCGGCGATCGCATGGATGCGCTGCCGCCGATCCTGTCCGGCGGCGAGAAGCAGCGCGCGGCGATCGCGCGCGCGGTGATCTCACGACCGCAGCTGCTGCTCGCCGACGAGCCGACCGGCAGCGTCGACCCGACGCTGGGGCGAAGGTTGCTGCGGCTCTTCATCGAGCTCAACAAATCAGGCACGGCCGTCATCATCGCGACCCACGACATCGCGTTGATGGACCAGTACGAAGCGCGCCGCTTCGTGCTGCATCAGGGACGGTTGCACGTCTATGAGTAGGACCGACGAGCGCGGCGTATTGGTCGATCTCGGACAGGAGCGTCCGCAGCTGCCGGCCAAGGCGCGCAACATGTCGCCGATCGTGCCGCGCGCCTCGATCCACGGTCGCGCGCTGGTCGCCGTCGTCGCCATCATGACTTTTCTCGCCTCGATGACGACGGGCGCGGTGCTGCTGGTGAGCGCCTCCGCCGCAGAATGGCAGTCGGATGTCGCGAGCGAGATCACCATCCAGGTCCGCCCGCAATCCGGACGCGATATCGAGCGCGACACCGCCGCCGTCACCGAGGCGATGCGCGCGCAGGCCGGCATCGTCGAGGTCAAGCCGTTCACCAAGGACGAGAGCGGCAAGCTGCTCGAGCCCTGGCTCGGCACCGGTCTGTCGATGGACGATCTGCCGGTGCCGCGCATGATCATCGCGCGCGTGCAGCCGGGAACGGTGCTGGATCTCGGAGCCTTGCGCGCCCGCGTGACCCAGGTGGCGCCGAGCGCCAGCGTCGACGATCATCGCGCCTGGATCGAACGGATGCGTTCGATGACCAATGCGACCGTGCTTGCCGGCATCGGCATCCTCGCGCTGGTCATCGTCGCGACCATCATCTCGGTCTCGTTTGCGACGCGCGGCGCGATGGCGGCGAACCGTCCGATCGTCGAGGTCCTGCATTTCGTCGGCGCCGGCGACCGCTACATTGCCAATCATTTCCTGCGGCACTTCCTCAGGCTCGGCCTCGAAGGCGGCGTCATCGGTGGCGGTGTCGCCATGCTGCTGTTTGGCTTCTCCGAGTCGATCGCCGGATGGTTCTCCGGCACCCCGGTCGGCGACCAGTTCGCAGCCCTGCTCGGCACCTTCTCGCTGCGGCCGTCCGGCTATGTCGTGCTCGCGGTGCAGGCCGTCCTGATCGGCGCGATCACGGCGGTCGCCTCGCGCCAGACCCTGTTCGCGACGCTGAACGATGTGGACTGAGCCCGATAAACCGGACTCCACTTCGCCTCAAAACGTCCTAAAATAATCCGGGGAAGGGATCACCGACATCATATGACCTCGCCGACCGACGATCGATCGCCGAAACTGCCGCGCGGCTGGCTCCGCGCGACCGTCGTGTCGACGATCGCGTTCGCCTTTGTCGGCGCAGCGGCGGGCTTCATCGCGTTCCTGTCGCAATTGCGCGGCGGCGAGATCGCGCCGGACCGCAAGGCCGACGGCATCGTGGTGCTGACCGGCGGTTCCTCGCGGGTGTCGGATGCGATGGAGCTGCTCGCGGCCGGCTACGGCAAGCGGCTCCTGATCTCGGGTGTGCACCCGACCTCGACCGCGAGCGACATCTCCCGGACCCTGCCGGAGAACCAGTCCTTCATGACCTGCTGCGTCGATCTCGACCGCACAGCGCTCACGACCCGCGGCAACGCGGCGGAGGCGCGGCGCTGGGCCGAGGGGCGCGGCTTCAAATCGCTGATCGTGGTGACCTCGAATTATCACATGCCACGTGCGCTGGTGGAATTCTCCCATGCGATGCCGGCGACGGCACTGATCCCGTTCGCCGTGGTCGGTGACAAATGGCGCGAGGAGCCGTGGTGGACCTCGGCCTCGACGCTGCGGCTGCTGTTGTCCGAATACGTCAAGTACGTTGCCGCCGAGCTCAGGGTCCGGCTGGAGGATTTCGGGATTGACCTTTCCCCCGAGATGTCGGAGCAGCCTGCGGGTCTGCAATCCAAGCGGCCAGCCACCGCGCAGGCCAATTGATCGGATTTTCGATGTTCCTGATTTTTCTGCGCTCGCTGCTGTTCAACGTGCTGTTCTACACCGTGCTGGTGTGCCTCGCGATCGTAGCGCTGCCGACCTTCGCCTTGCCGCCGCGCGCGATGCTGACGGTTGCCGAATGGTGGGCGAAGGCGACGGTGTTCCTGATGCGTGTGGTCTGCAACATCAGGGTGGAATTCCGCGGGGTAGAGAAGATCCCGCAGGGACCGCTGGTGATCGTCGCGAAGCACCAGTCGTTCTGGGAGACCTTCGTGCTGCCGGGCTTCTTCAACCGCCCGATCTTCATCCTCAAGCGTCAGCTCATGCAGATCCCGGTGTTCGGCCAGTTCCTGGTCAAGACCGGGATGATCGCGATCGACCGCAACGCCGGCGTGAAGGCGCTGCTGGACATGACCCGGCGCGCGCGCGAGGCGGTGCGCGGCGGCGGACAGCTCGTGATCTTTCCGGAAGGTACGCGCCGTGCGCCGGGAGCGCCGCCGGACTACAAGACCGGCTTTGCGCAGATCTATTCGTCCTGCGGCGTGCAGTGCCTGCCGATTGCGCTCAATTCCGGCCTGTTCTGGCCGCGGCGGACTTTCATGCGCTATCCCGGCACGCTGGTGGTGGAGTTTCTCGATCCGCTGCCGCCGGGCCTGCCCAAGGATGAGTTTCTCGCGCGCGTGCAGACGGCGATCGAAGACGCGACCGCTCGCATCGTTGAAGCGGGCCGCAAGGAGCAGGAGCAACTGATCGGCAGCGCGCCGAGCTACGCGCCGTCAGAGAGCTAACGGTTCTCTTGATCGTCCACGGGAGGTGGTGCGTGCTGCGCATCACCATGCAGCATCATCGCGAGCTGATGCAGCTGTGTGTCGCGAAAGCCTTCGGCCTCGATCGCCTTCACAGTCGCCGTCACATAGTCGCGATTGGCCCCGGATTGGCCGTGACCCTGCAGCACATGGCGGTGCTGCTCAGCGAGCGACAGCCGCCCGGCATATTGCACGTGACCGCGGTCGACGACATAGGCGAGCGCCGAGACGCGCTCGCGGGCTTCGTTCTCCAGCCAAACCGAGCGCATCACCTCGCGATAGACCGATGTCACCTGCTCGCGCTCCCGCAAATAGGCGACCACCTCGGTGCGGTCCTTTTCGGCAACGCGGAAGGCGATGCCGCGGCAGGCGCCGCCGCGGTCGAGCCCCAGCACGAGGCCAGGCTGCTCCGGCGTGCCGCGATGCACGAAGGAATAAACGCAGAGCGCGCGGTGCTCGCCGACCAGCCGCGCCGGAACGCGTTCCTCGAATGCGAAGCCCGGCCGCCACATCAGCGAGCCATAGCCGAACACCCAAAGGTCGCCCTTGGCTGACGTGACGGAGGGGAGGGTGATTTCCGACATTTCGGGCACGGCTACCAGAACTGGGTGCGCAAACGAAGCGAATTCTCCGCCTTTCGCCCGAGGCCGGCCTCGCTTACATTTGACAAAATCTGGGGTCAAAGGGTCGCCGCATGTCCGATATGACCATTGCCGCAGGCCGGCGCTCCCGTTGGGGGCTCTTCATTGCTCCCGTCCTTCTCCTGATCCTTGCGGTCGCCTGGAGCGGCTTCTGGTTCTATGCGGCCTCGCAGGCCGAGGTCGCAGCCGATGCCTGGCGCGCGCAGGAGGCCAAGTCCGGCCGCATCTATGATTGCGCCAAGCGGTCGATCGCGGGCTTCCCGTTCCGCTTCGAGGTCCAGTGCTCCGGCGCCAGCGTCGCCCTGGTCTCGCAGAATGCAAGCAAGACCCCGTTTACGGCGAAGCTCGACAACATTCTGGTTCTGGCTCAGGTCTACGATCCCAAGCACGTCATCGCCGAGTTTTCCGCGCCGGCGACACTGACCGACGGCGTCACGCAAAACACCTTCGTGGTGAACTGGAGCAAGGGCCGAAGCAGCGTGGTCGGCTTGCCGGCAATCCCGGAACGCGCCTCCCTCGTGTTCGACGATCCCAGCCTCAACAGGCTCGATGGTTCGGTGCAGGTGCCGCTCGCGCGCGCCAAGCAGATCGAGCTGCACGGGCGTCTCGCGGACGGATCCCCGTCCGATCATCCGATCATTGAGACCGTGCTTCAGATCGCGCAGGGCAGCATCCAGGGCGTGCACCCGCTGCTCGCCGAGCCGTTCGAAGCCGACACGCGCGCGAAGATCACAGGGCTCTCCGACCTCACCCCAAAACCCTGGCCGCAGCGCTTCCGCGAGATCCAGACCGCCGGCGGTCACATCGAGATCGTGCAGTCGCGGATCCAGCAGGGCGAGATGATCGCGGTCGCGGCCGGCACGCTGGGCCTCTCGGTCAATGGCCGACTGGACGGCGAATTGCAGATGACGGTGGCCGGCCTCGAGCGCGTCATTCCGGCACTCGGCATCGAGAAGATGCTGGAGGAGGGCGTTCCGCAGGCAACGCTCGATCGCGTCGCGCCTGGCGTGAAATCGCAGGACCTCAACAATCTCTTTGGTGCTCTCGACCGCGCCGTTCCCGGCCTCGGCAAGGTCATCAAGCAGAACGCCAATGCCGGCGTTGCCGCCGGCATCAATTCGATCGGCACCGAGAGCACGCTCGAGGGCAAGAAGGCCCGCAGCTTCCCGCTGAAATTCGTCGACGGCGCCGTGCTGCTCGGCCCGTTCAAGGTCGGCCAGATTCCGCCGCTATATTAGCTGTCTCTCGCCGCCCGGATGGAGCCATCCGGGCTACCGGCACCTCACGATCTCTTCGCTGGATCGTGATTGTCCATCGGGAATGCGGAGCCGCAAATCCCGCTCTCTCTCCATGTCGGCTGCTCGATGAGGCGGGCTGGCCGGGCAGGAGAGATACCATGACCATATCCAAGCTGTTCGTTGCTGCCGTCGCGGTCGCCGTTGCGACGCCTGCGTTCGCGCAGTGGCAGTCGCAGGAGCCGGCTGCCTACGAAGCCCCATATCCGCATGGCGACCGCAGTCTCGCGACCCCGGCCACGCGCGACACGATGGCTTACGTGCCTTCTGCAAAATCACCGCGCCCCACGGTGATCCGCGCGACCAAGGGCAAATAGCCGCCATCCCCCTTGAGACGTAGCGCGTCGCGGAGTTGGGCCCGGCCATGACCCGGTCGGGCCCAATGCGCGCTACATCCGATGCGAGCGGAATCGCGCGCGTGCGGATCGGTCGAGCGATGAAAATATTCCGAACATGATCGTCAGGAAAACGTGATGCAGAAGATGCGCCTCGCCGAGAATAACAGCTGGCCCATTCAAATCACTCCACACCAGGGAAGCATGCACGCGCCGGGGGCGCAACCAACAGCAGCTGCTTCCCAAGTGGAGGGAGGCCTACGTGCGGATCATCAACTACGGACTGATGCTGGGAGTGCTCGCTGCCTGTTCGGGACAGGCGCGTGCCGACGACAATGTCACAACCGAAATCCAGGCGCTGAAGGCGAAGCTGAAGGAGCTCCAGCAGAAGGTGGATTCGGAGGCGCGTAAGACGCGTCAGGTCGAGGCGGCGCAGTCGCGAGCCGTGCCGATGCCGGCGACGTACAAGGCGCTGCCCGTCGATCCCTGCGCAGCCGGAAAGATCTGCTACAAGGGCGTCACGCTGACATTCGGAGGGTGGGTCGACCTCACCGGCATCTACCGTTCGCGCAACATCGCTTCCGACACCGGCTCGGTCTACAATTTCATTCCCTATCAGCAGAGCCACAATTTCTATTTTCCGGAGACGCGTTTCTCCGCGCGCCAGAGCAGGTTCTCGGTGCTCGCCGAAGGTAACGCCGATCCCGATACGCATCTCGCCGGTTACGGCGAAATCGACTTCGAGGGCGCGGCGCAGACGGCAAGCTCGGTCGCGACCAACTCCTTCAATCCGCGCATGCGACAGCTCAGCCTCGAGGTCGATCGAACCGATCTCGGCCTGCACTTCCTTGCCGGCCAATCCTGGTCGCTGAATGCGCCGACCAAGTCGGGCATCGACCCTCGTGGTATCGACGCGCCGGGTGTGATCGACTTCGAATCCGTTCCGGGACTTTTGGCGGCACGCCAGCCGGGTCTGCGCGTCTGGAAGGATCTCGGGCCCGAGTTCAAGATCGCTGCGTCGGTCGAAAATCCGCAGACCGCTTTCTTCGGCGGCAATACGCCGACGGTCGGTACGCCCGCGGTCGGCCCGCAGGGCGTGCTCAACTCGAACCTCCAGGTCAATCTGACCGGACCGGGCGGCAGCTTCTTCAACAACCTCAACAATGTCAGCTTGAACCAGGTGCCTGACGTCACCGTCAAGGCGGCGTGGGATCCGCGACTCGGGCCCTACAAGCTGCATGTCGAAACCTGGGCGCTCTATCGTCAGCTGTTCGACCGCTTCAATGGTGCCAACCACACCTACGACACCGGCAGCTTCGGCGGCCACGTGTTTGCCGAGCTGATTCCGAAGACCCTCGACCTGCAGCTCTACGGCGCGCACGGCGTGCTCGGCCGCTTCACGGCGACGCCGTTCCCTGATGCCGCGCTGGCGCAGGACGGCACGGTGCTGCCGCTGACGATCACGGCGGCCGCGGCCGGCCTGATCTGGCACGCAACGCCGACCCTGGACGTCTACAGCTATGCTGGTCTGGAAAAGGCCAAGGCCAATTTCGCCAACGTCGGGACCACGCCGTTCGGCTACGGCAATCCGCTCTACAACAACACCGGCTGCTTCACCGAGAACACGCCGGCGGCGACGTGTAACGGAAACACCAGGGAAGTCCGGCAGGTCACGGCCGGAATCTACGACACCGTCTACCAGGGCAATTACGGTACGCTCAAAGCCGGCGTGCAGTACTCCTACACGCAACGCTTCGCCTTCGCCGGCGTCGGCGGCGCGCCCAAGACCGACGACAATATCGTCATGACGCAGATCCGGTACTATCCGTTCTAGAGCATGATCCGGAAAAGTGTGCAGCGGTTTTCCGATCAGATCATGCTTAAACTCAAATAGTCCATCGTGAGTGGCAATTGTCCGACGGTCTTCTGATCCTTCGGCTCGCGCACGTCGTCGCCCGGCTTGGCCTGGCGATGACGGGTGCGGTGGGTGCGACCTTCGTCGCCGCATTGCTGATGCGGGTCGAGCTGCCCTGGTTCGACACCGTCGAATTCACTGTCGTGCTGATCGTGCTTGGAATGGTCGGCGCTTATCTCGGGATCGATATCCCGCGCTGGCCGCAGCTTCAGGCCGGGTCGGCCCACCGATCGCCCGTGATCGGCCTTGCCAGCGCGACCGGCACATTTCTCGCGGCCGGGGCGGGCCTGCTCGCGCTTTATGCTTTCGTGCTCGACGAGACGTCCGATCCCGCCGGCAATCTCCTGTTCGGGGCCACCTGGATGCTGGGCGTATGCCTGCAGATCGGCGCCGGCCTCGCCGGCCGCCGCCGCATCGCGCGAGCGAAGGACCGCTGTTAGCCGGGCTTCTTGTCGAGCTGCCCGTGCTGGCGCCCGAAGTCGGCGGTCGCCGAATCCTGGCCGATCTCGACGATGCCGCGGCGGATGGCGCGGGTGCGGGTGAAGTGATCGAACAATGCCTCGCCGTCGCCGCGGCGGATGGCGCGGGTGAGCTTTGCCAGATCCTCGGTGAAGGTGCCGAGCATTTCCAGCACGGCGTCCTTGTTGGCGAGGAAGACGTCGCGCCACATCGTCGGATCGGAGGCCGCGATGCGGGTGAAGTCGCGGAAGCCGCCGGCGGAGAATTTGATGACTTCCGACTCGGTCACCTGCGCCAGCTCGTCGGCGGTGCCGACGATGGTGTAGGCGATCAGATGCGGCAGATGGCTGGTGATCGCGAGCACGAGGTCATGATGATCCGGGGTCATCACCTCGACCTTGGCGCCCATTGCGGCCCAGAAGGCGCGCAAATGCGCGGTGGCTGCGGTGTCGGTGCCTTCCGGCGGCGTCAAAATGCACCAGCGGTTGATGAAGAGCTCGGCGAAGCCGGAATCAGGTCCCGAATGCTCGGTGCCCGCAACCGGATGCGCCGGCACGAAATGAACAGTCTTCGGCAGGTGCGGCGCCATGTCCTTGACCACGGCGCCCTTGACCGAGCCGACGTCGGAGATCACGGCGCCGGGCTTCAGATGTGCGGCGATCTCCTGCGCCACCGGCCCGCAGGCGCCGACGGGAATGCAGAGGATGACGAGATCGGCATCCTTCACCGCTTCTGCGTTGGTCGCCACGACCCGGTCGACAATGCCAAGCTCGAGCACCCGTGCGCGCGTCTTTTCCGAGCGCGCGGTGGTGACGATCTCGCCGGCCAGGCCCTGGCGTTTCGCGGCGCGCGCGATCGAGCCGCCGATCAGGCCGAAGCCGATCAGCGCGACTCGCTGGAAGTGCGCCTCCACGCTCACTTGTCGGCCATGAAGTCGCGCAGGGCCTCGGCGACGAGGCGATTGGCCTCCTCGGTGCCGATGGTCATGCGCAGCGAGTGCGGCAGGCCGTAATTCTTCAGCGCGCGCAGCACGAGGCCGCGCTTGGTGAGGAAGGCGTCGGCGTCGTCCGCGGTCTTGCCCTTGTCGGTCGGGAAATGGATCAGCACGAAATTGGCGACGCTGGGGGTCACCTTCAGCCCGAGCTTGCCGATCTCCTCGGTGAGCCAGCTGCGCCAGGTTTCGGTGAACTGCTTGGACATCGCCTGGTGCGCGGTGTCCTCGATCGCGGCGACTGCGGCGTACATCGCCGGCGTCGACACATTGAAGGGACCGCGGATGCGGTTGACGGCGTCGATGATGTGCTCGGGCCCGAACATCCAGCCGACGCGCAGCGCCGCAAGGCCGTGGATCTTGGAGAAGGTGTGCGTCACCACCGTATTCTCGGTGGTGGCGACGAGCTCGATCCCCATCTCATAGTCGTTACGGGAAACATAGTCGCTATAGGCGGCGTCGAGCACCAGCAGCACATGCGAGGGCAGGCCGGCGCGCAGGCGCTTGATCTCGTCGAACGGGATATAGGTACCGGTCGGGTTGTTGGGGTTGGCGAGCCAGACCAGCTTCGTCTTCGGCGTCACCGCGTTCAGGATCGCGTCGACGTCGCAGGTCAGGTTCTTTTCCGCCGCAACCACGTTCTTGGCGCCGACCGCCATGGTCGCGATCGGGTAGACCAGGAAGCCGTGCGTGGTCGAGATCGCCTCGTCGCCATGGCTGAGATAGGTGTGGGCGAGCAGGTTGAGGATCTCGTCCGAACCAGCGCCGCAAATGATGCGGTTGGGGTCGAGCCCGAAGGAGCGGCCGATCGCCTCACGCAGCACGCGCGAGGTTCCCTCAGGATAATCTTCCAGATGCTCCGCGACGTGCTTGAAGGCCTCGATTGCCTTGGGCGAGGGTCCGAACGGCGTCTCGTTGGCCGAGAGCTTGAACACCTTGCGGCCCGGCTCAGCGACCGGGCTCTTGCCGGGCGTGTAGGGCGCAATATCGAGAATGCCGGGATTCGGCACGGGGCGGGACATCTTCAACTCCGGATAGGCTTTAAGCGGTTCGCGATCTACGATTTCGACCCGGTCGGGGGCACCGTATAGCGCGTTGCGTGGCTGCCGACGAGGGCCGTGGAGCGCACGGAGGCCCCCGCTTCGATCAGGGCAGCCCTGATTTTGTCGATGCTGGTGGCGCTCGTGACCGAGATCAGCAGGGCCGCGCCGTCGAAGGCGGTATCGGGCACCGCCACGATCTCGGCCAGCGGCGACAGCGCCCGCGCGACCTCGGCGTTCCAGCCGGACACGCGCACGCTGAAGGTCTCGACCTCCGTCACCACGGCGCTGTCGGCGACACGCGAGATCGCGAACACGGGCAGCGCGGCCGGATGGTCGGCGCGCTCGACGAAAGGCATCCGCGCGATGATCTTCGGCGCGCCGTCCGCTTCCAGCTCCAGCCACCACGGCGTGCGGCTCGAGGTCGCCGAGACCAGCGCCAGATCGCCCTTGGACTTCGCCACCGCCTCGACCGCGGCCTGCGCGCTGAAATGCGCGACATAAGGAACCGTGAAGCCGAAATGGAAGCGCACGGAATCACGCATTGCTGGCTCGCTCACCGAGATGTCGGCATGCACGGAGAACGGCGCCTGGACATAGGTGAAGGTCGAGATGATGACGCGCCAGATGCTCTCGACCGTGTCGAGCGGCAGGATGCCGCGATGGCGCTGCACGATGTCGCGCATCATCGCGGCCTCGCGCGCCGGACGGAACGCCGAGCCGACCTCCTGGGTCTGTTTCACCTGGATCAGGCGGTCGATGATGTCGCCGCGCTGCATCAGCAGGCGATGCATGCCCTCGTCGATCGCGTCGATCTCCTTGCGCAATTCCTGGAGCGATGGTGGCGCGGGCGGACGTTGGGACATATCTGCGAGGTGCTGTTGTAAGGGCTGTTCCAATGCGGATCGGGCGAGCCGGATCCACTGCGGATAATGTCTTGATTAGGCAGTCACGGCGGCGAAAGCAAAGAGAAATGACGCCCTGCGAGGATGCGCATTGAGAGACTGTTTTGCCTCGTCCGGACCGTGACTTGACGAAAAGCGCCCAAGACAGTAGGTTTTTGCCTGTTCCGTGGTCATTTGAGCCGGCCGGCTTGCAGCCACGTTAAAAAATTCGCTAAACAGGCCGGGGACGCTTCCGATCCCGGCCGAACCTATCGTTCAGGCCGGGTTTTTCATGGCCTGATGTCAGTCGCGATCTGAAGTCCGATCGCAAACGAGGTCGATGGTCAGAGATGGTTGGCGTCAAGTCTGTCCCAAGTCCTACGATCCCAAGTCCCGCGATCAGTGCCGACGATCGGTCGCATGAGGTCGATCATCCCAGTTCAGAGGTCGCGCAGTTCGGCGCCGAGCAGCCGCTGCGGCTCGATTGCGGCATCGATCTCTCCCCGTTCCAGATCGCCTACAAGACCTATGGCGAGCTCAACGCCGATCGCTCCAATGCGGTGCTGATCTGCCATGCGCTGACGGGTGATCAGCACGTCGCCAACGTGCATCCCGTCACCGGCAAGTCCGGCTGGTGGGAGACGCTGGTCGGCCCCGGCCGGCCGCTCGATCCCAGCCGCTACTTCATCATCTGCTCCAACGTGATCGGCGGCTGCATGGGCTCGACCGGCCCTGCCTCGATCAATCCCGCGACCGGCAAGGTGTGGGGCCTGGATTTCCCCGTCATCACCATCCCCGACATGGTGCGCGCGCAGGCGATGCTGATCGACCGGCTCGGCATCGACACGCTGTTTGCAGTGGTCGGCGGCTCGATGGGCGGCATGCAAGTGCTGCAATGGACCGCGGCCTACCCGACGCGAGTCTACTCCGCACTCGCGATCGCCTGTTCGACGCGGCATTCGGCGCAGAACATCGCCTTCCACGAGCTCGGCCGTCAGGCCGTGATGGCCGATCCAGACTGGCACAACGGCGCCTACGCCGATCGGGGCATCCATCCGCATCGCGGCCTCGCGGTCGCGCGCATGGCCGCGCACATCACCTATCTTTCGGACGCCGCGCTGCATCGGAAGTTCGGCCGCCGCATGCAGGACCGCGACCTGCCGACCTTCTCGTTCGACGCCGACTTCCAGGTCGAATCTTATCTGCGTTACCAGGGCTCGTCTTTTGTCGAGCGCTTCGATGCCAACTCCTATCTCTATCTCACACGCGCGATGGATTATTTCGACATCGCCGGCGACCACGGCGGCGTGCTGGCGAAAGCGTTCGCCGGGATCGAGACGCGCTTCTGCGTCGTCTCCTTCACCAGCGACTGGCTGTTCCCGACCTCGGAATCACGCGCGCTTGTGCACGCGCTCAATGCGTCGAGCGCGCGGGTGTCGTTCGCGGAGATCGAGACCGATCGCGGCCACGACGCCTTCCTGCTCGATGTGCCCGAATTCTTCGATATCGCCCGCGCCTTCCTGCAATCGGCCGGCAAGGCGCGCGGGCTCAGCGTCAAGAACGACTGACAAGGACGGCTCGCGATGTCTGTACAGGAAGTGCTGCCGCTCAATGGCCTCGCGTCGGAGCAGTCCGGCCCGTTTCGCGCCGACCATCTGCTGGTCGCCGAAATGGTCAAGCCGGGCTCGAAAGTGCTCGATGTCGGCTGCGGCGAGGGCGATCTGCTTCAGCTGCTGGAGACCCGCGGCATCGACGGCCGCGGCATCGAGCTGTCGCGTGAAGGCGTCAACCGCTGCGTCGCCAAGGGCCTCGCGGTGGTGCAGGGCGATGCCGATACCGACCTCGTCAACTATCCCGACGATGCCTTCGACTACGTGATCCTGTCGCAGACGCTCCAGGCCACGCGGCAGCCGAAGGTCGTACTGGAGAATCTCTTGCGCATCGGCCGCCGCGCCATCGTCTCGTTTCCGAATTTTGGCTTCTGGCGAATGCGGCTCCAACTCCTGATCGGCGGCCACATGCCGCGCACGGAGAATCTGCCCGCCAGCTGGTACGACACCGCCAATATCCATTTCTGCACCATCAAGGACTTCGTCGAGCTCTGCGACGAAATCCACGTCAAGATGGAGCGCGCCGAGGCGCTCGACCTCTACGGCCGTCCGCTGCGGCTGCGATTGCCATGGTGGGTGTGGAATCTGTTCGGCGAGCAGGGCGTGTTCTTGCTGAGCCGCGGTGGCGAAAAATAGTCTCTCGTCATTGCGAGCGCAGCGAAGCGATCCAGAGTTCTTCCGCGGAGGGGGATTGCTTCGCTGCGCTCGCAATGACGGAATACTTGGCTGCGACTTTGCCCTAATGCGCCGCCAGCGACCTCGGATCGCGCACCGGCCAACGGCCCGCCTCCACCAGCGTCACGAACCGCTCCACGCTCTCGTTGAACAATGCGGGCTCTTCGAGATTGAGCACATGGCCGGACTTTGGAAACATCGCCAGCCCCGCGGCCGGGAGATGCTTCTTCAAGAACAGGCTCGCCCCGACGCAGGGATCGTCCTCGTCGCCGCAGATGATCAGCGCCGGCGTCGCCGCGGCCTTGATCGCATCCGTCATGGTGTAGATCGAGGGGCGGCGGCCCTGGAAGCCGCGCATCGTGTTCGCCGACCCCCTGGCATCGTGCCGCGCCAGCGCGGCGTAGAAATCGGCGTGGCCGCGCGGGTCTTTCCCCAGGAAGGGAATCCGGCTCGGCGCCTCGCGCGTGACTTTTGCGACCTCGGCGGAGCCGAGCGTCTCGAACTGCTCTGCGTTGGCGCGGCACTGCTTGCGCCAGGCCTCCAAATTCTCGAGCTCCGAGCCTGAGCCGACGCCGGCAAGCGTCATCGACAGCGTGCGCTGTGGCGCGTTCAATCCGATCTGGAGCGATGAGTAAGCGCCCATCGACAGACCGACGAGATGCGCGCGTTCGACCTTGAGATGATCGAGCACCGCTAGCGCGTCGGTGTAGAAATGCTCGAAGGTGTAGACCTCGCCATCCGGCACGTCCGACGGTGTGTAGCCGCGCGCCGAATAAGTGATGCAACGGTGGCTGCGCGAGAAGTAGCGCATCTGCGGCTCCCAATTGGTGTAGTCGGCCGCGAACTCGTGCAAAAAGATAATCGGCGTTCCCTGACCCGCTTCTTCGAAATAGATGCGGACGTCGTCCCTGGTCGTGGCGTGGGGCATTAACCGTTTCCCTCTCTTCAAGCCGCCTTTGCAGGATTGCAGTTAATGCTGGTGTCCGCAATGCGGCAGCATCCCGCGAGCATCAACACAAAATCATCGCAGCTATTCGCCCGCACGGCGTCTTTTTCTTGCCACATCGTCCGGCTTAACGGCCTTTTCGATGTCGGCCACCGCACGGGTCGACTTGGGAAGTGGGGGTGTCAACGAGGATGAAGTATGGTTGAGTTGTTTGCGTCTCGCCTGTCGCGTTGTGTTGTCGCGCTGGCGATTTTCTTCGCGGCGGTTGCCGTGTTTGTTTCTCCGGCCTCAGCGCGGCCGCATCATCGTCATAGCGCAGAGCGGCACGGTTACGTGCATCACGCCAGGCATCATCATTATCGCCACCATGCACGCAGCTCGCGCTTCGAACGTGGCGCGGCGCAGTTGCGGGCGAGCGGCTTTGCCGACACGCAGGCCAGCTACAATCCGAATGCCAATAGCGGCACCGCCAATGACGGCATGGCTGCGAGCAGCGGCTTCGGCGGCGGATCGGGCCTCGTGTCCGAGGCGCGCCGCTATATCGGCGGCAATCCGACCGGGCGCGGCAGCCTGTGGTGCGCGCGCTTCATGAACATGGTGCTGCAGCATACCGGCCATCAGGGCACCGGCTCGGACATGGCGAGCTCGTTCGCACATTACGGCACGCGCGTCTCCGGTCCGCAGGTCGGCGCCATCGCCGTGATGTCGCGTGGCCGGCGTGGCGGTCACGTCGGCATCATCACCGGGATCGACGCGCAGGGGAATCCGATCATGATCTCCGGCAACAACGGCAATCGCGTTCGCGAGGCGCCGATCTCGCGCGGCCGCGTCTATGCCTATGTGATGCCGAATTGAGTTGAGAGATGCGAGGGGTGCCCTTGCGTCAAACAAGATCATCGTCCCGGACAAGCGTCAGCGCAGATCCGGGACCCATCACCACAGGCTTGCGTTGTTGTGCGAGTTGATAACCACGAGTCTTCGCCAAACCACTCTCTGTGGCTATGGGTCCCGGATCGGCGCGCGCTTTGGGTGCGCTTGTCCGGGACGGCGAACAAGGCTCACACCAATCTCGGCTCTTCCACCGCAACCGCATCCCCCACGTCGATCTCGCCATCGGCGATCACCTCGGCATAGATGCCGCAATTCATGTGGCCGAGATGGCGTGACAGCGTCGGGGGTATCTCGAGATCGCGCTTGGCCGTCACCGGGTCTACATTTGTGGCCGGGCAGCGGACAATGCGCTTGACCACGTTCAGCCGGGCCTGCCCGATTGCGAGCGTCTGGCCGACCAGGTCGAGCTCCGACCAGGCCGGCCAGCCCGTCACGTAGAGATTGGCGCGGAAGCGCAGAGGATTGACCGCTTTGCCGCCGAGCATGGTCTCGATGGCACGGACGCTGTCGAGATTGACGATGGACACGACCTTGCGGTCGACATCGGAAAAGCTGTGGTCGCGCCCGGACAGCACCTTCGGCGGCCCTTTCAGCTCCGGTTGGAAATTCTCCGTGAAGTAGCGTTCGATGGCAGCGCGGCCGTCCGCGGTCTCCAGATCGCCGCTGGCGACGATCTGGCCGTCCTTGCGGATGGTCAGGCGGTTGCTCGCATCGTCGAACCGGCTGTCGAGCGAGGCCAGCCGCTCGTTTCGTGCCAGCATCAGAAACTGGATTTTCGGCTTCCAGCTGGGTGCCTCGGGATCGAAGCCGCTCGGGCCGTTCTCGATGGCGTAACGGCGGTCGGCGGGCAGGGGCTGGCCGGTTCGCAAGGAGACCCGAGGCAGAGGCTCGGGCGTCAGGCCCTTAATCGGGTAGCGGTAAAGGCCGGTGATTTCGGCGGTATGGCTGGCTGTCATGCGGCTACTTAAGGGATTCGGCTCGCACCCGCCAAGCCGGCCGGTCAGCGCACGAAATTGTGAACTCGCCTCTTCCGATCCGAGGACGCCCTTCCCACATCTGGGTCAGGCCGGCGCCAGCGCCGGCTGATAACGACCGCTTGCCGTGTTGAGGAACGTCAACGCGACCGGCGGAAACCCAATGAAGATGCCGTTTGGGGTGCCTGAGAGGGCCCCATGGGCAGGCCGAGGGACAGAAAAGCTATGAATATCGAGAAGTATACCGAACGCTCCAGGGGCTTCATCCAGTCCGCGCAGTCGCTTGCGGTGCGCGAGGGGCATCAGCAGTTTTCCACCCTGCACGTCCTGAAAGTGCTGCTGGATGACAATGAGGGGCTGGCTGCCGGTCTGATCGACCGCGCCGGCGGTAATTCCCGCGCGATCCTGAAGGCGACCGAGGACGCCCTCAACAAGGTGCCGAAGGTCAGTGGCGGCGGTGCCGGCCAGATCTATCTGGCGCCCGAGCTCGCCCGTACCTTCGATGCGGCCGAAAAGGCCGGCGAGAAGGCCGGCGACAGCTTCGTCACCGTGGAGCGGCTGCTGCTCGGTCTCACGCTGGAGAAGACCAGCGAGGCCGGCGTGATCCTCAACAAGGGCGGTGTCACCCCGCAAAACCTCAACGCCGCGATCGAGGCGCTGCGCAAGGGCCGTACCGCGGATTCCGCGACCGCCGAGAACGCCTATGACGCGCTGAAGAAATATGCCCGCGACCTGACCCAGGCCGCGCGCGACGGCAAGCTCGACCCGGTCATTGGCCGCGACGAGGAAATCCGTCGCACCATCCAGGTGCTTTCGCGCCGGACCAAGAACAATCCCGTCCTGATCGGCGAGCCCGGCGTCGGCAAGACCGCCATCGCGGAAGGGCTGGCGCTGCGCATCGTCAATGGTGACGTGCCCGAGAGCCTCAAGGACAAGAAACTGCTCTCGCTCGACCTCGGTGCGCTGATCGCGGGTGCGAAATATCGCGGCGAGTTCGAGGAGCGGCTGAAGGCCGTGCTCCAGGAGGTGACCGGCAGCGAAGGCAATTTCATCCTGTTCATCGACGAAATGCACACGCTGATTGGCGCGGGCAAGGGCGACGGCGCGATGGACGCGTCCAATTTGCTGAAGCCGGCGCTCGCCCGCGGCGAGCTGCACTGCATCGGCGCGACCACGCTCGACGAGTATCAGAAGCACGTCGAGAAGGACGCGGCATTGGCGCGGCGCTTCCAGCCGATCTTCGTCAGCGAGCCCTCGGTCGAGGACACCATCTCGATCCTGCGCGGCCTGAAGGACAAGTACGAGCAGCACCACGGCGTGCGGATCACCGATTCCGCGCTCGTGGCCGCGACGACCTTGTCCAACCGCTACATCACCGATCGCTTCCTGCCCGACAAGGCCATCGACCTCATGGATGAGGCGGCTGCGCGGCTGAAGATGCAGGTCGATTCCAAGCCGGAGGAGCTGGATTCGCTCGATCGCGAGATTATCCGGCTCAAGATCGAGCAGGAGGCCCTCAAGAAGGAAAGCGACCTCGGCTCCAAGGCCCGGCTTCAGACGCTCGAGAAGGATCTTGCCGAACTCGAGGAGAAGTCGGCAGCGCTGACCGCGCGCTGGAGCGCGGAGAAGAGCAAGCTCTCCGACGCCCAGAAGCTGAAGGCCGAGCTCGACAGCTTGCGCGTCGAACTGGCGAACGCCCAGCGACGCGGCGAATTCCAGAAGGCCGGCGAGCTGGCCTATGGCCGGATCCCACAGCTCGAGAAGCAGCTTGCCGATATCGAGGCCAAGGAGAGTTCCGGCGAGATGATGGAGGAGGCGGTGACCGCCAACCACATCGCGCAGGTGGTTTCCCGCTGGACCGGCGTGCCGGTCGACAAGATGCTGGAGGGCGAGAAGGAGAAGCTCCTGAAGATGGAGGAGCAGCTCGGGCAGCGCGTCGTCGGCCAGGCCGAGGCCGTGCGTGCGGTCGCGACCGCCGTGCGCCGCTCGCGTGCGGGCCTGCAGGACCCGAACCGGCCGACCGGCTCGTTCATGTTCTTAGGGCCCACCGGCGTCGGCAAGACCGAGCTGACGAAAGCGCTCGCCGAGTACCTCTTCAACGACGAGACCGCGATGGTTCGCCTCGACATGTCCGAATACATGGAGAAGCACTCGGTGTCGCGGCTGATCGGCGCGCCTCCGGGCTATGTCGGTTATGACGAGGGCGGTGCCCTCACCGAAGCCGTGCGGCGGCGGCCTTACCAGGTCGTGCTGTTCGACGAGATCGAGAAAGCGCATCCTGACGTCTTCAACGTCCTGTTGCAGGTGCTCGATGACGGCCGCCTGACCGATGGCCAAGGCCGCACCGTCGATTTCCGCAACACGCTGATCATCATGACCTCGAACCTCGGTTCGGAATTTTTGGTGAACCAGCCCGAGGGCGAAGACACCTCAGCCGTGCGCGAGCAGGTGATGGGGATGGTGCGCGGGCATTTCCGTCCCGAATTTCTCAACCGCGTCGACGAGATCATCCTGTTCCACCGCTTGCAGCGGAGCGAGATGGGCCGGATCGTCGAGATCCAGTTCGCGCGGCTGCAGAAGCTGCTGACCGATCGCAAGATCGTGCTGACGCTCGACGCCTTGGGGCGCGATTGGCTCGCCGCCAAGGGCTGGGATCCTGCCTACGGCGCCCGGCCGCTGAAGCGGGTGATCCAGCGCTACCTCCAGGATCCGCTCGCCGAGATGATCCTGGCCGGCGACGTCAGGGATGGCGACACGGTCGCGATCTCGTCCGAAGGCAATGTGCTGACCTTCAACGGCAAGGCACAGCAGACCGCGGAGATTGCCCAGTTCGAGGCCCCGGCGTCGAAGCGCAAGCTGAACTGAGCGCCAGCGCGCATCGCGAAATAAAATCGCCCCGGAGAGGTCGTTCTCTCCGGGGCGATTTTTTTCGTTGGCGCGATGCTCTCTCCGTTCCTTCCCCCACAAGGGGAGAGGGAACGACCCCGCGTGGGGCGTTAGTCGGGCCTCAAGGCGTCAAGCCTTACTTCCTCACGACCTTGTAGATCGCGTTCTCGATGTCGGAGCTGAAATAGATGACGCCGGAGGCGCCGACGGCGACTCCTGTCGGGATATTGCTGGGCAGGCCGCCCGGCGCGCCGATCAGGCCGATCGGAAGATTGGCCGCGATCTCGGTGACCGTGCCGCTGTCGGGTGCGATCTCGATCAGGCGCTTGGCGCCGACCTCCGCCACGATCAATCTGCCGTCGCTGCCTCGGGCCAGGCCTTCGGGCATTTTCAACTCTTTGGCGAGCACGGTCTTCTCGCCGTTCTTGTCGATCCTGGAGACGGTGCCGGCAAAGGCTTCGGTGACGTAGACCTCGTCGCCCGATCCGCCGACGAGCCCGACCGGGCCCTCGAGACCACCGACCACCGTGGCGCGGTCCTTGCCATGCTCGCCGCTGACGCGGACAAGCGATTTGGTGCCGAGCTCGGCCACCAAAATACTGCCGTCGGAGAGCACGATCGCGTCGTGCGGCGCCTTGAAGCCGTGCAGCATGTCGCGCGTGGCGCCGGTCTTGCCGTCGATTACCTGGACCGTGCCGGTGAACCAGCTCGACAGGATGACGTCGTTGCCCTTCGCGGTCGCGCTCATCGGATATTCGAGGGTGACGCCGTCGGCGTGCATGCGCGCCTTTTCGGAGACCTCGCCGGTCGCGCCGTCCACCGTGCGATAGGCAAATACGTCGGCGACGTGGATCGTATCCTTACCGTTGTCCGAGGTGACACCGATGCCGCCGGGCAAAGCGAGCTTGCCGATGATGACCTGCTTCACCAGACCGGTCACCGGATCGACCTCCTGGATGCCGTTGTCGGCCATGTTGGAGACGTAGATGCGGTCCTTGTCGTCGATGGCGAGATTGTCCAGCGACGGCTTCAGTTGCGCGACCATGGCTTTGGTGCCGGACTTGGGATCGACGCGCACGAGCTGGCCGAGCGCGGTGTCGACAACCCAGAGATTGCCCTTGGAATCGAAGTTCACCGCGGCCGGGACCTTGAAGCCGTCGGCAACCACCGTCAGCTCGGCCTTGTCGACGTCGACCTTGGCGACCTGCCCCTTGAACCAGAGCGGACCGTACAGCTTGTCGTCGGGACCGAACTCGAAGCCGTTGAGACCGCCCATCTCTCCATGATCTGACGCGGCGGTTTGACGCCCTCGACGTCGATTTCATAGAGGGTGTCGCCGAGGAAAACGGTGGTGGCGTAGAGCCGGCCGTCCTTGCGGTAGGCGAGCGAGTTGATGCCGGGCAGGCCGCTGGCCAGCTTCTTGATCGGGCCGTCGCCCTTGCGCGCATAGAGGTCGCCGGCGAGGAATCCGGTCCAGGCCATGGTGCCGTCGGGTGCGAATGCGATGTCGTCGGCCATGCCGACAGGAGCCGGGATGGCAATCTTTGCGGTGCCGCCGGCGATGTCGACTTCGTAGAGCGCTGCACCTGCGACGCTGCCCGCAAACAGACGGCCGGCCTTGTCGATTCCGAGCCCGTGGACGCCATGAAACGCCGAGCCCGGGACGAGTTTGGTGACCTCCCAGTTGTCGGCAAATGCGCTCGTGGTCGAGACAATTGCAGCGACGAAAGCTGCGCAGGCGAACCTGTGATTCATGGCGAGACCTCCCGATTTTTTGGAAAGTATTCGCCCGTCATGCCGCTTTGGCAAACGAAACTTGAAATTGTGCGCGACCAAATGACGTCGCGGCATGATCATCTTTTTTTGGAGATGTCCGGTTCGAATTCGGCCGGCGATCCAATCAGCGGTTGCTGATCTGGAGCGGGCCGCCGGTCGCGTCCGACATGCGGGCGATGGCGCCGCCCCGGCCGCTCATCATGCCGTCGAGACGGTCGCGCTCCTTCTCGAAGCCGGCGAGCATCGGGCCTTCCAGCGAACGGCCGCGTGGCAGTTTCACGCGCATCGGGTCGACGAAGCGGCCGTTGACGAGAATTTCGTAGTGGACATGCGGGCCGGTCGACTGGCCGGTCGAGCCGACGAAGCCGATGACCTGGCCCTGCCGCACCTTCTTGCCGGGCTCCATGCCCTTGGCGAACGCCGACATGTGGCCGTAGGCGGTCTCATAGCCGTTGTTGTGCTTGATGCGGACATATTTGCCGTAGCCGCCCTCGAGCTGGGCCTTTTCGATCACGCCGTTGCCGGCGGCGAAAATCGGCGTGCCGTAGGCGGTGGCCCAGTCGACACCGGTGTGCATCTTCACATAGCCGAGGATCGGATGGCGGCGGCCGCCGAAGCCGGAGCGCATGATCGCGCTGTTGACGGGCTTGCGGACCAGGAACTTCTTCGCGCTCTTGCCGGTCTCGTCATAGTAGTCAACGACGCCGTCGTCGGGGCTCTGGTAGCGATAATATTTCTTGGTTTCGCCGCCGACCGTGAGCGAGGCGAACAGCACTTCGCTCTTGTCGACCGCCGTCGAGCCCTCGTCCTCGCCGGCGTAGAACACGTCGAAGGAATCGCCCGGCTGCACCTTGCGCTGGAAATCGACGTCGTAGGAGTAGATCTTGATCATGTCGTCGATGACCGGCATCGGCACTTTGTTGCGCATCGCGGTCTCGTAGATGCTCTGGTAGAGCCGCACGCCGCTGCCGTCATCGTCGTCATCGTCTTCGCTGTTGGCGTTGGCCGTAGCGTCGGCGACGGTGTTCATGCTGGAGACGTCGACCGCGACGTATTTGCCGAGATCGGACAGTGCCGCGATCGCCTCGACCACGGTGTCGTTGGCGACGACGACGCGATAGGGCTGCAGCCTCGCGCCGGGGCTTGCGGGCGCCATCAGGATGCGAAGCTTTTCGCCTTCCTTCAGGCCGCCGTCGCGGCCGCGCGGACCGAGGGTCGCAGCGATCGCCTTGATTTCGTCGGGCGTCGCGCCGAGATCGCGCAGCACGGAGCCGACGCTGTCGCCCTTCTTGACGACATGGACGCGCTCGCCGTTGGGATTGCCGCCGGTGATCTGTTCCTTGGTCTTCGGCAGCAGCGTGACGTTTTCCGGCACCACGCGGGTCTCGAAACCGGCATAGGGATCGGACGGCGACACTTCAGTGGCGTAGGCCATCTTCATGTCGGATGAGCCGGCCGCGCCGGAGACGTCGGCGGTGGCGTTGGCGAGCGAGGCGTAGCGTACGCCGCCATTGCCGCGCCAATTTGCGGCGTCGCGCACCCGCATCAGGATGTCATCGAGCGCCACCACCGCGGAAATCTTGGCCTTCGGCAGCACCGGCGAGAGGTCCTTGGTGACGAAGGAGACCTCGGCGTCGGGCTCGACGGCCTCGGGATTGTTCGGATCGTCGGAGGCGGTCTTCGGATCGGAGCCGACGTCGGTGAGCAGACGCTGGGCATTGAACGGCGGGATCTTCGCCGACAAATCGCTCGTCGTCATCGACAGATTGCCGGCGATCCGGACGAAGGGACGCACGCGCATCACGTCGCGGCTGCCGACGCGGGCGACCGTCGAGACGCGCACGATGTTGCGCGAGGCGGTGGAGTCGTTCGGCGGCGGCAGGCGGTCGCTTTTGTGCAGTGTGACGGTGCGATCGGCGGCACCGAAGGCCCCGCGCAGCGCGCCTTCGACCCGCTCCGGCACCTTGGCGAAGGTCATTTCGCCGTCGAGAGATGCGAAAACGGCGCCGCCGATCAGGGCTGCGCCGCAGAGTCCGGTCAGAATTGTGCCGCTGAACCATTGCACCGAGACGCGACGGCGATCGATGACGGCGGCCTCGGAGCCATCGACGGACAGCGGCGGCTCGTGGCCGAGATCGATGATCCCGGTTTCACGCCCGTAAGCGCCGCGTGACGTCCTCTGGTTCAACCCAAGTCCCCCATCAACGACCCGAAAATCTTCGCTTCGAGCTCCCCCCGGTTGCCCTCTTGCAGGGGCATCGCGGGAAAAGCCGTGCCGCACAGGTGTTCGCGCTCAGTAGGCCCCGGATGAGGCCCGGCCGAAATTACGAACAGCAGGGCAGGTGAAGGTCTCTCGATGTCTTTCGAATGTCCGAAGAAGGCCGCGTCATCATCAGATCGCCTTCTCTGGACCCCATGAAAATCGTAGGCAGCCCCCACTGGCATCCTGCGATTCAAGCTTGTCTCTTATCAGAACGCCGCGGGATTGTGGCTCTAGTACGGCGCCCAATATGGAAAAAGTTTCCTGAACGGCCGGGCGCAGGGGCCTCGGGGAGGGGCGTCGCCAGTCGCCGCCGGAGGCCCTCAGGAGCCCCTCCGGAGCCCCCGGCGGGCCAAACTTTTTTTCAGATTTTTTACGGTCCGACCTCCCCTCGGCCGCTCCGCGCCCCTCTAATTGACTGGAATCGCTAGAATTTTTTCGCCAATCCACTGTGCGACGATTTGTTGACGATTGGCGTTGACAGCCCGGAAGGCGGGGCCTATAACCCCAACCACTGAGCGCGGCGCCGCCGGGTCACTGACCAAGGCGAGCGAACGCGCCACTGATGCTCCTCAACTTGTTGAGTGACACAACAGCCGACACAATCGGTTGGAGTCATTCGACGTCGGTAAGAGTGTCGGAACCCTTCCACTCCGGAAGGTTGGGGCCTCCACGGTCCCGGGCTGTTTGACAAGTGAAGATGAAGAAAGAGAAACGTGGACGGCGGAGTCCTTGCGGGTCTCGCTTCTGAAAAGCTTCGGCTTTTCTGATCGAGACCGGACGAAAGACTTCGGCGGTACACGTTTCAAAGGAAACACCATCGTTGCCCGCGATGTGAATCGCAGGCAGCACATCGACTTCGGTCGATAATGGTGGGACCTCGTCAAACGTTGTGATCAGCCGGTTCAAAGTTCAAGTCCAACTTGAGAGTTTGATCCTGGCTCAGAGCGAACGCTGGCGGCAGGCTTAACACATGCAAGTCGAGCGGGCGTAGCAATACGTCAGCGGCAGACGGGTGAGTAACGCGTGGGAACGTACCTTTTGGTTCGGAACAACACAGGGAAACTTGTGCTAATACCGGATAAGCCCTTACGGGGAAAGATTTATCGCCGAAAGATCGGCCCGCGTCTGATTAGCTAGTTGGTAGGGTAATGGCCTACCAAGGCGACGATCAGTAGCTGGTCTGAGAGGATGATCAGCCACATTGGGACTGAGACACGGCCCAAACTCCTACGGGAGGCAGCAGTGGGGAATATTGGACAATGGGGGCAACCCTGATCCAGCCATGCCGCGTGAGTGATGAAGGCCCTAGGGTTGTAAAGCTCTTTTGTGCGGGAAGATAATGACGGTACCGCAAGAATAAGCCCCGGCTAACTTCGTGCCAGCAGCCGCGGTAATACGAAGGGGGCTAGCGTTGCTCGGAATCACTGGGCGTAAAGGGTGCGTAGGCGGGTTTTTAAGTCAGGGGTGAAATCCTGGAGCTCAACTCCAGAACTGCCTTTGATACTGAAGATCTTGAGTCCGGGAGAGGTGAGTGGAACTGCGAGTGTAGAGGTGAAATTCGTAGATATTCGCAAGAACACCAGTGGCGAAGGCGGCTCACTGGCCCGGTACTGACGCTGAGGCACGAAAGCGTGGGGAGCAAACAGGATTAGATACCCTGGTAGTCCACGCCGTAAACGATGAATGCCAGCCGTTAGTGGGTTTACTCACTAGTGGCGCAGCTAACGCTTTAAGCATTCCGCCTGGGGAGTACGGTCGCAAGATTAAAACTCAAAGGAATTGACGGGGGCCCGCACAAGCGGTGGAGCATGTGGTTTAATTCGACGCAACGCGCAGAACCTTACCAGCCCTTGACATGTCCAGGACCGGTCGCAGAGATGTGACCTTCTCTTCGGAGCCTGGAACACAGGTGCTGCATGGCTGTCGTCAGCTCGTGTCGTGAGATGTTGGGTTAAGTCCCGCAACGAGCGCAACCCCCGTCCTTAGTTGCTACCATTTAGTTGAGCACTCTAAGGAGACTGCCGGTGATAAGCCGCGAGGAAGGTGGGGATGACGTCAAGTCCTCATGGCCCTTACGGGCTGGGCTACACACGTGCTACAATGGCGGTGACAATGGGATGCTAAGGGGCGACCCTTCGCAAATCTCAAAAAGCCGTCTCAGTTCGGATTGGGCTCTGCAACTCGAGCCCATGAAGTTGGAATCGCTAGTAATCGTGGATCAGCACGCCACGGTGAATACGTTCCCGGGCCTTGTACACACCGCCCGTCACACCATGGGAGTTGGTTTTACCTGAAGACGGTGCGCTAACCGCAAGGAGGCAGCCGGCCACGGTAGGGTCAGCGACTGGGGTGAAGTCGTAACAAGGTAGCCGTAGGGGAACCTGCGGCTGGATCACCTCCTTTCTAAGGATGGCTCTTCAGAAGCTTGCTTCTATCGAGCTGTTTTAGAAACATCAGGGGCCAACAGATCGCCAGATCGTTGAGCTCCATTGGCGGGATTTCGCCGTCTACGTTTCTCTTTCTTCGCGGACGAACACGCGCTGGGCCTGCAACGGCAGGCTCCAGGGTCCTTAACGGGATATGCGTTAGGGGCTTGTAGCTCAGTTGGTTAGAGCGCGCGCTTGATAAGCGTGAGGTCGGAAGTTCAAGTCTTCCCAGGCCCACCACACTCATCGAGTGAGCATTCGTCTTCTGGTTACGGGGCCATAGCTCAGCTGGGAGAGCGCGTGCTTTGCAAGCATGAGGTCGTCGGTTCGATCCCGTCTGGCTCCACCAGATGGTTTGATCACCGAGATCTTGTACCGTCGTCCGCGAAACATCACTTCGCATCCTGCTAGTCTGGATAGACAGCAAGATGCGTGTTTTCTGACATCGTAAAGAGGAGATCGATCCGAGTTGGGTCGTGCAGCAGATTGTTGCGCGGATCCTTCATTATCTCCGGATCATTTTCGGCGCTCGTCGCTGACCGCAAGGTTGGCAGCGAGTTGTAAAATGATCCTTTTAGCGAAGCTTGACCGCCTCGCTATCGGAACGATCTTACGAAGCAAGCTGGTCTTTCTAATCATTGTCCGGCTGTACGTAGCGTTCATCGAGGGCGCGCGCCTTAGAGATTTCGATCTCTTGGCGATCGTACAGACAACATTCTGCCGAGTGTGTGGACATTGATAATGAGAGCAATCAAGTGCCTTAAGGGTGTTCGGTGGATGCCTTGGCGCTGAGAGGCGATGAAGGACGTGCTACGCTGCGATAAGCCGTGGGGAGCTGCGAAGAAGCTTTGATCCGCGGATTTCCGAATGGGGAAACCCACCTTCGATAGCCGGAACTCCAAGACCTTTGTCGAAAGACATCGGTGTGGGGTTCGATCAGATAATGTGAGAAGCCAGGCCTTTAGATTTCGATCGAAGAGGTTTTGGATTTCCGGTTATCAAGAGAAGGTATGAGACTTCTGAATACATAGGAGGTTTCAAGCAAACCCAGGGAACTGAAACATCTAAGTACCTGGAGGAAAGGACATCAACAGAGACTCCGTTAGTAGTGGCGAGCGAACGCGGACCAGGCCAGTGATACATCAAAGACAATCGGAACCGG